>CAWJFP010000036.1:0-384623 GCA_963842155.1 uncultured Pseudomonadota bacterium
TGACGGGGACGCGCGATTATATTCGCAAATGCGGCTTCGCGCGGGTGCTGATCGGGCTGAAGCGGAGGAATCCATTCGTCGCTGACCGCGGCGGTCGCGGTGGAGGCGGTGGGCAAGGACAATGTCACGGGGGTGGCAATGCCGGGGCCATATTCCTCGGATCACAGTCTCACCGACGCGCGCGAAATGGCGGCAAGGTTGGGAATCCGTTTTGAGGTGGTGAAGATCACCAGCGTGTACGATGCCTTTCTGAAAGAGCTGGCACCGTTGTTCGGCGGCGCCTCCGTTCTTACTAAAGATCAGGGTGTGACAGAGGAGAATCTGCAATCGCGGTTGCGGGGCGTGACACTGATGGCGCTATCCAACAAGAGCGGGGCTCTGGTGCTGACCACGGGAAACAAGAGCGAGCTGGCCGTGGGGCACTGCACCCTGTATGGCGATATGTGCGGAGGCTTGGCGGTGATCAGCGACGTGCCCAAGACGATGGTGTATTCGCTCTCGCGCATCGCCAACCGCAGGCTTGGAAACGTGATTCCCGAAAGAGTGTTCCATGAAGCCGCCTTCGGCCGAGCTGCGGCCAGATTAACGAGACACCGACTCGCTTCCGGAATACGAAGTCCTGGACCGGATTCTGGAAGGGCAACATCGAACAGATGCGGACGCCGCGGCAAATCGCCGAGAGCGGGGGATTGCGCATCGAGCTGGTACAAGAAATCGTCAACAAAGTGGACCGGAACGAGTACAAGAGGCAGCAGGCCGCTCCGGGATTGAAAGTAACGACGAAGGCCTTCGGCATCGGGCGGCGGTTTCCCATCGCCCAAAAGTATTCAGGATGACGTATTTGGGATGAAGAAAGCGGTGTAGCCCGTCGAGGCCGTGCCGACAGTCATGCCGTTGGCGAGCGCCGCCACCGCGGCGCCGGCAAGCACGGTGGCGCCGTAACCGCTGTAGGCGGTGCCGGAAATGACCTGCGGGGTGCTGGTGAATTGCCATTGCAGATAGGGGAAGGAGTTGCCGGCGACGATATTCCAGGTCGTCGGGAGATCGAAGCCGGTGTAACTCGCCAACTGGAACGGACTGGGTCCCGAGTTTGCCGTCAGCCCAATGACGTTTGAGGTCCCGGGCGTATTGTCGTTCGCGCCGATGCCGGTAGCGTGCCGGCCCGGCCGTGTCCTCGTCCCAATAGCCGTCGGTGACCGAGCCGCTGCTAGTGTTCCATCCGATCAGCCCGCCGACAAGGTTGCCGCTGCCGCTGGCACTGACCAGGCCGACGCTATAGACGTCGGTGATCGAGCCGTCGTTCCTTCCGATGAGCCCGCCAATGCCGCCATTACCGCCGTTATCGGTCACTGCGCCGGTCGCATAGGCGTTGGTGATCGAGCCGGTGTTCCACCCGACCAATCCGCCGAGGGCGGCGAACCCCAGATTATCGAACAGCTCGCCCGTGGCGTAGGAGAGCGTGATCGAGCCGACATTCAGCCCCACGAGCCCGCCGCCGGCGGCGCCGTGCGTTATGTCCGCGCCGCCGCCGGAGGTCACATTGCCGCTGGCCCAGGACTGCGTGATCGTGGCGCCGGAATCGTTGAGACCAACCAACCCCCCGACGACGGGGCCGGAATCGGAATCCGTGACGGTGACGGAGTCGCTGACGTTGCCGGTGGCGAAGGAATTCGTAATCGAGCCTGTCGTCGGCTTGTTCCAGCCGACGAGGCCGCCGACATTGGCGTATTCCTGGCTATCAGTGACCGTACCGCTCGCGCTGGATTGCGTGACCGTTCCGGCGTTGCCGCCAACCAGCCCGCCGACCGAATCATGCTGGCTATTTTCCGCGACGGCGACGCTCGAGGTGGATTGCGAAACGGTCCCGCCATTGGCCCCGACGAGCCCGCCGACTCCGGCAAACACGCTGTCGGCCGTGATCGTGCCGCTCGAAGAGGAACCCGAGACGGTGCCGAGATTGTGCCCGACCAGCGCGCCGGCATCTCCTGCGTTGGTGAGCGTGTTGTCGACATAACTATAATTGATGGCGACATTGGTCAGATTGATGTCGCTTATAACCGAGCCGGTGTCCGTAGAGCCGAACAGCCCAACGAATTGGTCCGAGGAGGTGATCTTGAGGCCGCTGATCGTGTTGCCGAGGCCTTCGAAGGTGCCAGTAAAGAGAGTGGTAATCGGCGAGGTGCTGTAAGTGCTGTCGCCGGACGCGTTATAGCTGTTGGCAAGCGCGTAGTAACCCGACGGCGTTATGGCGATGTCGGCGGCAAGCGTGGCGATGTTATTTACCAGCGTGTAGGGGTTGCCATTGATGCTGAGCGCTTCGCTGGTGTTGGCGAATGTGATGTTGCCGCCGTTGGAGAAATTGAGAGTGGCGGCCAAGTTGTCATGGAGGCCATTGCTGCCGGTGTCGCCGTCGACCAGCGTCAGCGCTGCGGTTCCCGTCGCCGAGACCGATGCGTTGATGTTGATATTGTTGTAAGCATCGAGCGTCAGTGTGTTCGCCGACCAGGTCAGCGGCGCAGCGATCGTGATGTCGCCTGCGCCGCTGCTCTGGATGCCCGGGGTTGACGTGCCCGAAGCGGTGGTCTGGATCAAAACACTGGTGGAGTTGAGGTCGCTCTCGATCGTGCTCGCGGCGCCTGAATCGATGGTCAAGTTGTAGGGGTCGAGAATCCAAGTTCCGGTCTGGCCATTGGCCGCCGAGGTATCGACGCGCGCGCCGGTGAAATCGAGCGTATGCCCCGACGTCTCGATCGTCCCGCCATTGCCGCTGACGGAGCCGCCCTTGGCTTGCAGCGTGCCGACCGCGTTGGTGCTGTCGTCGGACCAGACCACGACGGTGCCGCCGTCGCCCGTCGTCTCCGCGTTCGCGAGCAACGTGGCGCCGGAGGCGACCGTGGTGTCGGTCGCATGGGCGAGCGTGCCGCCACCATGCAACCCGCCGCCCACCAGCACCTGCCCGCCGCCGGCATCGCCCGACGCGTCCAGCGTCGCGCCGTTTTGGATTTCGACATTTTGTCCCGTCACCGAGATCGAGCCGCCGGTCTGCCCCGCCTGCTTGCCCGAGGCGTCGATGGTGCCGGAGACCGTCACGTTGCCTTGCGATCCGCCGTCGAGGACCACCTCGCCATTCTTTATCGAGGCGCTGGTCGCCTGGATCATGCCATCCATGTTGATGACCGAGCCGACGATGTTCTTGATCGTCTGCGCGGTCATCAGCACGCGGCCGCCCTGCGTCGCGATCGTGCCGGAATTGTCGACGAGGTTGGTGACCGGCTTGCCATCCGGCCCGACGGGCACCGCGTCGACCGGCCCCGTGATCTGGTAGGTGAGAAGCCCGTCGCCATTGAGGTCGATAGCGAAGGTCTTGGCGCCGCCCATGACGACGGTGCCGAGATCGACCTGGATCAGGCCCTGGTTCTGCACCGAGGGCGCGGAGAGCACGACGTAACCGCCCGAGGCGGCGGTGATCTCGCCGCGGTTGATGATGACGCCCGAGCCCGGGCTCTGGTTGAAATCGAAGTTGCCGGCCAGGAAATCCGAGTCCGATATGTTGGATGTCGTGAAAAGCAGGCTGCCGACATTGATCACGCCGCTGCGGCCGATGATCATGCCGTAGGGGTTGATGAAGAAAAGCTGGCCGTTCGAGATCAGATTGCCGTCGATGCGCGAGGGGCCGTAGCCGAGGATGCGATTGAGCGTGATCGAGGAAGGGCCTAACAGGTCGATGAAATCGACCGTCTGGCCGATTTTGATGTTGAAGCCCTGCCATTGGATTATGGCGCTGGACGACGATTGAATGATGTTGGTGCGCGTCGAGGAGGAGGTGATCGTGGCGCTGCCGGCCGTCACATTGCCCTTGCCTGGAAGCGCGTAGGCGGCGGGAACGCCAAAGCCCGTATTCGCGATCAACTGACCCAGAACGAGGGTCGAAATGACGGCCGAACCGACGACGTTTCTCAGCAGCCAATTCGATTTCCGACGCGCCAGCGGGCCCTTTCCCCGCCGCGCCAGCCTGCGCGCATTGCGAAGCGACAAGCTCCGCGTCCTATGCGGCAAAAAACGCACGCAAGCCCCCCGGGTAAACAATCCCTGAATTCATTGTAGTCTATCAGCCCGCCGAAGCATCCGTCAAACAAACCTCAAGCTGGCGCGCCGGCCAAACGGCCCGAGGGCGCGACCTACTGGGCGACCTTGGCGGCACCCAAAATTTTGTTGTTTGACGACTGGCCGTCTTTATCGGCTTATGGTGGGCGCGCGTGGGATCGAACCACGGACCCCTGCCGTGTGAAGACAGTGCTCTCCCGCTGAGCTACGCGCCCGCGCCGCAGCGGAAACTTGGTATAGGGTCCCGGTATGATTCTGTCAAGAAATGCCGGTGGGGCGCCTTGCGAAGCTTCGCGCGGTTGCGGTCGTCGTTCGGCAAACCGTCGGGCTTGCGGCTATCGCTTTACAATCTTTAATAAATCTTGAGTTGGATGCGCCCTATCGACTATGGCAAGGTCGCCCGGCGCCCGACGATGATCGTCCGATCGCCTTGTCCGGTAGGCGCCGCGCCTAACCCATGCGTGATGCGATGACGAAGAGCAATCTGGCCGCAGTGATTCTCGCTGCCGGCAAAGGCACGCGGATGAAATCCGCCAAGCCCAAGGTGCTGCACCCGCTCGCGGGACGGCCGATGATCGCCCATCTTCTGGCGACGGTCGAGCGCCTCGCGCCCGCGCGCACCATGGTCGTGGTCGGGCCGCAGATGGAGGATGTCGCCGCAGCGGTCGAGCCATGGCCGACGATCCTGCAGCGGGAACAGCGCGGCACCGGTCATGCCCTATTGATGGCGCGGCAGATGCTCGCGGGCTTTACCGGCGCCGTGCTCGTGCTTTACGGCGACACGCCGCTGGTTTCGGCCGGCACGCTCGGACGCATGCTCGAGCGGCTGCGCTCCGCCGCTCGCCCGGCGGTCGTGGTGCTGGGCTTTCGCCCGACCGAGGCCGCCCATTATGGCAGACTCGTCACGAGCGCGGACGGCGCGCTCGAGGCGATCGTCGAGGCGGCCGATGCCTCCGCGGCCGAGCGCGCGATCCCGTTATGCAATTCGGGGGTGATGGCCATCGACGGCGGCAGACTGCTGCCCCTGCTGGAGCGCCTGCGCACCGACAATGCCAAGGGCGAATATTATCTGACCGACATCGTGGCGCTTGCCAGGAGCGATGGCGCCGCTTGCGCCTATGTCGAGGCGCCGGCCGAGGAACTGCTCGGCGTGAATTCGCGCGCCGATCTGGCGCTGGCCGAGGCCGCGGTGCAACGAACCCTCCGCGCCCGCGCCATGGCCGAGGGCGCCACTCTCACCGTCACCCGAGACAGTGTGGCTTTGCCACGACACCATGATCGGGCGCGACGTGACCCTCGGCCCGAATGTGATTTTCGGGCCCGGCGTCGTGGTCGCCGACGGCGCGCAGATTCGCGGATTTTGCCATATCGAGGGCGCCCATATCGGGCCCGGCGCCATCGTCGGTCCGTTCGCGCGGCTGCGCCCCGGCGCGCATATCGGGCCGAATGTGCATATCGGCAATTTCGTCGAGGTCAAGAACACGACGCTCGAGGAGGGCGCCAAGGCCAATCACCTGACCTATCTCGGCGATGCGCATGTCGGCCGCGGCGCCAATGTCGGCGCCGGCACCATTACCTGCAACTACGACGGCTTCGACAAACATCGTACCGAGATCGGCGCGGGCGCCTTCATCGGCTCGAACACCGCGCTGGTCGCGCCGGTCAAGGTGGGCGAGGGGGCCTATGTCGGCGCAGGCAGCGTGATCACGCGCGAGGTTCCCGCGAACGCGCTGGCGCTGGAGCGCGCTCGCCAAGGCGAGATCCCCGACTGGGCGACGGCCTTCCGCGCGCAAAAACGCGAAGAGAAGGCGCGCAAGAGGGACGCCGCCAAGGGCGGCAAGGGGAAAGCGATATCGCCGCGCGCTGCGACGGCAACGAAGCCTGCCGCGGCCAGGACGCGGGTGGCCGGCACGAAGGCGAGGAAGGGATAGCGGAGAATGTGCGGTATCATTGGCATCGTGGGCTTGCGCGAAGTGTCGCCGCTCCTCCTCGAGGGGCTGAAGCGGCTCGAATATCGCGGCTATGATTCCGCCGGCATCGCCACCCTCGTGAATGGCGGCATCGACCGGCGCCGCGCCGAGGGCAAGATCGTCAAGCTCGAGGCGTTAGTCGCCGAGCGGCCGCTCGCCGGCACCACGGGCATCGGGCATACGCGTTGGGCCACGCATGGCGCGCCCAACGAGCGCAATGCCCATCCCCATGCGACCGAGCGCGTCGCCGTCGTGCATAACGGCATCATCGAGAATTTCCAGGAGCTGCGCGACGAGCTCGTCGCGCGCGGCTGCAACTTCGCGACCGAGACCGACACGGAGGTGGTGGCGCATCTCCTGACCGCCTATCTGCAGGACGGGCTCGCTCCGCGCGAGGCCATGCAAAAGGCGATGCCGCGCCTCCATGGCGCCTTCGCGCTCGCCATCATGTTCGCCGGCCATCATGGCTTGCTGATGGGCGCGCGCCGCGGTTGCCCGCTCGCGGTCGGCTATGGCGAGGGCGAGATGTATCTCGGATCGGACGCGATGGCGCTCGCGCTCCTCACCGATCGCATCAGCTATCTTGCCGAGGGCGACTGGGTCGAGCTCACGCTCGAAGACGCGCGGATCCATGACGCGCAGGGCAAGCGCGTCAAGCGCGAGATCAAGCGGACGAAGCTCTCGGGCGTTCTCATGGGCAAGGGCAATTTCCGGCATTTCATGCTGAAGGAGATCCATGACCAGCCGGAGGCGCTGGGCGACACGCTGCGCAGCATGATCAACCCGACGACGCGCCGCGTGGCGCTACCGGAACTGCCGGTCGATTGGGCGAAGGTGAGCCGGCTCACGATCAGCGCTTGCGGCACGGCCTTCTATGCCGGCCTTGTCGGTAAATATTGGCTCGAGGGGCTAGCAAGGCTGCCGGTCGAGGCCGATATCGCCTCCGAGTTTCGCTATCGCGAGGCGCCGCTGCCCGAGGGCGGCGTCGCTCTCTTCATCTCGCAGTCCGGCGAGACGCTCGACACGATGGCTGCGCTGGACTATGCGCGCGCCGAGGGGCAGACCATCCTCTCCGTCGTCAATGTCGAGGAAAGCTCGATCGCGCGCGCTTCGGATGGAGTGCTGCCGACCCACGCGGGCCCCGAGATCGGCGTCGCCTCGACCAAGGCCTTTACGACGCAACTCGCCGTGATGGCTTGCCTCGCCATCGCGGCCGCGCGCGCGCGCGGCAGGATCGACGAGGCGACCGAGGCGCGGCTGGTGCATGCGCTGATGGAGTTGCCCGCCCATGCCGCCGAGCTGCTCAACCACGACGCGCGGATCGCCGCGCCTCGCCAGTCTCCTCGCGGAGACCCGCGACGTGCTCTATCTCGGGCGCGGCACGGGCTATCCCATCGCGCTCGAAGGGGCGCTGAAGCTCAAGGAGATTTCCTACATCCATGCCGAGGGCTACGCGGCGGGCGAGATGAAGCATGGGCCGATCGCCCTCATCGCCGACGACGTGCCGGTAATCGTCATCGCGCCCTCGGGCCCGCTCTTCGAGAAGACGGCGAGCAACATGCAGGAGGCGGTGGCGCGCGGTGGGCGCGTGATCCTGCTGTCCGACCGCAAGGGCATCGACAAGCTCGGCGGCAAGGCGGTGGCGACGATCGAGCTTCCGGAGGTCGATCCCTTCGTGGCGCCTATCCTCTACGCCATTCCCGGTGCAGCTCCTCGCCTATCACACGGCGGTGCTCAAGGGCACCGACGTCGACCAGCCGCGCAACCTCGCCAAGAGCGTCACGGTGGAGTAGCGCCGCGGCGCGATGGCTTGTTGCGCTCCGTCGGCTCGACGCGACGGCCGGTTCGGCGACGCAGCCCCGATAGGCAACGCGCTAGCGCGTTGCTATGCTCGCCTTCCGCAGAAGGGAGCGATAGCCATGACCCGGGACGATGTGAGCCGAAAGATCCTCGACGCCAAGCGCAAGAAGGGTTTGAGCTGGCACCAAATCGCCAAGAAGATCGGCGGAAACTCGCCGATATTCATCACGGCGGCGCTGCTCGGCCAGATGAAGCTGGAAAAAGGCCAGGCGAAGAAGGCCGCCAAGCTCCTCGGCCTCGGCGCCAGCGAGGCGGCGCTCTTGACCGAGGTTCCTTATCGCGGCTCGTTGCCGACCGCCGTGCCGACCGACCCGCTGATCTACCGCTTTTACGAGCTCGTCCAGGTCTATGGCACGACCTGGAAGGCGGTGATCGAGGAGGAATTCGGCGACGGCATCATGAGCGCCATTGACTTCGACATGACGATCCGGCGCAAGCCCGATCCGAAGGGCGACCGGGTGGAGATCGTGATGGCGGGCAAGTTTCTACCCTACAAGCGATATTGATATTAGATGTGGTATCAGGTCCTGGCCTGCCGGTCTAAGCCGGCCAGGCGAAGGAATGCCGACGCACAACCACTCGGCAAGGGCAAATATGGCGCAATATGATTTCGACCTCTTCGTCGTCGGCGGCGGCTCGGCCGGCGTGCGGGCTGCGCGCGTATCCGCGTCCTACGGCGCGCGCGTGGCGCTGGCCGAGGAGCGCTATCTCGGCGGCACCTGCGTCAATGTCGGCTGCATCCCCAAGAAGCTGCTCGTCTATGCGAGCCGCTATGCGGGCGAGTTCGAGGACTCGGCGGGGTTCGGCTGGACGGTCGGCGAGCGCCGCTTCGACTGGCCCACGCTGATCGTCAACAAGAACCGCGAGATTGCCCGGCTCAACGGCATCTATCGCCGGCTGCTGGAGGAACGCGGGGTCGAGATCATCGATGCGCGCGCGGCGCTGCTCGGCGCGCATGAGATCGAGGTGGCCGGCAAGGTGGTCACGGCCGCCAATATTCTCGTTGCGACGGGCGGTTGGCCCGTCATGCCCGAGATTCCCGGACGCGAGCTCGCCATCAGCTCGAACGAGGCCTTCTTCCTCGAGCGCCTGCCCGAACGCGTGGCAATTCTGGGCGGCGGCTATATCGGCTGCGAGTTCGCCGGCATCTTCCACGGCCTCGGCAGCCGCGTCGTGCAGATTTATCGCGGGCCGCTCTTCCTGCGCGGCTTCGACAAGGATTTGCGCGAGATGCTGGCGCGCGAGATGCGCAAGAAGGGCGTCGAGCTGCGTTTCAACGCCGAGGTCGCGCGGCTCGATCGTCATGAGGACGCCATCCGCGTGACGCTCGAGGATGGCGATCGGCTCGATGTCGATCAGGTGCTTTTCGCCACCGGCCGCGCGCCCAACAGCCGGAACCTCGGCCTCGAGGCGGCGGGCGTGACGACGGACGTGAAGGGCGCCATCGTCGTCGATGATTATTCGCGCACCAACCAGCCCAACATCTACGCCGTGGGCGACGTGACGGACCGTCTCAATCTCACGCCGGTGGCGATCGCCGAGGGCCAGGCCGTGGCCGAGACCCTCTTCAACGACAACCCGACCCGGCCCGACCATATGGACGTGCCTTCGGCCGTGTTCAGCGATCCCACCATCGCCACGGTAGGCCTCACCGAGGAGGCGGCGCGCCGCCGCTATGGCGCGGTCACGGTCTACCGCACGAGCTTCCGTCCCTTGAAGCATACGCTCTCCGGGCGCGACGAGCAGACCATGATGAAGCTGGTGGTGGCCAAGGACAGCGACCGCGTGGTCGGCGTCCATATGGCGGGCGAGGAGGCGGGCGAGATCATCCAGGGGCTGGCCGTCGCGCTCAAGGCCGGCGCCACGAAACGCGATTTCGACCGCACTATCGCCATCCACCCGACCGCGGCCGAGGAGTTCGTCACCATGCGTACACCGTTGCCCGAGCCCGATCGCCAGGCGGCGGAGTAGTGCAACGCTGCCGTCGCAATAAATCCTTCGTCATTGCGAAAAGGCGGAGTCGGCCAATTAGATACATGCCGCCGACAATCGGCATTCGCCTTCGGCTCGCGATGACGACAGGTGGATCGGATTTACCGGCAAGGGCAGCGGATTGCCCGTGCTCTATCTCAGCTATCTCAGCAGCTCGTATTTGCCGCCGCGCTCGAGCGCGCGCCGATAGGCGGGGCGGACATGGATGCGGTCGAGATAGGCCATGAGCCTGGGCCGGCTCGCGTCGAGCCCGCCGCGTGCCGCCGCGGCTTCGAGAGGGAAGCTCATCTGGATGTCGGCGGCGGTGAAATCCTCGCCGGCAAACCAGCTGCTCTTGGCGAGCTCGCCTTCCAGGAAATCGAGATGAAGCTTGAGCTGCGGTTCGACGAAGCTGCTCCGCAGTCTGTCGGCGATGCGCCGCGCGATCGGGCGGGCGAAGAACGGCATCGGGCCTTGCGGAATGCGCGCCGCGACGAGCGCCAGGAGCAAGAGCGGCATGGCCGAGCCTTCGGCGTAGTGCAGCCAATAGATATAGCGCAGACGCTCTGGCGTGCCGGGCGCCGGCGCGAGGCGGCCTTGCCCATGACGCTCGACCAGATATTCGACGATGGCGCCCGATTCGGCGATCGTCTGCCCATCCTCGGTGATCACGGGCGATTTGCCGAGCGGATGCACCGCGCGCAGGCTGGCCGGAGCGCGCATGGTGCGGGGATCGCGCTCGTAGCGCTTCACCTCGTAGGGCAAACCCAGTTCCTCGAGCAGCCACAAGACGCGCTGCGAACGGGAATTGTTCAGGTGATGAACGGTGATCATGACGGCGCTCTCCCTTATGATTCTTGGCCGCGCAAGCATCGGCCGATGATATAGGCAAGCCCGCTTAGCGGCGATAGCGCCTGCGCACGCAAGCGCGTGCCCCGGCATTCTTAACGACCCTGATTCCCACTGGAAAAAGCGGCCGAACGGGACTATAGCTTGCCTCTCAACCTCAACGCCCTGGGAAGCGAGAATGGCGCAGAATTGGACGCCCGATAGTTGGCGCGGGAAGCAGGCCCGCCAGGCGCCGGTTTATCCCGATGCGGCTGCACTTGCGCGCGCCGAGGCGCAGCTTGCGCGCTTTCCGCCGCTGGTCTTCGCGGGCGAGGCGCGCAATCTGAAAAGCGAGCTCGCGCGCGCGGCCGACGGCAGGGCGTTTCTGCTCCAGGGCGGCGATTGCGCCGAGAGCTTCGCCGAGTTCACCGCCAACAATATTCGCGACAGCTTCAAGGTCTTCCTGCAGATGGCGGTGGTGCTGACCTACGGCGCCGCGCTTCCCGTGGTGAAGGTCGGCCGCATGGCCGGCCAGTTCGCCAAGCCGCGCTCGCAGCCGACGGAGCGCAAGGGCGAGGTCGAGCTGCCGGCCTATCGCGGCGACATCATCAATCGCATCGAGTTCGACGGCGCGGCGCGCGCGCCCGACCCCGAGCGGATGATCCAGGCCTACAACCAGTCGGCCGCGACGCTCAATCTTTTGCGCGCCTTTGCCTTGGGCGGCTTCGCCGATCTGCACAAGGTGCATCGCTGGAACCAGGATTTCGTCGCGCGCTCGAGCGCCGGCGCGCGTTATCAAGAGCTGGCCGACCGCATCGCCGAGACGCTTGCCTTCATGGAGGCCTGCGGCCTCAATTCCGAGACCTCGCCCGCGGTGCGCGAAGTCGCCTTCTATACCTCGCACGAGGCGTTGCTGCTGCCCTATGAGCGCGCGCTCACGCGCCAGGACAGCCTGACCGGCGACTGGTACGGCTGCTCGGCCCATATGCTCTGGGTGGGAGATCGCACGCGCCAGCCCGACGGCGCCCATGTCGAGTTCCTGCGCGGCATCAAGAATCCGATCGGGCTCAAATGCGGGCCCGGCCTGCCGACCGACGAGCTCGTCCGTCTCATCGACATCCTGAACCCGGCGAACGAGGCGGGAAGGCTCACCCTCATCGCGCGCATGGGCGCGGACCAAGTCGAGAGCAAGTTGCCCCCGCTCATCCGCGCCGTCGCGCGCGAGGGCCGCAACGTGCTGTGGTCCTGCGACCCGATGCACGGCAACACGATCAAATCCTCGACCGGCTACAAGACGCGCGCCTTCGACCGCATCCTGCTCGAGGTGCGCCGCTTCTTCGACGTGCATCAGGCCGAGCGCTCCTACGGCGGCGGCGTGCATTTCGAAATGACCGGCCAGGAAGTGACCGAATGCATCGGCGGCGCCCAGGCGATCTCCGAGGGACAGCTCGCCGACCGCTACCACACCCATTGCGACCCGCGGCTGAACGCCACCCAGGCGCTCGAGCTCGCCTTCCTGATCGCCGCGCGCCTCAAGGAGCTGCGTCAAGGCGCTAGTCAGCAGATCGCCGCCGTCGCCGGCTCCTGATCGCCGCGCAACGCGCGACTCGACATCCCTCGTCCTTATTGGCGCCGCGCACGGATTCTGCCTGGCGGCATTGTGATCTTTCTGTGGGGTGGGCTGACTATTGCGGCCGGTTTCCTAAATATTGACGAAGCAAGGGTTCGAAATGTTGGATCTTCGGGTCCTTGGCGGGGCGCTCAATAAGGAGACGAGAAATGCGGACATATATCGCGCCATTTCTGATGGGGTCGGTTCTGCTGCTGGGCTCGGCGGCGGCCTACGCCGCGCCGCGGACCGCTCCAACCAACGCCGCCGGCTTCCTGCTCGCCGCAAACGACGATTGGGCTGCGAAAAAGCAGGACTACGAGACGCGCGCGCAGGTCCAGCTGGACGAATGGCGCCGTAGGATGGACGCGCTCACCGCCGAGGCGAAGGCCAAGAGCCAGGAATATAGCGCGGACGCGCGCCGCAAGCTCGATCGCGCCTGGGCCGAGACGAAGGCGGAGTGGGCGAAGCTCAAGCAGGCCAGCGCGGACAATTGGGACAAGGCGCGCGCTTCCTTCGAGGACGCCACGGCGCGCATGAAGCGAGCGCTCAACGACGTGCAGTCCAAGAACCAATAAGCTTTCCGCGCAACCGAATTTCCGCGGGTGCGGAGACCCGCCAAGCCGCGGGGACCTCATGGTCGGGAGAAAAAAATGCTAGGTTGGGCCGCAACATTCTTCATCATCGCGATCATCGCCGCCTTGTTCGGGTTCACCGGCATCGCGGCGGCCACTGCCGGAATCGCGAAGCTTCTGTTCACCATTTTCCTCATCCTCTTCATCGTCTCGCTGATCTTCGGACTTGTCCGCAGGGGTCCGCCGCCGCCTGTCTGATCGCGCGAAAGGACGCTGCAAGCACGGGTCGGCTAGGACTGCCGCGGCCAACCCCGCTCGCTTTTTCCGCGCGTAGGGACGGGAGAGGCGCTTCCCGAGCGCCGCCTCTGTCAAATCCTCACCCGCCGCGCTAGGCTCCGCCCTCCCGAGCCAACCTTCCGGGCGGTGCCGTCATGCGTCCCGCAGTCGAAGACATCCCGCGTCTCACCGACACCTACTTCAACAAGACGAAGGACGTGGTCGGCCGCTTCGGCGACACGCGCGTCACCTATGCAATATTCCTGCGCCGGCCGGTGGTGAGCGCGCCGCGGCTCGCCGTCGAATGGCTTGAGGCGGTGGCCGAGCGTCGCCAGACGCGCTTCGACATCGAGCTCATGCATGCCGAGGGAAAATGGGTAGGCGCGGGCGAGCCGCTGCTCTATCTCTCGGGCTCGCTCTATCATCTCGTCGATCTCGAGACGATCTATCTGCAGAAGATCGGCTCGGCCTGCGTTGCGGCCTACAACGCCTTCACCATGTGCGCCGATCTGCCGCGCGTCGCCTTTCTCGCCATGGATGCGCGCCATTGTGCCGGCGCGGACATGGCCGAGATGATGGCCTATGCGGCCGCCGTGGGCTCGGCGCGCGCCAGGCGCAAGGTGGGCGCCACCGGCTTCGTCGGCAACGCGACCGACGCCACGGCGCATTTCTTCGACCAGCCGCAGGGCTACGGCACCATGCCCCACGCGCTGATCGGCTATGCCGGCTCGACGCTCCGCGCCGCGGAAATGTTCCACGAGGCGCATCCCGGGGTGCCCATCACCGTGCTGGTGGATTATTTCGGCCGCGAGATCAGCGATTCGCTGGAGGTGTGCCGCGCCTTCGGCAAGCTCGCGGCGGAGGGACGGCTCTCGCTCCGGCTCGACACGGCCGGCGGGCGCTTCGTCGAGCATCTCGACCCGGCGGGCTCCTATGCCGTGATCGAGCGCAATGCGCCCGACGCGATCCGCGGCTACCGCACCGATGCCGAGCTGCGCTACCTCACCGGCACGGGCGTCTCGGCCGCCGCCGTCTGGCATCTGCGCGAGCAGCTCGACAAGGCCGGCTTCGACAAAGTCAAGATCGTCGCCTCCTCGGGCTTCGGGCCGGCCAAATGCAAGGTTTTCGCCGCCGCCCGCGCGCCGGTCGATCTGATCGGTACGGGCTCCTTCCTGCCGGAGAGCTGGAGCGAGACCTACGCCACAGCCGATATCGTCGCCTATGACGGCACCGCGCGGGTCAAGGTCGGGCGCGAATGGCTGCTGCGGCAGAAGTAGAAATAAGCCCGCGGTTGACACTCCGGGAGGCGCGACCTAGCTTCCTTTCGCAGCGCAACAGCTTCGTTTCCTCATCGGGCGCGCCGCTCGGAGCGCCGGGGCCATGACCGATCAGCTCACCATCGCGCTGGCGCAGCTCAACCCCATCGTCGGCGACATCGCGGGCAACGTGACCAAGCTGCGCGCGGCGCGCGCGGAGGCGGCGCGGCTCGGGGCGGATATCCTTGTGGCATCGGAACTCGTGGTCTCCGGCTACCCGCCCGAGGATCTGGTGCTGAAGCCGGCCTTCCTCGATGCCGTCGAAGGCGCCGTACGGGCGCTGGCCGAGGAGACGGCCGACGGCGGACCCGCCATCATCCTGGGCGCGCCCTGGCGCGGGCAGGGCAAGCTCCACAACGGCGCCTTGCTCCTCGCGGAAGGCGGCATTCCCTCCATCCGCTTCAAGCATGAGCTGCCGAACTACGGCGTGTTCGACGAGAAACGGGTCTTCGCACCCGGGCCGGCGCCCGGCCCGATCGCCTACAAGGGCGTGCGGCTCGGCCTCCAAGTCTGCGAGGATATGTGGTTCGCCGACGTGAGCGAGAACTCTCGCCGAATCGGGCGCCGAGCTGCTGATCGTCATCAACGGCTCGCCCTTCGAAAGCGACAAGCAGGACGAGCGCCTCAATTATGCGCTGCAGCGCATTGCGGAAACCAAGCTGCCGCTCGTCTATGTGAACCAGGTGGGCGGCCAGGACGAGCTGGTGTTCGACGGCGCGTCCTTCGTCGTCAATGCCGACCACAAGCTCGCGGCGCAGGCGCCGGCCTGGCGCGAGGCCGTGCTGGCGACGCGCTGGCAACGCGAGGCGGAAGGCTGGCGTTGCGCCGAGGGCGAGATCGCGCCGGTGAGGAACGGCCTCGAATCCGTCTACCAGGCGATGCTGCTCGGCGTGCGCGATTATGTCGGCAAGAACGGCTTTCCGGGCGTGCTGATCGGGCTTTCGGGCGGCATCGATTCGGCTTTGACGGCCGTGGTGGCGGCGGACGCGCTGGGGCCCGAACGCGTGCGCTGCCTCAGCATGCCGTCGCGCTACACGGCGAGCGCGAGCGAGGAGGACGCGGCGGAATGCGCGCGGCTTCTCGGCATAAGGCTCGACACCGTTTCCATCGCGCCGGCGATGGCGGCCTTCGACAAGATGCTGGAGCCCGAGCTGGGCGGCCCTCCGCGCGACGTCACGGCCGAGAACATCCAGCCGCGCGCGCGGGGCATGACCCTCATGGCCCTCTCCAACGCGACCGGCTACATGGTTCTCTCGACGGGCAACAAATCCGAGATGTCGGTCGGCTATGCCACGCTCTATGGCGACATGTGCGGCGGCTACAACGCGCTCAAGGACGTCTACAAGACGACGGTCTACGCGCTCGCGCGCTGGCGCAACCAGTTTCATCCGGAAGGGGCGCTCGGCCCGCCCGGCCGCGTCATCCCCGAGCGCATCATCACCAAGGCGCCGACGGCGGAGCTCAGGCCCAACCAGACCGATCAGGACAGCCTGCCGCCCTATGAGATTCTCGACGGCATTCTCGAATGCCTGATCGAGAAGGAGATGCGGGCGCGGGAGATCGTCGCCAAGGGCTTCGAGCGCGCCACCGTGATGCGGGTCTGGGCCATGCTCGACAAGGCGGAATATAAGCGCCGCCAGGCGGCGCCGGGCGTCAAGCTCACCCGCCGCGCCTTCGGCCGCGACCGGCGCTATCCGATCACCAATCGATTCCTCGGTTGATCTCCGGTCCATGACCGTCGCCGTCCGTTTTGCGCCGAGCCCGACCGGCCGGCTGCATGTCGGCAATGTCCGCGTGGCGCTGGTCAACTGGCTCTTCGCCCGCCGCCATGCCGGCAGCTTTCTGCTCCGCCTCGACGACACGGACGAGGAGCGCTCGACCGCCGAACATGCCGCGGCGATCGAGGAGGATTTGCGTTGGCTCGGGCTCGTCTGGGACCGCTTCGCGCGCCAGTCGGAGCGGATGGGTCTATATCGCGCCGGGATCGAGCGGCTGGTGGCTGCCGGTCGGCTCTATCCCTGCTACGAGACGCCGGAGGAGCTGGAGCTGCAACGCAAGACGCGGCTCGGACGCGGCCTGCCGCCCGTCTATGACCGCGCCGCCTTGCGCCTCACGCCGGAGGAGCGCGCGCGGCTCGAGGCGCAGGGCCGCCGCCCGCATTGGCGCTTCCGCTTGCTCGACGAGGCGGTGGAGTGGGACGACCAGGTGCGCGGCCGCGTGCATTTCGAGCCGGGCCATCTCTCCGACCCGGTGCTCGTCCGCGCCGACCGGCGGCCGCTCTATCTCTTGACCTCGGTGGTCGACGACATCGATCTCGGCATCAGCCATGTCATCCGCGGCGAGGATCACGTCGCCAATACCGCGCCGCAGATTGAGCTCTTCGCGGCGCTCGGGGGCGATGCGCGCGCGCTACGCTTCGCCCATCTGCCGCTGCTGACGGACGCGGGCGGCGCCGGCCTCTCCAAGCGGCTCGGCAGCCTCGCGATCGCCGATCTGCGCGCGCGCGGCATCGAGCCGATGGCGCTCAACAGCCTCCTGGCCAAACTCGGCACCTCCGATGCGATCGAGCCGCGCCGGAGCCTGGCCGAGCTTATCGCCGAGTTCGACCTCGCACATTTCGGCCGCGCCACGCCGAAATTCGATCCCGAGGAGCTCGAGCGGCTGAATGCCCGGCTTCTGCATATGACGGAGTACGATGCCGTCGCCGACCGTCTCAAGGCGCTCGGCCTCGAGGGCGCCGACCGCGCATTCTGGGAGGCGGTGCGGCCCAATCTAAACCGGCTCGAGGACGCCGCGCGCTGGTGGAGGGTCGTGCGCGGCCCGGTCGCGCCTCGCATCGAGGAGAAGGACTATGTTCGCGAGGCGGCGGCATTGCTGCCGCCCGAGCCTTGGGACGAAAGAACCTGGGCTCTCTGGACGGAGCGCCTCAAGCAGGCGACCGGACGCAAGGGCCGTGCGCTGTTCCATCCCTTGCGGCTTGCGCTCACAGGGGAGGAGCGCGGCCCGGAGCTCGCCCGCTTGCTGCCGCTTATCGGCCGCGTCGAGGCCTTGCGGCGGCTCGGCGGCGAGACGGGTTGAGACATGCTATAGAGTGCGGCATATAGGGCATCGCTGCCGGAGGCCGCCCAGGAGGCCGCATCGAATGAAAGCCGCTATCATCGCCGCTCTGCTATTGCCGTTGCTCGCCCTGCCGCTGCGCGCCGCCGACGAGTGGCAGGAATTCCGCTCGACCGAGGGCGGCTTCATCGTGCTCTTCCCGGGCCTGCCCCGGATCACCAACGATCCGCCCGACCCGCGCGGCGCCAAATCGCACGATTTCCTCGTCGATCACGGCGACACCGCCTACCTCGTGGGTTACACCGACTATCCGCACAACAGCTTCGCCGGCAAGGCCGCGGACAAGGTGCTGGACCAGGAGCGCGACAATCTGGTGAAGGGCACGGCCATGACCGTCAAGATCGACCGGCCCATCATCAATGCCGGCCGCCCGGGGCGGGAGGTGGTCATCGTCGACAGCAACGGCTTCACGCAGCGCATCAGCATGTATCTTGTCGGCGACCGGCTTTACGAGGTCATCTCCGGCGGTCCCAAGGACCACGATTCGAGCCCGCAGGCGAAGCGCTTTCACAAGTCCTTCCAGTTCCTCAAATAGGGCGTCGTGCCGCTCGTCCTCTACAATACGCTGGGCCGCCGCAAGGAGAAGTTCACGCCCCTCTCGCCCGAGCGCGTCGGTCTCTATGTCTGCGGACCCACCGTCTACGACCTCGCCCATATCGGCAATGCGCGGCCGGTGGTGGTGTTCGACCTGCTTTACCGCCTGCTGCGGCGGCGCTATCGCGGCGTCAAATATGTCCGCAATATCACCGACGTCGACGACAAGATCATCGACGCGGCGCGCGAGCGCGGCGAGCCCATCGAAGCGCTGACCCGGCGTACGACCGAAGCCTTCCACCGCGACATGGCGGCACTCGGCGCCTTGCCGCCCGACGTCGAGCCGCGCGCGACGCAGCATATCGCGGCGATGATCGCCATGATCGAGCGGCTCGTCGCCGGCGGGCATGCCTATCCGGCCGAAGGCCATGTGCTGTTCGGGGTGGCTTCGGACCCCGATTACGGCAAGCTCTCTGGCCGCACGCTCGACGAGATGATCGCCGGCGCGCGCGTCGAGGTAGCGCCCTACAAGCGCGATCCTGCCGATTTCGTGCTGTGGAAGCCTTCCGCAAACGACCAGCCGGGCTGGGCAAGCCCTTGGGGACGCGGCCGGCCGGGCTGGCATATCGAATGCTCGGCCATGAGCGAGGCGCATCTCGGCGAGACCTTCGACATCCATGGCGGCGGGCTCGACCTCATCTTTCCCCATCATGAGAACGAGATCGCCCAGAGCGAATGCGCCCATGGAAAGCCATTCGTGCGCTTCTGGCTCCATAACGGCTATGTGCTCGTCGAGGGCGAGAAGATGGCGAAGTCGGTCGGCAATACGCTGACGGTGCGTCAGCTACTCGAGGAGGGAATTCAGGGCGAGGTGCTTCGGCTCATGCTGCTGGCCACGCATTACCGCCAGCCGCTGGATTTCACGCGGCAGACCCTGGCGCAGGCCAAGGCGCGGCTGGATCGCTGGTACCGCGCCTTCATGCGTCCCTACGGCGCGGGCACTTACGCCACGGCCGCGCTCGGCGGCATCGCGCCCGACGGAGGCGAGCGGCGCGGAGAGGCGCTCTATGTCAACGCGGCCTTCGAGGCGGCGCTCGACGACGACCTCAATACCCCGCTGGCGCTCTCGGTGATGGATGAGCTCGCGACAAGGAGCCTGAACGAGCCCGAGCCCTCGGCCAAGGCCGCCTTCACCGCCGAGCTCGCCGCTTGCGGCATGACGATCGGCCTGCTCGGCCAGGATCCCGAGGCCTGGTTCAAGGGCGAAGGCGCCGCCGACAAGGTGGCCGAAATCGAACGGCTCATCGAGCGGCGACGCGCGGCGCGGGCGTCGCGCGACTTCGCCGAGGCCGACCGTATCCGCGACGGCCTCGCCGCTCGCGGCATCCTCCTCGAGGACACGGCGAAAGGAACGAGCTGGCGGCGGGCGGGGTAGGGGCGCGGGCCGGCCCCAGGCTCAGCAGAGACTATATTCGGCCATGGTGGCGGTGATCGAGCCCGAGAGCGTGACCCAGCGCAAGCCGACGTCGCCGGAATCGGCGCGGCGCGTGACTTGGGCCAGGAACTCGCCGTCGCAATCCTCGCCTTCGATGAAGATCGTGCCGTCCATCCGGTCCTCATATTGCAGGGGACCGCCGGGCTGCGCGATGCGGCAGCCGCTCATGGACCAATCGAGGGTGGTGAAGCGCCGAGGACCAGCGACGAGGGTCAAGGTCGGCGACCCGAAGCGGGGATGCCGCCTCCGCTCGCGCTTCCAAGGACGGCGAAAAAGCTCCGGTATCTGCATCATCGAGGCCGCTCCGTTTGCGATGGTCCCGCATTATCGCGGCCGCAGGGTTACCGATCCGTTAATGGCGCCGCCATCTGCTAAGACTTTGACTTGCCGACGCCTCCCATGGCAACGTGCGGCGCCCAATTCGGGCCTGGATTTGCACTCTTGAGCGACAAACGCATCTATCTCTACGACAGCACGCTGCGCGACGGGGGGCAGACGCAAGGCGTCGATTTCTCGGCGGTGGACAAGGGCGCGATCGCCCTATCGCTCGACCGGCTGGGCATCGATTACGTCGAAGGCGGCTGGCCGGGCGCCAATCCGACGGACGATGCCTTCTTCGCCCGGCCGCCCAAGCTCGCCTTCGCGCGGCTCGCCGCCTTCGGCATGACCCGGCGGGCGGGGCGGAGCGCGGCCAACGATCCGGGCCTGGCGGCGCTCGTCGCCTCAGGCGCCGCGGCCGTCTGCCTGGTCGGCAAGAGCTGGGATTTCCAGGTCGCAACCGCCCTCGAGATCGAGCTCGACGAGAATATTCGCATGATCGCGGACAGCGTCGCCCATGTCGGGAGCAAGACGCCCGAGGTCATGTTCGACGCGGAGCATTTTTTCGACGGCTACAAGGCCAATCCCGACTACGCGCTGCGCACGCTGGAGGCGGCCTACAAGGCGGGCGCCCGCTGGATCGTGTTGTGCGATACCAATGGCGGCACCTTGCCGGACGAAATCGAGCGCGTCGTCGGCGCGGTCGTCCGCCACGTCCCGGGCGAGCAACTCGGCATTCATTGCCATGACGATACCGGCAACGCCGTCGCCAACTCGCTCGCCGCGGTGCGTGCCGGCGCGCGCCAGATCCAAGGCACGCTGAACGGGCTGGGCGAGCGCTGCGGCAACGCCAATCTGGTGACGCTCATCCCGACATTGATGCTGAAGATGGGCTACGAGACGGGCGTCACGGCCGGGCAGCTGCACCAGCTCACCCATGTCTCGCGTCTTCTCGACGAGCGGCTCAATCGCGCGCCGCGCCGCAACGCGCCCTATGTCGGCGAGAGCGCCTTCGCCCACAAGGGCGGCCTCCATGTCTCCGCCGTCGAGAAGGACCCGGCCTGCTACGAGCATATCGACCCGGCGCTGGTGGGGAACCAGCGTCATATCGTGGTCTCCGACCAGGCCGGCCGCTCCAACATCCTCGCCCGCTTCCGCGAGGTCGGGCTCGAGGTGGACCCCGCCGATCCCAAGGTGGCCGAGCTGGTCGAGCAGGTGAAGGAGCGCGAGTTCCAGGGCTATTCCTATGACGGCGCCGAGGCGAGCTTCGAGCTGCTCGCGCGCCGCAGTCTCAACGGCATGCCGCGCTATTTCGAGACGCAGAGCTTCCGCGTCGAGACCGAGCATCGCCGCAACGCCAAGGGCAAACTCACGACCGTCTCCCAGGCGGTCATCAAGGTCGAAGTGGGCGGCGAGCTCCATATGGAGGTGGCAGAGGGCAACGGGCCGGTCGATGCGCTCGACGCGGCGCTCCGCAAGGCGCTCGGACTGCGCTATCCGCAGCTCGCCGACATGCGCCTGGTCGATTTCAAGGTCCGCATCCTCACTCCCAACGAGGGCACCAAGGCGATCACCCGCGTGATGGTGGAGAGCGTCGACGCACGGGGCGAGCGTTGGGCGACCGTCGGCATCTCGCCCAACATCATCGAGGCCTCCTATGCCGCGCTGCTCGACGGCATCGTCTACAAGCTGTTCCGCGACGGCGCTAAGGCAGAGGACAGATGACAGAGGACAGACGACAGAAGTCGTCCGTCGTCCGTCGTCCGTCGTTTGTCGTCTGAATGGCCGGTACCAATTCGACCAAGCGCGCGGCGGCCGCGCGGCTGGCCAAATCGGGCGGGCCGGCCATCATCCTCGTCGAGCCCCAGCTCGGCGAGAATATCGGCGCCGTCGCCCGCGCCATGCTCAATTGCGCGTTGCTCGACCTTCGGATCGTTCGCCCGCGCGACGGCTGGCCCAATCCCAAGGCCGTGGCCGCGGCGTCCGGCGCCGATCTCGTCCTCGAGCGCGCGCGGCTCTACGACCGGGTCGAGGACGCCATCGCCGATCTTCAGCAGCTCTATGCCACCAGCGCGCGGCCGCGCGAGATGGTCAAGCCCGTGCTGACGCCGCGCCGCGCCGCGGCCGAGATTCGCGGCGGCCTCTGCCGCGGGCGAGCGGGTGGGGCTGCTTTTCGGGCCGGAGCGAGCCGGGCTCTCGAACGATCATTTGGCCTTGGCGGACGCCATGGTGCTGGCGCCGCTCAACCCGGCCTTCGCCTCGCTCAACCTGGCCCAGGCGGTGCTGCTGCTCGGCTATGAATGGTATCAGGCCGCCGCGGACGCGCCCGCGCGCAGGCTCCCGCTCGGCCGCAGCCCGGCCGCCAGCAAGGAGGAGCTGCTCGGCCTTTTCGCGCATCTCGAGCGCGAGCTGGATCGCTCGGGTTTCCTGCGCAACGAAGAGAAGCGCCCGACCATGGTGCGCAATATCCGCAATATGCTCGACCGCGCCGGCCTGACCCGCCAGGAAGTGCGTACTGGCGCGGCATCGTCGCGAGCCTGGTCGAGCCCAAGGGACAGCGGGTCGGGCGCAAGGCTGAGACGCCCGCGGCTGCGCCCCGGCGCCCGAAAGCTCCGCCGAAACCGCGTCACCGGGCGGGCAGCTATCGTTCAGGACCATAGGACCAAGCCGTGAGCGATTTAGTATCTATCGCCGATTTTGATCAAGCTTCGGAAGCTCACATGTTGCGTGGTCGATTGCAGGCTGCAGGTATCTTTGCCGTCGTCACTGGTGACGATCTAAGAGGACCCATTGGAATGATGGGGGGACGCATACAGGTGCTGGTCCTAGAGACCGATGTCCAAGCAGCGCTTGAGATCAAGCGCCAATTGACGTTTAGATAATGAACGCCCAGATCAGGACACCGCCCGCAGGGCGGAGGAATTGACATCCGGCGGGCGCTGCCTATACTCCGCCGCTCTTTCCGAGAACGCGGGCTTGGATGCCCCGTCCGGCCGGCTCTTGCCGCGCAGGACCTATCGGGACAACAACAATCGTGAATGGAACGAGTTGAGAGATGAGCAAACGCGCGACCTCGAAATACAAGATAAACCGGCGCCTCGGCGTCAATCTCTGGGGGCGCCCCAAGAGCCCCTACAACAAGCGGGAATATGGCCCCGGTCAGCATGGCCAACGTCGGCGCAAGCCCACCGACTACGGCACGCAGCTCGCCGCCAAGCAGAAGCTCAAGGGCTATTACGGCAATATCACGGAGCGCCAGTTCCGGCGGTATTACGCCGAGGCGATCCGCCGCCGCGGCGATACGGGCGAGCATCTCGTGGCGCTGCTCGAGCGCCGGCTCGACGCCGTGGTCTATCGCATGAAGTTCGTGCCAACGGTATTCGCCGCGCGCCAGTTCGTGAATCACGGCCATGTGCTGGTGAACGGCCGGCGGGTGAACATCTCGTCATTTCAGGTGAAGGATGGCGACCTCGTCGCGGTGAAGGATAAGTCGCGCGACCTCGCCCTCGTGCTCGAGGCGATCGTCTCGGGCGAGCGCGAGGTGCCCGACTATCTCGAGGTCGATTTCAAGCGCATGCAGGGCAAATTCATAAGGCAGCCCAAGCTCGCCGACGTGCCCTATCCGGTCAAGATGGAGCCGAACATGGTGGTCGAGTTCTACTCGCGCTGAGCGGCTTGCGTTCGATATGAAACGAAAGCGGCCCGGAAGCGATTCCGGGCCGGTTTGTTCGGACGCTTCCGGGAGCGCGGCTCGTCAGGCCGCCCGCACGCTGACGCCGCGGGTGTTGAGCAGCTCGGAGAGCTCGCCCGACTGGTACATCTCGCGCACGATGTCGCAACCGCCGACGAACTCGCCCTTGACGTAGAGCTGCGGAATGGTCGGCCAGCTCGAGAATTCCTTGATGCCTTGGCGCAGGCCCGGATCCTCCAGCACATCGACGCCCTTGAACTTGACGCCCAAATGGTTGAGCACCTGGACGACGGCGGCCGAAAAGCCACATTGCGGCGCGACAGGGGTGCCCTTCATGAAGAGCACCACGTCGTTCTCGGAAATTTCCTTGCGAATCTGCTCGGCGGATTGGTTCTCGGCCATGGTCCTAACCCATCAGTTGAAGGTTGCTCATTCGGCGGGGACAGCGGTCTGCAGCGCAAGCGCGTGAAGCTCGCCGCCCATGCGGCCCCGCAACGCCTGATAAACGATCTGGTGCTGCTGCACCCTGGTCTTGCCTTTGAAGGCGGAGGAGACGATATGGGCGGCGTAGTGGTCGCCGTCGCCGCGCAGATCCTCGATGGTGACCCGGGCGTCCGGCAGCGCCTCCTTGATGAGACGCTCGATCTCGCTCGCCGCCATCCCCATCGCTTAGGTCTCTCCTTGTGCCGCGCGAGGACGGCCCCTAGACGCCGTCGTCCGACACCCCATCGGGTGCCGCCATGAAGGCGGGAAACCAACCCTCGTGGCTCTCCTTGAGCTCGGCCACGGATATAGGTCCAACCCCCGATACTGTCAATTCGGCGCCGCCTGTCCGGCCGAGAAGGACGGCCTCGACGCCGGCCTTTTGAGCCTCTGCAAGGAGCCGGTCGGGCGCCATCGTCGTGACCAGATAACGCGCCTGATCCTCGCCGAAGAGCCAGCCATGGAGGGGTGCCGCTCCTGCGGGCGGCGCGATCGTGACGCCCATGCGCGCCGCCATCGCCATCTCGGCGAGCGCGACATAGAGCCCGCCGTCCGACAGGTCATGGCAAGCGGTCACGAGCCCCTCGAGGATGGCGCGACGGACGAAATCGCCGTTGCGCCGCTCGGCGGCCAGATCGACCGGCGGCGGCGCGCCCTCCTCGCGTCCGAGAATCTCGCGCAGATAGATCGAGGCGCCGAGCCAGCCCTGGCTGCGGCCGATCAGCATGACGGCCTGGCCCTCCGCCGGGAAAGCGATGCCCACATGCCGCTCATGATCCTGGATCAGCCCGACCCCGCCGATCACCGGAGTGGGGAGAATGCTCTGGCCGCTGGTCTCGTTATAGAGCGAGACATTGCCCGAGACGACCGGGAAGTCGAGGGCACGGCAGGCCTCGGCCATGCCGCGAATGCAGCCAGCGAACTGGCCCATCACCTCGGGCCGCTCGGGATTGCCGAAATTCATGTTGTCGGTGACGGCGAGCGGCGTGGCCCCGGTCGCCGTGATGTTGCGATAGGCTTCGGCCACGGCCTGGGCGCCGCCGCGCACCGGATCGGCCGCGCAATAGCGCGGCGTGCAGTCCGTGGTGAGCGCCAAGGCCTTGCGCGTGCCATGAACCCGCACCAGCGCCGCATCGCCGCCCGGCCGCATCACCGTATCGGTCATGACCATATGGTCGTACTGCTCCCAGATCCAACGCCGGCTCGCCAGATCGGGCGATGCGACGAGCTGCTTCAAGGCCTCGCGCATGTCGGCGGGCGCGGGCACCCCATCGGGCGGCAGCTCGGGCCGCGGCGAGGGCATCGCATAGGGCCGGCGATAGACGGGCGCGCGGTTGACGAGCGGCGCCAGCGGGATATCGCATTGCCGCTCGCCGCCCATCTCGATCACCAGCCGGCCAGTATCGGTGAGGCGGCCGATGACGGCGAAGTCGACCTCCCATTTCTCGAAAATGCCGCGCGCCAGCGCCTCGCGGCCCGGCTTGAGCACCATGAGCATGCGCTCCTGGCTCTCGGAGAGCATGATTTCGTAGGCATTCATGCCGCTTTCGCGCAACGGCACCTTGTCGAGCCAGAGCTCGGCGCCCGTGCCGCCTTTGGACGTCATCTCGACCGAGGATGAGGTAAGCCCGGCGGCGCCCATGTCCTGGATCGCCTCGATCGCGTCGGTCGCCATCAGCTCGAGGCAGGCCTCGAGCAGGAGCTTCTCGGTGAAGGGGTCGCCCACCTGGACGGTCGGCCGCTTCTCCTCGGAGCGCTCGTCGAACTCGGCCGAGGCCATGGTTGCGCCATGGATGCCGTCGCGACCGGTCTTGGAGCCGACATAGACGATGGGGTGGCCGACGCCCGCGGCGGCCGAATAGAAGATGCGGTCGGCGGAGGCCAGGCCGACGGTCATGGCGTTGACGAGGATATTGCCGTTATAAGCCGGATGGAAATTGCACTCGCCGCCCACGGTCGGCACGCCCACGCAATTGCCGTAGCCGCCGATCCCGGCGACCACGCCGGCTACGAGATGACGGGTCTTGGGATGGTCGGGCGCGCCGAAGCGCAGCGCGTTCAGATTGGCGATCGGCCGCGCGCCCATGGTGAAGACATCGCGCAATATGCCGCCGACGCCCGTCGCAGCACCCTGATAGGGCTCGATGAAGGAGGGATGGTTATGGCTCTCCATCTTGAAGACGACGGCCTGGCCGTCGCCGATATCGATAACGCCGGCATTCTCGCCCGGGCCGCAGATGACGAGCGGCCCCGTGGTGGGCAGCTCTCTGAGCCAGACCTTGGAGGATTTGTAGGAGCAATGCTCGCTCCACATGACCGAGAATATGCCGAGCTCGGTCAGGCTGGGTGCGCGGCCGAGCGAGTCGAGCACGATCTGGTATTCCTCCGCCGACAGGCCATGCTGGGCGACGATCTCGGGCGTGATCGCGGGCTCGCGGCCGAGCCCACCTATGGCTTGCGTCACGACAGCGCCTCGGCGATGGCCTCGAAGAGCGCCTTGCCGTCGGTGCCGCCGAGCGCCGGATCGGCGAGCCGCTCGGGATGCGGCATCATGCCGAGCACGGTCTTGCCCGCGTTGAACAGGCCGGCGATGTTGCGCGCGGCGCCGTTCGGGTTCGCCTCGGCCGTCACCTCGCCTTCGGGCGTGGCGTAGCGGAAGGCGATCTGGCCGCCGTCCTCCAGTCGGCGCAAGGTCTCGTCGTCGGCGAAATAGTTGCCCTCATTATGGGCGATTGGGAGGCGCACGGTCTGGCCGGCCTCGTATTTGTGGGTGAAGAGGCTCTGGCTTGTCTCGACCCGGAGATGGACGTCCCGGCAGAGGAATTTGAGACAGGCATTGCGCAGGAAGGCGCCGGGCAGGAGGCCGGCTTCGGTCAGCACCTGGAAGCCGTTGCAGATGCCGAGCACCGGCACCCCGCGCTCGGCGCGCCGCCGCACCTCGTACATCACCGGCGAATGGGCCGCCATGGCGCCGGCGCGCAGATAATCGCCATAGGCGAAGCCGCCCGGCAGCACGATCAGGTCGAGCTGCGGAAGCTCGGTCTCCTTGTGCCAGACCATGACCGGCTCGATGCCGGGCGTGCGGTCGAGCGCTTCCTTGGTATCGCGGTCGCAATTGGATGCCGGGAAGACGATGACGGCGGCTTTCATGTGGCGCTCAGTCCATGACGCGGCAAGAGTCGGTCACCCTACGATGCGGCGAGCTCGATCGCGTAGTTCTCGATCACGGTATTGGCGAGCAGCCTGCGGCACATGGCCTCGACCTCGGCCTCGGCCTTGGCGGGATCGCTCTCGGCCAGCTCGATCTCGATATATTTTCCCTGGCGCACACCGTCGACGCCGGTGAAGCCGAGGGAGCCCAGCGCATGCTGGATCGCCTTGCCTTGCGGGTCGAGCACGCCTTGCTTGAGCGTGATATGGATGCGCGCTTTCATCGGTTCCTGCGACTGCCGCCTCGTCCGCCCGTCCGCCGATATCGACCCGCCCCTATTGCAGCGTGGCGGGGCCCTTCAGATCGCCCGGCCCCGCCTCGGGCAAGATGCCGAGGCGCCGGGCGACCTCCTGATAGGCCTCCTCGACATTGCCGAGATCGCGCCGGAAGCGGTCCTTGTCGAGCTTCTCGTTGGTCTTGAGGTCCCAGAGCCGGCAGCTGTCGGGCGTGATCTCGTCGGCGAGCACGATCCGCATGTCGTCGCCGTTCCAGAGGCGGCCGAACTCGACCTTGAAGTCGATCAAGCGAATGCCCACGCCCAGGAAGAGCCCCGAAAGGAAATCGTTGATGCGCAGCGCGAGCGACATGATCTCGTCGAGGTCCTGCGGCGTCGCCCAGCCGAAGGCGGTGACATGCTCTTCGCACACCATGGGATCGCCCAGCTCGTCTGATTTATAATAATATTCGACGATCGAGCGAGGCAGCGCCGTGCCCTCGGTGATGCCGAAGCGCTCCGAGAAGGAGCCCGCGGCGACATTGCGGATCACCACCTCGAGCGGAATGATCTCGACCTCGCGCACGAGCTGCTCGCGCATGTTGAGGCGCCGCAGGAAATGGGTCGGCACGCCGATCTCGCCCAGCCGACTCATGAGATATTCGGAGATGCGATTGTTGAGCACGCCCTTCCCGGTGATGACGCCGCGCTTGCGGTTGTTGAACGCCGTGGCGTCGTCCTTGAAATACTGCACCAGGGTGCCGGGCTCGGGGCCTTCGTAGAGCACCTTCGCCTTGCCTTCGTAGATGCGTTTGCGTCTGGTCATGGCTCGAACTCGCCTTGCGCGAGGGCAGGGGCGGCATAACCCAGGAGGAAAGGCGGAGCGCCAGGCCGGGTGCCCACCGGTCGCATGGACTGGTATAGCAACTAGCCCCGCCAAGCACAATGCAGGCGGAAGGCGATACGGAATGTCGTAAATCTCGGACGAGGTGCGCTTGGCGCTCTCCGATGGCCGTCTTCTATTCCTGTATTTGACCTCTGTCTAAGCGACCTTGATGGCCGTGAGGAATCGGTCGACCTGGCTGCGCAGCAGCTCCGACTGCCTGGTCAGCGCCCGCGCCGCGTCGAGCACCGCCATGGCGCCCGAGCCGGTATCGCCGGCCGCCTGATTGACGGCCTCGATATTGGCCGAGACGCCGCTCGTGCCCGCCGCAGCCTCCTGAACGCTGCGAGCGATCTCGCGCGTGGAGACGGCCTGCTCGTCCACGGCGGCGGCGATATTGGAGGCGATGGAGTTGATCTGCTCGATGATGGTGGAAATGCCGGCGATGCCGGAGACCGCTTCGCCAGTGACCTGCTGCATGCCGGCAATCTGGGCGGCGATCTCGTCGGTTGCCTTGGCGGTCTGGTTGGCGAGCGCCTTGACCTCGGAGGCGACCACGGCGAAGCCCTTGCCCATCTCGCCCGCGCGCGCCGCCTCGATGGTGGCGTTGAGGGCGAGCAGGTTGGTCTGCCCGGCGATGGTGTTGATGAGCTCGACCACCGCGCCGATGCGTTGCGCCGCCTCGGCAAGCCCGCGGACGGTGGCGTTGGTGCGCCCGGCGGAGGCGACGGCCTCTTCGGCGATGCGACGCAATTCGGCGACTTGGCGGCTGATCTCGTCGATCGAGACCGAAAGCTCCTCGGCGGCGGCGGCGACGGTCTCGACGCTGCCGGTCGCCTGGGCCGCGGCGGAGGACACGGCTGCCGTCTCGCGGTTGGTCTCCTCGGCCGTGGTGGCGAGAGCGCTTGCCGTCTGCTCCATTCGCTCGGCAGCCGTCGAGACCTCCTTCAGCGCGCCCGTCACGTCGCGGTCGAAGGATTGAGTGAGATCGAACATCCGGGCGCTGCGCGCCTCCTGCTCCATCCGACGCTGGTCGGTCTCGGCCTCGCGCTGCCGGCGGCGCTCCTCCTCCTCGACGCGGCGCCGCTCGACGGCCTCGGCCTCGCGCTTGCGATTCTCCTCGGCTTCGGCCTGAAGCCGCTCGTTCTGCAGGGCGTTCTCCTTGAAGACCTCGACGGCCTGCGCCATCTCGCCGATCTCGTCCTGCCGGGTCACGTCGGGGATCTCGACCGTCTTGTCGCCGCTCGCGAGCCGCTTCATGGCATGGGTCATGCGGACGATCGGCTGGCTGATCGAGCGGGTGAGGACAAAGCTCAGGATCATGGCCAGCAAGAAAATCGCGACGACGGACATGAGCGCCGAGGAGGAGCCGCTGGTGGCCTTGCTCAGCAAGCTTTGCTGCACGGCGTCCTCCTGCCGCTCGGCTTCCTGCCGCAGCTTGGTCGTGCCGACGGCGATGGTTTCGCCTTCCTTGCTCCAGGCGGTAAGGCGCCCGACCCGCGCGTCGGTCATCTGCACGATATGCTCGAAGGCCACGCGATAAGCGAGGATCTCGGCCTTGGCCTGTTTGAGCGCCGCTTGATCCTTGGGATCGTGGATCGTCGGAAGCGTCTTGTCGGCGAGCGAGGCCGCCTGGGCGAGAGCCTCCTCCGCCTGGGCGACACTGGCGCCGTCGCCGGTGGCGCGGTAGCGCATCACGGCAAGCTGGCCCGTCATGTAGGCGTCGAGCGCGTTCGCCAGGTCCATGGCGGTCGCTGAATTGCCGGACTCGGCCTGGCCCACGCGCAGCCGCGCGAGCGTGTTGCGCAGCGGCTCGGAGCGCGCGTCGATCTGCTCGACATAGGTCTTGGCGCGATCGGCGGCGAGCTGCTGAACCAAATGCCAGCCATCGACATAGGCGTCGAGGCCATGCTCGATCTCCGCAGCGGTCTGTTGCTGCTCGGGTGACGCGGCGCGCGCCTTGCTGTCGGCAACTTTACTGCGGGCGTCGGTAATCTCGGCATCGACCTCGCGCGCGACGGCGGGATCTGCGTCCTGCTGCCAAAGATGGACGCTGGCTTGAACCTTCTGCATCACCAGGTCGAGCTGGCGCATCGCATCGGCCCGATCGACCGCGCGGCGGAAAGTGGCGGTCTGGGAGCCGATGTCGCCCACGAGGGTGAAGGACGAGATCCCCGAGATCAAGATCAAGAGGCCGACGAGGCCGAAGCCCCCGAAAATCTTTCCCTTGAGCCGAACAACCACGAGAACACTCCTTATATGCCGGTCGGGCGGGGTCGCCGGAGCAGACAAAGCCTCCGTGCCGCGCGGGCGGCTGCCCTGGCAAGACGCGTGCTCAGGAACGTAGTGGAGGAAGCGTTAATAATCGCTAAATGAAGGACAGGTTTCGTAAAAATCTTGGCACCGGCCGAGGGCGGGGGCCGCGGCGCAATACGCCTAATTGAAGCTCGCGAGGTCGACCGGCTCGTAAGGCGCCTCGCCGGGCCGGCCGGCGGCGAAGAGCCAGATCGGCCGAAGCTCGGCCAAATCGCGTCCCGGCAGCGCCATGAGCGAGCTCGAGCTGGTGCCGAAGCCGAAATCGGTCGCCACGCACATGGCGCTCTCCTCTTTGCCTTCACGGCCCTCTGCGCCACGGCTGGCGAGCAGCTCGGCCCAATCCCGCCAATCACTGCCTTCGGGATCGGGCGGCCGGGCGGCTTCGAAGCGCGGCAGAAAGCTCCGTATCCGCGCGCTCGCGAGGTCGTTCCTGTCGTAGGCGGTGATCATCGAGAGCCCCGGCGGCAGGGCGAAGCGTTCGACGCGTCGGCGCGGTTCTTCGCCGCCTCGGTTGCGCAGCCAGAACGCGGCCGCGTTGTCGGCAATCACCATATTGAAGCTGCGGTAGCTCTGCGGGTCGAGGGCGGAGAGCGCGAGCGCGGCCTCCGCCGCGTCGGCGTGGTCGAGGGCCTCGAGCACGAGCTCGCCGCGGCTGCGCTTGCCCTGGGCCGGCCCCAGCGAATTGCGGCGATTGAGCATGGCGGCGGCGACGCCATGCTTGTTGATGCCGAGCCAGCTCCCGTGGGCGAGCTGGTCGAGCCCGGCGATCACGTCGGGCCGGTCGGGCCAATGGCGCCCGGGCGGCAGCCAGGGACGGTCCAGCATCTCGTCCCGGTTCGCGGCCAGGAGGAAGGGCCAGGGTCGGCCGGGACGCAGCAGCACCACGATTGTGCACATGCGAATTTCGATACCACCGGAGGAAAGGCGCCGCTATATAGGAGTTGCTGCCCTATCCGCGCAAAGCCGCGGCCAATTCAGGAGCCGGAGCGGCCATGAGCCATTTTCTTGACGACCGAGAAAAGGAATTCGAAGCCAAGTTCAGGCATGACGAGGAGCTGCGCTTCAAGGTCACCATCCGGCGCGACAAGCTTCTCGCGCAATGGGTGGCGGCCCAGCTCGGCCTGAGCGGCAAGCCGGCCGAGGACTATGTCCGGGCCGTCATCGACAAGGCATTCGAGAAGCCGGGCGGTGCTGCGGTGATCGAAAAGCTGCTGGCCGACTTCAAGGCCCGCGGAATTGAGATGACGGCGCATCAGCTCGAGCGCCAAATCGCCGAATTGGATGTCGAGGCGCGCCGCCAGATCATGGTCGAGGTCAAGCCCGAGGCTTGAGCGCGATGTCCGCTCGACGGCTGGATTAGCGCGGCCCATTTGCGCTATGGTGCGGCAGGCTATTCGATCAACCGGGGGAGAGAACCCCCCGCCTCAAAGGGAGGAAGTAGCATCCATGAAACTCTATATGCATCCCGCATCGACGACGAGCCGCGCGGTAGCGCTCTTCGTCGCCGACGCCAATATTCCGGTGGACATGCAGGTCGTCGATATTTTCACCGGCGAGCATATGCGCGAGCCCTATAGCGCCATCAATCCCAGCAAGATGGTTCCCCTCCTCGAGGACGGCGATTTCCGCCTGACCGAGAGCTCGGCCATCCTCAAATATCTCGCCGAGAAGACCGGCTCGCCCGCCTATCCCAAGGACCTGAAGAAGCGCGCCCGCGTGAACGAGGTGATGGATTGGCTCAACTCCAACCTCTATCGCGACTACGCCTATGGGCTCATCTATCCGCAGGTCTTTCCTGGGCATAAGCGCCCCTCCGAGGAGAGCCAGAAGAAGACGATCGATTGGGGCAAGGAGAAGGCGAAAGGCTGGCTGAAGATCCTCAACGACCACATTATCGGGCCGAGCAACAAATATCTCTGCGGCAACGAGATCACCATCGCCGACTATTTCGGCGCCGCCGTCCTGCAGGTCGGCGAGCTGATCCGCTGCGACTTATCGGCCTATCCGAACATCGCGCGCTGGCTCAAGAACATGAAGAGCCTGAAGAGCTGGGACAAGACCTACGAGGTGATCAACGGCTTCGTCGCCTCGATGAAAGACCAGCCTTTCGTCGCCATTTGACGGGCCGACAGCGGCGCGCCGGCGGCCGCGCTGGCGGCGCTTCGAGCTTGAGGAGGTAAACCGTGATCAAGGGCCTTCATCACAACGCCTATCGCTGCCGCGATTCCGAGGAGACGCGGAAATTCTACGAGGGCTTTCTCGGCTTGCCGCTCGCCGGGGCCCTGCATATCAAGGAGTCGATGACCGGCCGCGCGACCGACGTGCTGCACACCTTCTACCAGCTCGACGACGGCTCCTATCTCGCCTTCTTCGAGGCGCCGGACCGGCCCTTCGACTTCAAGGACCAGCATGATTACGATCTGCATATCGCGCTCGAGGTCGAGCCCGATGCCCTGCAATCGATGCTGAAGAAGGGCAAGGCGGCGGGACGCGAGGTGCGCGGCGTCTCCGATCACGGCTTCCTCCACTCGATCTATTTCCGCGATCCGAACGGCTATGTGATCGAGCTCACCGCGCGGCAGCCCAACCATGCGCAGGCCATGGATCCGACGGTCAACCGCGCGCGCAAGATCCTCGAGGAATGGCAGGCCGCCAAGGCCTGAGGAGAAGCGCCCGCGCCGCGCCGCCCGGAAGGCGGAACGCGTCAAGGCGGCACAATCCATCGATCGCCGCGTCCAAGCTGAGGCGGAGGGGGAGCCGCGATGCGGCGCAGCCTTGATCGCATTCTGACGACCCATACCGGCAGTCTGCCGCGGCCCGCGGGGTTGACGCAGCTCTATGCGCGCCGCGAGCGGGGCGAGCCTGTCGATGCAGCGGAACTCGCCGCGGCCGGCAGGGAGGCGTTGCGCGCCGTGGTGGCGAAGCAGCTCGGGGCCGGCGTCGATATCGGCAATGACGGCGAGCAGCAGCGCGAGGGCTTCTTCCTCCATGTGCGGCGTCGCATGAGCGGCTTCGGCGGCTCATGGAAGCGTTGGCCGCGCGCCGATATCGAGCGCTATCCCGCGTTCAAGCGTGTCTTCGAGACGCGTCTCGCGGGCAAGGAGGCCGTGGGCAATTTCGCGCCGCCCAAGGCGATCGGCGAGGTGCGCTACCTCGACGACGGCTTCATCCGCGCCGAATGCGCGGACTTCCGCGCCGTGCTCGACGATCTCGGCGGCGGCTTCGTCGAGCCCTTTCTCACGGCTCCTTCGCCCGGCATTGTCGCCTCCGCCATCCTCAACGAGCATTACGCGACGGAGGAGGCCTATCTCGACGCCCTCGCCGCGGCGCTCAGGATCGAATATGAAACGATCGCCGGACAGGGCTTCCTGCTGCAGCTCGATTGCCCCGATCTCGCGCTCGAGCGCCACGTCTCCTATCAGGACCGGCCGCTAGCTGATTTTATCGCCTTCATCGAGCGGGTCGTTGCGGCGATCAACAAGGCACTCGTGAACCTGCCGCGCGAGCAGGTGCGGATGCATGTCTGCTGGGGAAATTACGAGGCCCCACACGACTGCGACGTGCCGCTTGCGGAAATTCTGCCCGTGCTGCGGCAGGCAAAGGTGGGCGCTTTCGTCCTGCCCTTCGCGAATCCTCGCCATGCCCACGAGGTTCGCCTCCTGCGAGACTTCGCGCTTGCTGACGACCGGCTCATCGTGGCGGGCGTCATCGACACGCTGACCAATTTCGTCGAGCATCCCGAAGTCGTCGCCGAGCGCATCGAGCGCGTGGCGCAGGCGGTGGGCGATCCCAGCCGCGTGATCGCCGGCACGGATTGCGGCTTCGACACCTCGGCGGGCATGGGGCGCGTCGCGGAGGACGTGGTGTGGGCGAAACTCGCCTCGCTCGCCGAGGGCGCGCGCATCGCCTCAGGGCGCCTCTTCGGCGGCGGCTAATGCGCCGCCGTGGCGGCCTTCATCGCCGTCTGCACGCGCAGGGGCGTGAGCGGGACGCGGCGCAGCCTGATGCCGAGCGCATCGAACACCGCGTTGCCCAAGGCCGCCGCCACGGCCGCCGCCGCCGCCTCGCCCCCGCCCATGGGCGCATCGAGCGGGCGATTGACCAGCTCGACGTCGATCTCGGGCGCCTCGGGGAAGGTGAGGATCGGATAGCTCGCCCAGTCGAGGCTGGTGACGCGCTGCCGGTCGAAGATCACTTCCTCGTGAAGCGCGCGGCTGAGCGTCTGCAGGATGCAGCCCTCGATCTGGTTCTTCAGCGCGTCGGGGTTGATGATCAGTCCGCAATCATGGGCGCAGACGACGCGATGGACGCGGATGATCCCCGTGGCGCGCTCGACCGCCGCCTCCATCGCCATCGCGACGTGGTTCTCGCTTTGCTTGTAATGGACGTAGGCGATGCCGCGCCCGAGGGCGAAATCGCCCTTGCCCGCCTCGGGATTGGGGGAGGGGCGCGCGGCCCAGCCGAAGCGCGCGGCGGCGCGGCGCAGCACCTCGATCGCGCGCGGGTCCTGCATGCCGCGCAGGCGGAACTCGACCGGGTCCACGGCCGTCGCCGCGGCGACCTCGTCGGCGAAGCATTCGATCGCGAAGCTGTTGCCGATCTTGCCCGGCGCGCGGATATGGGAGGAGCGGAGCGGCGTGCTCGCGAGCCAATGCGCCACCGCCTTCACCGCGGCGACCGCGTAGGGCGGCGTCGCGTTCTGCGACAGCAATCCTGCCGCCACCCCCTCGGGCTGAGCGATCCCGGCGGCCTCGGGTGCCAACAGCGGCAGGTTCGGCAGCCCCTTGGTCGCGGCCGGCAGCCAGAGCTCGGTCTCCCACGCGGTGAGATGCCCTTGAGCGTCGAGGCCGGCGCGCAAATCGAGCAGCTGGGGCGGTCCTTTGGGGTCCCAGCCATGCTCCTCCGCGCGCATCCATTGCACCCTGACCGGCCGGCCCGTCGCCTTGGAGAGCAAGGCCGCGTCGGCCGCCGCGTCCTCGTGGCCGTTCATGCCGTAGCAGCCGGCGCCGTCGAGATAGACGAGGCGCAGCCGCTCGATCGGAAGCTCGAGCATATGGGCGAAGGCGGGGCGGAATTTATGCGTGGCCTGCGAGGCGGTCCAGATCACGGCCTCCTCGGCGCGCACGTCGGCGAGCGCGCAGGAAGGTCCCAGCGAGGCGTGGCTTTGAGGCGGCCAGAAATAGGTTGCCGCGAGCTTGCGCGCGGCCGTCTGCATTGCCGTCGCCGTGTCGCCCTCGGCGACCAGGACCTCGTTCGCCTCGACGGGGGTGGCGCGCACCGCGCGTTCCAACTCCTCCGAGCCGGGCAAGCCGTCACCCTCGCTCCAGCTCGCGCGCAAGGTCGCGGCCGCGCGGACCGCCGCCCACTCGTCCTCCGCCACCACGCCGAGGAAGTCCCTGAGCCGCACGACGCGGATGCCGGGAATGCCGGCGAGCGAGCTCTCATCGACCGAGACGAGATGGGCGCCGAGCGCGGGCGGCCGCAGGATCCGGCCATGCAGCATGCCGGGGAGACGGAAATCATGCATGTAGACATGCCGCCCGGTCACCTTGGCCGGAATGTCGGGGCGGGCCAGCGGCTGGCCCACAAGCACATATTGACGCGGATCCTTGAGCGGCGCGTTCCAGTCGATCTCGAGCTCGAAGCTCTTGCCTTCGAGCAGCTCGCCGAAGGCGATACCGTCCCCGCCTTCGGGCGGCTTGATGCGGCCCCCTTCGACCCGGAGCTGGGCCGGATCGAGGTTGAGGCGCGTCGCCGCGAGCCGCAGCAATGCCTGCCGCGCCGTGGCGGCGGCCTGGCGGATCTCGACGCCGCCCTTGGCCACGCCCGAGCTGCCCGAGGTCGGTCCCTGGTCCGGGGTAAGCGCGGTGTCGCCTTCGACGAGCGTCACACGATCGATCGGCAAATAGAGCTCCTCCGCCGCCATCTGGGGAATGGCGATACGCAAGCCCTGCCCGAGATCGACCTTGCCCGAATAAATGGTGAGCCGCCCGTCGCGGTCGATGGCGAGGAAGCTGTCGACAAGATGGGGATCGAGCGGCTTGCCGGGGGGCGGCGGCGCTCCCGCCTCGAGCGCGGCCGCGGCGCGCGGGCTCGTCGTGGCGCCCAGCGCGAAGCCGATCAGGAGCGCGCCGCCCGTCTTGAGCAGCTCGCGCCGGCTGGGCCGAAGAAGGTCGCTCGCCTCAGCCATTTTTCTGCGCGACGCGCAGCACCGCGCGCAGGACGCGCCCATGCGTGCCGCAGCGACAGAGACAGCCCGCCAGCGCCTCCTTGACCTGATCCGCGCTGGGCTTGGCGTTGCGCGCGAGCAAGGCTTTCGCGGCGATGATCAGGCCGTTGGTGCAATAGCCGCATTGCACGGCCTGCTCGGCGATGAAGGCCGCCTGCAGCGGATCGGGCTTCTCGGGCGAGCCGAGACCCTCGAGCGTGGTGATCTCCTTGCCGGCCATGTCGGCGATGGGCGTCACGCAAGCGCGCACGGCTTCGCCCTCGACCAGTACCATGCAGGCGCCGCATTGCCCGAGCCCGCAGCCGTATTTCGGCCCGTTGAGCGCAAGGGCATTGCGCAGGACATAGAGCAGCGGCTGGGCGGGGTCCCAGGACGCGACGCTGCGCTCGACGCCGTTCAGCCGAAATGCGTAGTCGGCCATGATCTCGCTCGACACCCGCGCCGCGCCGCCACTATGACTTCATCCTTGCGCCGCGACCTGCCGAATGCGCCGAGCGCGCGACGCGTTCGGCCTAATTAGCGGGAACCCTTGAGCAGCTGCTTGTTTCCCGTTGCGGTCGGAATTTGCCCGACATTGAACGCGGTAAGGCTGCTCGTCGTGATCTTTGGAAGTGCCGCGGTCACACCCGGAATTGCCTTGCCTTGCATCAAAGTAAAGATGCCGCTGGCGATATATTTGGACCCTCCCCCTCCAGTCCCCGCGTTGCTCACCATGGTGCATCCGTCGCAGCATTCCCCGCAGCTGTATCTACCCATTATCTGGAAGTTGCCGCCGGCGGACGATGCCGGGTCGCTCGAGGTGCCGTAGAAGGAGCCCGCCAGCGTGCCTTTCAAGCAGATGCTGCCGTCGCAGCTGCCAATGCTATGAAATTTGCCGGTGAAGTCCATGGTATCGGTGGGGACGGCCGTGATCTTGCCGTTGTAGGAGACGCCGTCGAAATCGAAGCTGATATGGCCGGTTTCCTTCGCCGGATTGAAATTATAGGTGACGTCGTAGAGATCGCCGGTCGCGACATATTTGCCGAAAACGGCGGAGTTGACGTCGCCGATCATGTTGCCGGTGTAGAACTTGGTTCCCGTGAGCTTGGCGAAGTCGGCCGCCGAGGCCTGCGTGCCGGCAACCCAGAAGAGCGGCAGCTTTCCGCAACCCTCTCCTGCCACATCACCGATGCATGTGGCGGACAGGTCGGACAATTTCGTGCCGTCGGAGATCGTGACGCTCTCCGACCAGAAGCCCCAATGGACGACGTTGTTCGACAAAGGCTCGCCGGTGTATACGGGCGCCCCGTTCGCATTGCTCGAGATCAGATAAAGTTTGGAGCTCGTGATCGTGTTGCCGTCCAAGCTTTCGGCGACGCCGTTGGCGCCGAATTTGTTGTCGTTGTGGAAGAACGACGAGCCGACGCTGTCGCCGAATTCGTAAAGCGCGGTGCCGAGCGCGCTGTCATAGGTGAACTCGGCCGAGAACGGGCCGCTCCCCGGAAAGCTGAACATTGCCTGCTTCGACGCATCGAGTTGCGTCGTGGTGCCGACGAAAGACGGCCCGGAAGTCGTCGTGAGGGGCTTGAGAAGCACCGAGGACGCCAAGCATGCGTCGGTCCCGGTCCCGCAGCCGGGGATGTGGCTGTTCTCCAGACCGCCGAGATAGCCGCTCCATCCCGACGCCGAGGTCGGCAAGGCGGTGGGGGGCGGCTGGCTGGTTTGCGTGTTACCCGGCTGGTAGGCCGGCGTCCAAAACGCGAAGAAGCCAAGCGGAAAATCGAGCCAGTGAATCGGGGGGACGTCCTGGTCGCCGTGGCCCTCCATCGCCCAGACCTTGAAATCGATGTCATGGTGCGAGAAGGGAACCGGGTCGCCCGGGGGCAGGTTGAGCCCATCGACGCGAATCGAGTAGCCGGGCTTGTAGACGCATTTCGTCACGCCGCCAGCGGTCACGCACATATGCAGCCCGTAGAGGAACGTCGCGACGACGATGTTGGGGTCCACCTCGTCGTCCCTGACGAAGCCTATGCCGCCGCGTATGGCGATGACCGAGGACGGAGTCTTGATGGTAACGTCGGACTCCTTGCTGATCTTGCCGCCGACATAGCGCATCAAGCCCTTGCTGAGAGTCGCCGCCATATGGCCGCTGTTCTTCGACGGGTCATAGACGAAATCGTCGATCACCAGCTCGGAATTGGGCGCCACGGTGATCGAGGACTGGTCGACGAAGAGGATTTGCGCTTGCCCCATGTTCTGGGTCGAGATGCGCTCCATATGCATGATGTCGTTGCCGACGATAAGCGCGCGCACGGGCTCCGAGGGCGGCTGACCGAGGGTATCGGGATTGACCGCGGCCGCGACGCCCACTTTCTGCTGATCCGCCGCGGCCGGAACCGCCAGCGCCGCTAAGGCGGCGGCGACCAAAAAGACGCGCATGGACATCCCCCTCATCGCCCGTCTCCCTTCGTTCGACCCGTTTCCCTGTCGTCCGGCTGTAAATCGACGCCTGCGGCCATGGCTTTCGGCCGGCACGGGCGCTGCCGAACGATCATTGCTTGACCATTGCAGCCTAGCGCAGACGCGGTCCCTTGCAAAGCATCATCGCCGGCATTTCCGCCCGGGATCACGGGCTGGGCGATTGCGGGCGCGCAGTTTTGCTTGGATCGCGCGGCGGCCGCCATGCTAGCCTCCAATCGGCGGCGGAAGGCGTCTTCCGCGGCGGGAGGCGGCGCGAAAAGAGTCGTCGGAGACTTGCGCGGTAACGATCGGGCGCGATCAGCAGGCCGGGCCGACAGGACGGACGGGCGGGACCATGCGCGAGCCGGCATCGGCGCGCCGGCGATAGAGCGCGTCTCGGAGAGCAGGCGATGGCCGAGGACATCATTCTGGAGACGGAGGAGCTGACCAAGGAGTTTCGCGGCTTCGTGGCGGTCAAAGGGGTCAATCTCCGCGTCCAGCGCGGCACCATCCATGCCTTGATCGGGCCGAACGGCGCGGGCAAGACCACCTGCTTCAATCTGCTCACCAAGTTCTTGAGCCCCTCGCGCGGCCGCATCGCCTATAACGGGCGCGACATCACCTCCTACGCGCCCGCCGCCGTGGCGCGGCTCGGGCTGGTGCGCTCGTTCCAGATTTCCGCCGTGTTTCCCCATCTCACCTTGCTCGAGAACGTGCGCGTGGCGTTGCAGCGGGCGCGCGGCGGCTCGTTCGATTTCTGGCGCTCGGTGCGGCTGCTCGAGCGCTATGACGACCGCGCGCGCGCGCTCCTCGACGCGGTCGGCCTGGGCGATTTCGCCGGGCATCTGGCGGTCGAGCTCTCCTACGGGCGCAAGCGCGCGCTCGAGATCGCCACCACGCTCGCGCTCGAGCCGGAGCTGATGCTGCTCGACGAGCCGACGGCCGGCATGGGCCACGAGGACGTCGAGCGCATCTCCGACCTCATCCGGCGCGTGCGCCGTCGATCGCACCGTGCTGATGGTCGAGCATAATCTGGCGGTGGTGGAGAGATCTGTGCGACATCCATCACCGTGCTGACGCGCGGCGAGATCCTGGCCGAGGGCGACTACGCCGTCGGTCTCGGCCAATCCCGACGTGATCCAGGCCTATCTGGGCGTCGGCCATGCGTGAGAGCCCGCTGCTCGAGGTGAGCGACCTCAACGCCTGGTACGGCGAATGCCACATCCTGCACGGCGTGAGTTTCGAGGTCGAGGCCGGGCGAGGTGGTGACGCTTCTCGGGCGCAACGGCGCCGGCAAGACGACGACGATGAAATCGATCATGGGCCTGGTGCCGCGGCGAGCGGGCCGCATCCGCTTCGACGGCCGCGAGCTGATCGACATGCCGTCCGATCGGATCGCGCGGCAGGGGATCGCCTTCTGCCCCGAGGAGCGCGGCATCTTCGCGAGCCTCGATGTCGACGGAGAACCTTCTGCTGCCGCCCGTGGTCCGGCCGGGCGGACTGCCGCTCGAGCGCATCTTCGAGCTGTTCCCCAATCTCAGGGAGCGGCTCGCGAGCCAAGGAACGAAACTCTCGGGCGGCGAGCAGCAGATGCTGGCGATCGCGCCGCATCCTGCGCACCGGCGCCAAGCTGCTGCTGCTCGACGAGCCGACCGAGGGGCTGGCGCCGATGATCGTGCAGCAGATCGGCCGCACGGTGCGCGAGATCAAGGCGCTGCGGCTTCACCGTGCTGCTGGTCGAGCAGAATTTCCGCTTCGGCGCGACAGTCGCCGACCGCCATTATCTGATGGAGCATGGGCGCGTCGTCGACATGATTCCGAACGACCGGCTCGCTGCCAGCGCGGACAAGCTGCATGCCTATCTCGGCGTCTGAACGCCGCAAAATCTTCGCAAGGGAGGAAAAGATCATGAGGACCAGCATGAATACCAAGCGGTTTTGGAGCAGCACCCTCGCGGCCGTCGCGCTGACGATGGGCGCGGGCGCCTTCCTCGTCACGGGCGCGGGCGCGGCGCGGGCGCAGGTCGCGGTGAAGATCGGCGTGATGAGCGACATGTCGAGCCTCTATGCGGACATCGGCGGGCCCGGCTCGGTCGAGGCGGCCAAGCTCGCCGTCGAGGATTTCGACCCGACCAAGAACGGCATGGCGGTGGAGATCGTCCAGGCCGATCACCAGAACAAGCCGGACGTGGGCGTAGGCATCGCGCGGCAATGGTTCGACGTCGATCATGTCGACGCCATCGCCGACGTGCCGACCTCCTCGGTGGCGCTCGCCGTCGCCCAGGTGGTGAAGGAGAAGAACAAGGTCTTCCTCATCTCGGGCGCCGCCTCCTCGGACCTCACCGGCAAGGCCTGCACGCCCAACAACGTCCATTGGACCTACGACACCTATTCGCTCGCCCACGGCACGGGCGGCGCCATCGTCAAGACGGGCGGCAAGACCTGGTTCTTCATCACGGCGGACTACGCCTTCGGCCTCGCGCTCGAGCGCGACACCTCGGCGGTCGTCGAGGCGGCGGGGGGCAAGGTGCTGGGCGATGCGCGCGCGCCTCTCAATACCTCGGACTTCTCTTCCTTCCTCCTCCAGGCGCAGTCCTCGAAGGCGCAGGTGGTGGGGCTCGCGAACGCCGGCGGCGACACGATCAACTCGATCAAGCAGGCGCACGAGTTCGGCATCGTCAAGGGCGGCCAGCGCATCGCGGGCCTCTTGGTGTTCATCACGGACATCAATTCGCTCGGCCTCGACACGGCCCAAGGCCTTACCATCACCACCGGCTACTACTGGGACCTCAACGACAAGACGCGCGCTTTCGCCAAGCGCTTCGGCGAGCGCAGGGGGGGCAAGGTGCCCACTATGGTGCAGGCGGGGGTCTACTCCTCCGTGCTGCATTATCTCGAGGCGGTCAAGAAGGTCGGCTCCGCGGCCGACGGCGCCAAGGTGGTCGAGGCGATGCGCGCCACGACCTATGACGATGCGCTGTTCGGCAAGACCGTCCTGCGCGAGGACGGCACCGCCATGCACGATATGTATCTCGTCGAGGTGAAGAAGCCCGAGGAGTCGAAGGGCCCCTGGGACTACTACAAGATCCTTGCGACGATCCCCGGCGAGGAGGCCTTCCGTCCGCTCAAGGACGACAACTGCCCGCTCGTCAAGCCGTGAAGGTTCGCACGACCCTCACCCGTCGAGCCCATCGGGCCGGGCCCGCCCTCTCCCGCATCGCGGGGGAGGCGGGCGAGGGCCTGCAGGGCGCAGGGAGACCTCCCGCGCCCGGTCGAGGAGCCGGACGGTGATGCAGATTTTCGGCATCCCGATCCAGGCGCTGTTCGGCCAGCTTTTGATCGGGCTGATCAACGGCTCCTTCTACGCTTTGCTCAGCCTCGGGCTCGCCGTCATCTTCGGCTTGCTCAACATCATCAATTTCACCCATGGCGCGCTTTACATGATGGGCGCCTTTTGCGCCTGGTTCCTCTTGACCAAGCTCGACATCGGCTATTGGCCGGCGCTCGTCATAGCGCCCCTCGTGGTGGGCGCGGTCGGCATCGTCATCGAGCGCAGCATGCTGCGATGGCTATACGGGCTCGACCATCTCTACGGGCTGCTGCTCACTTTCGGCATCGCGCTCGTCATCCAGGGCCTGTTCCAGAACAAATATGGCTCCGCCGGGCTGCCCTATCAGGTTCCGCCCTCGCTCGGGGGCACCGTCGATCTCGGCTTCATGTATCTGCCCGTCTATCGCGGCTGGGTGGTGATCGCCTCACTCGCCGCCTGCCTCGGCACCTGGTACGGCATCGAGCGGACGAAGCTCGGCTCCTATCTCAGGGCCGCGACGGAGAACCCCGAGCTGGTCCAGGCCTTCGGGGTCAATGTGCCGCGCATGATCACCTTGACCTATTGCTTCGGCTGCGGTCTCGCCGCGCTCGCCGGCGTCATGGCGGCGCCGATCTATCAGGTGAGTCCGCTCATGGGCGCCGACCTCATCGTCGTGGTGTTCGCCGTGGTGGTCATCGGCGGCATGGGCTCGATCATGGGCTCGATCCTCACGGGCTTCGCGCTCGGCGTGATCGAAGGGATGACCAAGGTGTTCTATCCGGAGGCCTCGAATACGGTGATCTTCGTCATCATGGCGCTGGTGCTGATGGTGAAGCCGGCCGGGCTTTTCGGCAGGTCGCCCTAGATGGCGATTTCGGGCGAGGGCATCGGCGACAGCGTCGGAGGCGCGGACGAGCGCGCCGGCGCGGGCCGCGCCCAGCTCATCGCCTTCGCCGTCATGACGGCGGCCTTCATCGTCGCGCCCTACGTCATCTATCCCATCTTTCTGATGAAGGTGCTGTGCTTCGCGCTCTTCGCCTGTGCTTTCAATCTTCTGATCGGCTATGCCGGGCTTCTCTCTTTCGGCCATGCGGCCTTTTTCGGCATGGCGGCTTACGTCACCGCCTATGCGGCCAAAACCTGGAGCTGGCCGCCCGAGCTCGCCATTCTCGCCGGCATGGCGGCGGCAGCCCTGTTGGGGCTCGTCTTCGGGCTGCTCGCCATCAGGCGGCAGGGCATCTATTTCGCCATGATCACGCTCGCGCTCGCGCAGATGGTCTATTTCTTCTGCCTCCAGGCGCCGTTCACGGGCGGCGAGGACGGCATCCAGGCCGTGCCGCGCGGCCGGCTCTTCGGCCTCTTCGACCTCGGCCATATGATGACGCTTTATTTCGTCATCCTCGTCATATTTCTCGCCGCCTTCCTGCTCATCTACCGCACCATCCATTCGCCGTTCGGCCAGCTGCTCAAGGCGATCCGCGAGAACGAGCCGCGCGCCGTCTCGCTCGGCTACCGGATCGAGCAGTACAAGCTCGTGGCATTCGTGCTTTCGGCGACCCTCGCCGGCCTGGCGGGGAGCTTGAACGCCATTCTCTTTCAGCTCGCCGCCTTGACCGACGTGCATTGGAGCCGCTCGGGCGAGGTGGTGCTGATGACGCTGCTGGGCGGGCTCGGCACGGTCTTCGGGCCGGTGGCGGGCGCCGTCATCATCGTCGCGATGCAGAATTATCTCGCCCAGCTCGGCTCCTGGGTCACGGTGGCGCAGGGGCTCGCCTTCGTCATTTGCGTGCTCGCCTTCCGCCGCGGCGTGGTGGGAGAGCTCGGCCGCGTGCTTGGCAAATCCCTTTAAGAAGACGGCCGACATAAGATCGCGGGTTACCCGCTATAGGACATGCTCATACTTAATATTTATTAAGAATTACGGTAGGATGACACCATTAAGATCATCAATACATCTGCGCCAAAATACAATATTAGGAATTTAGGCCCATCCTGCGTTTATCTCGTCCGATCGCCGAGCGCGCAAGTAGGGCGCTCGGCTGCTGGGACGAGACGGCAGAACATCTTGCCGGCCGCGCGGCATCGCATCCCGTCGTGACAATTGCGATGTCGTGCGGCACCGGCGAGAGATCAGGCCGCCATAGGATGAAGATCGCGCGCGCCCCGCCGCGAGGATGTTGCAGACCACATCGCAAGGCTCCGGTGTGCAGCGCCGCCGTCAGTGCGGCAGGGAGAGCTCGACGAGCGAGATTCCTGGCGGCAGTCGCGCCCGGTCGAGCTGCAGCCGATCGGCGTCCACCGGTATCACCGCCAGGCTCTCCTTCCCCAAACGGAGCACGAGCGAGAAGCCCCCGATGGCCAGCGCCGATTTGGCCCCTTCGGCGATCCACATGCTCGCCGGCGATTTCGACGTCGCCTCTCTGGAAGCCCTGCTTGGAGGCTGAGCGCTTGCCGTCGATCCAGCCGAGATCGGCCCCGCTGGACAGCTCCAGGTTCTTCTCGACGACCGTATCGCGCGGCGCCTTGATGCGCAGCCGGAGGCTCGAGGACGCGCCGTTCTCGCCGCCGTAGGAGAGCGTGCCGAGCATGCCTTGCTTGAGCTCGGCCTCGTCCACATTGCCGTCGAAAGCGGCCCAGCGCACGAGCGGAGGCCGAGCGTTCGGCATTTCGGCCCAGGCCGTGCGGCCCAGATCGCCGGCGCCGGTCGATTTGAAGAGCAGGCGCCCCGTCTCGCTCGCACGCACGACGTGGCTGTCGACGCCGCCGCAGCAGCCGAAGCTGGTGGAGACGAAATAGCGCTCCCCGATGAGCTTGCCCTCGGCGCCCGGGTCGGTGAAGGTGGCGAGCCGGCGCGGCTCGGCTTGCGACAGGTCGTCGATGCTGACCGAGACCGTGGCGGACACCGGGCTTTCGGCATCGCTGCGCTGGTGGAGCTCGGTCGTGATCGTCGCCAAACGCGGGAAAACGGTGGGCTTGTCGCCTGCCAGGTTGAAGAGCGTGTAGGGAAGCAAGCGCGTGTTGCGCGAAACCATATCGACGGTTCCGTCCGGCATGACGCCGACGGTCGCGGAGGAGGCGGCCGAGCTCTGATGGGTGATCGGCTCCGCGGCAGGCACCGCGAGGCCCGGAAGGCAGATCGCGGCCCCGGCGAGCAGCCCGGCCAGCAGCCCTTTCACCGAAGCCCGCCTCATCGGTCCCCCTTTTCGGTTATAGGATGCGGATATAGCGCGAGGGCGCGGATTTGTCGTGCAATTTTACGGTTACCTTGCGTGGGCAAATTCCGTGGCATAATGTATTCCAGGTCACCGAGAGGCTTGCCGGGCGACGGCGAGCGCAATCTCGGACGGGACGATGGCCGGCTCGGGAAACGCGCATGTCCACGATCAAGCTCAACGTGCAGCCGATCGACGCGCATTTTGTCCTCAAGGACAAGATCTACGATTCGATGAAGCAGGCCATCACCGAGATGAACATCTATGCGGAAGAAGGCGAGCCGCGCCTCGACGAGCGCCAGCTCTCGCTCGAGCTGGGGGTGAGCCGGACGCCCATCCGCGAGGCCATCGCGCGGCTCGAGCAGGAGGGGCTCGTGCGCACGGTACCGCGCAAGGGCGTCTTCGTCGTGCGCAAGAGCAAGGCTGAGATCCTGGAGATGATCATGGTCTGGGCGGCGCTCGAGAGCATGGCCGCGCGCCTGGTGACCCAACGCGCCTCGGACGCCGAGATCGCCACCCTCCGCGCCATGTTCACCGATTTCACGGACGGCGGGGTGGATGCGCGGATCGATGAATATTCCGACTACAACATCAAGTTCCACAACATCAAGTTCCACCAGGCCATCCTGCGCATGAGCCGCAGCGCCCTGCTGTGGCAGATGGCGGAGAACCTGTTCATTCACATGCGCGCCATACGGCGCAAGACGATCTCGGAGGGTCGTCGCGCCGAGCGCTCGATCATCGATCATTTGAACATCATCCAGGCTTTGGAGCGGCGCGACACCGAGCTCGCCGAGCGCCTGGTACGGCAGCATACGCTCGACCTCGCGGCCCATGTCGAGAAGAACGTCCATTATCTGGACTGAACGGGCTTCAACAATGAGGGGCCGGCGTTTCGCACGGCCCGCAACGCGCGACGAGGAAGGAAATGGCCAAGGCTCTCGAAGGCATCAAGGTGCTCGACATGACCCATGTCCAGTCGGGCCCCTCCTGCACGCAAATTCTCGCCTGGTTCGGCGCCGACGTGATCAAGGTCGAGCTGCCCAACCGCGGCGACATCACGCGCCAGCAGCTGCGCGACATCCCGGACGTCGACAGCCTTTATTTCACCATGCTCAATTGCAACAAGCGCAGCATCACCCTCAACACCAAGCATGAGACGGGGCGCAAGATCTTCCGCAAGCTGATCGAGGCCTGCGACGTGATGGTGGAGAATTTCGCGCCCGGCGCGCTCGATCGCCAGGGTTTCGGCTGGGACGTCGTCCACGGCATCAATCCGCGGCTCGTCTATGCCTCGATCAAGGGCTTCGGGCCCGGGCCCTACGCCGATTGCAAGGCCTACGAGAACGTCGCGCAATGCATGGGCGGCTCGGCCAGCACGACGGGGTCCGACGAAGGGCCGCCCTACGTCACCGGCGCGCAGATCGGCGATTCCGGCACCGGCATCCATTGCGTTGCGGGCATCCTCGCGGCGTTGATCCAGCGCGAGAGGACGGGCGAGGGCCAAAGGGTCGAGGTGGCGATGCAGGATACCGTGTTGAACCTCTGCCGCGTCAAGCTGCGCGACCAGCAACGTCTCGCGCAGGGGCCGTTAAAGGAATATCCGCAATATCCCAGGAAGAACTTCCCCGATGCCGTGCCGCGCGCGGGCAATGCCTCGGGCGGCGGTCAGCCGGGCGCGGCGCTCCGCTGCAAGCCGGGGGGCCCCAACGACTATATCTACGTCATCATCCAGCCGCCCGGCTGGGAGCCCCTGATGCGCCTGTGCGGCCGCGAGGAGCTGATTTCCGATCCGCGCTTCGCCACGCCGGAGGCGCGCCTCCCCCATCTCGACGAATGCTTCGCCATCGTCGAGCAATGGACCGGCAAGCACGGCAAGTTCGAGGTCATGGCGATGCTCAACGAGCATGAGATTCCCTGCGGGCCCGTGCTCGACATGAAGGAGCTGGCCGAGGACGGCTCCTTGCGCGAGCGCGGCACCGTCGTCGAGGTCGATCACCCCAAGCGCGGCAAGTTCCTGACGGTGGGCTGCCCGATCAAGCTCTCCTCCTCGCCGGTCGAGGTATCGAGCTCGCCGCTCCTGGGCGAGCATACGGTCGAGGTGCTGAGCGAGCTCGTCGGCTTCACGCCGGCGGAGATCGAGGCGGCACGCAGCGCGGGCGCGATCTGAGTTGGCCCGGTCTCGCTGATCCGGTCTCCTTGAAGAGGACAAGATGAAGATATGCATCTTCGGCGCCGGCGCCGTCGGCGGCTATATGGCGGTCGAGCTGGCGCTGGCGGGCTACGACGTCTCCGTCGTCGCGCGCGGCCCGCATCTCGAGGCGATCAAGCAGAACGGCCTCAAGCTCTTGATCGAGGGCAAGGAGAAAATCGCGCAAATCCCGGCGAGCGAGGATCCCGCCGCTTACGGCCCGCAGGATTTCGTCATTTGCGCGCTCAAGGCGCATCAGGCCAACGAGAGCGCGGCGCGCTTCGCGCCGCTGCTCGGCCCGCGCACGGCCGTGGTCACCGCCATGAACGGCATTCCCTGGTGGTATTTCTACAAGGAGGGCGGGCGCTTCGACGGACGTCAGGTGGAATCTGTCGATCCCGGTGGACGGCAATGGCGCCATATCGGGCCGGCGCGCGCCATCGGCTGCGCCGTCGATCCGGCCTGCGAGGTCGTGGGGCCGGGCGTCATCGAGCATCGCGAGTTCAACAAATTCACCTTGGGCGAGCCCGACCGCAGCCACTCCGAGCGCATCGTCGCGCTGAGCGAGGCCTTCACCAAGGCCGGCTTCTCGGCGCCCATCCGCGACAATATCCGTTGGAACATCTGGCTCAAGCTATGGGGAAACGTCTGCTTCAATCCGATCGGCGCGCTCACCCTCGCGACGCTCGACCGCGTCACAACGGAGCCCGGCTTGCGGACCATCTGCGAGACGATGATCCATGAGACGAAAGCCGTGAACGAGGCGCTCGACATCATCATTCCCGAGGAGATGGTCGAGCGCCGCATCGCGGCGGCGGGCTCCGTCGTCGGCCACAAGGTCTCGATGCTGCAGGATCTGGAGCGCGGCCGCACGATGGAGATCGACGCGCTGGTCGCCTCTGTGCAGGAGCTCGGCCGTCTCGCAGGCGTGCCGACGCCGACCATCGACGTGGTGCTGGCGCTCGTCCAGGAGCGCGCGCGGCAGGCGGGTCTCTATGCCCGCGAAGCCGCGGCCCTGCCCGCGCAACGCACCATGCGGGCTTGAAGCAGGATATTTGGGACCCTCGGCGGACGTGAGGGTGCCGCGCCGCGGCTACTGCGCCGCGACTTTCGGCAAGTCCGCCTCGATCAGCTGCGCGAGCAGTGCGCCGGTGCAATGGTAGGTCGCATCGGTCATGTGAAGCTGATCCTTGGAGATCATTTGCGGCATGTCCATGCGTCCGCTGCTGAGCCAGTAGCGCATCGCCTCGAAACGGTCGAGCAGGGCCACCTTGGAGCGTTTGGCGATGGAGCGCATGATCTCGTTGAAGGTGGCATATTGCGGGTTCTTGAGCAGCCGCGGCGAATATTGGCTATCCATCAGGATGACATCGATGCCGGCATGCGCCAGCCTGGAGACCCCGTCCTCAGCCTGGCGACGGAAGGCCTCGGGGTCATGGCGACGCAGGATCTCGTTGCTGCCGATCTGCCAGACCACGAGGTCTGGCCGCTCCTTCAGCACGTCGCGATCGAAGCGCGCGAGCATCTGCGGCGTTTCCTCGCCGGATATGCCCTTGTTGACGACCGTAATGGGATTCGCCGGAAAGAGCCGCTTGAGCTCCGCCGCGAGCTGGCCCGGATAGCCATGCGCCAGATCGCTTGCGCCGACCCCTGCGGTCGAAGACGAGCCGATGGCGATGATCTTGACGGGCAGGCCCTTCATCAACCGCATGCCGGTGCGCGCGAGGGGCGCCCCCAGCTCGAGCACCACGCGCGGCGCGGCGCAAGCATCGTCGCTCGCGACCGAAGCCACGTGGCCGACCGGGCTGGGCGAGGTGATGAGCCCGCCGAGAATCGCCGCCACGCAGATGCCGGCCGCGAGGAAAGCCCCCTTGCGAAGGGGCACGGAACGCAATAGCTCGCCCTTGGCCCTTACGAGCGTGGACATGTCTACCGGCATTTGATCTTGCCCTAGCGATATCGCCCGAACAGCGCGGGCGGTGAGCTCCTTTTCAGGCTCCCCCGGCCCCTCGTTTCTGTTCGTCCATTTCCCCCAATTTTATGGCCGACGGCGCTATTTATGTCGGCTATCGAACAGTTTAGTCAAATTGTATGCAAAGGGGAAGAAAATTTGTCAGCAAATTGTTATCGGACATGGCGATCCGGTCCCAGGGCCGCGAAGCGCGCGGGTGCCGCCTTGGCCTCGGCGAGCGCTAGGGTGAAGTCGTCGCTGAGGAAAAAGCGATATTCCTCCTCGCGTGCGCGGGTCACCGGATCGGCGGCTTCGAGGGCGGCATCGCTGAGGCCGGGATGGCACATCAGGAGCGTGCCGGGCTCGAGGTTCGAGAGGAAGCGGCGAAAGAGCAGGCCATACGGGGTTGCACTTTTGAAGTCATGCACGCCGGTAAAGTGCCGATTGCCGGGGATGCCCAAATGGCGGGCCCGGTGCGCGAAGGCGCGGCCTAGCAGGCTGAGCGAGAGCGCCTCCCCGACATGGCAACCGCGGCGCAGGATCGCGGCCGGTGCCTCGTCGCAATAGCGAAGATAGGCGCCGCGACCGGCCAGCCGCATCTGGAACAGCTCGATCACGAGATCGCGCACCAGCGGGATCTGATGGACATGCTGATGGCCGTCGAGGAAGTCGGGGGGGCGGTCGAACGCGGCTTCGAAGCGCTCAAGCTGGCGCGCCAGCTCGGCGCGGAGCTCCTTGCGGTCGAGGCCGCCGGCGATGGCGCGGATGAAAAGCCGCCGCAGGCTCGGCAGCCGGCCTTGCGGAGCCAGGCCCGGCATCGCGCCAAGCGGGCGCTGATCGGTGAGCGTGAGATGAAGCCCGATGTCGGCCTTGCCGGCGAAGAGCCGCAACGCCAGGGCTTCCTCGGACCAGAAGCGGCTCACCGTCATGCAGCTCGTGGCGCTCAATCGGCCGCGCTCCAGCAGATCGCGGATCGCGGCGCCGATGCCGGGCGCCAAACCGTAATCGTCGGCGCAGAGGATGACGGGGATCGCCTCGGCCGGCTTCGCCTCCCTTTTGTCGCGCGCGGCGCCGGCAGGATTCAAGCGACTCTCCAGGATGGCGGCAGGGCAGCCCGGCAATGGGACGGCCCGGCAATGATGCGGGCCGTTTTGACGACGCGCCCGACCGCGCGATAGTATCGTGCGACAAAATGAGAAAGACGCAGCGTCATCGCTTCCCCATGCCTGACGCCAAGCTTGGCTCACCGGCATTTCGATGAGCGTTCGGCAGCATGAGAAATTTCTGGCGCTCGCGCACGCTCTGGATCGGTGTCGCCGTCGCGGCCTTGGCCTGGGGCGCGGCATGGGGCTTGCGCGAGACGGTCGTCGATCCCAGCGCCGCGGCGTTGACTTGCGCCTCCGAGGCGCCGCCCGCCTGGTGTCCCTTGCGCCAGGCGATTCTGGTCGGCCAACGCGACGATCTATGGGGCCTCGCGGCCTTGGTCTTCGGCTTGCTCGCTCTCGTCCGGGGCAGTTCCTGGGCGGCCATCGCCGCGGCGGCACTCGGCGTCGTCGCCATGGTCAATTTCAATGTCGAGATGGGCGCGCTTGCCCTTGTCTTCGGCATGATAGCGGCGGTCAAGGGACCGCCGCGGCCGCGACCGCGCGCGGACGCGACGCGAGCTTGAGGGCCATCGGCAAGGCCAGCAGCAATAGCGTCGCGCACCAGCCGACAGCCTGATAGTTCTCGACCCCCTCGCGAATCAACGCGCCGAGCGCGCCGAGCAGAAGCAACGCCGTCAGCAGCAACTCCTCGCCGAGATCGGCATGCGCGGGCGCCGTGCGGTCCCGCAGGATTGCAAGCGCGGCGAAGCCGAAGGCCGGGATCAGGAAGCAAGGGCTCGCGAAGTCGCGATAGCGCGGATCGATCACCAACGCGATGCTCGCGACGGCCGCCGCCACGACGAAGCCGAACTGGCAAAGCCCGAGCATGCGCTCGCCGAGCGTGGGGCCGCGCTCGGGCCGACCGCGCAGCAGATTGAGCGCTTCCGCGGCGGTCGGCAGAGGCGTGTGCGGCCAGGCGCCGCCGGCCAGCCGCTCGCCGAGCGCGCGGAGGAGGAGGCATGCCGCGATCAGGCTTGCGGCGAGCCCGAGGCCGCCCACGATCCTGTCGAAGGCCGTGAGCGAGATGAGCTTGGTGAAGGTCGTGTCGATGACGAGAAAGCTGCCGAATATCTGGGCGGCGGCGGCAAAAGCGAGCCAGCGGGCGAGCCCCAGCTCGCGCCAGCGCAGGCTGGCGAACAGCAGGGCGGCCGTACCGAGAGCCGCGGCAGCGGCGAAGTGGAGCCGCCAGTCGGGGTCGTTCGACACCGGGCCGGCGAGCTCGAATTTTGGCCTGATATCCTGGTCCCACAATCCCCAATGCGCGCCGACGCTGCCTTCCAGCTCGCGCTTCCACGACTGGTCGAAGGCTTCGAACAGGTTGTAGTCGAGCCCCTGCGCCCTGGCGAGCGCAATGAACTCGCGCACGAAACGCGCCTGGTTCACCGGACTCGGCAGCGCGCCCGCGCGCATGCGGCCCTGGCTCGGCCAACCGATCTCCCCGATGACGACAGGCTTGCCGGGAAACGCCAACTGCACCTGCCGGTAGACCGCCATGACATGCTCCATCGCATGGTCGATGGCGATCGGCGCGTCCTCCCAATAGGGCAGGATATGGATGGTGATGAAATCGACGTCGCGGGCGAGTTCCGGATTCTTGAGCCAGAACTCCCAAACGTCGGCGTAGGTGACCGGCTGCTTCACCGCGCGTTTCACGCGCCTGATATAGCCCGCGAGCTGGTCGCGCGTGAGGTCCCGGCGCAGCAGCACCTCGTTGCCGACGATCACGCGATTCACCACGTCGGGATAGCGGTTCGCGAGGTTGATCAGGCTGTCGAGCTCGCGTTCGGTCTCGTCCGGCGTGCGGCCGACCCAGGCGCCTTGCATTACCTTCATGCCGCAGGATCGCGCGATTCGCGGTATGGCCTCGTGGCCCGACAGGCTGGAATAGGTGCGCAGCGCGCTCACGCGACCGGATAGCGCCTCGATGGCTTTCGCCACGCCGTCCAAGCTCAGCGGCACCTTCGCGAATGGCGTCTGACCGCGCAGATAAGGGCTGAAGGATAGGCTGGCCATCACCGCCGAGCCCGCGTCCGGCACGGGTTGCTCGCGCCCCTCGTAAGCCCAATAGGCGAGATTGAGGAGGATCGCGGCGAGCAAGGCAAGAAGCGGATTTATGCGGCGGATCATCTATCGCGGCATGATCGGCATTGGCGGGTTGCGATGGGGCGGACCCTATTATGGCGCGCGGCGGAAGGTCAATGCGTCGGCGGCCGTCCATCCTCGCGCGCAGCCGCTCGCCGCGACGGCGCGGCGCGAAGGACAAGTCCAAGGGGCGACGCGGGAAAATCGGCCTGAATAACCGCATTTCGCATTTGGTGAAAAAAGGAATCAACGCTTGCGCTTGGTCGTTTCTAGGGTTACGGTTCGCCTCGACGTGGGAGAAGATCGCCCCATAAGGCTTGCTTTCAAAAAAATGCCGCGAGGCGGGGCGAAGGGTGCATGGACGACAACCATGCTGGCAAAGGTCGCGCTGGGGCTGTCGCGAAACGATTAAGCACCTGGTGGCCGCGTTCGAACTGAGCGGGCCCTCCGCGGACCGCAGGCGCGGCTTATGGTGCATAGCGTCTCGGCAACAAACCCCGGAGGCGAGCGATACAGAGGGGAGACTTTAGCCTATGCCTGGACACGACCTCCTGGTCCGCATCAGAAATCGCATCGATTGGGCGTTTCCCGAGCGTCAGATCTTTCTCCGTGCCGAGGGCGCGGTCAGCTTTCTCAATTTTTCCCGCCGCTTCCAGATGTGCATAGCCGCGGCTTCGGCCGTGGTCGTCTGCTGGTGCCTTTTCGCGACGATTGCCTTCTTCACCTCGGACGCGCGTCTTTCCACGCTCGCCACCGATTACTCGCGACTGAAGGCGGAGCGCGACGTGGCGCTGCAGCGCGGGCAAGATGCCGGGCGCGACATGCTGTTGGCCTCGGTCGCCTCGCACGGCTCGCTTGCGCTCGTCGAGGCGCAGCGGCGCGAGAACCTGGCAAGGCTGGACATGCTGGCGAGCGCGTCGCGCGAACTCAGGGAACGCGTGGCGGCGCTCAGCGCCGAGCTTGAAGGCTCGCGCGCCATGAAGGAGCGCCTCGCCGTGGCGCGCGAGGAGATGCTGTTCGAGGGTCTCGCGCTGCGTAGCAAGCTCGCCGCCGTAACGCAGGCCAAGGCGGCGCTCGAGCAGAAGGTTGCCGATCTGGCCGAGAACCTCAACGGCACGCGGGCGGACAAGGACAAGGCCCTCGCAGCGCGCAACGATCTCTTGCGCGAGCGCGGCGAGCTGCAAACGCGGCTCGCCGAGCTCGGCACGCAAAACACCGCGCTGGAGCAGCGTACGGCGATCCTCAATGAGCAACTCGCGGATGCACAGGGGGCGCGCGAGAAGATGGAATCCACGCGCGCCGAGCTCGAGTCGCACGCCGCGGCGCTGCAGCGGACCCTCGAGACGGAGCAGAACGCGCAAAAGGCGCTGGTGGAGAGTCTCGCCTCGCGCGTCACGGTATCGACGAACGCTGCCGAGCGCGCCATCGCGATGACGGGGCTCGACGCGGGCCGGCTGCTGTTCCAGCTCGACCAGACGCATGTCGCCCAGCCGGTGGCCGCGAAGCCTTCGCTCATGGGCGGCATGGGCGGCCCCTTCGTCGCCTTTCGGCCCGACATGATGACGCAATCCTCGCAGCCCTCGCAGGCTCCACAGCCCTCGCAACCATCGGCAATCATTCAGACGGCTTTTCAAGGCGAGCTGGGCCGCATGGTCGAGGCGCTCGACAGGCAGGCGGACCGGCGCGACGGGCTCGAGCGCGTGCTCGCGCGCCTTCCGCTCGCGGCGCCGCTCGACGATTATCAGGTCATGAGCCCGTTCGGGCCGCGCCTCGATCCGATCAACGGCAAGCTGGGCTACCACACAGGAATCGATCTGGCCAGCGCGATCGACGCGCCGGTGCTGGCGACTGCGGCGGGCATGGTCGTCTTCGCCGGGCGAAACGGCGGCTATGGCAACATGGTCGAGATCGATCACGGGATGGGCGTGCATACGCGCTACGCCCATTTGCGCAAGATTCTGGTCAGGGTTGGCCAGAAGGTTCCGCTCCGCGCGCAGATCGGAATCATGGGCACCACCGGGCGCAGCACCGGTATGCACGTGCACTACGAAATCGTGGTCGATGATCAGCCTTACGATCCGGCCAAATTCTTGAGGGCAGGACTCAATGTTTTCAGCAAAGACTAGCCATACCCCCGCCACGACCCCGATGCCGACCGTGAGGCCGTCGCCACCGCACGAATCGCCCCGCGGCAACGGCAAATCGATGCCGTCGATCATCAGCGCCCAGCTCACGGTGAAGGGCGACCTCGCTTCGGACGGCGACGTCCAGATCGACGGCAACGTCCAAGGAGACGTTCGCACCGCCAGCCTGACGGTCGGCGAGACCGGGATCATCAACGGCTCGATCACCGCGGACACCGTCATCGTGGCGGGCACCGTGACGGGCCAGATCCACGCGCGTGCGGTCACGCTCGTCCGCAGCTCGCGGGTCCAGGGCGATATTTGGCATGAGAGCCTCGCGATCGAGGCCGGCGCGCGTTTCGAAGGCGGCTGCAAGCGGAAGACCGAGGGCGAGGCGACCAGCTCTTCGAGTTCCGCCGCCGCGTCGACGGGCGGCAACGTCGCCTTCCCGATGCTGCAAAGCTGAGGGCCGCGGGCCGTCGCTCAGAACTGCGCGAGGAAGCGCGCCAGCGCTTCTCGCGCCTCGGGTTCCTCGAAAGTCGGGGCATGGCCGACCCCCGGCAGCGTCACGCGACGCATGTCGGGGCGCTCCGCCGCCATGGCATCGAAGCAAGCTTCGGTCAGCACGTCCGACGCGCCGCCCCGTATCGCGAGCAGCGGAATCTGCCGCAAGGCGCGGAAATAAGGCCACAGATCGCCATTCTCGTTGCCGTGCGCGAGCAGCGGCTTGGCGAGCGCCACGTCCCAATCGAAATGCAACCGCCCGTCTTCGCCTTCGCGGTAGGTGCCGCGGGCCAGCCAGTCCCAATCCTCGTCCGTCTTGATCGACAATGTCGGCAGGAGCTCGCGCAAGTGCCGCGCCGCGCTCCGCCAGTCCGGCTGCGGCCGGTCGCTCGAAATGTAGCTCAGGATGCGACCCAATCCCGTCGCGTTGACCTCGGGGCCGATGTCGTTCAGCACCGCGCCGGCGAGCGCCTTCGGCACCAACACGGCCAGCCCCATCGCCAGGACGCCGCCGAGCGAGGTGCCGACGACCACGATCCGCTCGAGGCCGAGCGCCGCGATCAGATGCCGGATGTCGTTGAGGTAGGTCTCGGGGCGGTAGTTCCGCCAATCCGGATCATGTTGCGAGCGGCCGCGGCCGCGGTAATCGGGGCAGACGACGCGGCGCTCCGCGGCCAGTCGCCCGGCGAGCCGCTCGAAATCATTGGCATTGCGCGTCAGGCCGGTCAGGCACAATAGCGGGGCGCGCGGGGAATCCGGATCGCCATAGTCGCGGAAATGAAGCGCCAGGTCGTCCTGGGAGCGATAAAAGCGCGAACGATAGTCCATCTGCGGGTCGGCCATGGCGCTCAGAGGCCAAGCAAGGCGGGCAGCTCGGCAAGCGTGCGAATCTCGCGTTCGGGCCGCCCCGGCAGCCTCTCGGGCTGCTGCCCATAGCGATTGCACCAGACGACCTTGAAGCCGAAAGCGGCGCCCCCGTGCGCATCCCAGGAATTCGACGAGAGAAAGGCGATCTCGGCGGGCGGCAATCGGAAGTGATGTACCGCCAGGCGATAGACCGAGGGGTGCGGCTTATAGATGCGGGCCTCGTCGACCGAGAGCGCAGCGTCCAAATGCGGACCGATGCCGGCATGCTCGATGGCGGCGGCAAGCATGCGGGGCGAGCCGTTCGAGAGGATCGCGGTTTTGACGCCGGCCCCCTTGAGGCGCTCGAGCATGTCGGGCACCTCGGGGAATACGTCGAGCCTGAGATAGCAATCGAGCAGACGCTTGCGCACGTCTTCGTCGGCGATGCCGAAACTGTCCAGCGCGAAGTCGAGCGCGGCGGCCGTCACCTCCCAGAAGTCGATGTAGCGTCCCATCAGGGAGAGGAGCCAGGTATATTGAAGCTGCTTGTCGCGCCACAACAGCGAGAGCCCCGGTGCCTTGTCGCCGAGAGTGTCGCGGCATTGCGCGGCCGCCGAGTTGAAGTCGAACACCGTGCCATAGGCATCGAAGACGCAAGCTCGAATGGTTTCGAGGGCTCGGGCTGCCATGGAATCGTCGGCGCGCGGCGCGAGCCTAGGGCGCGCGGGCGGTGAGCGGGACCATTGCCCGGCCGGTAGAACCGCCTTGCGCCAACACCGGCCGACGCCCTTTCTCACCGAGCCGGGAGCGATAGACGTTGAGTCCCTCGATCACGCGCTGGACGTAATTGCGGGTCTCCTCGAAGGGGATCATCTCGATCCAGTCGATCACGTCGGCGGTTTGCGTGCGTGGATCGCCATTGTCGCGGATCCAGTCATGCACCCGGCTGGGGCCGGCATTGTAGGCGGCGACCGCAAGCGCGTAGGAGCCGTCGAAATCGTTCAGGAGCTGCGCGAGATAAGTCGAGCCGAGCCGGATATTGTAGTTGGCATCGGCGGTCAGCTTGGCGTTGGTGTAGCGCATGCGGAGACCGCTCGCGGTCTTGCGCGCCGTCGCCGGCAGTAGTTGCATGATCCCGAGCGCGCCCGCATGGCTGACCGCCTTGACCTCGAAGGCGCTTTCCTGGCGGATGACGGCGAGCACCAGCGCGCTCTCGGCGGCGAGCGAGCCTGGCAGCGGCCGCAGCGGATAGCTATGCGCCGCGAGCGGCAACTCCCCGCTCCAAGTCTGTCGCGCAAGGCGCGCCGCGAGGTCGAGCCGCCCCGATTGGATCGCGAGGTCGGCGACGAGCTCGCCCTCCTCGGGCGTCTGGGCGATGGCGCCGAGCCGCTTGATGAAGATTTCCTGCAGGTCCCCCTCGCCGATTTGGCCCAGTTCCTGCGCGGCGCGCACCATCTCCTTGTTCGCGAACGCTGCTCGCTGCTGGAGGCTCACTTGCGGGGGCGGCGGCAGCACGGCGCGCGCCGCGGGATCGATCCTGAACGCGGCGAGCTGTCCGTAATAGGTTGCGCTGTAGTGGGCGGCCGCCTGATAAGCGTCCTGCGCGGCGCGCGGCTTGCCGGCCTCGTCCTCCGCGCGGCCGATCCAATAGTCGGCACGTGCCTTGCTGGCGGGGCGGTGCACCGACTGCGCCATCGCCTCGAAGTGGCGCAAGGCCGCGGTCACCTCCTTGAAGAGGCGGAGCTGAATCCAGCCGGAGAGCCATTCCCCCTCGGCATAGCCCGGCGAGCCGGAATCCTGGCCGTGATTTTCGGCCAGCCGCAGCGCCTCGGAATAATAGCCCTTGGCGAAGGCGCGCCTGACGGCGACCGCGCGCTGCTGCCACCACAGATCCGCCCGCCCCAGATCGACCGGCGCATGGAAGAGGATATCGCGCGCCTCCTCGTCGAGATCGAATCGCTGGTCGTAGCGCAGGCGGTCGAACAGCAGGCCCGCGTTGTTCTGCAGGGAGAACGGGACGGCGGCAAGCGCGCCGCCGCCGCCTTGGTCGAAGCTCTGCAGCCTTATCCGCGCCTCGGCAAGCGCCGCATGGGCTGCGTCCACGCGCGGTTCCATCGCGCGCGCATCCTTGACCAGCCCGTCCCACAATAGCCGGTCGAGGCGCGCGATATCGTCTTCCGGACGAAGCTGCTCGCGATGCTTGAAGAGGAAGATCATCTCCTGCCGGTCGCCGAAGTTTCCCTCGACCCATGTCTTGCGCAGGAGGTCGAGGCCGGCCTTCTGATCGGCGGGCGCGGTATTGGCCAGCAGCGCCTCGGCATAGCGGATCTTGCCCGTGGCGCTGACCGCCGGGTAGCGCTCGAAGAAGGCGCGCACCGCCGCGGGCGGCATGTCGTCGGGCAAGGCCTCCTCGGCCCGCTCCTGCAGCGTCTTGGGCCCGGGCCAATCGGGATTCCGCTCGATGAAGCTCAGGATCCCGTCGAGGGTCACACCCGTGCTCGGCTGGTCGATCGAGTACCAGCGCAGAACCTTGGCGAGCAGCGGGTCCTTCGCGCGTGCCGCCATGGGCAGGGCTTTGTTCCAATGCCCGGCATGGGCCGCCTTGAAAGCGCTGCGGTAGAGCGCGGCGTCCTGGGTCGAGAGGCGCGCTTGGGCGAAGGCCGAACCCGCGCAGCTCGCCGCGAAGATCACTGCGCTCGCGACAAGGATCCTCTTCAACACCCCCCTCGGCTCCCCTTCGGACGACGAAATCCCACACCCGGCCGCAGGCGAGCCTGCGGCCGTCCCGGCAAATTCTAGGCACATCACCTTCGCCCGCCAAGCTATTGTTTGTGGCGAATATGTCTGCAAGGCCGTTGCGGCGCTTGCCGCCGGACGGGCAGGGCGGTATCGTGCGGCCTCTGCGGGTTATCGCGAGGCCACGCGCCATGTTCAAGGGGTCGATCACCGCGCTGATCACGCCGTTTAGCGACGGCGCGGTCGACGAACGCGCCTTCCAATCCCTTATCGACCGGCAAATCGCCGAGGCCAGCGACGGTATCGTTCCCTGCGGCACGACCGGCGAGTTGCCGACCTTGTCCCATGCCGAGCATCGCCGCGTCACGGAGATGGCCGTCGAGGTTGCCGAAAGGACGCGTGCCCGTCATCGCGGGCGCCGGATCGAACTCGACCGAGGAGGCGATCGCGCTCGTGCGCCACGCCGAACAGGCCGGCGCCGATGCCGCCCTCGTCGTCACGCCCTATTACAACAAGCCGACGCAGGAAGGGCTTTATCGCCATTTCAAGGCGATCCACGACGGCTCGGGGCTGCCCATCATCATCTACAACATCCCGCCGCGCTCGGTCATCGACATGAGCGTCGAAACCATGGCGCGCCTCGCGGCACTGCCGCGCATCGTCGGCGTCAAGGACTTCGACCAACGATCTCACGCGCCCGATCCGGACCAAGCTCGCCATCCAGCGCGAGTTCTCGCTGCTCTCGGGCGAGGACGGCACAGCCCTCGCCTATCTGGCTCAGGGCGGCCACGGCTGCATCTCGGTGACCGCGAACCTGGCGCCGCGTCTCCTTTCCGAGATGCATGCCGCCTGGCGGCGCGGCGACCTCGCCACGGCGCAGTCGATCAACGAGCGGCTCCTGCCGCTTCATATCGCTCTCTTCCTCGAGGCAAGCCCGTCGCCGGTCAAATATGCCGCGAGCCTGATGGGGCTTTGCGCCCCGGACGTCCGCCTGCCGCTTTGCGAGATCACGGAGGCGACGAAGGCCAAAGTGAGGGAGGCGATGGCGGGCGCCGGTCTGATCGAGGGCGGAGAACGTCGCGCGGCCGAGTGACGCCCACCCGCATCGCCGCCCAGAACCGCCGCGCGCGGCATGACTACAGCATCGAGGAGACGCTCGAGGCGGGCCTCATGCTGGTCGGCAGCGAGGTCAAGGCGCTGCGCGAGGGCAAGGGCAGCCTGAACGATGCCTATGCCGCGCCCGACGGCGGCGCGCTCTGGCTCTACAACGTCTATATTCCCGAATATCGCGGCGCCAATCGGTTCAACCACGAGACCAAGCGGCCGCGGAAGCTGCTGCTGCATCATCGGCAGATCGACCGTCTTTCCGGCCTCGTGCAGCGCGAGGGGGTCACCCTCGTGCCGCTCTCGATCTATTTCAACGATCGCGGCATCGCCAAGGTTCAGCTCGGCCTGGCGCGCGGCAGGAAGAAGGCCGACAAGCGCGCCGCGGAGAAGGAGCGCGAATGGCGCCGCGACAAGGCGCGTATCCTGCGCGCGAGAGGGTAGACGAGCGGCGCTGCGCCGGCCTACGGCGTCCGAGCCGCGCCCGGATGCGCGCGAAGACGGCCTCGAACATCGCGGTCGTCAGCCGCCCTGTGTTGGTGTTGAGCCGCGAGCAATGATAGCTGTCGAAGAGCGCCATGCCGCGCGGCAGCGCATGCTCGGCGCCATGGCCGAAAGAATATTGCGACGCCCTCAGCCCGAAGCAGGCGAGCACGGCCCCATGGGAGATATTGCCTAGGCAGAGCAGCGCCGCGAGGCGAGGCATGGCGGCGATCTCGGCCGCGAGGAAGCCTCGGCAGGTGGCGATCTCGCCCGGCGTCGGGCGGTTCTCGGGCGGAACGCAGCGCACCGCGTTGGTGATGCGCGCATCGACGAGGACGAGCCCGTCATCGGCGCGCTCGCCGTAGACGCCGCGGGCGAAGTCGAACTTGATCATGGTGCGGTAAAGCAGCAGGCCCGCGTAATCGCCGGTAAAGGGCCGGCCCGTCCGGTTCGCGCCATTGAGTCCCGGCGCAAGCCCGACGACGAGAAGCCGCGCCTCCTTGGCCCCGAAGCTCGGCACCGGCGCGTTATGGCCGTCCGGCAGGCGCTCGCGCGCCGTCGCGCGAAAGGCGGCGAGGCGCGGGCAAAGGGGACAATCGAGCGCGGGCTCGGCGGGATCAGGCGCAGGCAAGCTTGCGGAACGCGGCGCGGCCGCCGTCATGGCGACGGTCTCAGACCGTGTCGACCATGTCCTCGTCGCGCCGGTTATAATGCTCGGCGGCCTGCTGATGCTGCCCATCGCGCTGCTGCGCGGGCTCGCGATTATGGTGCGTACGCGCGATCTGCGGCGCCAGATCCTGAAGCTCGACGAAGCTGTCGGCCTGGCGGCGCAGCTCGTCGGCCACCATCGGCGGCTGCGAGCGGACCGTCGAGACCACCGAGACCCGCACGCCCTTGCGCTGGACGGCCTCCACCAGGCGGCGGAAATCGCCGTCGCCCGAGAACAGCACGATGTGATCGAGCCGATCGGCCATTTCCATCACGTCGATCGCGAGCTCGATATCCATGTTGCCCTTGATCTTGCGGCGACCCATGGCGTCGGTGAATTCCTTGGTCGGCTTGGTCACCATGGTGTAGCCGTTGTAGTCGAGCCAATCGACGAGCGGCCGGATGGGCGAGTACTCCTGGTCCTCGACCAGGGCCGTGTAGTAGAAGGCGCGGACGAGACGCCCCTTGCCCTGGAACATCTCCAGGAGACGCTTGTAGTCGATGTCGAAGCCGAGCGCCCGGGCCGCCGCGTAGAGGTTCGAGCCGTCGATGAAAAGCGCGATGCGCTCCTGAGGATAAAAATGCATCAGCTATGTCCTGAGCTGTAAATGAAAGTTTGTGCATGATGCCGCCATATCCGCGGCAAGCTTCTGGCGTTTGACATAACCGTGAAAACGCAGCCTGACAAGTGCCAAAGTGAGTTGGGCGAAATTATCTACATCGCCCTCGGCGCGAATTTGCCGAGCGCGCGGGCGGGCTCGCCGCGCCGCACGCTCGAGGCGGCGCTGCAGGCGCTCGAGAAGGCCGGCTTCCGCATGACCGCGCGCTCGCGCTGGTATCGCAGCGCGCCGGTCCCGGCATCGGATCAGCCCGACTATGTGAACGGCGTCGCGGCGGGGCATTGGGACCTGCCGCCCGAGGCGGTGCTCGACCGTCTCCATGCCATTGAGCGCGAGTTCGGGCGCGTGCGCGGCGCGCGAAATGCCGCCCGCGCGCTCGACCTCGACCTCATCGCCTATGGCAGCCGCGTCAGCGAGGGCGACGAGGGCGAACCGGTCTTGCCCCATCCGCGGATGGCGGGCCGCGCCTTCGTGCTGCTGCCGCTCAGCGAGATCGCCCCCGATTGGCGCCATCCGCGGACGGGCGAGCCGATCCGGCGGCTTCTCGAAGCGCTTCCGACCGACCAGACGGCGGTAGCCATGGATCGATAGAGCCGGGGGCCCTGTCGTCCGATTGGACGAGCGCGGCGGTAGGATCGCCTTGGAAGAAACGGCCGAAAGCCTTGTCTTGCGCCGCTTCGGCCCATATATTCGGGCATCGATTTGTTGATTTGCGGAGTAATGCTCAATGGCACGTGTCACGGTTGAAGATTGCGTCGTCCGGGTCCCGAATCGCTTCGATCTCGTCATGCTCGCGGCGCACCGCGCGCGCGACATCGCCACCGGCGCGCCGGTGACGCTCGATCGCGATAACGACAAGAACCCCGTGGTGGCGCTGCGCGAGATTGCGGAGGAGACCATTCCGATCGAGGGCCTCAAGGAGGCCCTGATCAAGGGCTTGCAGAAAATGGTCGAGGCCGACGAGCCGGTCGAGGAGGAGATGGACGTGCTTGCGGCCCAGCAGCTTGCCGCCGCCGGCGCGGAGCTGCAAGAGGCGGTCGCGGGCGACATCGAGGAGGACGACCTCGTCATCGAGAGCGAGGAGGAGCTCGAGGCCGAGCCGGAAGCGGAAGCCGATTCAGAGGCGGACCTGGGGTCCGAGCGGGACGCGGGGTGAGTGCCTCCGGTGCCACAGCCAGGTATGTCTCGCCGTGGTACCGCATTGAACCTGCGCCCGCCGGGTCGGCTGTTGGCGCCATCCGGAGGCCCGGAGGGCGCGCGTCATGATTCGCCAATACGAGCTGGTGGAGCGCGTCCGGGCCTACGATACCGACGCCGACGAGGATAAGCTCAACCGGGCCTACGTCTTCTCGATGAAGGCCCATGGCAGCCAGAAGCGCGAATCGGGGGATTCCTACTTCTCCCATCCCCTCGAGGTTGCGGGCATCCTGACCCGCTACAAGCTCGATACCGACACCATCGTCACGGCACTCCTCCACGACACGGTCGAGGACACGCTCGCCACGCTCGAGGAGATCGAGGCTCAGTTCGGGCCCGAGGTGGCGCGGCTGGTCGACGGCGTCACCAAGCTCTCGCGCATCGAGCTGCAGTCGGAGGCGAGCCGGCAGGCGGAGAATTTCCGCAAGCTCGTGCTCGCCATGTCCGAGGACATCAGGGTGCTGCTGGTCAAGCTCGCCGACCGGCTGCACAACATGCGTACGCTCCGCCATATCAAAGACCCGGAGCGGCGCAAGCGCATCGCGCGCGAGACCATGGAGATCTACGCGCCGCTCGCCGAGCGCATCGGCATGCACCACATCAAGGACGAGCTCGAGGACCTGGCCTTCGCCGAGCTCAACCCCGACGCCCGCGCTTCGATCGTCGCGCGCCTCAAGTTCCTGCGCGAGCAGGGCGGCGACCTCGACGCCCGCATCATGGACGAGCTGCGCCGCACGCTGGCGGCGGAGGGGGTGCAGGCGCAGATCTCCGGCCGCGAGAAGCAGCCCTACTCGATCTGGCGCAAGATGCAGCGCCGCAACGTCGCCTTCGAGCAGCTTTCCGACATCATGGCCTTCCGCATCGTCGTCGAGGACGTCGCGGACTGCTACCGCGCCCTCGGCATCATCCATGGCCACTATCGCGTCGTGCCGGGGCGCTTCAAGGACTATATCTCGCTGCCCAAGCCGAATGGCTACCGCTCGCTCCACACGGGCGTATTCGGGCCCGAGAACCAGCGCATCGAGGTTCAGATCCGCACCAAGGAGATGCACGAGGTCGCCGAATACGGCGTGGCCGCCCATTGGCAATTCAAGCAGGGCAGCAACACCGACGGCCGCCAATATCGCTGGCTCCGCGAGCTTCTTGAGATCCTCGAGCATGCCTCGGGCCCCGACGAGTTCCTCGAGCATACCAAGCTCGAGATGTTCCAGGACCAGGTGTTCTGCTTCACGCCCAAGGGCGATCTGATCGCGCTTCCGCAGGGTGCCACCCCGGTCGACTTCGCCTACGCCATCCATTCCGAGGTGGGCGACACATGCGTCGGCGCCAAGATCAACGGACGCATGATGCCGTTGCGCACCGCGCTCAAGAACGGCGATCAGGTCGAGATCGTCACCTCGCGCACCCAGCGCCCCTCGCCCGAATGGGAGCGCCTCGTCGTCACCGGCAAGGCGCGCGCCCGCATTCGCCGCTTCGTCCGCGCCCAGAAGCGGCAGGAATATCTCACCCTCGGCCGCAGCATCCTCGACAAGACGTTCCGCCAGGCCGGCTACGACTTCACCGAGAAGGGCGTCGAGGGCGTGCTCAAGATCTTCAAGGCCGAGAGCGTCGAGGAGCTGATCGCCGAGGTCGGCGCGGGCATCCATACCGCGCGCGAGGTGCTGCATGCCGTCTATCCAGGCATCAAGCAGCTCGCCAAGGAGAGCAAGGAGGGTGTGGACGGCAAGGTCGTGACCCTGGCAAAGGCGCGCGGGCGCAAGCCCAAGACGCCGGACACGGCCATCTCGATCAAGGGCCTCATTCCCGGCATGGCGGTGCATTTCGCCGGCTGCTGCCACCCGCTTCCCGGCGACCGCATCGTGGGCCTCGTCACCACCGGCAAGGGCGTGACCATCCACACCATCGATTGCGAGACCCTGGAGCGCTACAGCGACGAGCCGGAACGCTGGCTCGATGTCGCCTGGGAGCCGGGTGCGGCGAACGAAGAGCCCCATGTCGGCAGGATCAACGTCGTCGTCGCCAACGAGCCGGGCACCTTGGGCGAGCTCTCCAGCCTCATCGGCAAGCAGAAGGGCAATATCAGCAATCTGCGCATCACCAACCGCTCGACCGACTTCTTCGAGATCACGCTCGATATCGAAGTGCAGGATTTGAAGCACCTTACCAACATCATGGCGGCGCTGCGCGCCTCGCCGGCGATCAACTCGGTCGAGCGCGCGCGCGGGTGAGGGCGGGGCGATGAAGCGATATCTCCGCCTGGGGGTCAATATCGACCACGTCGCCACCATCCGGAACGCGCGCGGCGGACGCCATCCCGATCCGGTGCGCGCCGCGCGTCTCGCGGCCGAGGCGGGGGCCGACGGCATCACCGCCCATCTGCGCGAGGACCGGCGCCATATCTCGGACGAGGACATCAGCCGCCTCGCGCGCGAAGTCGATCTGCCCCTCAATCTCGAGATGGCGGCGACCGAGGAGATGCTGGGCATCGCGCTGCGCCATCGCCCGCATGCGGCTTGCATCGTGCCCGAGCGGCGCGCCGAGCTCACCACGGAGGGCGGGCTCGACGCCGCGGGAAGCGGCGAGGCGCTCGCCCGCACCGTCGAGCGGCTCGTCGGCGCGGGCATTCGCGTCTCGCTCTTCATCGACCCGGAACCCTCCCAGCTCGACGCCGCGCGGCGGCTCGGCGCGCCGGTGGTCGAGCTCCATACCGGCGCCTATTGCGAGAGCGAGGGGGCGGAGCGCGAGCGCGAGCTCGGGCGTCTTGCCGAGGCGGCGGCGCGGGCGGCGACGCTGGGCCTCGAATGCCACGCCGGCCACGGGCTTTCCTACGATACGGTAGCCCCGGTCGCGGCGATCGAGACCATCGTCGAGCTTAATATCGGCCATTTCCTCGTCGGCGAGGCGATTTTCGGCGGGCTCGCTTCCGCCATCAGGCGCATGCGCGCGCTGATGGATCAGGCGCGCGCCGAGCGCAGCGCCTGATACTCGAGTCCGTCGCCGCCCCGGGACGGTCTTGAGCCTGCTATAAGGGCATTCTCAGTGATCATCGGTATCGGCAGCGACCTGATCGACATCCGCCGCATCGAGCGCACGCTCGAGCGCTATGGCGAGCGCTTCATCGAGCGCATCTTCACTGCTGTCGAGCGCGATAAGTCGGAGGGGCGCCGGAACCGCGCAGCCAGCTATGCCAAGCGCTTCGCCGCGAAGGAGGCCTGCTCCAAGGCGCTCGGCACCGGCTTTCGCGCCGGCGTGCATTGGCGCGACCTCGGTGTCGTCAACCTCTCTTCGGGCCGGCCGACGATGCTGCTCACGGGCGGCGCGGCGAAGCGCCTCGCGGCGCTCATCCCGCCGGGCATGGAAGCGCGCATCGATGTGACCATCACCGACGAGCCCCCCATGGCCGAGGCTCTCGTGATCATCTCGGCCGTGCCGGGGGCGTCTCGGTGATCGAATCGCGCCTTGCCCGGGTTTGGCTTGACAGAGCCCCCTCCCGCTGGCTTGATCCGCTTGAGCCTTTCTTATTGTCGAGTGAGAAATCCTGAATGTCAGATAGTTACAAGACGAAGTTCATGTCAAAAAAGAAATCTGGCAGCTTCGTCGAGACCCTCAAGACGGTGGTTTACGCCGTCTTGATCGCCATCGTGGTTCGCACTGTCGCCTACGAACCCTTCAACATTCCCTCGGGTTCCATGATCCCGACCCTGCTCGTCGGCGATTATCTTTTCGTCTCCAAATTCTCCTACGGCTACAGCCGCTACTCGCTGCCCTGGGGATTGCCGCTCTTCTCGGGCCGCATCTTCGGCAGCGATCCCAACCGCGGCGATGTCGTGGTGTTCAAGAAGCCGACGGAGCCCGCGACGGACTACATCAAGCGGATCATCGGCCTCCCCGGCGACCGTATCCAGATGATTCACGGCGTGCTCAATATCAACGGCAAGCCCGTGGCACTCGAGCGCGCGGGAAGCTACGTCCTGCATAAATTCGGTCGCGACCTCGCGACCGACGAATATATCGAGACGCTGCCGAACGGCGTGCGTCATCCGATTCTGAGGTTCAAGGACACCGACGACGACATGATGAACAATACGCCGGTGTTCGTCGTGCCGGCGGAGCATTATTTCGCCATGGGCGACGATCGCGACAATTCCGCCGACAGCCGAGCCGACGTCGGCTATGTCCCCGCCGAGAACCTGGTCGGTCGGGCCGAGTTTTTGTTCTTCTCGACGAACGGCAGCGCCGAGTGGTGGGAGGTCTGGAAATGGCCGTTCGCCATCCGTTACGACCGGCTGTTCCAGGGCATTCACTGAGCGCGGCGGAAGCGGCGCGCGCCGGCCGGCTCGCGCCGCTCGAGGAGCATCTCGGCCATCATTTCGCCGAGCCCGCCTTGCTCGATCAGGCGCTCACCCATCGCAGCGCCTTGCGCGCGCGGGGGCCCGTTCCCGAAGGCTATGAGCGGCTCGAGTTCCTGGGCGACCGCGTTCTGGGGCTCGTCGTGGCGGAGCTGCTCATCCGTCGCTATCCGCGCGAACAGGAAGGCGAGCTTACGCGGCGCCATACCGCGCTCGTCCGCCGCGACGCGCTGGTGCGCGTGGCGCGGCTCATCGGTCTCGGCGAATATCTGCGCCTGTCCAAGGGCGAGGCGGGCTCGGGCGCGCGCGAAAGTCCCACGCTCCTCGCGGACGCGCTGGAAGCGGTCATCGCGGCGCTCTATCTCGACGGCGGCATCGAGACGGCGCGCGGCTTCATCATGCAGTTCTGGGACCCCCTGATGGCGGAGGACCAGCACCCGCCGCGCGACGCCAAGACGGCGTTGCAGGAATGGGCGCAAGGCGCTCGGCTGCCCTTGCCGAACTATGAGACGGTGGCGTCGGAAGGACCCTCGCACGAGCCGCTCTTCACCGTCTCCGTTTCCGTCGCGGGCGAGCCGGCCGCCACGGCGCAAGGCCGCTCAAAGCGCGCGGCGGAGCAGCTCGCGGCCGCGGCTTTGCTCGAGCGTCTCAGCGCAAAGGAGAAGCGGCATGGCTGAGCCCGCCGCCGAGAAACCGCGCCAGCCGGCGATCGAGAAATCCGCCGCCGCGCAAGCGCCGACCCGCTGCGGTTTCGTCGCCATCCTCGGCGCACCCAATGCCGGCAAATCGACGCTCACCAACATTCTGGTGGGCGCGAAGGTGTCGATCGTGACGCCCAAGGTGCAGACCACGCGCACGCGCATCATCGGCATCGCCGTGGTGGGCCGCACGCAGCTCATCCTGGTCGACACGCCGGGCATATTCGCGCCACGACGCCGGCTCGACCGCGCCATGATCGCGGCCGCCTGGCAGGGTGCGCGCGACGCCGATCGCGTGCTGCTGCTCGTCGATGCCGAGCGCGGCATGGACGCCGACACGGCGCGCATCGTCGCAGGCATCAAGGCGGCCAAGCCGCGCGCGATTCTCGTGCTCAACAAGATCGACCGGACGCGCAAGCCATCCCTTCTCGAGCTGGCGCAGCGGCTCAATGCCGAGAAGATTTTCGACGAGACATTCATGATCTCGGCGCTCACGGGCGACGGCGTCACCGATCTTTCCGCTTATCTCGCCGCGCAAATGCCGGTCGGCCCCTGGCTCTATCCGGGGGACCAGCTCTCCGACCTGCCGCTCAGGCTGCTCGCCGCGGAGCTTGTGCGCGAGCAGGTCTTTCGTCAGCTCCATCAGGAGCTGCCTTATGCGAGCGCTGTCGAGACGGAGAGTTGGGAGGAGTTCAAGGACGGCAGCGTCAAGATCGGTGCCGTCATCTATGTCCAGCGCGAGGGCCATCGGCCGATCGTGCTGGGGAAGGGCGGCCAGCGCATCAAGGCCATCGGCGCCGCGGCGCGGCGCGAGCTCGAGGAGCTGCTCGGCCGCCGCACGCATCTCCTGCTCCACGTCAAGCTCAAGCCCGACTGGGCGGACAAGCCCGATCTTTATCGCGCGATGGGACTGGATTTCGACGCCTGAGCCGCCCATAATCCGCCCGCCGCGAGCAGGGCGCCCCACGACGGCCGCGCCCGCGGCAGCCCTCGATGAAATGGTGCGAGATGAGCACGACCGGCTTAGTCATTCTCGGCGTCATCGTCCTGATCGTCTTCTACGTCATCCTGCAATACAACAGGCTGGTCGCCCTGCGTCAGGCCTGGCGCAACGCCTATGCCGACATCGACGTTCAGCTCAAGCAGCGCCACGACCTGATCCCCAATCTGGTGGAGACGGTGAAGGGCTACGCCGCGCATGAGAGCGGCGTCTTCGAGAAGGTGACCGAGGCGCGCGCGGCCGCCATGCAGGCCTCCTCGCCGCAGGCGCGCGGCCAGGCGGAGTCGGTCCTCTCGGGCGCGCTCGGCCATCTTTTCGCCGTGGCGGAGAATTATCCCCAGCTCAAGGCGAACGAGAACTTCCGCGAGCTCCAGGGCGAGCTCACCGAGATCGAGAACAAGATCGCCGCGGCGCGACGCTTCCTGAACAATGCGGTGGCAGAATACAACGCCTCGATCCAGCAGTTCCCGGCCGTGCTCTTCGCCGGCGTTTTCGGTTTCGGTCCGGCGGAGATGTTCGCGCTCGACGAAGGCGAGCGGGCGGCCTCGAAGGAGCCGCCGAAAGTCAGCTTCGGCAGCTGAGGTCTACGGCCGCCAACCATGGCCGCTCTCGGACTCACCACCTATCGCTGGAACAACAACCTCAAATCGATGTTGTTGCTGGCGGCCTTTCCGTTTCTTCTGTTGGCGCTGCTCGGTGTTATCTTCTTCTTCCTCGGCCTTTTGCAGACGGACCCGGGCGGCCGCGTCGATCCCTATGTCTTCCGGAATTTCGGCCTCGCCATGCCGCTCCGCGGGGGCACGGCGCTGGACTTGGCGCTCGCCGCCATGTGGGGCTATTGGCCGATCGTGCTCGGCGTCGCCGCCATCTGGCTGCTGATCGGCTATTTCTTCAATGACAGCTTGATCCATGCCACGACCGGCGCCCATGCGGTCACGCGCGAGGAGGCGCCCCGGCTTTACAATACCCTCGAGACGCTCTGCATCTCGCGCGGCTTGAAGACGCCCGCCCTCTACATCATCGATACCGACGCCATGAACGCCTATGCGAGCGGCATCGACGAGCGGACCTACTCCATCACGGTGACGCGCGCGCTGCTGGAGCGGCTCGACGACGCCGAGCTCGAGGCCGTGCTCGCCCATGAGCTCACCCACATCATGCAACGCGACGTGCGCGTGCTGATCATCACCATCGTCTTCGTGGGCATGATCTCCTTCCTCGCGCAGATCCTATGGCGCACCTTGCAGGTATTCTCCTTCGCCCGCAGCCGCGACAAGAGCGGCGGCGGGGTCATCATCCTGCTGATCGCGGCGGTGGTGTTCGCCATCGGCTATGTGCTGGCGCTCATGCTGCGCTTCGCCATTTCGCGCAAGCGCGAATATCTCGCCGACGCCGGCTCGGTCGAGCTGACCAAGAACCCCGAGGCGCTCATCTCGGCCTTGCGCAAGATCGCGGACAATCCCGAGGTGCCGCATGTCTCGCACGAGGCCAAGCAGATGTTCATCGAGAATCCGCCGAGCGCCGCGGATTTCTTCGGTCTCTTCTCGACCCATCCGCCGATCGAGGCACGCATCCATGTGCTGGAGGAGCTCGGCGGCATTCCGCCGCGCGAGAAGAGCATCATCCCGGAAAGCGGACCGTTGGATCGCGGCGCCGGCTAGCAATTCTTCGGTCGCCCAAGCAGGGCTCGCCAGGCGCGTCGCGCTGCGCTAAATCAGCGTCATGGAATGGACCGACGAGGCGATCGTGCTTTCGGCGCGAAAGCATGGCGAGAGCGCGGCGATCCTGCAGCTTTTGACGCGCCTTCACGGCCGTCATGCCGGACTGGTGCATGGCGGGGGAGGCGGCCGCGCCCGGGGCGCGCTGCAGCCGGGCAATCGCGTCCAGGCGCATTGGCGCGCGCGGCTCGCCGAGCATCTCGGGGTCTATAGCTGCGAGCTCATGCATAGCGGCGGCGCCCAGCTGCTCGACGACCCGCTGCGGCTCGCCGCGCTGTCCTCGGCTTGCGCGCTGAGCGAGACGGCGCTTCCGGAGCGCGAGAGCCATTCGGACGTGTTCGACGGGCTCGCCGCCCTCATCGCCGCGCTCGAGGCGACCGACGAGGTGGCCGGCTGGGGCCGTGCCTATGTCGCCTGGGAGCTCGGGCTGTTGCGCGCGCTCGGCTTCGGGCTCGATCTCAGCCAATGCGCCGCGACAGGCCGCAACGACGAGCTCGCCTTCGTCTCGCCCCGCACCGGGCGCGCCGTCTCGCTCTCGGCGGGCGAGCCCTATAGCCATCGCCTGCTGCCTCTGCCGCGATTTCTCGCCGCGCCCGGCTCGGCCGTCGAGCCCGCCGACATCCTTCAGGGCCTCGCTATCAGCGCGCATTTCCTCGCGCGGCATGTCTTCGCCGCCCTCAACCGCGATATGCCGCAGGCCCGCGCGGCCTTCACCGAGCGGCTCCGCCGCAAGACAGGCGTCGATGAGCCCGAGAGGGTCCTGCCCACGACCAGTTGACGCCGCAATCCAACGGCCTACTATAGCTGGTATAAACCGGAAGCGAGCATGTCCGACGCGACAAACGCCGGCGAGATCCGGCCGACACCCTTCGGCGAGGCGCTGAGCGAGCGCTATCTCTCCTACGCGCTCTCCACCATCATGGCGCGCTCGCTGCCCGACGTGCGCGACGGGTTGAAGCCGGTTCATCGCCGGCTGCTCCATGCCATGCGCCAACTGCGGCTCGATCCCGATCAGGGCTTCAAGCGCTGCTCCCGCATCGTGGGCGATGTCATGGGAAAATACCATCCCCATGGCGACACGGCGATCTATGACGCGCTGGTACGCCTCGCGCAGGATTTCGCCGCGCGTTACCCGCTGGTCGACGGCCAGGGCAATTTCGGCAATGTCGACGGCGATAACGCAGCCGCCATGCGCTACACCGAGGCGCGCCTCACCGCAGTGGCGGAGCTGCTGCTGGAGGGCATCGACGAGGACGCCGTCGATTTCCGCCAGACCTACGACGGCGAGAACGACGAGCCCCTCGTGCTGCCGGCGAACTTCCCCAACCTGCTGGCGAACGGCGCGCAAGGCATCGCCGTCGGCATGGCGACCAGCATCCCGCCTCACAACATCGTCGAGCTGGTCGATGCCCTGCTGCATCTCGTTTTCCATCCCGAGGCGCGCATCGAGACCTTGACCCGCTTCATCCCCGGTCCCGATTTCCCGACCGGCGGCATCCTGATCGAGCCGCGCCAGAGCATCGTCGCGGCCTATGCGAGCGGGCGCGGCAGCTTCCGCCTGCGGGCGCGCTGGGAGACGGAGAAGCTCAAGGGCGGCACATACCAGGTGATCGTGACGGAGGTGCCCTACCAGGTGCAAAAGGCGCGGCTCGTCGAGCGCATCGCCACGCTGCTGCAGGAGAAGAAGCTCGCGCTTCTCGCCGACGTGCGCGACGAATCGACCGACCAGGTGCGGCTCGTGCTCGAGCCCAAGAGCCGCAACGTCGATCCCGCCGTGCTGATGGAGACGCTCTTCCGCCAGACCGAGCTCGAGGTGCGCATCCCCCTCAACATGAACGTGCTGGACGGCGGCCTCACCCCGCGCGTGATGAACCTGCGCGAAGTGCTGCGCGCCTATCTCGAACACCGCCATGACGTGCTCATGCGCCGTTCGCGCCACCGGCTCGGCAAGATCGAGCAGCGCATCGAGGTCCTGGAGGGGTTCCGCATCGCCTATCTCAATCTCGACCAGGTGATCCGCATCATCCGCAAGGAGGACGATCCCAAGGCGGTGATGATGCGGCGCTTCAAGCTGAGCGACCTCCAGGTCGAGGCCATCCTCAATATGCGGCTGCGCGCTTTGCGCAAGCTCGAGGAGATCGCCATCGTCGAAGAGCATAAGAAACTCTCCGCCGAGCGCGCCGAGCTGAAGAAGCTCTTGGGCGACGAGAGCCGGCGCTGGAAGGCGATCACGGAGGAGCTGCGGGCGCTCAAGGCGCGCTTCGGCCCGAAGAGTGCCTTGGGGCGCCGCCGCACCGAGATCGGCGACGCGCCGGCGGTCGAGGAGGTGCCGCTCGAGGCCTATGTCGAGCGCGAGCCCATCACCGTGATCTGCTCGGAGAAGGGCTGGATCAGGGGTGTGAAAGGCCATGTTGCCGATATATCGGAGCTCAAATACAAGGAGGGCGACCGCGGCAAGTTCGCCTTTCATGCCGAGACGACGGACAAGGTCCTGGTCTTCGCCACCAACGGCCGCTTTTATACCATCGGCTGCGACAAGCTGCCGGGCGGGCGCGGCTTCGGCGAGCCTCTGCGCCTCATGATCGACCTCGCGAACGACCATGACCTCGTCGCGATGCGCGTGCTGCGCCCCGAGGAGAAGCTGCTGGTGGCGGCCAGCGACGGGCGTGGCTTCGTGGTGGATGCGGCGGAGGTCGAGGCGCAGACGCGGGCGGGCAGGCAGGTGCTCAACGTATCGGGCGATGTCGAGGCCGCGGCCTGCGTCCTGGCCGCCGGCGATTCAGTCGCCGTGATCGGCCGCAATCGCAAGCTGCTGATCTTCCCGCTCGCCGAGCTGCCCGAGATGGTGCGCGGTCGCGGCGTCATTCTGCAGAAATACAAGGATGGCGGCCTCGCCGACGTGAAATGCTTCCGCCTCGAGGAGGGACTTGCCTGCCGTACCGGCGATCGCGCCCGCACTTTCGCCAAGGAGGAGCTGGCCGATTGGATGGGCCAGCGCGCGCAGGCCGGTCGCATCGCGCCGCGCGGCTTCCCCAGCTCGAACCGGTTCGAGTAGGATCGCGCCATCGCAAATGCGCGGAGCATCTCATGCGGAAAGTCAGCCTGGCCGAGGCCTTCGCCAAATTCTCCGACCATTGGAGCCCCAAGGTGGTCGGCGACATCAACGACATGCAGATCAAGCTGGTGAAGCTGCAAGGCGAGTTCGTCTGGCATCGTCATGAGGCGGAAGACGAGCTTTTCCTCGTGACCAAGGGCGAGCTGCTGATGCGATTTCGCGACAGCGAGATCCGCATCGGGCCCGGCGAATTCCTCATCGTGCCGCATGGCGTCGAGCATCTGCCGGTGGCGGCCGATGAATGCGAGGTCGTGTTGCTCGAGCCGAAGACGACGCTCAACACCGGCAACGTCGTGAACGAGCGCACGGTCGCGCGGCCCGAGCGGCTGGCATAGGCTGTGCGCGGCTACCAGTATATGATGAGGCGGCCGTCGCGAATCTCGTAGCTCTTCAGCCGGTTCAGGAAGCTCATGCCGAGGAGCGATTGGCTCAGATCGCTTCGCGGCACCGTGCCCATGACGTTGGAGACCGAGAGCTGGTTGATCCTGACCTCGTTCAACATGACGGGCGCCATCGCGACGACGCCGTTGGCGGTATGCGCACGCATCGTGTAACTGAGCTGATCGGGATTGATGCCGGCCGCGCGCGCGTCCTCGGGCGTGAGCGCCACGAAGCTCGCGCCCGTGTCGACGACGAAATGGATCGGCGCGCCGTTGACCGAGGCATCCAGGCTGAATTGGCCGAAGGGGCCCGCCTGGAGCACGAGCGAATCCGTCGACATGTCAGATGGGGCGGCAGCCGCGCCGACCGGCCTCGCCGCCATTGCGACCGCATGCTGCGACGAGTCGGGAACGCCGCCGGGAAAGAGAGCCGCGCGATGGCCCCAAACAAGGGAAATGCCGAGCGCGATGCCGCACCAGAGCAGCGCCAGCCGCAACGCCCAGCCGATCATCAGGCCCTCTCGTGGGGGCTCGCGGCAATTCGCCGACCCCGCTTGCGTGAATCTCGAGCGAGTCTAGCGGGAGCTGCTTAAAAGAGGATGAAAGGGCCGCTTCGGCTCAGCGCGTTTCGCGGAGCGGCCGCCAGCCGTCGCTGCCGAGGGCCTCGAGCGGCTGGAAGCGCGTTTTATACGACATCTTGTGGCTGCCCTCGACCCAATAGCCGAGATATACATAAGGAAGGCGTTGGCGCCGCGCGGCTTCGACCAGCCAGAGGATCATGTGGCTGCCCAGGCTGGCGCGCTTGTTGCGCGGATCGAAGAAGCTGTAGACCGCCGAGTAACCATCCGAGAGACGGTCGGCGAGACAGGCGGCGGCGAGCTTGCCGTCCGCTTCGCGGAACTCGGCGATCAGGCTCTTGATCGGACTGTCCTCCACCATGTTGCGATAATCGTCGTAGCCCATCAGCGCCATCTCGCCATCGCCATGCCGCGCCGCGATATAGCGCCGGAAGATCGCGTACTGCTCGGCGGTGGCGCGGGCGGGCCGCTCCTGCACCTCCAGGTCGGCGTTGAGCTTGAGGATGCGACGCATCCAGGGCCGCGGCGAGAAGGGTTTCACCGCGATGCGCACCGGCACGCAGGCCGAGCAATCGGGACAGGCGGGACGGAATGCCACCTGATGGCTGCGGCGGAAACCGCTCCGCAGCAGCATCTCGTAAAGCCGTCCGGCCGTGGCGCCCGTGAGCTCGGTGAAGATGCTGCGCTCGATCTGGCCATAAAGGTAGGGACAGGGGCGCGGGCCCGAAAGATAGAACTGCCGCAAGGGCTTGATGAGATGATTGGAGCCCGAGGTCATGCTTGCCCCGCTTCCCCGCGCTCGCTGTCCAGGATCGCCCGTCTCATGCGCTTGCTTCCGGCGTCGCTCGGTTGGCCACCGCGCTCGAACAGTCAACGCACATTAGAGCTTGTCCCGGGACCGAACACCATCACCTTCTTGGTCCGAATCACGACCGTGCCGGACAGGAAATCATGCAGGCAGCGCCGCCGCCGGTCGAAGAGCGCCCAGCCGAGCGCCAGCCAGAAGGTCAGCAGATTGAGCCCATAGGTCAGGCCCCAGAAGAGCACCGAGCGCAGCCAGGCTTGCGCCGTCTCCGGCGGCGCGCCGGACCAGCTTCGCACCTCGAGCCCGAAGAGCCGCATGCCGACGGTGGCCGAATGCTTGCCGCTTACTTGCAGCGCGTCATAGGCGACGGCCGTGATGATCGAGGCGACGGCCAGCGGAATGAACAGCAGGCCGAAGCTGAGAAGGCCCGCGATGATCAGAAAGAAGCTTACGCCGGCGATCAGGAAGAAAATCAGACAGAGATCGATGTAATGGGCGAAGATGCGCCGCAAGATGACGCCCTCGTAGAATTCCGGGTGATCGAAGGGTTCCGGTGCCTCGCCCTGCCAGGGAAGGGGTTCCACGAAAGGGAATGAACTCGGAGCCACGAGGCCTCACGCGCTATGCCGCGACGTCACCATAGCACGGGGTTAAGCGCCGTCCCAGCCCGCCACCGCCCAACCAGGAGCCCCGCGACAACTCCTCTTGCTATCGCTTCGTCGATCTATAAGCCTCGTCGTCGCGGCCGGTGCGGTCGCTTGCGAAGACGAGAGCCATCAGCCCGACGCCCAAGGCGACGGTGAGGACGATACCCGCCACGAGCGCGATGGTCAGCGGCAGATCGAGCCCCAGACCGTGGAAACCGTTGAAGGCCCAAAGCGCCGCCAGGACGCCAAAGACGCAAAGCAGGCATGAGCCGGCGAAGGTGAGCACCCATTTCCTCATCGAGGCTCCTCCAGGGCGAAAGGGTGGCGAAGTGCTTGCCGCTTCTCATCTCGCCTCGTCTCGCCGAGAATGTAGGCCGCCGCGGCCTTCTGCCGCAACCGGACCGCGAGCGGCAGAGGCCGAAGGGTCATGGCTCGTCTTGTAGCCGCATGGGGAAGCTTGGCAGCCTGGGCGAGAAGCCATCGCCCGCAATTGCGCTTGAGCCTGAGAATGACGGCGGCGGGCGTACTCTCCTTCGCGCTCGCCGAGCTTCTCGCCTTGCCGCAAGGCTATTGGGCCGTCTTTACCGCCGTGCTCGTGACCCAGGCGAGCCTCGGCGGCTCGCTCAAGGCAACCACGGACCGGCTCATTGGAACGATCGGCGGGGCCGCCTGCGCGGCGGTCGTCTCCTCGCTCGTTCCACATGACGACCTGCTCGCCCTCGGATTCGCGCTCGCGGTCACGCTTGCGCCGCTCACCCTTGTCGCGGCCCTCAATCCGAGCTTCCGCGTCGCGCCCATCACGGCGATCATTCTGCTCTTGGCCGGGACGAACTCGCATGCCAGTCCGATCGTCTCGGCGCTCGATCGCGTGCTCGAGATCACCATCGGCGGCCTGGTCGGGCTGGCGGTGTCGCTCTTCGTCCTGCCGGCCCGCGCCCATGGCCTCGTCGCCGAGGCGGCCGGACGCCTGCTGGGACTTTACGCGGCGCTTTTGTCGGCCTTGCTCGAGGGAGCCCAAGCAGGGCCGGCGCCCGCGCGGCTGCAGCGCCTCCATGACGGGATCCGGGCGCGATCCGCCCGTCTCGAGACGGTGGCGGAGGAAGCCGGGCAGGAACGCCGGAGCCGTCTTACCGAAGCGCCCGATCCGGAGCCGCTGTTGCGCACCTTGCGGCGTATCCGCCACGACCTGGTGATGATCGGCCGCGCCGTCGCGGCGCCCCTGCCCGAGCCCGCGCGCACGAGGCTGGTGGCGCCGCTCGCGCGCGTGGCCGTGGCCGCTTGCGATTTCCTACGCGGCACGGGCGAAGCGATGACCTCGGGCCGGCAACCGCCCGTGCTCGACGGGGTGGTCGCGGCGCTGGATTCCTACGCCGGCGCGATGGCGGCAATGCGACATGACCATGCGACGCTGGATCTGCCGGGCGATGCCGCGGCGCGCATTTTCGCGCTCGCTTTCGGGCTCGAGCAGCTTGGGCAGAATTTCGCCGATTTGCACGAACGCGTGGCGGAGTTCGCCCCGGAATCCGATAAAGGGTCGCGATGACAGATCGGCGAAACGGACGGTCCGAGCGGGCGATGAGCAAGCGGCCTGGCCCTATCCGGACCCGTGCCGACATCGAAGCCTTCGAGACGATCCCGCTCGCCGACCGGCTGGGCGATCTCAACAGCAGCTATGATTTGCTGCGGCGGTCGGCTGGCGCGGCTCCGCAAGCCACAGCCTTCGTCTTTCTGCCGGCGGGCGACCTGAGCGAGCCGGCGATCGAGCTGAGCTATGGCGAGCTCTTGGAGCGCGTGACGCAGAGCGCCAACCTGTTCCATTCGCTTGGGCTCGGTCCGACGGATGTCGTCTCCTACCTACTGCCCAACTTGCCCGAGACGCATTACGTCATGTGGGGCGGCGAGACAGCGGGTATCGTCAACGGCGTCAACCCGCTGTTGGAGCCGGCTCAGATCGCCGGAATCATGAATGCTGCGGGCACCAAGATCCTCGTCACGATGGGGCCCGAATCGGGCAAGGAGATCTGGGAAAAGGTCGAGGCAGCGCGCGCGCTCGTGCCTACGCTCACGACCGTGCTGCATGTCGGCGCGAAAGACGACGCGGCCTCCGGCATCCGCGCCTTCGATGCTCGCCTCGCCGCCCAGCCTTGCGATCGGCTGCGCAGCGGCCGCGTCATCGAGCGCGACGACATCGCCTCCTATTTCCACACCGGCGGCACGACCGGCACGCCCAAGCTGGCGCAACATACCCATCTCAACGAGCTTGCCAATGCGCTGGCGGTGCGGTGGGCGATCGGTCTGCATGACGGCGATACCATCCTGGTGGGCATGCCGCTTTTCCATGTGAACGCGGCGATCATGACCGGCTTGGCGCCTTTCCTCGCCCGCGCGCGCGTGGTGCAGCTCGGTCCGATGGGCTATCGGAACAAGGCGGCGGTGCGCGGCTTCTGGCCGGTGGTCGAACGCTATCGTGCGAGCCTTTTCGTTGCGGTGCCGACCATCTATGCGGCCTTGCTCGACGTCCCGGTCGGGAAGGCGGATATCTCCTCGCTGCGTTTCGCGATCGGCGGTGCTGCGCCCATGGCGGTCGAGCTGTTCCGCAATTTCGAGGTCGCGACCAGGCTGCGCATCCTCGAAGGCTATGGCCTCACCGAGGGTACCTGCGTCTGCTCGATCAATCCGCGCGACGGCGAGCGGCGGATCGGCTCGGTCGGTCTGCCGCTGCCTTATCAGGAGATGAAGGCGGTCAAGCTCGACGCCGATGGCAAGCTGCTCCGCGATTGCGCGATCGACGAGATCGGCAACATCGCCATCAAGGGGCCGAACGTCTTCCCTGGCTATAAGCAGGCGAAGGGCAACCAGGCGATCTGGCTGGCGCCGGGCTGGCTCAATACCGGCGATCTGGGGCGTCAGGATGCGCAAGGCTATTTCTGGCTTACCGGCCGGCAGAAGGAGCTCATCATCCGCGGCGGTCATAACATCGACCCCGCGATCATCGAGGAGGCCATGGCGCAGCATCCCGCCGTCGCCTTGGCGGCGGCGGTGGGAAAGCCCGACGCCTACGCGGGCGAGCTGCCTGTCGTCTATGTGACCTTGAAGCCGGGCAAGGGCGCCGGCGTCGAGGCGCTCATGGCGCATGCGCGCGAGCATGTCTCCGAGCGGGCGGCTGTGCCCGCCGAAATTTTTGTCGTCGACGCCTTGCCGCTGACGGCCATCGGCAAGATCTTCAAACCGCGGCTCCGCTTCGACGCGGCCGAGCGCGTCTTTTCGCGCCTCCTCGCCCAAGCTTGCGCCGGCCTGGCGGAGGTTGCCGTCGGCGTGGAACCGCATGAGCTGCATGGCAGCGTCGCCAATATCCGCGCCAAGGTTCTGCCCGGCGGCTCGCGCGACGCGGCGGAAGCGAACATGCGCCAGGCGCTGGCGAAATACAGCATCCGCTACGGCATCTCCTGGGTTTAGGGGGTAGGGCTCGGCGTCGGGAATATGTTTGACATCCGCAGGCGTTGGACTAGCCTTGGCCTATAGAGTCGCCGAGGATCCCCGCGGGAGAGATCGGCATGGATGGCCGTGAATATCGCCATCCGATGCCGGCGCCGAAGGAGCAACCGCCCCCGGAAACTCTCAGGCAAAAGGACCGCGGGGGAAGGCATCTCTGGAAAGCAGCCCGACCGGCCGCGCGCCGGTTCGGCTCACCGAAGGGGTAAGCCCGCGCTCGCGCACGGGTGATTCTTTCAGGTTCTCGTGACAGAGGGGGCTTGCCGCTGCCAAGCGCAATGCGCGCGGCAGAGGCGGAGCCGAAGGCTGTTGGCGGAACTTGTCGCGAGAATCCCGTGAGCGTCGCTTCCTCGGAAACACTCGGTCGCACGCCCCTTCACGCCTTGCATCTCTCGTTAGGCGCAAGGATGGTGCCGTTTGCCGGCTATGAGATGCCCGTGCAATATAAGCAAGGCATCATCGCCGAGCATCTCTGGACGCGCAAAGCCGCCGGTCTCTTCGATGTCTCCCATATGGGGCAGGTGCGAATCCGGCCCAAGGTTTCAGGCGGCGACCCTGCAAGCGCCTTCGAGCGGCTGGTGCCGGGCGACATGCTCGGCCTCGCTCCCGGCCGCCAACGCTACACGCAATTCACCAACGAGGCGGGCGGCATCCTCGACGACCTCATGGTCTCGCGCTGGGACGGCGATCTCTTCGTCGTGGTCAACGCCGCATGCAAGGCGCAAGACATCGCCCATATGCGAAGCGGCCTCGAGGGTCTGGCGAGCGTCGAGCCTCTGGCGGATCGCGCGCTTTTGGCGCTCCAAGGCCCGGCGGCTGCCGAGGTTCTGGCGCGGCTCGCGCCCGGCTGCCGCACGCAGAAATTCATGAGCCTCGTCGTCTGCGAGCTGGAAGGCGCGCGCGCCCTCGTGACGCGCTCGGGCTATACCGGCGAGGACGGCTTTGAAATTTCCCTGCCGGCCGATCGGGCGGAGAAGCTCGCGCGACGCCTCTTGGCCGAGCCGGAGGTGGCGCCCATCGGGCTTGGCGCGCGCGACAGCTTGCGGCTCGAGGCCGGTCTTTGCCTCTATGGCCAGGATATCGACGGCGGGACCACGCCCGTCGAGGCCGCGCTCGCCTGGTCGATCGGCAAGCGCCGGCGCGAGGCGGGCGGCTTTCCGGGCGCCGAGATCATTCGCGACCAGCTTCGGAACGGGAGCAGGCAAAGGCGGGTGGGGCTTCTCCTCGACGGCCGCGCTCCGGCGCGCGCGGGTGCCGAGATTGCTGAGCCTTCGGGCCGGCCGGTCGGAAGGGTCACTTCGGGCGGCTTCGGCCCGAGCCTGGGGCGGCCGATCGCCATGGGCTATGTGGAAGCCGCTTTTGCCAGGGAAGGGACGCCGCTCGCCTTGATGGTGCGCGGCGCGCCGCTGGCAGCGAAGGTTGCGGCCATGCCGTTCCTGCCGACGCATTACTACCGGGGTTAGGACTGGGAGAGGAGAGCGAGGATGCTGAAATTCAGCGACCAGCATGAATGGATACGCCTGGAATCGGGCAGCGGCGCCACGGTCGGAATCACGAGCTACGCGCAGGAGCGGCTCGGCGACATCGTCTTCGTGGAGCTGCCGCCCGTCGGCAAAAAGGTGGCGAAGGGCGGCGAGGCCGCGGTCGTCGAATCGGTCAAGGCGGCGAGCGAGGTCTACGCGCCGGTCGACGGCAAGGTAGTCGCCGTCAACGAGAAGCTCGCCCACGAGCCGGCACTCGTCAACAGCTCGCCTATGGCGGAGGGCTGGCTCTTCCGGCTCGAGCTCGCCGACAAGAGCCAGCTCGACAGGCTGATGGACGAGGCCGCCTACCGCAAATTCTGCGAGGGGCTTCATTGATGCGCTACCTCCCTCTCACCGAGCGCGATCGCCGCGCCATGCTGGAGGCGATCGGCACCCCCTCGATCGACAGTCTCTTTCGGGACGTGCCCGAGCGCCTTCTGCTCGCGCAGCCGCTCGACCTGCCGCCTCATGCGGGCGAGATCGAGGTCGAGCGCGCGTTCCAGACCTTCGCGGCGGCCAATCTCGGCACGGGATCGGCGCCCTCCTTCCTCGGCGCCGGCGCCTATCGCCATCATGTGCCGGCGACGGTCGACCATCTGATTCAGCGCGGCGAGTTCCTCACGTCCTACACGCCCTATCAGCCCGAATTCTCGCAAGGCACGCTGCAATATCTCTTCGAGTTCCAGACGCAAGTGGCGCTCGTCACCGGCATGGAGGTCGCGAACGCCTCGATGTATGACGGCGCCACCGCCTGCGTCGAAGCCGTGCGCATGGCGATCCGCGTCACGGGGCGCCGCAAAGCCATTCTCTCGGGCGGACTCCATCCCCATTATCGCTCTGTCTGCGAGACCTATGCCCGGTGGAGCGGATTCGAGCTCGATGCGCTCGAGGCCGATCCGTCCGGCAGCGAGCAACTGGCGCCCCGCATCGGCGAGGAAACCGCTTGCGTCGTCGTGCAGAGTCCGAGCTTCTTCGGTCATCTCGAGGATTACACGGCGCTCGCGCGCCATTGCCATGATGCCGGCGCGCTTCTCGTCGTGGTCGTGACGGAGATCGTTTCGCTGGGCGCAATCAAGTCCCCGGGCGAGATGGGCGCGGACATCGTCGCCGCGGAGGGCCAGTCGATCGGCATGCCGCTCGCCTTCGGCGGACCCTATCTCGGTCTCTTCGCGACGCGCGAGAGATTCGTCCGCCAGATGCCGGGACGGCTCTGCGGCGAGACCGTGGACGTCGAGGGAAGACGGGGCTGGGTGCTCACCCTTTCCACCCGCGAGCAGCATATCAGGCGCGAGAAGGCGACGAGCAATATCTGCACCAATTCCGGTCTCTGCGCCCTGGCCTTCACCATCCATCTCTCGCTTCTCGGCGAAGCCGGCTTCGAGCGGCTCGCCGAGATCAATCATGCCATCGCCGTCGGGCTCGCCGGGCGGCTGGCGGCGGTTCCCGGGGTCGAGTTGCTGAACCGCTTCTTCTTCAACGAATTCGCGTTGCGTCTGCGCAAGCCCGCGGCCGCGGTGGTCGAGGCCCTCGCCGAACGCGGTATCCTGGGCGGGGTGCCCGTCTCGCGCTTCTATCCCGATCGGCAGGACCTCGCGCCCATCATGCTGGTCGCCGCCACCGAGATGACGACCGAAGCGGAGATCGAGACTTTGACGGCTGCATTGCGGGAGGTTTTGTGATGGAGATGTCCCAAGGCCGCCGAAGCGTTCAAGCGACCCTGCCGCCGAGCGCGGCGCGCGGCATCGCCGGCAATCGCGGCCTGGAGATCGAAGAGCCGTTGATCTTCGAGCAAGGGGCGGAGGGACGCACGGGCGTGGACCTGCCGACGCCCTCGGCCGCCGCCGCCCGCCTCGGGAGCATGAAGCGGCAAGGGCGGATCGGCTTGCCGGGCCTGTCGGAGCCGCAGGTGGTACGGCATTTCACCCGCCTCAGCCAAAAGAACTACGGCATCGACAGCGGCATCTATCCGCTCGGCTCCTGCACGATGAAGCACAACCCGCGCCTCAACGAGAAGCTCGCCCGGCTGCCCGGTCTTGCGGATCTTCATCCGCTGCAGCCCATGAGCACGGTGCAGGGCGCGCTCGCGCTCATCGACAAGCTCGCCTCCTGGCTCAAGACATTGACCGGCATGCCGGCGGTGGCCATGTCGCCCGGCGCGGGCGCCCATGGCGAGCTCTGCGGCATGATCGCGATCCGGGCCGCGCTCGAAGCGCGCGGCGAGCCGGGCCGCAGGCGCGTGCTGGTGCCCGAATCCGCGCATGGCACGAATCCGGCGACCGCGGCCGAATGCGGCTTCGAGGTGGAGTCGATCCCGGCGGACCGCCGCGGGCGCGTGGACCTCGCGGCATTCAAGGCGAAGCTCGATGGCGGCGTCGCCGCGCTCATGCTGACCAATCCCAATACTTGCGGCCTTTTCGAGCCGGACATCCTCGACATCGCCGAGGCGCTGCATGCAAGCGGCGCCTTCTTCTATTGCGACGGCGCGAATTTCAACGCCCTGGTTGGGCGCGTGCGGCCGGGCGATCTGGGGGTCGATTGCATGCACATCAATCTCCATAAGACCTTCTCCACGCCGCATGGCGGCGGAGGACCGGGCAGCGGGCCGGTGGTGTTTTCGCTAGCGCTCGCGCCCTTCGTTCCGCTGCCCTACGTCTTGCATGGTCCTGGGGGTTTCCGTCTCGTCGAACATGCGGCGGAAGTTGCGCCGGGCGAGCATCCCTTCGGCAGGCTCAAGGGCTTTCACGGCCAGATGGGCATGTTCGTGCGGGCGCTCGCCTATATGATGAGTCATGGCTCGGACGGGCTGAGGCAGGTTTCGAGCGACGCCGTGCTGAACGCCAATTATCTGGTGGCGCGGCTCAAGGGCCTGCTCCCGCCCGCCTTCGAGGGGCCCTATATGCACGAGGCCCTGTTCGACGACGGCTTTCTCGCGGGCACGGGCGTCTCGACGCTCGATTTCGCGAAGGCCATGATCGACGAGGGCGTCCATCCGATGACCATGTATTTCCCGCTCGTCGTCCACGGGGCGCTGCTGATGGAGCCGACGGAGACGGAGTCGAAGGAATCCCTGGATCAGTTCATCGCGATCCTGCGCGGCCTTGCCGAGCGCGCCAAGGGCGAAGGCGCGGCGGCGCATTTCCAAGGCGCGCCTTACCTCGCGCCGCGGCGCCGGCTCGACGAGACCGCGGCGGCCCGCAAGCCGGTCCTGACCTGGCGGCCCAAGCCATGAGCGGGCTACGGAATTTAACGGATATTTAAGGCTTCGCGCCTAGAAAAATCGCAAAGCATTGGATGAGAGCGAAAGCCCACCTTCGGCGGCACGGCAAAGGCCTGGATGTGACAATGATTTCGCGGCTCCGCAGCCTTGTTCGAAATAAACGTGGTGTCGCCGCGCTCGAGTTCGCGATCGTGGCGCCCGTCGTCTTGCTTCTGCTTGCCGGCGTGATCGAGAACGGCATAGTGCTGTTCACCCAATCGCTTCTCGACAATGCCGCGCGCGACGCCGCGCGCCTCATCCAGACCGGTCAGGTCGCGCAAGGGGGCAGCCTTTCCGCCTTCACGACGCAGCTCTGCAACGACGTGAGCGGCTATATCCCCTGCGGCAGCCTGCAATATTACGTGCAGTCCGGAACCACTTTCTCATCGCTCAGCGTTAGCGTCACCAACAACAACGGCACGATGGCAAACAACGGCAGCTTCGATGCCGGCGATCCGAGCTCGGACGTCGCCGTGCAGGTCGGCTATAACCGGCCCTACCTCATTCCCCTGGTCGGGAAATATATGAGCGCGAACGGCAGCACGCTGCTCGTCTCGACCGTGATCTTCCAGAATGAGCCCTACGTCCAATGACGCGTCGTCTGCACGAGATCGGCGAGGATCGGACCGGCGCCGCGCTCATCGAGATGGCGTTCATCCTGCCGATCCTGCTCACGCTCTTCATGGGCAGTTTCGAGCTGACGCGCCTCGTCCTTGCCAATATGAAGGTCACCAACGCGGCGCAGACGATGGCCGACCTCATCGCCGCGCAGAGCAGCGTCAGCAGCGCCAATCTGAGCGACTACTACACCGGAACGCAGCTGGTATTGAGCCCCTTCTCCGGTACGCCCCTGCAGATCGGCATCGCCAGCGTCAGCTACAGTAGCAAGGGCGTCGCCTCGGTGGGCTGGACGGCCACCGAAGGCACGGGTGCGTCCAACATCTCGAATCCCACCACCCTGGCCTCGGGGCTCAGCACCGGGAGCGACAGCGTGATCGTCGTGCAGGCCACCTACATATACACCTCGCCCATCAGCTACGTGCTGCCGGTGAGCTTCACCCTCTCGCAGACGGCTTTCTCGCGTCCGCGCAACGTGACCTCGGTGAGCAAGACCAGCTGACCTTGGCCGTGCCCGCGAGGGCTTGTCGCGCAATTGCCGGAATTAACAGGATTTTAATGGGTTTCTGATAAATCCGAGGCTCGGTATTCCACAATTTTGTGAAGCAGGCCATGATCCAGATCTTTCGCAAACTCGGCGGCAACTCGTCGGGCAACGTCGCCATTCTCGCGGCTCTCGCGGCCATTCCGCTCGTCGCGGCCGGCGGCCTGGCGATCGACTACACCCGGGCCTTGCAGTTCAAGACCTCGTTGCAAGGCGCATGCGATTTGGCGGCCCTCGCCGGCGCAAGCTTGCTGACGACCTCCACGAGTTCCGCCACGACGATGGCGACCGACTACATCCAGTCGGAGATCACCAAGCTGCCGCCCAACAAAGGCGTCACCTACACGGTGACGACGCCCGGCTCGAACACGGTGAACGTGTCGGCCACGGGCAAGGTGGCGACGACCTTCATGTCGATCTTCACCCCATCCTTCTCGGTCACCACCGCGGCCACGGCCGGTCCCTCGCAGGGCTCCGGCAGCTCCCTTGGCACCGATATGACGATCACCTTCAGCGCCGGCGGCTTCAATTCGAGCGCCGCCGACGCCAACACGATCTATTGGTATATCGTGCCCAAGGACGGCAGCGTGCCGCCGGCTTCCGCCCTCAATCCCCTCTTCACGAACGATCCGAAGAACCCCGTGCCCGCTCCCAGCAGCAGCGGCTATACGGTCGGGGCTACCCAGCAGATCGGCTTCGCCCTGCAAAACGTCACGGGCGGCATCACCAATTACGGCTCGAACCAATGGGGCGGCACGCCGGGCAGCGTTCATATGTTTTACTCGCATCTGAGCCCGCCCAGCGCGGTCGCCTATCCCGGCAACGGGCAGGACAACCTCAAGGCCTGCACCTCCGGTACGCAGTCGAATTGCGAATCCCATGGCTCGACCGCGACGCCGACCTCGGGCGCTCCGACCTGCAGTTCGCTCGGCAGCAATACCGAGATCCAGGCCTGGAACGACATGGGCGGCAATCCCGACGACCTCGACTATAACGACGCCGTCTACCAATTCTCCTGCACCTCGACGAACAGCAGCAGCGGCAGCTCCTGCTCGGGGTCCGGATACGGCGGGTTCGGAGGTTTCGGGTCGGGCTGCAGCGGGAGCAGCGGGAGCAGTAGCGGCAGTACCTCCGGCGTGGTTCTGATCAAATAGCGCCGTTCGCAGGCGAACGGTCGCGAGCCGCGGGCGCGCGGCGCCATGATTGCCAGGCTTCGGCCGTCCTGATAGCTTTCCCGCGGGGTGGATCCTACCCTTCGAGGCCGCTCAAGGAGGGATAAACCCGCCTTGACCGGCTGCGCGACCGGCAGGCGAACGCTCGTGGCCAAGCTCCCGCTATCCCGCTTCAAGGTCGTCGATCTCACCCGCGTGCGCGCGGGCCCGACCGCCGTGCGCCAGCTTGCCGATTGGGGCGCCCAGGTCGTCAAGATCGAGGCGGCTAAGGGCGATGGCGAGCTCGGCGGCGGGCGCGACTTCCCCGATTTCCAGAATCTTCACCGCAACAAGCGGAGCATGACGCTCGACCTCAAGCAGAAGGACGGCGTCGAGATCCTGAAGCGGCTCGTCGCCACGGCCGACGTGCTGGTGGAGAATTTTCGTCCCGACGTGAAGTTCAGGCTCGGCATCGACTATGAGAGCCTGCGGCCGCTCAACCGGCGCCTGGTCTATGCCAGCGTCTCGGGCTTCGGCCAGGACGGGCCCTATCGCGACCGGCCCGGCTTCGACCAGATCGCGCAAGGCATGGGCGGGCTCATGGCGATCACCGGCCTGCCGGGCCAAGGGCCGGTGCGCGCCGGCATCCCGGTGGCCGACCTCAGCGCCGGGGTCTTTTGCGCCCTCGGCATCCTCGTGGCGCTGCTCGAGCGCGAGGAGTTCGGGGGAGGGGCAATATGTCGATGCCTCGCTCCTCGCCTCCCAGATCGCGATGCTCGATTTCCAGGCGGCTCGCTGGCTCATCGGCAAGGAGGTGCCCGGCCAGGCGGGCAACAACCATCCCACGACGGTCCCGACGGAAGTCTTCGCGGCCTCCGACGGGCTCATCAATATCGCGACCGCGGGTGGCGAGATTTTCGAGCGCTTCTGCCGCGCCATCGGTGTCGAGGAGCTTGCCGCCGATCCCGCCTATGCGACGGAGAAGGCGCGGCATGAGAACCGCGATTCGCTCAATGCCAAGATCGGGGCCATCATAAAGACCAAAAGCGCCGCCGCCTGGATCGAGCTGCTCAACCGCGCCGGCGTCGCCTGCGGGCCGATCTATCGCATGAACGAGGTCTTCGCCGATCCGCAGGTCAAGCATATCGACATGACGCGCGAGGTGCGCCACAAACGGCTGGGCCCGCTCGAGCTTGTCGGCCAGGCGGTCAATCTGAGCCGCACGCCCTGGTCGCTGCGGAGCGCCTCGCCCGATCTCGGCGAGCATACCGCGGAGCTGCTGGGCGAGCTCGGCTATGACGGAAACGCCATCGCCGATTTGCGCGAGCGCGGCGTTGTCTGAGACCGCGCATGGGCCGGGCGGGATGAGCGGGATCGCTTCCCCCACCGAGCGCATGATCGCGCAAAAGGACGGCGCCATCGGCTGGATGGTCTTCAACAATCCCAAGCGGCGCAATGCGCTGTCGCTCGACATGTGGGAGGCCATCCCCGGCATCCTGGAGCAGTTCGATCGCGATGCAGAGATCCGCGTGATCGTGCTCAAGGGGGCGGGCGACAGGGCCTTCGTCTCGGGTGCGGATATCTCGGAATTCGAGCGGCAGCGTGATTCCTTGGAGGCCATGCGAAACTACGATCGGCTCGTCGAGCGCGCCGGCGGCAGTATCGACGCCGTCTCGAAGCCGACCATCGCCATGATCCATGGCTTTTGTTTCGGCGGCGGCGCCGGCATCGCGGTTTCCTGCGATCTGCGGATCGCCGACGAGAGCGCCCGTTTCGCGGTGCCGGCGGCGCGGCTGGGCATCGGCTATCGCTGGCGCGGCGTCAAGAAGCTGGTCGATCTGGTGGGACCGGCCTTCGCCAAGGAAATTCTCCTGACCGCGCGGGAGTTCAGCGCGGCCGAGGCGGTGGGCATGGGTCTCGTCAATCGCGTGGTGCCGGAGGCCGAGTTGGAGCCGCTGGTGCGCTCCTACTGCGCGATGATCGCCGGCAATGCGCCGCTCACGCTCCGGGCGGCGAAAGCCGCCATCGCCGCGCTCGGCAAGCCCGCCGGCGCCGTCGATCGCGAGGCGCTCGACAAGCTGGTCGACCGTTGCTTCGCGAGCGAGGATTACGTCGAGGGTCGCCGCGCCTTCATGGAGAAGCGCAAGCCCCGTTTCAAGGGGCGCTGAGGAAGGCTCCTCACAGGGTCGGGCTCAGATCTGCACGAGCGCCTGATAGGTCTCCGGCCGCCGGTCACGATAGAACTGCCAGAGATTGCGCACCTCGCGCACCATGTCCCAATCCATGTCGGCGACGAGAAGCTCGTCCTTGTCCTCGCTCGCCTTGGCGATGATCTTGCCGCGCGGATTGACGAAATAGGCGGAGCCGTAGAAGCGCCCGATGTTCCACGGCGCCTCGGTGCCGATGCGGTTCACGGCGCCGATATAGCAGCCGTTCGCTACCGCCGCCGCCGGCTGCTCGAGCTCCCACAGATATTGGCTCAAGCCGGCCACGGTAGCGGAAGGATTGACGATGTACTCGGCGCCGTTCAGCGCGAGGGCGCGCCAGCCCTCGGGGAAATGCCGGTCGTAGCAGATATAGACGCCGAGCCCGCAATAGGCCGTTTGGAAGACCGGATAGCCGAGATTGCCGGGCTTGAAGAAGAATTTCTCGTAGAAGCCCGCCACTTGCGGAATATGGTTCTTGCGGTATTTGCCGAGATATTTGCCGTCGGCGTCGATCACGGCGGCTACGTTGTAGTAGACGCCGGTGATGTCCTCCTCGTAGATCGGCAGCACGATGACCATCGAATGCTTGGCCGCCAGCTCCTGCATCAGCTTGGTGGTGGGGCCGTCCGGGATATGCTCGACCGCGCCGTACCATTTGACGTCCTGGCTCGGGCAGAAATAGGGCTGGGTGCAGACCTCCTGCAGGCAGAGCACCTGCACGCGCTTGCGGCCGGCCTCCTCGATGAAGGGGAGAAGCGCCTCGATCATCTTGTCGCGGATCTGGCTGGGGGTCATCGAGGTGTCGCCCTTGAGCCCCATCTGGATGAGGCCGCCCTTCAGCATGCTCATGGTCGTCTTCTCCTTCACTCCGCCGCGTGACGGCCGCGCCGCGCATAGTCGATCAGGCAGTCGTCCGGCAGCAGCTCGATCGGCGTGAAATCATGATTGGCGATCCAAGTCGGCCGCTTGAAGCGCCGGATCGCATTGTCGCAGCGGTTGAGGGAGAGATAGAGGATCCAACGCGGCCAAGGGGTCAGATTCGAGCCCGAGGCATGAACGAGATTGCCGTGGAAGAGGAGGACCGAGCCCGCGGCTCCTTTGGGTGCGACGATGCCTCCTGCCTCGACGAGCCGGGTGATCGTAGCGTTGTCCGTCGTCCAAAGCGGGTAGCTCGTGGTGGTGACGTCGTGCGACGCGCCGAGCCGGCCCTGGCGATGGCTCTTGGGGATGAACATCAAGGGCCCGTTGAACTCGTTCGCCTCGGCGAGGAAGAGGGCGAAGTTCATGGCGCGCGGCGCCGGCATCTCGTCGTCGTGGTACCAGGTGGCGTAATCCTGATGCCATTGCCACACCTCGCCCTCGAAGGCGGCCTTCGCGTTGATCTTGAACTGGTGCATATAGAGCTTGTCCGAGCCGAGCAGCTGCATCGCGGGCTCGATCAGGCGGGGATGGCGCGCGACCATCGCATAGACGGGGTTCCAAATCTGCAGATAGAAGGCGCTGCGGGGCGCGCCCGAGGCCTTCTCGAGAACGACCTCCTCGCGTTTCTGGCCGAAGATCGCCGGCATCTCGCCGGTCAAGAGCGCCACTTCCTCGGGCGAGAAGAGGTCGGGCAACAGGAGATAGCCTTGCTCCTCGAATTCGGCGATCTGCGACGGGTCGAGCTTCATCGTCCGCTCCCGCTCTATCGATGGTCCGCTCCGGCGCGCTATGTTACCCGCGCGAGGGCCATTTGGCCACGGTTCGGGCAGGTGCTGTATCAAGGGCGGTGAGCAGCGTGAGCGACGTCGTCAACGCCTTTCTGCTTGTCTTCGCGGGACTCTTTCCCATCGTCAATCCGCTGGGATCGGCGCCGATCTTCCTGATCGTCACGCGGAGCTGCACGCGCGAGGAGCGCAACAGCCTCGCCTGGCGGGTCACGGTCAACAGTTTTTTCCTGCTCTTGGGCTCGCTCGTCATCGGGCCGGCGATTCTCGAGTTTTTCGGCATTACGCTCCCCGTGGTGCGGATCGCCGGCGGCCTGGTGCTTACCGCCATGGGCTGGAAGCTCTTGAGCGGCTCCGAAACCCTGCTCGATCAACCCAGCGCCGATACGGCGCGCGAGAGGGTGACGCCGCAGGACAGCTTCTACCCGCTCACCATGCCATTGACCGTGGGGCCCGGCTCCATTTCCGTGGCCATCGCGCTCGGCAGCCAGCGACCACGACTTCCGATCAGCGTCGGCCATATGGCGCTGCTTGCCGGCGGGGCCGCTGCCGGCCTCATCGCCATCATCGCGACGGTCTTCGTCTCCTACCGCTTCGCCGCCAACGTCGCGCGGGTCTTGGGCGAGGGCGGCATCAACGTCATGGTCCGCCTTTCGGCCTTCATTCTCATGTGCATCGGCATCGAAATCCTGTGGGACGGCTACCAGGCTCTGACCGCCCCTATCGCCCATTGAGCGGCGCGCGAGCCATTCGACGAGCGCAGCGAACGGAGGAGCGGAATGACGAGCAGCTATGAGCGCGGGCTCGAGACGCGCAAGGCGGTGATGGGGACCGAGCATGTCGAGAAATCGCTTGGACAGGCCGACGATTTCACGCGGCCCATGCAGGAGCTGGTGACGGAATATTGCTGGGACCGCGTTTGGAACCGTCCCGGCCTGCCGCGCAAGACGCGCAGCCTGATCAATATCGCCATGCTCTCCGCGCTCAACCGGCCGCATGAGCTGGGGCTGCATGTGCGAGGCGCGATCCGCAACGGCTGCAGCCGCGAGGAGATCCGCGAGGTCCTGCTTCAGGTGGCCGTCTATTGCGGCGTGCCGGCGGCGATGGAGGGTTTCCGCGTCGCGCGCGAGAACCTTCGGGCGGATTGACGGATCTCGGGCGGGCGTAGCGTTTCGCTCCCGAAGCGGCTAGGGTCGAGGCCCATGGGAGCCGAGAGAATATCGCGCCCGTCCCGCCAGGCTCGGGCCGGCGCAGCGTCGGGGCTTCGGCTGGTACGCGGCACCAGAGCGAAGGAGAATCGCGCGCCCTTGCCGGCGACCGCTGCAAGCCGGCGCGGAAAGGCGCTCGATTTCGGCTTTCTCGAAGATCTGCTGGGATACAATCTGCGGCGGGCTCAGCTCGCCGCCTTCGCCGATTTCACCGAGAAGATGGCCGCCTTCGACATCACCACGGGCCAGCTCGGCGCGCTCGGGCTGGTGCAATCGAACCCCGGCGTTACCCAGACGGTGCTGGGTGAGGCGCTGGGGATCAAGCGGGCAAGCGTGGTCCCGCTGCTCGACAGGCTCGAGCGCCGCGGCCTCCTGGTGCGGAAAACGCCGCGCAACGACCGGCGCTCGAACGCGCTTTTTCTTACCGCCGCGGGCGAGAGGCTGCTCGCGGAGATGCAGCCGCGCTTGGCGGAGCATGAGCGATGCATCGCGGTCGATTTCTCGGCCGAGGAGATACGCGCGTTGCAAGCGATGCTTCAACGCCTCCGTCGCTGAGTCCCCGCTGCGGGCTCTCGCCGCCGCCGTTCATCTCGAGGACGCATGCAGGCTGAAGAGAAGCCGGTTCTGAGCATGGAGCCCGGGCCTGTGCCGCGCAGAGGCAAGGGGCTGCTCCAATGGCTGGTTCTTCTACCCCTTGTCTTGCTCGGCTTGTGGCTCGCTCTTACCTTGCTTTATCGCTGGGTTCAGCCGCCGGTCACGCCGCTCATGCTGTTGCGGCTGGTGGAGGGGGCCGGGATCGACCATCGACCCGTGCCGCTCGACCATATCGCGACGGCCTTGCAAAAGGCGGTGATCGCGTCGGAGGATAATCGCTTCTGCCAGCATCATGGCATCGACTGGCAGGCCGTCGATTCCGCCATCGACGAGCATACGGAAGGACGGCAGCTGCGCGGTGCCAGCACCATCACCATGCAGACCGCGCGCAACCTCTTTCTTTGGCCGGGCGGCGGCTACGTCCGCAAGGGCTTCGAGGCGGCGCTCGCGCTCGCGATCGACGCGCTTTGGCCGAAGCGCCGTATCATGTCGGTCTATCTCAACGCGATCGAATGGGGCAGCGGCGTCTATGGAGCGGAGGCCGCCGCCGCGCTCTATTTCAAGACCAGCGCGGCCCGGCTCACCCGGCAGGAGGCGGCGCTGCTCGCAGCGGTGCTGCCGAACCCGCGGCGCTGGTCGCCGGCGCGCCCGACGCCCTACATCACCGAGCGCGCCAGCCTGATCGAGCAGCATATGGACGCGCTGGAGGGAGCCTTCTTCGACTGCCTGCGCTGAGCCCCCGGCTGTCTCTAGCGCCTGTCGATGCTGAACGGCCCCGGCCCCTGCACGAAGAGGATCAGCAGACCGCCGATGATGACGAGATTCTTCACAAAGTGGACCTGCTGGGTCATATGCATCGTCGGATCGGTCGCGTTCCAGAATTGATGGCCAATGGCGGTCGCGACGATCGTGAATCCCGCCAGCAGCAGCGCTCCCCACCTTGCCTTGAAGCCGAGCAGGATCGAGAGTCCGCCCACCAACTCGACGACGCCGACGAGGAAGGCGAGGATCGGCGAGCTGGGCCCGCCGAGCGAGCCGACATAGCCGGCGAATCCCGCCGGATTGGTGAGCTTGCCGACGCAAGCGGAGAGGAAAAGCGCGGCGATGAGGATACGGGCGACGAGAATGATGATGCTCTCCTGGCTTGACGCGGTATTTTCGGTGGACATGGACGACCCCTTAGGAATGTTGTGATTTTCGGTCCTGCGCCGGTCCGATGGGAAGCGCTCGGCATGGTGCAATGGACTGGCCGGAAAGCAACTATGGATCGCCGCCGGCAAAGGTCAAGGAACGGGCATGAAAATGCCGAGGAAGAGTCGTTCACGCCGCGCGACGGCCGCCGGCGGCGCCTCAAAGATATTTTAATCACCCTATGACTTAGGTTATTCTTGTGGCAGGCGAAGGGGCGAGGTCGGGGGGCGACTAGCGTGACTGTGGGATTGCGGGGAGCGGCCGTCCTGGCCGCGTTTTTCCTGATCGGCTTTGCGGCCTCCGGCCAGGCCGACTATTCGGGCGGATCGAGTCGGGCATCAAGGCCGACATGATCCTGGTGATCAAGCATGAGCATGTGCTTTACCTCCTGCGTGACGGCCAGGTGATCAAGGCCTTCCCCGTCATGCTCGGCCATGTGCCGCAAGGCACCAAGATGCGCCAGGGCGACGGCCGCACGCCCGAGGGCTTCTATTGGATCGATCGCCGGAACGCGGACAGCGCCTTCCACCTGGCGCTCCATATCTCCTATCCCGACATGGAGGACGTGGCCCGCGCGCGCCAGCTCGGCGTCGTGCCGGGCGGCAATGTCATGATCCACGGGCTGCCGAACGGCTACATCCTCACCAGCACCCGCGAGCTTCGCAAGGACTGGACCGACGGTTGCATCGCGGTGACCAACGGAGCCATCGAGGAAATCTGGCAATCCGTCGACGACGGCACGCCGATCGAGATCAAGCCCTGACGCGACGGACCGATCAGCGCGAATAAGTGCCGATCAGCTGCGCCGCGCCGAGCAGGAAGGGCTTTACCGCGTTCTCCACGTCGACGCACCTGACCGACTCCGGCAGCGCGAGCGACGGTACGCTCAACGCCAGAAGCCGGAAGCGGTAATGATGCGTTCCATGGCCGCGCGGAGGGCAGGGGCCGCCATAGCCGGGCTTGCCGAAATCGTTGATCGCCTGCCGGCTCGCCACCAGCCGGCCGGTCGCCGGGTAGGCCTCGTCGAGATGGCTGACGGCGGTGGGAAGATTGAACAGCGCCCAATGATGCCAGACGCCGACCGGGGCATCCGGGTCGTCGCACAGCAGGACGAAGCTGCGCGTGCCCGCCGGCGCGCCGGCCCAGGCCAGGGGCGGGGAAATATCCGCCCCCTCGCAGCTATATTTCGGAGGAATGCGGCCTCCGGCCTTGAAGGCCGGGCTCGACAGCCGGAACGCCATCTTGCCCTCCCTGGACCGGGCCGCGCCGTCTTCTGGGGGATGCCAAGGGGACGGCGTCGGTCCCTATGGCGGACGGCCAGAGGCAGCCTGGTTTCTGCCCTAGGCTAGGAGCCGGCGGGAGCGGGGGTCAAGGACGCCGTGGGAACCAGGCAAACGCGGTGGGGGCCGGAGAAGCGCTCAGCCGCGGCTGGGCCTGCGCTTCCTGACCTCGACCGTGACGCTTTTCTCGCGCCCGCCCGTCAGGCTTTGGCTGATCCTGCCGCTGCCGGCAGGCTGGCTCGCGCCATTGAGACGGGTCCAGTCGAGTCGCAAGCGGTGATCGGCGGGATCCGAGTCGCCCTCGGGCGCGCGAACAGCCTCGCCCTCCGGCCGGTTCACGCGATCCTGAGGCGCTATGGCGGGGCGGTCGCTCATGCCGCGGCCGCCATATGGCGCATATTCGCGCCGAGCTTCTCGAGGGCGCGCGCCTCGATCTGCCGAACGCGCTCCCGCGACACGCCGTATTTGTGGCTCAGATCCTCCAAGGTCGGAGGGTCTTCACTCAGCCGACGGGCCGTCAGGATATTGCGCTCGCGTTCGGTCAGCCTCTCCAGCGCCGAATGCATCAGGGCGCGGCGCTGCTGGAGCTCGTCCGACTGCACAAGCCGCCGCTCCTGGTCCGGAGCCTCGTCCATCAGGAAATCCTGCCACTCCGCGTCGCCTTCGCTGTCGACCAATTCGTTGAGCGAGGCATCGCGCGCGGCGAGCCGATGGCTCATTTCGACCACTTCGCTCTCGCGCACCGCGAGCTCGGTCGCAATGGAGCTGACCGCCTCGGGCGAGAGGTCGCCGCCATGAATCTCGTTGTGGGCGGCCTGGACGCGCCGCAGGTTGAAGAACAGCTTCTTCTGGGCCGCCGTGGTGCCGATCCGCACCAGCGAGGCCGAGCGCATGACGTATTCCTGCAGCTGCGCCCGCACCCACCAGATGGCATAGGTGCTGAAGCGGTTGCCATGCGCGGGGTCGAAGCGCACCAGGGCCTGCATCAGCCCGAGATTGCCTTCGGCGATGAGCTCGGAGAGCGGCAGCCCGTAGCCGAGGAAGCCGCGGGCGATCTTGATGACGAGACGCAGGTGGCTGCCGATGATCTGGTCGGCCGCCGCCTGGTCGCGGCTCTTCTGCCAGCGCTCGACGAGGCTGATCTCGGTGTCGGCGTCGAGCATGGGATATTTCCGCATCTCTGTCATATAACGTGATAGCGGATCGGCTTGCGCCGGTTTGTAGCTTCTGATCATTAGCAATCCATTTTCAATTGGGCCCGCCGCCTCTTTCCCTGGCGCGGCGTCCCGTGATAGTCGCCCCCGACTCGCCTGATGGCCATGCTGTAACCGCGCACGCGTCAAGCGCCATGCCGGCCTAACGGACATCTCCTGCTCGTCTTGGGAGGGAAGATAAACATTATTTAAGAACGAAATTCGAACTTTCAAGTGTTTTCACACCAGATTTTAGATAAATGTCGGCGATTGCCGCGGACGCCGTTGTCTCCTAGGGCGCAAGAATCGCCGTCTTGTGGATCGATTACGCCGTTTGATCGCAATCGTACCTTGGACATGAGGTGCATTTCGGCGTTATGCTCGGCACCTAACCATCGAGCCTGGTCCGTTTGCGCCGGATGACGGCGAGGCCGGGCCGACGGTAAAATCGCGCGGTGGAAATGCGGCGGTCGTCAAGGCCGGCCGCGAGGGCAGGGCCAATCCGGACGAGCGAATGCAGCGGTATTGGCAATCTGCGCTGTGCAGGATAAATAGGCTTCGCGATCCATATGCGCTTAGGCGCCTGTAAGAGGGGACTCCAGAAATGAAGCAAGCGGAACTCATTACCGCCGTCGCCAAGAAGACCGGGCTTACCGCGCGCGGCGCCAAGGATGCCGTGCAGGCCGTCTTCGCGCTCATCCAGGCGAGCTTGACCAAGGGTGACAGTGTGCGCACCACACTCGGCACCTTCGGCACCGGCAAGCGCGGCGCTCGTCAAGGGCGCAACCCCCGCACTGGCAAATCGATAAAGATCAAGGCCTCGCGCACCGTGCGCTTCAAGCCGTCGAAGCCGCTCAAGGACAAAGTCAACAAGCGCTGACCCCTATCGCGCGGCGACCTCGGCGCCTGGCCAATTCGCCCATCCGAGACGGTGCGGAAAAGTCGGCTGCGTCGTCGCGAGGCCACCGGTGGGCCCGCCGCCCGGCGCGGTCGCGGACCGCATAGGTGTGCGGCAACAGGTGAACGACGACACCCCGTCCAGCGGGCTGGGGCGCGGTGGTGCCAGGCCTGCGCGACATTGCCAAGGCAAGGGCGACCCGCTATAACCGCGCCTCGCGCCGGGGAGTAGCTCAGCCTGGTAGAGCACCACGTTCGGGACGTGGGGGCCGGAGGTTCGAATCCTCTCTCCCCGACCATGGACGTCGGACGGGAAGCCGGCGCCGAGAAGCCTTGCATCGGTCCGCGGCTTATCGTCGGCGATCTCCCTGCTCCAAACCGCCGCGATGGCGGCGTTTCCGGGCTTGGTTCCGGGCGCCGGCCGGGCGGAGGATAGAAAGGTCAAAGCATGTATCCGGAAATTTCGCTTTACGTCGACGGCGCCTGGTCCAAGGGCTCGAGCGGTCGTGGCCAGCCGGTGGTGAATCCCGCCACGAGCGAGCCCATCGGCACGACGCCGCATGCCGATCGCAGCGACCTCGATCGCGCCCTCGCCGCCGCCGACAAGGGCTTCAAGCTGTGGCGGAGGGTTTCCGCCTATGATCGTTACAGGATCATGCGCAAGGCCGCCGACATCCTGCGCGGGCGCGCCGACGAGATCGGCAAGATGATGACCATGGAGCAGGGCAAGCCCTTCATGGAAGCCAAACTGGAGACCGCGTTCGGCGGCGACATCATCGACTGGTTCGCCGAGGAGGGTCGGCGCGCCTATGGCCGCGTGATCCCGGCACGCGCGGACGGCATCTATCAGCTCGTCGTCAAGGAGCCCGTCGGCCCGGTCGCCGCCTTCACGCCGTGGAATTTTCCCGTGAATCAGGCCGTGCGCAAGATTTCCGGCGCGCTCGCCGCGGGCTGCAGCATCATCATCAAGGGGCCTGAAGAGACGCCGGCCTCCGTCATGGAGCTGGTGCGCGCTTTCGCCGACGCGGGCGTGCCGGCGGGCGTCGTCAACCTCGTCTTCGGCGTGCCGTCGGAGATCTCGGAATATCTCATCGCCCATCCGGTCATCCGCAAGATATCCTTCACCGGCTCGACCACGGTGGGCAAGCATCTCGCCGCGCTGGCAGGCAAGCATATGAAGCGCGTGACGATGGAGCTGGGCGGCCATGCGCCGGCCATCGTCTTCGAGGATGCCGATCTGGAAGCGGCCGTGAAGGTCCTCTCCGCCAACAAGTTCCGCAATGCCGGCCAGGTTTGCGTGGCGCCGACGCGCTTTCTGGTGCAGGAGGGCGTCTATGAGCGCTTCCTGGACAAGTTCGTCGCCGCGACCAAGGCGATCAAGGTGGGCGACGGCCTCGACAAGGAGACGCGCATGGGCCCCCTCGCCAATGCCCGGCGGGTCGAAGCCGTGCAATCCTTCGTCGCCGATGCCGTCGAGAAGGGCGCCACCCTGCGGGCGGGCGGCAAGCGCATCGGCAACAAGGGCAATTTCTTCGAGCCGACCGTGCTCACCGATGTCCCGCTCACGGCGCGCATCATGAACGAGGAGCCTTTTGGTCCGCTCGCGCCGATCCTGCCCTTCAAGGATTTCGAGGCCGCGGTCGCCGAATCGAACCGGCTCTCCTACGGCCTGGCCGCGTACGCCTATACCAAATCGGCGCGCACGGCGACCGCGATCGGCGCGGCCTTCGAAAGCGGCATGGTGTCGATCAACCATCACGGCCTGGCCTTGCCCGAAACCCCCTTCGGCGGAGTGAAGGATTCGGGCTATGGCAGCGAAGGCGGCACCGAGGCGCTCGAAGGCTATCTAAATACCAAGTTCATTACCCAAGCCTCCTTGTGATAAAAGGCTGGCGGAACAACCATCCTGGCCAGATATGTCGCTCGGATTGATCGGTCGTTCGGCAAATCGCTTGGCCTTCGCCCTCTCGCTGGGCCTCGTGCTGCTCGTTGCCGGCTGCGGCGCCGAGACGGCCGCTCCGGCTTCCAAGCCGCATGCGGCGTTCACTTACCGGCTGGGGCCGGGCGATACGCTGAACATCTCCGTCTATGAGCAGCCCGACTTGACCGGCAAATACGTCGTCGACGGCAGCGGCGGCCTCGCCTTTCCGCTGATCGGCCGCGTGCCGGCCGGCGGCAAGACGGCCGACGAGGTGCGCGCCGTCATCGCGACCGAGCTCAATAACGGCTTCCTCGTCAATCCGAAAGTGACCGTGCAGGTCGCTTCCTATCGGCCCTATTACATCCTCGGCGAGGTCGGCAAGCCGGGAAGCTATGCCTATGTCGAGGGGCTCACCATTCGCGAGGCGGTCGCGGTGGCGGGCGGCTTCACCAAGATCGCGCACGAGGCGCACATCAAGGTCACGCATCCGGGCGGCGCCGGCGGGACCGTCGACGAGACGCCGGACGATTTCGTCGAGCCGGGCGACACCATCACCGTCGAGCGCCGGCTGTTCTAGCCTTAGCGCGCGCGCTGGATGCAGAAGTCGACGAGCTCGATGAGCGAGCGTTTGACGGTCAATTCGGGAAAAATGCCGAGAGCGTCGCGCGCGATCGCGCCGTAATGGCCGGCGCGGGCGACGGTATCGCGCAAGGCGCCGTGCTTCTCCAAGAGCGCTATCGCGTGATCGAGGTCGTCCTCGCGCTGTTCGAGCTGCTCGAGAACGCGGCGCCAGAAGACGCGCTCGACCTCGTTGCCGCGGCGGAAGGCGAGCACGACAGGCAGGGTGATCTTGCCCTCGCGGAAATCGTCGCCGATGTTCTTGCCCAGCAACTCGCGGTGCGCGGCGAAGTCGAGCACGTCGTCGACGAGCTGGAAGGCGATGCCGAGATTGAGGCCGTAGCCGTCGAGAGCTTCCTCCTCGACCTTGGGCCGCTCGGCGACGACCGCGCCGATCCGGCAGGCCGCGGCGAACAAGGTGGCGGTCTTCGCCCGGATGACCTCGAGATAGGCCGTCTCGCTCGTCTCGGTGTCGTTGGCGGTAATGAGCTGATGCACTTCCCCCTCGGCGATCACCGCCGAGGCGTGGGAGAGGATGCGCAGCACGTCGAGCGAGCCGTCCTCCACCATGAGCTGAAAGGCGCGGCTGAAGAGGAAATCGCCCACCAGCACGCTCGACTTGTTGCCCCACACGGCGTTCGCGGTAGCGAGCCCCCGTCTCAAGTCGCTCGCGTCGACCACGTCGTCATGGAGCAAGGTGGCGGTGTGGATGAACTCCACGCAGGCGGCGAGCTTGATGTGGCGGCGCCCCGCATAGCAGCAGAGCCTGGAGGCGGCGAGCGTCAGAATTGGGCGCAGCCGCTTGCCGCCGGCCGCCACGATATGACCGGCGAGCTGCGGGATGAGGGTGACGGGGCTGTCCATGAGCTGGACGATGGCCTCGTTGACCTGCCGCAGATCGTCGGCGACGAGGTCGTGAAGCCTTGCGAAGGCGGCCTCGGGCGTCTTGTCCCGCCCTTCTTCCAGATTGACGACGACGGCCACGAGCGTCCCTTGTCCCAGCGCCGCTTGACGAAGGCATGTCCAGCCGCGAGCATAGACCGCATGCCGCTCGGGTCAAGCGCCGACGGGCCAGCGAGCGGCGGGTCGGGCGCGGTGATCGAAGGCGCGCCGGCGCCGAGGCTCGAGGGGGCGGTTCATGAAGGAGCTGTTGCGGACAAACAATCCCGTACTGATCTCCTTCGCTGTCGCCCTGCTGCGGGATGCGCATATCGAAGCCGTCGTTCTCGACACGCATGCCAGCATTCTCGAAGGCAGCATCGCCGCGATTCCGCGCCGAATCATGGTGCCCGAGCCGGATCATGCCCGCGCCCGCGCCTTGCTCGCCGACACCGGGGAGCTGCCGCCGCTTGCCTGACGCATTGACGCAAGACAGCCTGCTCGGCGGGCGGGTGCGGCTCAACCAGCCCGCCGAGGGCTATCGCGTGGCGATCGATCCGGTGCTGCTGGCCGCCGCCGTGCCGGCACTGCCCGGCGATCAGGTCCTCGATGTCGGCTCGGGCTCGGGCGCCGCCGCGCTTTGCCTCGCTTATCGGGTCGCGGGCTGCCGCGTGACGGGTATCGAGCTGCAATCTCCGCTGGTGCGGCTGGCGAACGACAATGCCGCGCTCAACCTGATGCAAGATCGCGTCGCCTTCATCGAGGGCGATCTGTTGCGGCCGCCGCCCGGTCTCGTCCCTGGCGCTTTCGCCCATGCGATGGCGAACCCGCCGCAGCTCGCGGCCGATCGGGCGGTTTCGTCGCCCGCATCTTCGAAGGCCGTCGCCACCGTCGAAGGCGAGGCGCGGCTGGCGAGCTGGATCGGCTTCTGCCTCGCCATGGTTCGGCAGCGCGGCAGCATCACGCTCATCCATCGCGCCGATCGGCTTGATGCGCTGTTGGCCGTGCTCCATAAGCGCGCAGGGGCGATCGTCGTCTTTCCTCTGTGGCCAACGGCGGACGGCCGCGACGCCAAGCGCGTGCTGGTGCAGGCACGCAAAGGGTCGGACGCTCCCATGCGGCTCGCCGCGGGGCTTCTCCTACATGGGCCGGACGGCGGCTACACGAAAGCGGCGGATGCCGTCTTGCGCGAGGGCGCCGCGCTCGAGTTCTGAGCGATTGCCACGGCGTGAAGCGGAGGCCTATCCTGGGTCCATCATGGTGCTGAACGGCCTCCTCGACCGCCTGCCTCTCGGTAATCTGCGCAAGCCCGCGCCGCTCGTTTCGGCCGTGCGGCTCTACGGCGCGATCGGGCCAATCGGCCCTATGAGGGGCGGGATGAGCATCTCCAGCCTCGCCAGTACGCTGGAGCGGGCCTTCTCGCCCAAGCCGCTCGCCGCGGTGGCCCTGTTGGTGAACTCGCCCGGCGGCTCGCCCGCCCAATCGGCCTTGATCGCCGGACGCATCCGCCAGCTTGCGCAGGAAAAGCGCGTGCCCGTCTTCGCATTCGCCGAGGATGTCGCCGCCTCCGGGGGCTATTGGCTCGCCTCGGCGGCGGACGAAATCTTCGCGACCGAGACCTCCATCATCGGTTCGATCGGCGTGATCAGCGCAGGCTTCGGCCTGCAGGATATGATCGCGCGCATCGGCGTGGAGCGCCGGCTTCATACCTCGGGCGAGCGAAAATCCTTCCTCGATCCCTTTCGCCCGGAGGAGCCGCGCGACGTGGCGCGGCTCGAAGCGATCCAACGGGAGCTGCACGAGTCCTTCAAGGCGCAGAATTCGCAGCCGGCGCGGCGCCAAGCTCAAGAACCCCGAGGAGGAGGTCTTCAGCGGCGAGTTTTGGACCGGCCGGCGCGCGCTCGAGCTCGGGCTCATCGACGGTATCGGCGATTTGCGCTCGACGCTCCGCCAACGCTTCGGCGAGAAGGTGCGTATCAGGCTGGTCGCCGACGAGCGCAGCCGGCTGCGCCGCTGGCTGCGTCTCGGCGCGGGAGGCGGGGAGGGCATAGTGCCGGCGGATTGGGCTGCGGAGCTTGTCGCGGCGCTCGAGGCGAAGGCCCTCTGGTCGCGCTTCGGGCTCTAGTGTGGTGGATTTGAAGTTCCCAAGATTTCGATGGCATCCACGTCTAGGAACTTCAAATCCGGGAACCACACTAATTCAATAGATTGCTAGTGTGGCTTTGAATTCGAAATTCGCTCGCGGACTTGCCCCAAGGTATGGCGAATTTCGGATTCGCCACACCGGCGGCGTCCCCCCGTCGCGGCTATTCGATGATGCCGCAAGCGATATGCGCGCCGCCTCCGCCGAGCGGGTCCGGCTTGTCGGAATAATTGTCGCCGCCCTCGTCGATCATCAGCGCATGGCCGTGGAGCGCGCGTATGTTGAGGCGCGGCGCGAGCAGGGGGTAGGTCGACGCCCCGTCCGCGTTGACGACGAGACCGGGCAGGTCGCCGAGATGGCCGAAAACGGCATAGGGACCATTATGGGCGTTGCTATGGTTGGGGTCGAAATGACCGCCGGCGGCGACGCCCGCCGCCAACTCGCTGTTGCTTTGGCCTGCGCGGCAGCTCGGATTCTCGTGCACGTGGAAGCCATGGATGCCGGGTTCGAGCCCCTTGAGGTCGGGCTGGATCAGGAGGCCCCAACGGATATCCTTGAGGATCACCACCCCGATCGGCTCGCCGATGCCGCTCGGGTCGATCGCCTTCATCTCGACGGTGAGGGTCTCCGCCCTGGCCGCGGCCGTCACGCACAAGAGCGCCGCGGCGATCGACAATCCCCCGAGCTTCATGACCCGGCTCGGCCGCCTATTGCATGTACCAACCGTGGCTCACCAGGATCGACTGGCCGGTCAGCGCATTGGTCTTGGAGGCGGCGAGAAAGACCGCGAGCTCGGCCACGTCCTCGAGGGTGGTGAATTCGCCATCGACGGTCTGGCCGAGCATCACCTTCTTCACCACCTCGTCCTCGCTGATGCCAAGCTCCTTCGCCTGCTGCGGAATTTGCCGCTCCACCAGCGGCGTGCGCACGAATCCCGGACAGATCACGTGCGAGCGCACCTTGTGCGCGGCACCCTCCTTGGCGACGGTGCGGGCGAGGCCGAGCAGCGCATGCTTGGCCGCGACATAGGGCGCCTTGAGGGGCGAGGCCTCATGCGAGTGGACCGAGCCCATATAGATGATCACGCCGCCGCGATCGGCCTTGTACATTTCGCGCAATGCCGCACGCGTGCAGAGAAAGCCGCCGTCGAGATGGATGGTCACGACTTTGCGCCAGTCGGCGAGCGAGAGCTTGTCGATCGGATCGATATGCTGGATGCCGGCATTGCTGACCATGATGTCGAGCGCGCCGAAGGTCTTGACCGCCGTGTCCACGGCGCCCGCGACCTCGGCCTCGCTGGTCACGTCCATGCGCAGCCCGATCGCGCGGCCGCCCATGAGCCCGATCTCCTTTGCCACCGCGTTCGCGCCATCGAGGTTCAGGTCCGCAATTCCCAGCCTGGCGCCCTCGCGGGCGAAGGCAAGCGCGATCTCGCGCCCGATCCCGCTCGCCGAGCCGGTGACGATCGCGACCTTGTCCTGCAGCCTCATGGCGCAACTCCTTGTTTCGATTTGTTTCGTCGCAGGCGTCTGCCCTCGCGCCCGTTCCCGGGCAGGGCCACGGCCTTCGGCAGATGCGGCGATTCATGGAGACGCACCTCGGCCGGCAGCGGCGAAGGCGCGCACCAGCCGCGCTCGACCAGGATTCGCTTCGCTTGTTCATAGCCTTGCGTGCGATGGCGCGCCACGGAGGAGCGCGAGAACTCGTAATCCATGCTGCAGATCTCGAACGCGGCCTGCTCATAGACCAAATGAAGAATGTCGATCAAATGCGGACAGCCCATGTCGCGCACTTTTCGGCTGAGTTCCGCATCGCGGCCGGTTTTGGGCAATTTCTCATATAGAACATCAATCATTGATCTTAATTCATTGATTTTACGTAATGAATAAACATGCTGTCTCGTCCGGCTCGCAAGGGTGATGTTTTTCCTCCTGGCCTCCACCTCGAGCACGGTGGCCGGCACGGGCCCACAAGGCTCCCAGAGGTCGACAACGAAGCACAGCAAATCCTCGTGGGGCGGCTTGTCGAGGACGGCGGCAAGCGGCGTGTTCGAGACGATGCCGCCGTCCCAATAGGCTTTGCCGCCGATTTCGATCGCGGGGAAGCCCGGCGGCAAGGCCCCGCTCGCCATGACATGCTCCGGCCCTATCTTGCAGTCGTGATTGTCGAAATAAACCGTCTCGCCGGTCGTGACCTCAACCGCCCCAAGGCTGAGGCGTGTCTCGCGCGCGTTGATGCGGTCGAAATCGACCAGCCGCTTTAGCGTCGCAAGCAAGGGGCTCGTGTCGTAATAGCTGGTCGCGGCTGGAGTACCGGGCGGCATGGCCATCCATGGCACGACGCGCGGCGTAAAGAAGCCGGGCTGACCGGTCAAGGCCGCCTGCTGCGCGCTCCAATAATTATAGGCGCGGCGGAGGGCGACGAGACTGTCGGGTGGCGCGCCGGGATCGGGCGTGGCGACGAGCGTCCAGAATTCATCGAGCCGCTCGAACGCCTGTTCCGGCGGGTTGCCGGCGATGATCGCGGCATTGATCGCGCCGATCGAGGTGCCGGCAATCCAAAAAGGACGGAGCTCCTGCTCCGCGAGCGCCTGATAGGCGCCGACCTGAAAGGCGCCGAGCGCCCCGCCGCCTTGAAGCACCAGGGCGAGGGGTCGACTCCTCCGGCCGCGGACAGCGGGCAAAGCGCGCTCGTTGGTGCCGATATCGTTCATGTCTCACAGTATCCCGCGCTCGGGCTGATCGGCGCCCCTTACCGGAGCGCTTCCGCCGGCCCAACAATAGCAATCAAACTACTCTTTAGATTTACCTTATCATTGCCGGAACGTGAACTCTTGGTCATCGACCGGGTCGCCTGCAACTGCGGTTTCCCTTGACCCGCCCGGCCTCGACTTTCTATATGGCGGGATGTTCAGCTTTGGCTTGGCCAAGCTCATTTTCCTCGTCGGCATCCTGCTCGTGGTCATATACGGCTCCAGGCTGCTGCGTCACGTGCAGTCGCTGCGCGAGGCGGAGGATCGTCGAAGGGCGGAAGGGCCGGCGCAGGCGCGCGCGCGGCGAGGCACCGCGGCCAAGGAGACCGCCGGCGGCGAGATCGAGGACATGGTCAAATGTCGCGTCTGTGGCGCCTACGTGCCGGCGCAGGGCGCCCGCGCCTGCGGCCAGCCGAACTGTCCCTTCGGGGCGGGCTCTTAGGCTACAATCGTCGGCGGCTTAGTCAGCCTGGCAATTTCCATGCGAGGTGCATCATGGCCAAATATCTCGTCCAAGGCTCCTATACCGCCGAGGGGCTCAAGGGTCTTCAGAAAGATAAAGCATCGGGCCGCAAGGCCGCGATCAGCAAGACGGTGCAAGGTCTCGGTGGCAAGCTCGAATGCCTATACTACATGCTCGGCGAGCATGACGTTATCTGCATCATCGATCTGCCCGACAATGTGAGCGTCGCCGCTCTCTCGCTCGCCGCCGGCGCATCGGGCGCGATCCATACCAGGACGACGGCGCTCCTCACCGTCGAGGAAATCGACAAGGCCCTGGAGAAGAGCGTGAGCTACCGCGCCCCCGGCAAGTAGGCCGCGGCTCATCCGCCATGCGATCGGCGCGGACCGGGCGCGCCGGGCCTTGCCGTTGCCTTGACCCTCTCGGGCGCGGCCTATAATTTGCGCGGCACCCTGATTCTTGGCGTGATCCCGAAATGGCGGCATCCCGCGCCTCCCCGACGAGCTTCCAATCGCTCATCCTCACCCTGCAGCATTTCTGGGCCGAGCAGGGCTGCGTCATTTTGCAGCCCTACGATCTCGAGGTAGGGGCGGGCACGTTCCATCCGGCGACGACCTTGCGCAGTCTCGGGCCGGAAGCTTGGCGGGCGGCCTATGTACAGCCATCGCGGCGCCCCAAGGACGGGCGCTACGGCCAGAATCCCAACCGGCTGCAGCATTACTACCAATTCCAGGCCATCCTGAAGCCCTCGCCGGCCGACGCCCAGGAGATCTATCTGGCGAGCCTTGTCCGGCTCGGTATCGACCCCCTCGCTCACGATATCCGTTTCGTCGAGGACGATTGGGAGAGCCCGACGCTCGGCGCCTGGGGCCTCGGCTGGGAAGTCTGGTGCGACGGCATGGAGGTGACGCAGTTCACCTATTTTCAGCAGGTTGGCGGCATCGATTGCGATCCCGTCTCGGTCGAGTTCACTTACGGGCTCGAGCGGCTCGCCATGTATGTGCAAGGCGTGGAGAACGTCTACGACCTCGACTTCAACGGCGTCGCGGGCGCCGGCCGCATGACCTATGGCGACATCTTCCTGCAAAGCGAGCGCGAGTTCTCCGCCTATAACTTCGAGCGCGCCGATACGACCATGCTGGCGCGCCATTTCGAGGACGCCGAGCGCGAATGCGCGGCGCTGCTCGAGGCGCATCTCGCGTTGCCCGCCTATGACCAATGCATCAAGGCGAGCCATCTCTTCAATCTGCTCGATGCGCGCGGCGTCATCAGCGTGACCGAGCGGCAAGCCTATATCGGCCGCGTGCGCGTGCTCGCCAAAGGTTGCTGCGAGGGTTGGCTCAAGAGCCGCGGACATTCGGGCTGAGGATGGCCGAATTCCTTCTGGAGCTGCTCTCGGAGGAGATTCCGTCGCGTATGCAGGCGCGCGCCGCGGAGGATTTGCGGCGGCTTTTTGCCGAAAAGCTGAAGGCGGCTCGCCTCGCCTTCACGCGGGCGGAAGGCTTCGTCACGCCCCGGCGGCTCACGTTGGTCGTCGACGGCCTGCCGGCGAGGCAGCCTGACCTCGCCGAGGAGCGCAAGGGCCCGCGCCTCGGCTCGCCCGAGCAGGCGATCCAGGGCTTCCTCAAATCGGTGGGGCTCGCGAGCCTCGACCAATGCGAGACTTCGCAAGCTCGGCAATGCCGAGTTTTATTTCGCCAGGCGCGAGGTCGCCGGCCGCGAGACGGCGGAGCTTTTGCCGGAGATCATCCTCGCCTCGGTGCGCGAGCTGGCTTGGCCGAAATCGATGCGCTGGGGCGCCGGCGCCTTCCGTTATGTGCGCCCCCTTCACGGCATATTGGCGCTGTTCGGGGGCAAAAAGCTGCAAGGTCGGCTCGATCTGGGCGATGCAGCGCTGAGCTTCGGCGGCCTCACGCGGGGCCACCGCTTCTGCGCGCCAAAGCCCTTCGCCGTAATAAGTTTCGCGGACTATGAAAAGAAGCTCCGTGCCGCTTTTGTCATCATCGATGGCGAGGAGCGCAAACGGATCATCCTTGAAAGCGCCGAGCGCCTCGCGGCCGGGGAGGGGTTTCTCCTCAAGGCGGACTCCGCGCTGCTCGACGAGGTGGCGGGGCTCGTCGAATGGCCGGTCCCGCTCATCGGTCGCATCGACGAGGCCTTCATGGAGGTGCCGCGCGAAGTGCTGACTGCCACCATGCGGGCCAATCAGAAATATTTCAGCCTCGAGACCGAGGACGGCAAGCTCGCGCCGCGCTTCGTCCTGGTCGCCAACATCGCGGCCGAGGACGGCGGCAAGGCGATCGTTGCGGGCAACGAGCGGGTGCTGCGCGCGCGCCTCGCCGACGCCAAGTTCTTTTGGGATCAGGATCGCAAGGTGAAGCTCGAGGAGCGCGTGCCGCGGCTCAAGGAGCTCGTCTTCCACGCCAAGCTCGGCAGCATGGGCGACAAGGTGGCGCGGTTGCAGACGCTGGCCGCCGAAATCGCGGTTCATATTCCGGGCGCGAATATCGACAAGGTGCGTAGCGCCGCCCTGTTATGCAAGGCCGATCTCGTCAGCGGCATGGTCGGCGAGTTCCCCGAGCTGCAAGGCATCATGGGCCGCTATTATGCGTTGCATGAGGGCGAGGATCCGGCGGTCGCCGAGGCGATCGCCGAGCATTACGGCCCGCTCGGCCCGAACGACCGCTGCCCAAAGGCGCCCGTTTCGGTCGCGCTCGCTTTGGCGGACAAGATCGACATGCTGGTGGGATTTTGGCTGATCGGCGAGAAGCCGACCGGCTCGAAGGATCCCTATGCCTTGCGTCGCGCGGCCCTCGGCGTGATCCGGCTGATCGTCGAGAACAAGGTCCGCCTTTCCTTGAGGCCGCTATTTGCTTCCGCGCGGCGGCTTTACGACGTGGCGGGCGCCGGTTCGCTTGATCCCAGGGATCTGCTCGACTTCTTCGCCGATCGGCTCAAGGTGCATTTGCGCGATCGGGGCATGCGCCATGATCTGGTAAGCGCCGTCTTCGCGCTCGGCGGCGAGGACGATCTCGTGCGGCTCCTGGCGCGGGTCGATGCGCTGGCGAAGTTCCTCGAGAGCGCGGACGGCGCCAACCTGCTCACGGCCTATAAGCGCGCCTCCAATATCGTGCGTATCGAGGAAAAGAAGGACAAGAGGGTCTATGATGGCGCCGCGGCCCCCGCTTTGTTGGCGGAGCCCGTCGAGAAAGCGCTGTTCGACGGGCTGCGTCGCGCCTCGGAGAAGATCGGCGCCGCGCTCGGCCGCGAGGATTTCGCGGGCGCCATGGCGGCTCTCGCGGTGCTCAGGCGGCCTGTCGATGAGTTTTTCGACAAGGTCACGGTGAATTGCGAGGACCCGCGGTTGCGCGAGAATAGGCTCAAGCTGCTTTCCGCCATCCGTTATGCCTTGGGCGGGGTGGCCGATTTCTCGAAGATCGAAGGGTAGCCGATGGTGAAATGGGTTTATTCGTTCGGCGAGGGCAAGGCCGAGGGCAAGGCCTCGATGCGCGCGCTCCTCGGCGGCAAAGGCGCCAATCTCGCCGAGATGAGCCGCATCGGTCTGCCTGTGCCGCCCGGCTTCACCATCACCACCAAGGCCTGCATCCATTACGAGAAAAATCGACACAGCTATCCCGAGGGCCTCGAGGGGCAGGTCGCGCGGGCCTTGAAGCGCCTCGAGCGCCGCGTCGGGCGGAAATTCGGCGACGCGCGCAATCCGCTGCTCGTCTCGGTGCGCTCGGGCGCGCGCGCCTCGATGCCCGGAATGATGGACACGGTGCTGAACCTGGGCCTCAACGATGACTCCGTCGAAGGCCTTGCCCGCGCGGCCGACGACCCCCGTTTCGCTTATGACAGCTACCGGCGCTTCATCCAGATGTATGGCGACGTCGTTTTGGGCGTCGAGCATCACCAGTTCGAGGAGGTCATCGAGCTGTTGAAGGAGGATCGCGGCGTCAGCCTTGATACCGAGCTCGACGCCGACGATCTTCGCGCGCTGGTCGAGAGCTTCAAGCAGATGGTGGCGGACCAGCTCGGCAAGCCCTTCCCGCAAGCGCCGCAAGAGCAGCTTTGGGGCGCCATCGGCGCCGTTTTCGGAAGCTGGAACAATCAGCGTGCCGTCACCTATCGCCGGCTCAATCACATCCCCGACGACTGGGGCACCGCGGTCAACGTCCAGGCCATGGTCTTTGGCAATATGGGCGAGGACTGCGCCACGGGCGTCGCCTTCACCCGCAATCCATCGACCGGCGAGAATGCGTTCTACGGCGAGTATCTCGTCAACGCGCAGGGCGAGGACGTCGTCTCGGGCATCCGCACGCCGCAGTCGCTCACCATCGCCGGCCGCCGCGCCGCTGGCTCCGACCTCCCGGCGATGGAGGAGGCGATGCCGGCGCCCTTTCGCCGGCTCCTCGAGGTGCGCGAAATCCTGGAAAAACATTTCCGCGATCTGCAGGACCTCGAGTTCACCGTTGAGCGCGGCAAGCTCTACATGCTGCAGACGCGCGGCGGCAAGCGCACGGCGGGCGCGGCCATCCGCATCGCGGTCGAGATGGCGCGGGAGGGGCTGATCGACGAGGCGGAAGCGGTAAGGCGCATCGACCCGGCCTCGCTCGACCAGCTCCTTCATCCGACCCTCGATCCGCAGGCGCCGCGTATCCTGCTGGCGCGCGGGCTCCCCGCGTCGCCCGGCGCCGCCTCGGGCAAGGCGGTGCTCAAAGCCCACGACGCCGAAGACAGGGCTAAGCTCGGGCAGGCCGTCATCCTGGTGCGGGTCGAGACCAGCCCCGAGGACATCCACGGCATGCATGCGGCGCTCGGCGTCCTCACCGCGCGCGGCGGCATGACGAGCCATGCCGCCGTGGTGGCGCGCGGCATGGGCCGGCCTTGCGTCGCTGGCGCGGGCGAGCTCAAGGTCGATTACGCGGCCGGCACGATCTCAGTCGGCAATCGCGTCGTGAAGGCCGGCGACGAGATCACCATCGACGGCGGCACGGGCGAGGTATTTCTCGGTCGGGTCCCGACCATCATGCCCGAGCTTTCCGGCAATTTCGTCACGCTCATGGAGTGGGCCGACCGCTATCGCAAGATCGGCGTGCGCGCCAATGCCGATACGCCCGCCGACGCACGAACGGCGCGCGATTTCGGCGCCGAGGGCATCGGGCTCTGCCGCACCGAGCATATGTTTTTCGATGCCGGCCGCATCGTCGCGGTGCGCGAGATGATCCTCGCCGAGGACGAGCGCGGGCGGCGCGCGGCGCTCGCCAAGCTGCTGCCCATGCAGCGGGCAGATTTCGCCGAGCTCTTCCGCATCATGGACGGGTTGCCCGTCACCATCCGGCTGCTCGACCCGCCGCTCCACGAGTTCCTTCCGCGCGGCGACGCCGAGATCGCCGAGGTCGCCGCGGCGGCGGGCGTGGAGCCGAGCCGCATCCGCGAGGCCGCGGCCAAGCTCCATGAAGTCAATCCCATGCTGGGTCATCGCGGCTGCCGGCTCGCCATCACCTTTCCGGAGATCTACGAGATGCAGGCCCGCGCCATCTTCGAGGCGACGACCGCGGTCGCGAACGGCGCCAAGCCGGTGGTGCCCGAGATCATGATCCCGCTCGCGGCGACCAAGCGCGAGCTCGACATCCTGAAGGAAGTGATCGACCGGGCGGCGCGCGAGGTCGCGGCCGAGACAGGTGTCGAGATGCACTATCTGGTCGGCACCATGATCGAGCTGCCGCGCGCGGCCCTGCGCGCGCGCGAGCTGGCCCAGACGGCCGAGTTCTTCAGTTTCGGCACCAACGACCTGACGCAGACCTGCCTCGGCCTCTCGCGCGACGACGCCGGCCGCTTCCTCGACGTCTATCGCCAGAAGGGCATTTTCGCCGAGGACCCCTTCGTCACCATCGAGCAGGACGGCGTCGGCGAGCTGATCAAGATCGCCGTGACGCGCGGACGCAAGGCGCGGCCCGACATCAAGCTCGGCATCTGCGGCGAGCATGGCGGCGACCCGGCCTCGGTGCATTTTTGCGTCGCCATCGGCCTCGACTATGTCTCCTGCTCGCCCTATCGCGTGCCCATCGCCCGTCTCGCCGGCGCGCAGGCAGCACTCAAGGGCAAGCGCGAATCGCAAGCTTGATCCCTCGATCGACGGGGCCGATCGCGTGCTTGCATTTATCCCGAGCTCTTGTAGCGTCTCTTTCCGAGCAGGCGTCTCATGAGGCATGCCATGAATCGCGACCCGCACTGCATCTTCTGCAAGATCGTGGCCGGCGAGGTGCCCTGCTTCAAGCTTTACGAGGACGCCGCCACGATTGCCTTCATGGATATCAATCCGGCGAGCGAAGGCCATTGCCTCGCGGTCGCCAAGAATCATTTCGAAACGATATACGAAGCGCCCAAGGGCGCGGTCGGCAAGGTCGCCGAGACGGCCGCCAAGATGGCGCGCGCGGTGAAGGCGGCGCTGCGTCCCGCCGGCCTCAATCTCACCCAATCGAACGGCCCCGCGGCGGCGCAATCGGTCATGCATTTCCATATCCATGTGCTGCCGCGCCGGACGGGCGACGAACTCCTGCTCAACTGGCCGATCAAGCCCGGCAACCGCGAGGCCATTGGCAAGCTCGCCGAGAAGATCAGGGCCGCGATCGGATGAGCGCTTTCGCGCCCGCTCCCGGCGCCGCGTCCTCGGCCGATGGCAGGCAGGCGCGCAGGGACGACGGCGCGAAGGAGGCCATAGCGGCGCATGGCTGCGGCAGCTGCACGCTCTGCTGCAAGCTCATGGCGGTGCAGGACCTTCCCGAGCCCAAGCCGCGCGACCAATGGTGCCCCCATTGTGTCCAAGGCAAGGGCTGCGGCATCTATGAGAGCCGGCCCGCCTCTTGCCGCGTCTTCGATTGCGTCTGGCTGCAGAAGCCGCGCCTGCCCGACAGCCTGCGGCCCGACCGCTGCAAGGTCGTGCTCTCGACCGTGGAGAAGGACCGCACGCTGGTGGCGAACGTCGATCCGGGCTTTCCCGACGCCTGGCGCCGGCCCGAGATGGCGCGGCTGCTCGCGCTCAATATGCGGCGCGGCGTGAAAATCATGGTCCGCGTCGCAGACCGCACGCAATATCTGACGGCGGCCGACCTGCCTTGAGCCTCGCGAACGGGGCGGCGCTCAGATCTCGATGCGGAAGATTATCGCGAAGATGGTCATGCCGATTGCGCCCGCCAAAAGCGGCGTGAGCACGAGGATCGCCGCGTCCGAGGCCCGGAGGCTTCCCTGCCAGATATTGAGCTCCCCCTTGAGCCAATCGCGGAACGGGCGCGCGGGGGCCTCCCTCCCTTCCTCCAACGAGTTGCGCGAACGCCGCCAGAGGCGCCAAAGCTCATAAGGTATCGCCACAACGATTACCGTGAAAGCGGTGATCGTCGCGAGGATGAGGCCCGTATAGCCGCTATCGCTGAAGAAGCTCCAAACCGCCAGCAGCATCCAGAAAGCCACGGCGACGATCGCCTTGTAGATCACGGGATGCATCTCGTTCGACCGAAGGCGGGAAGCCTCAATGCCGATACGCCTCTCGCTCATCTCGACCTCCTTCGACGACACCCGGCGGTAGGCCGTCCGCCGGATCGCGCCGACCAGCTTTTTCCTTGATGAAATATGGCGACGCGGCCCGCCGACGTTCAGTGCGGTTTCCTGTCGCGGACGGCGCGGCACCGCAGCGCGCGCTTCGCAAATCCTTGAAAAAATTCTGTCTACAAGATTGCGTGTAACCCGTTGAACTCGATCACAGGCTTGTCACGCCGCGAAAGGGGCCCAAGCGCTACTGTTGGGCTCGGTCCGCGGGCCGCCATATCGACATCGACAATCGCAATATCGGGGAGGGCGGGAAAATGAGCCTCGAACGAATGCTCGTCGCGCCAAACGCGTTTCACACTTCCGAGATCGGCCCCTGGTGGAAGGCCGGCATCGAGCCCACCACGACGGAAATTCTGGCCGATCCCATTACGCTCCTGCTGATGCGGGCGGATAGGCTCGACCCCGAGGAGGTCATCACGTTGCTCCGCGCGGCGCGGCAACGCAGAGCGCTGCAATAGGCGCACGCACTAGATTGGTCGCGGCGTGCCCTCGGCTTGAAAGAAGAAATGCCGGCCAACCCGCGTATGGCGCGGTCGCGAAGCTCCTGCATTGGCTGACCTTTGCGCTGCTCGTTACACAGTTTGCGGTCGCTTGGACGATGCCGGGTATTCATCGCGGCACGCAGCCCGAGGGCCTGATCAACCTTCATCTCTCGATTGGCGTGGTCATTCTTTTGCTCGTCGTCTTGCGACTGCTCTGGCGCATCGGCCATCCTGTAGCGCTCATCGCCGACAATGTGCCCGTTTGGCAGCATCGCGGCGCAAAGGCAACTCATGCGATGCTCTATTTCCTGCTCGTCCTGTTGCCTTTCATGGGTTGGGCGAGCGCTTCGGCTAGAGGCTGGAGCATCGATCTCTTTGGTCTCGTCCCCTTGCCGCGCATTTTGCCGAGCGACCCGGCGCTGGGCGCGCAGCTGGGCGGTATTCATGTCTGGACCTCTTACGCGCTTTTGGGATTCGTCGGCCTGCATGTGGCAGCCGCGCTCTATCATTATTTTTGGCTGCGCGATCGCGTGCTGCCGCGGATGCTCCCGCTGAGCTCGGAGTAGCGAGGGCGCGTTAAGGTGGTCTCAATCGAGATCCTCGAGCGCCGCCTTGATGAGGCGCTCCGCCGTTGCCCCGTCGCCGAGCTCGTTCGCGAGAAGCAGCGCCAGCTTGGCGAGGAACGTCTCGCGGCGCGCGCCGGCCAAGTCGATCGCCTCGGCGAGGCGCGTCCATAATCGCTCGAGATCCTCGACCGGCAGCTTCTCCACCATCGCTCATGCCTCCAAAGCGAGCATGCGCCGGAAGGCCGCGGCGAAACGCGCGGGCTCGAAGCGGCGCCAACGCGCAGCGATGTGACCGTCGGGACGCACGAGATAGCCGGCGCCGGGCTCGGCGAGGGCGAGGAGCGGGCCCGCGCGGCCCTTGCGATCGACCGCGACCGTGGCGCCGTTCGCCGCGCGATCCTGGGACGCCAGCAGCACGAGATCGAGACGCTCCGTCATCCCTTGTCCGCGCATGGCGGCTTCGGCGGCGGGATCGCCCGCCATCATGATGACCGTGGGCTTGAGCCCGACAAGATCGAGGAGATGCCCGTCAAGGGCGCGGCCGTCCCGCAGCAAGGTGACCGGGAAGGTGGGAAGCGTGGCGCCCACGAGGGCGCCGCCCGGCGGCCAAGCCTCCTCCTCGGGCGTATCGATGATCGACTGCGCGAAGGTGATCGCCGTGGTCTGGCGGGGATTGACCAGCGGACGCGCGAAATCATGCCGGACCGCGAGGCTGAGCGCGGCTTCGCGCATCAGCTCGAAGCCGGCCGAGGGCGGCGTCATGAAGAGCGTGCTCTTGCGCGCTTGGCGGATATTCTCCTCGGCCGCAAAGACGCGCTCGTCGCTGTAGCTGTCGAGGAGGCGCTCGCCGCCCCAGCCCTGGACGACCGCCGCGAGCTTCCAGGCGAGATTTCCGGCATCGTCGATGCCGGAATTCAGGCCTCGCACACCGAAGATCGGCACGAGATGCGCGGCGTCGCCCGCGAACAGTACCCTGCCATGGCGATAGCGCGCGAGCGTCAGGCAATGCGCCTTGTAAAGGCTCGTCCAGATAAGCTCGTAGGCGGGCCCTTCGCCGATCATCGCAAGATGCGCGTCGATGCGGGCGCGGACGCGCTCCTCGGCGAGCTCGGCCTCCGCGTCCTCGTCGTCGCGGAGCTGGTAATCCACCCGCCAGATATCGCCCGGCTGGCGATGCATCAACACCGTCGAGCGCGGGTTGGAGGGCGGATCGAACCAGGCTCGGCGCTCGGTCGGATGCCGGCTTTCGAGATGGATGTCGGCGATGAGATAGCGCCCCTCGTAGGAATTGCCCGCGAAGGCGAGCCCGAGCGCCTGCCGGACGAAGCTGCGCGCGCCGTCGCATGCCACGACCCAATCGGCGTTCAGCCGATAGGCGCCCTCGGGCGTCGCGATGTCGAGCAGCACGCCCGACTCCCCCGGCGCGATGCCCGCGACGCGGCTCTGCCAGCGGATGTCCGCGCCGCCGATCTCGTTCAGCGAATCGACCAGAAACTGCTCCAGATAGCATTGCTGGATGTTGATCATCGGCGGATGCTTCTGGTCGGCGTCGTGCGGCATGGCGAACTGGAGCACCAGATGCTCATGCCAGAAGCTGCGGCCGCCGGTCCAGGCGAGCGCCTTGGCGAGGTGGGGCGCCGCGACGCCGTAGCGATCCCAAATCTCGATGCTGCGGCGCGACGTGCAGGTGGCGCGGCTGCCGAAGCTCACCGCATCGCGCGGCTCGATGAGCACGCAGGGAACGCCATAGCGCCGAAGCCCGATGGCGAGCGTCAGGCCGACCGGACCGGCGCCGACGATGGCGACGGGATGGCGCCGCGCGGCGCCGCCGAGCTCGGCCGGCCGCGTGAAGGCGTAGCTGGGGAGATCGTGATAGATGCTCCTGCCGATCGCCATGTCAGCCGAGCCGCGCAGCGAGGCGAATGCCCTGCCAGATGCAGGCGTCGGAGTTCACATACTCCCAGGCGCCGAACCGGCCGATGGTGAAAATATCGAGCCGCGCCAAGTAGGCGCCAATCCGCTCGAGGATCGCGAGTCGATCATGAGTGTAGACCGGATAGCCATAATCGACGTCGACAAATCGGGTTTCGGCAACATCAACGCGCGAGCGGATCAGGCGGGCCTCGACCAACCACTCGAGGATCGTCTGCTCGAGATCGGCGTCGGCCGCCAAGGACTTCTCCGGCGAGTGGGAGATCTCGCACATGATGGCTTGCACCGGCCTGCGGCGCAAGCTCGGGGAAGAGGTGTGGTTGAAGGTTATCTTGTGCGCGGGGACGCGGGGGTCGGCCACGTAGACGCGCTGGGGCTCGTTCGCCACCGCCTTGCCGACCAGGATAAGGAGCAGCTTGAGCGCAACGAACTCGAGGCGCTCGGCGTCGTCGATTAAATGTTTCGGGCAGTCCCGAATTGCGCGGAGAAGCGCCGGCAGGGGCATGGTCGAGACCAAACTTTCCCAGGCCCAGACATCGCCGTTGGTGGTCCTCACGGTCTTGGCCTTCGGATCGATGTCGCAAACCTCCTGGCCGAATTCGATCGCTCCGCAATGGCGGGCCATGGCCCGGAAGATCTCAACGAAACCGCCGTCCGCCGGATAGGCCACCTGGCTTCCCCCTTCGAGCGGCCGGCGGGTCCGCTCCCCTTGCGGGGCGTGGCCGGGTCCGCTCTCTGCGATTCGCTCTTGGACCCATTCGCAGCTCATCCGCCTCAGATCGCGCGCCCAGAGCTTGCGGTTGTAGGGAAGCATGAAATGACGCGCGACCCCGAGCCCGAAACGCTCGACGATCCAGTCTTCGAAGTTATCGGCGGTGGCGACCGCATCGGTTCCGGGATCGGTTCCGGGCCGGTGTCGGCGGCACTCGGCAATGATGGCCGGGTCGGAAATTTGTTCGAAATGCTGCTGAAAAGGGTAGTCGATCAGGTCGCCATTGAAAAAAACCCGCGCGTCGCGGCGTTGCCTGTGCCAGCGGCCCTTCATGAGGCGCTCGACCAGCCGCAAGACCTCCGGATGGGGCGAATGAAAGGAGTGCCCGCCGATGTCGAAGACGCCGCCGCCGAACTCGATCGATCGGCACAGGCCGCCGACCTCATGGCTCTTTTCCAGGATGCGCGATCTTCCCGCATAGCTCGATGACAGCGCCAATCCGGCCGGGCCGGCGCCGATGATGACGAGCTCGTCGGAGTCCAAGGCTAAAATCTCAGCTCTTTAAAGGTCGGCAGCCACTTGGCCTCGAGCTCCAGCTCGGCGCCCTCGCCTCGAAAGCCGCCGATGACGTTGACGCCCTGGTCCATCTCCACATGTCCTCGCGCCAAGAGCAGCACCGGCGGCGGTGTGGACAGGTATTTGTAGGGCCCCGACGCATAGGCGTGCGGATATTCGTCGCCGTCGCAATGCAGCAGCAGCAACACGGAATTGCCGAAACAGCCCAGAAGATGCGCGCCGCCGCCTTGCACCGCGACGAATAGGTGTGATTTGGCCAGGATTTCGAGCTTGGCAAGGTTGTACGATGCGTCGGATTCGGCGCACAGGTCTTCCAGGATCAAGACATCGCCGAACCGCCTGACCAGCTCGATGTCCGGATAGTCGCAATCGATATTGTGATCGGTCGTGTAGCCGACATCCTTGGGCAGAGTCCTCGGCCGGCTATAGACCACGTCAAAGCGATCCGAGGCGAGGCGGAACAGCTTTTCGAGTGCGCGCAGCGAAAGAAAATTGAGCGGACCCACGCCCCATTCCACGCAAAATTTGTTCTGGATGAAAAGCACCGGGCGACGAAATTTTCTGCCTTGGGAACGGTATCGCGATCGGTAATCCGGCATGACATGCCATGGCTGCTTCGTCGCGCTATAGGTGCTGTTGGTTGGCCAATCGCGCTGTTCGATGGGGACCCATTGGCGCGGACCGGATTTCTCGTGAAATTCGTCGTCGGCCAGAAAATAGTAATAGGGTCGCATGCCGCCATAGGTGATCACGCGCCGGCCGGCGAGCAGGCCTTGCGTCTTTAGCCAGAATGCAAAGGGAATGAACGTCGTGATCTCGGCCCCGAACTCGCCTTTGTACTCGATGGCACCCGTCGCCTCGAGCCGGCTAAGCGCCTGATTGAGCAGCTCCTGATCGTTCACCGCCGCACCCATGTCTTAAGCCGCTCCCGGCATGCGAGGGGCGCCAATTCGCTTTCGGGGCAGGCACCGCCACGCCATTACCACGCGAGACATATGATGTTCAGCTGGGTTGGCGCGATGTCGTGCAACAGACTGAACGATACAGCGTGGATCTCGGCGCTCCGCCCGCCGCGCGCGATGGCGTTGGTGCAGGTTTTACCATTTCCGATTCGCCAGCACCCGACGAACGATCGGCTCGAAGGCTTCCAAGGGCATGGACTCGTAGTTGGGATCGAAGGCGGCTTGATCGAACTGGTCGCAGAACTCGGCGGTATATTCAAAATGCGGATGGCCGCGGAATTGCTCACGCATATTGCGGTCGGCGCCGAAGAAATGGAAAAAGTAATAGCCCTGGAAAATGCCATGGTGCTGCATCATCCAATGGTTGCGCTCGGAGATGTATGGCTTGAGGATCATCGCCCCGAATTCCGCGTGGCTTTCCGGAGCGAGGGCGGCGCCGCTGTCATGGATCAGCGCGCAAGCGACGTATTCCTCGTCGCGCCCGGCGCGATGAGCACGGGTGGCGGTTTGCAGGCAGTGCTCGAGCCGGTCGACGGCGAAGCCGTGGCACTCGTTTCTGAGCAGCGTCAGGTGGCCGAGCAGCCGGTCCGGCAGGCCGCGCGCGAACTCGGCGTCGGCCTGGGCGATGCGCACCCAAGCCGCCTGGTTAGCCTCGGTCATGGCGCGAAAGCTAGGCCGAGGCCCGATCGCTTGTCGTCTCGCTTCGCCGTCAGCCATTCCCGGTCTCGATCGGACACGCAATCCTACCAAGATGCGCGGCGTTGCTTGCTCTGTCAACGGCACGTTAGGCCGACGCGGCGGCTCGAAGAGCGCAATCGGCTTGGCAAGTTTCATCTGTCTCGTGCTGGAGGGCATCGACGCACGACGCCGCCCTGAAGCGCGTCGCCGGAAGCCTGAGCGGCGGACCAAGTGCCCGCTCGCAGGACGGCGATTTTTCCCACCGCTTGTAGAGGATTGTCAGCGTAGTTGTACAACCGCGTTCGCGAGTTCAAGCGCGGGATTCGTAAGATTTGCCTTGACAGCATGTTCCTGTTATGTTCTTTTTTTCCCGCGGTGAACAATCACCGCTATTGCCGCCGTTTGCGGGGATTTGATGACGCCTGCGAGCCTCATCGAGGATTGGCAACGAGCGAGTGATCGCGGGATCAAGCGCCATTTAACCCTCACCAAAGACGCGCTTCTGTTAGGCGCCGATACGGTGATCGCGAAGCGCCGCAATGACGGCGGCATGGCCTGCGAGATCGATGGTCGGGAAGAGGAGATTCTGGCGCTGATCGCCGCGGCATATGGCCGGCCCGTTTCGCCCGACATCATCGCCCACCTCCGTCGAGCCGACCAGGCTTTCACTCGTGGCGACCTCGTCTCCGCGCAAATGCATATCGCCTTTACAGGCCTGCATGGGATTGAAGACGAGGCGCCTGCGTCGCTCCGGCTCTTCCTGGCTGATCGATTACTGCAAGCGGGACTTGGTCCGCGAGACCTGCTGAGCGCGCTGACGGACGAGACCGATCCGTCCGAGAGCTTTCAAAAGGCGAGCCCCGATGATCCGAAGCATCCCGGATGGCCGGCGGGGACGGTGGGCGGGCGGGGCGGCAAGTTTCGCCCCAAGGACGGAACAGATGCGGTCATCTCCGAAGAGCTAACGCAGCGAATTCTGCGCCGGGCGACAAGGCGCAGAGCGCGTGAAATGCTTTTCTCACTGCTCCGCCTTGCTGGCGAAGCAGTGCTTACCCTAATTCCTGGTATCGGAGAGCTCAGCGAAGCCGAGATTATCGCCGAGCTGCTCACGATGGCGGCAAACGACCGCGAACTTGAAATCGACGTGAAGGCCGCCCTCGACTTTGTCAATAAACGGCCTCACACGCTCGAGGAGCTTCGTGCCGCGGCCACGGGGCCAAGCCAGCCAGGCTATGAAAACCATCACATAGTGACACAGGGCGGCCAGAACGCGACGAACATGTCTCAGGAATTGCTACAAAGCGGCGATAACATCGTCCGAGTGCCGACCCTTCTGCACGAGGAGATCAATGCCGAATATTCCAAAAGCGCGACGGAGGCGGCTCGGCATGACGGTCTACCGATGGCTTCAAACGCAGCCGTTTGATGTTCAATATGAAGAAGGCGTCAAGATCATGCGAATGCTGGGGCTAATTCAGTAGCAAGCGAGAAGCGGAACGGGAGGGACATGGCCATGACCGGAGATCCACGAGCCGATGAAATTTATCAGACCGGGCAGCGGCTAATGGAAGAGCTGAAAGCCGCTATCCGGAATAAGGACGCGGCCGCCCAACGTCTGATCGCCGTCAAGCTCGCGCGCTTGGGGCAGGGTCTGAAGAGGATAGAAATGGCGCATCGCGTGACTCTGGCTGGAGTAATGGCATGCCGGGAGGCGACGAACCCGCAGGACCGTATGCGAGAGTTGCTGGCGCGTTCGAGGTCGTCGCGTATCTGGCGCTACGGCCCAAGACGATTTGGTCGACGACAATCTGAGCAAGGACGCGGAAACTCACCTGCAGACCATTCTCAGCGGGCTGGACGCGATCGAGCCTGAAGGCCGCATGGCTCTCGTCCCATTCCTCGACAGCCACGACCTAGACGTGCGCGCCTGCGCCGCCGCCGCGCTACTGGACCTCATTCCGGATCGCGCTATACCCGTGCTGCGCGACCTCATGGAAAATTGGACTGACACCAACGCAGCGGTCACGGCGCTCGAAGCGCTCCAAAAGAGAGCTAATCGCACTGGCTGAATGTTGCCGCGCAATCGCCGTGCAAGCGCGGTACTGAAGGAGATCGAGTTGCGACGGAGACGAAGTACGGGAGGGACATGGCCATGCCCGGAGACGCACGAGCCGATGAGATTTTTGAGACCACGGAGCGGCTAATGGAAGAGCTGAAAGCTGCTGTCCGGAACAAGGACGCGGCTGCTCAACGTCTGCTCACCGTCAAGCTCGCGCGCTTAGCGCTATAGGTTTGAAGAGGATAGAAATGGGGCATCGTGTGATTTTCCTGAGCGTGATGACAGCCTTGCATGATGCCTCCACTCAACAAAAACGTATCGAAAAGCTGCTGGCTGCGTTCGAGGTCCTCGCAGGGATTCGGAGCACAGCGCAAGATGACCTGGTCGACGACGATCTTAGCGACGATGCGGAAACTCACCTGCGGACAGTTCTCAGCGGACTGGACGCGATCAAGCCGGAAGGCCGCATACTCCTTGCGCCATTCCTCGACAGCTACAACCTTGACGTGCGCGCCTGCGCCGCCGTCGCGCTACTCGAGCTCATGCCGGATCGCGTCATACCGGTGCTGCGCGACCTCGCCGAAAACGCCGCTGGCACCAACGCGGGGGCCACGGCACTCGAAGCGCTCGAAAAGCGACGGTAATCCTGCCGAACGAGCGATCTTGTCTTCTGCCACTGCAAGCTCGCAGCAACGTATCAACTGGAGGAGCCTCGCGCGCGCGAACTCTGGGTACCGCTTCCAAGTTAAATCGAAGTGATAAGGGGATGGTGCCCAGGGGCGGATTTGAACCACCGACACGCGGATTTTCAGTCCGCTGCTCTACCAACTGAGCTACCTGGGCTAGGGGCCGTCCGGCGAGAGCGGCGACGGCCGCTTATAATGGCTTTCCCAAAGCCTGTCCAGATTTCCTAAAACTTTCCAGATCATGCACCTGTCCCGACATTTGTCTGTCCCGTCGGCGGCAGCTACTCGCGCGGCTCGTCCCGGCCGGCGTCGGCGTCCGCGCCGGCTTCCGGCTTCTCCTCGGTCTCGATGCGATAGCCTTCGCCGAGCCAGCGGCCGAGATCGATGTCGGCGCAACGCCTCGAGCAGAAGGGCCGGTAACGCGCAACGCTCGGCTTGCGGCAGATGGGGCAGGCCGCCTGCTTGCGGCGCGGCAATGTCGCAATCTCGCCCATGCGCTGTTTCCGTCTCCGGCCTCGCTTGCGCTCAGCTCGTCATAAGCTCGAACTGCTCGGGGCCATAGCCCGGCTTTGCGCGCAATGCAAGGGGTCGGCCGAGCCGCGTTTCGAGCTCGGCGCGCGCGGGCTTGAGCGGCCCCTCGAGCACCGCGATCACGGCCTCGTTCGTCCAGACGGTGACGGCCCGGCCCGACGCCGCATCGGAGGCGCGCTCCGCCGCCCGCAGCAGCTCGAGCGCCACCGTCTCGGCGCTCTTCACCAGCCCGGCGCCATGACAGACGGCACAAGACCTGCTCAACAGCTCGGCGAGCGGTTTGCGCATGCGCTTGCGCGTCATCTCGTAGAGCCCGAGCGCCGTCCAGCCGCCGCGCTGCGTCGGGACTGGATCTTCGGCAAAGGCGAGAGCGAGCGCATCCGAGAGCCGCGCGCGATGCGCCGCCGATTCCATATGGATGAAATCGATGAGGATGAGCCCCGCGAGGTTGCGCAGGCGCGCCTGCCGCGCGATCTCGGCGGCGGCCTCGAGGTTCACCGCAAGGCTGTTGGCGGCGAGCCGCCCGGCCTCCGCATGTCGCGCGCTGTCGACGTCGATCGCGGTCAGCGCTTCGAGCCGTCCGATCGCGATCCTGCCGCCGGAGGGCAAAGCGACGGTCGGTTCAAGGGCCTCGGCGATCTGATCTTCGATCTCATGCCGCGCGAAGACCGCCGTCGGGCCGCGCACCAGCTCGCAAGCGACCGTCTCGCCGAGCCCATGTCGGGCGAGCCAGGCTTGCGCCTGCCGCAGGACCGGGCGGCTGTCGCAAAACATCCGCCGCAGGGAAGGACCGGCATGATCACGCAGGACGCGCGCCAACGCCTCCTCTTCGGCGAGGATCGACGCCGGCGCCCGCGCGCCGCGCGCCCGCTCCAACAGCTCGCGCCAACGCGCGCGCAGGGCATCCAGCTCGGCCGCCAAGACTTGTTCGGGCGCGCCCTGCGCCGCAGTACGCACAGTGACCGCTTCGCCCGGCGCAAGCAACGGCGCGAGCGCCGCTTCCAGACGCTTCCGCTCCTCGGCGCGCTCGATCCGCCGCGAGACCGCGATGCCCGACGCGCCCGGCCGCAATACCACGAAATGACCGGGGAGCGCGATCCGGGCGGAAAGCGTCGGGCCCTTGTCGCCGATAGCGTCCTTGGCGATCTGGACCAGCAGCGCATCGCCTTCGGCGAGGAGCCGGGAGATGGCGGCGTCCCGCGAGGGCTCGGCAGCGCGCAACGGGCCTCCTTCGGCGCTCAAGGCTCCGCTCGCGGCACCGGCGGCGAGGAAGCCCGCGCGCTCGAGCCCCAGCTCGACGAAAGCGGCATCGATGGAGGGCGCAAGCTTGGCCACGCGGCCGAGATAGATATTGCCGACGAGGCTGCCGCCGGAGGCGCGCTCCAGCTGCAGCTCGACGAGGCGACCCTCCGCCACGAGCGCGATGCGCGTCTCGCCGGGCGAGCTATTGACCAGGATCTCGTCGATGGCGCTCGAGGCGCTCATCGATAGCCGGCGCCGTGAAGCAGCGCCGCCGTCTCGTAAAGCGGCAATCCGACGATATTGGAATAGGAGCCGCTGATGGCGCGCACGAAGGCCGCCGCCCGGCCCTGGATGGCATAGCCGCCGGCCTTGTCGTGCCATTCGCGCGATGCCAGATACGCGTCGACCTCGCGCGGCGTGAGCCGCTTGAAGCTCACGATGGTGACGACCATGCGGGAGGCGATCTTGTCGCCGGCAATTAGCGCGACGCCGCCATAGACGCGGTGCCGTCGGCCCGAGAGCAGGGCCAGGCAACGCCGCGCGGTCGCCTCGTCGAGCGCCTTGGGGAGGATACGCCGCCCGCAGGCGACGACCGTGTCGGCGCCGAGGACGAAGTCTTGCGGATGGCGTAGGGCGACCGCTTCCGCCTTCCCCGCCGCGAGACGGGCGGCATGGGCGCGCGGCAGCTCGCGCGGCAAGACCGTCTCGTCGAGCGCGGCCGGCGCGACGAGATCGGGTTCAATGCCGATCTGGCGCAGAAGCTCGAGCCGTCGCGGCGACGCGGAGGCAAGAATCAAGCGCGTCATCGCCCGAGCCCTCCGGCCCCGGCGGATTATTTGAAGCGGAAGGTAATGCGCCCCTTGGTGAGATCGTAGGGCGTCATCTCGACATTCACCCGGTCGCCCGCGAGGACGCGGATGCGGTTCTTGCGCATCTTGCCCGAGGTATGAGCGAGAAATCTCATGCTCGTTGTCGAGCTTCACGCGAAACATCGCGTTCGGCAGCAGCTCGGTGACCGTCCCCGAAACTTCGATCAGATCTTCTTTCGCCATGCCCCCTCGCAAACCATGTCCGGCGGGGTGAAGATGCGTTCAAGACCCTGACCGGTCAAGGCATTTCAGCGAATTTCGCACCGTCCCCTCATACCACCGGCGCCAGCGTCGGGGGGAAGCGGGCCATGATCCGCGCCATGAGCTGGTCGCGCACCTGGCGATAGGCCTCGAGACGCTGCTCGCGGCTTCCTTCCAGGACGCTCGGGTCGAGCGTCGGCCAGTATTCGACGTCGCAGGCCATGGTGCGCGTCAGCTCGACGGCCGAGTGCTGGGCCTCGGGCGAGAGGCTGACGATGACATCGAAGAAGCTGTCCTGCAGCTCCTCGAAGCTGCGCGCGCGATGGCCCTCGATCGAGAGCCCGATTTCCTCCATCACGGCGATGGCGAAGGGATCGGGCTCGCCCGGGCGCACGCCGACCGAGGCGGTGAAGATGCGGCGCGGATGCAGATGGCGCAGAATGGCCTCGGCCATGGGCGAGCGGATGGTGTTTCGGTTGCAGGCGAACAGCACGCTTGACGGCAGCTCCGCCATAGGGTCAGCCCCGGACGTGGAGCACGCAGATGAGGGTGAACAGCCGTCGCGCCGTGTTCAGATCGAGCTCGACCTTGTCGGCGAGGCGCTCGCGCAGGAGCTCCGAGCCCTCGTTGTGGAGCGCGCGGCGCCCCATGTCGATGGCCTCGATCTGCGAAGGCGTGGCGCTGCGGATTGCCTGGAAATAGCTCTCGCAGACGGTGAAATAGTCCTTGATGAGCTTGCGGAACGGCAGGATGGGCAGGATCAGTTTGCCGAGCGGCTTTTCCTGCTCGTCATGGATGGCGAGCACGAGACGGCTTTCCTCGATCGAGAGCCGCAGCACGTAAGGTCCGCGATAATCGCCGACGGGGGCGAATTTATTGTCCTCGAGCAGATCGAAGATGGCGATCGCGCGCTCATGCTCGACCTCGGGACTGCGGCGGACGACGCTGCGCTCATCGAGATGGATCTGAACGATGCGCGCGTCCTGCCCTTTCTGCGCGGCCACTCCGGGGCCCCTAGCGCGTCTTGCCGTGGAGCCGGAGGGAGACCGAGAGCGCGTGGGCGCCGAGCCCCTCCGCCTCGGCCAGCGCGGCCGCCGCGGGCCCGACCGTCGCGAGCGCGCGCGCGTCGCAGCCGAGGACCGAGCTGCGTTTCATGAAATCGAGCAGGCCGAGCCCCGAGGAATAGCGGGCGCTGCGTCCCGTCGGCAGCACATGGCTCGGGCCGCCGACATAATCGCCCACGGCCTCGGGCGTGTGGCGACCGAGGAAGACCGCGCCGACGTTGCTAATGCGCTTCAGGAGCGCCTCGGGATCGGCCACCGCCAGCTCCATATGCTCGGGCGCGATGCGGTCGGCGAGCGGGGCCGCGTCGGCGAGCGCCTTGACGACGACGATGGCGCCATGACGCCGCCAGCTCGCGCCGGCGATGGCCTTGCGGCTCAGCCTGCGCAGCAGACGCGCGAACGCGGCGGCGACCTCGTCGCCGAACGCCGCATCGTCGGTGATGAGGATGGATTGCGCCGCCTCGTCATGCTCGGCCTGCGACAGGAGATCGGCGGCGATCCAATCGGGATTGTTGTCCTTGTCGGCGATCACCAGAATCTCGGAGGGGCCGGCGATCATGTCGATGCCGACCATGCCGAAGACCTGCCGCTTTGCCGCCGCGACATAGGCGTTGCCGGGGCCGACGATCTTGTCGACGGGCGCGATCGTCTTGGTGCCGTAGGCGAGGGCGGCGATAGCCTGGGCGCCGCCGACGCGGTAGATCTCCTCGATGCCCATGAGCCGCGCGGCGGCGAGGACGAGCGGGTTTATGAGCCCCGAGGGCGCGGGCACGGTCATGACGATGCGCTCGACGCCGGCGACGCGCGCCGGCACGGCGCTCATCAGGACCGAACTCGGATAGGCGGCCTTGCCGCCCGGCACATAGATGCCGATCGAGCCGATGGCGCGCCAACGGAAGCCGAGCCGCACGCCGGCGGCGTCGCGATAGTCCTGGTCGACAGGCAGCTGGCGGCGGTGATAGGCCTCGATGCGCTCCGCGGCGAAATGGAGCGCGTCGAGCGTGCCGATCTCGCAGCGCTGCATCGCCTCCTCGACCTCGCGCGCGGTCACGCGCATGCCGCGCGGGGTCAGCGCCAGGCGATCGAAGCGCTTGGTGTAGGCAAGCACCGCCTTGTCGCCGCGGCGCCGGACGGCGGCGACAATGGCGGCGACCGCGCCGTCGACATTCGCCTCCGCCGCGCGCTTCCGCGCCAGCATGCGGGCGAAGCCGCGCTCGAAGCCGGGCTTGCGCGCGTCGAGCCTAAGCGGCACGGCCAAGTTCCTCGGCCGCGCGCCGGAAACGCGCGATGAAGGCGCCGACCTCCTCGGGCCGCGTCTTGAGCGCGGCGCGATTGACGATGAGCCGCGAGGTGATCTCGGCGATGCGCTCGACCTCGACGAGGCCGTTGGCCTTGAGCGTCTGGCCTGTCGAGACCAGATCGACGATGCGGCGGCAAAGCCCCAGGCGCGGCGCCAGCTCCATGGCGCCCGAGAGCTTGACGCATTCCGCCTGCACGCCGCGCGCGGCGAAATGGCGCCGCGTGATCTCCGGATATTTCGTCGCGACGCGGACGTGGCTCCAGCGACGGGGATCGTCGCGCTTCACCAGCTCGGCCGGCTCGGCGACGGCGAGGTGGCATTTCCCTATGCCGAGATCGAGCGGCGCATAGATCTCGGGATAATCGAACTCCATCAGCACGTCGCGGCCGCAGACGCCGACCTGGGCCGCGTTGAAGGCGACGAAGGTGGCGACGTCGAAGCTGCGCACGCGGATGAGGCTCAGCCGCGGATCGTTCGTCTCGAAGCGAAGCTGACGCGAATCCGGATCGGCGAAGGCGTGCTCGGGCTCGATGCCGGCGCGCGCGAAAAGCGGCCCGAGCTCGGTCGCAATGCGCCCCTTGGGCACCGCCAAGACCAGGCCCTCGCCACTCGATAGGTTCATCTCCGCTCGATCCATTGCTATTCCACGAGGTGACGCGGCCGCCAGCGCGTAGGCCAAGGCTCGCCGAAATCGCGCAGCTCGCAGCGGATACGGTCCAGCTCGAGGCGGATGCGGCCGCCCCCGGCGAAGACGAGCAGCACCGTCACGGCCCCCGCCTTGTCCGACTCCGCTACCATCAGCGCCAGCAGCTCGAGCGGCCGATCCCGTCGCGACTGGTCCATTCCCCGCAAGCTTACCGCGCGCACCTCGTGGAATGTTATGGCGCAGGCGATGCGCTCGAATACCGCTTCCGCGGCCGAGCCGGCCTCGCAAGCCTCCCAGCGAAAACGGTTGACCGCCATCACGAACTGCCTTGCCGGGCGGTCGTAGCGCATATCGGCGAGCGGCACCAATGAGTCCTGGAGACAGCTCGAGATGACCGAAAGGTCCTCCGCATCCTCCGCGCGCAGCTGCAAGGGCTCGCCCATTCGCACTTGCCCCGATCCGGCTATTCCTTGATCCGCTCGATCTCGGCGCCGCACGCGGCGAGCTTCTCCTCCAGGCGCTCATAGCCACGGTCGAGATGATAGACGCGGTTGAGGATCGTCTCGCCTTCGGCTGCCAACCCGGCGAGCACGAGGGAGACCGAGGCGCGCAAGTCGGTCGCCATGACCGGCGCGCCCGAGAGCCGCGCCACGCCGCGCACGATCGCCGAGGTGCCGTGGAGATTGATGTTCGCCCCCATCCGCATGAGCTCGGGAACATGCATGAAGCGGTTCTCGAAGATCGTCTCGGTCATCATGGCGGCCCCTTGCGCGGTCGCCATCAGCGCCATGGTCTGCGCCTGGAGATCGGTTGGAAAGCCGGGGAAAGGCTCGGTCATCACATCGACGCCGGTGAGCGCGCCGTTGGCGCGCTTGACCTTGATGCCCTGGTTGGTCTCCTCGAGCGAGACGCCGGCCGCGCGCAATGTCTCGGCGACCGCGCCGATGAGCTCGAGCCGGCCGCCGATGAGCTCGAGCTCGCCATCGGTGATCGCCGCCGCGATGGCATAGGTGCCGAGCTCGATACGATCGGCGATGATCTCGTGATGGGCGCCATGGAGACGCTCCTTGCCGCGCACCCGCAAGGTCTCGCTCCCGGCGCCGTCGATCTCGGCGCCCATCGCGATGAGGCATCGCGCCAGGTCGGCGACCTCGGGCTCGCGCGCCGCGTTCTCGATCACCGTCTCGCCCTTGGCGAGGGTGGCCGCCATCAGCACCTGCTCGGTGGCGCCGACCGAGATCATGGGGAAGGTGATATGCGCGCCGGAGAGGCCGTGCGGCGCGCGTGCGTTGATATAGCCGCCCTCGAGCTCGATCTCCGCGCCGAGCGCGGTCAGGCCCTTGAGATGCAGATCGACCGGGCGCGTGCCGATGGCGCAGCCGCCCGGCAGCGAGACCTTCGCCGTCCCGTAACGCGCGACGAGCGGGCCGAGCACGAGCACCGAGGCGCGCATCTTGCGGACCAGGTCGTAGGATGCGGTGGTGCTGGCGATATTGCGCGCGGTGAGCGAGAGAGCGCGGCCGGCATGGCCGCCGCCAGGCGCGTTGCCGTTCAATTCGATATCGACGCCGAGCTCGCCGAGCAGCCTCGCCAGCGTGGCGATGTCCACGAGATGCGGGAGGTTGATCAGGGTGAGCTGGTCGTCGGTCAGGAGACTGGCGGCGAGCAGCGGCAGCGCCGCGTTTTTCGCGCCGCTGACCTGGATGGCGCCTTTGAGCCTGTTGCCGCCGCGAATGCGGATTCTGTCCATCGACTTTTCCTGAATGGGCCGCGCGCGATGATGAAGCCCCAGCGCTGACCAGTTGCGCTCGTTATAGCGGTCGCATGGCGCAAAAAGCTAGGGGGGAAGCGGCTGGGGCCGGCCTCGTCGAGATCAGTCCTCGGACGGGTTCGGCTCTTCGCGGCCGCGGGCCGCGAGATCGGCTTTGCGCCGGCGCAGATTGTCGCGCAAGGCGCGGGCAAGGCGGGCTTCGCGCTCGCTTCTGCGCGCCGTTCCCGCCGCGCTCAACAAAGGCCGCCTGGCCTTGGACGGGTCGGGGCGCCTGCGAGCGTCGTCGGTCATCGCCGTTCGCCCTCAGCCAAGCAGCACCTCAAGGCACATCGACCTGCTCCCGGTTGGCGTTCGCGCCAAGCCGTTCGATGAGCGCCGGCACGATCGCCGAGGCGACGGCATAGGAATCTGGTCGATCGGTGAAGGTTCCGGCGCTGCCTTGCCAGACCCGGCGCGCGGCGCGGCGATCGTTGACCTCGATATTGACGTGGATCGAGCGGCCCGGAGGCGGCGCGGCCGCCGCGCTCGATTGCGATTTGTGGCCAAAGAGCGAGTCGGTGAGGTTGGAGAAGACATTGGTCTGGAAATGCGCCTGGTTGGCTTGCGCGGTCGGCGTCATGCCCTCGGTCGGACCCTCGGTGGCCGCCCCGCCGGCCGCATATCCGCTATTCAACGACGTTCCCGGCAGCGAAGGGCCGCCATTGGGCTCGGTCGCGTAGAACTCGAGCACGATGGGCGCATTCTCGTCGACCCGGAAGCCGCGCCCTTCCAGGGCGGCGACGATGTCGGCCTTGAGCCGCTGCGCTTGATCGGTGTCATTGGCCGCCTCGACGGCGATCGGAATGGTCGGGTCAAGCTCGGCATAGGCCCGCGCGTCGATCGTCACGGCGAGCGGAGGAGACGCTGTCTGGCTGAAAGCAGGGGAGACGAAGCAAAGCAGCGCTGCCAGGGCGAGCGGCGCGGCATTGAGCGCGCCGCGGCGCTGGCCGACCTCAGAGGGCGGGGCGTCACGGCCAAATCGTTGTGTTTCTTTGCTCATGCTGCACCCCATGGGCCCTGAAGCGACCGATTTCTTAGCATTTAGCACGGTCTCGCTTGCCGCGATACCGCGCCGTGCTTGTCGTTTTCTTTATTTGGGCGCGAGGAGGTTCCTTATTTGGGCGCGAGGGGGGTCGTTTTTGACCGATTTTATCGTGACAAGGCATTATCATGGGATTTCGACGCCAACGTAAGGCGACTGCAATTCGCCGCGAGGCCGGAAGCCATGAGCGCCCTGCTGCCCGCGACCATTCCCCGTCCCTGGGAGAATTCCTATCCCGCCGGCATCCCGACGCGCCTCGAGCTGCCGGAGCGGCCCTTGCCCGCGTTGCTGGCGGAGGCGGTGGCGCGCTACGCCGAGCGGCCGGCCATCGAGTTTCTCGGCAAGAGCGTGCAGCTACCGCGCGCTGGGGCGCCTGGTCGAGCGCGCGGCGGCCGGCTTCCAGGCCCTCGGCGTCAGACCGGGCGTCAAGGTCGGGCTGTTCCTGCCCAATTGCCCCTATTACGTGATCTGCCATTATGCCGTGCTGCTGGCCGGCGGCACGGTGGTCAATTACAACCCGCTCTATTCGCCGCGCGAGGTGGTGCACCAGATCGACGATTCCGAGACCCGGATCATGGTGACGCTCGATCTCGCGCTGCTCTACGACAAGGTGGCGCTGGCGATGAGCCAGAGCGGGCTCGACAAGATCGTCGTCTGCCCCTTCGCGAGCGCGCTGCCGTTCCCCAAGAGCCTGCTTTTCTCCCTGCTGCGGCGCAGGGAGCTGGCGCGGCTGCCGGCCGACGCGCGGCATATCTCCTACGACGCGCTGATCGCCAACGAGGGCAAGCCGCGCGCGGTGGCGATCGACCCGGCCCGCGACGTGGCGGTGCTGCAATATACCGGCGGCACCACGGGCGTCCCCAAGGGCGCCGCGCTCACCCACCGCAACCTGTGGGCCAACGTGATCCAGAACGAGCTGTGGTTTCCCGACGCCGAATATGGCCGCGAGCGGCTGCTGGGGGTGCTGCCGCTCTTCCACGTCTTCGCCATGACGACGGTGATGAACGCCTCCTTGCGTTATGGCGGCGTGATGATCCTCCTGCCGCGCTTCGATCTCGTCGAGGTGCTCAAGACGATCGACAAGCGGCGCCCGACGATGTTCCCCGGCGTGCCGACGATCTACACGGCGATCAACAACCATGGCGGCCTCGCCCGATTCGACCTCTCCTCGATCAGGCTCTGCATCTCGGGCGGCGCCTCGCTGCCGCTCGAGGTCAAGCGCCGCTTCGAGGCGCTCACCGGCTGCCGGCTCATCGAGGGCTATGGGCTGAGCGAGACGGCGCCCGTGGTCTGCTGCAACCCGACGCGCGGGGAGGGCAAGCCGGGCTCGATCGGCTTGCCGCTGCCCGGCACCGAGGTCGCCATCGCCGCGCTCGACGAGCCGCGTCATTTTCTTCCCGCCGGCGGACGCGGCGAGCTTTGGGTGCGCGGGCCGCAGGTCATGGCGGGCTATTGGCGGAAGCCCGAGGAGACCGCGCGCTCGATGACGGAGGGCTGGTTCCATACCGGCGACATCGGCACCATGGACGAGGACGGCTATTTCTTCATCGTCGACCGCCTCAAGGAGGTGGTCATCGCGGGCGGCTACAAGATCTATCCGCGCAACGTCGAGGAGGCGATCTATCTCCATCCCGCCGTGGCCGAGGCCGCGGTGGTGGGCGTGCCCGACCCCTATCGCGGCCAGACGGTCAAGGCCTATCTGGTGCTGAAGCCGAACGAAACGCTCGACGCCGCCGGCCTCACCGCTTTCCTCGAAAGCAGGCTCTCGCCCATCGAGATGCCGAAGATCATCGAGTTCCGCGCCTCGCTGCCGAAATCCGCCGTCGGCAAGATCCTGAAGAAGGTCCTGCTCGAGGAGCCGGCGGCGGCGCCCGCGCCAGGCGCCGGGCGAGGGGAGACGCCGCGATGACGAGCCGCGAGAGCCCCGATCCGCCTCCCGATCTCGACTACGAGATCGACATCGCGCACCCGACCGTCCGCGCCAATAACACGGGCCCGCCGGACGGCCAATCCTATCAATATTTCAAGATCGGGCCCTATCGCGACAAGCTCCACCTCTGGAGCGCTCCGGCGGCGGCGCTCCATCTGCGGAATATCCGTCGCGGCGCCTGGGATCTCGGCGAGCAATTCCAGCGCGAGGCGCTGGTGATTTGACGGGGGGAACGGGCATCGCCGCGGCGCCGTGGCGCAAAAGCGCTCGGCAGGCTACAGTGCGTCGGTTCGGGATTTAACTGCTATGTTGGAGGTTGGCTATGCCGGTAGGCACCGTTAAGTGGTTCAACAGCACCAAGGGCTTCGGGTTCATTCAGCCGGACAATGGCGGGGCGGACGTTTTCGTCCATATCTCCGCCGTCGAGCGCGCCGGAATGAGCGGATTGGCCGAGGGCCAGAAAGTCTCTTACGAGGAGCAGCGCGATCCCAAGCGCGGCAAGACCTCGGCGGAAAACCTGAAGGCCGTCTGACCCTTCGAACCCTGCATGGCTGGAAGAGCACCGGGCAACCGGTGCCCTCTCCCGCTATGGGGTCCGGTCATGGCGGGCCGCCTTCAAGAGGAGCGCTTCGATGGCTTTCAAGCCCAACTACAACCAGCAGCGCGCCGAGCGCGCGCGCGCGAGGGAACAGAAGAAACAAGCCAAACTGCAGCGCCGGCAGGATGAGGCCGCCAAGCGCGCGGCCGAGCGGGAAGCGCAGCAAAGCTCGAACGGCGGCGTCGAGAACAGCTGAGCTCGGCCCGGAATTCGGAGAACGCCCGTGGCGCGCAAGAAGCAACAGGTCGGCAGCGATTTCGTCCTCTTCGACGTCGTCTATGAGGACGGCGCGCGCACCTCGAACCGCAAGGTGCCCGCGGCCGAGCTCGGCGGGCTGGAGGGCGACGCCCCGGCCCGCGTCTTCATCGAGGCGCAGGACCGCAAGATCGCCGAGATGTCGGGCAATAGGCGCGGGCGGATCAAGTCGATCACCCGCTCGCCGGGATCGTGAAGGGGGGCGGCAGTTAGGAGGCTGCGGCGAGGGGAGACCTCATGACGAAGAGGGACGACCGGCCGCCGGAAAAATCCGCCCTCGGCGGGGAGGAGCGCAAATACAGGACCAACCGTCTCGCCGCGCTCTGCGGCGTCACCCCGCGCACCATCCGCTTCTACGAGCAGATCGGGCTGCTGGTGCCGGAGCGGGCCGGCCGCCACCGTATCTTCAGCCAGGCCGACCGGGGGCGGGTCGACTATATCCGGCGTTGCCGGCGGCTCGGCTTGAAGCTCGCCGTGATCAAGGAGATGCTCGACCGCCACCGGGTGGGCAAGGACCAGGTGACGGAGATGCGGATCGCGCTGGCCAAGCATAGGCGGCGGCTCGTCGCGCTGGCGCGCCAGCGGCAGGATATCGCCCACGCCATGGACGAGGTCCAGGCCCAGGAGCGCGCGCTCGTGGCCCAGCTGCGCGAGCACGGCGTCAATGTCGAGGACAGCGACCCGATCGCCGGCGCCGAGGAGCCGCTCGACGCGGCGAAGCCGGACGCCTCCCGGGCCGTTCTCCCGCTGATGCCGGAGATGCCGCCGCCGCCGCCCGACCCGCCGCCGCCCGAGCCTGCGCCGAAGCGCAAGGCGCGGAAGCCCGTGATCGTGACATTCAAGATCGAGAGGACCGTGCCGGTGCGAAGCTACGAATCGCCGGGCCGCGTCACGTTTCACCTCGACCCCGAGCCGCCGGTCAAACGGGGGCGTCCGAAATCCCGCCCCATGCCGGAGGAGGAAGAACCGCCCATGCCGGAGAGGCAGAAGAGGAGGATGAGGGGGAGGGGGAAGGTTGATCGTTCGACGCGCGAGGCGTCTGTCGACTGTTGTGAGGGACTCAAACGCAACAGGGGACCCCGCGATGACAAAGCGCGCGAGCGCGCGAACGTCCGCGAGGAGGGGCACGACGGGGCTGGAATTGCCGGAGTTTAACCTCGATGGCTTTTCTTTGCTGAAACGTCAGTTGGTGCATTGGTATCTTCATCCCAGCGGAGCGCAACAATATTTTCTCCCTCGAGGCGAAGGACGCTATTGAATCTCCGAAAGGCCGGGGCGCCTGCTTGGTCGCCATCGTTCCACGCCTCTCGCTCGCCAACAAGAATCCAAACACATGCCAATTCATGTCGTGCCAATACCTCATGCCACCAATCCTCGCGCACGATTAGCCCGCTGTTCTGCGATTGCTGGCTCGACCACGCCACTACCAAACCTTCCTTGTTCCGAGTGATTTGCGGTGTCTCTGGAGATAGGCGTAAGTTCTCACCTTGCATAAGCCAAGGTGCAATCACGGTTCCGTTCGCACCCTCCGGCAACGTGCGATCAAGATGGGACTCCCAGGAATATTCTTCGACAGGAAACGCGACGCGATGCGCGAGCTTGCCGGTCGTGCGCGGTCGCCATCTGATTTTGAACCAAGTACCCCGCCAGTATTCATAAAAAAATGGCCCATCCGTGTACTTCGGCGGCTCCCAACTCCTGATGTCGATATGACTTGCGGCGCGCAGGGACGCCTGAAGCACGGCTGCCCGCGCCGTCGGACACAAAATGGCATGTGTGAAGCAGAATTCCTGTTGTAGCAAGCCGTGGCCCGAATGCGCGCGGCGCCGTGATTGGCGCGGCGCCTAACTGAGTGTACCACGTCAACCGCAGCCATCGCACGCCATTGTTGGTCGCAACCACTCCACATTCATGCGCTGCTCTCGGATCGTCTTCGAAGGGCCAAAACAAACGCGGCGCTCCATCGCGCGTCGCAATAGTAGGAGGCGTGGGTACGAGACGCCGGTCAAGGCCGAAAGTTTCGCCATTGCAATGCGTACGATGCTGGTACAAGGTCGGATCCAGATCCCGCTCAAAGCTAACATCGGTCGCGTAGCGGTATAGCCGCGGTCCACCATCGTCGTAGTCTTCATAGAGCCAGAAATCGTCTACGAGCCGGGAAAGCAACTCGGAACGTGCAAGCCGTTGATATTTCTTACCAATGCCTTCCACTACAGGCCGGTCACCCGAATCATAATTGCGCTGACCAATATCCTTTCCGAATCGCTTGGATGTCCAGCCAAGCTGGTAGGCGCGCCGCGTGATCCAGAGCGCTGCGGCCTGTGGCGAAACGTGCGCCACCTTTGCGAAATCGATTCTGCCATCAGCGTGCTGCGGCCGCCAGGAGCTTTGGTATTCCGCGACCTCGTCGGCAGAAAGGAGAGCCAGAAGCTTCGCTTCAGCGGCCTGCAGTTCTTTTTGCTGATCCGGCGTGGCTTGGGGCGTGGCTTCCGCTCCGCCAGAAAAGCATCTAGTAACGATAAAGTGTGTCGTTGGAAGTCCGAAAGGAGCCGTTCAACCTCCTTTAAGGCAGACCACTTAAGATCGTCGTCATGAAGCTGCAGGCGTTCTTCAAATCGAAAGGCACGCTGGCGTCGCGATGCCACAAGCGGCTTTGACACCGGCACTTTGGTGAAAATTTCCATTCGGGTGCCGAATCTCATCACCATAAAAATCGCCCAGCTCGCTTGAACAGGAGTGGAGAATATTATCTCCGCCAGCCTTCTTGGCGATTCGCTCGACACTCGCTTTGCTGGCATTAAATCTCGGCTGAGAGGACCTATAAGGCGGCCGCGCCACCGAAACGTCGAGCGCTCCGTCAATTGCTCCCAGGTCCTCGGCAGACTCGACAATTCCTGCCGCGTAGTCGCGGAGCAGCAAATTAGGTGGAATGCCTTTTTTTCGAAAAGTATGTTGTATTACGCTGCTCGCGAAGTGTGTTGCATGACCAAGATCGGGGTGCCTAATCAGCGTTCCATAACCGGCAGCAAGCAAACGCTCGATGAGATAGAGATCGTCGGCATCGACGAAATGCGCCATCAGCTCTGGAAACAAATCTGGGCAATCAGTTAGTAGCGATGAAAGAGCCTTCGTCGCACGATCGCGAACGGACGGTGCCGTCGAGCAAAACAGCCAGCAGAGGGTAAGTGCGCAAAGGTGCAAAGTCTCTTTGTCCGCGCTCTCTTTTGGAGCATTGGCGCACCAATCAAGGAGGCGGTTGACAGGATGTTCATCATAAACCCCGTCTTGGGAAATCGTCATGGTCCAATTTCTATCGCGCTCCCATGCCTTCCAGCGGTATAGACGATTGTCCAGAAAGATCGCGTTCCAGGGATGGTCCTTGCGGGGCGCAAGTTCGATGAGGAGCGACACGATGCCGCTCGGACCGCTATTTAGCCGGTTCGCGAGCGTAAGGGTTCGGTCGGTGATTTTGTTGGGTTCCCGCCAGCGCACGCTTTGCAAAAAAGCATTCTCAATCGTGTTCGCTTGCCAATGTCGCTCCTCCCCTCCAGGGAGCACGTCAACGAACTCAAGATCGAATTTCTCCGGCACCTGGATCGATAGCGCTTCGATCAATCCGTTCCATTCCCAAAGTAGACCGCCGTGTTTCGAGTAAGAGAAAACTAAAAGCGCCGTCGGGAGCAAATGCCGCGCGTATATCGCTTACAATTGTGAGCAATGCATCCGCCATCAAATGATCCTGGAACCGCTGAAAGGCGAATCGGATAACATCGTCTCTTTCGTTCAATGGATCATCGTTATCCGAACCGTCCGGATGGGGGTCCTCGCGTAATACGCCATTGCTAAGGAGAGCGGAAAGCCAATCGCGTTTGTCAGATTGGAATCCGACGAATGCGGCTTTCACAACGATTGCGGCATTTGCGCGCTCGACCCAATCGTGGCGACCGTCGGCCATCCTTCTGGCGATGTCGACCAGCGCTCGCTTGCAGGCGGCCCCGACATCGCCGCCAGTATCCATGTCTTGTGCAAGAGCGCGCGCAATCGAATCCACGTAGAAGGCGAGAAGCTGCTTCGTGCCAATGAGACCAGTTGGAAACTGGTGACCGCCCCTAGCCGCGATCGCCTCGCAACAACTTCGCAAAAACAGAGGGTTGACGAACTCCGGCGCCAACCAAGGCACAGCCGGCCGGGCGATGCCGCGCCGGTCCATATAGACACGCGCAGCGTTCTCTTGCTCCGCGGGATCGGAAAACCCTTGAACCACAACGACAGGAAACAGCTGCCGAGCTGCATTGCTCAAAACATGTGGCACAAAGACGTCCCGGCAGCTGACGACCACGGCAAGATTGGGAAATGCAAGCACATCTTTGGCGAACGCCTGGAATTCACGTGCCCAGAGCCGACGCAAGGTACCTTCGTTGACGGCGTCGACCACGATGATCCCGCGCCTGCGACTAGAAGCGGCCGCCGCATCGAGCGCCCCGAGTAATTGGTCTCGGGCTACACTGGCGGGCAGTCCCAATTGGCCTATAATTTGCGACCAAATTTGATCGTTGCGAAATCTATGCCCCAGTAGCAAAACGCAAACGCCATTGTCTCCGACGATGTTTGCCGCGGTTGCGGCCAATAAATGCGATTTTCCGCTGCCAGCAGCGCCCACGAAGATCGCGCCACGCGCAATTTCGACATCGAACGATTTTGTGCAGAACAACGCTGCAAGTACGTCGATCGCTTGGGCATAACGGTTGAGCTGATGTCGAAAATATGCGATCGCTTCCGTCGCCGGCTTTGCTGGCTTAAGTTCATGCACCTTCCGGATGAAATGCCCGATAAGCCGTTCAATCTCTTCTACACTGCGGCGCCAATCTGCAATCGGCCAAGACAATGCGTTTTCTTCGATGGTAAAGATTATCCGATTCAAACCGGCGCAAGCTGCGTTGAGTTCTTCGATCTTGCGCGCGTCCTTGGCGTGCTTGCTCCATGGTTCTGGAAGTGAGATAGGAGAGAGTTCGATTATCTCGCGAACGGTAGCCCGAAATCTGCTCATTGGCAACGGGACTATGGCTTAGGACCCGCAAGACATCTTGAACAGCGACCTCGACATGATCATTGGAATGATATCGCTCGCCCAATGCGGCAATGGCCGAGTCCAGCCAGGCCTGCAATCGCGTTTGTGTAATCTCAATTGCGCCGAACCAGTAGTCCTGCAAGCCAACGCATTCCGGTCGCGCGAGCGCGCCGACAAGATCGCTTGCGGTCTCAAGAGTGATTTTGACGGTGCGCCTTTCGGCAGAGGCGTCCGCTTCCATTCGAGCGCGCGTGCTTTCCCATTGACTCACGCCGGACAAACCACCGCGTCCTGTCGGTCCCGTGAGATTACAGGCGATGGAAACTCGATAGGTCGTCAGATCGGGATGCAGGGATATCGCGGCCCTAAAGGAAGCCCGTATTTGTTCCCATCGCACTTCTCGCGATCGTGTGAAGAACTTTGCCTGGAGACCGGTCTTGCCTTCCCCGGACAGAAAATAGGCCTCCATACCACCGTCGCCGCCGGCGCCGTCGAGCCGCCACCAACTCTCATTTCCTGCCGCGACGGTACGGCGGGCGATTTGGCAGACAAGTTCCTCAAACGCGTCACTCCGGGAGTTGCGATAGAGGCGGATAGAAGAAAAATCGACGGTCATTAAGGAGAAGTCCCTTTGGCTCTACCATGGGGCGTGCGAACCCTTAATACAGAATACTGTACACAACATTTGGCGGTCTTTGATCTACGGAGCGAAATTAATGTTGTCAGTCCCGGGGTACCTGCGGCGATCCCGCACGACAACCGGCGCCTCACCTTCCTTGATCAGTCATTGCGCGGCCGGTGCCTCGAAAGGCGAATCGAGAATCTGGGCCGGAAGGTCGAAGTCGGTCATGCGCGCTTTCTTTTCGCCACCGGTCGCTTGGCTATCTTGCGCAGCGGAGGCGACTTTCTTTTGGCCGCGGGCCGCTTGCTCGCCTTGTGTTTCGGAGGCGATTTTCCGCGGGCCGCGGCGAGTGCGGCGCAAACCGTGCCATCCGTCGGCTGCGGATTCTCCGCAAACCGCTCCGCCATTTCCTTAAGGCCCGCAAGAACCGCCTGCTTAATTTGTCGCGACGTTAGATCGGTCATCGGGTTGCTTCTTCGATTGCCTTCCATCTCGCCGGGTCTTGAACAATCAAGCCCGTCGAAGCCGATCCGGCGATCAGCACGCGCCCGCCGACCAAGTCCTGCAGGCGCTTGTCAAACGGCAGCCGCCAACGGCATTACCAGCCGCTCGGCCGGGAACCGCAAAGTGGCGCGCGTGCCGACCCTCAATTGGCTTTCGATCGCCAATTGCCCGCCCATCGCCTCGGTGAGCTTCTTGGCGATCGACAAGCCGAGCCCGGTGCCTTGGTAGCGCCTGCTGAAGGCAGCTTCCACCTGGCCGAAAGGCTCCATGATGCGGGCGAGGTCTTCCCCCGCGATGCCAATCCCAGTATCGCTCACGGAAATCGTCAGGGCGCCGCCGGCGTCCAGCGTGGCGTTCAGGGAAATACGGCCCCCGGCGGACGTGAACTTTATCGCGTTGCCCAGAAGATTGATGATCACCTGGCGGAGCGACCGCTCGTCGCCCAGCAAATGCGGCAAATCGGCATCGATCTCCGCGACCATCGCAAGTCCCGCCGCCTTCGCTTGCTCGCCCAGCATGCGGATGACGCTTGCGCTCAAGGAGGAAATCTCGATTTCGTCCTCGCTGAGGGCGAGATTGCCCGCCTCGATCTTGGAGAGGTCGAGGATGTCGTTGACGACGGTAAGCAGATGCTCGCCGCTGGTATGGATGTTGGCGGCATAGTCGAGATAGCTCGCATGTCCCAGGGGGCCATTGATCTCGCGATGAATGAGGTCCGAGAAGCCGATGATGGTATTGAGCGGCGTCCGCAGCTCATGGCTCATGTGAGAGAGGAACTCGCTTTTCGCCCGGCTTGCGATCTCCGCTGTTTCCTTCGCCTCGCGCAGCTCCGCCTCGCGTTGCTTGATCGTGGTGATGTCCCTGCGCGTTCCGACCCAGCCGCCATCGCGCGTGCGGTGGTCGTCGATCAACAGCCAGCGGCCATCCGTCATCCTTTGCTCGACGGAACCGTTCATTGCCCGCCGCATCTCGAGGCGCTCGGCCAGCCATTCGTCCTCGTGACCGAGAGCATCCAGGAACTGCCCTTGAAGGAGACCATACCTCAGCATGTCCTCGAAACTGTTGCCGGGGCGATGCATGATCGCCGAGTTGGGATATAGCTGGTCCAATCTGCTGTTGCTGAGGACGAGCCGGTCGTCGGCGTCGAATAACATGAACCCTTCCGGAATCGCTTCGATCGCCTCGCGCAGCCGCAGCTCCGCCCGTCGGCGCTCGCGCATCTCTCGCAGGACGCGCGAGAAGAAGAGCGAAAAGAAAATGAGGAGCGCCAGGCACAGGGCGCCCATTGCCCAGGGGATCAACCTCGCCTCCCGGAGGGAGGTCTCGCTGCGCTCGGCCAGGAGGTATCGCTCCTCTTTCTGCAGCTCGCCGACCGCAAGCTGGATCGCCGCGGCGTGGGAGAACTCCTCTTCCATTCTTCGCCGAACGGCGTCGGCGCGCGCATCCGATCCGGTGGCCGGGATGTTGTTCATCTCCTCGCGCCTTGCCCGAATCAGCTTGCCGAGGCCCGGCAGTCGCGCCTGCTGCGAGGCATTGTCGGAAGTCAACTCGCCAACCTCGGTGAACCGCGCTTCCGCTTTGCTCAGCTCGTCGTCGCGGCCGAGAAAATAGCGCCGGTCGCCGGTGACGATGAACGCGCGTTGGTTCAACTCGGCGCGGTCCAGTGCGCGGACGATGCCGTCGAGCGAGCCCAGCACGAGATAGGTATGCGCAACCCAGCGTTGGGCCTCGGCCGAGTGCCTGGCAAGGACGATCACCACCCCCACCAGCGCAACGAGAATCAGCATCGCCCCGACGAAGCCGGATAGAACCTTCTGGATCAGCGAGAGGCGCAATCGACCGCGTCCCATGGAGCTCACAACCCAATATGTCTCATGATCCCATTATCTCATTTTGCGGTTAATTCTTCCTTTTCAACGGTGGCGTTGGACAGACGATGTTCCCGTTAGCCGCGCCGGGCAGGGGGCTCCGGGCGCGGACATTTTGAAAGCAAGAATCGGAGTGTTCGCGAGCGGCGAAGGGATTATCCGACTCCGATCGAAATGGAGGAATTCATGGCATTTCAAATCGCCGCGCTCGAGCCTCGGCGCTTTACGAAATTCTTCGCGATGTCGGAGGAGGAGCTTGCGCGCAATCTGGCCGTTCGCATGACCGCCACGAGGAAGCCGGGCTTTCCCTGCCGGGTCAGCCTGGCCGATGCCGAAATCGGCGAGGAGCTCATCCTGGTGAATTACGCGCATCAGGAGAGCGCCTCGCCCTATCGTGCCGCGCACGCGATTTTCGTGCGTCGTGGCGTCGAGCGCGCCCAGCCGGCCATCGACGAGGTGCCCGAGCTGTTCAGGTCGAGGATGTTGTCGCTGCGCGCCTTCGACAGCCGGGCGATGATCGTCGCGGCCGACCTTGTCGACGGCAAGGAGCTCGAATCGGCGCTCGACAGGCTGCTCGCCGATCAGGCGGCCGCCTATGTCCATATCCACTATGCGAAGTTCGGCTGCTTCGCGGCGCGGGCGGATCGCGCCTGAGCCTCCGCGCCGCCGCTCAATGCGGGCAGGTGCGCTCGCGCTCGTCGTGGAGCCCGGCGCGCATCTTTTCGAGCCTCGCCCGCTCGTCGGGCGAAAGGTTCGTGGCCTGCAGCCGCTCGGCGGCGTCACGCTCTTCGCGCGCCAGGCGCTCGCAACGCTGCTGGTCGTTTTCCTGCGCCCAGGCCTGCGACAACGGCAGCGCCGCCGCGACTCCCAAAAGCACGCGGAAGAAAATTCGTCTCTGCACCGGTCCCTCCCCTCTCGTCTTGCGGCTTTGGCTAAGTGGAGGCACCGCGAACGCGGCGCCTCGGGCCTTTCGCGTTTCCACTTGACGTGAAAACGCTAGGGCTTGGTCTTCGTCGTGGTGGTCGTGGTCGTATTTTCGGCAGGCCCCGGCGCCGTGGTCGTCGTCTGCTCGGTCGTCGTCTTGCTGCCGTGAGGACCGAGATATCCGCCGAAATACACAAAAGCGCCTAGCGCGACAACGACGACCAGGCCGCCGACGATGAAGTACAGTCCACCATTGGCGCCGCCACTCGAGTTTTCAGCCATTTGCGTCTCCTCCAGCTCAGGTTCGGGCAAGATGCCGCTTCAGCGGATCAACGCCAACGGCGGTAACCGAAATAGCCGCCGAACAACAAGAATAGAACAATGATGATGAGCAGGAGTTCCATTGACTTCCTCCAAAACATAAATTGCGGAATTGTCGATTGTATCTTGGTTCGCGGTCGACGATGCCGCCAGCCTCGGAAACTACCTAGGGCATGATCCGATAAGCTTACAGTAAGCGCCCCCTCACCCAGCTCCAGGTAAGGCTCGGCTGCCGCCTCGCCAACCCTACGCAACCCTCTCCCACGAGTGGGTGGGAGAGGGAAGGGTGAGGGGGGCTGCGGCGCTCCTTCAATGGAAAACACGCAATCGGCTCAGCGCTTGCGCCGCCTCCGTCGAGCGACGATAATTCACCGACGGACGCGCGAGGCGGTCTGCGGAGCGGGCCGAAAACGGCCCGGCGCAGCTTCATTCCCAAAGGCGGCATCGCGAGCGAGGGCGCCGGCAGGCCCCAATGCCCACGCCCCCCATGCCGCAGCGGGCCAAGAAAATCCCAAGGGCATTTGGAGGAGTCGATTCCATGAAGAACGTCGTCATCGCCGGCTATGCCCGGTCGCCCTTTCATTTCGCGAACAAGGGCGAGCTGGCGCGCGTGCGCCCCGACGAGATGCTGGCGCGCGTGATCGAGGCGCTGATCGAGCGCACCCATGTCGATCCGGCCGATATCGAGGACTTGATCGTGGGCTGCGCCTTCCCCGAGGGCGAGCAGGGGCTCAACGTCGCGCGGCTCATCGGCTTCCTCGCCCATCTGCCGCTCACGGTTGCCGGCACCACGGTCAACCGCTTCTGCGGCTCCTCCATGCAGTCGATCCATATGGCCGCGGGCGCCATCCAGATGGGCGCGGGCGAGGCCTTCATCGCGGCCGGCGTCGAATTGATGACGCGCGTGCCCATGATGGGCTTCAACCCCATGCCCCATCCCGGCCTCGCCAAGCAATATCCGCAAGCCTATGTCTCGATGGGCGTCACGGCGGAGAACGTGGCGCAGAAATACCAGATCACCCGCGGCGAGCAGGAGGCCTTCGCGCTCGAGAGCCACAGGAAGGCCGCGGCCGCGCAGGCCGCGGGCAAGCTCGAGGGCGAGATCGTGCCGATCAAGCGCGACGGGACCGTGGTCGCCAAGGACGGCTGCATCCGCGCCGACGCGACGGCCGAGGGGCTGGCCTCGCTCAAGCCGGCCTTCGAGCAGGGCGGCTCGGTCACCGCCGGCACCTCCTCGCCCTTGACCGACGGCGCCGCGGCGACGCTCGTCTGCACCGAGGATTACGCCGCCAAGCATAATCTCGCGCCGCTCGCGCGCATCAGGAGCATCGCGGTCGCCGGCTGCGCGCCCGAGCTGATGGGCATCGGCCCCGTGGCCGCGAGCAAGAAGGCGCTGGAGCGGGCGCGGCTCGACATCAAGGACATCGACGTCGTCGAGCTCAACGAGGCCTTCGCCTCGCAGGCGCTCGCCTGCATCCGCGATCTCGGCATCGACCGCGCCAAGACCAATCTCGACGGCGGCGCCATCGCGCTCGGCCATCCGCTCGGCGCCACGGGCGCGCGCATCACCGGCAAGGCCGCGCAGCTCCTCAAGCGCGAGGGCAAGCGCTACGCCCTCGCCACGCAATGCATCGGCGGCGGGCAGGGCATCGCCACCGTGCTGGAGGCCGTCTGATGCGCATCGAGAAAGCCGCCGTCGTCGGCGCGGGCGTGATGGGCAGCGGTATCGCCGCCCATATCGCCAATGCGGGCGTGCCCGTGCTGTTGCTCGATATCGTCCCCGCCGGCGCCAACAACCGCAACACGCTCGCCGAGAGCGCCATCGAGCGCATGAAGAAGACCGATCCCGCGCCCTTCATGTCGCGGGCTGCGGTCAAGCTGGTGACGCCGGGCAATCTCGAGGACCATCTCGGCCTCCTCGCCGAGGTGGACTGGGTGGTCGAGGCCGTGGTCGAGCGGCTCGACGTGAAGCGCGCGCTTTACGAGAAGCTCGAGGGCGCGCGCAAGAAAGGCTCGATCGTCTCCTCCAACACCTCGACGATCCCCTTGAAGCAGCTCACCCAAGGCCTGCCGAAATCCTTCGCCAAGGATTTCCTCATCACCCATTTCTTCAACCCGCCCCGCTATATGCGGCTCTTGGAGATCGTGGCCGGGCGCGCGACGCGCAAGGGCGCCGTCGAGACCATGCGCGCCTTCGCCGACGAGCGGCTCGGCAAGGGCGTGGTGGATTGCAAGGACACGCCCGGCTTCATCGCCAACCGCGTCGGCGGCTTCTGGTTCCAGGCGGCGGTGAACGCCGCGATCGATCTCGGCCTCACGGTCGAGGAGGCCGACGCCGTGGCGGGGCGCCCGATGGGCCTGCCCAAGACGGGCGTGTTCGGCTTGCTCGATCTGGTCGGGCTCGACCTCATGCCCCATGTGGCGGCGAGCCTGATGGCCTCCCTCGCCGAGGGCGACGCCTATAAGCGCGAATTCCGCCAGCACCCGTTGATCGCCAAGATGATCGCCGAGGGCTATACGGGGCGGAAGGGCAAGGGCGGCTTCTATCGCCTGACCAAGAAGGAGGGCGGCGCGCGGGTCAAGGAATCGATCGACCTCAAGAGCGGCGCCTACGGGCCGTCGCTCAAGCCCGGGCTCGAGAGCCTGGAGGTCGCGAAGGCGGGCGGCCTGCGCGCCCTCGCCGAGCATCCGGACAAGGGCGGGCGCTTTGCATGGCGCCTGCTGAGCCAGGGGCTCGCTTACGCCGCCTCGCTGGTGCCCGAGATCGCCGACAGGATCTCCGCCGTCGACGAGGCGATGCGGCTCGGCTATGCCTGGCGCTACGGCCCGTTCGAGCTGATCGACCGGCTGGGCAGCGGCTGGTTCGCCGACAAGCTCAAGGCGAGCGGCGTCGCGCTGCCGCCCTTGCTCGAGCTCGCGGCCGGCAGACCCTTCTACAAGACCGAAGGCGGCAAGCTCTTCGAGCTCACGCCGAGCGGCGACTATGCCGAGCTCATGCGGCGTCCGGGCGTGCTACTGCTCGCGGACGTGAAGCGCGCCTCCGCGCCCCTCGCCAAGAACGGCTCCGCCTCCTTGTGGGATGTCGGCGACGGCGTGGTCTGCCTCGAGTTCCACTCCAAGATGAACGCCTTCGACGCCGACATCATCGCCATGGTCGAGAAGGCGATCAAGCTGGTGAGCGCCAGCTACAAGGCGCTGGTCGTCTATAACGAAGGCGAGAACTTCTCCGTCGGCGCCAATGTGGGCCTGGCGCTCTTCGCCGCCAATATCGGCCTCTGGCCGGTGATCGAGGAAGGTGGGAGCAAGGGCCAGCAGGCCTTCAAGGCGCTCAAATACGCGCCCTTCCCCGTGGTGAGCGCGCCCTCGGGCATGGCGCTCGGCGGGGGCTGCGAGATCCTGCTCCATTCGGCCGCGGTCCAGGCCCATGCCGAGACCTATATGGGGCTGGTCGAGGTCGGCGTGGGGCTCATTCCCGGCTGGGGCGGCTGCAAGGAGATGCTGACCCGCTGGCTCGCCTACAAGAAGCGGCCGGGCGGGCCGATGCCGGCGATCGCCAAGGTGTTCGAGATGATCTCGACCGCGCAGGTGGCGAGGTCGGCCTTCGAGGCCAAGGAGATGCTGATGCTGCGCGAGGGCGACGGCATCACCATGAACCGCGACCGGCTCTTGGCCGACGCCAAGGCCAAGGCGCTCAAGCTCGCCAGGCGCTATAAGGCGCCGGAGCCGCCCAAGGAGATCCGCCTGCCGGGCCCGACCGCCAAGGTGGCGCTCGAGCTCGCCCTCGACGGCATGAAGCGGCTGGGCCGCGCCACGCCGCATGACGTCGTCGTGTGCGGCGAGCTCGCGACCGTGCTCTCGGGCGGCGAGACCGACATCACCGCGACCATCGGCGAGGACGACCTCACCAAGCTGGAGCGGCAGGCCTTCCTCCGGCTGCTCAAGACCGAGGCCACCCTGCAGCGGATCGAGCATATGCTCGAGACCGGCAAACCCTTGCGGAACTAGGGAGCCCCAGGATGACCACCTACAAGGCGCCGTTGCGCGAGATCCGCTTCCTGCTGCATGAGCTCCTGGACGCCGACGAGCTCACCAAGCTCCCCGGCTATGGCGAGGCCACCGCCGACCTGGTCGACGCCATCCTCGAGGAGGGGGCGAAATTCTGCGAGAACGAGCTCCTGCCGCTCAACCGCTCGGGCGACGAGGAGGGCTGCGTCTACGAGAACGGCGTCGTGCGCACGCCCAAGGGCTTCAAGGAGGCCTACGACAAATTCGCGAAGGGCGGCTGGATTTCGCTTTCCGCCGAGCCCGACTATGGCGGCCAGGGCCTGCCCAAGCTGATCAATCTCGTGGTCGAGGAGATGGTGAACTCGAGCAACATGTCCTTCGGCATGTATCCGGGCCTCTCGATCGGCGCCTACAACGCCATCTCCGCCAACGCCGAGGAGAGCCTGAAGCGACTCTATCTGCCGAAGCTCGCCTCGGGCGAGTGGTCCGGCACCATGTGCTTGACCGAGCCGCAATGCGGCACCGATCTCGGCCTGGTGCGCACGCGCGCCGAGCCGGACGGGGCAGGGGCCTACAAGATCACCGGCACCAAGATTTTCATCTCGGCCGGCGAGCATGACCTGGCCGACAACATCATCCATCTCGTGCTGGCGCGGCTGCCCGGCGCGCCTTCCGGCACGCGCGGCATCAGCCTCTTCCTCGTGCCGAAGTTCCTCCCCCGCGATGACGGCTCGGCCGGCCCGCGCAACGGCGTCTTCTGCGGCGCCATCGAGCATAAGATGGGCATCAGGGCCTCCTCGACCTGCGTCATCAATTTCGACGACGCCAAGGGCTGGCTCGTCGGCGAGGAAAACAAGGGCATGCGTTGCATGTTCGTGATGATGAACGCGGCGCGGCTCGGCGTCGGCGTCCAGGGCATGGCGCTCGGCGAGACGGCGTATCAAAGCGCCGTCGCCTACGCCAAGGAGCGCCTCCAGGGCCGCAGCCTCGCCGGCGCCAAATATCCCGACAAGCCGGCCGACCCGATCATCGTCCATCCCGACGTGCGGCGCATGCTGCTCCGGGTGCGCAGCCAGGTCGAGCCGGCCCGCGCGCTCGCCTATTGGATCGGGGTGGAGATCGACAAGGCCGAGAAGCATCCCGACCCCCTCGCGCGCGAGGCGGCCGACGATCTGGTCGCCCTCATGACGCCGATCATCAAGGCCTATTTCACCGATCTCGGCTACGAGGCGGCGAACCTCGCGGTGCAGACCTATGGCGGCCACGGCTATATCCGCGAGCAGGGCGTCGAGCAGCTCGTGCGCGACGCCCGCATCACGCAAATCTACGAGGGCGCCAACGGCATCCAGGCGCTCGACCTGGTGGGGCGCAAGATGAGCCAGCATATGGGCCGCCTGCTGCGGCGCTTCTTCCATCCCGTGCTCGGCTTCATCGAGAAGCATCAGGCGAGCCCCAAGATGGCCGAGTTCGTGCTGCCGCTCGCCAAGGCCCTCGCGCGGCTGCAGCAGGTGACGGGCTGGCTCGCCGAGAAGGGCATGCGCGATCCCGAGGAGGCGGGGGCCGCGGCGAGCGACTATCTGCGCCTTCTTCGGCCTGGTGGCGCTCGCCTTCATGTGGTGCCGCATCATCGAGGCCGCGCTCGCCAAGCTCGACAATGGCGGCGGCGGGGAGGCGGCGTTCTACGAGGCCAAGCTCTCGACCGCGCGCTTCTACATGGCGCGCGTGCTGCCCGAGGCGAACACGCTCTTCCAAGCCATCATGGCGGGCAAGAAGCCGCTGATGGAGCTGGCCGAGGCGGCGTTTTAGGCAGAAAAGGCGATTGACACGCCGCCATATCGTATATACATATTGTTGTTACAAATCGCAACGCTGGCGATTGGCTAATCTGTCCATTCACCAGTTTGAGGAGGTTGAATTGAAAAACCTGCCTAAACTGGAGACCCATCAGTGGATTTCGAATGGGATGAGAATAAGAACCGACTTAATATCGAAAATCGCGGAATTGATTTCTCTTGGGCTTCGGGGATTTTTCTGGGACCGACGCTCGAACGCGTCGACACGCGTAGGGATTATGGCGAGACGCGCTGGATAGCGGTTGGCACGGTAGAAGGAATCGAGATCGCCGTTGTCTACACTTGGCGGGACAGCTGCCGTCGCATTATCTCTGCGAGAAGGGCTCATGGCCGTGAAAGAGCGAGCTACCGTCAAATATTCCCTGACGTCGAAGGGAAGCCATCGGAATAGGACCGACATCGAGCGAGTCCGAGGAATACCGGATGCCGAGATCGAGGCCGACGCGGCGCGCGATCCGGATGTGGCGCCGCTGCTCGACGACCGGTGGTTCGCCGAGGCGCGTATCGTTCGACCGACGCGCAAAGTCGCGATCAGCATGCGGATCGATCCGGACGTCTTCGAATTCTTCCGCAAGACGGGACGCGGATATCAGACGCGAATGAACAGGGTTCTGCGCGCCTTCATGGAGCGCGCGATGCGCGATCAACGCTGAACGATCATGGAAATTTGCAAGACCAGCGCCGTTGCCTAGCCGGCGCCCGGCCCCTATCCAAGCCATCATTGCGGGCAAGAAGCCGCTGATGGAGCTGGCCGAGGCGGCGTTTTAGGGCGCGCGTCGGCATCGACGAAGGGGTGAGGGGATTTACGTGGAAATCATGTCTCCGGTTTCGGGCTGCGCGGTCGCGCCGCGGCGCTCGATCCGCGGATTCATGACCCTAAACCAGAGCGGCGGAACGAGGGCCAGAAGCATCGCGCCGAAATAGCCGACCGGCATCTGGCAAGCGCTGCTCTCATGGGCGAGGTCGTAATATTCCGCGCGCACAGATAGATGGTGATTGGCGTGGAGCCCGAGGTTGAACAGGGTCCAATTGGTGATCCTGTGGGCCGAGTTCCAACTATGCCAGGGCGCCACGCGCTCGCCGTTTTCGCGGATGAGGCCGTAATGCTGTATGTAGTGAACGAGCTCGAGAAGGAAGACCGCGACCGCCGCCTGAGCGATGAAGAATGCCGCACCGACCCTGCCGGTCGCCGCCCAGCAGGCCATCACGAGCGCGCCTTCGATCGCGACGTAACGCAGCATCGGGTTGCGCCAGTGCCAGGCAGGAAGTCCCCGCTTCCGCAGCCGCCCCCCCTCGAACCGCCACGCCGCGACGAACTGGCCCGTCAGCGAGCGGAGCAGGAAGGGATAGAACCACTCGCCGCGCCGCGACGTCGCGGGGTCTTCGGGATCGCTGACGAGGCGATGGTGACCATAGACATGATCGATCCGGAAATGCGCGTAAAGCGCGAGGCTGAGCAGCGCCACACCCAAGGCGCGCTCGATGGCGCTCTTTCGATGCACGAGCTCATGCGCGACGGTCACGCCGAGCGGCCCGGTGACGAAGCCGACCGCGACGGCGATCTCGACGAACCGCCAAAGGCCGGGCTCGGGGCGCGTCACCTTCATGACGGCGTAGAGCAACAGCCCGGCTACCACCGGAAGGGTGATCCAGGTCAAAGCCTTGAATACCGGCTTGGCGGCCTGCGGGACGGTCAGCCTATGTCGTTTCGCCGGCAGGAGAAGGTCGAGGATCAGTGCAATGGCCAGCCAATAGGCGAGAGCCCGCACGCTCCACAAGCCGCCGCGCGCGATCCCGAACACCGTCACGGCCGGCGTCATGAAGCCGAACAGGACATAGGGCGAAACCGACGCGAGAACCTGTAGCCAAGCTTTTCCCGATTTGCGCGTCATTTGGGAAGCTTATCGATCGAAGGGCCGATGGCCGACCTCCGGCAGGTCGGCAAGCCATGACGCGGCGCCCCGGAACGGCGATTCGAGCGGATTCGATCCCAACTTCCGATTCATGTGAGCGCCTTCCCCAAGATCCCCGAGGCGATCATGTAAATGTTAGCAGACCTTCGCAGGCGATAGCTATACCCGCGACTTGAATCGGAGGGCCCCGTTACGGGATGCATTGACGGCCCACCATTGCCTAAGCTTACCCCGGTCCCTATCGTGGCCGGCTTGTCCGCTCGCAGACGGCGGAGCCAGGGAGGCGGCCAGGTGGCGGCAGCGCGGCGTCTCATCATCGGCATCAGCGGCGCCTCGGGCGTCATCTATGGCGTGCGCGCGCTGGAGCTGCTCAAGGGCAGCGGCGTCGAGACCCATCTGGTGATGAGCCGCGCGGCCGAGGTCACCTTGGCCTACGAGACGGCGCTCAAGCTCGCCGACGTGCAGGCCCTCGCCGATGTCGTTCATCCCATCCATGACATCGGGGCCTCGATCTCGAGCGGCTCCTTCAAGACCATGGGCATGCTCATCGCACCCTGCTCGATCCGCTCGCTCTCCGAGATCGCGACCGGCGTGACCTCGACCTTGCTCACGCGCGCGGCCGACGTGGTGCTCAAGGAGCGCCGCCGCCTCGTCCTCATGCTGCGCGAGACGCCGCTCCATCTCGGCCATCTCAGGACCATGGCGGCGGTGAGCGAGATGGGTGCCATCGTGGCGCCGCCCATCCCGGGCTTTTACTTTGGCCCGCAGAGCTTGCACGATATAATCGACCAGTCGGTGGGCCGCGCGCTCGACCTCTTCGGCATCGACACGGGCATCGTCAAGCGCTGGGGCGAGCCGCAGCCGGGCCGGGCGAAGGCGGTGCGCGCGCCGCGGCGCGGCAAGCGTTGAGCGGATTCTAGAGCGATTTCCGCTTAAGCGGAATCGCTCTAGGGTCTTGCCTCTGGCCGCTCAGGTGCCGCGCGGGCTTATTCGCATTTTCCACTCACATGGAAAATGCTCTGGGGAGAGATTGAGGGGGTTGCCATGGCGTCGAGTCCTATCGCCGATCTCGCCACCATCATCGAGGATCTCGACGCGAAAGGGCGTTTGCTGCGCGTCCGTTCCGAGGTCGATCTCCGGCATGACCTGGCGGGGATCGCCGCGCGGCTCGAGGGCGGTCCGCGCGCCGTGCTGTTCGAGCGCGTGAAGGGCCACGACGCGCCGGTCTTCACCGGGCTCTACTGGTCGCGCGCGCTGCTCGGCGATCTGCTGCGCCAGGAGGAACGCGCGCTGCCGGGCTACGTCGCCGATTGCATCAAGCGCTGGCAGCAGCGCCCGATCGATCCGGTGCTGGTCGAGGACGGACCGGTCCTCGAGGTGACGCAGAAGCGCGTCGATCTCGCGGCGCTGCCCATCCCGGTGCATGCGCTCAAGGATGGCGGGCCTTATGTCGATGCCGGCGTGGTGATCGCCATCGACCCCGAGACGGGCGTGCGCAACGCCTCGATCCAGCGCTTCATGGTGCAGAACCACAATACGCTCCATATCAATATCGACGCGGGCCGCCATCTCGAGCTCTATCTCGACAAGGCGGCGGCGCTCGGCCGCGCCCTTTCCTTCTCGCTCAATATCGGCGTGGGGCCGGGCCTCCATTTCGCCGCCGCGACGCCGGCCGAGGCCGCGCCCGCCGACACCGACGAGCTCGGCATCGCCAGCGAGTTCCACGGCGCGCCTTTGGAGCTGGTCAAGGGCACGACCTTGCCCGTGCATATGGTGGCGCATGCGATGTATGCGCTGGAATGCGAGATGATCCGCGGGCAGCAGGGCGAGGAGGGGCCCTTCGCCGAGGTCACCGGCTATTACGCCAAGCGCTCGCCGCGCGGGGTGGTGCATGTCCGCGCCATCCATCACCGCAAGCGCCCGGTGTTCCAGACCATCCTCTCCGGCATCGAGGTGTGGAACTCGGTCGGGCTATTGGGCGAGGCCAACGTGCTGGCGCTTCTGCAGCGCCAGATCCCCGGCGTGCGCGACGTCTATTTCAGCCATGGCGGCTGCGGCTTCTATCACGCCATCGTGCAGATCGCGCAGAAGCGGGGCGGCTGGTCGAAGCAGGCGATCATGGCGGCCTTCGCCGCCTTCCCGCCGCTCAAGATGGTCACGGTCGTCGATGACGACGTCGACATCCGCAATGCGAGCGATGTGGAATGGGCCATGGCGACGCGGCTCGATCCCAAGGACGGCATCATCCGCATCGAGAAGGTGTTCGGGCACGGGCTCAACCCGAGCTTCCCGGATTACATGGGCACCAAGCTCGGCTTCGATTGCTGCCGGCCCTGGCCACATACATACGAATATGACCGCGCCGCCTACAAGCCCATGTCGCTCGAGGGGCTCGAGATGACGGCGCGCGAGGTCAATCGGCCGGGCGAGAGCGACCAGGCGAGGCCCAAGAAGATCAAGCTCGTCAAGGAAAAGGCGCCGAAGGCGAAGGCCGCGAAGAAGGCGAACGGCCAGGGCGATCTCGCCTCGGGCGGCAGCGCGATGTAGCGCTGCCTGCGGCCCGCGAGTGATTCACCCGCCGCCGGCGGCATCGCGGACGCCGCGCCGCAATGCCTCCGGCAGCCTCGTTGACGCTTACTCCGCGGCGACCTTCGGCAGCTGGTCGAGCGCCGCCTTCAGCTCGCCCTCGTCATAGGCGCGATCCTCGAGCTTGCCCGCGAAATAGTCGATATAGGCCTGCATGTCGAAATGGCCGTGGCCGCACAGATTGAATAGGATCGTGCGCGTCTTGCCTTCCTTCTTGCAGACCAGCGCCTCGTCGATGGCGCCGCGGATGGCGTGGTTCGCTTCGGGCGCCGGCAGGATGCCCTCGGTGCGGGCGAACTGCACGCCCGCCTCGAAGCATTTCGTCTGGGTATAGGCGCGCGATTCGATGAGCTTCAGCTCCTGCAGCAGGCTCACCAGCGGCGACATGCCGTGATAGCGCAGGCCGCCGGCATGGAAGCCCGGCGGGATGAAGGTCGAGCCCAGCGTATGCATCTTCACGAGCGGCGTGAGATGGCCGGTGTCGCCGAAGTCGTAGGCATATTTGCCGCGCGTCAGGCTCGGGCAGGCGGAGGGCTCGCAGGCGATGACCCGCACCTTCTTGCCCCCGCGCAGGCCCTCGCCGATGAAGGGGAAGCTGACGCCGGCGAAGTTGCTGCCGCCGCCCGTGCAGCCGATGACGATGTCGGGATAGTCGCCCGCCATCTCGAGCTGCGCGATCGCCTCCTGGCCGATCACGGTCTGGTGCATCAGCACGTGGTTGAGCACGCTGCCGAGCGAGTATTTCGTATCGGCGTTGGTGGCGGCGACCTCGACGGCCTCGCTGATGGCGATGCCGAGGCTGCCGGTCGAGTCCGGATGCTGGGCGAGGACCTGGCGCCCGGCGTTGGTCTCCTGGCTCGGGCTTGCCACGCATTTGGCGCCCCAGACCTCCATCAGCGCCTTGCGGTAGGGCTTCTGGTCGAAGCTCACCTTCACCATGAAGACCTTGATCTCGATGCCGAAGAGCGAGCCCGCATAGGCGAGCGCCGAGCCCCACTGGCCGGCGCCGGTCTCGGTCGTGATGCGCTTGGTGCCGGCCTCCTTGTTGTAGAAGGCCTGCGGGACCGCGGTATTGGGCTTGTGGCTGCCGGCGGGGCTGACGCCTTCGTATTTGTAATAAATCTTGGCGGGCGTATCGAGCGCCTTCTCCAGCCGGCGCGCGCGGTAGAGAGGCGACGGGCGCCATTGGCGGTAGATCTGCCGCACGGGCTTGGGAATCTCGATATAACGCGCGGCCGAGACCTCCTGCAGGATGAGCTCCATCGGGAAAAGCGGCTCCAGATCCTGCGGGCCGATCGGCTTGAGGGTGCCGGGATGCAGCACCGGCTCGGGCGGCCGGGGCAGATCGGCAACGATATTGTACCAGTCCTTGGGGATGCGCTTCTCGTCGAGGAGATATTTGATCGTATCGGCCATGGCTTGCCTCCCGGTTATGCCTTGCGGCTGTTTACCTTATTCTAGAGGTCGCGCCGAAGCACGGCAACGGCCTGGCGGGCAAAGATGTTGAAGGCGGAAGTCATCCTGGATCGGGATTTCGCGATCGGCGAGACCGATCCGCGTCTCTTCGGCGCCTTCGTCGAGCATCTCGGCCGCTGCGTCTATGGCGGGATCTATGAGCCGAGCCACCCGACGGCGGACGAGCGCGGCTTCCGGCGCGACGTGCTGGCGCTGGTGCGCGAGCTCGGGCCCACGATCATCCGCTATCCGGGCGGGAATTTCGTCTCCGGCTACGATTGGGAGGACGGGGTCGGGCCCGTCGATGCACGCCCGCGCCGTCTCGATCTCGCCTGGCGCTCGACCGAGCCCAACCGCTTCGGCAGCAACGAGTTCATCGCTTGGTGCAGAGCGGCCGGGACCGAGCCCATGCTGGCGGTCAATCTCGGCACGCGGGGTGCCGCGGAGGCGCGCGATCTCGTGGAATATTGCAATCACCCTGGCGGGACGCGACTGAGCGATCTGCGGAGGGAGCATGGTTATGACGCGCCGCATGGCGTGAAGCTCTGGTGCCTCGGCAACGAGATGGACGGGCCGTGGCAGATCGGCGCCAAGAGCGCCGCGGAATATGGCCGTCTCGCGGCCGAGGCGGCCAAGTCGATGCGATGGGTCGATCCCTCGATCGAGCTCGTCGCCTGCGGCTCCTCGCATCATGCCATGCCGAGCTTCGGCGCCTGGGAGGACGAGGTGCTGCGGCATGCGCTCGACCGCCGTCGACCATGTCTCGCTGCACAGCTATTTCGACGATTGCGGCGGCGACCGGCAGGCCTTCCTCGCCTGGCCCGACAGGATGGCTCGCCATATCGAGGAGGTGGTCGCGATTTGCGACGCGGTCGCGGCCAAGCTGCGCTCGACGCGCCGGATCATGCTCTGCTTCGACGAATGGAACGTCTGGTATCGCACGCGCAACGGAGGCGGAGACTCTTCCGCCCGGCTGGCCCGTGGCGCCCGCCCTCCTCGAGGAGGTCTACAGCATGGCGGACGCGCTTGTCGTGGGCGGCGCGCTTATCACCTTGCTCAATCATGCCGACCGCGTGCGCGTCGCCTGTCTCGCCCAGCTCGTCAACGTCATCGCGCCGATCATGACCGAGACGGGCGGCCCGGCCTGGCGGCAAACCATCTTTCATCCTTTCGCCCAGGTCTCGAAATATGGTCGCGGTCGCGTGCTCCATGGCGTCCTGCGCGCGCCGGGCTACCGGACGGAGCGCACGGGAGAAACGCCCTATCTGCAGCTCGCGGCCGTCCTTGATCCGGCGACGGACGGGCTGACGCTTTTCGCGGTCAATCGCAGCCTCGACGAGCCGATGACCGTCGATCTGGCGCTGCGCGGCTTCCCCTCGCTGTCGCTGCGCGAGATGCTGGAGCTGCGCCATGACGATCTGGACGCGGCCAATTCCAAGGAGCGGCCCGACTATGTGAGGCCGTCGGCGACGCGCAATGCGAGTTGCGCCGAGGGGCGGGCGAGCGCCAGCTTGCGGCCGGCCTCCTGGAACCTGCTCCGGCTCGAAAAGTCGGGCTGAGTGTCGGTCCGCCGCGCGGCGCCGGATCAATATTAACAAAGCTTAAAGACACATTCGCCATCATCCCTCGGACCGACGCAAACCGGCGGAAAACCGAGGGGCGAGGAGATGGACGCGTTGCCGAGCTCAGGGCTCGACCCGGCGCCGGCCAATGGCCAGGCCGTCGCCGCGCCGCGCTTAGGCTGGCTCGAGCTGCCTTGGCTCACCCGCAAGCGGCTCGCGTTCTATCCGCCCTTGTTCGTCGCCATGTACCTCGTGGGCAAGGCCATTTGGACGATCCGGGCGTTGCGGCACGGCATGCTCGAGCCGGTCGGGCCGGGCGCCATGCCGCTCGGCGGTGACTTCATCGAATTCTGGGCGGCGGCCAAGGCCGTGCTCGCCGGCATGTCAGCCGTCATTTACGATCCATTGAAATTCTATGGGATCGAGCAAACGGCCGTTGCCGGAATTCCGACCAAATTATGGTTCAGTTATCCGCCGACCCTGTTGCCGTTTTTGCTGCCCTTCGGCTTTCTGCCCTATCTTTGGGCCATACCGCTATGGGTCGCCGGGGGGATCGCCGTCTATGTCAAGCTCTTGCGGCGGATCGCGGTTCATCCGATCGCCGTCTGGATCGGACTGGCCTTTCCCGGCGCAATCCTCACCGTGATGACCGGGCAGGCGGGATTTCTCCTCACGGCACTGCTCGGCTGGGGCCTGCTTTTGCTTAATTCGAATCCCGTTCTTGCCGGTTTGCTGTTGGGGCTGCTGTCGGTCAAGCCGCATCTCTTCCTTCTTCTGCCGCTCGCTCTCCTCGTCTCCCGCCGTTGGACGGTTTTCGCGTCGGCGACGCTCACGGTTCTCCTCCTTGTCGCAGCGAGCTGGCTGGCCTTCGGCGCGGAGACCTGGCTGGCCTTCTTCGACAATGCTCGCTTCATGCGGCGGTCGTTGGAGGAGGTCGTCATGGTGTGGAACAGGGTGCCGTCGGTCTTCGTCTCGGCGCGATTGCTGGGCGCCGGCCCGACATTGGCTTACCTTTGTCAGGGGGCCAGCGCGGTCGCCGCGACGGCGACGCTCGTTTGGGCCTGGAATGGCCCGGCGGCGATGCCCCTCAAGGCGTCGGCGCTCGTCGTCGCGAGCCTGCTGGTCACCCCCTATTTCTGCGATTACGACATGGTCTTGCTCGTCCTGCCGATCGCCTGGTCGGGCTGGCACGCGATGGAGCATGGCTGGTTGCCGGGCGAGAAGCTGATGCTTCTCGCAGCCTGGCTCTGCCCCGGAATCGCGATCGAATGCACCGCCATGACCGGTATCCAGCTCACGCCGGTCCTGCTGTTCGTCTTCCTCGGGTCGATCTGCCGCCGCATCGGTTATGAGCGGCGCCGCGCCGGATGCGAGGCCGTCGCATGAGCGTCGGTGCGCAAATCTCGCCGCGGCTCGCGCCGGTCCCGTCGCGGACGAGGGAGGGTTCCGAGCCGTTTCCGGTGGCGACTTCCGCTGGGGAGGCAAGCCATCAATGGCTGGTCGCGGCGGGGCTTTGTCTGCTGGCCGCCGGCTTCTTGAGGCTGCTTGGCGCGCGCGGCGAGCTTTGCCTCGACGAGATCTGGTCGCTCGAGCTGCTGACGCCGATCAACTCCCTCTCCGGCGTGCTCTTCGATATCAGCCACGACAATAATCACTTCCTGACCTCGCTCTATCTTTATGCCGTCGGCCTCGACGCCGCGACCTTGCTGCAAAGGGGACTCTCGATCCTGCTCGGCGCGGCGACCGTCGTGCTGGCAGGCATCGTCGCGTCGCGGAACGGCCGAGCGGCGGCGCTCGCCGCGATGCTGCTGTTCGCGGTCTCCTATCCTCTTGTCCATTACGGCTCCGAGGCGCGCGGCTATTCCGGCTGGATCTTCTTCTCGCTCTTGGCCCTCGCTTGCCTGCAGCGTCAGCTCGAGCGGCAGGACCGCGGCTCCCGGATCGGGCTGGGGTTCGCGGTCGGCTTGGGCTTTCTCGCCCATCTCGACATGGCGCTCACTGTCTTGGGGCTCGGCGCCTGGTGCGTCTGGGTGCTGTGGCAGCGGAGCGGAAGCTTCGTCAAGGCGACCGTCGAGAGTATTCGTATTTTCCTGCCCGCCATGCTCGCGGCTGGCTTGGTCATAGCCTGCTGGGTGATCGGCTGGCAGCGTCATGGCATTACGCTCGGCGGCAGCTTTCCCTTCTCGGTCGACGGCTTCATCGAGGGCTATGGGGGCTTGCTTCGTTGGCTCCTAGGCTTCCCCATCTCGCCACCGGCGTGGATTTTTGCCGCGGGTGCCATCGCCGCCTTCCTGATCGCTTGCCGCGTCTGGCGCCATCGCGCAGACAACGCGACCAGCCTCTATTTCGTCGGCATCGTCTTCCTGCCCGCGATTCTTTTCGCGGCCCGTTTGCCCAATATCGAATTCCCGCGCCATTTCCTTCTCAGCGGCGCGATTTTCCTCTTGTTCCTGGCCGATCTCTTCGGACGCGCCTGGGAGCGCGGCGGCGTTCGCGGGGGCTTGGCCGCCGCCCTATTGGCCGCGCTGGTGGTCGGCAATTTGATCTGCTGCTCCTTGTTCATCGCTTATGGGCGCGGACATTACGCCGAGGCGATCGCCGAGATGGGGCGCGGCGGGCCGATCAGCTACACCGGCACGGAAGAGTTCCGGACCTCGATGCTGGTCGATTTCTTCAGCCGCAGGCGCGGCTTGGAGGCCCATTATGTGAAGCCGCAGGACCTCTGCCGGACCCCGCCCGACTGGCTCCTGGTCGAGAATCCCGGCTGGCCGCCGCCGCCGCAATCGATCCTCGGCGCCCCGGATTGCGCCTTGCGCTTCGCGCAGCAGGATCGCTTCCCGGTTTGGGGACTCTCGGGCTCTACCTGGGTTCTCTATAGGCGAGCGCCATGAGAGCCCCTGCGCCGACCATGGCGGAGCCTTCCGTGCGCCCTTGGCTCACCGGCGAGAGGCTCGAATTCTGGGCGCTTGCCTTGCTCGTTTTTTATCTCGCCGGCACTGCCGTCTGGACCTGGGATGCGGCGGGCAATGGCTTGATCGATCCGCGCGAGCGGCCGATCGGCTGCGACTTCATCGAGTTCTGGGCGGCGGCCAAGGCGGCGCTTGGCCATATGGCAGCCCGCGTCTACGATTACCACGCGCTTTATCCGATCGAGCGGACGGCGGTCGCCGCGGTGCCCGCGCGATTTCCCTTTCATTACCCGCCGAGCCTGCTGCTGCTTCTGCTGCCCTTCGCCCTGCTGCCCTATCTCTGGGCCGTACCGCTCTGGTATGCGGGCGGCATCGCCGCCTACCTCTCGCTGGCGCGTCGCCTAGCCGCCGATCGCAGGGCTTTTTGGATCGGTCTCGCCTTTCCCGGCGCGCTCCTCACCATCACTTACGGCCAGATGGGCTTTTGGCTGACCGCGGCGCTTGGTTGGGCCTTGCTGCTGCTCGACAAGCGCCCGATCGCCGCCGGTGCGCTGATCGGCCTGCTCGCGGTGAAACCGCATCTCTTCCTTCTCCTGCCCCTGGCCTTGCTGGCCTCGCGCCGCTGGAGCACGCTCTCGACCGCCGCCTTCGTCGCTCTATTGCTCGCGGCCGCCAGCTGGCTGGTCTTCGGGACGGAGACCTGGCAGGCCTTCATCGCCAACCTCGAGGCGCTGCGCCAAGGCGACATCAAGGAAGCCTCGAGCAATCTCCTCGAGACATATCAGGCCTGGCTCATCCCTTGGAACAAGGTGCCGTCGGTCCTCGTCATGATGCGGCTCTTCGGCGCGAATATGGAGGTCGCCCGGCTGGCGCAGGGCGCGGTCGCGCTTGCCGCCGCTCTCGCGGTCGTCTGGGCCTGGCGCGGCGCGGCGGCGCTCGAGCTCAAGGCGGCGGCGCTCGTCGCGGCCGACCTGCTCGTCAGCCCTTATCTCTTCGACTACGACCTGATTTTGCTGATTCTGCCGATCGCATGGCTTGCAGCCCGCGCGCTGGCGCGAGGCTGGCTGCCCGGCGAGAAGATCATGCTTGCTTACCCTGTGGCTCAGCCCCTTCCTTATCTCGTTCGTCGCCGTACTTCTGCATCTCCAGCTCGCGCCGCTCCTGCTTGCGGGCTTCCTCGCCCTCATCTGCCGCCGCATGGCTGTCGAGCGGCGCACGGCAATGACAGGCCCGTCCGCGGCGATTTTCGCGCCAGGCTCAGCCCGTGCTCGCAAGGGGGCCTCGATTGCACGTGAATAGCGATTCGGTTAGGTATGATGCGGTTCCGGCATCCATGGACCCTGCGGAAGCGATGACCTCGTCTGAGCGCCAACGCGTATTGCTGATCGAGGACACGACGTCCCTCGCGCGGGTCTATGTCGAGTATCTGCGCAAGGAGCCGTACGACGTCGTCCATGTCGAGACGGGCGGCGCGGCGCTCGCGGCGATGGAGCGCCGGCTGCCGGACGCCATCCTCCTCGACCTGGCCCTGCCCGACATGAACGGCCTCGAGATCCTGAAGCAGATCCAGTCGCGTCAGCTCCCCGTCTCGGTCGTGGTGATCACGGCGCATGGCTCGATCACCAACGCCGTCGAGGCGATGCGCTCGGGCGCCTATGATTTCCTGGTCAAGCCTTTCAACGCCGACCGGCTCGTCGTCACCTTGCGCAACGTGCTGGAGCGCCAGCGCCTGGCCCGCATGGTCGAGACGCTGAAGGACGATTTCGGCCGCCAGGTCTATTTCGGCTTCATCGGCTCCTCCCTTCCCATGGAGGCGGTCTACCGCACCATCGACAGCGCGGCGGCGAGCAAGGCGACCATCTTCATTACCGGCGAAAGCGGCACGGGCAAGGAGGTCTGCGCGCAGGCGATCCATCAGCGCAGCCCGCGGCGCGAGCATCCCTTCGTCGCCATCAATTGCGCGGCCATTCCGCACGAGCTGATGGAGAGCGAGATTTTCGGCCATGTGAAGGGCGCCTTCACCGGCGCGGTGGTGGAGCGCGAGGGCGCCGCCAAGCGCGCGGACGGCGGCACGCTGTTCCTAGACGAGATTTGCGAGATGGACCTCGATCTGCAGACGAAATTGCTGCGCTTCGTGCAGACCGGCAGCTTCGTCAAGGTGGGCGGCGGCATCACGGAGAAGGTCGATGTGCGCTTCATCTGCGCGAGCAACAAGGACCCGCTCAAGGAGGTCGAGGCCGGCCGCTTCCGCGAGGATCTCTATTACCGCCTCCATGTCATCCCCATCCATCTGCCGGCCTTGCGCGAGCGCGACGAGGACGTGATCGCCATCGCGCGGCATTTTTTGGCGCTCTTCGCGCGCGAGGAGGGCAGGCATTTCGCCGGCTTCGCGCCGGAGGTCGAGGCCGTGCTGCGCTCCTACAACTGGCCCGGCAATGTGCGCCAGCTGCAAAACGTGCTGCGCAATATCGTGGTGCTGAACGAAGGCGAGACGGTGACGGCCGACATGCTGCCGCCGCCCTTGAGCCAGATCGAGCCCGCGTCGCGCTCGCGCGGCACCGCCGTCGGCGGCGCGGCGCCCGCGACGGACGGCGGCGGCGGCACGGCCGCCGGCATCAGGCCGCTTTGGGAAGTCGAGAAGGACGCGATCGAGAGCGCGATCCGGCTGTGCGACGGCAATATCCCGAAAGCCGCCACCCATCTCGGCATCAGCGCCTCCACCATCTATCGCAAACGCATGGCCTGGCAGGCGGAAGGAAAGCTTTAACCTCAGGCGCCTTTTCCCGTTCCCATCTGTCGCCGCGTTTCGCAGGGGCCCGCGGCCCGATTTCGCAGATCGCGAAGCCTAAAATGCAAGATATCGAGCCCGACCCGGCCTTGCGTCGCAGGGCGGGTTTGGCGCGCCTTTTGCGTATCCCTCGGTGGAATGGCGGCTCGTTGGTCGCCCACGGGTTGAAATCGCGGCGGCGCGATGGTTTGCCGCGATCGCGGTAAAGGGAAAAGCGCATGGAAAAATATCTGGTGGTGGGCGGCTGCGGCTTCATTGGGTCGCATCTTGTGGACGCGTTGCTGCGCGCAGGCCACGAGGTTCGCGTGCTCGACGATCTTTCGGGCGGCCTGCCCGAGGCCCTTCCTCAAGGCGTCGAGCTGATCGTCGGCAGCGCTGCCGATAGTGAGTTGGTGCGCGGCGCGTTCGCCGGCGTCGACGGCTGCTTTCATCTGGCGGGCCGCCAGGCGAGCGAGCGTACGCTCGAAAGCTGGGCCGGCTCGCAGGTCGCCAATTTGGGCGCCTTCATCACGGTTCTGGATTCGGCGCGGCACGAGAACGAGGAGTCTCCGCGGCCGGTCGTCTATGCCTCGAGCGATGCCGTCTATGGCGACAATGCGAGCACGCCGTTCTCGGAGACGGCCACGCCGCGCCCCATCACCGCTTCGGGCGCGACGGCGCTCGCGGCCGAGTTGCACGCGCGCGTGGCGACGCTCTCATACCGTATCCCGACGATCGGGTTCCGGCTCTTCACCGTCTATGGCCCGGCGCGCGCCGCGGGCGCTTCGCCGAACTCGCTCGTCGCGCGCTTCGCCGGGAATATCGAGCGCGGCGAGCCGGTGCGGCTGCGCGGCGACGGCACGCAGCATCGCGATTTTCTCTATATCGACGATGCGGTCCGTTTCCTCATGGCCGGCATGGCACGCCGGCCGACAGGGCCGGAGATCTACAATGCCGGCACGGGCAAGGGCACGAGCCTCGCCGAGGTCGCGCGCGCGCTCATGACGGTAATCGGCCGCAACGTACCGATCGAAGGCGGCCAGCGGCGCGTCGCCGATACCGGTATCTCGATCGGCGATCCCACCCTCGCCAAGACGCGTCTCGGCCTGAGCGCCGCCGTCCCGTTGGGCGAGGGTCTGCGCCGCATGATCGGCGCGCAGCGACCGGCGGAGGCCGCGGCCTGAGCGTCTTGCGCCGGTCCGAGTTTTAACGCGGGGTCAGCGAGGCAAGCCCGCGCCGCCCGCGGCCGCGCGCGTGCTCCTCTCCAGCGCCGTCGCGCCCGGCTCGCGCGCCTCGAAATGCTCGACCATGGCCTCGGCCGCGGCGATCGAAAGCGGGCGCAGTTCCCCGATGAGCGAGCGGGCGCGCTCGCCATCGCCCTCCTTGCAGGCGAACTCGATCGCCTGGGCGCGCGCCTCGAGCCGCGGCGCGCCGAAGGTGCCGGCACTGCCCTTGAGTGAATGGGCTTCGCGCTCGAGCGTGGCGATATCGCCCGCCCGGGCCGCCTCGGCGATGCGGTCGAGCCGCGCCATGGTCTCGAGGATGAAGGTCTTCACCAAATCCTTGATCACCGCCGGGCTGGTGTCCTGCTCCAGCCGCTCGAGGATCGCCAGGTCGAGCAGGCCGTTGCCGCCGCTCTCGCGCGTCCGCGGCGCCAGCGGCTCGATCGCGGCGACCGTGGGACGCGGCCGGCCGGCCGCGGCGGCGGCAAGCCAATGGGAGAGCGCCTGGATCAGCCGGTCGCGATCGACGGGCTTGGTCAGATAGTCGTCCATCCCGGCGGCGAGACAGCGCTCCCGGTCGCCCGCCATCGCGTGGGCCGTCATGGCGATGATCGGCACGTCGCCTTTGGGCGACGGCAGCCCGCGGATGATGCGCGTCGCCTCGATGCCGTCCATCTCGGGCATGGCGATGTCCATCAGCACGACATCGTAGTCGTCGGCCTGCATGGAGGCGACGGCTTCGGCGCCGTTCCGCGCCGTGACGATACGTCTGACCTGCTTGGACAGCATCGCCTCGGCGACGACATGATTGACGGGGCTGTCCTCGACAAGCAGCAGGCGCGCGTCCGCGAGCCTGGTCGGCTGACCCGTCGCCGGCGCGAGGCGAGGCTCTGCCGGAGCGGCGCTCGCGACTGCGGCGGACGGCCGATCGAGGTGGGCGAGGCAATCGACGAGCGCGGCCTGGTGCGCGGGCTTCGCGAGCGCGGCGTCGAAACCCGCCCGATGCAGCGCTTCGGGCTCCATGCGACTGGCGAGCGGCATGGCGAGCAGGAGCTTCGTTCCGGCGAGCGCGGGGTCCTGCTTGATCCGCCGCGCGAGGTCTTGCGCGCCGCCTGCTCCCAGCGTCTCGTCGATCAGCGCGACGTGATAAGGCGTGCCCGCTCGGGCGGCGTCCGCGAGCGCCTTGAGCGCGGTCGCGGCGTCGGCCGCCATCCCCGCCGAAAGGCCCGCCGCGGCGATCTGCTTGGCGAATATCGTCCGCGCCGTCTCGTTGTCGTCGACCACAAGCACGCGCAGAGCGGGGAGGGTCGGCATAAGCCCGCGTTGCGCTTGCTCCGCGCCGCGATCGAGCTCAGCGGTGAACCAGAAGCGGCTGCCCTCGCCATGGCGGCTGGTGAAGCCGATATCCCCGCCCATGAGCTCGGTGAGCTTCTTCGAGATGGCGAGGCCGAGGCCGGTGCCGCCATAGCGGCGGGTATAGGAGGGGTCCGCCTGGGTAAACTCGGCGAAGAGTCCTTCCTGCAAATGATCGGGAATGCCGATGCCGGTATCGACGATCTCGAATTCGAGCCGCACGCGCCCGGCGCTGCGCTCGAGCTGCTCGACCAGCACGGCGATGCCCCCGCGCTCGGTGAATTTGACGGCGTTGCCGGCGAGGTTGAGGAGTACTTGGCGCAAGCGGCCGGGATCGCCGCGCAAGGCCAGCGGGACGTCGGCCGCGATGAAGGCGCCGATTTCGATGCCCTTGGCCTGGGCGCGCGGCGCGAGCAGATCGACCACGCCCTCGACCACCTGGCGCAAGTCGAATTCGACCTGCTCGAGCGTCAGCTTGCCGGCCTCCATCTTCGAGAAGTCGAGGATGTCGTCGATGATCGTGACGAGCGCCGCGCCGGATTCGCGCACCGTCGCGGCATAGCTGCGCTGCTCCTTGTCGAGGTCGGTGTCGAGCAACAACCCGATCATGCCGAGCACGCCGTTCATCGGCGTGCGGATCTCGTGGCTCATGGTGGCGAGGAATTGCGACTTCGCCTTGCTGGCGAACTCCGCCTGCTCCTTGGCGGCCAGAAGCTCGATCTCGGCCTCGACCTGAGCCGTCACGTCGGTGCCCGTGCCGCGATAGCCCAAGAATAAGCCGGTGGGAGAGAAGATGGGGACGCCGCTGACCTTGATATGGCGGAGCTTGTCCAATCCGCGCATGCGGTATTGGAAGTCGCGGAAAAGCTCCTGCCGCGCGGTGATCTCGTGATGCTTGCGCCAGTTCGCCTCGTCGCCCTCGACGAGCGCGATCTCCTCGTGGCTTTTACCGACGATCTCGATGGCGCTGAAGCCGACTTTCTCGAGATAGCCCTTGGAGAAATAGGTGAAGCGGCCTTTGGCGTCGGTCTCCCACAGCCAGTCGGAGGACGAGGCGGCGTAGTCGCGAAAGCGCTGCTCGCTCTCGCGCAGGCGCTCCTCGGTGCGCTCGCGCTCCTCCAGCAGGCGGTTCGCCTTGCGGACGCCGCGGAAGAGCAATACCAGCAGCAACGTGCCGCCCACGAAGGCGCCGGCGAAATAGAGCAGCAGCTGGAAATAGACTTCCTGGAAGCTTCGGCGCTGGCTTTCGGCAAGCGCGTCGCTGCGGTGGAGCGTCTCCAGCGCGATTCGGCGCAGCGGCTCCTCGAAGGCGCGCAGATCATGCTCGATCTTGTCGGCGGGCATCCGGTCGCCCTTCACCAGCGAGGCGAGGGCACGCTGGATGCCGGGAAGCTGGGTGATCAGGTCGCCGATCGTCATGTCGGCGCCTTCGATCTCGTTGAGCTTCACGGCGATGCTGCCCTGATGCAGGTGCAGGAGATTTCCCGCGAAGACGGAAAAGCGCTGCAGCAGCTCGTCATGGCTGAGGGCGGTATCGGCGGTGCCGAAGCCGTGCAGCGCGTCGAGCACGCGATAGAGCTCGACCTCCGTCTGCGTCACGGCCCAGATCGTGCTCTCGCCCGAGCTCCGCGCGACTTCGTCCTGCTCCTTCAGCATCCGGTCGAAGCTGAAGAAGATGCTCACCGAGAACAGCAGCAGCGCGATGGTGAGGATGCCGTAGCCGCGGAAACGCGTGAAAAGCGAGTTCACGGCGCCGTCCTTCGAGGGGGCCGCGCGCGCGCCCCAGCCCCGGCAGGCAGGCGGTCGCGGCGCGGCGCGGCGCGTGGCGCCTTCCGGCAGCCGCCCCGAATGGCCGCGTCGAACCGGTGCATCCTCGTCTTTGGCGTGCTAAAAGCTCCTTAAGCAGGAACGACGCCATGGGCCGGCCGCGCGAGGCTGGCATGGCGCAAGCGGGCGCGTTCGGACGATCGCGCCGAACGGCCGGGGTCGAATCGACAGAGCGGCGCGAACGCGGGAGAGCATAGCGCGATTCGGCGAATTCTCAAATCCGGTCGGGATCTTAACCATAAAGCACCGGCAACCATAAAGGGCCGCTCCGACGCCAAGGGGGAGAACCATGATCAAGCGATTGCTGCTCGGCCTGCTCGCGCTCGTCGCCCTGCTGGTGGTCGCGGCGCTCCTCGTGCCGTCGCTCATCTCGGTCGACAGCTATCGCGGCCGCATCGAGGCCGCGGCCACGGCGGCGACCGGGCGCAAGCTGGAGATCAAGGGCCCTCTCAAGCTCAGCATCCTGCCCGAGCTGGCGATCTCGGCGCATGACGTGGTCTTCGCCAATGCGGCGGGGGCGTCGGACCCGCAGATGGTCAGCCTCAAGCGGCTGGTGCTCGATCTCCAGCTTCTGCCTCTGCTGCATGGCGGTATCGTCTTCGACCGCGTCGTGCTGGAGGAGCCGAATATCGCCTTGGAGCTGGACAAGAACGGCCGCCCCAATTGGCAGTTCGCCGAGCCGCCGGCGGGCGCCGCCCCCGCTTCGGGCTCCAATGCCGGCGGCTTCAAGCTGAGCGGCATTCAGCTCGGCAAGTTCAAGATCGAGAACGGCAAGATCACCTTTCGCGACATGCGCACGGGCGCGCTCAATCAGCTCGACAAGATCGACGTGACCTTGAAGCTGCCGGATCTCGACGGACCCTACAGCGCCGAGGGCACGGTCACCTGGGCGGGCGAGGCCGTCAGCCTGACGATCTCGGGCCAGGGGCTCGGCAAGCTGATGGCGGCCGCCAACTCGCCGTTCAGCGTCAGCATCGCGGCGCCGGCCATCAAGCTGACGCTCGAAGGCATGGTAACCAAGGCGCAGCCCTTGGCGCTCGAGGGCGCCACCAAGATCGACGTGCCCTCGCTTGGCGCGCTTGCCGCCTGGCTCGGAAAGCCCATTCCGGCCGGCAGCCACGGCATCGCCGCGCTCTCGCTCGCGGGCAAGCTCACGCTGTCGGGCAGCAAGCTTGCCTTCACGGCAGCGAGCCTGACGCTCGACAAGATGAAGGGAACCGGCACGATCGGCTTCGATTCACGCGGCGCCAAGCCGCGCATCGAGGCCGCGCTCGATTTCGACAAGCTCGACGCCAATCCCTATCTGCCGCCCGAGAAGTCGGCCGCGTCCGTCTCCCCGGCGGGCGGCAAGGCGGGCGCGGCCGGCTGGAGGCTCAGGCGAACATCTGTTCCAGTGTCCCGCCGCGGCGGCGCCGCGATTGCAGGGCCCAGCGCACTGCTTGATCGATGCAAATGTCCGAAAGCATCATAAAGTCGGTTGCAAAGCCTCGGCGTCGATCTCGATCGGAGCGAAATATCGTTCAAATACGGGTTGTATCGCGCAGGGTCGGAGTCTTCCGAGGCGAACATCGCGCCGGCGCGGCGACAATTGCCGAACCCGCTGGTTTCCTGTCTGATGGTGACCCGGGGAAATCTTCGCCTGCTGAAATATTCCGTCCAGTGCTATCGGCAGCAGACTTATCCCAATCGCGAGCTCGTCGTGGTGACGGACGCCGCGGTCGCCGCATCCGTCGAAGGCTTTTTGCGACAAGGCGGTGTTCCGAACCTCGACCTCGTCGGCGTCGCGCCGAGCCCCCGTCTCACTCTCGGGGATCGGAGAAATATCGCGATGCGCCGAGCGCGGGGCGACATATTCGTCCAGTGGGACGATGACGATCTGTTCGACCCGCGCCGGATCGCCGCTGCCGTAGCGACGTTGCAGCAGACAAAGGCCGCGGCCGCGTTCCTTATGCGCTGGCTGGTCTGGTGGCCGCGGCGGAGCGTGGCGGCAATTTCCCATCGACGCTTGTGGGAAGGCTCGATGGCGGTATGGCGCGACCACGCGCCGGTCTATCCCGCCCTGCCACAAGGCGAGGACACCAAGGCGGTGGAATTGCTCGCGCACAATCACTTGATTGCGTTGATGGATGTTCCCTGCCACTACATTTATTCGGTCACCGGGCAAAATACATGGCCTCCGGCGCATTTCGAATACATGATCGCGAAAGCCGAATGCGTGTTTCAAGATGCGGATTTTCACGAGCTCAATAGAATTCTGTCCGCGCGCGTTCCCGTTCTCGAATATGCGGCGGATTTGCTCCGGACGTGATCTGGCGGGACTGGCCTTTGGCGGTCCGGCATAGCATATAGTCTATAGCGAAATCATTCTTTCGGAGGCCGGCTTGTACCTTCCGCCGCATTTCAAGGAAGAGCAGCTGCCGCTCATCCACGAGGCGATCCGCCGCGCGCGGCTCGGTACCCTCGTCACGCTCGGCGCGGAAGGTTTGGTGGCGAGCCATCTGCCGATGCTGCTCGAGCCCGAGCCCGCGCCCTACGGCACGCTTCACGGGCATGTCGCGCGGGCCAATCCGCAATGGCGCGGCAATTCGCCCGACCTCCAGGCCCTGGCCATCTTCATGGGCCCCGACGCCTATATCACGCCGGCCTGGTACGAGACCAAGCGGCAGACGGGAAAGGTCGTGCCGACCTGGAACTACGTCGCCGTCCATGCCTATGGCGAGCTGCGCTTCTACGAGGACGCGGACCGGCTGCTGGCTCTGGTCACCAAGCTCACGCGCAGCCATGAGGGAAAGCGCGCCGCGCCGTGGGCGGTGAGCGATGCGCCGCCCGATTTCATCCGCTCGCAGCTCAAGGGCATCGTCGGCTTCGAGCTCGAGATCGCGCGGCTCGAAGGCAAATGGAAGATGAGCCAGAACCGGACCGCGGAGGACCGCGCGGGCGTGGTCGAGGGCTTGAAGCGCGAAGGCGGTCCGGCCGAGGCAGCGATCGCCGATCTGGTCGCCAAGATCGACCGCGAATAGGTCGCCGGGCTCACCCGGCCAGCGCGGCCTCCCAAACCGCCTGTGCCGCGAGCCATGTCTCCTCGGCCTCGGCGAGCGCCTTCTTCGTCGCGCCGAGCCGGAGCTGCAGCTCCATGAGCTTGGCGGTCGGCCCGGCATAGATCTCGGGCTCGGCGAGTTTCGCCTGCAGCTTTGCCGTCTCGGCGCTCAATTTCTCCATCCGGCGCGCCGCCGCGTCGACGGCCTTCTTGAGATGGGCGAGCGCCGCGCGCGCCTCGGCGGCCGAGCGCCGGGCCTGCTTCCTCATGTCGGCGGTTCCCGGCGCGGGCTTGCCGTCCGCCGCCGCGCCGCCGTTGCCCGCCTTGCCGCGGCGCTCGCCGAGAAGCAGCGCGCGGTAGTCCTCGAGATCGCCGTCATAGGCGCGCGCCGTGCCGTCCTTGACGAGCCAGAGCCGATCCGCCGTCAGCTCGATCAGATGCGGATCGTGGCTTACCAGGATGACCGCCCCCTCGTAATCGTTGAGCGCCTCGACCAACGCCTCGCGCGCGTCGATGTCGAGATGGTTGGTCGGCTCGTCGAGTAGCATGATATGGGGCGCGTGCCGGCTCATCAGCGCGAAAAGCAGGCGCGCCTTCTCGCCGCCCGAAAGCGAGCCGACGGCGACCTCCGCGCGCTCCTGCGCGAAGCCGAAGCGGCCGAGCTGGGCGCGCACCTGCGGCTCGCTCGCGCGCGGCATCGCGCGCGCCATATGCTCGTAGGCCGTCTCGTCGAGCTCCAGCTCGTCCACCTGATGCTGGGTGAAGTAGCCCGTCTTGAGCTTGGAGGATGCGCTGCGCTTGCCGGCCATCGGCGCGAGCCGGCCGGCGAGCAGCCTCACGAGGGTCGATTTGCCGTTGCCGTTGGCGCCGAGCAGCGCGATGCGGTCGTCGGGATCGACGCGCAACGACAGATTGCGCAAGACGGGCTTGCCGGGCTCGTAGCCGACCGCGACCTGGTCGAGAGCGAGAAGCGGCGGCGCCAGCGAATCAGGGCTGGGGAAGTCGAAGCGCGGCGGCTTCTCCTCCGCCATGGCGACAATCGGCTCCAGGCGCGCCAGCGCCTTGATCCGGCTTTGCGCCTGGCGCGCCTTGGTGGCCTTGGCGCGGAAGCGGTCGATGAAGGCCTGGATGCGCCGCCGCTCCGCCGCCTGGCGCGATTGCAGCGCCGATTGATGGGCGAGCCGCTCGCGCCGCGTTCGCTCGAAGCGGTCATAGCCGCCCGAATAGAGGGTGAGCTTGCCACCTTCGATATGGAGAATGCGGTCGGCCACCTTGTTGAGCAGCTCGCGGTCGTGGCTCACCACGATCATGGTGCGGGGATAGCCGGCGAGGAAGGATTCGAGCCACATCGTCGCCTCGAGATCGAGATGGTTGGTCGGCTCGTCGAGCAGCAGCAGATCGGGCTGGGCGAAGAGCGCTGCCGCCAGGGCGACGCGCATCCGCCAGCCGCCCGAGAATTCGGCGATGGGCCGTGCCTGCGCCGCCTCGTCGAAGCCGAGACCGGAGAGGACGCGCGCGGCGCGGGCCTCCGCGCGATGCGCCTCGATATCGGCCAGGCGATGATGGATGTCGGCGATGCGTTGCGGATCGTGTGCCTGCTCCGCCTCGGCCAGCAAGGTCGCGCGCTCGGCATCGGCCTTGAGCACGAAATCGAGCAGGCTCTCGGCTCCCGCGGGCACCTCCTGCGCGACCGTGCCGATGCGCAACTGCGCCGGCAGCTTGATCTCGCCGCCGTCCGCGTCGAGCGCGCCCGCGATCAGCCGCAGGAGGGTGGTCTTGCCGGAGCCGTTGCGGCCGACGAGCCCGACCCGCGCGCCGGAGGGGATGGCGGCGCTGGCCTGCTCGATGAGGGTGCGCCCGGCGATGCGGTAAGTGAGGTCGATGATCTGCAGCATGACGGGCGGTAATTAGGGCGGTTGCCCTGCCGGCTCAAGCCGTCTATAAGCCCCGCCGCATTCAATTCGAGAAAAAATCCCATGGCCGTCGAACGGACGCTGTCGATCATCAAGCCGGACGCCACCCGCCGTAACCTGACCGGGCAGATCAACGCCAAGCTCGAGGCGGCGGGGCTCCGGATCGTGGCGCAGAAGCGCTTGTGGCTCGCGCGCGAGCAGGCCGAGCGCTTCTACGCGGTGCATCGGGAGCGGCCCTTTTTCGCCAGCCTCTGCGCCTTCATGAGCTCGGGCCCGGTGGTGGTGCAGGTGCTTGAAGGGGAGGGGGCGGTCGCCAGGAACCGCGAGGTGATGGGCGCCACCAATCCGGCCAATGCCGCCGCCGGCACCATCCGCAAGGATTTCGCCGAATCGATCGAGGCGAACTCGGTGCATGGCTCGGATTCGCTCGACAACGCCAAGGCCGAGATCGCGTTTTTCTTCAGCGAGCTTGAGCTCGTCGGCTGAGTGCCGACTGATTCCTCTCACGCTATCACCGAAAGGATTCTAAAGGTGCCGAATCCTTTTGATAGCCGTAGCGCGGAGCGCAGCGCCGTGTGACAGTCCTTGAGGACTGTCACACGGCGCTTCGTTGCGGTTGGCCCTCAATCACCAGACCGCTATAATAAGGTCGGCAGACGGATTGCCGCCCGTCGTCGTTGCGGTTGGCCCTCAATCACCAGACCGCTATAATGCTATGCGGTGTTACCCATGACCGCTAACCGGTTGCGGTTGGCCCTCAATCACCAGACCGCTATAATCAGGCGGCGGCGCGCATGGCTTCCCAGCCGGTTGCGGTTGGCCCTCAATCACCAGACCGCTATAATCACCGCATCTTCGCATCCGCCTGGCAGGACGTTGCGGTTGGCCCTCAATCACCAGACCGCTATAATCCACGCGGATGCGCGCGGCCTAACCAACTAGTTGCGGTTGGCCCTCAATCACCAGACCGCTATAATTTTGGAGCGGCCGTACAAACTGCGGCGGCAGTTGCGGTTGGCCCTCAATCACCAGACCGCTATAATCTGGCGAATATTGCTGCCACGACGGCAGCGTTGCGGTTGGCCCTCAATCACCAGACCGCTATAATGATAAGCTGGCAGCCTCGCAGCGCCAACTCGTTGCGGTTGGCCCTCAATCACCAGACCGCTATAATTCCCGGCGTGGTCTGGACGAAGGAGAGGCCGTTGCGGTTGGCCCTCAATCACCAGACCGCTATAATCGCTTCCCCCATCGTCACGCCGCCGCGCTCGTTGCGGTTGGCCCTCAATCACCAGACCGCTATAATCTCGGGCGGCATGTTGCGCGACCGGCGATGGTTGCGGTTGGCCCTCAATCACCAGACCGCTATAATGAGATCGGGCGCCAATGCCAGCGGCCAGCCGTTGCGGTTGGCCCTCAATCACCAGACCGCTATAATGTCGTCGGAAAATGACCCCGAACTTCTTTCAGTTGCGGTTGGCCCTCAATCACCAGACCGCTATAATGTGGGTGCCGGCCTTGTGATGCGTGACGGTGTTGCGGTTGGCCCTCAATCACCAGACCGCTATAATGTCGAGCCTCATCGAGACCTTGTCGAATTCGTTGCGGTTGGCCCTCAATCACCAGACCGCTATAATGAGCCGGCGATCGTGCCGCTCGTCAGCAGGGTTGCGGTTGGCCCTCAATCACCAGACCGCTATAATAGCATAGCCATGCCTTGATCAGGGCACACTCGTTGCGGTTGGCCCTCAATCACCAGACCGCTATAATCTTGCCGCGGATGTTCTCGATGGCTAAGCCGTTGCGGTTGGCCCTCAATCACCAGACCGCTATAATCCATTTCGCGACGTTGGCGTAGAGGACGCTGTTGCGGTTGGCCCTCAATCACCAGACCGCTATAATGGCGTGCCCTTCCTCTGGGAGGTCGGTGCAGGTTGCGGTTGGCCCTCAATCACCAGACCGCTATAATTCTGGCATGCGGATGCAATTTGCTCTTGACAGTTGCGGTTGGCCCTCAATCACCAGACCGCTATAATGCCCTCGCCCGACAGCTCGCCGTTCGGGAGGTTGCGGTTGGCCCTCAATCACCAGACCGCTATAATGCCGACGCGCCGATAGGCCGACGCTGACGGCGTTGCGGTTGGCCCTCAATCACCAGACCGCTATAATGCCGTCATCGAGCGAGCGCATGACGGCTCCGTGTTGCGGTTGGCCCTCAATCACCAGACCGCTATAATCTGAGCGCGCCGGTCGAGCATCATGCGCAATGCGTTGCGGTTGGCCCTCAATCACCAGACCGCTATAATATCCCGGCAAGCTCGACGATGGTCACGCTCGTTGCGGTTGGCCCTCAATCACCAGACCGCTATAATTTCTACGGCTCGAACGAGCGCAGCGGCGACGGTTGCGGTTGGCCCTCAATCACCAGACCGCTATAATCACGCGCGAGCTCGAGCGCGAGCCGCGTTGCGGTTGGCCCTCAATCACCAGACCGCTATAATGCGCCGATGCGTACGGCGCCTGCGACGTTGCGGTTGGCCCTCAATCACCAGACCGCTATAATCTCGCTCGGCGACCTGCCGGCGACGCTCGACGTTGCGGTTGGCCCTCAATCACCAGACCGCTATAATCCACTACCATTCAAGGCCCTGATTTCAGGGCCTTTTTTCTGTCTGATGGGCAATGAAATCAGCTTGCCCATCGCTCAAAACAGTGCCAATTGATCCGGCATTTTTGATGCTGGTTCACGTTTTCGTCCACGGTAGGTGCGGATGTTTTCATACTGTTTGTCGGTAATTGCGACGAGATGAACCTTCCCAGACGGTGGCATCACTGCCTCGACTTGTCGGGCCACGGCGTCGGCTTGTTCCTTGCCGGCAAAAAATTTCAGATAGACGGAAAACTGGCTCATCTCGAAACCCATATCGAGTAACGAATGCCGGAACTTCGTCGCGGCTTTGCGTTCCTTCTTGGTGCCGACCGGCAGGTCGAACAAAACGAACAGCCACATAATCCTATATCCGCTCAAAATCGCGGGTTGACCGGAAGCGGTCGTCGCTTCGTGCATGTTCGCCTTCTCACTCAAGCGGAAGAGAGGGCATGGGCAAGTCGAGACTATCCGCTTCACGGGCATAGATGCGCGCAAGCGACTGCGCCAGCCGTTCGGCGCAAGTCATCAACGGGCTGAGCCCGAGCACTGGTTGGCAGGTCGATTACCATGACCCTCGCAAGCTCGGCCTTGGCGTCTCGATCCACTTCGGTCATACCGCGACTGACGAGCCTACGGACTTCACGATCGACAATCGGTCGGAATGGTTCCATCAGATCGTCGATCAGCACCATTGGATTCGATCGATTCGAGTGCATCAGACCGAAGCTCGGATGAAGCCCGGCCGCCATAACTGCACGGGCGACACCTGCCCGCAGCACGGCATACCCGTAATTCAGAAGGCCATTGATGCCGTCACCGTCGGTGTCGCGACGGAAATCGCGCGCCGAACAGATAGCGGCCAGTAACGCCGAGCCGCCTCGGCTTCGACATTCTGGGGGTCGCCCGATCGCACCTTGCGCGACAGCAGGTAGAATCCTCCGCTCGGCGCGCCGACGCAGCGAGCGTCGCGCCTTGCGCCAAAATCTTGGCGCGGACGAGCTGCGCCCAAAGCCGCTTCTTCAATGGCAGGCTCGCGCCGACCTGGTCGTTCATCCGGCCGGTCTGGAGGTGATGAGCGTCGACCGGCCAGATGATCGCCGCAGGCATATGGTTGCGACCACACAGAACGACCGGCACGCCGCGGCCGGACAGCTCGACCAGAGCATTGTTGGTATAGGTAAGCCCATGCGCGTTGGCGACCACAGCCGCGATGTCGTCGAGGGGAATGCGTCCCATTTCCGTTCCGTGCTCAGCTACAACTAAGAAACCGCGATGGATCGAGAGATGTCGTCCGTCCGTTGCGATCTCTACCACGCGTCCGACCATTTTGTGGCCGCCCTATTAAAGCGCGCGCGCGACGTTCCCGGATCGCAAGTTCCAGGCGCGCCCCAATTCATCGACGCGCACAGGCACGGCATTCATCGCCTTGAGCGTGCCGTAGGACGCCATAAGCCAGCGGAACGGATCGGCCTGATCAGCATGGCGTTGATCGAGATTGCCGGCCTCGTTATGAGCGGCGAGCTTAAGCCGGCCCGCGGCGGCATCGAGCCGATGTGCCACCATGATCGTCCGTTGCCCCCTCAGATCGAGCGCGATGAGATCACCCTTGAAGACACGCATGACAAGCCGGGCCCCGGGAAACTGGTCGGGCCACTTTATTGTCAAATCTCTCTGATTCGCTTTGAAGATAGACATGGCCTCTCCGTGCCATTTCCCGTCTGGTGCCTCGAAAACCTCGATGAACGAATTTTCGCCGGCACTGTAGGATTTGTACGGCTTGCCGGCCTTGTTACACACAGTGACAAGATATTCGGGCTTTTCCGGCTTGATCAACCGCACATGGCGCACACCGTTCGGCAATCCGGATATATCGCGTCGTTCTGCGAAAGATTGGAGCGCCGACTTCAAATCCTTTCCCGCTGCCATTTCTGCGCCGACATGTGCTTTCAGCAGATGACGCAACCTGTGATCGCGGATTCGCTCCAGTTCCTGCCCGTTCAATGTCAGGAACTGCTTGCGATAGACTAAATTGCCGCCTTCCTTTTCGAACTCCTTCACCGCGCCATAGGCCGTATCTTCGTGCAGTTGCGCCTGCACTCCATGATCTGGCTTGTACGACACGGTCATAGCCTTGAGCTTCGCGTCGAGGTCGGCGCGCAACGTCGGCCAAGGCGGGGGGATTTCGATCTTGTCTCGCTCTTCGTCGTAAGCGCTCGACATGCGGTGCAAAAGCGATCGGTCTGTCATGGCCGCGACCATCGCGTCGATGGCGTGGTGGCGATGGTCCTTGCGGTTCTTGGCATCGCTGTAATTGTGATCGGGCAGAAGGTTGTTGAGCGCCCATTTGGCGCGGATGATGGCAGTGAGCTTGCCTGGCAGGACATGGATTTTGTATGGATTCGTCACCGCAGCGAGGTAATGCTTGGCGACGCGCGCGAGCCAGCCCGTCTCGTTCAACTGCCGTGCCTGGAACCCGCCTATGGCCTTAAAACGGTCGCGTGCGTTAGGCTGAAAGCGCCAGCGTTTACCTTTGGGTAGGGCTGCCGCGCGCTGCGCAATATCGTCCCAATAGTAGTGACGGCCGTCGATGGTCGGATTGGCGCCGAACGCCTCGAATGGCGTCTTCTTGCCTTTCGCCCGGTTGGCGTATCGCATGCTGACCGTCTTGTTGGCCGGGCTGTCGTCCCAAGTCTCCTGGAACGGGATCAGATGCTCGATCTCCACCTCGTCCGACAACAGCTGTCGGACGCTGATGACCTCGCCGGAAAACGGGCATCGCCGATCGAGCGGATCCTTAGCATTTAGCTCTTCCCACAGCCGCATCTTCAGCAAATTGCGGGTATTGTCTGCTTGGCCCAGCTCGCGTAGCTCTTCGCGGCGCCCCTCGTTCTTGCGCTGATTCTCCGCTTGCTCGCTTTCCAGTTCGGAAAGTTGTTTTGGCGACAGCTTGAACGCACGAGTCATCTCGACCGCTATCTCGGCCGGCGGCCCGTATTCACGGATCAGCGCATTGGCCGTGCGGCGCAATTGACCGAGGCCGATATGCACGGTTGGATTGGGAAACCTACCCCAGCGCTTATCGTTCGTATCGTGGGGGTCGCCGGAGCCCAATACATCGTCTTGCAGCCATTCGCCGTAATAGGGCAGGTAGCCAGTTGGCGATTGCTCGCCCGTAGGCAACTGCGCGTGATCGTAGCCCGCCGCCTTCGCGGCGTCGGGATAGTTCATGCCACCTTCCATGAACGGCACGATTTTCTTGATTGCCCGCAAACCGAGCCGGGAATGTCCCTCCGGCAAGAAGGTTGACGCGACACGCGCGGCGGTCTCTTGGTCGACACCGGCCTCTGTCGCGAGCCATTCGGTCAGTTTCGCCTCCTCCTGTTCGTTGACGAGTTGCATCGCAATGTCGATCTGGCGCTCCAGCGGAAAGCTTCGCCATGTCTTGCCGAAAATCGTCTTACCCGACAGTTTCGCAGCGGTTTGATCGCCGAGAAGTTCCCGACGCTTTTCGCTCTCGAGATTAAACCTCGCTTCCAGCGGCAATTTGAGAAGGCTGCGAATCTTTTCGAAAGGGAGCTTATTCTTTTGGAACAATGCCAGCGCGATCAGATCGCCTTGTTCCCTCGTCAGCGTGGTCGGCGTCTTGCCGCTTTCCGTGATTTCGAGATTTCGTACCTCCTGCCAGATGCGAAAACGCTGCGCCAGCGGATGCGCCCACGCGCAACGGAAGCCGTCGATATCGTTGTTATCGTGCGCGGGGTCGAGCGAACATTTGCCGATCGGCGGCTGCTTCAAGGGCCGTTGATAAAAAATCGTGTGATGAAGGGCCGTCCGCGCTTCCGGCGTCATAGCGGGATGATGCCGCGCCTGCGCGTCCCAAATCTTGTTGAATTCGTCGAGGACCATTTGGCGCGTCGGGTAAAAATCATATTCGGCCTTGGCGCCAGTGCTCTTGTTCCGCGCGCGGACCGGCTCGCGGTCGCGATGACGACGATGTAGGAACTCGCCAAGCGTTCGCGCGCGCTCGTTTTCTAGCGCGGTTTGGAGCCTGCCGGCGGCTTCCTTGATGACGCCGGATTCGTTGTCCTTCCTTTTTTCTGTTTTGCGATTGGAGAGAAAACCGCGCCGCTGATCGAGATGGAACAGCGCGCGACCGATATGATGCGGGGGCAGCGCCCCGTCCAGGGCCTTGGCCCGCAGCTCATATGGATCGAGTTTTTCCAGTTCCTTCCGCGCCGCCTCCTCGATCGGCATCAGGCCGTGTTCGATCAAATGCGCCATCAATTTCTTGCGCCGCTTGAGATAGCGGTCGCGTCGCCGCCGCGCGCCCCGCGCCACTCGGCGATCTACCGCGTTCGATGTCTTCGACTTTGGATCGCGGCCGTCAGGATATATCCGCACACCGCCGGGCCCAAGCGCAGAGGGGTTGCCCTCTCGATCCAGCCACACCAAAAACCAGCCCAGGGAGTTCGATCCCACATCGATCCCCAGCCGATAGGACCGCATACCAATATTCTTCATGGCTTAGCTTCCCCCTTGTGGTTGAAGCTCCACTACCTCCGCGGGAAATATTGACTAGTTCAAAGAAAAATGCGAATAATTTCTGTTGGTGCCAAGGCGCGGAAGGTTTCGCCAACTTAGCGGTCTGGTGATTGAGGGCCTCCCGTTAACAAGCTGAAAAGCACCAAATGGGGCGAGCTGCGGCTCGCCCCTTCTTAATTTTGCGGATTCCGGTGGCTGAACCGAGGTTGAGCGGCGCGGGAACCGGGGTGCCCCCGCGCTACCAGCCCTTATTGAGCAGCCTGGCCGCCTCGAGCGCGAAATAGGTCAGGATGCCGTCCGCGCCGGCGCGCTTGAAGCCGAGCAGCGTTTCCATCACCACGCGGTCGTTCTCGAGCCAGCCGTTCCGGATGGCGGCCTTGAGCATGGCGTACTCGCCCGACACCTGGTAGACGAAAGTCGGCGCCCGGAAGGTCTCCTTCACCCGCCGCAGGATGTCGAGATAGGGCATGCCGGGCTTGACCATCACCATGTCGGCGCCCTCCGCGAGGTCGAGCGCCACCTCGCGCAACGCCTCGTCGCTGTTGGCCGGGTCCATCTGGTAGGTGCGTTTGTCGCCCTTGAGGGCCTTGATCGAGCCGATGGCGTCGCGAAACGGTCCGTAGAACGCGGAGGCGTATTTCGCCGCGTAGGACATGATCCTGACATGCTCGAAGCCATGCTCGTCGAGCGCCTGGCGAATGGCGCCGACGCGGCCGTCCATCATGTCCGAGGGCGCGATGATGTCGCAGCCGGCCTCGGCCTGCACCAGCGCCTGGCGGCACAGCACCTCGACCGTGGCGTCGTTGACGACATAGCCGTCCTCGAGCAGCCCGTCATGGCCGTGGCTCGTGTAGGGATCGAGCGCCACGTCGCAGAGCAGGCCCATGCCGGGATGGGCGCGCTTGATCGCGCGCACCGCGCGGCAGACGAGATTGCCGGGGTTGAGCGCCTCGCTGCCTTCCTCGTCCTTGAGCTTGGCCTCGGTCTGGGGAAAGAGCGCCACGCAGGGGATGCCGAGTGTCGCGGCCTCGCCCACGGCTTCGGCCAGGAGATCGACCGAGAGCCGCTCGACCCCCGGCATGGAGGCGACGGGCTCGCGCATGCCCTTGCCCTCGCGGAGGAAGAGCGGCCAGATGAGGTCGTCGACCGAAAGCTTGTGCTCGGCGACGAGCCGCCTGGTCCAGGCGTCGATGCGGTTGCGCCGCGGACGCAGGCGCGGATAGGCGCCGAGCGCCTGCGCGCCGGGCGTGGCGGGCTTGCGAGGGCTCGCGCGCAGGCGCGGCTTCGAATGTTCGTTCATGAGCGGAGATTCGCATAATCCGGCGCCGGAGGCCAGCGCAAGCCGCTACGCCGACCCCTCAGGGATTCCGCCGCGAGAACGACACGGCATAGGCGCCGTCGCGCAGATCGATCAGCGGATCGTCGGATTCCTCGATGCCGGGCGTGAGCTGGCCCGGCAGGAACAGCAAGGCCTTCTGCGCCTCCAGGCTGTTCGGAACCGCCTTGTCGATCGTCAGCACGCCGAGCTCGACCAGCTTGCGGTCCTCGGGCCAGGGCTTGGACGGGTCGTTCGTGGGGTCGCCCGGGGCCGCGAGCTGCGCCATGAGGTGGAAGGTCACAGGCCCGCGCTTCAGACGCTCCGGCAGCTCGTCGATCAGAAAGTCCGGCGTTTGTGTCGCCACGTCGGCCGCATCGAGATGAACCAGACGCTCCGGCACCATGCGATAGCGCACGGCCTGCTTTGCCCCCGCCTTGCTGACGAAGACGAAGGCGTCGATGCCGTAATATTCCTCGTCGGCGAAGCTGTCCGGCGTGGCGATGGTGGCAAAGGCGGCGGGCGCCGCGGGGTGGCTGGCGAGGAACTGATCGAATTTCGTGGGCTTGGGCGCATCCGGCGGGCTCGCGGCCAGCGCCAGAAACAGATCGCGGAAATCGGCGCCGTTGGAGACGGGGAAGAACTTGAGCGAGTTGATCACCATGTCGGTGTCGCTGCCATCCGGCAGATGATACTTGATTGCCATGCCGTGCGGATTGGCGGAGCCGGCCCCGTCCGGGATGTTCGGCACGCCGCCCGAATCCGAGAAACGCACCGTCACCGGGATCGCGCTGCCGTTGAAAATCACGGCCTTGCTCAAGGACGCCGCCTCGGGAGATGCCGTGAAGCTGCCCGTGACCACCACGCCCTTGGCGTGATTGGCGCGGAAGCCGGGATGGACGCCGAACAGCTTGTTCATCGCGTCGACGATCTGCACCTCGATGGGCTGATCCTCCGCGCGGACGAACGCGGCCGACGCGATGCCGAGCACTGCCACCGCGGCCAGCCCGGCCAGAATCCTGCCTGTCTTCATGGGTGCCTTCCACTGCAACAAGCGCGGCCGACCGCGCGTTCTGAGCCCGGCATTCCCCGGAGCCTAGGAGCAGCCTTCGTTCGCCGCAGGTGACACTTCCGAGAAGTGCCACGAACGGATGTCGGTTCCGTCCTCATGGACCTCCTTGTCGGCGCACCCCAACAAGGAACTACCCATCTTTGCCAATCCGCTATTTCAGCGCCAGGACGACTGGTCCCGAGACCGGATCGGTGACACCAAGCCCGCCGCCAAAGTCTTCGAGCGTATCTCGGAATGAATTGAGCGTCTCGATCATGTTTGGTCGCGCTTTCGCGAGTGAGTCCATGTCGGTCCATTCAACGATGATACAATAGGTGTGCTCTCCGGTCCTGATAATATTGGCGTGCGTGAGGCCGGGCCAATTGAACTGGGCCTTCTTGTGCGCATCGAGGAATTGCTGGTCACGTCCAGCCTTCACCTTAAAGCGCACGGCGTTAAACGCAGTCATGGTATGCCTCCTAACGGTGCGGCGATTACGCATTAGGTGAGGTCGCAAGCTCTCAACAGCGGAAAGAACGATACCACATCTTCATTACGGGTTGTGTAAAGGGGATCACACACGGCAACGATCGTTTGATTTGGAAGCCGACTTCCGCTTTGGGTTAATCGCGTCGAATTCGGCCGGGTCCGCCTATTGTCCGTTTTGCGGGTAGTTTCGGAAGCGCCGGTTCGCCGTTGTTGGCATCGCCCTGGATGTGATTCAAGCTCCAAAATTGGAGCCTCGAATCTCGGCGGGCATCGTGGCATGCTCCAGCCGCGGATTATGGCCCAAGGCCAGCACGATAAGGAAGGATATGAAGGCGAGCCCGGCGACGAAGAGGAGGCCGAAGGAGAAGCTTCCCGTCCGGTCCTTGATGAAGCCGATCGCGTAAGGCCCGACGAAGCCCGAGAGATTGCCGATCGAGTTGATGAGCGCGATGCCGCCGGCCGCCGCCGTGCCGGTGAGCAAGGCGGTGGGCAGGGTCCAGAACACCGACACGGCAGAGAAAATGCCGATGGCGGCCAGGGTCAAAGCCAGCATCTCGGCGACGGGATTGCTCGCGCTGCTGGAGAGAGCGAGGCCGAGCCCGGCGAGCAGCGCGGCGACGGCGCAATGCCATTTCCTCTCATGCCGCGCGTCGGAATGCAGGCCCCACAACACCATGGCGACGGCGCCGACGAGGTAGGGAATGGCGGTGACGAAGCCGGTCTCCAGGTTGGTGAGGCCGAAGCCTTTGACGATCTGCGGTATCCAGAAGCTCATGCCGTAATTGGCCGCGACGACGCCGAAATAAACCAGGCTCAGCAGCAGCACGCGCGGATGGCGGAGCGCCTGGAGGAGGGTGAATTTGACGATGGCCTCGCGATTGCGCCGCTCTTCCTTGAGGCGCGCCGCCAGCCATTCGCGCTCCTCGGGCTCGAGCCATTGGGCCTTCTCCGGCCCGTCGGTGAGGTAGGCGAGCACGACGCCCGAGAGCAGGATGGCCGGCGCGCCCTCGAAAACGAAAAGCCATTGCCAGCCCTTGAGTCCCCAGACGCCGTCCATGCCGAGCAGACATGCCCGAGACCGGCGCGCCGATCACCGAGGAGACCGGGATCGCCGCCATGAAGAAGCCGACGATGCGGGCGCGGTAGCTGCGCCGGGAACCAGAAGGTGAGGAAGAGGATGATGCCGGGGAAGAAGCCGGCCTCGGCCACGCCCAGGAGAAAGCGCAACACGAGGAAGCTCGTCTCGCTCCAGACGAGGGCCATGCCGGTCGACAGCAAGCCCCAGCTCAGCATGATGCGGGCGATCCAGACGCGCGCGCCGAAACGCTCGAGCGCGATGTTGCTCGGCACCTCGAAGAGGAAATAGCCGATGAAGAAGATGCCCGCGCCCCAGCCGAAGACGGTGGCCGTGAAGCCGAGATCCTTGTTCATGGTCAGCGCGGCGAAGCTGACATTCACGCGGTCGAGATAGGCGACGAAATAGCAGAGGATCAGGAACGGCAGCAAGCGCCGCCTGACCTTGCCCATGATGAGCGCTTCGCGCGCTTCCATGGCGTCCTCCCTGACGCTCCCCCGTTCTTCGGAGTTTTCTTTTCTGCCGGGGCGTTCCGGTCCCTTTATCATTTCCGCCGGAGAGGGACAAATCCTTCGCCATGCGGCATTGGCGCCGCGCGCTCCCAGCCTTGCGTTGACATGAGCGGACGCGCTGGTGATGATCGCCGCGCCTTGAGGCGGGGAAAGCATGGATTTCGAGCTATCCGAGGAGCAGCGGGCCTTCCAGGCGACGGCGCGCCAATTCGCGCTGGACGAGATGGCGCCGCATGCCGCGCGTTGGGACGAGGAGAAGATTTTCCCCGAGGAGACTCTGCGCAAGGCGGCGAAGCTCGGCTTCGGCGGCATCTATCTCAGCGAGGATGTCGGCGGCGCCGGGCTCGGCCGGCGGGACGCCGCGGTCATCTTCGAGGAGCTGGCGGCCGGCTGCCCTTCGACCGCCGCCTACATCTCGATCCACAACATGGCGGCCTGGATGATCGACCGCTTCGGCTCGGGCGAGCAGCGCCGTCGCTGGCTGCCGCCGCTCGCCGGCATGGCGCATTTCGCGAGCTATTGCCTGACCGAGCCGGGCGCCGGCTCGGACGCGGCGAGCCTCCAGACGCGCGCCCGGCGCGAGGGCGAGCATTATCTGCTCGACGGCAGCAAGGCCTTCATTTCGGGCGCCGGCCGCAGCGACATTTACGTCGTCATGGCGCGCACGGGCGGCGCGGGCCCCAAGGGCATCTCGGCCTTCGTGGCGGAGGCGGGGACGGCGGGCCTCTCCTTCGGCAAGCAGGAGAAGAAGCTCGGCTGGAACAGCCAGCCCACGGCGATGGTGATTTTCGAGAATTGCCGGGTGCCGGCCGCCAATCGGCTGGGCGAGGAAGGCGACGGCTTCAAGATCGCCATGATGGGATTGGACGGCGGGCGGCTCAACATCGCCGCCTGCTCGCTCGGCGGGGCGCGCACCTGCCTCGAGGGCGCGCGCGACCATCTGCTCGTGCGCGAGCAGTTCGGCCGCAAGCTTGCCGAGTTCCAGGCCTTGCGTTTCCGTCTGGCCGACATGGCGACCGAGCTCGAGGCGGCGCGGCTCATGGTGCATCGCGCCGCCGCCATGCTCGATGACGGCCATCCCGAGGCGAGCCTCCATTGCGCCATGGCCAAGCGCTTCGCCACCGATGCCGGCTTTGCCGTCTGCAACGACGCGCTCCAGCTTTATGGCGGTTATGGCTATCTGCGCGACTATCCGGTCGAGCGCCATCTGCGCGACCTGCGCGTTCATCAGATTCTCGAGGGCACCAACGAGATCATGCGGGTGATCATAGCGCGACGGCTACTCGGCGAATGAGCGCTAAGCCATGACACGCGGAACGAGGCGCGAATGACGACGGCGGAAATCGACCAGGCGGCGGCCGAGGTCCTGTTCGAGCGACGCGGCGGGCTCGGGCTCATCACGCTCAACCGGCCGAAGGCGCTCAACGCCCTCACGCTCGAGATGATCCGCGCGCTCGATCCCCGGCTCGAGGCCTGGGCGGCCGACGCGGCGGTGCAGGCGGTCGCGATACGCGGCGCCGGCAATCGCGCCTTCTGCGCCGGCGGCGACGTGCGCGCGCTTTACGAATTGCGCGCGCGCGGCGACCGCGCCTATCGGGCCGAGTTCTACCGCCATGAATATGGCCAGAACCGCCGCATCTTCCGCTTTCCGAAGCCCTATATCGCGCTCATCGACGGCATCGCCATGGGCGGCGGAGTCGGCGTGTCGATCCATGGCTCGCATCGCGTCGCCACGGAGCGCACGCTCTTCGCCATGCCCGAGACGGGCATCGGGCTTTTCCCCGATGTCGGCGCGGGGCATTTCCTGCCGCGGCTTCCCGGCAAGCTCGGCCTCTATCTCGGGCTCGCCGGGGCGCGCATCAAGGCGGCGGACTGCCTTTATGCCGGGCTCGCCACCCATTACATGCCGAGCGCAAGGCTCGAGACGCTGATCGCCGCTCTCGCGGCTGCCGATCTCGGGCGCGGCAACGCGGCCGTCGACGAACTGCTCGCGCGCTTCCACGAGGACCCCGGCCCGGCGCCCTTGGCGGCGCGGCGCGCCAGCATCGACCGTGCCTTCGGCGCGGCGTCCGTCGAAGCCATCCTCGCCGCGCTGATGCGCGACGGCGAGGATTGGTCGAAGGAGACGCGAGCGGTCCTCGCCAGCAAATCGCCGACCTCGCTCAAGCTCACCTTCCGTCAGCTTGCGCTGGGCCGCGAGCTTTCCTTCGAGGAGGTGACGATCATGGAATATAGGCTCTGCCAATATTGCATGGACGGGCATGATTTCTTCGAGGGCGTGCGCGCCGTCATAATCGATCGCGACAATGCGCCGAAATGGCGGCCGCCGACCCTCGCCGAGGTGAGCGAGGCCGAAATCGCGCGCGCCTTCGCGCCGCGCGCGGACGATCTGCGCTTCGAATGAAAAGACGCGCGCGAGGGAGGAGCGAGACATGAGCGAGATCGGCTTCATCGGCCTCGGCAATATGGGCGGCCCCATGGCGCAAAACCTCGTCAAGGCCGGCCATCGCGTGAAGGCCTTCGACCTTCTGCCGGCCCATCTCGCTGCGGCCAAGTCGGCCGGCGCCCTGCCGGTCGGCAATGTCGCCGATGCGGCGCGCGGGATCGCGGCGGTGATAACGATGCTGCCGGCGGGGCAGCAAGTGCGCGGCGTCTATCTCGGCGACGCCGGCGTCATCGCCGCGGCGGCGCCGGGCACGCTGCTCATCGATTGCTCGACCATCGACGTCGAGAGCGCCCGCCATGTCGCCGCGGCGGCGCGAGAGCGCGGCCTCGAGATGCTCGACGCGCCGGTCTCGGGCGGCGTGGCGGGCGCGGCGGCGGCGACCCTTACTTTCATGGTGGGCGGCAGCGAAGCCGGGTTTCGCGTCGGCGCAGCCCATCCTGCAGGCGATGGGCAAGGCGGTGATCCATGCCGGCCCGTCGGGCAACGGCCAGGCGGCGAAGATCTGCAACAACATGATGCTCGGCGCCGCAGATGATCGCGGTCGCCGAGGGCTTCGCCCTGGCCGCGAAGCTCGGCCTCGCGGCGGCGAAGCTGTTCGAGATCAGCGCCAAGGCCTCGGCGCAATGCTGGGCCTTGACGAGCTATTGCCCCGAGCCCGGTCTCGTGCCGACGGCGCCCTCCAATCGCGACTACCGGCCGGGTTTCACCGTCGCGATGATGCTCAAGGATTTGCGCCTGGCGCAGCAGGCCGCGGGCGCGGCGGGCGTCGCCACGCCGCTCGGCGCGGAAGCCGCGGCCCTCTTCGGGCTCCATGACGCGGCGGGCCACGGGGCGCTCGATTTCTCCTCCATTATCAAGATGATCAAGGGCAAAGGCTGAGGGCGGCTCGCCCCGAGCGCGGATGCGACAAAAAGGAGGCTTGCAATGACGATGACCGTGAGCGCGATGGAGGCCGAAGCGGCGGCCAGGAACAGCCCGGTCTGGACGCGGGAAGCGGTCGCCGAGCTATTCGCGGCCCCTTTCGCCGATCTCCTCCATCGGGCGCATGAGACCCACCGCCGCTATTTCGACCCCAACAGCCTCCAGCTCAGCACGCTCCTCAACATCAAGACCGGCGGTTGTCCCGAGGACTGCAAATATTGCGCGCAAAGCATCCATTACGAGACGGGTCTCGCGGCCGGCAAGCTCATGGCGGCGGAGAGAGGTCGGCGCCGTCGCCGCGCGGGCCAAGGCGGCGGGCGCGACGCGCTTCTGCATGGGTGCCGCTTGGCGCGAGCTCAACGACCGGCATCTCGACGCCATCGTCGAGATCGTCGGCGCCGTCCGCGCGCTCGGGCTCGAGACCTGCATGACCTTGGGCATGCTGACCTTGGCCGCAAGCCGAGCGCCTGAAAGAGGCCGGGCTCGATTTCTACAACCACAATATCGATAGCTCGCGGCGCTTCTATCCCGCGATCGTCTCGACGCGGAGCTACGACGACCGCCTCAGAACGATCGGCCATCTGCAGGAGGCCGGCATCAAGATCTGCAGCGGCGGCATCCTCGGCATGGGCGAGGAGCGAGGCGATCGCGTCGACATGCTGCTCACCTTGGCGAGCCTGGAGCCCCAGCCGGAAAGCGTCCCCATCAATCTTCTCGTGCCGATCGAGGGCACCCCGCTCGGCGGCACGCCGCGCCTCGACATTTTCGAGCTGGTGCGCACCATCGCCGTCGCCCGCATCCTGATGCCGCGGGCTTATGTTCGGCTGTCGGCGGGACGCGAAAGCGTCAGCGACGAGGGCCAGGCGCTTTGCTTTTACGCAGGCGCGAATTCCATCTTTTACGGGGACAAGCTGCTCACGACCGGCAATGCGCGCCCCGCGCGCGACCAGGCGCTGTTCGATCGGCTGGGCATCGCGGTCATGGAGTAGAGCGTTTTCACGTCGAGTGAAAACGCGAAAAGCCGGCGCGGTCTGCCGCTGATTTGCTTATCGTGGGCTTTTGGATCAGCCGGCGATTTTACAGGGGACGGGTTCGGCTTATAATGCTCGCCATGAGCGAAGCGGAAGAGCTGTTCGCGGTACTGCGGCAGTCGGCGGACGCTGAGGCCGTGACTGCGATCGAGAGCCTGGTGCGGGAGGGATCGGATCGTGCCCTCGTTCGCGTCAACGCCCTCGATTTCGCCAAACGCGCGGGCCTCGACGAGGAACGGGCAATTGCAGCCTTACTGCACGCGGCGCGCCTCGGGCTTTTCGAACTCTCCTGGAACGTACTCTGCCCCGGTTGCAGCGGCGTCCTCAACTCGCAGATGACGCTCAAATCCATGCGCCGCGACGAGTACAGCTGCGCACTCTGCGCTGCGGGCTATGAGCCGACCCTCGATGAGATGGTGGAGGTCACCTTCACCGTGAGCCCGCGGGTGCGCAAGATCGCGGCCCACGATCCGGACCGGCTCCCGCTGTTGGAATATTACCGGCAGGTCTTCTGGAGCTCGGGCATCGATTTGCCGGAGGACGCGGAGTTCGAGAGCCTCATCGGCGAGATCGAGCTGGAGGCGATCGAGCTTCCCCCCGGCGAGAAAGCGTTGCTGTCGCTGACGCTACCCGCCGAGTTCGTCATCCTGTTCGAGCCGGTGACGCACGCAGCGCAATTCATCGACGTGAAAGGCGAGTCCACCCGCGAGCGCCAGACCCTGTCGTTGGTCTACAATAAGCTGCACGCGCCGAGCGGCACCTTGGAGATGCGCCCTGGGCCGTTGCGGCTCTCGCTGGAAAACCGAACCGACGTGCGGGTGCTGCCGACCATCTGGATCGCCGGCGACAAGCTCCATGACCTACTCGGGCGCCGCAAGCCTTTCCTGACGGCGAAGCGCCTGCTCACCAACCAGACCTTCCGCGACATCTATCGCGTCGATACCCTCGACGTGGATCAGCGCCTGAAGATAACCAGCCTCACCTTCCTCTTCACGGACCTCAAGGGCTCGACCGAGCTCTACGAGCGCGTCGGCGACCTCGTTGCCTTCGACCTCGTACGTGCGCATTTCCAGGCGGTCAACGAGATCGTGGCCGCCGAGGCGGGCGCCGTGGTCAAGACGATCGGCGATGCCGTGATGGCGACCTTCCCGACGCCCGACAGAGCGATGGCGGCGGCGCTGCGCATGCGGAACGCTATGCTCAGCCTCAACGCCGAGCGCGGGCGCGAGGACCTGCTGCTCAAGATCGGCATCCACGAGGGACCCTGCCTCGCGGTCATGCTGAACGAGCGCCAGGACTATTTCGGCCAGACCGTCAACATCGCCGCGCGGGTTCAGGGTCTGGCGCAGTCGCGCTCGATCTTCGCGACCGCGCAGGTGGTGGGCCATCCGCAGACTTTGAGCCTACTCCGCCAAAACGGCCTCGACCCGATGCCGCAGCAGCGCGCGCTCCGCGGCATTGCCAACGAATTCGCGGTCTACGAGATCTCGTGAGGGCCGAAAACGACGAGAGGCGGGAAAATGCGCTCTATGCGAATTTGGCTGACGTGCCTATGAGTCCGCGCCCTGAAGAACGGCGCGGCACAGGCGGGCGACGGCGTTTTACTTAATTTTAAGCTTCCCCGGCTAGGCTCGGTCGTTCTCATCGATCCGAATGGGCCCGCGGTGAAAAGCGCATATCTCGAAGCCATCGCCCTGATCGAGCGGCTGCATCGCCGCTTTCTCGACGTGGCGCGGTGCGAGCTGGAGCGTCTCGGCGTCGTCGATATCAACAACGTCCAAGCGCTCATTCTCTTCAACATCGGCGGCGACGAGTTCACCGTCGGCGAGCTCACCCATCGCGGCCATTATCTGGGCACGAACGTCACCTACAACCTCAAGAAGCTGGTGCAGCACGGCTATGTCGCGCAGGCGCGCTCGGCGCGCGACCGCCGCTCGATGCGCGTCCGGCTGACCGAGAAGGGCCAGCGGCTGCGCCAGGCGATCGATGCCGCCTATGACCAGCATGTACAGGGCCTGTCCAAGGATCGGCTGGCAGCCGAGCGACTGACGGACATCAACGGCGTGATGCGCCAGCTCGAGCGCTTCTGGACGGGGCTCGTCCTCAGCGGGGCGCCCGCTTCCGAACCGGGCAGCAAGGCCGCCTGAGGCGTCGCTACGCGCCTATCGGCGCCGCCGCGCGACGATCTGCATGAAGCCCGGCATGGTGACGAAGCGGATCGCCTTGTGGCGAACGAGCCCGGCCTCGGCCTGCCAGGCTTCGAGCTCCGCTCGGCTCCAGGTGCCGGCGGCGCTCGAGAGGGCGAAGAACAGGTTGAGGATGCTGCCGACGATGTCGGCCTTGCCCGGCTCCTCGGGACGAATGAACTCCTGGATCGCGAAATAGCCGCCGGGCTTGAGCGCCCGCGCGACGCGCAGCGACAAGGCGCGGCTCTCCTCCCGGCTCAAATGATGCATCAGGCTCGAGACGAATACGAGGTCGTAGCGCGCCTCGCCCATCTCCCAGCCCAAGGCGTCGCCCGCCTCATAGCGCACGCGCTCGCCCATGCCATGGCGGGCGAGGAGCGGTCGCGCCTTCTCGACGGCGGGCGGCAGGTCGAGGATGGTCGAGGACAGGCGCTCATGCCGGCGGCAGAGCGCAACCGAATAGAGCCCGTGCGAGCCGCCGATATCGAGCATCGCGGTGGCCTTGGCCGGAACGGGTGTCTTGCGCGCGACCTCGGAGGCGCTGCCGCGCGCCACGGCCTCCATGCCGCGTTGATAAAGCTCCCACTCGGCGGGCCCGAAGGTCTCGTGATAGCGGATGCCCTTTCCCGTGCGGAGGAAGGCGGGCATCTGCTCGAGCCAGCTCCAGACCGAGCGCATGAAGAGGAGCTGATCGCGAATGGAATGCGGGCTCCCGGCGAGCAGCCATTTCCGCATCCCGCCGCTAAGCGCGAAGCGGCCTCGCCGCAGCCTGAGATAGCCGCCCGCGACCAGGACGCCGAGGAGCGCATTGAGCGCGCTCTCGTCGAGCGCGCAAGCCTTGGCGATCTCCTTCGCCGTCAGCGGTCCCTCGGCCAAAGCCTCGAATATGCCGGCCTCGGTCGAATCATAGATGGCGCGGGCGGCAACGGAGAAAAGGTGGGTATGGGCGAGAGGAAGGGGGACGAGGTTGGCGGCGAGGCCGACAAGCTCCGCGGGGTTCTCGGGGAGAAAGAGAAGCTTCATGGGGTGCTCGCAAATTGGTCGAGAAAACGCGGCGCGGTTCTTGGCCTAACGCGCGAGCAAGTTTCCTCTCTTTGCCATACCGGCGAAAGCCGGTATCCACGCGGAAATGGGTCCCGGCTTTCGCCGGGACGGGAAGCGCGAAAAACAGGTGCTTTGACTTCGCGACATGAGAGCGTGATCGGGCGGGAGCGTAACGCTTATTATCAGGCTCCGCTCAGCTGTCCATGAGCTGGCCGGTTTCGCCTTTATGCCGGCCGATGACGGCGCGCAATTTCCCGAGGGCCTGGCGCTCGATCTGGCGAATGCGCTCCTTGGTCACCCCGAAGCTGTCGCCGATCTCGGCGAGCGTGGTCTTGTCGTCGCCCAAGAAGCGGCTCTCGATCACGCGGCGCTCCCGCTCGCTCAAGGATTGCAGCGCCTCGTCGAGCCAGGAGAGATGGACCTTCAAGTCGTGCCGTCCGCCGACCATCGCCTCGGGCGAAGGCCGTCCGTCGGCGAGCAGATCCTGCAGCTCGGTGTTCTCGTCCTGGCCGATCGTCATGTTGAGGGACTGATCCGGCCGCGCGAAATGCACGTCGATGCGCACCACATCGGCGAGAGGAACGTCGAGCTCGGCGGCGATGCGCGCCCGATCCTCGTCGCTCATCGTGCCTTCCGAGGTGATATGCGCCTTCGAGCGCAGCCGCCACAGGTTGAAATAGACGCGGCGCTGGGCGGGCGTGGTGGCCACGCGCACGATCGAGGCGTTGCGCATGAGGTAATTGCGGATCATGCGCACGATCCACCAGGTGGCGTAGGTGGAGAAGCGGGTGTTGCGCTCGGGATCGAAGCGCAGGGCCGCCTCCATGAGGCCGATATTGCCCTCCTGCACCAGATCGCCAAGCGAGGCCGAGCTGGCGCGATAGCGCGAGGCGATGCGCACCACCAGCCTGGCATGGCTCTCGATCAGCTCGTGCAGCGCGCTCTCTTCCTTTTTGTCGCGCCAGCGACGGCCGAGCTCTTGCTCGTAGTCGCGCTCGAGATAGGGGGCATCCATTGCGGCCGCGATATAGCGGCGGTCGCTGCGCTGGGTTTCCTTTGCATCGATAAGGGCCATGTGACACCTTTGACGCTGGTCGCGCTTGAACGGGCGACATTGACTTTTGCTTTCGAGTCGATACATTAAGCCCAGCTTGGTTCGAAAGCCAAGAACTAATTTCGAGTCGAAAGCACATGGTGCCCATGCAACAGACACATAGCGAGAGGGCCAGTGCGCATCACATCGCAGAGCTATTGGATCGCCTGAGCCGCGCGACCCATGCCTTGCAGTTCGTCCGCGGCCTTAATCCCGCGCAGTGGGAAGCCTTGCGCTTCCTCGGCCGCGCCAACCGCTATTCCCGCTCGCCCAGCGCGCTCGCGGATTATCTGGGCACCACGAAGGGCACGACCTCCCAAACCCTGCGCGCGCTGGAGAGCAAGGGCTATATCCAGCGCTGCCGCGATTGCGCCGACCGGCGCGGGGTCAGCCTCGAGCTGACGGAGGAGGGGCGGGCGCTGCTCGCCCTCGATCCCATGCGCGATATCGAGGAAGCGGTGGCGGGCCTCTCCGGCCCCTGCACCGAGACGCTCGCCGAGGGGCTGTCGCAGCTGCTGGCGAAGGTGCGCAGCCGCTGCGGGCAGGTCGCCTTCGGCGTTTGCGCGCGCTGCTGCCATCTCGTGGTTCCGGGCGCCGTGGCGGGCAATCGCTGCGGCCTGACCGGCGACCAGCTGAGCCCGGACGAATGCAAGCAGCTCTGCGTCAATTTCCGCAACACCGAAGACGAACGCCAAAAATCGGGATTGACCTCTCCCTGAATTCCGGCCTCTGATTTCGTCCGATTTCTGCATCCCGACTTCTTCATTCCAGGCGGGCGCGTGCCGACCGGACGCATGGCGGACCAGGACAAAGAGGATTGGCTTGCCCGGCTGCCGGCCGGCGACCGGCTGGCGCTCGCCCGCGCCATCACCGCCGTCGAGAGCGAGGGGGCAGCGGCGGCGCCGGTGCTGCGCAAGATCTTCCCCTTGCTGGGCCGCGCGCGCGTGGTCGGCATCACCGGCACGGCCGGCGCCGGCAAATCCACCTTGGTGGCGGCCTATACCGCCGAGCTTCGCCGCCGCGGCCAGACCGTCGGCGTCGTCGCGGTCGATCCTTCGAGCCCGGTCACCGGCGGCGCCATCCTGGGCGACCGCATCCGCATGACCGAGCATAGCGGCGATCCCGGCGTCTTCGTGCGCTCGCTCGCCGCGCATGGTCATCTGGGCGGCCTGTCGCGCGTGACCAGCCGCGTCATCGACGTGATGGACGCGGCGGGCCGCGACGTGATCCTGGTCGAGACCGTCGGCGCCGGCCAGTCCGAGGTCGAGATCGCCGAGATCGCCGACACGAAGGTCGTGGTCACGGCGCCCGGCCTCGGCGACGATGTGCAGGCGCTCAAGGCGGGCGTGCTCGAGATCGCCGACATATTGGTGGTGAACAAGGCCGACCGGCCCGATGCGCGGCGCGCCGCGGCGCAGCTCGAGGCTGCGCTTGGTTTCGCCGCGCCGAAGGATTGGCGGCCGCCCGTGTTGCGCACCATCGCCATTCGCGGCGAGGGGGTGGCGGCGCTCGCCGACGCGATCGAGCGGCATGCGGCGCTCGTGCTGAAAGGAAGCGCGCGGAGCGACCCGCGCCGGCGCATCCACCGCCTGCTGGCCGGGATGGCGGCCGAGAAGGCGCGCGAGCGGCTCCTGGCCTCGAGCGACAAGGCGCTCTCGGCGCTATGCGACGAGGTGCTGGTGGGTAAGCTGAGCTTCGAGGAGGCGGCCGCGCGGGCGCTCGCTTTGCTCGACCATTGCGCCGATGACTAAGCCTCCAACTCCAGCTCGGGAAAGGGGCTGAGCCATTGCCAGCCGGGCTCGCCGGTCGCGCGATAGCGCTCGAGCCGGCGGATGGCGATCTCGGCGAAAATCGGATCGCGGTCGAAGGTGAAGACGCGGCGGCCGAGCCGCTCCCCGGCGATAAGGCCGCTGCCCGAATGGGCGAAGAAATCCACCACCAGGTCTCCCGCCTTGCTGCCCGCCGTCAGCAGCCGCTCGATGGCCTTGAGCGGCTTCTGGGCATAGCAGCCCGGCACGTTCTCATGCAGGCGGTAAAAGACCTGCTGGATATCGACCCAGACATTGCCGGCGCGGATATTAAGCGAGCGCCCGCGCTCGCGGTTCTCTGTCTCACGGCCCCCGACATTCTTATAGTAGCCACGGAGGATCTTGGGGATATCGGTTTGATCCGCCTCGGAATAAAAGGCCGGGTCGCCCTTCGTGTAATAGAGCAGCTCCTGTCGCACCCACATCCAATTGCGTTGCGTGCCATAGCCGCGTTGATTGCGCAATGTGATGAAATTCCGGGGCGTGAGCTGGGGAAATTCCCGCATCATGATCATGAAGTCCGGCAAGGGGCTGAAATCGTGTCGATAGTCCGCGCCGAGCCAGATATAGAGCTGGGCGTCGTCCGCCAGGCAGCCGAGCGCAACGGCGATCCAGCGTCGCGAGAAGGCGAGATAATCTTCGAGCGGTTGCTGGGGCAATGCCCCGCTCGACGGAGCGCCGACGGAGAAATTATAAGGCGGATCGGCGAGCAGAAGCGCGGTCTTATGGCCGCCCATGAGGCTCGCTAGGGCCTCGCCGTCGGCGGCATCGAGCAGCCCGACGCGATGGCCGCGCAGCGGATCGCTCCAAATCTCGCCGGGCCGCAGGCGGCAATAGGGCAGAAGCCGCGCGCGCAAGGCGGGATCGCCATCGAGTCGCGCCAGTCGCTCGGTGCTTTTTCCCCGCGCGCCGCCGCGGGCTCGACCCGCTGTCGCCGGGGCGGTTGGGGGATCGACGGGATTGGGCAGGGGCGGGCTCCGCCTGGCTCACGATCGAAAATCCCGCGCCGGATCAGCTTGGGCGCGGGCGGTGATTGCCGTAGCATCCGACTTGCGCGAGGGAAGATCAATCGGCGGATTCATGCGGCGTATTCTGGTCCTTCAGCATCATGCGCTCGAGCATCCCGGCAGCCTACGCGGCTTTCTCGCCGCCGACGGGATCGCGTGGGAGGCCGTGCGGCTCGACGAGGGCGCCGCCATCCCGCCGCTCGGCGGCTATGACGCACTCGTCGTGATGGGCGGGCCGCAGGATGTTTGGCAGGAAGATCGTCATCCTTGGCTTGTCGCCGAAAAGGCCGCGATCCGCGAGGCGGTCGCCGAGCGCAACATGCCCTTCCTCGGCATCTGCCTCGGCCATCAGCTGCTCGCCGACGCGCTGGGCGGGCGGGTGGCGCCTATGACGGAAGGACGGGCCGAGATCGGCATAGGCGAGGTCGAGCTGACGGCGGAGGGCCGCGCCGACCCGCTCCTCGGCGGGATGGGACCGCGCCTGGCTTGCCTGCAATGGCATGCCGCCGAGGTGACGCAGCTGCCGGCGCGCGCCCAGCTGCTCGCCCGCTCGGACGCTTCGGCGATCCAGGCCATGCGCTATGGCGAGCGCGCCTACGGGCTGCAGTTCCATCTCGAAGCGACGGCGGAGACGGTGCCCGATTGGGCCGGCATCCCTGCCTATAAGCATGCGCTCGAGCGTGGCCTCGGCCCGGGCGAGCTCGCGCTCTTCGAGGCCGAGGCCGCACGCCGCGCACCGGCGTTCGAGTCTAATGCGCGGAGGCTCTATGAGCGCTTCAAGGCGCTGGCGCGCGGTTAGGGAGCGAACACTTTTAACCTAGCACGACGAAATCCTTGTTGATATCACAGTATCGACTGATCCGCGTGAGCGAGCGAACGCACGCTTCGTCTTTTTCCTGCGTTTCTTCCACCCTAGCAGGTCAATTTCACGGCTAGTCAGTCTTGCTCGGCAGCCCACCATTCGCACACGCACCCGAAACACCATTGCCAGTATTCGTCGGGAGCGCGAGTTTTTTCCTCCTTGGAATAATTCAGGGAGCGACCAAGACGTTGCTCAATCCACTGCTTTTGCGATTCAAGGTTGCCTGTTTCAGTCTCGCAAATTAACGCGATCGCATAGACCGGAACTCGCTTGCTTAGATTGATAGCATCACCTTTACGTAAATCCCATGCGAATGCTGCCAAGGATCGTTTGCCATCCGATAGTATTTTGTTTTCGATGACTGCCACCGGTCTCTCTATATCGTAGACAGCAATGTCAGCTTTACATTGCTCGACCGCCAGCAACATGGGCTCGTCATCGGAAACACCCAGCCGCTTAGCAATGCGTGTATACGGTTCCTCGTTAGTTAGACGAAGCCCAAGCAGGCGATGCAAATACATGGCTATCTAAACCGACAACGACCGTTCAGGGATCGCATCTTCGCGCGGTATTCCCGACACATCCATGTAGTTGCAAACAGCAAGGCGGCCCGCTTCAAATATCTGATCAGTGATATCCATTTATCTCTCCTTTAATATATTGCCCCTTCCGTGCCGCCTCATAATCAGCCCGAACGCGCACTATATCAGTAACCTCCCAACGCTTGAGCTACGCGTGCTTACCCTTTTTCTTGCGAGGTTTCTTCCGCTTAGGCGTTGCTTTCCAAGTGAAATTTTCCATCCGTGAATTCAGTAAGTCGTTTGCGAAGCTTCGAATGAGCAGTGACTCCAGCTCGGCGATTAGCCCTTCCGTTACATAATAAGCGCTGACATACGTTCCTAATTCATGCAACGGCACGGTGACCAACTGAATTGGCCGGCGCTTTTCCTCGGATGTCCGAAAGCCCAATCGGCGCGCCGGATGATTCACCCGACGAATTTGTTGCACCGATCGATGACGATTGTAGGCGTTGTTGATTTCGCTCCACAGGGTCTGTTTCTTCGTTTTTCCAGCGTAGAGAGCGCGACCTCGGCTGTCGTGTAAAACGTAGATTCCGCGATGCTGTTCCAGTTCGTCACGAAGCCCACGAAGATAGGGATGTTCTCTTCCTTCTTCATCCTGAATGCCAAATACCTCCTTCCGCGCACCATCGCGAGACTCGGTTGGGCTCAGTTTGAAGAATTCGACTATCGGTCTAATCGCCTGTCTTTCTGTACGGTCAACGGTTTTAGATTCTAAACGAAACAGAAGCCCAACCATCTGCCTGATGGTAATGGTTCTCCGCTTCTGCCAGTTATTCAAAGCGGGTACGCTAAGTCCAAGATGTGCGGCAAGAGCTCTGTCAGTGATAGGCCGGTCTGATTTAACTTGGAGTTTGTGTCGAATTCCCTCAAGCAACTCTTTGCCGCGCATGATTTCCCCCGAGAATTGCTTTCGGACGGCGAGTCCTAACGTATGAAGCAGTGCACGGAACGTACTTCGGATTTAGCGAGCTGTTTTGGCTTCACGAGAACGGCCGACAGTGAAGCGGTGCACGGGTTTTTCGCGTTTCTACTCTAAAAAGGCCGAAGCCGCACCCGTCGCATCGCTAGTTTTCATCCTGGCCTTGCGGGTCGGGGACATAGACACGCTTAAGCGGAAGCATGCGTTTGTAGCGGCCATCGAACTGATCATAATGTGCAAGCACAAGCATCACTAACTCGTCACCGGCGATCAGCCGCAAATTACTCTTACTGCGCGCAAAATTCTTTGCCGCCGGCGTAAAGGTCCCGAGCGTCACAAGGAGTCCGTATTCCCCTGCTGAGACTTTGCCAGAGAGGGCGCTCACGACGGGGTCGCCGATGCTGCCTTCGGTGCTCTTGACTTGGACCTTGACAATGGGCGGTTCAAATCCAAGCTCATCCTTATGCGCAATGATGTCAATTTCGCCATCAATCCCATCAGGTGACAGACGACAACGATAGCCCATTGTTTCAAGCAGATGACCGACGAAGCTCTCAAATGGCTTTCCCTTCAGTTCCTGCGCCAGCCGTTTGAGGATGAAATCCCCTGTCGTTTCCTCGATGTCCTCTGAGACCTGCGCCACAGCTTCGTCTTGATCCACTGGCGGAGCAGTCTGGGTTCCTTTCAGAGCAGCTTGGTATTCTTCGACATAGTTTTTGAGTTGAAAGAGGCTCATGGCAGAACCCAACTCATGCAAGGCGCCCTGGGAAAATCGGGTCCGCGCTATGGATATCAGCCATTTTACGCGCCGTCGGTTGGGATAGGTGATGGTGCCCGTCGCGTCGTAGAAATACTCACCGGCAATCTGACCGATGTGAACCTGCCTGTCTTGTTTCGAGGGGTACACGATCACATCGCCGAGCTTAATTTCGTGGACAAACCTGAATAGCTGGCCTGCGTTCACCGGAACGGACCCCGCTTTCTTTTCGGGGTACGTGGCCATCAATTTTGCTTTGAATGCTTCACGGTCTGCTGCGAGAGCAGAAAGATCTCCCACTGCGTGCCAGCCTATCGCGACACAGTTCTTTTCTAGGAAAAGGCGGTCAGCGTCTCCGGTCGCACCTCCGTGAATTCCCCAGACAACGGCATCCTGATCCGCCATACCATCCCCATCGAGCCCGAGGAGTCATCCGCAGCTGGCACCACAAAGCGTGCACTTTTGTACAGAAATGCACAAGTACCAATCGCGCGTTGGCGTTGCAGTAGTGTTGCTGTTCTTCATCTCTCGAATTTAGGAATCGAAGCTACGTTGGTGCTAGATACGATTTTCCGTTTGTGATCAGCTGCGCTGCGCTCTTGTCGCGTTTCGGGTGAGACAGAAAACGTCTGCTTCACTTCGCCAACGTTTGCGTGTCGCCCGAAGTATAAGCTCCGGGGGGTATCCCTATACCCCTCTCCCCCGTTGGGAGGGCGATGGGGCCGCAATTCGCCCGAGGCAAGCAAGATACCCCGCGGCCGTCACGCCGTGAAGGCCTGAATTCCCGTCTGGGCGCGGCCGAGTATGAGGGCGTGGATGTCGTGCGTGCCCTCGTAGGTGTTGACCGCCTCGAGGTTCATCACATGGCGGATGACATGGTACTCGTCGGCGATGCCGTTGCCGCCATGCATGTCGCGCGCGACGCGGGCGATGTCGAGGGCCTTGCCGCAATTGTTGCGCTTGACGAGGGAGACCGCCTCCGGCGCGCAGGTTCCGGCGTCGATCATGCGCCCCAGCCTCAGCGCCGCCTGGAGCCCGAGCGTGATCTCGGTCTGCATGTCGGCGAGCTTCTTCTGCACGAGCTGGTTGGCGGCGAGCGGACGGCCGAACTGCTTGCGCTCGAGCACGTAGCTCCGCGCGGCATGCCAGCAGAATTCCGCGGCACCTATGGCACCCCAGGAGATGCCGTAGCGCGCGTTGTTGAGACAGCCGAAGGGGCCGGCCAGGCCCTTGACGCCGGGCAGAAGAATTCTCCTCCGGCACCGCCACGTCCTCCATCACGATCTGTCCGGTGGTCGAGGTGCGAAGGGAGAACTTGCCCTCGATCTTGGGCGTGGAAAGTCCCTTCATGCCGCGCTCGAGGATGAAGCCGCGGATCGTGCCTTCGTCGTCCTTGGCCCAGACGACGAAGACGTCGGCGATGGGCGAACTGCTGATCCAGGTCTTGGCGCCGGAGAGCCGGTAGCCGCTTGGCGTGCGCCGCGCGCGCGTCGTCATGCCGCCCGGGTCGGAGCCATGATCCGGCTCGGTCAGGCCGAAGGCGCCGACCCATTCTCCCGTGGCGAGCCTGGGCAGGTATTTCTGCCGCTGCGCCTCGGTGCCATAGGCGTAGATCGGGTACATGACGAGCGAGGACTGCACGCTCAAGGAGGAGCGATAACCCAAATCGACGCGCTCCACCTCGCGCGCGATGAGGCCGTAGGCGACGTAGCTCGCGCCCGCGCAGCCATAGCCCTTGATGGTCGAGCCGAGCAGCCCGAGCGCGCCAAGCTCGGCGAAGAGCCCGCGATCGACGGTCTCGTGCCGATGCGCCAGCAGCACGCGCGGCATCAGCTTCTCCCTGCAAAAAGCGCGCGCGCTGTCGCGCACCATGCGCTCCTCCTCGCCGAGCTGATCCTCGAGGAGGAAGGGGTCGTCCCACTTGAATTGCGCCCAGGGCTTGCTCTTGCGCGGCTCGGCCAAGGCCGGTTCGGCGGGCGTCATGGCGTCTCTCCCTCTTCTCCGTAAAGCTTGGCGGGATCGATCTCCACCCGCGCGATCTCCTCGAGCTTGCCGCCGCGGAGGGCCGTGAAGAAGCAGGTCCGCCGTCCGGTATGGCAGGCGACGCCCGTCTGATCGACCTGGAGCAGCAGGCAATCGCGATCGCAGTCGACCCGCAGCTCGACGAGGCGCTGCTCCTGGCCCGATTGCTCGCCCTTGCGCCAGAGCGCCCCGCGGCTGCGCGACCAGTAATGCACTTGGCCCGCGCGCAGGCTCGCCTCGAGCGCGGCGCGGTTCATCCAGGCGAGCATGAGCACCTCGCCGCTGTCGAATTGCTGGGCGATCGCCGGAATGAGGCCGTCCTTGTCGAAGCGTAGGCTCGCGAGAAGGGCGGTCGTGGCGGCTCGGCTGTCGTCGGCCATGATGCGATCCCAGGGGCTCAGGCCGCCGCGGCGAGGGCGGCGAAGCCGCGCTCCAAATCCGCCGTCAGATCGTCCGCGTCCTCGAGCCCGGCATGAATGCGCAAATAAGGCCCCTCGGCCTGCCAGGCAACGGCGCTGCGCGAGGGCCCCGGATCGGCCGGTACGATGAGGCTCTCGAAGCCGCCCCAGCTATAGCCCATGGCGAACAGCTCGAGGGCCTCGAGAAAGGCGACAACCGCGCGCTTCTGCACGGGCTTGAGCATCACGCCGAAAAGCCCGGACGCACCGGTGAAATCGCGCCGCCACAGGCGATGGCCGGGATCCTGGTTCAAGGCGGGATGCACCACCCGCAGCACCTCCGGGCGCTCGCGCAGCCAGACGGCAAGCCGAATGCCGTTCTCCTGATGACGCGGCATGCGCACGGCGAGGGTGCGGAGGCCGCGCAGGCCCAGATAGCAATCGTCCGGCGCGGCGTGGATGCCGAGCTCGACCGCTTGAAACTTGATCAGACGGTAAAGCTCCTCGGTGGCAGCGGTGATCGCGCCGAGCACGACGTCCGAATGGCCGGCGATATATTTCGTCGCCGCCTGGAGCGAGATGTCGACGCCATGGAGGAAAGGCTGGAAATAGAGCCCCGCGCTCCAGGTATTGTCCATCACGAGGAGCGCGCCCGCCGCATGCGTCGCCGCGGCGATCGCCGGGATATCCTGCAGCTCGAAGGTGAGCGAGCCCGGCAATTCGGCGAAGACCGCGCGCGTATTGGAGCGGATGAGGCCGGCGATGCCGGCGCCGATCAGCGGATCGTAGAAGCTCGTCTCGACGCCGAGCCGCGCCAAGGTCGATGCGCAGAATGTGCGCGTCGGGCGATAGACGCTGTCGCTCACCAGGAGGTGGTCGCCGGCCTTCACGAGCGCGAGGAGCGTGACCGTGATCGCCGCCAGCCCGGAGGGGACCGAGACGGACTTATGCCCGCCTTCGAGCGCGGCCACCGCCTCCTCGAAGGCCCAGGTCGTGGGCGTGCCGATGCGGCCATAGCGGATTCCGCCGAGCGGGTCCTTGTGCGCGTTTTCCAATGCCGCGACCGTCTGAAACAGCACGGTCGAGGCATGATACACGGGCGGGTTGACGATGCCGTGGTTGTCGTGCGGCCGCCTTCCGGCGGCGGTAAGCATGGTGTCTTTTTTCATCGTCCGGCCCTGTTTTCCAATGAGGGCCATCTTGGCATCCGGCGGGACGAGAGGCCAGAGGCACGGGCGAATTCTCGCCCCGTTCCGGGAATTCAGCTCGCCGCGCCGGGAACCCGCCCGGGAACGATGCCGCGCGCACGCGGATCCTCGATGAGCTTCGTCTCCTGCTTGTAGGGCACGAACCCGACCTTCTGGTAATATTGCAGCGCGCGGGGATGGTCGAGGTCGCAGCTATGCACCCACAGCCGCTTCGGCGCATATTGCCAGGCCATCTCGACGGCCCATTCGAGCAGATAGCGGCCCAGCCCCTGTCCGATGAACTCGGGCATCAAGCCGAGATAGGCGAGCTCGATCTCGTCGTCGCGCCGCCGGTCGAGCTCGGCGAATCCGGCCGGCACGCCGCCGACGTAGAGCACGTAAATCTCCACCTTTTCGTCCTGGATGATCTGCTGAAGCGCCTCGTCGGCGAGCATGCGGCGCTCGTACCACAGCCAGGGCTCGCCGATCCGCTCGTAGAGATAGCGGTAGAAATGCACCGGCATCGCCTCGGCGCGCAGCAGCGCGAGCTTGCGCCGTGGCACGAAGCCGCTGCGCGGCGGCGGCGCCTTGCGCATCTCGAGATAGGTGATGGTGACGGTAAGCTTGTCGCTGGGACCGGCGGCTTTGGAAGCGGTCATGATCTCGGCGCGGCGTCGAAGCGGATCACGCGCGCATCGGCGTCCGCGCGGGTCCGGTCTCGATCGGCGTGTCGCTCCGTCCCCCCCATTCGGACCAGGAGCCGTCATAGAGCGCCACGTCCTTGTGCCCGATGAGATGGAGGCCGAGCGAGAGGATGGCGGCGGTGACGCCCGAGCCGCAGCTGGTCACCACCGGCCGGTGCAAATCGAGGCCGGCTCCGGCGAAGACGCGCTTGAGCTCGTCGGCCGGTTTCATGCAGCCGGTCGCCGGATCGACGAGCATATTGAAGGGCAGGTTGAGGCTGCCGGGGATGTGACCGCCGCGGCGGCCCGGCCAGGGCTCGGCCTCGCTGCCCGCGAATCGGCCCGCCGTGCGCGCATCCAGCACCTGCTCGCGCCTGGTCTCGAGATTGCGCCGCATCTGATCTAGATCGCGCACGCGCGCATGGATGAGGCGCGCGGTAAAATGGCGCTCGCGCGGGACGGGGAGGGCGCTTTCGACCGGCCGTCCCTCCTTGAGCCATTTCGGCAGGCCGCCATCGAGCACGGCGACGTCCTGATGGCCGAAGACGCGGAAAGTCCACCAGACGCGCGCGGCGGTGCCGACGCCGGTCGTGTCATAGACGACGATGCGATTGCCGTCACCGAGGCCGAGCTTGCGGACGCGCGCGGCGAATTTCTCGGGGGGCGGGAGCATGTGCGGGAGCGCGCTCGTGGTGTCGGCGATCTCGTCCACGTCGAAGAACACGGCGCCGGGAATATGCTGCTGCTCATATTCCGCGCGGGCATCGCGCTTGGCCCAAGGCAGGTGATAGGAGCCGTCGACCACGCGCACGTCCGGCGCGTCGAGATGCTGCGCGAGCCATTCGGTCGAGACCAGCGCATCGGGGTTCGCATAGCTCATCCCGCCGCTCCCGCTTCGCGTTGCCGCTCCTCGCCCTCCGCGAGCCAGCCGGGCACCGGCAGCTTCTTCGCGCGCAGGAACGCGGGATTGAACAGCTTGCTCTGATAGCGCGTGCCGAAGTCGCAGAGAATGGTCACGACGACATGGCCCGGGCCGAGCTCGCGCGCGAGCCTGATCGCGCCGGCCACATTGATGCCGGAGGAGCCGCCGACGCAGAGGCCCTCGTCCAGCAGCAGGTCGAAGATGATGGGCAGCGCCTCCTCGTCCGAGACCTGGCAGGGGAAATCGATCGGCGCGCCCTCGAGGTTCTTGGTGATGCGGCTTTGCCCGATGCCTTCGGTGATCGAGCTGCCCTCGACCTTGATCCTGCCATGGGCGAACCAGTCGTAGTTGGTCGAGCCCAGCGGGTCGGCCAGGCCGACACGGATCTTCGGATTGCGCTCCTTGAGGAAGATGCCGGCGCCGGACAATGTGCCGCCGGTGCCCGAGGAGCAGATGAAGCCGTCGATGCGGCCTTGCGTCTGCTGCCAGATCTCGGGGCCGGTGGTCTCGTAATGGCCGCGCCGATTGGCGAGATTGTCGAACTGGTTGGCCCAAATGGCGCCCTTGGGCTCGCTCTTCCCCAGCTCCTTGGCGAGGCGCTCGGAGACATGGACGTAGTTGCCGGGGTCCTTGTAGGGCGCGGCCGGGACGAGGACGAGCCGGGCGCCGCAGAGCCGCAGCATGTCCTTCTTCTCCTGGCTCTGCGTCTCGGGCATCACGATGACGCTGCGATAGCCGCGCGCGTTGCCGACGAGCGCCAAGCCGATGCCGGTATTCCCCGCCGTGCCCTCGACGATCACGCCGCCGGGGCGCAAGGCGCCGCTCTCCTCCGCATCCTTGATGATGGCCCAGGCGGCGCGGTCCTTCACCGAGCCGCCGGGATTGAGGAATTCCGCCTTGGCGAGAATGGTGCAGCCGGTCTCGTTCGGAGGCGCGGCGCAACTTTATCAGAGGCGTGTTGCCGATCGCGCCGACGAAGCCGTCTCTTATATCCATCGCCATCCTGTCGGGCTTGGTCCTGCTGCGGGCCGCTTCCCGGCCCCATCTTCGGCGGGCGCCTTGGAGCCGACACTAGCCAGTGGGCCGAGAGGGATCAAGGGCGGGTCCGAGTTCCGTCATGCCCATTTGCGCCGCAGCGCCTCGCGCTCGAGCTCGAGCCAGAGAAGCGCCGTGACGGTGCTGGAATCGAAAATCTCGCGGCCGCGCCGGCGCAACGCGAAGGCCTCGGCGGCTGGCAATACGAGGGCGCGGATGTCCTCATGCTCGGCGCCTACGCCGTGGATGCCGCCTACCCCCGCCGCATCGACCCTGCCGCAAAAGATGGCGACGGTCTCGGCGTAGGCGCCCGGCGAGGTGAGCTGGCGGCTGATGGGCAGCAGGGCCTCGATGGCAATGCCTGCCTCTTCGCGCGCCTCGCGACGCACCGTCTCTTCCGCCGTCTCGCCCGGACCGACCATTCCGGCCACAAGCTCGGTGAGCCAGGGATCATGGCCGGCGCCGAGCGCGCCGACGCGAAATTGCTGGATCAGGATGACGGCGTCGAGCCGCGGATCGTAGGGCAGCACGCAGGCAGCCGGGCCGCGATCGACCAGCTCGCGATCGAGCAAGGCGCTCCAGCCGCCGGCATGAAGCCGGTGGCGCAGCTTGAGCCGCTCGACGCGGTGGAACCCGCGATAGACGAGCTCGCGCTCGAGAATCTCGACATCGTCCTTGTTCATCCGCCGCTCCGGATCCGATTCCCGGCGGATCATAAGGCGGCCCATGGCCGACGAGCGAGCAACGAAAGCGGCGCGCGAATTTAAATCCAATATGGCGATTTTGTTACTGTCAATACAGCTTTCGGTTGATCGACGGGACTCGATGTGAGATCATGCCGGCATAAATCGCATCGAAGACGATGCATGCCGGGGGGCTCGTATGACGCTGAAGATCGACGTCTACGACAATGGCGATCACACCTGCATCGTCTGGCTGCCGGATGACGGGAAGCCGATCGCCGGATGCCGCGGCTTCGCCGTCGAGCGGAAGATTCCCACGCGGACGAACCCGGCCGAGCGGGATTGCTATCTCGAGGGCTTCGTCGGTTTCAAGGACGGCGATCCGCCGCCGGCGCCGAACGAGGGATGGAAGCGCCCGGTGCAGCGCTATATGTGGTCGGATTATGGCGTCGCCGCAGGCGAGCAAGCGACCTACCGGGTCATCCCGGTGATCGGCTCCTACGCGCAGAACGCGCTCAAGCTCGATCTGGCGAACGCGTCGGCCTGGAGCGACCCTGTCACGGTGACGAGCGAATTCGCGCCGGGTATTTCGGCCTATTTCAATCGCGGCATCATCGCCTCGCAATGGGTGACCCGCGCCATCGCGGACGAGGAGGCGGCGGACAAGGGGAAGGCGAGCGCCATCCCTACCGGTGCGACACCGCCCAAGAGCGCCAGCAAGAAAGCGAAGCGCGCCGCCGGCACGATCGCCGCGCGCAGCACGCAAGCCGTGCTGCGCCAGCGCAAGCCGAAGAAGACCAAGAAGACGAAGGCCGCCAGGGCCAAGCCCGCGCGCGCCTCCTCGGCCAAAGCCAAAGCCCGCGCCAAGGTCAAGCCGCGCGCAAAGGCCAAATCGCCCGCGAGATCGCGTGGAAGGGCGGCCGCCGCGACAGGCCGCGCCAAGGCCAAGCGGGCGACCAAGTCGAAGCGGCCGACCAAGGCGAAGCGACCAGCGCGGACCGCGCCGCGCGTCGAAGGCGCCCGCAAAAGCGAAGGCAACGGCCGGCAAGTCAAAAACCGCTACGACCTCGCAAAAAGCGAAGCCGGCGAAAGGAAGCCCGGGCGGCGGCAACGGCGGCGGGCTCGGCAAGGAGCTGCGCGTCCTGATCGGGACGCTCGGCGATCCGCTGCGCGACAAGCTGGGCGGCTTGTTGAAGGCCGATCTGGTGCAGCTTCTCAAGGACGCGCAGTCGAACGGTGAGACGGTCTACGCCGCGCTCTACGAGCTGAACGATCCCGAGCTCATCGCGGCGATGAAAGCGCTTGGCGCGCGTCTCAATCTCATCCTCGGCAACGGCGCCTTCAAGCCGCCGTCGAACGACGAGAACGCCGTGGTGCGCAAGCAGCTCAAGGCGCTCGGCACCATCCATGTCCATGACCGCATGGTCTCCGCGGGACATTTCGCCCATAACAAATTCGCCGTCTTCTGCGACGGCGCGGGCAATCCGAAGCGCGTTCTCACCGGCAGCACGAACTGGACCATGACCGGTCTTTGCACGCAGGCGAATAACGGCCTCATCATCGAGGATGCCGGCGTCGCCGGGGCCTATCGCAAGCAGTGGGACAATCTCATCGCGGCGGGGAACGGGTTTCCCCCCTCGCTGCTCCAGTCCAACGCCCAGCCCAAGGATTTCACGGTGAGCGGCGCGAAGGTGTCGGTCTGTTTCGCGCCGACGCCGAACCAGCAGGATTTGGCTCAGGCGCGCGACCTCATCGCCAAGGCGCAGAACGGCATCCTCTTCCTCTTCTTCAATCCCGGCGCCTATCAGACCACGGCGGAGAGGTTCACCTTGTTGCAAGACATCCTCGAGCGCCACAATCCGAAATCGCCCAACTACAAGGCCGACCTCTATGTCCGCGGCGTGGTCAACCAGGAGATCAAGGGCCTCACCGAGCCCGGCGCTCCGCCCGCCGACGACAAGGGCGGCCCGGTGAAAAGCCCCGTGGTCGTCATCGGCGGCGGCGAGCCGGATCAACAGATGTCGACCGACGTTCTCGTTCCCGCCGCCATCAAGGCGAAGTTCCATGACTGGCAGGACGAGGTGCTCTCGCTCGGCGTCATGGTGCATAGCAAGGTCGTCGTGCTCGATCCCTTCGGCCCGAACCCCGTGGTGATGACCGGCTCGCATAATCTCGGCACCAAGGCGAGCGCCAAGAACGACGACAACCTCATCATCCTGCAGGGGAACAAGGGGTTGGCGCAGGCCTATGCGCTCAACATCATCGCCATCTATCAGGAATATCGCTGGCGCCATTACGTGCAGCAGAAGGGCGGCTCGCCGCAAGCCTGGTCTGGCCTGCAGGACAACGATCAATGGCAGCAGGGCTATCTGACGAACCAGGCGGAGGAGCTCGATTTCTGGATGGGCCTGCCGATCAAGGGGGCGCCGTCGGCCCCGGCCCATTGAACATCGCGCAAGGGCGAAGCCGGGCTTACGCGAAGAGGCCGTGGAGGAACCAGCGGGCCGGGCGGCCGGGCCGGTAAAGCCCTTCGCGATAAAGCCAGAAGCGCCGGCCGGCCTCGTCCTCGACCCGATAATAGTCGCGCAAGCCCGCCTCGGCCGCAGCGCCGATGCGCGAAGCCATGTCGCCCGACGCCCCATCGCCCGACGCCATGTCGTCCGGCCTTGGATCGCCCGAGGCCCGCTCGCCCGGCGCATCGTCGCGCCACCATTCGGGGGCGATCCGCTCCGGCCCATCCGCGCGGCATATGCGATGGAGCTGCCGGCCCCAACGGAAGAGATGCGGCGGGTCGTCCGGCACCGGGGCTATGGCGTCGACCGGCTGCGGCCGCGCGAAAAGACGAAGCGGGCGCGGATTTTTCTCGCTGCGGGCGCTTGGCGCGGTCGTCTTCGTCGCGGCGGGCGCCAGGACCGTGGCGGGGCGTTGCGCGCGCTCGGGCAGATGGCTCTCGGCCGGCGCCAGGCGGCGCAGATTGTCGAAGCCCAAGCGATTGCCGAGGCGATCGACCAGCTCGCCGAAAAGGGCCATGCCGTCCTCGCTTCCCTCGTCATTGGCGGCGCCGGGCAAGCCGGCCTGGCTCGGCTCCAGCGGCTCGACCAGAGGGGCCGCGAGCGTCATGAGATCGACCCCGAGGCCGGGATCGAGCACCTCGAGGGGCTCGCGGAAAAGCCGCAACAGATGGGCGGGCTCGCGCGCGGGGCGGCTGGTGCCGATCGCGGCGCGGGCGAGCGTGCCGTCGCTGCGGAAGAGCGTGAGCTCGAGCCGGCGCGCGCCCCTCGCTTCCGCGGCGAGGCGGCGGCAGAGGGCGGCGAGCAGCCGCTCGAGCCCTGCTTGGATGTCCTCCATGCGCCCGATGGGCTCGGCGAAGGCGAGCTGAAGCCGCCAGGGCGGCAAGGGCCGGCGCGGCGCGATCGGCTCGTCGAGGCTGCCGAGCGCCTGGTCGAGACGGCGGCAGAGGAGCATGCCGAAGCGGCGGACGAGAGGGGCGCGGGGCAGGGGATAAAGGTCGCCGACGCGGCGCAGGCCGAGCTGCGCCAGCCCTTCCACCGTCTCGGGCGGCAGGCGCAAGGCGGCGAGGGGCAGCGGCGCAAGTGCCGCGCGTTGCCTGCCGGGCGCAAGCAGGAGCTCCTCGGGCGCGCGGGCGGCGGCGAAGCGGGCGAACGCCCAGGCCGCTCCCGCCGTGTCCGCCGCCGCGGCGCGGGCGGCGAAGCCATGACGCGCGAGCCGCCCCACGAGATCGCTCAGGAGCCTCGCCTCGCCGCCGAACAAATGCGCGCAGCCGGTAATGTCGAGCAGCAGGCCGCCGGCGCCGCCGGGCGCGGGCTCCTCTTCCGCCACCCAAGGCGTATAGCGGCCGCACCAGTCGGCGAGCTCGGCGAGCGCGCCCCGCTCGGCGGCCGGATCGGCCTCGAGCGCGTGAAGTCCCGGCTCGAGCGCGCGGGCATCGGCCAGCGTCTGGCCGGGCAGGATGCCGGCGGCGCGGGCCGCCTCGCTCGCCGCCATCACGGTGAGCCGCCCTTGCAGCTTGGCGATGGTGACGAGCGGGCTAGCCCGCCAGTCGGCCGCGCTCGCTTGCTTCCGCGCCGTGCCGCAAGCGGGGCGCATAAGCCGATCGATCGCGAAGCTCGGCAGCCACAAGGAGACGATGCGTTTCATCATTCCACTCCAGAAGCCAGCGCCGCGGCACCGCGCCGCGGCAACGCGTGAGCTCGACCGACCAGCGCTCGGCGCCGATGCCGATGCCGTAAGGCGGCGGGGCGGAGGGGGCGGCGGCGACGCGCCAGCAGGTGAGGGCCGGGCTCGGGCCGGGCTTGGCCTCGGCCGCGCGTAGCAGAAGGGCGGCGGCCCCGCCTGCTTCGGCGGCGAGCTGAAGCCTGCGGCTCGCGGTCAGGTCGACCTCCTGGATCTCGCCCAGCACGGCCGCCACCGCGCCCGAGCGCAGGCCTTCCTCCATGGCCCAAAGCAGATCGGCGTCGCGCCGGCCGCGCACCAGCACGAGCCGCCGGCAATCGAGGCCGTATGCGGCGAGCCCATGGCCATAGAGCCCGTCGCCCGCGGCGCACCACAGCAAGCTGCGCGAGCGTCCCGTCGCGGCCAGGCGCGCGAGCAGCAGTGCCGCGAAGGCGGCGGCGGCGCCGTCGGCCACGGCGCCGGCCGTGATCTCGTGCAAGGCTCCCGAAAGGATGCCGCCCCAAGGCAAGGCCCGGTCCAGCGCCTCGAGGCCGAGCGAGGCCGCCCGGCGCGCGCCGCCTTGCCCCGGCCCTTCGAGGGCGGCGATACGCGTTCTCAGCGCCTCGACCGAGACGAGATCATGCCGGTAGGGCTCCTGCCGGTAGGGCTCCTGCCGGTAGGGCTCCTGATGGGAGGAGGGGTCATGACGGGGGGTCACGGGCAGCTCCTTGTTCTCTATTTGTTCGTTCTTTTTTCGTTCTAGAGGACGGAGAGCTCTAAGTCAAGCGGTTGCTTTCCGAGGTGACGGCAATATCAGCCAAAAAGCCGGGGCCACACAGGCCGCCCCGAGAGGAGGCGCCGCACCGGCGGGCCGGGGCCATTGAGAGCGCCTGCGCGCTTCTCTATGGTCCCGCCCATGAATGTCGATGGCGTTCCCTTCCGCACTATCTGGCCGGCGCCCGACGGCTGGTCGGTTGAGATCATCGATCAGACGGAGCTGCCGCACCGCTTCGCGACGCAGCGGCTCGCGACCGTCGAAGATGCGGCGGAGGCCATCCGCACCATGATGGTGCGCGGGGCGCCCTTGATCGGCGCGACGGCCGCCTATGGGCTTTGCCTCGCTCTGTACGCCGATCCGACCAACGCGGCGCTCGACGCCGCCTACGAGCTGCTGCTCGCCACGCGGCCGACCGCGGTCAATCTGCGTTGGGCGCTCAACGACATGCGCGAGCGTTTGCGCAATGTCCGCGCCGCCGATCGGGTCGCCGCCGCCTATCGCCGCGCCGCCGAGATTTGCGAGGAGGACGTCGCGATCAATCAGGCGATCGGCCTCCATGGCGAGAAGCTGATCCGCCGCATCTGGGAGGAGAAAGGGCAGGAGGGCCGCGTCGAGATCCTCACCCACTGCAATGCCGGCTGGCTCGCCACGGTCGATTGGGGGACGGCGACGGCGCCCATCTACAAGGCGCACGAGGCGGGCATCCCGCTTCATGTCTGGGTCGACGAGACGCGGCCGCGCAATCAGGGTGCCGCCCTCACCGCCTGGGAGCTCGGCCAGCATGGCGTCGCCCATACCGTCATCGTCGACAATGCCGGCGGCCATCTGATGCAGCATGGCCGCGTCGATCTCTGCCTCGTCGGCACCGACCGCGTGACGGCGGAGGGCGACGTCTGCAACAAGATCGGCACCTATCTCAAGGCGCTCGCCGCCAAGGACAATCACCTGCCGTTCTACGTGGCGCTGCCTTATCCGACGATCGATTGGACCATCTCCGACGGGCTCAAGGAAATTCCCATCGAGGAGCGCGCGCCCGAGGAGGTCATCCGCATTCGCGGCAAGACGGCCGAGGGCGCCGTGCTCTCCGTCGCGCTGACGCCCGAGAACAGCCCGGCCGCCAATTACGGCTTCGACGTGACGCCGGCGCGCCTCGTCACCGCCCTCATCACCGAGCGCGGCGTTTGCGAGGCCTCGCGCGCGGGCCTGCTCGGCCTCTATCCCGAACGGGGCTAAGGACCGACTCGCGGCCGCTCGACAGTCGGCGCGAAACGGATCATCATGCGATGCTTCGACAAGCCGCCCCAGGGCCGGCTCGGTTCGGCCTGGGCGCTCAAAAAACAGGGAGATCGCCATGGCCGTTGCGCGCGTAACCAAGATCACCGCATCTTCGACGAAGAGCTTCGAGAGCGCCGTACAGGAAGGCCTGAAGCGCGCCAGCAAGACGCTGCGCGGCATCACGGGCCTCGAGGTGGTCTCGATGAAGGCCAAGGTCGATCGCGGCAAGATCGTCGAATATCGCTCGACGATGGAAATCACCTTCCTGCTCGAAGGCTGAGCGGCCACTCGACCGCACGCCGCGCCCGGGGGAGGATCAGCCCAGGCCGGCGGCCGCGCTGCGGATGACCGTCACGCCGGCTTGGGCGAGCGCCGCGCGCGTCTCGGCGAGGCCGGCCGCGCTGTCGATGGCGCGGCAAGCGTCCTCGACCACGACCACGTCGAAGCCGAGATGGCGCGCGTCCTCGGCCGACCAACGCACGCAATAATCGAGCGCCAGCCCGCAGATCACGACGCGTCGGAACGCGCGCTCGTGGAGATAGGCGGCGAGGCCGGTGCGCGTGCGCCGGTCGTTCTCGAAGAAGGCGGAGTAGGAATCGATCTCGCGCCGGAAGCCCTTGCGCAAGATCAGCTCGGCATGGGGAATGTCGAGATCCTGGTGAAACGCGGCGCCCGGGGTTCCCTGCACGCAATGATCCGGCCACAGCATCTGCACGCCATATGGCAGCCTTATGGTTTCGAACGGCTTGTGACCTTGATGGGAAGTAGCGAAGGAGAGATGGCCCGCGGGGTGCCAATCCTGCGTCAGCGCGACATCGTTAAAACTGCCGGCGATGCGATTGACGAGCGGCAGGATCTCGGCCCCGCCGGGAACGGCGAGGGCGCCCCCGGGGCAGAAATCGTTCTGCATATCGACCACCAGCAGGATATCCGTGCGGCTCGGCCGACTGAGGATCGTCATGAAGCTTCCCTCGCCAAGCCTCGCGCGCTGATCGCCCGCGGCGTCCGGCGGCGTCCGCTCGGCCCGTGATCAATTTACCGCAAATTCGCGGCAGGGCGATACAAGGTCAAGCCGGCCGGAAGGCGCCGTTGCCGGTCCGCAACCGGCGGGGAAAGGGGCCGCGCAGGGTCTCAGGTCGGGCTGAAGCGGAGCTGGCCGGCGCCGCGGCCCGGCTTGTTGCCGCCCGACACGGCGCGAAAGAGATGCTTGTCCGACAAGGCGGAAAGCGAGAACACCCGCAAATCGGTCGGATCATCGACCCGTCTTAACCGTATATGCGGAGGATTGACGCTGATCACGGCGTCGACCACTTCGAAGACGAGGCCCGCGCTGTCCAATCTCTGGAATTGCTGGCCGGTCTTCAGCTCGCGGCTAGGCATCGTCAAATCCTCGTCGAGATCGCAGAGGCCCTATGTCGCGGTTCACTAGATGTAGTATTCTACCCGAAATCGCTCCAGGTTTCGAGAACAAAACGCATCCGCGCCGACACAATGCTGTAACTTTGGCGGAAGCTAGACCTCATTACCGGGCTTGGCGCTTGCGCAGTGCTATGCCGATCCTTGGGACGTCTTATGACAGCTTCCGGAAAGTCTCTGACGGTCGATCTGGAGCAGGTGGCGGCGATCATGCGCGAGGTCGCCGCGGAAACGATCCTGCCGCGTTTCCGCCATCTCGACAAGGCCGACATCAAGGCCAAGGGCAGCGGCGGCGATTTTGCCACCATCGCCGATCTCGAGGCCGAGCATGCCTTGGCCGAGCGGCTTGTGCCGCTCTTGCTGGGCTCGCTGGTCGTGGGCGAGGAGGCGAGCGCGGCGCGGCCCGAGCTGATGCAAGCCATCGCGGGCGAAGCGCCCGTCTGGATCGTCGATCCGCTGGACGGGACGCATAATTTTGCCAAGGGGTCGGAGCCATTTACCGTGATCGTGGCGCTCGCGCGGGCCGGCGAGACCGTCGCCGGCTGGATCTGCGATCCCCTGGGCGGCGCCCTGGCCATGGCGGAGCGGGGTTCCGGCGCCTATGAGGCGGGACGGCGGCTCAAGGTCGCGCCGGCGGCGCCGGTCGAGGCGATGCGCGGCGCGATCTACGGGCGAGCGGGGCGTCGGGGTCTTTCGCCCGCCCTCGACCAGATGCGCCAGAAATTTGCCGGCTTGTCCGACCGACGCTGCGCCGGCGCCGAGCATTTGGCTCTCCTCCGCGGCGAGCTCCATTTCGCCTTGTTCAGCCGACTCATGCCCTGGGACCATGCAGCAGGCGCATTGCTTCATTCGGAAGCAGGCGGCTTCAATGCCTGTTTCGATGGCAGGCCCTATCGACCGACGCGCCACGAAGGCGGCCTCATCCTCGCGCCTGACCATGTCAGCTGGCAGGCCTTGGCGGAAGTCCTGGTCGCGCCCCTCTGATCGGGCAATCAGCGGTCACGGACCCCGAAGCGTTGACGCGCAAGCCCACCGGATCGTTGACACGCCACGTTTCAGCATTGACATCGCAATCGTGAGTTTATTATTATCAAGCGCTTAGTCTGCCGCTCTCGATTTCTCTTCCCGCTTCACGAGATTCCATAATTCGTCCATCTCGGCCAGCGAGGATTGCTCCGGCGACCTGCCGCGGCTGCGCAAAATCTCCTCGATGCGACGGAAGCGCCGCTCGAATTTCGCGTTGGCGCGGCGCAATGCCGCCTCGGGCTCCACCTCGATATGCCGCGCGAGATTGACCACGGCGAAGAGCAGGTCGCCCAGTTCCTCCTCGAGCTTTGCATGTGGCGCATGGCGAGCGAGCTCCGCTTTCAGCTCGTCGATCTCCTCGACGACCTTGTCGAAAATCGGCGCGGGCTCCGCCCAATCGAAGCCGACCCGCGCCGCTCGGCGCTGGAGCTTGAGCGCGCGCAGCAAGGCGGGGAGGGCGAGGGCGACGTCGGCCAGGGCGCTTCCCCCCGGGGCTCCCGCGGCATCGGCTGCGCGCTCGGCCGACTTTTGTTCCTCCCAGGCGAGTCGCTGCGCGGCCGCATCGCCGGCCATTTCGCCGCCGAACACGTGGGGATGGCGGCGAACCATCTTGTCGGCGATGGCGCCGGCCACCTGGTCGAAGTCGAAAAAGCCGGCTTCCTGGCCCATGCGGGCATGGAACACGACCTGCAGCAGGAGATCGCCCAATTCGTCGCGCAAACCGGGCATGTCGCGGCGCTCGATCGCGTCGGCGACCTCGTAGGCCTCCTCGATCGTGTAAGGCGCGATGGTGGCGAAGCTTTGTTCGCGGTCCCAGGGACAGCCGCGCACGGCGTCCCTGAGGCGGGCCATGATCGCAACCAGGCGATCAATGTTGGCATTCCCGGCGCCCGGATTCTCGAGATCGGCCATAGGAGCAATCCTCGGAAATTCGTAGATCGTGAATGCGGCTGCGCCAGTCATAACGCCGGGTGTAATGCGGGGGAAGGCGCGAAGGGGGATCAGGGGGTGTTTCGCTGCGCCTCGTCCAATTGCCTCATAATGTATATTATGGAAAATACATTGTGTGCCAATCGAAACAGATAACTAACTTGCGCCGCTGTTACCTATCGGGAACCCCCCATTTTCCTTAAATCTCCACCACGAGCCCATCATAACCAGGCTCCACTCCCGGCGGGCAGCGCGCCGCGACCTCGTCGTAATCCATCTCGTAGTTCATATGGGTCAGCACGGCGCGCTCGGGCTTCACCCGCGCGATCCAGCCCAAGGTCTTGTCGAGATGGGAATGGGTGTCATGCGGCCTGAGCCGCAAGGCGTCCACGATCCAAAGCCGGACCCCCTCGAGCGCGGCAAAGGCGGCCTCCCCCAACTCCACCACGTCGGTCGAATAGGCCACGGGCCCGAAGCGCAGCCCGAGCGTCTTCACGAAGCCATGCTCCTGCTCGAAAGGCACGACCTCGACCGGACCGATGCGGAACGCGCCGGCGATCTCGCGCGGCAGCAGGACCGGCTTGTAAAAGAAGCCCGCCGGATTGGGCGCGCGCTTGTCGTCGAGCGGCGGCAGAACATAGCCGAAACGCTCGCGGATTTTCGCCATCGTCTCGGGCGTCGCATAGGCCTCAAGCGGCGCCTGGCGGATGGCGTTCACCACGCGGAGATCGTCGATGCCGTGAAGATGGTCGGCATGGGCATGGGTATAGATCACCGCGTCGAGGCGGCCGTCGCTACCGGCCGCCAGGAGCTGCGCGCGCAGGTCGGGCGTGCTGTCGACCAGGATGCAGGTACCGCGCTCCTCGACCAGGATCGAGGAACGCAGCCGCCGGTTTCGGGGGTTCGCGGGATTGCAGGCGCCCCAGAAGCCGCCGATGAGCGGCACGCCGCCCGATCCGCCGCAGCCCAGAATGGTAACCTTCATGTAGAAGGCAAACTTTCAGTCATAACCGGCTTGGAAGCCTTGTTGAACAGCCGGAAGAAATTTGCGGTCGTGGCCTCGGCCAGGGCCTCGCGCGAGACGCCCTTGAGCGCGGCCACGGCCGCGGCGGTATGGACGACAAAGGCGGGCTCGTTGCGCTTGCCGCGCAGCGGCACGGGCGCGAGGTAAGGCGCGTCCGTCTCGACCAGAAGTCTGTCCAGCGGCAGACCGCGCAGGATCGCGCGCAAAGGCTCCGCCGCCTTGAAGGTGACGATGCCGGAAATCGAGATGAAGAAGCCGAGCTCGAGCGCGCGCCGGGCCAACGCCGCGCCGGAGCTGAAGCAGTGCAGGAGCCCGCGCAGCGCGCCGTCCTGGCTCTCCTCGGCGAGGATTTCCGCCATATCCTCGTCGGCGTCGCGGGAATGGACGATAAGCGGCAGCCTTGTCGCACGCGCCGCCGCGCAATGGGCGCGGAACGCCCGTTTCTGCGCCTCGCGCGGGCTATGTTCATAATAATAGTCCAGCCCGGTCTCGCCGATGCCGATGACGCGCGGCTGGGCGGCAAGGGCGGCGAGCTGCTGGGGCTCGTCGGCCCCCTCCTCCACCGCCGCCTCATGCGGATGAACGCCGACCGAGCACCAGATCTCCGGATAAGTTTCCGCGATCGCCCGCACGGCCGGGAAGCCCGTGAGCTTGGTCGAGATGGTGACCATCGTCGCCACTCCGGCCGCCCGCGCCCGCGCCACCACGGCGTCACGCTCGGGCGCGAAGTCGGGGAAGTCGAGATGGCAATGGCTGTCGACCAGCATCAGGAAGCGGCCTCGCTTTCGGGGGAAGTCGCAGGCTCCACATAACGGGGAAAGATGCCCTCTGGCTTGGGCAATGACCGTGCCTTCCTTCAGAGGTCTCGCCTGCAAGGCTTTGAAATCGCGCGCATCGACTGGCACGGCGAGCAGATCGAGCAGACGCGCGCAGGAGGCCGGCATGAAGGGCGAGGCGAGGATGGCAAGATGCCGGATCGCCTCGGCCAGGACATAGAGCACGGTCGCCATCCGCTTCTGGTCGGTCTTGGCGAGGGCCCAAGGCGCGTTCTCATCCACATAGCGGTTCGCCAGGCTGACGACGCGCCAGATCGCCTCGAGCGCCCGGTGGAAGGCCTGCTCGCGCATCTGACCGCGCACTTCCTCCAGCAGCGCTAGCGCGGCATCGAGCAGGTTGCGGTCGTGGGCGGTGAATTCGCCCGAGGTCGGCACCGTGCCACGGCAATTGCGCTGGACCAACGTCAGCACGCGCTGCGCCAGATTGCCGAAATCATTGGCCAGATCGCCATTGATGCGCGCGACCATGGTCTCGTGGCTGATATAGCCGTCCGAGCCGAAGGGTACCTCGCGCATGAGGTAATAGCGCACCGGATCGAGGCCATATTGCGCGATCAGCTCGGCGGGCCGGACGACATTGCCGAGCGATTTGGACATTTTCTCGCCCTTGTTGAGCAGCCAGCCATGGGCGAAGATGCGCTTCGGCGTCGCGATGCCGGCGGCCATCAGAAAGGCGGGCCAATAGACCGCGTGGAAGCGCAGGATATCCTTGCCCACCATATGAAAAACAGTGGGCCAATAGGTTGAAAAGGCCTCCGATTTAGCATTGGGGTAATCGACTGCCGTGAGGTAGTTGGTGAGCGCGTCGAGCCACACATACATGATATGGCTGGGCGCATCGGGCACCGGCACCCCCCAGGCGAAGGTGGTGCGCGAGATCGAAAGGTCGGTCAGCCCCTGCTCGACGAAGCTGATCACCTCGTTGCGCCGTGTCGCCGGCCCGATGAGCTCGGGCTGCTCGCGATAGAGTTCGAGCAGCCGCTCGCTCCAGTCGGACAGGCGGAAGAAGTAGCTCGGCTCCTCGACCCATTCCACCTCGGCCCCGGAAGGCGCGCGTTTCTTGCCGTCGGGCCCCGTGGTCAGCTCGGATTCGGCGTAGAAGGCCTCGTCCCGCACGGCGTACCAGCCGGGATATTTGGCGAGATAGATGTTGTCGCGCCCCTTAGGCGATTTGTTGGCCGCAATGGCCCGCCAGATCGCCTGGCTCGCCTTGATATGGCGCGGCTCGGTGGTGCGGATGAACGCATCGTTCGATAGGTTCAGAAGCTTGCCCAGCTCGCGGAAATTGCCCGACATTTTATCGCAGAAGGCTTTGGGGTCCTCGCCCGCGGCACGGGCCGATTTCTCGACCTTCTGGCCATGCTCGTCGGTGCCGGTGAGGAAGAGCACGTCGTAGCCGTCGAGGCGCATGAAGCGCGCCAGCACGTCGCAGGCAAGCGAGGTATAGGCATGCCCGATATGCGGCCTATCGTTCACGTAGTAGATCGGCGTCGTCAGATAAAACGCCGGCTGGGCGGCCATCCGTTCCTCCTCGGGAATCCGGGCAATATAGAGAGCAAAACTGCCAGCTCAAGCGCGCGCGGCGCCCTCGAAGGAGAGCAGCGCCGTCAGCATCACCTGCTTGCGGTCGAGACTGAGCCTGTCGGCCTGGGCGAACAAAAGCTTGGCTTTTTCCCATACCTCGAGCCAGCGATCAAGGTTTCGCGGGCCGGCGAGGCGGCGATAGAGCCCGGCCTCGCCAGGCAGCAGCTCGGAGGGCGCCTCGCCCGTGCCGGCCGCTTTGAGCAGGCGGGCAAGCCACCAGAGCAGCAGCTCGCTCACGACCCGGTAGGTCGCCTGGCCCTCGTTGCCCGACATGCGGTCGGCAAGCTTGTAAAGGGCGGCGGCGTCAAGCACAGGCAGGCTCTCGAGCAAGGCCAGGAGATCGCGCAGCAGGCCGAGCCCGTCGGCCTCCGCCAGAGCCAAGGCATGGCCGGCGCTCCCCTCCGCCAGGCCGGCGATGGCGCGCGCATCGCTAGCCTCGAGATCGGGCCGCCGCTCCGCCAATATCCGCGCAATGGTCTCGGCCGAGAGGGCCTTGAGGGCGAGCCGACGGCAACGCGAGCGGACGGTCGGCAGGAGACGGCCCGGCGCATGGCTCACCAGCAAGATCACGGCTTGGCGCGGCGGCTCCTCGACGATCTTCAGCACGGCATTCGCGGCGTTGCGGTTCATCTCCTCGGCGCCGTCGATCACCACCACGCGCCAGCCCCCCTCGGCCGGCGTCAGATGCAGGAAGTCGCTCACCCCGCGCGCGTCATCGACCAGGATCTCGCTGCGCAGGCGGCCGCGCTCGTCGAGCGTCCGTTCGACGGTGAGGAGATCCGCATGCCCGCCCGAGGCCACGCGGCGGAACACCGGATGATCGGGCGGAAGCGCGAGCGTCGCGGCTTCAGGCAAGGCCGCGGCGAAGAGGCCGCCCTTGTCCGCGTTGCCCTGCGCCAGCAGGAAGCGGGCGAAGCGAAAGGCCAGCGTCGCCTTGCCGATGCCGCGCGGGCCCCCGATGAGCCAGGCATGCGGCAGCCGCCCGGAGCGCCAAGCCTCGAGCAAGCTCCGCTCGGCCGCCTCGTGCCCATAAAGATCGGGATTGGCGCGGGGCGGAAGGGCGCCGCCTGCTGCCTCCATGTCGCTCATAGGGCGATCCCGAAACGCTCCGCCACCGCGCGGCGCAGCGCCCTTTGCACCGCCTCGACTGGGCCGGCCGCGTCGATGACCCGGCAACGCCCCGGCTCGCGCCGCGCGATATCGAGGAAGCCCTCGCGCAGGCGGAGGTGAAAGCTCTTGTCCATACGCTCGTACCGCGTCTCGCCGCCGGCGCGCTTCTCGGCCCGCGCCAAGCCTGCTTCGACCGGCAGATCGAGGATCAGCGTGAGATCTGGCATGAAGCCGCCGAGGGCAAGGCGCTGACCGATCTCGACGGTCTCGCGGCCGAGACCCTGCGCGTAGCCTTGATAGGCCATGGTGGAATCGGCGAAGCGGTCGCAGATCACCCATGCGCCGCGCTCCAGCGCAGGGCGGATCGATCTTGTCACATGCTCGCGCCTGGCAGCGAGAAAAAGCAGGAGCTCGCTCATCGGCTCCCAGCCGCCTTCCGCGCCCTGCAGGAGCAGCGAGCGGATCGCCTCCGCGCCCAGCGAGCCGCCCGGCTCGCGCGTGGCGAGAACCTCCAGGCCGGCCTGCCGCAAGGCCTGGCCGAGAAGCGCTGCTTGCGTGCTCTTCCCCGCCCCCTCCCCGCCTTCGAGGGTGATGAAGCGGCCTTGGCTCACGATGCGCTCAGCCTCCTCGCGCCCCAGATCAAATAATGCAATGCCGCGGTGGCCCGGCCGAGAAAGCCGAGCTCGGGGACCGCGGCGCCGGCCTTGAGCGGAATATGAACGGGCGATATGTCGGGAGTTGAGGCCTCGAGCTCGCCGATCCTGTCGCCCTTCTGGATCGGCGCCGGCACGGGCCCGGTATAGCGGACCACGACCTTGAGCTGGTCGCGCTCGCCGCGCGGGATGGTGACGATCAGGCCTTGATCCGCCAGCAGCGGCACGCTCGGCTCGGTGCCGAGCCAGACCTCGGCGTCGCTCACCTTGTCGCCGGCCTTGAGGAGCGCGTAGTTGCCCCATTCGCGGTAGCCCCATTCGAGCAGGGTCTCGGATTCCCGCGCCCGCTCATTGACCGATCCCATGCCGTTGAGCACCAGGATGAGGCGGCGGCCGTCGCGCACGGCCGATGCGGTGAGGCCGTAGCCGCCGGCGTCGGTGTGGCCGGTCTTGATGCCGTCGACGTTCACCGTCTTGTAGAGCAGCGGGTTCCGGTTGCCTTGCTTGATGCCGTTATAGGCGAAGTCGATCTCGCTGAAATAATGATAATATTGCGGGAAGTCGATGATCAGGCGGCGGCCGAGGATCGCGAGATCGCGCGCGGTCATATATTGCTGCGGATCGGGCCAGCCCGAGGAATCGACGAAATGGCTGCCCTTGAGGCCGAGCTCCGCGGCCTTCTTGTTCATCAGCTCGGCGAAGGCCGCCTCGTTGCCGGCGAGCCCCTCCGCCACCACCACGCAAGCGTCGTTGCCCGATTGCACGGCGATGCCCTGGATGAGCTCCTCGACGCGCACCCGGCTGCCCAGCGCCACGAACATCTTGGAGCCGCCCATGCGCCATGCGCGTTCGCTCACCGGCAGGCTGTCGTCGGGCTTGATGCGGCCCGCCTTGAGATATTCGAACAGGATGTAGAGCGTCATCATCTTGCTCATCGAGGAGGGCGCCATGCGTTCGTCGGCGTTCTTCTCGAACATCACCGTTCCGGTCGCGAAGTCGACCATGATGGCCTGCTTGGCCGAAGTGTCGATGGTGGGCTTCGCCGCGGCGGCGGGCGCGGCGGAGAGCGCGACGAGCGCGAGGGCGACGAGCGAAGCGAGCGCGCGAGCGGAGCGCGAGGCCGGCACGGCGTTGCCGGTTGAGTGCGAGATCATGGCTTCGTTGCAACCTTTCCCAAAACGCCCCTGACGGCGCCGAACGGACTGACGCGGAATCGACGTGACGATGCGCCGGCAGCTTATCGGCGGAATATGCCCAAATTTTGGCGTCTGCGCTTATTTCCTGGGTGACCCGCCTATTCCGTCACGATGCGGGCGTCGGAATATCCGGCATGGAGAACGCTGTCGAGCAGCTTGCCGGCGACCACGACGTTCGCGGCCGGCCCCACGAAGACGCGGAAGAAGGGCTGGCCGTTCACGGTGGCCTGGGACACGCGCGCGGGAGCAAGGACCGACAGCCTGGCGCAAAGCCGGTTGGCATTCGTGAATTGGCTGAAGGCGCCCACCTGGATAAAGAGCCCGTTGCCGCTGGCCGGCGCGGCGCTCGCTATGCGCGCAGGCGACAGGATCGGCGCCGCGGGGGCTGGGCTCATATGGGGCGCCGGAGGTCCGCTCGGCAACGACGCTGCTGTGGCCGAGGCCGGCGCGCGGGCGACCATGGGCACCGCTTTCGCAGGCGGGAGCTGCGGCGGCAAGGCAGCGACGGCGGTGGGCGCTTGCTTACGCGGCGCTGCGGGCGCGCTCGCCGGCGGCACCGCGGCGGTGGCAGGCGCGATCAGCTGGACCGGGGGCGCCGATGCTGCCGCCGGAGGGGCCGCCGAGGCGATGGGCGCGGCAGCCGGGGTCAGGCCGGGCGGTGGCGGCAAGGCGACCGCCGTCACGGGCTGGAGCCGCGGCGCGGCGGCGGCGGCGTCGATGGGCGACGACACCGGGCTCGGCGCATCGGTCGCGACGACCATGTTGGCCGGCTGGAAACCCGCCGCGGGCAGGCTCGCGACGCCGACCGGTGCGATCGGCGGCAGCGGCGCGGTCGCTACGGCGGCGGCGGAGCTTGCCGAGGCCGTCGAGCCCGGCGCGGACGACATCCCGGCCATCAGGGTCTCGGCCGATGGCGTCTGTCCCTTCATCGCCAGCAAGGCCGCCTGGTGGCTCTCCTCCGGCATGATCTGGACCCGCACCTTGGCGGTGCCGGGGCCGAGCATGCCGATGAGCTGGGCGGAGCGGCGCGAGAGGTCGATGATCCGGCCTTCGACGAAGGGGCCGCGGTCGTTGATCCGCACGACGATGTCGCGGCCATTATCGAGATTGGTGACATGCACGATGCTCGGCAACGGCAGCGTCTTATGCGCCGCCGTCACGTCGTTCATGTTGTAGACCTCGCCGTTGGCGGTGAACTTGCCGTCGAAATTCGGCCCATACCAGGAGGCAATGCCGATCTCGTCGTAATTGTCGTTGACCGCGGGGTAGTACCAGATGCCGTCGATCTCATAGGGCGCCCCAACCCGATAAAATCCCGTCGCGGGAGCGCCGCTCGGCGTCGCCGCGGGCGGCCCGCCGGCGCTCGACGTGGGATGCGGGTGGCTGGCGCAGCCGCTCAGCAGCAACGCGACCAAAGCGCCGAAAGCACCACCTGAAACGATCGGCTTCAGCATATCTAGTGGCCGCCCCCTCGACTCTTCGCTTATTTAGTAGATTACTGCGATCCGATCCGGTCGGCAAGCAATCCCGCGGCCGTAGCGAAGAAAGTCGAGCGGTTCCATTTGAGGATGGCGCGGTAATTGTCGTAGACGGCGAAGGCCGGCCCCATCCCGGGGCCGTCCGGCTCGACGAGGGAGGCCATGAAGCCGTCGCGCGGCAAGGGCCCGCCATCGACGCGACGTACCCCCAAGGCCGCCCAATCCTGCAGCGGCTTCTTCTCGTCGAGATCGACGAGGCGATGATCGAAGCCGGTCGGCAGGCGGACCTCCATCCCCCAGCTCTGGTTCGGCGTCCAACCCACTTGCGCAAGGTAGTTGGCGATCGAGGCCAGCACGTCGGGCGTGCTGTGCCAGATGTCGCGATGGCCGGTGCCGTAATAATCGACGGCGTAGCGCAGATAGCTCGAGGGCATGAATTGCGCCTGGCCCATGGCGCCGGCCCAGGAGCCCGTCATCACCGGCAGATCGATATAGCCGTGATCGACGATGCGGAGCGCGGCCAGGAGCTCGCCGCGGAAATAGGAGCCGCGCCTTCCGTCATAGGCAAGCGTGGCCAGCGCCGTCACCACGGGATAGTCGCCGGTGATGCGGCCGAAATCGCTCTCGATCCCCCACAGCGCCAGCACGAAGGGCGGCTGCACGCCGTAGGTCGCGGCGATACGGTCGAGCAGCTGGCGATGCTCCTCGCCCATCGCCCTCCCCTTCTCCACCCGCGCGTCCGGCACCACGCGATCGACATATTCCTCGAAGGTGAGGGTGAATTCGGGCTGCTTGCGGTCGAGCTCGATTACGTGCGGGATAGGCTGGATATTGATCAAAGCGCGATTGACGGTGGCGCGCGAGATGCCCTTGGCCAGCGCCTCGGCGCGCAGCGCCTTGAGCCAGGTCGCGAAGTCGAGATCGTTCGCCCGCACGGCCGCGGGCGCGACGAGCAGCAGGGCCGCGGCCAAGGTCGCGAGAATGCGCCCGGCCGCCGCGCTGGCCGGACCGTTGTCGCCATATTCGAATCACGAGCGGGAGCATGAGGCCCCTTCTGCCATAGGGCCGGGGCGAACGTCCATCATCAATCGCCCGATCATCAGCGGCCGCTCGGCGCGGGGAAGAGCGCGCTCGTGCGGCCCATCAGATAATAGGCGACGAGGCCGACCCATTCCTTCGCGGCGCGGTCGAGCCTCGCGAGCCCGTCGCCGAGATCGAAGGATGGTTCGAGCCTGTAATGGCCCTCGGTCTTGTAGGAGACGGGATAGGGAATCACCTCCCAGCCGAGCTTGCGGAAGACGCCGACGGCGCGCGGCATATGGGAGGCCGCGGTGATCAGCACCCAATGCTGGCCCGGCTCGGGCGAGACGAGGGCCTTGCTGAAGAGCGCGTTCTCGTAAGTATTGCGCGAGCGGCCCTCCAGCACGAGCCGCGCGGGATCGAGGCCCATCTCGGTGAGGAAGCGGCCTGCCACCGGCGCCTCGGAGGGCTCGGCTTGGGTCAGCATGCCGCTGCCGCCGCTGAATAGGACTTTCGCCTCGGGGTGGGCGCGCGCGACCGCGACCGCGGTGGTCAGGCGCTCGTAGGAAGTGAGCGCGATCTGCCCGCGCGCCTGCGACACGGCCGGGTCGACCGCCGTACCGAGGATGACGATGCCGTCGATATGATCGGGCAGCGGCGGAACGGGAAAGCGGTTCTCCAATGTGGCCAGCAGGCCATCGCCCACCGGCAGCACCGCGATGACCAAGGCGCCCAGCGCCACGAGACTGAGGATCGACCTGCCGAGCCGCTCTCGCCGCGGGGAATCCGTCCACAGCAGGAGCGCGCCCAGCAGCAGGAGGAGGAGGAGAAGATTGCTCGGCTCGAGTAGCGCCCAGCCGATTTTGGATAATGTGAACATACGCTGTTCATAAAGGCGCGCGGCAGGTTTGCGCAATGGCGGGTTTCGGGCGCCGCCGAGCGGCGCGCCGGATGCCCGCGCGGCCTTGCGCTATTCGTCATGCGGACGGGTAAGGGTTGAAGGCCCCGGTCTTGAAAAGCGCCGGCATGGTCAGCGTGCGACGCTAGGTCGCCACGACTGCCCCCAGCGCATCGCCGAGCCTAAATCACCCATCCCGAAGGCCCTCGGCAACCGCCATGTTGGGTATTTCGCAGAGTGTCTGAATTGTCTTATACTCGCCGGAAAATTGTAGGGCATGAAAGGGAGCGGGGGCATGTCACCTGGACCTGAATGGGTTTCGGCCATCGCTGGATCAATAACGGCGGTAGCGGCGATAGCTGCCGTGGCCGTCGCTTACTGGCAGCTAGGTGCAATCGCACGCCAAACGCGAACGGAGGGCAATCGAGAACGCCAGTGGCGGACCATTGCCGCGTGCCAGCAATACACCATTGATCCAGTTCTTTCAGAAGCAAAGAAGAAAATATTTGCCGCTGCAAGAGCCCCTGACAAAAAAATAATTGACCCTAAGTTGGTCAAGCCAGAGGCCCTCTTCATCTTAAACTATCTCGATTCGATTGCGATCGGCGTGCGTCAGGATGCTTTCATCAAGCAAATTGTCATAGACAATTTGAGTGGAATTATGAACCAGGCGGTTACCCGTTATATCGAGGGACAAGAGGGAGACTTTGGCATCCACAACGACCAATTGAAGGATTTGATCCAACTGGTTCAAGAGTTCAGATCGACCCTCCCGGGATACCGGCCTAAAGATACTTAGGGTCGTCACCGCTGAAGAGATCGCCGCTCGGGGTATCATAAATGCGGCTGCTGCCATGACCGAGCAACAGACTACTGTCACGGAAGATATCGAGAGAGAAGTCCGGCAGGCTGCGCATGACCTGACGATGCAAATAGTTGAATACTTTAACCGCGAAGAGCGGCCGATCAACGAGATCATTATCGTCCCGTTCACGATTGTCGCCCGCATGGTTCGCACGCACGATGCGATTAAGCTTCTGCTAAATAATAATCATCCCTGCGAAGCAGCGGTCCTCGCATTGACGCAATTCGAGCTACGGCTTGACCTCGCCTATACCGCCCTTGACGTTAAGAAGGCCAGCGAGTGGCTTGGCCACACCGACAAGAAATGGTCGTTGAGAAGCGTTACAGATAAATTGGACGTCCTTTTCGGTGGTTCCGACACGCGCGCTCGCATGACTTCCATCTTCCAGCACCTTTCGGGAATCAAGCATGGCAACCCGGTTTATTCGGAACTCGGTTTTCCCGTCCGTGTAGTTGGCCGGACGGTATCCTTGTCCACTGGCGATATCGACGACGATTTCTCGCGGCGCTTCAAGGAAACGCTTTTTGCTTACGCGACATACCAGTTGGCTTGGGCATCCCAGGTCATTAACAAATTTGTCGCTGGCTATGCTGTGATCGATAAGCAATTGCGTTTGGACACGACCGCGCGCCATCAATCGTTGGAACGCGTCGAACCGGAATTCCTTGCATTCCTCGAGAGCATCAACCGCGAGAGACAAGGACATCTAGATTTAAAAAAATATGTAAGGAAAAAGCCGAGTTAGCTTTCAGGACCGGCGGGGCTCGAGTATGTAGCCAGGCCCGCGCGGTCGCCTCGGGAAGATCGCATGTGCCAAAATGGAGCCTAAGGATCGCCGGCCGGATGATCGATGGCCTCCTGGCGTGAGTTTATTGGAAGGTTAAGCGGGGTCGTTCGCTTGGAAGAAGATTAAGCATGAGGGGCTTCCTACTCGGAAGCCCCTCATGCTCTGACCGGCTTCGGGGGTTATGGGGCAGATCCTGCCGCCATGCGATCGGAGACGCGGAGCACCATCCTCGTCAGCATGGTCATCGCGTCATAGACTGCGGCATTGCGCCCCATTAGCATTGGGTTTCCCTTGTGCGCGGTAAGCTGATCCCGCGCGGCCTCGATCATATCCTTCTCCTCGAACACGTTCGGGATGTCGAAGCGGTACTTGCCCGTCGCAGGCTCCTTCTCGATGAAGAGCGACATCGCCGATAAGATTGGGAAGATCACACCATCGGCCACGGTGTATCCGCCATCCGTTCGACGGATTGCACGCGTGCTCTGCTTGAGGCGCCGGCCTGCCCATTCCTTGTGGTGCCGCCACCGGAGGTACTGCTTCCAGCCGGGGCCTGCCAAGTCCAGCATGCATCTATACCGCTCGGCTGCCGCGGCTCTGATCTTGGGGTCCTCTGCGTTGTCCTTGTCTACCACGTCTTTCTCGAAATCGACGAGGCAGAACGCTCGGTTCTTATAAGATTTGAGTCTCGCCTCTGCCGTAGACCTGCTGCTTGGCGGTAGAAGTTTCTCGGGAAGCATGGCCCAGAGAATCTGGAGAAGGCGCATCGTGTCGACGAACTCTTCGCCCGTGTCCGTCTCGCTCTTCGCCAAGCGGAGCTTCGGGAATGTCTTCCTAAATGCTGCATCGAGATCGTCGAAGTAGCGCTTCTTGCCCGCCATTGAAATGCGCTGGATGTTGGTGGAAGTGTTGCGAGCGATTGCGGCGTCCACGACGAATGCAGCCTCCGGATCGACCATGAATTCGACCCTTGCATGGAAATCCGGAAAGAACATCTCACCCAATTCCTCGGCCGCCGTTCTCATCTCTTCGAGGAAGAGTCGAATTTCTCCCTGCGTCTGCGCCCCATTGATGATCGACCCGTGGGTGACCGTGACGACCTTCTTTACATCGTCGATCTCTATACCACTTGCGGCGACAGTTATGCCGCTGGATAACTGGATAAAGCGGTCACTCCGCTCGCGGAGGGTCTGGCCGATGGCCTTATGGGCTTGCGTCCTGTGTTTGCCGGGATGGACGGGGATGTAGTCGCGGAGGTTCGCTGCCGTGTCGAGCTTCATGAGTTCGGCGATCGGCACGTTCGCAAAATACGAGCGCGCCTCGTTCGCTTTTTCCTCCGGAGAGGTCATATTGCGGATGGTGTCGTAGGAAAGGGCAACGCGGCCCGAGCTGCTGGAAGCAGTCATTTGCTGTACTCCATCTTTCATTGATCCTGTCGTCTCGCAACGCGGACTTCTGCCCGAGTCACCGACAGAGATCAGAGTTCAGTATCTGCTGACGCGTGCACCAAGTCAACCAGCGTTGGCGTGACAGCGCGGATGGCGCCCGGTCGATCACGACGAGATAGGCGCGCGCGGAACCCTCAGGCTGGCGAGCCGCTTGTTTCCAATTTCGGATGTTCTTGACGCTGCCAAGGCACCCGCGCGCCGCGGCAGAGATCAATGCCGCTCCAGAGCGCCGAGGAGACGAAAGGCCATGAGGGGGCCGAGTAGGGGCTCGAGCCTGCGCTCGAGGCGGAGGAGCGGGGCCGCGAGGGAAGCCGGCAACGCCGACCAGCGACGGAAGCCCCCCGAGAGGGGGTAGGCGAAGAAGCCGAAGCGCTCATAGGCGACGACCGCGAGAGACGGCACGAGGGATTCGAGACGCGCGCGGTCGCGGCCGAAGAGACGGGTGGGGATGGCCTGGTTGGAGTCGTAGGGATCGCGCGCGAGAGAGAGGGCGCCCTCGGCGAGAGGATCGTCGCCGAGCCTCACCGGCTCGGGATGGAAGAAGCGGTAGAAGGGATAGCTGAGCGGCGTGATGGCAGGCTCGCAGACCAGGAGGCGCCCGCCGCGCGCGAGCACGCGCGCCGCCTCCTCGAGAAAGAGGCGCGGGCGCTCGAGATGATGGAGCACGTCGAACAATATGATATTGCGGAAGCTGGCGGCGGCGAAGGGCAGCCTGTGCGCGTCCGCCACGACGTCGAGCCAGGGCGCCCATTGGATGTCGCTCGAAACGATGTCCGCGCCGAATGCCTTGAGATTGCCGGTGCCGCCGCCGATTTCGAGGATGGGGCCGCCGGGCGCGCAATGCTCCAGGAGGCGCCGGTAGCAATCCGCGTAGACCGCGCGCAGCACGGGCTTGGTCTGCCACAAGGCCCGGTCGGCGGCGAGCCGTTCGCTCATGGGCTCTCTCGTGATCGCGCTCAGCCCGTCGCGCCGGCGCGGCCGAGCCGCTCGCCCGCATAGCGCGTCTCGAGGAGCGGGCGCCACCAGTCCTCGTTGGCTAGATACCAGGCGACCGTGCGCTTGATCCCGGTCGCGAAATCGACGCTCGGCACCACCGCGAGCTCACGCTCGATGCGCGCGGCGTCGATCGCATAACGAAAATCGTGACCGGGCCGGTCCTCGACGAAGCTGATCAGCTCGGTATGGCTGCCGCGCCGCCGCGGCCGCAGCCGGTCGAGCTCGGCGCAGATCGCCTCGACGACCTGGAGATTGCTGCGCTCGCTGCGGCCGCCGACATTGTAGCTTTCCCCCGGTTGGCCCGCCGTCGCCACGCGGTAAAGCGCGCGCGCATGGTCCTCCACATAAAGCCAGTCTCGCACGTTCTCGCCCCGGCCATAGACCGGAAGCGCCTTCTCGGCCAGACCGCTGATGATCATCAGCGGGATCAGTTTTTCCGGGAATTGGTAGGGGCCGTAATTGTTGGAGCAGTTGCTGATAAGGGTCGGCAGGCCATAGGTATGGTGCCAGGCGCGCACGAGATGGTCGGAGGCGGCTTTGCTCGCCGAATAGGGCGAATTCGGGCGATAGGGCGCTCCTTCATCGAATGCGCCCTCCGAGCCCAACGTGCCGAAGACCTCGTCCGTCGAGACATTGTGGAAGCGGAAGGCCGCGCGCGCGTCGGTGCCGAGCGTGCGCCAATAAGCGAGCGCCGTCTCGAGAAGCACATAGGTGCCGCGGATGTTGGTCTCGATGAAGCTCGCCGGGTCGTCGATCGAGCGGTCGACATGGGTCTCGGCGGCGAGGTTGACGACGATCTCGGGACGATAGCGCCCGAAGATCTCCGCCATCGCCGGCGCGTCGCAGATATCGGCCTTCTCGAAGGCGTAGCGCGAATGGCCCGCCACGGCCGTCAAGGTGCGCAAATCGCCGGCGTAAGTAAGCTTATCGACGTTGAGGACGATCGCCGATGTCTCGCCCACGAGATAGCGTATGAGGGCGGAGCCGATGAACCCCGCCCCGCCCGTGACCAGGATTCGCGCGGCGCCTGCGCCCTCCGCGGTCTCGAATGTCGTCATCTCCATGCGCAGGCACCTCCGGCCCCCTGGCTGGCGGCCGGCCCGATTACTAGCACGGGCGGTGTGTGTCGGCCAAAGGAGTCTCTGACGCCCACGAGCCTGCCGGCTGCGACATCGGGCCGCCATGCTCGTTGACGTGCGCTCCGCCGGGCGGCACCGGGATTCGACGCCTCTCGCCGCTCCGGCGATTAGCTCTTGCCAGCGCCGTGGAAACAATTGTACCTCTTGCCAGCGTCGTGGAAACGATTGCTCATTGCCGCGGCCCCCTTGTCCGGCGGCAACCGCGAGACCCACGCACCCGTGATCCCGCTCGATTATCTTGACGCGCTGCGCGCCACCGAGGTCCGTAGGATCGCCGCGCATCTGCCGCCGGCATCGCGCGTGCTCGAGATCGGCGCCGGCACTGGACGGCAGGCGCTCGAGCTTCAACGGCTGGGATTCGACGTCGCCGCCGTCGAGCTTTCACAATCGGACTATGCGTCGGCGCGCGTCTTTCCGATCACAGACTATGACGGCATGCACCTGCCGTTTCCCGACGCGAGCTTCGCTGCGGTGTTTTCGTCCAACGCGCTCGAGCATGTGCGCGAGCTGTCCCGCATGCACGCGGAAATCAAGCGCGTGATGAAGCGCGACGCGGTCTGCGTCCATGTGCTGCCGACCGCGGCATGGCGCTTTTGGACGAGCCTGGGCATCTTTCCGAGCGCGCTCGTTCATCTCGCACAGGGGAATTGGCGCCGAGCGCTGCGCCTGTCGGCCGTCGCGCTGCTGCAGCCACGCCACGGCGAGCGCGGCCATGCGCTCAGCGAGCTGTGGACATTTCGCCCCACCTGGTGGATTCGGCATTTCCGCAAGCACGGATTCGTGGTCGTTCGCGCCGAACCGATGGGACTGTTCTATACGGGCAACGTCCTCCTCGGCTTCCGCCTCGGCTTCGCGGCGCGCGCCCGGCTCGCGCGCATCCTCGGCAGCGCCTGCTATCTTTTCGAATTGAAGCGCGCCGAATCCTGAGGCCGATGCAACGCTCCGCGAATCGACCGCTTGGGCGCGGCTCGCGCCCGGGTTATATGATGGCGCGACCGCGGACGCGATCGACCGCAATCCTTGAATAAGCTGGATGCCCGATGGCCGGCACGCCTCCCAACCTTGCCTTGCCCCGCGAGGATGAAGCGACGACGAGCTTGGCGCCCGAGCAGCATGTCGTTTCGCTGCACCGGTCCATGCTCGCGGATGCCGGCATCGCGCTGCCGCGCACGGCGAAGATCCTCGATTTCTGCTGCGGCTCCGGACGCCATGTCTATGAGTATGTCGATTCCGGATTTGACGGCGCGCATGGCTACGACATCACCGAATTTTCTCGAGCTGCGCGGGCCGGAAGATGCCGAGCGCTTCCGCTTCGATGCCGCGGGCCGCATCGAGCGCATCCCGTTCCCCGACGATATGTTCGATTTCATCTATTCCGCTTCCGTCTTCGAGCATGTGCAGAACCAGGAGCAGGCCTGGCGCGAGATCCACCGCGTGCTGAAGCCCGGAGGCGCCAGCCTGCACAATTTCCCCGCCCGCTGGCGGCCGATCGAGCCTCATCGCTTGGTTCCTTTCGGCGGCGCCATCAAGGCCTACGGCTGGTACCGATTCTGGGCCGCGCTCGGGGTTCGCAACCGCTACCAGAAAGGATGGAGCCCGGCCGAGACCGCGCGCGACAACGCACGTTACGCGGCGCAGTCGCTCAATTATCTGGGCGTGCGCCGCTTGGACCGTTTGCTCCGCGGCATCTTTCGCGAAGTGACTTGGGCGGAACTCTCCTTCCTTCGCCATAGTCCCGGTCCCTCGCGTCGGCTTTATCCCTGGGCGGCGCGCCTGCCGGGGGTGGCCGCGCTCTTCCGCGCCCTGCATACGCGCATTCTTCTGCTGCGGAAGTAAATGGAGGTCGCCGATCGCGAGATCGACCGCGTCGCCATGATCGGACGACCCTTCGCCGCTAACGCAGCAGAAGAATCCGCCGGGAACTTGCGTGGGCTATCGTCGCATTCGAGGAGCCGTGGGTGAAGATTTTGCATCTCATCACGGGCCTCGAGCGGGGCGGCGCGGAGACGATGCTCGCCAAGCTGGTGCGGCAGATGGCGCCTGATCGCTTCGAGTCCGTCGTCGTCTCGCTTGGCGTCGAAGGGAGCGTGGGGCGCGAGCTTCGCCAAGCGGGCATCGCCGTCCATGCGCTCGATATGCGGCGCAGCCTCCCCTCGCTCGCCGCCTTCCTGCGGCTGTTGCGCATCATCCGCCGCGAGCGGCCCGCCTTGCTGCAGACCTGGCTCTATCATGCCGATCTCGTCGGCCTCCTCGCCGCGGCCCTGACGCCGGGCTTGCCGCTCTTGTGGAACTTGCGTTGCTCCGACATGGAGCTGGCGAATTACTCCCGACGCACCGCATGGGTGCGAGGCATCCTCGCGCGCTGCTCGCACCGGCCGACGGCGGTCATCGTCAATAGCGCGGCCGGGCAGCGCGTCCATGCGGCACTCGGCTATCGGCCGCGCCGCTGGGAGCTCATCCCCAACGGCTTCGACACCGCGCGCTTCCGTCCCGACGCGGCGGCGCGGGCGGACTGGCGCAGGCGGCTCGGAATCGGCGAAGGAGAAACGCTCATCGGCATGGTGGCACGGGTCGATCCGATGAAGGACCACGCGACCTTCCTCGCGGCGGCAGCGCGATTGGCGGCGGCGCGCGGGGACGTCCGGTTCGCCCTCGTCGGCCGCGGCACGGAAGCGCTCCGGCCCGAAGCGCCGCTTGCCGGACGGCTCCAGGCGCTCGGCGAGCAGAGCGATGTCGCCGCCATCCTGCCGGCCTTCGATCTGCTGGTGCTCTCCTCGGCCTTCGGCGAGGGCTTCCCCAACGTCATCGGCGAAGCCATGGCCTCCGGCGTCTGCTGCATCGCGAGCGATGTGGGCGACGCGAGCGATGATCATCGGCGACAGCGGCATCGTCGTGCCGCCGCGCGATCCTCGCGCCCTTGCGGCTGCGATGGAGGATTGGCTTCGACGCCCGGCGGCCGAGCGCCTACGCTTGAGTGCTGCCGCGCGCCGCCGGATCGTCGAGCATTATTCGATCGAAAGCGTGGCGCTCCGTTATGAGCAACTTTACGGGTCGCTCGCGCGGGCCAGGTAGCCTGGCTGCCTAGGAACAATCAAGGAACAACCGCCCAATCAAGAGGAAGAGGCCCGAGTTCGCGTAGGATGGGAACAGGTCCGGTCCGAGCAAGGTTGAATCCGGCTGTCCACATTCTCGGGAGATTCCTAATGGCACCGCGTCCCTATTGGTCCGGTTATCTACGGCTCTCGCTGGTCTCTTGTCCGATCTTTCTCACGCCTGCGACCAGCGAGCGCGAGACGATCAGATTGCACCAGATCAATCCCGAGACCGGCAACCGCATACGCTTGCAGCCCATCGACGCCGAGACCGAGGAACCGCTCGACCGCGCCGATCTGGTCAAGGGCTACGAGGTCGAGAAGGGGGAATACGTCATCCTCGACAAGGAGGAGCTCGAGGCGCTCAAGATCGAATCCTCGCGCGTGCTCGACATCACCGAGTTCGTCGATGCCGCCGGCATCGACACCCTTTATTTCCATACGCCCTATTTCGTCTACCCCGAAGGGAGAAGCGCGGAGGAGGCCTATAGGGTCATCGCGGAAGCGATCGGGCGAAAGAAGAAGGTGGCGCTCGGCCGCGTGACCTTCGCGACGCGCGAGCACCCGGTGGCGCTCGCGCCGTACGAGAACGGCCTGTTGCTATCGACCCTGCTCACCCAGCAGGAGGTGCGGGAAGCGGCGTTCGATCTGCCCGAGCGGGTCAACGAGGAGATGGTCGATCTGGCCGAGACCATCATCGATCGCATGCCGGGCAAATGGGAGCCGTCGAAATTCCACGACCGCTACCAGGACGCGCTGCGCGAGCTCATCGCGAGCAAGTCGAAGGGATCGAAGCCCAAGCCGGCGGCGCGACGCTTCGAGCCGCAGGCCAATGTGGTCGATCTCATGGCGGTCCTGAAGCGAAGCCTGGCTCAGACCGCCGAGCGCAAGGGCGCGCCCAACGCGAAGCAACGCAAGCGTCCGGCGAAAGCACCGAGCAAGCAGCGGAATATGCTGCTGCCGGTCGCCGGAGGCCGCGATGCGAAGCCGAGCGCCGCCGCGGCGGCGCAACGCAAGCCCTTGCGGCGCAAGCGGGCCTGAGGCTTTTGGCGGGTCGCGATGCCCCGACCCTTCATACTGTCGTCATCGAAGTACGTCATAAGCTACTGGCGGCGTCATCTCGTTATCGGTTCATCAGCCGAGGCGCTATTGTCGGTGCTAACTTACCGGTTGGCCCATTGATCAAATTTTTCGAACCACACGGCATCCCAGAGCACGTTAAAGTTCTCAAAGAACCAACCTGTCCATTCGCGAGGAGACGGATTGACCAGTCGCATCTTCGGTTCGATGTCGGCGGCCCTTGAGACTACCTTTGTCGCCAGCTGGGCAATACTCGCTATTTTCTCTCCTCCCAAGATCTCGGCGTGATCCCACCAACGCCAACCACCGGCATGGGCGCCGAAATTGTTGCGAAGAAAATATGCCCATTCAGCTAAGTCAGCGTACTTGGTGGTAAGCCGAAGCTGTTTGCAGATTTGCGGACGGGGCGGACCGTCACTCAGGTAGCCGCGAGTTCTCAGGAAGCTTTCTACAGACTGCAACACACAGTCGAACGCCACGAGTGCCTCCAAATCGAAGCCATGGGCCAGCAAGTTCTGGGCGCGCAAGTAGTGGAACACGGCCTCATGTATGGACGGATCAAGTGTGTTCCTGCGAATCCACTTTGATGTCGCCGCCGGCTCTGTGGCAAGGCGGCCGGGCTGCCCCCACTCCCTGAAAGCGAATTCTTTGGCGGTCTCAAGTGCCCGTTTTCTCGTGGTCATTGGCATCAATGGCCCGTACCTTTGCATTAGCACGCTAGACCCGAATGGATGCAATATCCTTTTGTGCTTCTCCCACACGATCATCAAAACGCGCGCGACATCTGAACGATGTATATATTGGCGCGCGTAGTGCAAAAACCATGACAGAATCTGGTAGACTTCTTCATCTTTGAACACGTCGCGCCAGCCGAAGTCCCAACCTGGGACGATGCTCGACACGGCCAAGCTGGCACTACAGGGAAAGGACCAATAGCGACGCTTGCCGCTAATGCCGATTGGCAATCCCTGGCTGTCATCCAACGAGACCGTTATGACCTCAAACCAATCAGTTCGCTTTGGAAGTTCCGCAGCAAGAGAGTCGATGCTACGCAAGAGTTGGGGCCGGATGCTCTTAAGGTGCTTCGTAGAGTTCGCACCAATTCGCGACGCGTGTTTTCGCGCCGACGACAAGTTGCCTCGGAACTGATGGGATCTTTTTGGAAGGGCCCATCGTCGTCGTGCCAGATCCTATCCTTGAAGTTTCTTAACACTACGTCGCCAGCAGCGGGCGAATGGTTGCGAACGTCGCGTTTGGCGGGCCACGACCGACGATGATGAGCACTATGTCTACGCCGTAGCCCTATGATAGCCTGTTCGTTAAAGCGCGGAACATGGTGATAACTAATGAAACCTGGAGAGAACCGTTGAAGGACGCGGATAGCATCAGAAGGTTCCAAGTCGACTTCGACAAATTGCCCGTGCAATTTCCAACGCATCTTCATCCGGCCGAGTTTTGGGAGGCGCTGGGGCGCGTGGTGGCGACCTTCGGCTTTCTGGAGGAAACGCTAGGAAAAGCGATCTTCTCCTTTACCGCAACGCGGCAGTATCCCGAGATGGAAATCCAAGCCGCCTACGAGAGATGGCTGCCGACCTTGCAGCGCGCGCTTTCCGATCCACTGGGCGGCCTCATCGACAGCTATGGAAAAGCAGTACGCGAAAATCCGAAAGCCACAATCAGCAACCTCGATGACCTCACTGACCACCTGCGGAAAGCGTCTACTATCCGCAATGTCCTGTGCCACGGATCATGGAACCGCCGCCCAGACAACCAGGGCCGATCGCTGCCGTTTTTCGTCAACAGAAATAGCAAAGTTTTTGAGACGCCAGTTGATTTGGCGTATCTGAATCAGGTGCAGCGGCACGCAACCGAGCTTGCCTGTGCTGTGATTAGCACGGTTACACAAATGGGGTACCAATTTCCTGGATCAACAGGGCCCGGAGAACCAATCTGGTAATTGCAACCCGGAAGACGGTGCCCTTGGTTGTTTGCGCTCGGCGCGAAATTTTTGTTTGAGCGTGCAACCGGCGGCTTTTGGCGGGCCGCGACCGACGATAAGGGGGGCTATGTCCACGCCATAGCCTTCTGACCAAGTTTCTTCACAGGCAGCCGTGCAATACCCCCGGCATTTTCTTCGCACCATCACCGACACGCATTCCCCGAAAGCCCCAATAGGCCGGCGCATCCCGAGCAAATTGAAACGTGACCCCTACTTCATGGGCGGCTTCGACGCCGTACAGAATGTCGCGTGGCAGGACGAATGTCACAAAGACACTCCCATTGTGAAGGACTGGCGTCCCATCCAGATAGTTCTCGATAGGATATTCTTTATCATCCGCAACAAGAGAAACGGCGCCTGTCGGAGGGAGCGGGCCGTTAGCGACTGGGTTCAACACAACTGTGAGGAGCGCCCCCTTGGTTGAGCAAGCCAGGATAAATTTGTTTACGCCAAACGCAGTGTCTCGCTGCCCCTTGAGGTAGATCACTCCGTTTACGCTTTCCACGCTCCAAACTGTAGGCGACTGACCATTGTTGACGACGTTGAGGCGTATCAGTTCCTTCTCCGGTATCAAGGTGATGTCGTCTCTTCCCGCAACCGTCATCTCGGAGAACAGCTCTGGATCAACGCCCATGTCGCGGATGTACTGAATAATCGCGGCTGAGATCATCTGCGCGACATCGCTGTCCTGCCCGGTTGACTTTGCGAAGTAGAACCGATGGACCCCGTAGATCGATCCGCTTCTTAGAAACCTCCACCTGCCCCCGAGAAAAGCCAAGGTGCACGCGCTGAAACACTGCCCAGAACTCGAGGTGGTCTTGTCGGTGGGGTCAGATTGTCCGACTTCTGTATCGAATCCCGAGGCGCGAAAAACTTGGCCCAATTTCATACCCGCCATTAAACTGCCGCCCGGCGAGCTTATTTCCACCGTAGATCCGGCCGGTATGTTGTACTTCTTGATTAAACCTTGCACGCGTTCCGGCGCACCATTGTCGATCGTACCGGTTGCGTAAATTGTCCAAGCAGAGTCGCCGGTAACTGCCGCCACTAGTCGATCTGGCGGCCGCAAATCGAACTTCATTGCCTCGGAACTCGGTGCTGCTGCAAACGCGGGGACAGTAGCGCTGCTGAAAAGCGCGCAAAACAGACCAACGATTGCGACAGAGCGTATGTTCGGACGCATCCGATTATCTCCCACGTGCGAGCCCTTACTTATGCGAAATCGCTGCGGTAGCCTCTTCGATTCTTCTCAGCAATTCTACATCTCGATCGTCATGTGAAGCGACGCCAGTTCGCAACCTCGGGAGCACGCTTCGCGCATATTTGCACGCCTCTAGGAATGCGGCGGCCGTCTCCAGCACGACATTGGGGCTGATGTCGTCTGGCGTCCTGTAACTCGTTATGAGTCGAGCCACGCCATCGCGCGCGACGCCGAGCAATCCATAAACTATGACCACATCCATGGCGTCTTTTTCGAGGAGCCCGATCTTGTGCGCGTTCGCCGGATAGACGATCGGGACGTGCATTTGCGACAGGCTTTCCAGCATCCTGGCGGTAATTGGCCCGTCCGTCTTGCTGCCCAGTTTTGTGAGGGAACCATACACGCCGAGCGCTCCGGGAACGAGTTGACGAAGCTCCACCGCGAGCGACTTGCGCAGCGCGTCCAGCTCGCGATCGACCTTCCGTCGCTCGACCTTCAGCGTGACGATAACGGTTATGATTGCCGCAACCAACGCGATCAATCCGGCGAGCAGGGTCTGCCAGTGATCAATGAAGTCGACGAAGGTTGTGTAGTGCCACGGCACGGCGATATCGCCCTCTAAGCTCGGTTCACGCCATAGGTTCGACCTGAGAGCTGCCGTCCCACGGCTTCGCCGCTGTCGGCAGTTTCGTTCCCTTGCGACAAAGGGACTATGTAGCATGACGCGGGAAAGCACCGCTCGGGTTTGGACGGCAAGGTAAAAGCGCCCGCCATCGGTTGGGCGCATGTGGTTGGACAGATTGGGATTTTCCGACTCCCGTTGAACGCCCCCTGCTGGCGCTTCGAGCCGAAAGCTCAATGATATCAAGGTTCCGAGCGCCAGCCACCCTGCCCGCAGCCGCCGAATGCCCTCCCTTGTTTATGTTGCTTCAGTATGATAACTATATGCCGTGACGGAGCCGCGCGACCCGACCCTCGATGTGCTTCTCGATCTCGACGGGCAGGTGCTCGTCGTGGACCCGGAGGGCGGGCACTGGGTGCGGTTCGTGGTGACACGGGTGGCGGCATCTCCGGAGAAGCCGCACGGCCTGGATTATTCGCTGACGCTGCACGGCCCGGATGGCGAGCGGCTGGTTGGCTTCGACAATGCCCATCCCGTCGCGAGGCAGAAGCGCGGCGGGCCGCAGGACCATCGCCACCGGCTGCGGACGATCAGGGCTTACGACTACCGAGATGCGGCGACGCTGCTCGGCGATTTCTGGACGACGGTGGACGCGGTATTGCGCAAGAGAGGAGTGATCCCATGACCACTTTGAAGGTCGGCATCGCCAGCTACGAGGACATGAAGGCCCGCACCATGGCCGTGGCACGCGGCGAGCGTCGCGTCAAATCGGACGAGCCGAAGGTCTGGTTCACCTCGACGAAGTCTTTCGCCAAAGTCCTGTCGGCCGGCAATCGCGACTTGCTGCGCGTCATTGCCGAGAAAGCGCCTGGCTCGCTGGACGAACTGGCCCGCATCACCGGCAAGGCGAAGTCCAACCTGTCACGGACATTGCGGACGATGGAAGGCTACGGCCTCGTTCGCCTCGAACGCGGCGAGCGCGGACGCATCACGCCCAAGGTGATGCACGACCGCGTGGAGCTGGACTTACCGCTCACCCTCGCGCGCAAGGCGAGCTGAGCCATGACCGCTTGGGCGCGAGCAGGCCGGACCACCGCCAGCCCGTCAAGGCTGGCGCTATCGCGCCACCGCTTCGCGGCTCGCGGCCTTGACCGCCTGTCGCCGGCCCGGCAGGGGCTTGCCATGCGATCAAGCCTCAAAGTGAGCGGGACCGCTCCCCTTGCGACCGACGAATCGAAACGGTTGTCGCGAATGCCGTGGCGTAGACATAGGTCGTTCTGCTCCGGCGGCGTTTGCGCGATCCTGCCTGCATGTCCCGGCACCGCCCTTCTTTGCGCGACCGCGCCGCATTCGGCGACCTGCCGCCCGACCTTTATGTCGTGCCCGGCCCCTGGCCGCGCATCGGCCGCCCCGTCAAACACGACGTTGAAACGTGGCGCGTCGTGGACGATTGGCCCGCGCGCGTGCCGGTCGCTGATGCCGAGATCGACGTATTCGAGGCGTGGTTCGGTGATCTTTTCGACGAACTATTCGGGCCTTGCCGATGACGTAAGGAGACGCTTGCCATGACCGTGCCATTGCGCGCCGCCCTCTATCTGCGCGTCTCGACGCCGAGGCAGGCCGAGCATGATGTCTCGATCCCGGACCAGAAACGGCAGGGCGAGACTTACTGCCAATCGCGCGGCTACCAGCTCGTGGAGACTTATGTCGAGCCGGGCGCATCGGCCACCAACGACCGCCGGCCCGAGTTCCAGCGCATGATCGAAGCCGGCACAAGCAAGCCCGCGCCGTTCGACGTGGTTGTCGTCCATTCGTTCAGCCGCTTCTTCCGCGATCACTTCGAGCTGGAATTCTACGTCCGCAAGCTCGCCAAGAACGGCGTCAAGCTGGTCTCGATCACCCAGGAGATGGGCGACGACCCGATGCACGTCATGATGCGGCAGATCATGGCGCTGTTCGACGAGTACCAGTCGAAAGAGAACGCCAAGCACGTTCTCCGCGCCTTGAAGGAAAATGCGCGGCAAGGCTTCTGGAACGGCTCGCTGCCGCCGATCGGCTACCGCGTCGTCGCGGCCGAGCAGCGCGGCGCGAAGGTCAAGAAGAAGCTGGAGATCGACCCGCTGCACGCCGACACCGTGCGGCTGATCTACCGCCTTGCCCTTGAAGGCGACGGCACCAGCGGCCCCTTGGGCGTGAAAGCGATCACGACCTATCTCAACAGCCGCCGCATCTTCACCCGCGACGGAGGCCGCTGGGGCATCGGACAGCTGCATCGCATTCTGACCCGAACGACCTATATCGGCCGCCACGAGTTCAACAAGCGCAGCAAGGCCAAGGAACTGAAACCCGTCAACGAGATCGTGACGGTCGAGGTGCCGCCGCTGATCGACCAAGAGACCTTCGACGCAGTACAAGCGCATCTTCGATCGCGCAACCCGAAGGTCACGCCCGCCCGCGTGGTCAGCGGCCCCACCCTCCTTACGGGCATCTGCTTTTGCGCCGACTGCGGGGGCGCAATGACGCTCAGGACCGGCAAGGGTGGGCGCTATCGCTACTACACCTGCTCGATCAAGGCCCGGCAGGGTGAGACCGGCTGCAAGGGCCGCTCGATCCCGATGGAGAAGCTGGACAACCTCGTCGCCGGTCACATCGAAGACCGCCTGCTTGCTCCCGAGAGGTTGGAAGAGGTTCTGGCCTCCGTCCTGGACCGCCGCCAAGAGCGGACAGAGCGCCGTCGCGAGCATATCGCCGAACTGAACAAGCGCGCCACCGAAGCCGATTTGCGTCTCAAGCGGCTCTATGACGCCATCGAGGCCGGTGTAGCCGACTTGAGCGACCCAGCCCTGAAAGAGCGTATCGCCGGCCTGACGGCGGTTCGAGATCAGGCCCAAGCCGACGCAGAGCGCGCCCAGGCTATGGCGGAAAGCTCAGCGCAGCAGGCCGTAACGCCGGCCATGGTCAGGAAATTCGCGACGACCGCACGGGAGCGCATGCGGATCGACGGCGGCGGCTACCGCCGCGATCACCTTCGCGCTCTTGCGCAGCGGGTCGAGGTCGCGGACGGCGAAGTCCGCATCATGGGGTCGAAAAGCGACTTGCTCAGAACCCTCGCCGCCGCGTCGGGCGTAAAATCGGCTACGCCCGGCGTTCGCAGTTCTGTTCTGAAGTGGCGGATGGGGTGGGATTCGAACCCACGAGACCCTTGCGGGTCTACCGGTTTTCAAGACCGGCGCCTTCAACCGCTCGGCCACCCATCCGCTTGAACGAATAGCGCAAGGGCGCGCGGGCATCCAGCGAGCCGGTCGGCGACTTTGCGGACGACGCGGTCGGTGAAAGGGGCGGGAGGGGCTTGCCACCGGCCGCTCGCTGCGCCGAGCCGGAGCGCCGGCGTCAGCTCTCCGGCAGGGTGAAGACGGCGCATGGTGTTGCGATGCCGCGCAAGGCGTGCTCTCCGAGCGGGATCAGCGGCGCCCTGGTCGCGGCGGCGACCGCGCCGGAAACGAGGACCGTCCGCTCGAGCGGCCGGCACAGCCCTTCGAGGCGGCTGACCAGATTGACGGCGGGGCCGATCGCGGTGAAATCCAGCCGGTCGGCGGCGCCGATATTGCCCCATAGGATCTCGCCGAGGTGGAGGGCGACGCCGAAGGGCAGCGGCGCCAGCCCCTGCTGTCGCCGTGCCGCGTCGAGATGCGCCATTCCGGCGCGGGCGGCGGCGACCGCGCGCAGCGCAGCCTCGCAGGCGCTCGCGGAGTCATCCCCGACCACCGGAAAGATCGCCAGCACGCCGTCGCCGATGAATTTGAGCACCTCGCCGCCGAACGCATGGACCGCACCGGCGATACGGTCGAACCAGGCGTCGAGAGCGGCAATGACCGCCGTGGCGGGGCCTGCTTCCGAGAGGGAGGTGAAGCCGCGCAGATCGGCGTAGAGCAGCGCCGCATGGATGGTCTCGCCGGTGCCGCGCCCGAGCGACCCCGCCAGCACCCGCGCCGCGCTGCGCCGGCCGAGATAGGCCTCGAGCAACGCGCTCAACGCGGCGCGCGCCGCGAGGGCCGCGAGGGGCGCCGCGGCGAAACGGGCGGCCTGGCGCAGCTGGCCCGCCTCCTCGGGCGTGAACGGACGCGACGCGATCCAGGCGAGCGCCGCCCCGTCCGCCCCCGACCCTTTCGCCCCCGAACCGACCATGTCCTCATGGATGGGCCCGGCCCCGAGCCCGGCGAGCCAGCTCCGGCCCGCGCCGCCTGGCGGACCCGCCGGTCGACCAGCGGCGGCGGCGAATCCCAGGGCCTCGATCACCGCCCCGGTCTCGGCCCGCCAGAGCCAGGTGCGGCGAGCGATGATCGGGTGCGGCACGGCCAACGTCAGGGCGCCGCCGGCGAGCGGCACGCCATCCGCGACGAGGCGCGTGCCGAGCTCCGCCAGCAACCGGTCGGCGCCCGGCGATGCGCCGGCCGCGTCGACGAGCCAGGCGAGCGTCGAGGGAAGCTGCATGCGTCGATAATGCGGCCGCGGCCCGACATTGTCACCAGCCGGTCCTGGGTCACCAGCCGGTCCTGGGCAAGTTTAGCTGCGCGCGACGATGTGTTTTAATAAGGGATGGATGCCATGCGCGCCCGTCGCCGACCCGGCGCCGGAGCGTATGGCCGACGAAGATCCCAAGGAGGCTGCCGATGACTGAACCGCTCATGGTCCGGCGCGAAACCCACATCGCGGCCCCGCCTGCCACCGTCTTCGCCTTCCTCACCGATCCCGAGAAAATCATCCGCTGGATGGGCACGGAGGCGACGATGGAGCCGCATCCGGGCGGGCTCTATCTGGTCAACGGCATCGGCCGCCGCGCCGCACGCGGCAGCTTCCGCGAGGTCGTGCCGGTCCACCGCCTCGCCTACAGCTTTGGCTGGGAGGGCAGCGAGGTGGTGCCGCCGGGATCGAGCCTCATCGAGATCGACCTGATCGAGCAGCCGGACGGAACGCTGCTGCGCTTCACCCACACCGGGCTGCCTACTGCCGAGCAATGCGCCGGCCATGCCGAAGGCTGGGCGCATTACCTCGCGAGGCTTACCGTCGTCGTCGCCGGCGGCGATCCGGGCCCGGATCAACGCTCTCATTCCAAGCGCTGAGCGGCGTGGCCCGTCATGTCGCGAGGCCCGGGAATCGAAGCGCCCGACGGGCGCCGGGCGACATATTCGTCGCAGCCGGTGCCGAAAAGCCCGACCGTCCCGGCGCAGTTCTCGAAGATTCGCTCCATGCGCAATCCCGCCGCCGCGACATGCAGCTCCACCTCGGGTGGCAAGGTGGATTCGTAAGGCCAACCGCCGAGCCAGTCATGGACGTCGTAATGCCATTCCATGCCCCGTTTGCGATGATACTCGGCGATGTAGCGGCGCGGATCCTGGCCGCTCGAGGCGATGCGGGCAAGAAAAGCGGCCTTGTAGATTCCCCGCGCGAAGGCCTGCAGGACACCCGGCGCATGGGCGTAAAGCCGCTTCTCCTGGCGCCAGAAACCGCAGAAAGCGGTCTTGTGGTAGAGCGCCAGGACAAGCAGCCCGCCGGGCCGCACCAGCCGCGCGGAACGCGCCAGCGCGTCCCACATTGCGCCCGTGTGATGCAGCACGCCCCAGCTATGCACGATGTCGAACATGCCGATACTGTCTGCATCCAGATCGAGGACGCTGCGCGTCTCGAGGCTCCAGGAGCCGTCGGACGCGTAGCGCGAAAGGACTTGCCGCGCCGCCGCCACCGAAGCCGGGTCTATATCGATACCATGGGCCTCGGCCGCGCCCAGGCGCAAGGCGGAGAGCATGGCAAGGCCCGCGCCGCAGCCGATATCGAGGAAGCGCTTGCCTGCCAGCTCGCCGGCGGGCACGAGCCTTGCCAGGCCTTGCTCGGCCTCGAGGATAGGTCGGTCGTCGATTTGGCCGGCAAAACATTGCCAGTTCTCGCCGAACTTGAAATGGCCTGAAAGGCTGGTCGGGTCCAAACGCGTCTCCCTCTTCGGGAGGCCATGGTAGGGAAGGCGCGGAGCGCGCGCTATGCCCGCCGCGCGAGCGGCAGCAGCAGCGCCTCCGTCCGCTCGACGAGCGCCGTCACCGAGAACTGCTCCTCTATGTGGCGACGCGCGCCGGCCGCCTGGGCTTGGCGCTCTTCGGGCGAGCGGCGCAGCAACGCGCGAATCGCCTCCGCAAGCGCGCCCTCGTCGCGCGGCGGGACGAGGATGCCCCATCCGCCGAGGATCGCGGCTGCGTCGCCCACGTCCGTCGCGACGACCGGCTTGCCGCAGGCCATCGCCTCGGCGAGCACGTTGGAATGGCCCTCGCTGACCGAGGACGAGACGAGGAGATCGAGCGCGTTATAGACCGCCTCCACGTCGAGGCGCGCCGGACTCAAGCGGATGCGGTTCGCCAGCCCCAACTCTTCCGCCATGAGGCGCAGCCTGACGCGCTCCTCCTCCGGCCCCTGCCCGATGACGACGAAGCGCAAATCGCCGCGCTCGGCGGCGAGCGCGGCGGCGGCGCGCAGCAGAAGCGGCAGGTCTTTCACCGGATCGAACCGCGCCACCGATCCGATCAGCAGGCATTCCGGCGGCACGCCCCATTCCTCGCGCAGCCGGGCGCCCGCGGCGCCATCGGGGCGGAAACGGCCGGTATCGACGCCGTTGGGCACGACCCGCAGCTTGGCGGCCGGGAAGCCCCCGGCGATGGCATGTCGCGCCCCCGCTTGCGAGTTGGCGATGACCAGGTCGGCGAACGGGGCAAAGCGCCGCTCCAGGCCATGGACCAGGCGCGACAGGGGGTCGTCCTTACCGGGATCGAGGCCCGAGGCGCGCACGCCCCAGACGAGCGGGGTGCCGGGCAGAGCGACGCGCGCAACGAGGGTCAGCAGATTGGCGACAGGCAGGAAACCGTAGATCACGTCGGGTTGTTGACGCCGCAATCGGCGAACGAAGCGCCAAAGCCAGGGAATCACGTCCCAGCGCCCGCGCTTTCCCAAGCTCACGGTCTCGACCCCCGTCGCGGCAAGCCCTTGCTCTAGCGCCCCGCCGTCATAGAAAGTGACCACGGCGACGCGATGCCCCCGTCGTTGCAGGCCGGCGGCCAAGGCGGATATCTGCCGCTCGGCGCCGCCGAATTCGAGGCGGCGGCAAAGGATCATGACATTCATGGCAGCGCATCCTAGCCGTCCGCCCGGCGCCGCGTAAGCGCTTGGCCCAAGCGGCATTTGACCTGTCGCGCGCCGCCCCGCTACAAGTCGCCGCGCCCTGTCGCTGAAGGGTGATCCGGGGATCTTGATCGGCATGACGGGAAAGAAGAAGGGCATCGTGCTCGCGGGCGGTACCGGGTCGCGGCTTTGGCCCTTGACCCTTGCCGTCAGCAAGCAGCTGCTGCCCGTCTATGACAAGCCGATGATCTACTACCCCCTTACCACGCTGATGTTCGCGGGCATCCGGGAGATCCTCGTCATCACCGCGCCGCAGGAGCGCGAGCGCTTCAGGATGCTGCTGGGCGACGGCCGGCAATGGGGCATCGAGATCCGCTATGAGGTGCAGGCCGAGCCGAATGGCATCCCCGAGGCCTTTCTCATCGGCGCCGATTTCATCGGCGATGACGGCTGCGCGCTCATCCTGGGCGACAATATCTTCTACGGCACCGGACTCGTCGATTTCGTGCGAAGCGCTTATGGCCGAGCGGCGGGAGCGACGCTCTTCGCCTATCAGGTGCCCGACCCCGAGCGCTACGGCGTCGTCGAGCTCGACGGCGCCGACCGGCCCCGCAATTTCGTCGAGAAGCCGACCTCCCGCCGCTCCCATTGGGCGGTGACGGGACTTTATTTCTATGACGCGCAAGTGGTGGAGATCGCGCGCAGCCTCAAGCCTTCGGCGCGCGGCGAGCTCGAGATCACCGACGTGAACCGCGCCTATCTGGCGCGCGGCGAGGTCAAGGTCGAGCGTCTCGGGCGCGGCTTCGCCTGGTTCGACGCCGGCACGCATAACTCGCTGCTGCAGGCCTCCGAGTTCATCTCCACCATCGAGCAGCGCCAAGGGCTGAAGATCGGCTGCCCGGAGGAGATCGCCTACCGCATGGGCTTCATCGACGGCGCGGCGCTCGCGCGGCTGGCCGACGCGCTGTCCAAGAACGATTACGGCCCCTATCTGCGCGACATCCTGTCGGCGGAACAGCGAGCCTAGCGCCGTGGCGGGAATCGCGACCAGCGCCTGCCGCGTCTGCGGATGCCGCCTCCATCCCTTCATGAGCTTCGGGCGCATGCCGATCGCCAACGGCTTCCTCGCGCCGGAGCAGTTGGCAGAGGAATATTTCTTCGAGCTCGCGCCTGCCTTCTGCGCCGAGTGCGGCATGTTCCAGATCGTCGAGCAGCCGGCGCTGGAGAAGATGTTCCATGATTCCTATGCCTTCTATTCCAGCACCTCGCGTTATATGCAGGCGCATTTCGAGCGCTTCGCCGACATGGTGACTGCCGAGGCGTTGGCCGGCCGGGATGATCCCTTCGTCGTCGAGCTCGGCAGCAATGACGGCATCATGCTGCGCCATTTCAAGGCGCGCTCCATCCGCCATCTCGGCGTCGAGCCCTCGGCGAACGTCGCGGCCGTGGCGCGCCGCGCCGGCATCGAAACCCTCAGCGCCTTCTTCGATGCGGCGCTCGCCGAGCGCATCGCGGCCGAGCATGGCCGCGCCGACGCCATCCTCGCCGCCAACGTGATGTGCCATATACCGAGCCTCGGCGAGGTGGCGGAGGGCATGCGGCGGCTCGTCAAGCCGGATGGCCTGGTGATATTCGAGGACCCCTATCTCGGCGACATGATCGCCAAGACGGCCTATGACCAGATCTATGACGAGCATGTCTTCATCTTCTCGGCGCTCTCGGTGGGGCGCGCCTTCGCCCCGCATGGGCTCGAGCTCGTCGACGTCCGGCCGCAGCCGACCCATGGCGGCTCCATGCGCTATATGCTGGCGCCGAAGGGAAGCCGCGCCGCCTCGCCCAACGTCGCCGCCCTCGTCGCGTCGGAGCGCGCCCAGAGCCTCGACCGGCCGGACACCTACCGGCGCTTCAAGCAGGCCTGCGAGAGCTCGCGCGAGCGGCTCATGGAGCTGCTCGAGGCGCTTCGCGCCAAGCGCAAGCGCGTGGTCGGCTACGGCGCCACCTCGAAGAGCACGACGGTGACCAATTATTGCGGCATCACGGCGGAGCATGTCGAGTTCATCTCCGACACGACGCCGATCAAGCAGGGGAAGCTGTCGCCCGGCGCGCATATCCCCGTGAAGCCTTATGACGAGTTCCGGCGGCGTTATCCCGACTACGCGCTGCTCTTCGCCTGGAACCATGCGGCCGAGATTCGCGAGAAGGAGGCGGAATTCGCCGCCGCCGGCGGCAAATGGATCAGCTATGTCCCGAGAGTCGAGATAACCGCATGAGACGCCCGCGCTCCCCGGTCGCGCGTGCGCAGCAGGCCACGCCGTGCAGCACGGCCTCCTGACCATCCTGCTGCCGCTCAAGGGGCGGCATCTCCATACCCTGCGCTTTCTCTGGCATCTCGACCGCGTCCGCGCGCCCTACAGCATCGTCGTCGCCGACGGCCAGGTCCATCCCACCGTCGCGCGGCTGCTCGAGGACCGCGCCACGTTCCCCAATCTTGAACTCGACTATGTGCGTTATCCGGACGACGACTCCTTCACCAAATATTATCGCAAGATGGCCGACGCGACGGATCGGCTGCGCACTCCATACGTCATCCAAATGGACAATGACGACTTTATCGTCCCATCCGGAATTGGGCCGTCGATCGAATTCCTCGACGAGCATGCGGACTATGTCTGCAGCGGCGGCGGCATCGCCGGCTTCGAGCTGTTCGCGCCGACCGCAGCCCCTTTTCGCCGGCTGACCGGGCCGATCAACCGGCTGACCTACCGTTACGCGGTCCATGATCGCTCGAGCGATCTCTCCGATCCCTCCGCGGTGTCGCGCCTCTATGCCGGCATTCGCAGCACTTGGCCATACTATTCCGTGATGCGGTCGCCGGCATTGAAGACGATTTGGCGTGAAGTTCGCGAGATGGATTTTTCCAACCTTCAGATCCTCGAACGCTTTACCATCATGCGAATTCTGACATTGGGAAAGGCACGATCCGACGCATCGCTCATTTCCTGCCTTCGCCAATACGATACTTCCATGCGCTCCGCGTATCGCAAATGGACTGGGTCGACCATCTGCTGCGCAGCCGGTTCACCCAGGACTTCGAAAGCATGATCGATCGAATCGCGACGATTTTGGCTTCGAGCGAGGGGATGGATGTCGCGCCGATCGCCGAGCGGATGCGGCAACTGCTCGGCGATCTGTGGCTGCGCCCCTTCTTGCAGCAAGAATACGGCTCGCCGAAGCTCGCCATCCGCCTCAAGCAGTATCTCACCGAGCGGACGCCCGACATCGGGACCCGGTTGAAGCGATTGCGGTACCTGATCGCGCGGGAACGAGAGGCGCTGTTCACGCGCCTGCGCCAGGATGGCGCGACCGGCGACGGCTTGGCCGCTTTCCGGCGGGATTTGAGCGAAATCGAAGACCGTTCTTATCGGCCGGAAATTCACCGATTTCCTTCGCGAAAACGCACCGGATTTGTTGCCCGACGCCTTTGGCTGCAGTGAGGACCGGCTTTAACGCCGCAGCCCCGCTTGGCGGGCCGCCAGCAGGAGCGGCTGAACCCAGGGGTCGATGCGACGCAAGATCTATCGCAGGCGTGGATCCTCCCAGCGCTGCCGCCGCGACCGCGCCGTGCGCGCCCAATCCTCGTTGCTCACCCGACGCCGCCCGGGTGCAGCCGCCATCGAGCGCAGCGACGCCTCGAGCTTGTCGCAGACGATGCCGGCCGCCTCGACGACCGGAATGCGGGGCGAGCCGCGCGCCAGCGTCCGCACGGCGCCTTCGAGCCGCCCGTCGGCGAGCGCGGACCTGATCGACTCCAATATCTCCGCGCTCACGGCCGCCATGTCGAAAGCCGCGCAATCGACGTAGCGGGCGAATTGCGTGATATCGGAAAAATCCGGCGCCATGCCGATCTCAGCCTGGAGCGCGGCGGCGAGGGCGCTTCGGTATCGCGGGTCGTCGTGAACGCGGTCGATATCGAGCACCAAGTCGGAATAGGCCACGGAGGCCGTCGCGTTGAGCATCCAAGCGTACATATGGAGGCGGAACGCGCGCTCGAGACCGCGCGGCCCCTCCCCCCTTATCTGTTGGATATAGGCGATCTGCGTCGCCAATCGCTGCCAGCGGTCCTCCTCCGGCCAGAGCAGCTCCGGCAGACGCCAAGCCTCCGGCACCAGACGGTACAGAGGATGCCGGCCGTTGACGCCGATCTGGATCAGGGGAAGGACCAGAAACCACCAAACCCCATCGTCTTCGAGCAGGCGATAGAGCGATCCCCATTGGCTGAGCGGGTCGCGGAGCTGCGTCACATGGTAGCCGCCGAACGCGTCGCGCATCGCCCCGGCGCGCCCTTGCGACTCCGTTTGGCACAGCGCCGGCCGCTTGCCGACGGCGCTCGCGTAATCGAGGAACCCCGCCAGATAAGCGCGCTGGCCGTCCGGCAACGCGCCATCGCGGGGGAGGTAGTCACGCACGCCCATGCCATTGCGGTAGCGCGGCATCACCGCATCCCACGCTGCGATATATTCGTGATAGGCCGATTTTTCTAGGAAGCGCTGATTGGTGTCCCAGCGCTCCTGGTAGCGGCCGATGGTCTTTTGCGTCAGCACCGTGCCGAATTGGTCGTTGAAGGGCTCGTTGAAGCAGATCAACGGGTCGAGCCGACGCAGGACATTGAAAATGTAGGTGCTTCCGCCACGCGCCGAGGCATGGACGAAGATCGGCTTATCCGCGTGCGGGACGGTCATGAAATCATGGGGCCGGACGGCGGCAATCGATGAGGGACATTCGTTCGACAGCGATATAGGGGCAAGAATTTTCTGTCCAGGCCTAGCCTTCGCACGGGAAGCCTTCCTATGATCCGAGCGCTGGGCTGTCGCCAAAAAGGGATGCAAGGCATGAAGATCGTCGAGACGAGCATGGCGGGCCTTCTGGTGATCGAGCCCGCCTGCTATCGCGACGCGCGCGGCTTCTTTCTCGAGAGCTTCCAGGAGGCGCGCTACCGCGCGGCCGGCATCGCGGAGGATTTCCCGCAAGACAACCATTCCCGCTCCGCGAGGCATGTGCTGCGAGGCCTGCATTTCCAAGTGAAGCGCCCGCAAGCGCAAATCGTCACCGTCGTGCGCGGGCGCATCTTCGACGTGGCGGTCGATCTGCGGCGGGGCTCGCCCACCTTCGGGCGCTGGTTCGGGGTCGAGCTGTCCGACGAGGGTCCGCGGCAAATCTACATGGCGCCCGGCTTCGCCCATGGCTTCTGCGTCTTGAGCGATATGGCCGACCTGCACTACAAGGTCAGCCGCCAATACGACGCCGAAGACGAGGGCGGGTTGCTGTGGAACGACCCGGATGTGGGCGTCTCATGGCCCATAAAGCGCCCGGTCCTGTCGGCGCGCGACGCGGCCTACCCGCCGCTGCGCGACTTGACGCCGGACCGACTGCCCCACGCTCGCTAAACAGAAAACGAGGCGACATGTTCATTCGTGACGAGCTTGAGGTCAGCAAGCGCCGCGATGCCCTGGCCCAATCCAAGGATCCGGCGTTGCGCCAGATTGCCCATGAATTCATGGTGCAGTCCGACAGGCACAATTACGCATATCAATGGACCTGGCTGGGGCTGCCCATTCTCCAGATGCCCGAGGACATCGTGGTCGTCCAGGAGATCATCTGGGACACGAAACCGGACATCATCATCGAAGCCGGTATCGCCTGGGGCGGATCGGTCGCGCTTTATGCCTCCCTACTCCAGCTCATCGGCAAGGGCAAGGTCGTGGCGATCGATCTCAATTTGATGGATCACGTCGCGGCGCAGATCATGAGTTATGCGTTTTCGAGCCGAATCCACCTCCATAAGGGCTCCTCGACCGATCCCGCGATTGCGGCCAGAGTCAAATCCCATATTGAGCCAGGGCAGTCCGTCATGGTGCTCTTGGATTCCAACCATTCGCACGAGCATGTCCTCAATGAGCTTCGACTCTATGCGCCGCTCGTCACCAAGGGGCAGTTTCTCGTCGTCTCGGACACCATCGTCGAAGAGCTGCCGCCACAGACCCATCGCCCTCGCCCCTGGGCCCCCGGCAACAATCCGAAAACGGCATTGACGGCGTATCTCAGGGAGGTGGACCGCTTCGCGGTGGACCCGGGAATCAATTCGAAGCTTCTAACGACGTTCTCGCCCGCGGGCTATTGCCGGTGCGTCAAGGATTGATCGGACGACCCGCGTTGTCCGGAAGTGCGGCGGGGGGGCAAAGGACGTGCGAAAACCGCGTCAGTCGCATCGATATAATGTCGGCCGGCGCCGGAGCCATCGAGGAGATCGATTTTGACGAAGCCGCCCGCCATATCCGATCTTTGGATGCATTTGTCCGAGTCGCTTTTCGCGAAAATCGATGATGACTTCATCGCCTCGTTTCGCGCGCCCGGCGGCGCCAACCACCGCCTCGCCGGCTGGGAGCCTTTCGACAAGACGATGCGCTATTTCAAGCTGCTGCTGTTCAATGTGGCGCGGCACGAGCCGGATCGCTTCTTCGAGCTCTATCGCGCTCTCGGCCAGGTGGGTCTCGGAAATCCCGTTTCGGTCTTCGTCCGATCCTGCGGGATAAACATCGACTACCTGCTTTCGGTCGAGGAATTCCTTTTCGTCGAAAGGGCCATCGAGGTCGCCCGTCTCCGCTCGGTCGTGGAGATCGGCGCGGGTTTCGGCCGCACATGTCACGCCTTCGTCAATCTCGCCCCATCGATCGAGCGCTACACCATCTTGGATTTGAGAAACGTTCTCGCGCTGAGCCGTCGTTACCTTGCAATGACAATACCCGAGCAGTTTCACAAGATACGCTTCGTCGAGGTGGGCGCAGGCGGCGCGCCGCAGTCTCTTGAAGCCGACCTGGCGATCAACATCGACAGCTTCCAGGAGATGCCGCCCGCTACGATCAATGGCTACATGACAAGCGTCGTCGCGAACTGCTCCTATGCCTATATCAAAAATCCCGTGGCGAAATATCATCCAAAAACCGTCGGGATCGCGGTGGATGATCCGCATAAGTTTCACGACGTCTTCGCCCTCGGCCATTGTCGGGACGTCATAGACATATTCGACGAGTTGGCGCTGCAGGAGGCGCGAAAAAAATACCTTGCGGCCTATAGGCCGGGACCTACCTGGCGCCTCGGCGCCGATGAGCCGCTGACGATCTTTCCTCATTATCACCATGCACTCTACATTCGTGATGGTGGAGCCTAGAGGCTTGTCGCGGAGCGAGCCCGACGACCTTGAAGGCGGGAATTAGGAGCTTGCCGGGGATGGGCCGGGTCATCATTACGGGCGCAGGCGGCTATATCGGAACGACCTTGGCCAAACGGCTGGCCGCCGAGGGCCGCGACTTGCGGCTTGTCTCACGCAGCCCAAGCGCGCAGGCCGGCGACCGCGCGCAATGGATCGCCGCCGATCTGGGCGCAAGCGGGGCATGGGAAAAGCTGCTCGTTGACGCCGAAGCGGTGGTCCATCTCTCCGCGCGGACGGATTTGCGCGCGGCCGAGGCCGATCCAACCGGCGACGAGCGCCTGAATCTGCTGCCTGTGCGGCGTCTCGTCGATGCCGCCGAGGCCAGGCGCGGGCCTCCCATGCCCGTCATCTTCGCCAGCACCGTCACCATCGTCGGCGACCGTCACGCCAACCCGGTCGACGAAGACACGCCCGACAATCCGATCTCCGTCTATGACCGCCATAAGCTCGCTTGCGAGGTTTTGCTCGCCGAGGCGACCCGGCGCGGCGCGCTCGCGGCTTGCAGCTTGCGGCTTTCCAATGTCTACGGCCCCGGCTCCGTCTCGACCAATGCCAACCGCGGCATCCTCAATGCGATGATCCGGCGCGCGGCCTTGGGAGAGCCCATCACGCTTTACGGCGACGGCAATTATCTCCGCGACTTCATCCATCTCGACGACGTGGTCGAGGCCTTCTATCGTGCGCTTCGATCAGGGGAAACGCTGAAGGACGGAAAATACGTGATTGCCAGCGGCGACGGGCGAAGCCTCAGGAAAGTCTTCGAGATCGTCGTGCGCGAGGCTGCGCGCATGACCGGCCGCGCCGTCGAGGTCCGCCATCAGCCCGAGCCCGCCGACCTCCATCCCATCGAGCGGCGCAACTTCGTCGGCAACGCGAGCCTCTTTCGCGCGCGCACGGGATGGGCGCCGCATATCGGGCTGGAAGCGGGGATTCGTGCCATGCTGGAGACGATCCTGCCGGATGCGACCGCGCGCAAGCCGGCGAGTGCGAAACAATTGCCATGAAGCTCGTGGTTACCGGCGCGCTGGGCCATATCGGCTCTCACCTCGTCCGCGAGCTGCCGGCGCGCTTTCCCGGCGCCGAGATCGTCATGATCGACAACATGATGACGCAGCGCTATCCCTCGCTCTTCGCGCTTCCCGCGATCGGCAATTACCGCTTCGTCGAAGGCGACGTGCGGGAGATGGATCTCCGTCCCCTCTTCGCGGGCGCGCATGCAGTGATCCATCTCGCCGCCATCACAGACGCCGCCGGCAGCTTCGGCAAGGCCGCGCTGGTCGAGGCCAACAATTACGAGGCGACGCTCAAGGCCGCCGAGGCTTGCGTCGCGACCGGCGCGCGGCTCCTCGCCTTGTCCTCGACCAGCGTCTACGGCACGCAGTCGACGCTCGTCTCGGAGGATTGCTCGGCCGAGGAGCTCAAGCCGCAAAGCCCCTATGCCGAGACCAAGCTCAAGGAGGAGGCGCTGGTGCGCCGGCTCGGCGCGGAGCGCGGCTTGCGCGCCGTCACCTGCCGCTTCGGCACGATCTTCGGGGTCTCGCCCGGCATGCGCTTCCATACCGCGGTCAACAAGTTCTGCTGGCAGGCGGCAATGGGCCGGCCCCTCACCGTCTGGAGCACGGCTTACGAGCAAAAACGCCCCTATCTCGACCTTCTCGATGCCGGACGCGCGATCGCGCATATTCTCGCCGAGGATCTGTTCGACGGGCGCATCTACAACGTCGTAACGCTCAACGCGACGGTTCGCCAGATCGTTGATGCGATCAAGGCCTTCGTGCCCGGTTCGGCGGTGACGCTCGTCAACGAGCCGATCATGAACCAGCTCTCCTACGAGGTCTCGGCCGAGCGGTTCCGCGAGACCGGCTTCGTCGTCGCCGGCGATCTGCGGCGCGGGATCGGCGAGACGATCGCGCTTCTGCGGTCAGCGAACAACCGCGGCCTGCCTTATCCCTAAGTGGCGCCCGCCGGGCGCATCCGTTAACCTGCCGCCCGACGAGCCGGAGCGATCTTATGCGGACCCCCAAGCCCTTGCCGGAGACGGCGGGCTATCTTCTGGAGCTGCCGCGCGTAGCGGACGAACGCGGCGCTCTCGTTTTCGTGGAGGGTGGCATCCATGTCCCCTTCCCCATCCGGCGTTTTTTTGTCCTCTACGACACGGCCGAGGGCGCCGAGCGCGCCCATCACGCGCACAAGGCCTGCCATCAGGTCTTGATCGCCCTTAGCGGGCGTTTCCTGGTCGAGATCGACGACGGCCGGCGCCGCTGGCGGCAATTGCTGGATAGACCCACGCGCGGGCTGCATGTTCCGCCCATGACATGGATCGAGCTGCGCGATTTCACGCCGGGTGCCGTGTGCGGCGTGCTCGCCTCGGAGCCCTTCGAGGAGGCGGATTATATCCGCGACTACGCCCAGTTCCGGCAGGTGCTGGAAGCCGCCTCGTGAAGGTCCCCTTCCTCGATCTGGCGCGCGCCTATGCCGAGCTGGCCGACGAGCTCGAGGAAGCCTGGCAGAGGGTCGCGCGCGCGGGCTGGTACGTCATGGGGCCGGAGCTCGAGGCGTTCGAGCGGGAGTTCGCGGCTTATTGCGGCGCCGCCTATTGCGTGGGCGTGGCCAACGGGCTCGACGCGCTGCATCTGATCCTGCGCGCCATGGGAATCGGCGCGGGCGACGAAGTGATCGTCCCCTCCAACACCTATATTGCCACCTGGCTCGCGGTGACCCATGCGGGCGCGCGGCCCGTGCCGGTCGAGCCGGACGAACGCAGCTTCAACATCGACCCGCGCCGCATCGAGGCGGCGCTCACCCAGCGCACGCGGGCGGTGCTGGCGGTGCATCTCTATGGCCGCCCCGCGGACATGGACGCGATTCGTGCGCTTACCGAGCGCCATGGCCTCAAGCTCATCGAAGATGCCGCTCAGGCGCATGGCGCGAGCCTGGGCAATCGGCGCGTCGGCGCCTTGGGAGACGCCGCCGGCTTCAGCTTCTACCCCGCGAAGAATCTGGGCTGTCTCGGCGACGGCGGCGCGGTGACGACCAGCGACGCCGCGCTCGCGGAGCGGGTGGCGCTCCTGCGCAACTACGGCTCGCGGCGCAAATATCGCAACGAAATCCTCGGCTTCAATTCGCGGCTCGACGCGCTGCAGGCCGCGATCCTGCGCGTCAAGCTGCCGCGCCTCGAGGCATGGAACGAACGGCGCCGCCATGTCGCTCGCATCTACCAGGAGGGGTTGGCGGGATCGCCGGGCCTTCGGCTCCCCGAGCCGTCGGACGAAAGCTGGCGCCATGTCTGGCATCAGTTCGTCATTCGCCACCGCGAGCGCGACCTGCTGCAACGCCATCTGGAGGCGGCCGGCATCGGCACGCTCGTCCATTATCCCGTGCCGCCGCATTTGTCGGAGGCCTATGCGCCGCTCGGCTTGGACTGCCCCGGCGCCGCGAGGCTGGCGTCCGAGGTCTTGAGCCTTCCCATGGGACCGCACATGACGGATGAAGAGGCTCATGCGGTGGTGGAGGCCATGAGCACCTGGCTTTCCGGCCGGGCATAGCTTGGACCGGCGACGGCGGCTCGATTATGGTAATGATTGCGGCGATCGCCATGACGGGTGACGGTGCCCGTCGGGATGCCCGAGAGTTTTGAGATGATCGCATCGCCAATCTGGTGCTTCAGGGGGCTGGCATTGCTTGCGATGCTTGCCATTCTCGGCGGCTGCGGCTTTCGGCCAATGAAGGCGGCGCGCTCAGGCGACAGCCCCGTCGTCGATGACCTCGCCGCCGTCAAGATCGAGCTGATCAACGAGCGGATCGGCCAAGAGCTGCGGAACGATCTGCTCGACCGGCTGAACCCCGACGGTCAGCCGACCCGGCCCGGTTACAGCCTGGCGATCAAGCTTCATGAAAATCTAGTCGAGGTCGGCATCTCCGCGCAGAACACCGCGTCGCGCGCCGATCTGACCATGACGGCCGAATTCACGCTGACGGCGCTTCCATCCGGGGACACGCTGCTGCACGAGAGCGTTGACGGTCTCAACAGCTATGGCCTCGACCCCAACTCCTACGCGACGGTCGTTTCCCGTCAAAATGCGGAGCAGCGCCTGCTGCGGGAGCTCGCCGACGACATCGCGCTGAGGCTCGGGCTCTACTTCCACCGCCAGGCCGAGGAGCAGAAGTGACCTCGCCGGCAGGCGCGGAGCTGGTTACGGGCGAGTGGCACGCGGTCAGCAGGGCGTCGCCACGGATAGATCGCGTTCTCGGCGAGCAAGCCGCTGCTTGTCGCCATTGTCCTAATAGCGATTGGCGATGGGCAGCTCTTCGGCGGGGTAGAGAGTGATGATCTGGCGGCCCTTGTCGGTGACGACGACCTCCTCCTCGATGCGCGCGGCCGAGAATCCGTCGCTGGCCGGGCAATAGGTCTCGAGCGCGAACACCATGCCTGACTTGATCTCCATCGGATCCTCGTAGGAGTTGAGGCGGCTGATGATCGGGCGCTCGTGGAGCCCGAGTCCGAGCCCATGGCCGAACTCGAGGCCGAAGGCCTCCATTTCGCCGCTGAAGCCGATTTCCTCGGCTTTGGGCCAGCAATCGGCGACTTGATCCGAGCGCACGCCCGGCCTGATCATGCCGATCGCCTTGTCGATCCATTCGCGCGCGCGGCTATAGGCGTCGCGCTGCGCCGCCGTCGCTCGGCCGACATTGAAGGTGCGGTAATAGCAGGTACGGTAGCCCATATAGGATTGAATGATATCGAAGAACGCCTGATCGCCCGGCCGCAGCAGGCGGTCGGTGAAGTTGTGCGGGTGCGGCGAGCAGCGCTCGCCCGAGATGGCGTTGATCGCCTCGACGCAATCGGAACCCTTCTCGTAGAGGTCGTGATTGGCGAGCGCCACGATCTGGCTCTCGCGCACGCCCGGCTTCAGAGCCTCGGCGATTTTCTGGTAAGTGCCGTCCACCATCGCCGCCGAGACATTCAGCAGCATCAACTCGTCGCGGCTCTTTATCTCGCGCGCGTCGAGCATGACCTGCTGCCCGTCGCGCACCTCGATGCCCAGCCGCTGGAGCTCGAACAGCATCGGCAGTTCCGCGAGATCGACGCCGAGGGGCATGCCGGCGACGCCCTCCTCTTCGAGCACCGCCCTGATCTCCTCGGCGGCGCGACGAAACAGCCCGACCTTGGGATGGACGGCGCCGCGCAATCCCAACAGCCCCGCACGGCAATGATCTCGCTGCAACCAAGGCGCATGAAGGCGATGATGCTTCGCGGCCGAGCCGAAATCCCAAACATAAGGATCGCCGTTCCCGGTGATGAGGCAATAGCGCGTCAGTTTGTCGCGCGCCCACTCCCCGATCACGGTCGAGGATATGTAACGAATATTATGCTGGTCGAAGGTCAGCAGCGCACCCAGGCCGGAGCCGGCAAGGGCTTGGCGGGTGCGGCCCAGGCGGTAGCGATGGAGGCGCCGGAAATCGACGCGCTCCTCGAAATCGACCGCCATTTGTCCCAGCGCCATGATCGGACGGCTCCAATCATGCTTCGGGTCGATGTCATCGGGACGGACGATTTTGGGCTCGCGGGTCTTGTTTGCCACGGGTAGGCCTCCCCTGCTCGTCGAAACTCTCCCGCCAAGAATATAAGCTATTCAACGCGGTGCTAATGGTCGCGGCTCGCCGCCTGGGGTCCCGCTCTCGTCCCGCGAGGCGTGAGGGCGCCACGGTCTTGAGTTCAGGGCGCCCATTTACCATCTATTGATAACGGGAATGCCTGAATTTCGGCGAGAATCTCAAGCGTCAGCGACGGACAAGCAGCCGAGAGGCATGATCGCCCGGCAATGGCGCAGATGGTTTTCGCCAGTTTTTTGTAATATAAGGAACAGCGTTTTAGACGCGAAGGAGATAACGAAAATGCCTAGCGAAAGAAGCAATCCCACAGGACTAGCTTGGCGCCGGTTGCTCGGCGCGCTCGGCCTGGGGCTGGTCATGCTGTTCGGGACGCTGCCCGCGCCCGCCCATGCAGCGCACTATTATCACGGGAGCGGAGGCTATTATCACGGCGGCGGAGGCTATTATCACGGCGGCGGTTGGGGCTGGCGTGGCGGTTGTTGTTGGGGGGGTTGGGGCTGGGGGCCGGGCATTTATTTCGGCAGCCCCTACTACTACGACCCATCCTATGACCCCGATTACTACGGTTACTACACCCCACCCCCCGCGGTCGTAGCGCCTGCCCCGCCGCCCGCGAGCTCGACGGTATCCAACTGCCAGAACGGCACCTGGCGCCAGGCGAACGGCACCACGGTGACGGGAACGGCCTGCTTGCAATCCGACGGCACCTGGCGGATGCAGTAGGCGCCTGCCGTTCGTCGCGCTGATTTGACCGGCGTCGTCGCGCCGCGTTTGGCGGGCGCCGGTGTTCCGAGGGACGCGGTTACTGCCCCGCCTTCTGTGACAAGCGGTCGCGCATGCGCTCCTCGACTTCTTCGCGGGTCAGAAGTCCCGCGCGTCTGCTCGTCCTGGTAGGTGAGGAGCTTCCAGGGCCCATAGGGCGGATGGGCGCCGAAGGTGCCCCCGGGCAAGTAATAGATATGAACGTTTTCCTTCTTGTAGACCAGGAAGCGGCTGACCACCGTCGGATGCGCGCGATTGAAGGCATCGGTCCCGTCGACGTCGGGTTTGCCGTATTTCGCGATGAAGGCGGCCGCGTCATCTTGATCGACCGCCGCGATCTGGGGCGCCGGCGCGCCCTGTCCTGGGCCTGCCCAGCCCGTCTGCATCGGCAGCAGAAATAAAGCGGCACCCGCCGCGACGCCGAGAATACGCCACGTCATCGTCTGTCTCCCCTCTTGCTTGTCCAGTTGCCTCAGCACGACGGCCGCACCGCGAGCCACGCGCACCCTCCCGCCCCGCTGCCTTGAGGAATTCCTCGCCGCAGACGGGAGCGCTTTTCGAGCGTCCGATCCGGAAACCGTCGAAGCCCGAGCCCCTATACCAAAAGCTGCAACAGCTCGCAAGAAAATCGGCGCCGGCACGAATTTTCCCGCCTCCGCGCAGCGGCGCCGGATAAAATGGCCGTTCGCGAGTCGCGTCGCAATTGCCTATCATGCTATTTCGCGGACCGGTTAGCGGGGGCCCGGCGCGCGCGTTCGGAGACCGCCAAGAGAATCGAGAATTCGGCATGGATACACTCGAGCTACGCAAGGGGCGAACGTCGCGGAGGCGAGCGATCGATCTCAACTCGGTACGCTCCGCCTATCGCCGTTATGTCGGCATCTACGATTTTCTCTTCGGCGCCGTGCTCGAGCCGGGACGCAAGGCCGCCGTCGCGGCGATCAACAAGCTGCCCGGCCAGCGCATCCTCGAAGTGGGCGTCGGCACGGGACTGTCGCTACCGGACTATCGGCGCAATTCCCACGTCACCGGCATCGATCTATCGGTCGATATGCTGGAAAAGGCGCGGAGCCGAGTTCGCACGCCTGGCCCTGCCGCAAGTCGAAGCGTTGCTGGTCATGGACGGCCAGGACATGGAATTTCCCGACCACGGCTTCGACGTGGTGGTGGCGATGTATGTCTTGTCCGTCGTGCCAAGCCCCGAGCGGCTGCTGGGCGAGATGAGGCGGGTCTGCGCACCGGGAGGCGAGATCGCCATCGTCAACCACTTTGCCTCGAAACATCCCTTCGCCCGCTCGCTCGAAGCCTCGCTCGCCGGCTTTGCGACCGTTTTGGGCTTCCGTCCGAACCTCGAGCGCGATGCGCTCGCTGCCTACGAGGATTTGACGATCATCGAGCACCGGAGGACCAATTTTTTCGGTTCCTCGTCTCTGATCCGCTTCCGCAACGAACCCCGCGCCTAGCTCTCCCGCACCCCCTCCGGGCCCCAGGGGGTAACCAATCTTAACGCTCGGTCTGCCATTCTCGCTCCGAGAGAAATCGGAGGCGAGCGAGCATGGCAATCGAGCATCCGGCGGAGCCGGCAAGCCCTTTTGGGGCGCAGATTTTGCTCGACCTCGCGGCGTCGCCGGCCGAGTGGATCGCTCGCCATTTCGGGCGCGATTTCATCTTCTTCCTGCTCTTCGGCGGTCTGGCGGCGATCGTCAATCTGGCGGTCGGCTCGCTGCTCTACGAGGTTCCGGCGATCGCCGCGCGGTGTCCCTACTGGCTTGCCGTCGGGATCGGCGCCACGAGCGGCCTCTTCGTCAATTTTCTCCTCAATTACCGATATAACTTCCGTTTCCGCGGGCGCTCGGCGCTGGCGCAGTTCCGCACCTTCTGCGTGGTCGCCGCGGGCGGCATCCTGCTGACCGCGATGTTTTCCACGGCGCTGCTCGCCTTCCTTCAGTCCGTCGGCGCGGCGCGGTCACTCGCGCATTGGCCCCTGCCGCCAAGTCCGGATTTCATCGCCCATTTCTGCGCCGTGGGTTTCGTCACCCTTTATTCCTACGTCGCGCATAAATGCTTCACCTTCAATGTCGGCATCCGCCGTCGCGTGCGCGGCCTGGTGCTGGCCCTTCACGGATGAGCGTCATGCCAGCCTCCTTCCCGCGCTCCGTCATCTGCATCGGCGCCGGGCCGGCCGGCCTCACGGCCGCCTACCTGCTCAGCAAGGAGGGCGTGCCGGTGACGGTGCTGGAGCGGGATCCCGTCTATGTCGGCGGCATCTCCAAGACCGCGACCTATAAGGGCTTCCATTTCGACATCGGCGGCCACCGCTTCTTCTCCAAATCGAGCGAGGTCGAGCGGCTTTGGACCGAGCTCTTGGGCGACGACATGCGCGACCGTCCGCGCAAGTCGCGCATCTATTACCGCAGCAAGCTGTTCGACTACCCGCTCAAGGCCGGCGACGCGTTGATGAAGCTCGGCATCTTCGAGGCCGTGGCGTGCGTGCTCTCCTATCTCAAGAGCCGCCTCTTCCCCGTCGCGAACCCCCGCAATTTCCAGGAATGGGTGACGAACCAGTTCGGCGCCCGTCTCTTCCGCATCTTCTTCAAGACCTATACCGAGAAGGTCTGGGGCATGCGCTGCAGCGGAGATCTCCGCCGACTGGGCGGCGCAGCGCATCAAGGGCCTGTCGCTCGCCACCGCGATCAAGCATGCGCTGCTTCCGCAACGCAAAGGGCCGCGCGACCGGGTCATCAAGACGCTGATCGACAGCTTCCGCTATCCGCGCAAAGGCCCCGGCATGATGTGGGAGGCCGCCGCGCGCAAGATGCGCGAGCAAGGCGGCAAGCTGCGCATGGGCGTCGACGTCGTCGAGCTGGACTACGACGCCGCCGCGCGGCGCTGGACCGTCGTCACCCTCGACGCGGCCGGCAAGCGCGAGCGCCTGACGGCGGAGCATGTCATCTCGTCGACCTCGATCCGCGAGCTCGTCGCCGGCTTGCGGCCGCTGCCCGAGGAGACGGTGCGCCGCGCCGCCGCGGCGCTGCGCTATCGCGATTTCCTCATCGTCGCGCTGGTCGTCAAGGACCGTCATCTGTTCGACGATAATTGGATCTATATCCACGACCCCTCGGTCAAGGTCGGGCGCATCCAGAATTTCAAATCCTGGTCGGAGGAGATGGTCCCCGATCCCGCGCTCAACTGCTACGGCCTCGAATATTTCTGCAACGAGGGCGACGAGCTCTGGACCGCGCCCGAGGAGCGCCTCGTCGCCATGGCGAAGGACGAGCTCATCAAGCTCGGCCTGGCGAAGGCCGAGGACATTCTGGACGGCCATGTCATTCGCCAGCCCAAGGCCTATCCGGTCTATGACGGCGACTATGCGCAGCATGTCGCCACCGTGCGCCACGCCCTCGCCGCGCATTATCCGAACCTTCATCTCGTCGGCCGCAACGGCATGCATAAATACAACAACCAGGACCATGCCATGATGACCGCCCTGCTCACGGCGACGGAACATCCTGGCGGGCCGCGCCGTCTACGACGTGTGGCAGGTCAACCAGGACGCCGAATATCACGAGGCCGGCCATGCGGGCGCCGAGGAGGCGCTCAAGATCGAGGAGCGGCTGGTCCCCTTGCCGGTCGAGCAAAAGGCGCGCGCGGCCTAAGCGCCGTTCATTGCGCCCTGCTTTCCGTCGACAGCACCCGATAGAGCTTCAGGTCGGTCTTGATCCCGGCGGGCCAGGGCTGCGCCTTGAGCCAAGGCGGCGTCTCGCCGCGCAATAGCCGCAGATAGAGGATATGCGGATCGATGGGCGGCGTGGCACCGCCGCCCCCACCCCCGCCTATGGGTCCCGCGTTGAGGGGCGCGCTCGCCGGCGTGCCGCCGACGGTGCCCGCCTCGCCCTGGCACAGCATGACATAGGCGATGGCGCGTCGCGCGGCGACGGCCTTGGCCGCGACATCGTCCGTGCTGGTGAAGAAGCGCGCCAGATCGTGCAGGCCCTCGCGGTTGGTGTGATAGGGCCCGAAGATGGTGCGATCGCTCGTCCAATAGAGCAGTTCCGGGGCCTGGTTCGGCTCGCTCAGGATGACGAGGTCGCTGCCGCCCATGAAGCTCGGATCGTTGAGCGCGGCGGCGGCTTTGCGGACGAAGCAATCGGGCTCGGGCGCCGGTTTGCGGTCCATCGCCCAGCTCGCCAGCGCGAAGCCGATGATGGGCCCCGCGACGATGACGGCCGCGGCGCCGGCCTGGCTCGCCTGGCGCAGCCAGGCGGCGGCCTTCATCCGGGTGACGATCGCGCCGAGCCGGCTCAGCGCGACGGCCGCCGGATAGGCCGCCAACACCTCGGGATACATGGCGAAGCGGATATGCAGAAGGCCCAGCACGCCTATCGCGACGAGCATGAGGGCAACCAGCGTCCAGGCCGCCCCGGCAAAGACGCGCCGCTCCGTCCATGCCAGCCACAGCGCGCTGGCGAGGCCGATGAAGGGCGCGCCCATGAAGAGAATCCCGCCGTCGATATATTGGAAGGCCGGTTTCATCTCGTTGATGTCGTTCCAATCCCAGAAGCCGGGAATATCGTCCTCGCGGAACATCGCCTGCTCGGGCTGGATGAGGTCGGGGAAGAGCAGGATGATGGCGCCTGCGGCGACGATGCCGCCCGCCAGGGCGACGATGAGCCGGATGCGCCGACGCGCGGGCTCCTGTGGAGCGAAGCCGAGGACGCCGAAAAGCAGCGCCACGAAAATGGCGAAGACGACATGAACGAGAGCGAGCCGGTCGAGCTCGAAATTGATCCAGCCGCCATAGGGCGGATCGAAAGCGAGCACGGCCACCATCGCGAGCGCGAAGCTCAAGGCGAAAGCGAGGCTCCCGCGGCGGAGCGGCAGCCCTTCGCGGATCCAGCCCAGGCCGATCAGGGTCACGCCCAGACAGACCGCCAGGATGCATTCCACGCTAATCCACAGCGCGAAGGCGGCCGCGAGCCCGGCGGCGACGCCCGTGCGCATGTCCTCCGGCCGCAAGACGACGCGCAAAGCGAAGCCCATGAAGAGCATCCAGGCGGCCGTCACGGTCACATGATGGTCGCAGTCGCCGATCTGGCCGTTGGCGAAGATCGAGGGCGAGATGGCGATCAGAATGCCGATCAGCCGCCGCTCGGGGGCGGGGCAGACCGGTGCCACCGCCCAGGTCGCGGCCAGGATGAGCGCGGCGATCGATAGCGGCCCGACGACGACCGCGATCGCCGCGAATGCCGTATGCCAGCCGAAGAACAGCGCGATCGGCGCGGCGAGCGCCAGCGCCATGACGTCATAGGCCTTGGTCCAATGCAGCACCATGCCGAAAGGCGCGTTGTCGCGCGGAAAGAAGCCGTAATGCCAGGCGCCGTTCCGGATGAGATCCTCGAGGCGGACGATATGCATGTAGCTGTCGGTATCGACGAGGCCGCCATGCAGAACCTCGGGCGAATAGGCGAAGACGCAGCGGATGAGGAGGATCGCCGCGACGAGCAACCCCGGAAGGGCAACGGGCAGGTTGTCGAGCAGGCTTTGCCCCGGCTCCTTGCCTGCCGTCAGAGCCATGCCAAGCGACCTCTCCTGCCTTCGCTCATGCCACGCCCGAGGCGTTGGCTGGAGCCTTCGACTCGCTCGCCCGCGCGATCAGCCCCGCATATACCGCCCGGCCGTTGCGCCGCAAGCCGTTTGGGAAGCCCAGCTCGGCATTATTTGCATAACACTCGTAAGCCTACGTATTATATAAGGGCTTATGATGAAGATGGATTTGAACCGCAGCTTCGGCTACCTCGTGCATGACGTGGCCCGGCTGCTCGGCACGCGGTTCGACCAGCGCGCGCGCGCCGTCGGCCTGACCCGCGCCCAATGCAAGACGCTGGGCTATCTGGCGCGCAACGAGGGCATCCACCAGGCGGGGCTCGCCGAGCTGCTCGAGATCGCGCCGATTACCCTCGTGGGCCTGCTCGACCGCATGGAGGAGGCCGGCTGGATCGAGCGCCGCCTCGATCCCACCGACCGCCGCACGCGCCGGCTTTATCTGGCCGAGCGCGCCAAGCCGGTTTTCAGCGTGATCAGCCGCATCGCCGACGAATCGCGCAAGGAGGCCTTCGCCGGCCTGATGCCCGACCAACAGGAGCTGTTGATCGATCTTTTGATCCATGTGCACGGCAACCTCTCGGGCCGAGAGGCGCCGCCCGCCGCATCGCCTGCTCCTCACTCGCACCAAATTCCCGAAAAAAAGGCTGCCCGATGAGTATCGCCAATGACCGCCACGCCGTCGTGAGCCGAAAGACGGCCGAGGGACCGCACCCCGTCGTCAGCATCGGCCAGCGAAAGCGGCCGCTGGCCCAACGCCTGCGGCTGCCGCTCATGCTGGGGGTGCCGCTCCTGGCGCTGATCGTGGCCGGTTATTTCTATCTCGTCGGCGGGCGCTACGTCTCGACCGACGACGCTTATGTCCAGGCGGCGCAAACCGAGGTCAGCTCGAACGTCGCCGGCCGCGTCGCCGAGGTGGATGTGCACGACAACCAGCAAGTCCAGAAGGGGACAATCCTCTTCAGGCTCGACGATCGTCCGTTCCGCATCGCGCTCGAGGACGCCAAGGCCCGGCTCGCCGGCGCGCGGCTCCAGATAGAGGCGATGAAGGCCACCTACCGGCAGCGTCAGGCCGATCTGCACGCGGCGCAGGACACCTTGGCCTATCAGCAGCGCGAGGCCGATCGCCAGAAACGGCTGCTCGGCTCCGGCATCTCCTCGCAAGCGCAGTTCGACCAGGCCTCCCATGCGTTCGACGTGGCCCGCCAGCAAGTGGCGGCGATGCAGCAGCAGATCGCCAACATACTCGCGAATCTCGGCGGCAATCCCGACATTCCCGTCGATCAGCATCCGAGCGTGGCCCAGGCGCAGGCCGAGGTCGATCGCGCGAACCTCAACCTCTCTTACACGATCATCACGGCGCCCGAGGATGGCACGGTCACCAAGGTCGAGCAGCTCCAGACCGGCGACTACATCAACGCGGCGACGCCGGTCTTCGCGCTGGTCTCGGCCAGCCGGATCTGGATCGAGGCGAATTTCAAGGAGACCGAGCTCACCTACATGCGCCCGGGCCAGGTGGCGAGCGTCGACGTCGACAGCTATCCCGACAAGACCTTCACCGCCCGCATCGCCAGCTTGAGCCCGGGCACCGGCTCCGCTTTCTCCCTCCTGCCGCCCGAGAACGCGACGGGCAATTGGGTCAAGGTCGTGCAGCGCCTTCCCGTCCGCCTCGTCGTCGAGGACGGCGACGCCGCCATGCCGTTGCGCATGGGCATGAGCGTCACCGTCGAGGTGGATACGCATCACAGGCGGCCGCTCCTCGGCTTCATCGAGCGGCTGTTCGGGCTGAAGCTGGCCTAGCATGGGCGCGACCGGCACCGGGGCCGCGATGACCGCGACCAACCGCGGCTTGATCACGGTGTCGATCATGCTTGCCACCATCATGCAGGCGCTCGACACCACGATCGCGAACGTGGCGCTGCCGCATATGGCGGGAACGCTCTCGGCGTCGCAGGACCAGATCACCTGGGTGCTCACCTCCTATATCGTGGCGGCGGCGATCATGACGCCGCTCACCGGCTGGCTTGCCGGGCGCTTCGGCCGCAAGCTCGTCTTCCTCCTCTCGGTCGCGGGATTCACGGCGGCGTCGGCGCTTTGCGGCATGGCGGAGAGCCTCACGCAGATCGTGCTCTTCCGTCTGCTGCAGGGGATCTGCGGCGCGGCGCTGGTGCCGCTCTCCCAAGCGGTGCTCCTCGACATCAATCCGCCCGAGCGTCATGGGCAGGCGATGGCGATCTGGGGCGCCGGCATCATGGTGGGCCCGATCCTCGGCCCCAGCCTCGGCGGCTGGCTCACCGACGATTACAACTGGCGCTGGGTGTTCTACATCAACCTGCCGATCGGGTTGCTCGCCTTCCTCGGCATCCTCGCCTTCGTCCACGAGACCAAGCATGACGAGCGGCAGCGCTTCGATTTCTTCGGCTTCGCCGCCTTGAGCCTGGGACTCGCGGGGTTGCAGATGATGCTCGACCGCGGCGAGCTCAAGGACTGGTTCGGCTCGAGCGAGATCTGGTTCGAGGCGGCGGCGGCGGCGCTCGGCTTCTACCTCTTCCTCGTGCATACTTTGACCGCCGAGCGCTCCTTTCTCAATCGCGAGCTCATGAAGGACCGCAACTTCGTCACCGGCCTGTTCTTCATCTTCCTCGTCGGCATCATCCTCTACGCCACGCTCGCCCTTATGCCGCCGATGCTTCAGGACCTGATGAACTATCCCGTGGTGACCACCGGCCTCATCACCGCGCCGCGCGGCGTCGGCACCATGATCGCAATGATTTTGGTCGGACGATTGGTCGGCAAGGTCGATATCCGCCTCATCATCTTCGCGGGCTTCGCCCTCACCGCGTTCTCGCTTTGGCAGATGACCGGTTTCTCGCCACAGATGGGCATGCAGCTCGTTCTCGTCTCGGGCATCGTGCAGGGCTTCGGGCTAGGCTTCCTTTTCGTGCCGCTCACGACGGTGGCTTTCGCCACCCTGGCTCCAAGGTTGCGCACCGAAGGCGCCGCGATATTCAGCCTCATGCGCAATGTCGGCAGCAGCGTGGGCATCTCGATCATCCAGGCGCTGCTGACCGAGAACACGCAAATCCTGCATGCCGCCCTCGCGGACCATGTAACGCCCTATAACAGGCTTGCGCATCCGCCCTTTTTGCCGCACGGTCTCGATATCGCGACGAAGGCCGGGCTGGCGGCGCTGAATGTCCAGATCACCAATCAAGCCTCCATGATCGCCTATATCGACGATTACAAACTCATGATGGTCATCGCGATCCTCGCCATGCCACTTATATTGATCCTCCGCAAGACGGGCCGGCCGGGCGCCGGTCCGGCGGTCACGATCGATTGATCTCTAGGAGGGGGGATGGGCTTCATATGCCCCATGATGTCGTGAGAGGCGGCGGCGCGCGCTCGAGGCGTTTGCCGGCTTTCGTTCTTTGCATGAGCGCCCTCATGGCCGGCGCGCTCAGCGGCTGCGAAGTCGGGCCGGATTTCCTCGCGCCCGCGCCCCCCGAGACGAAGGCCTATACGCCCGAGGGAGAGCCCGATCTTGCCAAGCCCGCGGCGGGCGCGGCGCAGCATCTCTCCTTCGGCAAGCCGATGCCCAAGAATTGGTGGAGCGAGTTCCGCTCGCCCGACCTCGACCGCGTGATGGCGCAGGCGATCGCCGACAGCCCTACCCTCGCCGCCTCGACCGCCACTTTGGCGCAGGCGCACGAGGCCGTCGCCGCGGCGGCCGGCGGCCTATACCCGCGCCTCGATCTAGGCGCCGGTGCGTCGCGCCAGCAGATCAATCGCGGCGGCCCTGGGTTTCCAAGGCTTCACCGTGCCCCCCTTCAATGTGTTCTCCATCGGGCCCACGGTGAGCTACGCGCTCGACGTCTTCGGCGGCACTAAGCGGCTCGTCGAGGAACGCGCGGCGCAATCCGAATATCAGGCTTACCAGCTCGACGCCGCCTATCTCGCCTTGACCGGCAATGTCGCGACGCAGGCGATCCAGATCGCCTCCCTCCGCGCCCAATTGAAGACAATCGAGGATATCCTCGACAACGACGCGCAAAACCTGAAGCTGGTGCAGAAGTCGTTCGACGAGGGCGCCGGCACGAAAGTCGACGTGCTGAGCGCGCAAAGCCAGCTCGAGAACGACCGCACCTTGCTGCCGCCCCTGCGGCAACAGCTGAGCGTGGCGCGGCATATGCTCTCGATCCTGGTCGGCAAGGCGCCGGGCGATTGGTCGCCGCCCGATTTCGACCTGACGCAGCTAACCTTGCCGAGCGAGCTGCCGACGAGCGTGCCGTCCGCGCTGGCGCACGAGCGGCCCGATATCCGGGCCGCGGAGGCCGAGCTCCATGTGGCCAGCGCCGCCGTGGGCGTGGCGACGGCCAACCTCTTTCCCAACATCGCGCTTTCGGCCGGGCTCTCGCAGGAGCAGACCAATCTCGGCCATCTCTTCGTGCCGCAGGCGACGGTATGGGACTTCGCCGCGAACCTCTCCGCGCCTATATTGCGCGGCGGCACGCTCGAGGCGGAGAGGCGCGCCGCCGAGGATGCCTACAAATCGGCGCTGGCGACCTACCGCGAGACGGTGCTGCAATCCTTCGGGCAGGTCGCGGACGTGCTGGAGGCGCTGGCCCATGACGAGGAGGAGATCGCCGCGCAGCGCCAGGCGGTCGACACGGCGGACGCCTCGCTCAAGCTGACGCGGCTGAGCTACGGCGCCGGCAATGTCGGCGTCCTCCAGGTGCTCGACGCCGAGCGGCTCTATCAACAGGCCCGCATGGGCTTCGTGCGCGCCGACGCGCAACGCTACCTGGACACGACGCAGCTCTATCTGGCGCTGGGCGGCAGCGCGGTGGGCACGCTCGACGCGGGCGAAGCCCCCGAATCCTTTCCCAGCCTGCGCGCATTGATACAGCCGTGACGCAGGCGGTCCGCCGCACCGGTCGAAATGGCGGACCGCTCCGTTGCTTCGATTGGTCGGGGCGGACGGATTCGAACCGCCGGCTTCCTGCTCCCAAAGCAGGCGCTCTACCAGGCTGAGCTACGCCCCGCGCCGCGGACCCTTCAGGCTTGTAGAGAATCGCGGCGCAGGCGGCAAGGCAAACCTCCCATTGCAGGCGGCCGCGTGTTATCTCTCGCTGCATGCTGCAATATGGCAAGCAAATGCAGCAAGCCGGGGGCGGAGGGCCATGCTGATCGATCACCGTTCGTTGCGGAGCATTGCCGCAATTATCCTGATGGGCTGCGGCAGCGAGCGGGAGGAGGCGGAGCTCGTCGCCGACCATCTCGTCGAGGCGAACCTCATGGGCCATGACAGCCACGGGGTCGGCATGCTGCCGCATTACGTCAAGAATTGCCGGGCGGGAACACTGATCCCGAACAAGCGGGGCCGCGTGATCGGCGATGCGGGTCAGTTCCTGGTCTATGACGGCGAGCGCGGCTATGGTCAGGTGGTGGCGCGCGCGGCGACGAAGCTCGCCATCAAAGAGGCGCGCAAGACGGGTATCGCGGTGCTCGCCTTGCGCAACGCGCACCATATCGGCCGGGTGGGCGCCTATGGCGAGCTTTGCGCCGCGGCCGGCCTGATCTCGCTGCATTTCGTCAATGTCACCGGGCATCGGCCGCTGGTGGCGCCCCATCGCGGACGCGACGCGCGGCTGATGACCAACCCCGTCTGCATCGCGCTGCCCGCCGCCGAGCCGGAGCGGCCCATCATCCTCGACATGGCGACGAGCGGCGTCGCGCTCGGCAAGGTGCGCGTCGCGCAGAACAAGGGCGCTCAGCTCGCCGACGGCCTGGTGCTCGATTCGGGCGGCCGGCCCTCGACCGATCCCGGCGTGATGTTCCGCGAGCCGCTCGGCGCTTTGCTCCCGCTCGGCGGGCATAAGGGCTACGCCCTCGCCTTCGTCTGCGACCTGCTGGCGGGCGCTGTCGCCGGCGGCGGCACGATCCGGCCCGAGAACCAGACGGCCGAGACCATCACGAACTCCATGCTCGCCTTCCTCCTCGATCCGGCACGCCTCGTCGAGCGGAGCTGGCTCGCCGACGAGATCGCGGCGATGACGCGTTACGTCACGGCCTCTCCGCCCACGGACCCGGCGCTCCCGGTACTGATACCGGGCGACCCCGAGCGTATCGCGCGCGCGACGCGGCTGGAGACGGGGATTCCGATCGATCCCGCGAGTTGGGCCGAGCTCGCCGCGGTCGCCGGAAGTCTCGGCATCGAGATCGCCGCGTAGTCTCGGCCCGCGCCCGGCGCGCCGTTGCGGCGCCGGCGGCCTTCGAGCAAGATAGTTTTCAATCCCCATGGAAGGACGCAACCCTTGTCGCCACGCAGCATCACTCTCGACGATCGTATCTACAGCTATTTGCTCAAGGTTTCCTTGCGCGACGATCCGCTGATGCGGCGGCTGCGCGCGGAGACGGCGAAGCTCACCATGGGACGGATGCAGATCTCTCCCGAGCAGGGGCAGTTCATGGCGCTGCTGATCGAGCTGATCGGCGCTCGGAAGGCGATCGAGATCGGCACCTTCACCGGCTACAGCGCCTTGAGCGTCGCGCGCGCCCTCCGGCCGGGCGGGCGTCTCATCTGCTGCGACGTGAGCGAGAAATGGACTTCGATCGCGCGCCGCTATTGGCGGGAAGCGGGGGTTGCCGACAAGATCACGCTTCGTCTCGGGCCGGCGCTCGCCACCCTCGACCGCCTCGTCGCGGACGGCAGGTCCGGCGGCTTCGATTTCGCCTTCATCGACGCCGACAAGGAAAATTACCGGAACTACTATGAGCGTTGCCTCGAGCTGCTGCGGCCGGGCGGCCTGATCGCCGTCGACAATGTGCTGTGGAACGGCGCCGTCGCCGATCCGAGCGATCGGACCCGCGATACCAAAGCGCTGCGCAGCTTCAACGTTGCGCTCAAGAAGGACGAGCGGGTCACGCTCAGCATGCTGCCCGTCGGCGACGGGCTGACCCTCGCGCGCAAGCGCGGCTGAGGCGCAGGCCTAATGGCGTTGGAAGATCGCCTGGATCACCTTGTCGCCGGGCTTGATGCCGAGCCGCGACGCCGTGCCGCCGTTCAGCTCGAGCACCGCCAGCACGGGCTGGCCCGCGCCGATCGGCGTCAGGGAGTAGGGCACGGTGCGCTCGGCGATGCTCACGATCCGCCCGCCGCGATCGATGAAGAGCATATCGAGCGGGATCGGCGTGTTCTTCATCCAGAAGGCCACCTCCAGCGGCTCCTTGAAATCGAACAGCATGCCGGCGTCCGGGCCGAGCCGCTCGCGGAACATGAGTCCCTGCTCGCGTGTTTCCTCGGTATCGGCGATCTCGACGGTGAAATGATGCGTCTTGCCATCGGCGGCGACGATTTCGAGCGGCGAGGTCGCCAAGCCGGCCCCGGGCGCGAGACCCGGCAGGAGCGCGATCGATAGCGCGGCGAGCAGCGCGCGGAGCGTCGCGCGGAAAGGAAAGCCCGATTTCATCGCGCGCAAGCTAGACCGTCGGTCCCGCGCTGGCAATCGCAAGCCGGCTCGACAAGAACGATTCGCGCAAGCCGGCCGGACGTCGCTTGCCTTCGCCCGCGCCGCGCCGCATTATGGATGCAATCACTGGGGGGAGCCGAATGTCGGCTGAGAGGTCCCGTTGACGGGACGACCCCTGGAACCTGATCCGGCTCATACCGGCGTAGGGACAGGTGATGGACATTCTTCTTTCCGGCTTGACGCTTCCCTTCTCCATCGCCGTTCGCGAGGCCCGGCTGACCTATCGCGGGCGGCCGCTGTTCGACGATCTCGCCGTGACCTTCGCGGCCGGCCGCTGGACCTGCCTGCTCGGGCCGAGCGGCGTGGGCAAGTCGAGCCTGCTGCGGCTGATCGCCGGCCTGGCGCCGCCGGGCGCCACGGCGCGAATCGAGTGCGGCGACGGCGCGCCGATCGACGGCCGCTTCGCCTATATGGCCCAGCAAGACCTGCTGCTCCCCTGGCTCAGCGCCCTCGGCAACGTCATGCTCGGGCCGCGATTGCGCAACGAGCGGACGCATTCGCCCGAGATCACCGACCGGGCGCGTTCCCTCCTCGCGCGCGTCGGGCTTGCCGGCAAGGAGCGGCGGCGGCCGGCGGAGCTTTCGGGCGGCGAGCGCCAGCGCGTGGCGCTCGCGCGAACGCTCATGGAGGACCGTCCGGTGGTCCTCATGGACGAGCCCTTCGCCTCGCTCGACGCCGTGACCCGTTATCGCCTTCAGGCGCTTGCCGCCGAGCTGCTGGTCGGCCGTACGCTGGTGCTCGTCACCCATGATCCGCTGGAGGCGCTCCGGCTCGGCCATCGCATCCATGTCATGTCGGGGCGCCCCGCGCGGCTCGACGAACCGCTGGAGCCCGCCGGCCAGCCGCCGCGCGATCTGCGCGAGGGCAAGCTGCTCCATCTCCAGGGCGAGCTGATGTCGCGCCTCGTCGCGGCGAGCGAGGGCGAGCAGGGACGCGAAGGGGATCGGCCATGAGGCTCGTACGGGGGCTCGTTATCGCGCTGGGACTGCTCCTCGTGTGGGAGGTGCTTGTCCGCATCACCGGCGTGCCGCCCTACATCCTGCCGGGGCCGGGCGCGGTGCTGACCCGCGCGGCACGGGATTGGCCTCTCCTGCTCCATCACGGCATGCTGACGGCCGCCGAGATTCTCAGCGGGCTTGCGCTCGGCGCGCTGCTTGGCGCGGCGGCGGCGCTCGCGATGGCCTATGTACGCGCGATCCGCCACTGGCTCATGCCGCTGCTCGTGGTGAGCCAGGCCGCTCCCGTCTTCGCCCTCGCGCCCATCCTCGTGCTTTGGCTCGGCTACGGCATGGGATCGAAGATCGCCATGGCGGTGATCGTCATCTTCTTCCCCGTCGTCGCCGCCTTCTTCGATGGGCTGCGCCGCACCGATCCCGGCTGGCTCGATCTGGCCGCGACCATGGGCGGCTCGCGTTGGACGATGTTACGCGATATCCGGCTGCCGAGCGCGCTCCCCTCCCTGGCCTCGGGCCTGCGCGTCGCCACCGCGCTCGCCCCCATCGGCGCCGTGATCGGCGAATGGGTCGGGTCTTCGGCCGGGCTGGGCTTTCTCATGCTGCATGCCAATGCGCGGGTGCAGACCGACCTGATGTTCGCCGCGCTCTTCACCCTCGGAATCTTCTCGGTGTGCCTCTATTACGCGGTCGACGCGACACTCAAGCGGCTCTTGCCTTGGCAGCCCGATACGGATCCCGGCGAGGCGCGCGCGGAAAGGACATGAACATGCAAGGAATTCTCGTCCCGGCTCTCCACCGGGCTGCTTGCCTTGGCGCTCGCTGCGGGCTTGGCGCCCGCCCCTGCCCTGGCGGCGGAGAAGCTCACCGTCATGCTCGACTGGTTCGTCAATCCCGACCATGGCGCGCTGGTGGTCGCCTTGGAGAACGGCTATTTCAAGGCGCGCGGGCTCGATGTCGAGCTGGTGGCTCCGGCCGATCCGAACGATCCTCCCAAGCTCGTCGCGGCGGGCAAGGCCGACATCGCCGTGAGCTACGAGCCGCAGCTCCATCTGCAAGTGGCGGCGGGGCTGCCGCTCGTGCGGATCGGCACGCTCGTCGCCACCCCCCTCGTCACGCTGGCAGTGCTCGAGGCGGGGCCGGTCAAGACCATCGCCGATCTCAAGGGCCGCAAGATCGGCTATTCGGTGGGCGGAACCGACGAGGTGGTGCTGGGCGCGATGCTGGCCCATAACGGCCTCGCGCTTGGCGACGTGACGTTGGTCAACGTCAATTTCTCGCTGCTGCCGGCGCTCCTCACGGGCCAGGTGGACGCGGTGATCGGCGCCTACCGCAATTTCGAGCTCAACCAACTGATGATCGAGCATCATCCCGGCCGCGCCTTCTACCCCGAGGAGGAAGGCGTGCCGCATTACGACCAGCTCATCCTGGAGACGAGCAAGGCGAAGCTCGGCGATCCGCGGCTCAGGTCCTTCCTCGACGCGATCGAACAGGCGACCACCTTCATCGTGAATCACCCCGAGGAAGGTTGGCAGCTCTTCATCAAGAACCACAAGGATCTCGACGATGAGCTCAACCGGCGCGCCTGGGCCGACACGCTGCGCCGCTTCGCGCATCGCCCGGCGGCCCTGGACCGTCTGCGATACGAGCGCTTCGCGCGGTTCCTCAAGGATGCCGGGCTGATCCCGAGCGTGCCCCCGCTCGAGAGCTATGCGGTCGAGGTGGAGTAAACGCCCCGAAGGCGGCCGCTCAGGGCCTTATCTCGATGGGCGTGCCGTCCTCGACCTGGTCCCAGACGCGGCGCATGTCGGCGTTGGTGAGCGCGATGCAGCCCGCCGTCCAATCCGTCTTCAGCCGGTCCGGATTGATCGCGCTGGCGATGAAAGGCTCGCCGTGGATTTCGATCGAGCCCCCGGGATCGACGTGCATCTTGCGCGCCCGCGCCCGATCGCTCGCATTGGGATAGGAGACGTGCAGCGCCAGGGTGAAGAGGCTTTCGGGATCGCGCCCGCTGACCATGTAATCGCCTTCCGGCGTGCGGCCGTCGCCTTTCTGGACCTTGGGTCCGATCGGATGATGGCCGAGCTGGACTGGAAAGCTCGCCATGACATAGCCGTCGCCCCGCACCAGCTCCATGACGCGCAGATGCTTGATCACGAGAACGCGGTCGGCCTTCTCGAGCATCGCGGCCGCGGCCGGCCCCGTGGTGGCGAGCTGCGGCGGGGTCGTCGGCCGCGGGGCGATCTGCGGCGGAGCGTCCTCGGGCGTCACCGGCGTGACGATCCGGCCGGTGGGTGCCACCGGCGTCACGACCCCGGAGACGACCGGCGTTACCGTACCGGCGGGCGCTGCCAAGGCGGCCGGCGCGCCTGCCAAGATCGCGGCAAGGGATATGTAAAGAAGCCTCGAAGAATTGAGCACGACGACCGATCCCCCCGCCCCCAGGAGTCAAATCAAACAGTCGGAATATCCAGTAATATAAAGGATTCGCGGCGTCAAGCTTCGTCGAATGCTGCTCAATCCCCTTCGGGCGTGGAGCTCAAGGGCGGTTGGGCATTTGCCACCGGGCGCCGGCCCGACATTTCCGCCCCCGCGTCGCGGGCGAGCGGCAGGTACACGAAGGCCGACGCCGCGGCGATCGCGCCGACGACGAAGAATGCGGGGCGGAAATCGGCGGCGAGGAGATGCCCGCCGCCGCGCGCCGTGACGGTGATATGCAGGAGAAGCGCGCCAGTGCCGACGCCGACGCTCAAGGAGAGCTGCTGCGCCATGCTGGCGAAGCTCGTCGCCTGGCTCATCCGCTCGCGCGGCACGTCGGCATAGGCGAGGGCGTTGACGGAGGTGAATTGCAGCGAGCGAAAATAGCCGCTCGTTAGCAGCACCGCGAGCATCAAGACGGTGCCGGTCTGGGGCGTGAAGAGCCCGTAGGCGGCGAGCATGGCGCTGCTCACGAGCGCGTTGCCGATCAGCACCGCGCGAAAGCCGAGCCATTGCAGGATCGGTCGCGCGGTGACCTTCATGGTCATCGAGCCCACCGCCGTCGCGAAGGTGATGAGGCCGGACCGGAAAGGATCGAGGCCGAAGCCCTCCTGCAGCATCAGCGGCAGGAGAAACGGCACGGCGCCGATGCCGATGCGGAAAAGAAAGCCGCCGAGGACGCTGGCCCGGAAGGTCGGAATACGCAGCAGGCTGAGGTCGATTACCGGATGGGCGACGCGGCGCGCATAATGGGCGTAAAGCGTCAAAGACGCGGCTCCGAGCGCGAAGAGCGCGATCACGACCGGCGTGGACAACATGCCGCGCCCCGCCGATTCGAAGCCGAACACCATGCCCGTGAGGCCCGTCGCCGTCATCAGGAAGCCCGCCAGGTCGAGCGGCGGCACGCCCTCCTCGCGTCTGTCCTCGATGAAGATCGTCACCAGCACGAAACCCAATATCCCGATGGGAATATTGATCCAGAAGATCCAGCGCCAGGAGGCGAAGGTGGTGATGAAGCCGCCCAGCGGCGGACCGATGATGGGGCCCATGAGCGCCGGCACGGTGAGGTAGGCAAGCGCGCTCACCAGCTCGGATTTCGGCACCGAGCGCAAGAGCACGAGCCGCCCCACCGGGACCATCATCGCACCGCCCAATGCCCTGGAAGACGCGGGCGACGACGAAGCCCAGCAGCGAATCGCTGAAGCCGCAGAGGATCGAGCCCGTGCTGAAGATGACGATCGCCGCGCGGAAGACGCGGCGCGCGCCGAAGCGGTCGGCCACCCAACCGCTCACCGGGATGAACACGGCGAGGCTGAAGAGATAGGAGGTGATGGCGAGATTGAGGCGCAGCGGATCCTCGCCGAGCGAGCGGGCGATCGCCGGCAGTGCCGTCGCCAGCACGGTCGAGTTGAAGATTCTCCATGAAGAGCGCGCAGGCGACGATCAGGGGGATCAGCATCCGGCGCGACGCGGGGGGCGGCATGCAAGAAAACTCGAATTATCGCTGCTCGGCCGCAGGATAGGCGCTTCGCCGCGGGCGCGCCATGTCGGCGGCGCCGCGAATGCGCTTAATCGGCCGTCTTCGCCCGCGCGAGGATGCGTTGCGCCAGGACGAGATGGGGGCGATCGACCATCCTGCCGCCGATGCCGACCGTGCCGGCCTCGGGGCTCGCCTCGAATGCCGCCGTCACCTGCCGCGCCCAGTCGAGTTCCTCCGCCGTCGCCGCGAAGGCTCGATTGATGATCGGGACTTGCGCCGGATGGATCGCCATCTTGGCGGTGAAGCCGGCGCGCCGCGCCGCCTGGCATTCGGCCGACAGCCCCGGCTCGTCCTTGTAGTCGGCATAGATCGTGTCGATCGCGGCGACGCCCGCGTGGGCGGCTGCGAGAAGGCACAAGGCGCGGGCGAGGCGAAACACGTCGTCATAGACGCCGTCGGGCCGTCGATTGACGGCGCCCAGGACGGCCGCCAAATCCTCGGCACCCCAGGTTAGCCCCTCGAGCCGCTTCGAGACGCCCGCATAGCCCCCAAGCGCGAAGACGGCGGCCGGCGTCTCGGTGGCGATGGCGATGATGCGCGTGGCCCCCTGCACGCTGGCCGGCGGCCGTCTCATGCTCGGCGAGCCGGCGGTCGAGGTCGGTCAAATCCTCGGGCATCGATTTCGGCAGCATGATGCCGTCGGGCCCCGCCGGCATGACCGCGGCGAGATCGTCGAGCGCAAATCCGCCGGCGAGGGGATTGATCCGCACGTAGCGCAGCGCCTTGCCGGCGCGCGGCATCTCGAGGAAGCCGCGCGCCAGCCGGCGCGCCTCGGGCCGCCGCGACGCGGCGACCGAATCCTCGAGATCGAGGATCAGGACGTCGGCCTCGCCGTCGGCGGCGCGGGCGAGCTTGCGCTCGTCGTCGGCCGGCACGAAGAGGAGCGAGCGCATCGCTCAAGCCTCCTTGGGCCGGCGCTTCATGAAGGCCGAGCGCCGGCAGCTCGCCACCAGCTCGCCATGTTGGTTGATAGCCTGATGCTCGAACTCGACGATGCCCGCCTCGGGCCGCGAGCGGCTTTGCCGCTTCGCCACCACGATCGTGCGCGCGCGGATGGTATCGCCATGGAACACAGGCTTGGGAAACTCGACCTTGCTCATGCCGAGATTGGCGATGGTGGTGCCGAGGGTGGTATCGCCGACGGTCATGCCGACGAGCAGCCCCAAGGTGAAGAGGCTGTTCACCAGCGGGCGGCCGAACTCGGTGCTCTTCGCGAACTCGGCGTCGAGATGGAGCGGCTGGGGGTTCATGGTGAGCGTGCTGAAAAGGACATTGTCCGTCTCGGTCACCGTGCGCCCGAGCGCATGCTCGAAGACCTGCCCGTCGCTGAAATCCTCGTAATAGAGACCGGCCATGTTGCAACTCCGCGTGAGGCGATCAATTTGCTGGAGGCGCGGGAATTGGTATCATTCCGGCGCCGTTCCGTCTCGACTATTGGGGCAAGCCTAAATGGATTTGAAGCTCAAGGGCCGCCGCGCCCTCGTTACCGGCTCGACGCTCGGCATCGGCTATGCCATCGCACGGGGGCTTGCCCTCGAGGGGGCGGAGGTCGCCATCACCGGCCGCAAGCCGGAATCGGTCGAGCGCTCGCTCGCGCGTCTGCGCAAAGAGGTGCCGGGCGCCAGCGTCGCGGGAATCGCCGCCGACTGCGCCGCGAGCGCGGGCGCCGAGATCCTGTTCGGCCGCGTCCCCGAACTCGACATCCTCGTCAATAATCTCGGCATTTTCGAGCCCAAGCCCTTCTACAAGATCAGCGACGAGGATTGGCTCCGCTTCTTCGAGACGAACGTGCTCAGCGGCGTGCGCTTCTCGCGCCATTACGCGCCGGGCATGGCGAAGCGCGGCTGGGGCCGCATCCTCTTCGTCTCGAGCGAATCCGCTCTCAATATCCCACGCGAGATGATCCATTACGGCCTGACCAAGACGGCGCAGCTCGCACTCTCGCGCGGGTTGGCGATCGAGCTCGCCGCCACGGGCGTCACCGTCAACGCGATCATGCCGGGCCCCACCAAGACCGAGGGCGTCATCACTTTCCTGGCGCAGAATGCCAAGGCCGCGGGCAAGACGGTCGCCGAGATCGAGGCCGATTTCTTCAAGACGATACGTCCCTCCTCGCTCACCAAGCGCTTCGCCGAGCCCGAGGAGGTGGCGAACCTCGCCGTCTACCTATGCGGCGCGGGCGCCTCCTCGACCACGGGCGCCGCCTTGCGCGTCGACGGCGGCGTGGTGGCCACGATCACTTAAGCGCCTTCCTCGACGGCGAATTGCGCCATGATCTCGGACGGGACCTCCGCCGCGCGCATGCCGGAGGGCCGCTCAGGGTCGCGCACCGTCCAGGCGCGGATCTCGCGGCCCTCGACGGCGAGCGCGCCCTTGTTGCTGATGCGGTGCTCGACCACGAGCGTTCGGCCGCGCCATTCGGCGACCCAGCTCGAAATCTCGATGAGGTCGCCGAAGCGGCAGGGCCTGAGGAATTTGGCGCTCGCGTCAAGCAGCGGTACGCCGATCCAGCCGCCTTTGTCCATCATGGTCTCCCAATCGAGGCCGACCTGGCGGAACAGCATCTCGGTGCCCCGGTCGAACCATTCGAAATAGCGCGGATAGAACACGATCCGCGCTGGGTCGCAGTCCGCGAAATTGACCGTTCGGGCCATCACCAAGCGCCTCATATCCCCTCCCGAGAACTCGTGGCCCGCATCGGTGGGGCCGCCGGCACTGTGGCATCGCGCCCCGCCGCTTGCCAAGCGCGGCTGCTTGCGGCCGAGAGGCGAAGCGGCCAAATTCCCCGAGCCGCACCACAGCGGCCAAGTCGGACAATATGGCATTTCCCCGTTCTGCATCCTTTTCCCGCCGCGCCAAAGCCGAGAGCCTCGCCGCGTGGATCCTCGTCATGCTGGCCGGCAGCCTGCTGGCGTCTGGCGCCCAGACGGCGGGCGTCAACGACGCCGGTGCCATGGTCTTCAAGCGCTGCCTCATCTGCCATAGCGTCGCCGCCGGTCAGCCCAATCGACTTGGCCCCAATCTCCATGGCCTGTTCGCGCGGCCGGCGGGCAAGGCGCCGGGCTTCGGATATTCCGCGGGTCTGGCGGCGGCTCAGTTCAACTGGGATGATCAAAAACTCGACAAATGGCTTGAAAATCCTGAGAAATTCATTTCCGACACGACCATGAGCTTTCAAGTCGATGATGATGCGGAGCGCGCCGCGGTCATCGCCTATCTCCATGAGGTGACGAAGTAGCCGCCAGGCTCAGCGGCGCGGGCGTCTCGCGGCCGCCTGCAGGCGGCCGATCTGGTCCTCGACCGAGATGGCGATCTTCGACGTCACCTCCAGGCGGCGATCCTCGAAGACGTCGGAAGCGGCGTCGCGCCGTTGCCATGCCGCGACGGCGCGGTCGCGCTCCCAGACGAGCTGCTCGATCTGCGGCCTGAAAAGGCGGATCATGGCCGTGATCCATCGGTTGACCGGCCAGGAGGGATGCGCGACATCGATCACGAAGCGGTCGAGCATCGCGATCACGTCGCGCGCTCGATACCAAGTCTCGTCCGTGACCCAGCGGTTGGTGGTGAAGAGCTCGATGGCCTGACCGCCATCGTCCATCGAAATGGCGACAAGATGGCTCAGCGGCTCCGCGCCGTCCTTCGAGGACGGGGCAGCCGAGACGGGTGCCGGCCTGATGCCGGCGGGCATGCCTTTCGGCCGGAGGAAGCAATGAAAATGGCCATGCTCGCCGGAGCGCTCCTGCCCACCGTGAGCGTGGTAATAATATTGCGCGTGACTCGCCAAGTCATGGACGTCGTCGGGCGGATAGTGATTCCACTCGTAAAAGGTGCCTTGGCCTCGCAGCAGCTCGCCCACGATATTATCGCCCGTCTTCGCAAGTACGCGTTGGCAATCGCGCACCTCCCGGCCCGCCTCGATCATCGCCGCCAGCGCCGTGCGCGGCAGCCCCGAAAGATCGGCGGTACTCGCCATCGCCGGCTCGACCGGCAGCAGCAATGGCGCGGAGGATTTCCGGACGCGATGGGGACGCATGGGCAAATGCTTAGCGCAAATTCTCGGGCAGTGAAATGGCCGCCCCCCCTCATGAGTCGCGTGACGACTCGAGCACCCGAGAGGGCGGGAAGCGCATCCGGACCGCTCCTAAGGGTCATGCTGCACGATTTATTAACGATCTTCCGACAGATTAAGGGAAGAGGCACCACGCGCCCCCGAGGCGCGGCCGGAGCCTATTTGCCGAGGTCGCAGCGGGCCTGAGGGAGCGACGGCGCCGAGCTTGGGAGGGGGGCCTGTACCCCCTCGCAGACTCGACGCAGCGAGGTCGTGAAGGCATGGCAGAACCGTATTTCCTGGCAGGAATATTGAGCGCGGTATTCGTCTCCGTGTCGCTCGCCATTGCCATGATCTATCTGTCGCTCCAGCCGAACGCGGAGCCCGCCACGCGTTTTTGGGCCGTCGCCTTCACGCTTTATGCGGTGCGCTACGCCCTCACCTTGCCTGTTTCGCCGCTCCTCGGGCCGGCGGTGGTCCCGCTGGGCGAGTCCATCCAGGCGCTGAGCACCCTTGTCCTCTTCGCCGGTACGATGGAATTCCTCGGCCGGCGCGTCTTGCCCAAGATCCTCGCTCTCATTGCGGCTGCGATCATCGCCTGGGCCGTCGTCGCCGTGCTGGTCAAGCCCGACTTCGTGACTTTCACGACGCCGCTCTATTTCGCTTCGGCAGGCGCGCTCATCATCGCCGGGAAACGTTTCCTCGAGACGCGGAAGGCCAATCCCGGCAGCGCCCATGGCCTCGCCGGCATCAGCTTCATCCTTACGGGGCTTCACAAGCTCGACTATCCATTTGTCCGCCCCGTCGAGTCGCTCGACTTTATAGGCTTCAGCTTGGCGGAGATGCTTCTGATCCTGACCGCGATCAGCCTCGTGATCGTGGCCCTCGGTCGCCAGCGGCTCAAGGCGCAAGCCGCGGAGACGCGCGCGATGGAGAGCGAGCAGCGCTTTCGCCAGCTTGCGAGGGCATCCAACGACTGGATGTGGGAGGCGGACGCCGATCTGCGCGTTATCAATGCCGACGACCGCTTCTTCGAAACGACCGGCCTCGACCGGAACCGCTATCTCGGGCATGGCAGATTGGACCACATCCCGATGGTCGTAGACGAGCAGGGTTGGCGGAAACAGCTCGAAGACTTGGCCGCGCGCCGCCCGTTCCGCGACGTCAGCTACACGGTCACGACGGTTGCCGGCGCGATCCGCCATCTGCGCGTGAGCGGCTTGCCGATCTTCGATGACGCCGGCGGCTTCCAAGGCTATCGCGGCGTCGCCACCGACGTGAGCACCCAAATGCTGGCGGAGCACCGCGCCGCCGAGGCCCAGAGGCGCCTTCTCGATGGCGTGGAGAGCCTGGTTCAGGGCTTTGCCTGCTTCGACGCCGAAGACCGCCTCGTGCTGTGCAACAGCAAATTTCGCACGATTTTCGAGCCGGTGGCCGAACTCGCCGTGCCGGGAACGCGTTTCGCCGATTTCGTGCGGATCGCCGCCGAGCGCGGCGCATACGCGGTCGCGCCCGGCGAGGTCGAGCACGCCGTCGCCGAGCGCATCGCGCGCCATCTCAATCCGTCGGGTGCGTTCGACAGTCGCTTCTCCAACGGTCGCATCGTCAACATCAGCGAGCATCGCACCGCCGACGGCGGCATCGTCGGCTTATGGACCGACGTGACCGAGGCTCGCATGAGAGAACGCGCGCTCGCGCACCTGCTTGGCGCCTCCGGCGGATCGGAGACGACCCTGCGCACGGTGGCGGAAGCCGTCACGATCGCACTCGACTGCCGCTACGCCGCCGTGATGGAACGGCTGGCCGATGGAAAGCGGTTGCGCATGCTGGCCTTCTTCGACCGCGAGCGGCGCGAGGGCTGGGACGATATTGCCGCGGAACGCGCGATCGACGGCACGCCAAGCGCAGAGATCGACGTAGCCGGCCGGTATCTGCGAATCCCCGACGGCGTGACCCGCCTATTTCCCGAGGATAGCGATCTCGAGAAGCTCGGCGCGCGCAGCTATCACGGCATGGCCTTCTCGGACAGCGGCAGTCGGCTCGCCGGCTTCATCGTAGCCGCCGACACGCGGCCCGACCCGGGCCATGTCGACGGACGCATTTTTCTCGAGCTCGCGGCACGCTGGCTCGGCATCGAGTTCGACCGCCGCGCCATGGAGCGCGCGCTGCGGGAGAGCGAGGCCCGGCTTCGCGACATGGCCGACGCCTCGTCGGACTGGTTCTGGGAGATCGACGAGAATTTACGCTTCGTCTATCACTCCGCCAGCGATCCCGGGTTGCTCAACCCCGGCGGCAAGATCATCGGCCGGACGATGTACGACGTCGTGCGCGGGCAATTCACGGATTTCGTCGACGGCGAGCGCCATCTCGCGCAATTCGAATTGCGGCAGCCCTTTCGCGACGAGCGCTATTCCGTGCGGGGCGCCGACGGCGAGAGCCGCCATTTCAGCGTCAGCGGCAGGCCTATGTACGGCGAGGCGGGCCGCTTCCTCGGCTACCGCGGCACCGGCCGCGAGATAACGGGGCAAGTTCGCATCGAAACCGACGTCGTGCACAAGTCGGCCCTGCTCCAGGCCATGCTCGACAATTTCCCCGCCGGCGTGAGCATCCTCGATCCCGATCTCAATGTCGCGACCTTCAACGAGCAGTTTCTCCACCTGCTCGGCTTCCCGCCCGATCTATTCAAGATCGGCGACCCGCTGGAGAAGTTCCTGCGTTACAGCAGCGAGCGCGGCGAATATGGCCCAGGCGAGCTGGAGGATCAGGTGCGCGAGCGGCTTGCCCTCGCGCGGCTCTTCAAGCCTTACAAATCCGAGCGCGTCCGGCCGAACGGCATGGTGATCGAAATTCAAGGCAGCGTCCTCCCCAACCGCGGCTTCGTCACCACATATACCGATATCACGCGACGCAAACGCGCGGAGGCCGAGCTCAGAGCGGCGGTCAACCAGGCGGAGCTCGCCAACCGCACCAAGTCCGAGTTCCTCGCCAATATGAGCCACGAGCTGCGCACGCCGCTCAACGCCATCATCGGCTTCTCCGAGATCATGCGGAACGAGCTGTTCGGGCGGCTTGGCAACGATAACTACGTCGATTACGTGCGTGACATCTATGAGAGCGGCACCCATCTCCTGCGCGTGATCAACGACATCCTCGACGTCTCGAAAGCCGAAGCCGGCAAGATCGAGCTTCATGACGAGATCGTGAACGTCCCGGAGATCGTCGAAGCCTCCTTGCGTTTCGTGCAGGATCGGGCGCAATCGATCCAAGTGCGGCTGCGCAGCGAGTTCTCCGCGGAGCTGCCCCGCGTTCGCGCCGATCCGCTGCGGCTCAAGCAGGTCCTGCTCAATCTCCTGTCGAACGCGGTCAAATTCACGCCCGAAGGCGGGCAAGTCACCGTGAGCGCCGTGCTGACGCCCGAGCGCGAGTTTCTGCTCTCGATCGCCGATACCGGCATCGGCATTTCGCCCGAGGACATGTCGCGCGTGCTCGAGCCGTTCGGCCAGGCGGATACCGCGCTACACCGGAGCTATGACGGAACCGGCCTCGGCCTGCCCTTGGCCAAGGCGCTGGTCGAGCTGCATGACGGCAGCCTGCAGCTCGACAGCGTTGTCGGCGGTGGGACCACGGTCACCGTGCGACTGCCGCGGGAACGCGTCGTCCTGCTCTAAGGATGGGGCGGCTTGCCAACGGCGCGATGCGGTCGGCATAGTCCCGCGCCATGATCCTGCTTTTCACCGATTTCGGCGCGGCCGGGCCCTATCTCGGTCAGCTGAGAACCGTGCTGGCCGCCGAAGCGCCGGGGGTGCCGGTGATCGACCTCATGTCGGACGCGCCGACCCACGATCCTTTTTCCGCCTCCTATCTGCTCGCGGCCTTGGCCAGCCATGTTCCGGCCGGGAGCGTCGTGCTGGCCGTGGTGGATCCCGGCGTGGGCGGCGAACGCCGGCCTGCCATCGCGGAGATCGACGGCAGCTGGTATGTCGGGCCCGACAACGGCCTCTTCGAGCCGCTCCTGGGGCGTGCGGACGACGCCCGCTGGTGGGAGATTTCTTGGCGGCCGGCGACGCTTTCCTCGAGCTTCCACGGGCGCGATCTTTTCGCGCCGATCGCCGCCCGGCTGGCCCGCGGGGAGCGCCCTGAGGCCGATCCCGCCATGGCGATCGAGCGGCCGATCGCGGAATTGCGCCGGCCCGATTGGCCCAATGAGCTGCCGCGCATCATCTATATCGATCACTACGGCAACGCCGTGACGGGCATGCGCGCGGCAAGTCTTGGAGACAAGGCGCTGCTCGAAGCAGGCGGGCGCCCGATCGCTCGCGCACGAACCTTCGGCGACCGGCCGCCGGGCGGCGCCTTCTGGTACATGAATTCGAGCGGGCTTGCGGAGATCGCGGTCAATCAGGGCCGCGCCGACGCGACGCTCGGCTTGTCGATCGGGAGCCCCGTGATCGTGATTTGAGTCCCTCGCTCAAGCCGGCTCGGGCGAGCCGTCCTCCTCGTCGCGCGGCGTACGGGGCCGGCGCCGATAGGCTTTGGCCGAGGGCTTGATGCCATGGCCGAGCCGCTTCGTCGCCACGGCATAGGGATTGCGGCCGGAGGGGCGCAGCGGAGCGCGCGGCTTGCGCTTGGCTTTTTTTCGCGGCCGCGCCATGGCCCCCTTCCCGCTCAACCGAGATCGCGCCGGTACCGCGCGGCGAGCTCGGCATAGTGATGGGCGATATAGGGGATGTCGGCCCGTTCCGCCTCGCTGAGCGTGCGCGCGGCCTTCGCAGGCACGCCGGACCAAAGCTCGCCCGCACGCACGCGCTTTCCCGGCGTCACCACCGCGCCCGCGGCCACCATGGCGCCCGTCTCGACGAGCGCGCGGTCCATCACCGTCGCCCGCATGCCGATGAAGGCGCCGTCCTCGATGCTGCAGGCATGGATCAGCGCCATATGCCCGATCACCACGCCCTCGCCGATGAGGCAGGCGTCGCCCGGACCGCCCGCGCGGCCGTGATTGACATGGACGACCGTGCCGTCCTGCAGGTTCGTCATCCTGCCCACCCGGATGCGGTTCACGTCGCCGCGCAGCACGCAGCCGAACCAGATCGAGGCGCCCGCGCCGATCTCCACATCGCCGATCACGACGGCGCCGGGCGCCACGAACGCGTCGGACGCGATGCGCGGGCTGGCGCCCTGGAAGGGCAGGATGATCGGCGACATCGGCGCCGTCATGGAAAGAGCGGCTGCTGCTCGAGCCCCGTGGTCTCGGCGAAGCCCTGCATGAGGTTCATATTCTGCACGGCCTGGCCCGAGGCTCCCTTGACCAGATTGTCGATCACCGAGATCAGGATGGCACGGCCCGGCAGCCGGTCGGCGAACAGCCCGATGAGGCAATGGTTCGAGCCGCGCACGTGGCGCGTGGCGGGCGCCACGCCCTTGGGCGCAAGCCGCAGGAAGGGCTCGCCCGCGTAGCGCGCCTCGAGCGTCGCGCGAAGGTCGTCGATCTTGGCCCCGCCGGCGAGCCGCACATAGATGGTCGAGAGGATGCCGCGGTTCATCGGCATGAGATGGGGCGTGAAGTTGATCTTGACCGCCCGCCCCGCCGCGAGGGACAGCTCCTGCTCCATCTCGGGCGTATGGCGGTGATGGGCGACGCCATAGGCATGGATGCCCTCGGACACTTCGGCGAACATCATGTCCTCGCGCACCAGCCGCCCCGCTCCGGTGACGCCGGACTTGCAGTCGACGATGATGTCGTCGGGGTCGATCTGGCCGCGCTCGACGAGCGGGACGAGCGGCAGCAGCGAGGCCGTCGGATAGCATCCGGGGACGGCGCAAAGCCGCGTCTTGCGGATGGCGTCGCGCTTCAGCTCGCTCAAGCCGTAGACGGCCTCCTGCTGCAGCTCGCGGGCGAGATGGGCGTGGCCGTACCATTGGGCATAGGTCGCCGGATCGGAGAAGCGGAAATCGGCCGATAGGTCGAGCACTTTGAGGCGCCGCGGCAGGGCCGCGATCACTTCTTGCGTCGTGCTGTGCGGCAGGCCGCAAAAGACCAGCTCGACCTCGTCCCAAGCGGCGGCGTCGATGCGGATGAGGTCGGGCAGATCGAGACCGGCCAGATGGGGAAAAACCTCGCCGAGCGGCTTGCCCGCCTGGCGGTCGGCCGTGAGCAGCCTGATCTCGGCGGCGGGATGGCGCGCGAGCAGGCGAATGAGTTCGGCGCCGGTGTAGCCCGACGCGCCCAAAATGCCGATCTTGGTCCGGTTCGATGTCTGCGCCATGGCGGCTCGCCTTTGCTGGCCGGGCCGAGACTATGCCGCGGCCGCGGATACGAAAAGGGGGCGTCCCGAAAGGACGCCCCCTGGCTCGGGAAGATGTCCGCGCGGGATCAGCGCTTGGAGAACTGGAAGCTGCGTCGCGCCTTGGCCTTGCCGTATTTCTTGCGCTCCACCACGCGGGCGTCGCGCGTGAGGAAGCCCGATTGCTTCAAGGTCGGCCGCAGATCCGGCTCGTAATAGGTGAGCGCGCGGCTGATGCCGTGCCGCACGGCACCCGCCTGGCCCGAAAGCCCGCCGCCGACCACCGTCGCCACGACATCATATTGCCCGGCGCGGTTTACCGCGGCGAACGGCTGGGCGATCAGCATGCGCAGCACCGGCCGCGCGAAATAAACCTGCTGCTCGCGGCCGTTGATGGTGACCTTGCCGTTGCCCGGCTTGATCCAGACGCGGGCGACGGCATTCTTGCGCTTGCCCGTGGCATAGGCCCGCTTTTGCGCATCGAGCTTGGGCGCGATCAGGGTGGCGGAGCGCGGCTGGGACTCGCGCTTCAAGGCTTCGCCCAGGGTGGTCGTGGTTTCGGGCATGATCAGGCGATCCTTCTGTTCTTCGGATTGCGCGCGGCGAAGTCGAAGGTCTCCGGCTGCTGCGCCTCGTGCGGATGGGCGGTGCCGGCATAGACGCGCAGATTGCGCATCTGCTGGCGGCCCAGCGGCCCGCGCGGCACCATGCGCTCGACCGCCTTGTAGATCACCCGCTCGGGATGGCTGCCGCCGAGGATCTGGCCGATGGTGCGCTCCTTGATCCCGCCCGGATGGCCGGTATGCCAGTAGAATTTCCGCCCATTGAGCTTGTTGCCGGTAAGGCGGACCTTCTCGGCATTGATCACCACGATATTGTCGCCGCAGTCGACATGGGGGGTGAAGATCGCCTTATGCTTGCCGCGCAGCCGCCGCGCGATCTCGCTCGCAAGCCGGCCGAGCACGACACCGTCGGCATCGATCAGCACCCACTTCTTCTCGACCTCGGCGGCCTTGGCCGAATAGGTCTTCATCTCTCGCACCCCGGAAAGAAAAAGGCCCACAGAGGGGCCTGCTTCGAAAGCGGCGCGACAATAGCATGACGACGCCCTCAGTCAACAAGAATCATGCGCGATGGGCTTCGAAATTGCGCGGTTTTTCAATAGCATCGTCTTAGCGGTATTATGGTACCGCCAGCCCTTCGACTTTCGTCCGGGAGGGGAAGGCGTAGGTCCCGGTGGCATGGGCGACCGGCTCCTCCTCGCCCTTTGAATAGATCGTGACCTCGACCACGGCAAGGCGCCGGCCGAGCCGCAGCAGCTTGCCTTCGGCGATGAGATCGACGGGCTTCGGCGCGCGCAGGAAATGGATCGAGAGGTTGCTGGTCACGGCCATCACGGCATCACGCTTCATGCCCAGCACCACCGCATACATGGCGCAATCGGCGAGGGTCATGGTCACGGGGCCGGCGATCGTGCCGCCGGGCCGCACCATCTCCGCGCGGAAGGGCATGCGGAGCGTGGCGTTGCCCTGGCCCAGCGCCTCGACCTTGAAGCCCAGGCCGCGCCCGACCGGCAACATGCGATCGATCACCTGCTGGAACTCCTGCAAGCTCATGCCCTGCTGCATGGATCGGTCCTGGGGTGGCGCCCTAGCGCCCTCAATATGCTTTACCTAGGGTACTAACTCAATGTATTCTCACACGCAGAATCCGGGAAATCCTGTAAATTTGAACTGAATTTCCTCGGATAATTGCGGAATAGGAAGCGAATAGCACAGCAACAATAAGGCTAAGACGGTAACGAGCGAATGATGCAGACGGCGATACCCGCCATCAGGATACTCGATAGTCGCTACGCATTTGCGAATGGCAGGGGAGAAATCTTTTACCGGAGTAACCCAGGAACGGAAATATGGCCGGAGATCGGCGCAGGCTCTCGACTTCTCATCCATCTTACAACGCTCGAGGTGATCTCCGGTGGCGGGAAAACGACGCTAATGAACTTGCTCTATAGGTTCCTGATCGGCACATTGGATGACTATCACGTTGTATTCCTGCCTCGGGAGCCAATTCCTCGCAACGTTGCGTACATTCCACAGAGGCATAATGACGTGCTCCATTGGAAGCTTAAAGATTTGCTACCGCGTAATTCGGCTTATTTGGACAAACTTCTTAATGAACGGGTTCCCACCAATCGATATCTTTCAGCGTTTAGCGGCGGGCAAATTGCTCGAATACTTGTGGCTAGCGCTCTGCATAGACTAGAGGCAGCGAATACTGAATTAAACTATCTATTGTTAGATGAAGCATTTGAAGGCATCAGCTTAGATCTGTTGGCGACTTCGCTTAATGGTGTAGCAGAGACATGGAATTCCAAAAATAGCAGCCGCTTTTTGCGCGCTCTTCTTGTCACCCATCTGGACGTCGAACAAATGGCACCCAAGTTATCGCATCGCATCGCATTGAATCGTGTATCATTAGTACTTCATCCATCAGAAATACACGCCGATTATGAAAAAATTCCCGTTACGATAAATATAATTAGAGGCTCATCATAATGAAGCAAATTCAACGCATAATGCAGTTAATATTTTCCGACGAGTCTGGAGGAAAGTATTTGGCTGTCATTGGTTTAATATTATACAGCAGCTATCTTTACGTCGAACATTTTTATTAAACGAGGCGGATTGGATATTTAATATTTTTCCAACGGCGGTCTTTCTTTTGAAACCCAAGAATTTGCACGCGCTGCTGATAACGGCAGCGGCCTCTTACATCCTGTTCGCCCTTAGTTGGATTATAGGCTATATTCTTGTTGTAATTACTGCCTTGTTTTCTGACTTTAAGATTACACGATTTATTCCTGGAATAATCAAAGCGGTTATGGAATTTATTTATATCGTCCCAATTGTACTAATTGTCTCCGTGGTAAATACACAAGTCGTTCTGGCGACCCTTCAGCAGCCTAGCTCCATGTGGTACGCCATAGCCCCGCTATCGGTAGGCGTCTACATTTTGAGCGGATATCAGATATTTGATGCGGGATACAAAGCGGCAGTGGTTCCGGACGACCGGTCTCGAAACTTGGTGGACGCGATATATATCCCCTGGATGACCGTGCCAGTACTTGGATGGATCAGCGCAAAGTATTACACAGTAAAGAGACGCATTGACTGCGATATTCGAAGCTATGAGATAGCAATATTTCGTGCGCTCCATCTGGCTTTTGTGGCCGTTGTCATTGTAGAGATGGTGACCAACGACCTTTATGGACAAGCGTTTGACCTCGCCGGGGTTGACGAGGGGTGGCGACGTGGGGTGGGTGGTCAAATCGCGAGGAAGATCAGGGCTTCGGCGTCATGTACCAAATATCAGGTTTGATTTGGGGAATATTTTTCGCCGATTTCCTAGCGCAGGGATTCGTTCGCAGTTGGACGCGCTTTAGATTTTCGCGACACTACACTGCAAGGAGGCAACGATGAGATCGCGTCTTGCAAGTTCGCTCTCCATGTGGTTGGCCGTTCTTCTCGGATTTCAGCTTCGGCTTGGGTCTTGCCTGGGATGCCGCTGCGGAAATGCCGGTGCGCTTCCAACTCAATTGGTTTCACGATCCGACATTCGCAGCAGTTTATCGTCTCCAAAGTGACGAACCGGGCTTATTGCGCGTGCTGGAGGGCGGACCCGCGGTGTTTCCGCTTGGGAAATTGCGCACCGGAGAGGCGCAAGTCGCTATCGTCGGTTTGGATGTACTACTGCGCGCGGTTAGCGACGATCTCGCCAATGATCGATCTACTCCCTTCCGCATTCTCGGCATTGATTTCCAGCGTAGCCCTGTGGTTTATGTCCTGCACCCAGCTGTGGCGGCATCGCTTGGATTGACAGAAAGCTCATGGCAAACTCTGTCACCAACGGAACCGACCAACGTGTCGACGGCAATGTGGCTCAGACCTTGACCGTGCTTCACCGGGCGAAGGTCGTTAGCGATCGGGTGACACTTGACTATGTAAAATCACTTTTAGTACAATAAATCGTGTAGGGACGTTTCAAAATGAAGCAAGATACTAGTAAAGTCACTTGGTTACTGAACAAGGTAGAGAATCTCTATACGACAATAACCGAAAGCCGTCACACGGTAGTTTATCCATGGTTGATAAAAACTGTCCTAGAAAGAAATCCAGCGGCTGTTCTTGACTATGGTGCCGGCGACGGCCGGTTTTTGCTGGAACTTCGGAGGCATTTTGATAGGGCGCTATGGTATTACGACCCGTCTTTGAGCTTCCAAGAAAAATTTCGAGGACAATCCCAGAAACACGACGTGCATATATGTTCCAGCCCTCAGTCGATGCCCGCAGGAAGCATTGATGTAATAGTGTCAATCGCCGTGTGGATGACAATCGACAGCTATGATGGATGCTTGCAGTACCTAAAATCTCAAAATAGGCTTTTGCAAACTGGAGGCACAGCGCTCATAGCGGTTACCCATCCATGCTTTCGAGAGGAGCGTTATTCAAGTTTTTACACTTCGTTCGATAACCGTGAATACGCTCGTGAGGGAGTGCCATTTGAGGTCACACTTTTCGACACTCAAAACCAGCTCACAATAACGGATTATCACTGGAATCTTTCAGTGATGCAGAGGCAGGCAAGCGAAGCGGGCTTTAAGCTCCTATCGTTCACCGAGCTTAGCGACGTTGACGGAGGCAACCAGAAGGGATGCCCGTGGCTTTGTTTTGAGTTTGGAAAAGAGTAAGCCGTCCCAAGAATGCCCGATGCTCGCGGGCCAGGTAATCGACTGTAACTTTCCGGCCGAGCCTGCGGTTCTTTAGCGCCGCGAAATGGACTTTGTGTCGCGCCCCCTGACAGACCGCTGGATATTTCGCCGGTGGCATGGGCGACCGGCTCCTCCTCGCCCTTTGAATAGATGGTGACCTCGACCACGGCAAGGCGCCGGCCGAGCCGCAGCAGCTTGCCTTCGGCGATGAGATCGACGGGCTTCGGCGCGCGCAGGAAATGGATCGAGAGGTTGCTGGTCACGGCCATCACGGCATCACGCTTCATGCCCAGCACCACCGCATACATGGCGCAATCGGCGAGGGTCATGGTCACGGGGCCGGCGATCGTGCCGCCGGGCCGCACCATCTCCGCGCGGAAGGGCATGCGGAGCGTGGCGTTGCCCTGGCCCAGCGCCTCGACCTTGAAGCCCAGGCCGCGCCCGACCGGCAACATGCGATCGATCACCTGCTGGAACTCCTGCAAGCTCATGCCCTGCTGCATCGCTAGCTCTCCCGGTAGCGGTTGTCATCGTGGATCGGAGTCACGCCGCGACGGGCGGCCGGCGCTTGCCGTAGCCCGTCGCCGCCTCGAAGGCATGGCCGAGCTGCAGCAGGCCCCAATCGTCGCCATAGCGCCCGACGATCTGCATGCCGATCGGAAGCCCCTCGGCCGAGAAGCCGCAAGGCACCGAGAGCGCCGGCTGGCCGGTGACCGAGATCGCCCAACAGGATTTCATCCAATCGATATAGCTGCGGGCGTTCTGGCCGAGAAATGTCTTGGGCCAGGGCAGATCGACGGCGAAGGGATGGACCTGGGTGACGGGCAGGACGTAGAACTCGTGGCGCGCCATGAACTCGCGCATGCGCTCGAAGATGCGGGTCTTCTTGACGTAGGTCTCGGCAAGCTCGCGCGCGCTGAGCCGCGCGAAGCGATCCAACTCGTCCCGGAGCTCGGGCTTCATCATGGCGCGCTTTTCCTCGTCGGCGGCGACAGGGGCCAAGGTTCGTGCCGAGGAGCCAGGCGCGCTCGTTGCGAAACACCTCCTCGGCGTCGGCGAGATCGGGATCGGCCGTCTCGACGATGCAGCCGAGCGATTCGAGGACGCCGCGCTGACCCTCGACGGCCGCGGCGATCTCGGGGTCGAACGGCATCCCAGCCGGAGAATCGAACATCGCGACGCGGACGCCGCGGAAATCGCGGCCGAGCGGTCGGGCGAAGCGCTCGCCCGGCTCGGCGATGGCGATGGGGCTGCGCTCGCTGGGGCCGGCGATCACGCTCAAGAGCAAGGCGAGATCCGCAATATTGCGCGCCATCGGCCCCTCGACGCCGAGCATGGCGAAGCCGTTGGGTTGCGGCACTGCCGGCACGCGGCCCGGCGTCGGCCTGAGGCCGACCACGTTCGTCCAGGCGGCGGGGTTGCGCAGCGAGCCGCCGATGTCGGTGCCGCAAGCGAGCGGGTGCATGCCGCAGGCGAGCGCCACCGCGGCGCCGCCGCTGCTGCCGCCGCAGGTTCGCTCGAGATGCCACGGATTGCGGGTCGCGCCGAAGAGCGGGTTATAGGTTTGCGAGCCGGCGCCGAATTCCGGCACGTTGCTCTTGCCCAGCATGATGGCGCCGCCGGCGTCGCAGCGCTCGACGATGAGGGCGTCGAAGCCGGGCACGAAGTCGCGGAAGATCGGCGAGCCGAAGGTCGTGCGCACGCCCTTCGTGGGGGTGAGGTCCTTATGGCTCAGCGGCAAGCCGTGGAGGGGCCCAAGCCATCGGCCCTTCGTCCAGGCCTCGTCGGCGGCCGCGGCGACGGGCCAGGAGGCGTTCCCCGGGCAGGAGGGTGACGAGCGCGTTGACGGTGGAATTGAGCCGCGCGATCTGATCGAGACAGGCGCGCATCAGCTCGCGCGCCGACAGCTCCTTCGCCCTCAAAAGCCGCAGCAGCTCCAAGGCGGGCAGGAAGCAGAGCTCATCGGTCGCCTCCGCCGTTGCGTGCAAACTACCCCTCCCCGGCCGCCATGCCGCAGAAGCTTAGCATAGCGGCCGGGCGCGCGGACTGGCGAGGACGCGTTCAATATTTGTATTTCGGCTGCCAGCCGTCTGCTCCTTCGGGGATCAGATCGAAGAAATGCCAGGCGGCGCAGAAATCGTCGCCCGGGCCGAAGCCCGTATCGGAGACGCGGAGGATGCGGCCGTTCTCCTTCTTGAAGACGGAGACGCCGGGCATCCAGCCGCCGTCCCGCGCATAGCCCATGTCGGTGGCGAAGCTCGAGCCCTTGTGCGACAGCATGCGGAATTTCCAGCCGCGCGAATTCCTTGAACTTCTGCTGCTTCGCCGGGTCGTCGGGCGAGGACAGCACGAAGGCGGCGCGGTCCGCGAGATGGGGCAGGACGCCGTTGAAGCCGTCCGCCCACATGGTGCAGTAGCTGCAGCCTGCGCCCATATTGTGGATGACGAAGAGATAGTCCTTGTCGCCGAACAGCTCGCTGAGCTTGACCGCGCCGGCCGGCGTCGAAAAGCTGTAGTCGCTCACCTCCTCCGGCTCCACCGCGCCGCGAAGCTCGCGCTGCTTCGCGCGCAGCGCTTTGATCTGCTCTTGATATTTCTGCGCCTTCTCTGCCGCTTCTTGATATCGCATGGTCGGGTCCCTCCTTTGCATATGTCCTGGTGCTATGTGCTGGCCTTCGTATGAGCGGGAGCGACGCCGCGGGGCTCAGGCCTTTCGCCGCGCCTTCCTCCGCTTGCCCGGCGCCCGCTGCCTTCGCTTGGCGCCGTCGACCTCGCCGAGCCAGACGGCGAGGCTGTCGAACTGCGATTGCCAATATTTGCTGTAGCGATTGACCCAGACCGCCGCCTGATAGATGGGACCGGCATCGAGCCGGCAGCGGCTGATGCGGCCGCTGCGCTCCTGATGGACGAGGCCGGACTTGACCAGCACCTGGATATGCTTGGACACGGCCTGCAGCGAGATGTCGAAGGGGGCGGCAAGCTCGGAGACCAGCAGCTCCTCGCCGTCGAGGCGGCCCAGGATGGCGCGCCGCACCGGGTCGGCCAGCGCCGAGAACACGCGGTCCAGTTCGTCGCCTGCCGGATCGCCTTGGGGAAGCTTGCTCGCCGCTTGCGCGCTCATGATCGCTATCGATCAATGGATCGATTGATATTAAACCAACACATTGATTAAATGTCAAGCGGTGATCGCGCTCGCGAGCATGGTCCTGCGCGCCGCATTGCTTGCCCGGCGCGAGGCGCTATATTACCGGCAGCATCTCACGAGGAGTCGCCGGGCCATGAATATCGCAACCAAACCCGCCGTTCCGAAAGGCACCAAGTCGAAACATGCCGCTGGGGAAGCCGGCGAGCAACCCGTCCTGCTCCGCGCGCAAGCGGACGGCATCGCGACCCTCACCCTCAACCGGCCGAAGCAGTACAACGCGCTCTCGGAGGCGCTGCTCGATGCGCTCCTCGCCGCCCTCGAGGAGATCGCGCGCGACGAGAGCCTGCGCGTCGTGGTGCTGGCGGGAGCCGGCCCTGCCTTCTGCGCCGGCCATGACCTCAAGGAGATGCGCAGCAGGCCCGATCAGGATTATTACCGCGCCCTCTTCGCCAAATGCGGACGCATGATGCAGGCGCTCACCAGGCTGCCGCAGCCGGTGATCGCGCGCGTCCATGGCATCGCGACGGCGGCGGGCTGCCAGCTCGTCGCCGCTTGCGATCTCGCGGTCGCCTCGACGGCGGCGCGTTTCGCCACCTCGGGCATCAATGTCGGTCTCTTCTGCTCGACCCCCGCCGTGGCGCTCACGCGCAACGTCAACCGCAAGCAGAGCTTCGAGATGCTGATGACGGGCGAATTCGTCTCGGCCGAAGAGGCGGTCGCGCGCGGCCTCGTCAATCAGGCGGTCGAGCCGGATTCGCTCGACGACGCGGTGCGGAGCTTGGCCGGCAAGATCATCGCCAAGTCGCCCGTCGCCGTGCGCACGGGCAAGACGATGTTCTACAGGCAGATCGAGCTCGGCCTCGCCGCGGCCTACGATTACGCCGGCGAGGTCATGGCCTGCAACATGATGGCCGAGGACGTGGCCGAGGGCATCGACGCCTTCGCGGCGAAGCGGCCGCCCCATTGGAGCGGGCGCTGAACGCGCGCGGCACGATCGCGCGACGGGACAGCCTCATGCCAGTCAAGGGAACGGCTCGGACGGTCGAACCGGTCGCACCCGCGTTCGACCACGAGGATTACGACGACGATTATCTGCTCGGCATCCTCAAAAGCTGCCGCACCATCGCCATGGTCGGCGCCAGCCCCAATTGGAACCGGCCGAGCTACTTCGCCATGAAATATATGCAGGTGAAGGGCTATCGCGTCATTCCGGTGAATCCCACGGCCTTGGCCGAGCCGATCCTGGGCGAGAAGGTCTATGCCGGCCTCAAGGAGATCCCGGTCAAGATCGACATGGTCGATATCTTCCGCAAAGCCGACGCCGTGCCGCCGGTCGTCGACGACGCCATCGCGATCGGCGCCAAGGTGGCGTGGATGCAGCTTGGCATCCGCAACGAGGCCGCGGCGCGCAAGGCCGAGGCGGCCGGGCTCAAGGTGGTGATGAACCGCTGCGTCAAGATCGAGTTCGGCCGGCTCGCCGGCGAGCTCTCCTGGAGCGGCATCAATTCCGGCATCATCTCGTCGAAGCGGCGAAAGCTCATCGCATGAGCGGAAAGCACGAGTTCGGCTTCGAGACGCGCGCGATCCATGCCGGCGCCGCGCCCGACCCCGTCACCGGCGCGCGCGCCACGCCCATCTACCAGACGACGGCCTATGTCTTCGACGACGTCGAGCATGCCGCCTCGCTCTTCAACCTGCAGACCTTCGGCTATATCTATAGCCGCCTCACCAATCCTACCGTCGCCGTGCTGGAGGAGCGGGTGGCGAGCCTCGAGGGCGGCCGTGGCGCCGTCGCCTGCGCCTCGGGCCATGCCGCCCAGCTCCTCGCCTTCTTCACCTTGATGGCGCCCGGCGACGAGTTCGTCGCCTCGCGCAATCTCTATGGCGGCTCGATCACGCAGTTCACCCACAGCTTCGCCAAATTCGGCTGGAAGGCCCATCTCGTCGACCCGCGCGATCCGGACAATTTCCGCAAGGCCCTTACGCCGCGCTGCAAGGCCCTCTTCGCCGAGCAGCTCACCAACCCCCAAGGCGTCGTGATCGACATCGAGGCCATCGCCGAGGTCGCGCGCGAGGCGGGCATCCCCTTCATCTGCGACAATACGATCGCCAGCCCCTATCTCTGCCGGCCGCTCGAATGGGGCGCCGACATCGTCGTCCATTCCATGACCAAGTTCCTCGGCGGCCACGGCAACTCGATGGGCGGCGTCGTCGTGGAATCGGGCAAGTTCGACTGGGGCCAGAACGACAAGTTCCCCGGCATGACCGAGCCCGATCCGGCCTATCACGGCCTCACCTTCCACGAGACCTTCGGCGATTTCGGCTTCAGCATGAAGACGCGCGCGGTGGGCCTGCGCGACCTGGGGCCGGCGCTCTCGCCCATGAACGCGTTCTTCATCCTGACTGGGATCGAGACCCTTCCCTTGCGCATGGAGCGCCATGTGGCGAACGCCCAAGCCGTCGCTGGGTTTCTCGAGGGCCATCCCGCCGTCGCCTGGGTCTCCTATGCCGGGCTTAAATCGAGCCCCTATCACGCGCTGGCGCGAAAATATCTGCCCAAGGGCGCGGGCTCGGTCTTCACCTTCGGCGTTAAGGGCGGCTACGAGGCGGGCATCAAGGTGGTCGAGGCGTGCCAGATCTTCTCGCACCTCGCCAATGTCGGTGATACCCGCTCGCTCATCCTCCATCCGGCCTCGACCACCCATCGCCAGTTGAGCGACGAGCAGCGCATCGCGGCGGGCGCGGGACCGGACGTCATCCGTCTCTCGATCGGGCTCGAGACCGTCGCGGACCTGGTCCGCGACCTCGACCGCGCGCTCGGCGCGGCGGCGGGGCGCAAGGCCGCGGAATAGCGGGCCTCGGTCAGATCGGGTTCGACAGTTCGATCAGATTGCCGTCGGGATCGCGGATATAGACCGAGCGGATGGGGCCGGCGGCACCGGTGCGCTCGACGGGCCCCACCTCGATCGCCACCTTCTCGCGCGCGAGATGGGCGATCACCTCTTCAAGCGCTGTCGCGACGATGAAGCAGAGATCGGCGGAGCCGGGTGTCGGCGTGCCTGGCCTTGGGCTCGAACTCGTGGCCCGCGCGATGGAGGTTGATCTTCTGGCGGCCGAAATGGAGCGCCTGCCGCCCCTCGCCGAAGCTCGCCTTCCGCATGCCGAGCGCGCGCTGGTAGAAATCTTGCGTCGCCGCGATGTCGGCGACGGTCAGCACCAGATGGTCGAGACTTCGCGACCGTGATCCTCATTGCAGGCGGCCCTCCTCGACCCTGCCGCCCGCGCGGCGCTCGAGCGCTCAACGCGCGGCGTCCACCGTCTCCTCGGCGACCCAACGAAGGAAATCGGGATTGCCCGCTTGGATCGGCAGGGCGACGACGCAGGGCACCGTGTAGCTATGCAGCGCCCTGACCTGCTTTACGAGCCGCTCCACCAGCGCACTGTCGGTCTTGAGGATGAGCGCCACCTCGCCCTCCTCCTGCACCGCTCCCTGCCACCAATAGAAGGATTTGATCGCGCCCAGGATATTGGCGCAGGCGGCGAGACGCTCCTCGACCAGCTTGCGGGCGATTTCGGCCGCCTCGGCCGGGCTCGATGCGGTGATATAGATCATCGTCGCGCTCATGGCGTCTCCTTGCTCCGATTCGGCCGCCAGGCTCTCCGAGGCGCTCCGCAACCGGCGGGAATCCGAGGGATTAAGGAATAGCTGCGCATATTAACTTATCGGTAAGACGATAGGGCGACAATTCCCTGTCCTCATCCGGGAGCAAGGGAGACTGCGATGCGCAAGCTTATCCAATCGATCCTGAAAGACGAGAGCGGCGCGACCGCCATCGAATATGGCCTCATCGCCGCGCTGATCGCCGTTGCCGCCGTCGGCGCCATGACGACCCTCGGCAGCAATCTCGGCAAGCTGTTCAACAACGTTGCCGGCAACCTCTAACCATGCCGCGATTGCTCTTACGGCTGCTGCGTGACGACAGTGGCGTGACTGCGATCGAGTACGGCTTCACGATCGTGCTCATTGCCTTGGTCCTCGTCGGCACGCTCACTTCGCTTGGCAGCACCGTGGGAAACATCCTCAACCAGGTCGGCAGCAACATCTGAGCGCGCCGGCCATTGGCCTCGGCCCGGGCGTATCTTCCACCACGCTTCGGTAGATTTCGTGATAGCAATAGCCCCCCGCCGGCTTCGACGCCGGCTGGGGGCTATTTTTTTGCGGCGCGCGCAAGGCTTGGCGGCGGCGGCGATCTACCGTAGGATGTTTGCGGCGTCGTCATCTCGCGGGGGGTTGCAATGACCGAGGTGGAGAGCCTTGCCGAAAGAAGCGACGCGCGCCGTCTGCGCTTGTCGCGGCCGAGCGCCGTTCAGCGCGTTTGGCTGAGGCGAGGACGCGATCAGCCCGGCGGCAAGCTGCCCTTGTTCGATCAGCATGGTCAACGCGTGGATTCGCGCACCATCCGCAGCTGCGTGGAGAACGGCTGGGCGGAACCCTGGTTCCACAATCCCCTCAAGCCGGATTGGCTGATCTGCCGCCTGACGCAGGCGGGCCGCGCCGCCATCGAGGGCTGAGGCCCGCAGTCGAAGCAGCCACCGTCCGCGGTCTGGGCGGGCGCAGGAGATCGCCGGCGGATGGTCGGGCGGACAGGATTTGAACCTGCGACCCCCAGACCCCCAGTCTGGTGCGCTACCAGGCTGCGCCACCGCCCGACGAACCTGAAATTACTGGAAGCAGGGGCGCCGAACAACCGCAAACGGGGCTCGGCCAGCCCGGCTCGAACCCACCACGCTAGCGCAGCTTGCCGCGCAGCATGTCCCGCAACGAAGTGAGCTCGTCGATCAGTGTATCGAGCTCGCTTCGGCTGATGGTGAACTCCTCCTCGGCGGCGGCGCTCGAACTCGCGCGCCGGTACCGTTCGCGCGGATGGCGTGGCCTCTGCGCCGCCGCGCGAAGCCGCTACCTGCGGGCGCGCTCCGGGCGAAGTGTCGCGAGCGACCCGGCGATTGGCCGGACCGGCGCCTTCCGGGCGCGTCGCCGGTTGCTGGCGCAGGCCGCCTTCGCGCAGCAGCTTCTGGGCGCCTTTGATGGTATAGCCGTCGCGATAAAGCAGGTCGCGGATGGAGCGCAGCAGGGTCACGTCCTCCGGCCGGTAATAGCGCCTTCCTCCCGCCCGCTTCAACGGCCGCACCTGCACGAATTTCGTCTCCCAGAAACGGAGGACATGCTGCGGCACCTCGAGGGCGCTGGAGACCTCGCTGATGGTGCGGAAAGCTTCGGCCGATTTGCCCGCCCGCCGGCCCTCGTCGGTCCAAGCGTCGTCTGGCTGATCCGCCATCATGCGGCGGGATCGGCCGAGGCCGTGCGCGCGGCGCCGTTGATCCGGTTCTTCAGCACATGGGAGGCGCGAAAAACCAACACGCGGCGGGGCAGGATCGGCACTTCCTCGCCGGTCTTGGGATTGCGGCCGATGCGTTGCCCCTTTTGCCGCACCGAGAAGCTGCCGAAGGAGGAGATTTTTACGGTCTGGCCCTGGCTCAGCGCGCCGCAAATCTCGTCGAGTACCGATTCAACGAGGGAGGCAGATTCGTTTCTCGACAGCCCGACCTCTTCATAGACCGCCTCGCTGAGGTCTGCCCGGGTGATTGTCTTGCTCGACATGCTGCCCCCTGGATCTTGTTCCCTCGACGGTAACGCCGTTGCTTAAATCCGTCAATTTGAAAGGGATGAGGGGAGAAATTCGAGCGCCATGTCATTTTCGCGAGGCCGCGCGCGGCATGGCCGCGTCAACGCCGAGCGATCACCAGCGGATGAGGCCGGCCCCCCAGGCGAGCCCGCCGCCGATCGCCTCGATCAGGAGGAGCTGGCCCGGCTTGATGCGGCCGTCGGCGACCGCCTCGGCCAAGGCCAAGGGGACCGAGGCGGCCGAGGTGTTGGCGTGCCGCTCGACCGTCTTGATGATCTTGTCTCCGGAAAGGCCGAGTTTTTTGGCAGTGCCGTCGATGATGCGCAGATTGGCCTGATGCGGCACGAGCCAATCGATGTCGGCGGCGGTGAGCCCGTTCGCGGCGAGCGCCTCGCCGACAACCTCGGCAAGCTTGACCACGGCGTGACGGAAAACCTCGCGCCCGTGCATGCGCACATGCCCCACCGTCCCGGTCGAGGATGGCCCGCCATCGACATAGAGCAAATCCTGCAGCCGCCCGTCGGAGTGGAGATGGGTGGAGATGACGCCCCGCTCGCGCGTCCCGGCAGGGCCCGGAAAGGCGCGCAGCACCACGGCTCCCGCCCCATCGCCGAAAAGCACGCAAGTGTTGCGATCCTTCCAGTCGAGGATGCGGGTAAAGATTTCGGCGCCGATGACGAGCGCGGTCTTGGCCTGGCCGAGGCGCAGCGCATTGTCGGCGGCGGCGAGCGCGAAGATGAAGCCGGCGCAGACGGCTTGGATGTCGTAAGCCGCGCCATGCTCGAGGCCGAGGGCCGCCTGCACGCGCGTCGCGGTCGCGGGGAAGGTCTGGTCGGGCGTCGTCGTCGCGAGCACGATGAGATCGACCTCGGCGGGCGCTACGCCGGCATGGGCAAGCGCCTCGCGCGCGGCATAAATAGCCAGGTCGGATGTGCGCTGGTCGTCCGCCGCTATATGTCGTTGCTTGATGCCGGTGCGCTCGACGATCCAGGCATCGGAGGTGTCGACGCGGCGGGCCAGCTCTTCATTGGTGACGATCCGCTCGGGCAGATAGGAGCCGCAGCCGAGCACCCGGGAGTGGCTCAGCATCAACCGGTCGCCGCTTGAGTTTTCAGATCAGCATTAGTAGATAGTTTATTGAATTCCAATCTTATTTTTTCGTTGAAATCGCCGACGGCCATGTCGATGGCGACGCCGATCGCATTGGCGAAGCCGAGCGCGTCCGTACCGCCATGGCTTTTCACGACGATGCCGTTGAGACCGAGCATCAAGGCGCCGTTGTAGCGCCGCGGATCGGTGCGAAGTTGCATCTTGCGAAGCGCCGCCCGCGCCAAAAGGAAACCGAGCCCGGCGAGGAAAGAGCTTTTGAAGGCCTGACGCACGAACTCGCGCAGGAGCCGCGCCGTGCCTTCCGCGGTCTTGAGGGCGATATTGCCGGTGAAGCCGTCGGTCACGATGACGTCGACGGTGCCCGACGCTATGTCGTCGCCCTCGACGAAGCCCTCGAAGCGCATTGGAAGGCTGGTGTTCTGCAAAAGCGCGCTGGCCGCGCGCACCGCCTCATGGCCCTTGACCGGCTCCTCGCCCACATTGAGCAAGCCCACGGTCGGATTCTGCAGGCCGAGCACGGTGCGGGCGAACATCTCGCCCATGATGGCGAACTGCACGAGATTGTTCGCGTCGCACTCGACGTTGGCGCCGAGATCGAGCATCACGCTCTCGCCGCGCAGGGTGGGGAAATAGGCGGCGATGGCGGGCCGGTCGATGCCGGGAAGCGTACGCAGCACGAATTTTGCCATGGCCATGAGCGCGCCCGTATTTCCCGCCGAGACGGCCGCCTGGGCCTTGCCTTGCTGCACGGCCTCGACGGTTCGCCACATGCTGGAGCCGCGGCCCTGGCGGAGCGCGAGCGAGGGCTTTGCGTCGCTTTGAACGATCTTGTCGGTATGGACGAGGGTGGTGATTTTGCGGAGCTTTGCCTTGCGCCTCAGGAGCGGCTGGATCTTCCGCTCGTCGCCGAAAAGGATGAAGCGCACGTCGGGATGTCGCACCCTGGCGATGGCGGCGCCCTTGACCACGATCGACGGCGCATTGTCGCCGCCCATCGCGTCGAGCGCAATCGTCAGAGGCTCGGATTCGCGCATCAGCCCACCCGGACCGAGCCGCGACGCCTAGAATCCCGTCCCTAGGTCGTCTCGATCTCGACCACCTCGCGCCCACGATATTGGCCGCAATGCTCGCAAACATGATGCGGTCGCATCAGCTCGCCGCAGTTCGAGCATTCGACGTAGCTCGCCTTCGCCAGCGCGTGATGGGCGCGGCGCATGTCGCGGCGCGATTTCGAGATCTTTTTCTTCGGTACAGCCATGTCGAAATACTCACAAAGTCGAACTGGTCACAAAAACGAAATGCGGCCCTGAGGGGGCCCGCCTAATTATCGGAATTCCGCCGCGGCGGCAAGGCGAATGCCACCTGGGTTATTCTTTCCGGTCGACCAGACCGGCAAGGACGGCGAAGGGGCTGGCTGGCCGGTCATCGCCGGCCGCGGCGTTTCCGATCACGTCCTCCAAGCTGATCCCCGGCTTGCGCGGATAGGGATCGAGCGCGAGCGCAAGCTGCTGCGCGACGGCCTCTCCGATGTCGATGCGGCCCTCGACGATCGGCTCGGGCCATTCGTCATCCTCGTCGAATGCTCCCGTCCGCAGGATGGCGTCCTCGGGCTCATGATGTTCCGGCATATAGACGATGCTGAAGCTCTCCGCGACGCGGCCTTGCGACCGGCTCCAAGGAGACGACGCAGGTCTGCACCAGCTCGGCTTCGAACCGGCCTTCGAGCCGCACCACGGGGCCGCGGCCGATGCGCCGCAAGGCGACGTTCGCATCGAGCCGCTCGATCGCCAAGAGATCGAAGCGGCGGGCGAGCGCCTCGCGCTCTTCCGGCGGGCGGCGATCGTCTCGGCGTGGTCGCCCGCCTCGAGCCGCTCGACCGGTACGAGGCGCGAGAACTCCGGAGCTATCGACGAAGGCTTGCTCATGGGACTGGCATCGGCAAAAACAGCGCCGGTGTCGCGCGGCACCGGCCTAATGGCAAATCTCGATGAGAAACATAGTAATCCCGCGCTTTGGGGTCAATTCTCCAAGGCCCGAAAGAGCCTACAAACAGTCGGGGTTCAGGGCGGCGGGCCGAACGCAAGCCGCGAGGGCAATGTTGCCGCCGGCTGCATCGTCAAGGAGGCCGCCTCGCGCCTGACATAAGAGCAAATGAGCTCGAGCTGCATCTGCGTCGGCCGAGCCGTGCCGAAAAGATTGCGCCGCAAGGCCTCCGCGAGGCTCGCGTCGCCCGCGTCCAGGCCCGCCTCGTAGGCGGCGCAGCGGCCGTAAAGCGCCCGCGCCATCGCCTTGACCCGCTTCCCCACCGAGAGATCGCCGACCCCGATCTGCCGCAGGCTCTGGTCCATATCGTCGAACATGACGTCGAACAGGGCTTGGGCGAGCTCCGCCGCTTCCCCATCATGCTTCAGGCGGTGCAACAGGAGAAAGACATGCAGGGCGATCATCTCGAAGCGCCCGTCGAGCGTGTCGGGCACGCCCAGCCGCGCGTAGAATTCGGCGCGACGCCCTTGCTCGACGGCGCGCGCATAAAGCGCCGCCGCGGCGCCGCGCGGACCCTTCCGCTTGAAAAGGCCTTTCAAAGACATGACGGGCTCTCCATGCGGCTCCCCGTTGACAGAGCGGATGGTGAATGAGATTGTTCCGCCGATGTCGGGCGGCGCGGGACGCCGACCCCTCTTCATCAAAAAAAGCGCTCGATCAATATGGTCTGGGGGCCGCCATGCAGCAAGCAACTGATCGCATCCGCACTATCCGGCTCTCGGCGCTGGCCGTGGGCCTCGCGCTGCTCGCCGGCGCGCTCTGCGCCTGCTCCGCCGCGCGCGTCAACAAGGAAGGCAATCAGATCGAGCCGCAGGCCCTCGCGCAGATCAAGCCGGGCGTGACGACGAAAGATCAGGTGCAGAATCTTATCGGCTCGCCCTCGAGCGTCGCCGCCTTCGACGCGAACACCTGGTATTACATGAGCAAGCGCAGCGAGCAATGGGCCTTCCTCAGCCCCATAGTGCTCGAGGAGGAGATCGTCCAGATCGACTTCGACGGCAAGGGCGTCGTCACGTCGATGCGCAAATATGGCGAGGACGACACCAAGAGCGTCGCCATGGTCGATCGCACCACGCCGAGCCGCGGCAAGTCGATCACGGTCGTCGACGAGATTTACAATACGTTGCTGACGCAGTTCACCAACGGCGAGGGCCTGATCAGCCGCGATCCCTTCGCCCGCTGAGGATGCGCTTAGGGCTCGAGCCGCTTGAGCTCGCGCAGCGCGGCCGAGCGCTCGAAGAAGCCCGGCGGACAGCTTCGCGCCAACTCGCGGAAAAGCTTGGAGGCCTGGGCCGTCGCTTGGCGCAGCAGCTGATACATCCCGAGATAATAGTCGGCCTCGCATAGACGCTGCTGCTTGGCCGTCGCGTCCGCCGCCGCCGCTGCGAGGACCTGCTCCGGCGACGCTTCGCCGAGATAGAGCGCCAAGACGGGCGCCGGCCATATTGCCCGATCGAGCCGCGTGGCGTTGCGCCTGATCTCTTGATCGTCGTCCTCCCCTGCCCGCTTGGCGGCCAAATGAAGCAGCAGGACCGGGTAATAGTTCGAAGGCGCGAGACCGATGACCTGGCGGTAATCGCCCGCCGCAGCGGCGTAGCGCCCGAGCTCGACCTCGACATGGGCGCGGTTGTAACGCGCCACGATGTCGTCGGGCCTGAGCTTGAGCGCCGCGTCGTAGTCGATGAGGGCCTTCTCGGGCTCCCCCCTGTCGCGATAGGCATTGCCGCGATTGTCGTGCGCGTTGGCGAAGTCCGGCTTGAGGCGCAGCGCGACGTTGTAGTCCGCGATCGCCTTGTCGATCTCGCCCTTGTCGCGATGGGCGTTGCCGCGGCTGTCATAGGCCGGAGGGAAATCGGGATTGAGCCGGATCGACATGTCGTAATCGGCGATCGCGTCGTTGATCTCGCCGAGCTTTCGATGGGCCGCGCCGCGATTGTAGTAGGCCGCAGCCAGCTCGGGCGGAGAAAGCTGGCCGCTGCGGATGGCCTCGCCATAGAGCCTGATGGCGGCGGGAAGATCGCCGCGCCGCTGCGCCTGCAAGGCGGCCGCCGCGGAAGCCGCCCCATCGGCCCAGGCGGCGCCGACGCCGGCGAGCATCAGCAAGAACAGCAGCAAAGCCTGGATCATCGACCGGTCCCGCGCCGCGCGGCCGCATCCGATGGCGGAGCTTGGCGCCGAAGCGCGGCGGGGCGGATCATTCGCGGCAGCGACGGGACAAGTCAAGCGCGGGATCGCAGTGCCGGGCGATGTCCGCGCACGCAGGATCGCGCCCGAGTTGCTTCGGCCTCCCGCCGCTCATTCGCCGTGCGGGCTTGTCGAAATGCTCGTGGGGCGGATCAGCTCGGCGCGACGGGCGCCGGGGACCGACCGAATTGGAAGGCCGACACCGTGACGCCCATGACGTCATCCTCGAAAATCTTGCGGCCCGTCGCCTCGGGCGCGGCACCGGCCGCGACCATCATCGGCAGGAGATGCTCCTCGCGCGGATGGGCCTGGCGCGCCACCGGCGCCGATTGCCAGGCGGCGAGCATCTTTTCCCGTTGCTCGGCGTCGGGGGCGCAAGCCGCCGCGGTGAGCCAGGCGTCGAACTGGTGCGAAACGGCGCCGGCGCCGCTCGCGCCGCCCATGAGCCCGCGCATATTATGGTAGCTCATTCCGCTCCCGACGATCAGCACGCCCTCCCGCCGCAGGGGCGCGAGGGCGCGCCCTGCCGCGAGATGGGCGGCGGGATCGAGCCCCGCCTTCAAGGAGAGCTGCACCGTCGGAATATCGGCATTCGGGAAGACCAGCTTGAAGGGGACGAACACGCCGTGATCGAAGCCGCGCTCCCCGTCGCTGCCCGCGGGGATGCCGGCGTCCCGTAGCAGGCCGCAAATCTGCTTGGCCAGCGCGGGCGCTCCCGGCGCGTCATATTTCAGCCGGTAGGTATGCTCCGGGAAGCCGTAATAGTCGTAGATCAGCGGCGGGCGCGGGTTGCTCGTGACGGTAAATTCGGGCTCTTCCCAATGGGCCGAGACCACGACGACCGCCTTGGGCGGCGCGCCGAAAGACTGCGCGAGATGTCCGAGCCAGTCGCCCATTTTATGCCAGGTGTCGGGCGGCCCCATGGTCCATTCCATGAAAAAGCATGGACCTCCGCCATGGGGAATATAAAACGTGGGCAACGCCAAGGCGCTCTGATTAGCTTGCACGGGAATGCCTCCACGAAGCCGGGCCGCCGACCGGCCGGGGAAATCCTAGGGGCGGCGCGGAAGGCAGTCCAGCTTCATTCGGAAGATCGTAAACGCGGGCTATGCGAATTGGGCCATTTCCTCGGTTGCGAGACGCGGACTGCGCGGGAACAGCTTTGTCGGATCGCCATAGCCGAGATTGATGAGGAAGTTCGAGCGGATCTGCGTGCCTGCGAAGAATTCGGCATCGACCTTCGCATTGTCGAAGCCGGACATGGGGCCGCAATCAATCCCCAGGGCCCGCGCGGCGAGGATGAGATAGCCCCCTTGCAATGTTCCGTTTCGGAAGGCGGTCACCTCGATCAGCGGTTGGTTGCCCACGAACCAGGAGCGCGCATCCGCATGGGGAAAGAGCCGCGGCAGCAGCTCCGGGAAGGCGAGGTCATATCCGACGATAGCGGTGGCCGGCGCGGCCATCGTCTTTTCGACGTTCTGCGGCAAGAGGGCCGGCTTGAGCCGCTCCTTGCCCTCTTTGCTGCGCACGAAGACGACGCGCATCGGCGAGCAATTGGCGCTGGTCGGCCCCATCTTGGCAAGCTCCAGCATCTCCTCGAGAATCTCGTCGGAGACAGGACGATCCTGCCAGCCATTATGGGTTCGCGCGCCTTTGAACAAGGCGTCGAGCGCATGGTCGTCGAGCCGCGACGGGCCGAAGCCGGGTTCGACTCGAACGACGGCGGCTGCTTGGTTTTGCATAACCCCTCCTGAACTTTGAATCTCGCGGGAGCGCCGATCGCCCCGAACGAATTCTCCACTCTTCCATCTAAGCTTGTTTTTCATTAAGAAAATCGGCAAAATTATGATAGATTCTATCATATTATGTGATGGATTATGCTCGACCGTCTCACGCTCGATCAGCTTCGCGTCCTCATTGCCGTGGCCGAGACCGGCAGCTTTTCGGCCGCCGCCCGGCGGCTCGGCCGCGTTCAGTCGGCCATAAGCCAGACGGTGCAGACCCTAAAGTCCGAGCTGGGGATCGTGCTGTTCGCGCGCAGCGGCAAGCGACCCGTCCTGAGCGATAGCGGGCGCGCGCTGCTGGAAGACGCGCGCGCGCTGGTGCGCGGCGCGGAGCTTCTGCGGGCGCATGCGGCGAGCATTGCTTCCGATATCGAGCCCGAGCTGACGCTTGCCGTCGATGCGATCTTTCCGGGCGGGTTGATGATGGCGAGCCTGAGAGCCTTGAGCCGCGCCTACCCCTATCTGCCGGTGACGCTATTTACCGAAGGGCTGGGCGCTCCCGAGCAGCGCCTGCGCGACCATGTCGTGCGGCTCGCCATCTATTCGCCCTTGGTGACCATGGACGGGTTGGAATCCGAATTCCTCACCGCCATCCAGCTGATCCCGGTGGTCGCCGCCGATCATCCCCTGGCCGCCGCCACCGGGCCTCTCACCCGCGACATGCTCGAGCCCTATACGCAGCTCGTGCTGACCGACCGCTCGCAGGTGACCGCCGGGCAAAGCGGCGGCATCCTCAGTCGCCGCATCTGGCGCTTCGCCGATCTAGGCAGCCGTCTCGACTATCTCCTTGCCGGCTTCGGCTGGTGCAATATGCCGCTTCATCTGGTCGAGGATCACGTGGAGGCCGGCCGGCTCAAGCGGCTCGAACTCAAGGAGTACAGCCCTCAATCGGTCGGCATCCCGCTGAATGTCGTGCATGAGCGCAGCCGCCCGCCAGGAGTGGCGGGCCGCTGGCTCATCGAGGATTTGCGCAAGCGACTTGCCGCCGCGGAGAGCGGCGAGAAGGCACGTTAAAGCGATATCCGCTCACGCGGAAATCGCTCTCGCATATCTTGCCTTCGGCCGCTCAAGCGCCCGCACTTGACGTGAAAACGCCTTTAGGCGTGAACCTCTTGGCGATCGACCTGCATGAGCCACCAGGCCGCGACCAATCCCCAGACCGAGTTGGCGACCAGCACGAGAACGACCAGGGCGATGTTTTCGCGGGCCGCCGGCGGCAAGAGGACGAAAAGCGTGATGAGCGACGGGCCAATTCCGTACACCAGCCCGCGCAGCCACCAGCTCGACCGCCAGGGCAGGAGGAAAATGAAGCCCCAAATGCCGCCCCATACCATCTGCTTGTAGAGCCAGACTTTCGTCATGCCGCTGATGTCGGGGGGCAGGTTCAGCCCCACTGCGGCCGTGACGTGGAGCGCGATGAGCGCCCAGACGAAGAGGCAAAGGATCAGGGCGCCGAGCGCCCCCGCCGCGAAGGCGAGCGTGGCGCGGCGCCATAGGTAATTGTCAAACATGATCGAACCCTCCCCTACGATTCAGCCGATCAGGCCCGTCGCGCCTCGATAGCAGGGCGCTTTCGAAGCAAACCTAAGGGCCTCGACGAGGAAGGGTCAAGGGCGCGCGCGCGGCCTGCGCTCGCAACTTAGCGTGAGCAAATCACCGCGCCAGGATGGCGAGCAGCAGGATGGCGACGATATTGATGATCTTGATCATCGGGTTGATGGCCGGGCCGGCCGTGTCCTTGTAGGGATCGCCGACCGTGTCGCCCGTCACCGCGGCCTTATGCGCCTCGGAGCCCTTCCCGCCGAGATGGCCCTCCTCGATATATTTCTTGGCGTTGTCCCAGGCGCCGCCGCCCGAGGTCATCGAGATGGCCACGAAGAGGCCGGTCACGATGGTGCCGAGCAGCATGGCGCCGAGCGAGGTGAAGGCCGCGGCCTTGCCCGCGATCAGGCTGATAACCACCCAAAGCACGATGGGCGACAGCACGGGCAGGAGCGAGGGCACGATCATCTCCTTGATCGCCGCCTTGGTCAGCAGGTCGACGGCCTTGCCGTATTCGGGCTTGGCCGTGCCTTCCATGATGCCCTTGATCTCGCGGAATTGCCGCCGCACCTCGACGACCACCTGACCGCCGGCGCGCCCCACCGCCTGCATCCCGAGCGAGCCGAAGAGGAAGGGCAAAAGGCCGCCGATGAAGAGCCCGATCACCACGAAGGGATCCTGCAGGCGGAAGGTGACCTCCTTGGCGATAGCGGGGAAGTAGAACTGCAGATCCTCGGTGTAGGCGGCGAACAGCACCACGGCGGCGAGGCCGGCCGAGCCGATGGCATAGCCCTTGGTGACCGCTTTCGTGGTGTTGCCCACGGCGTCGAGCGCGTCGGTCGTCTTGCGCACCTCCGCCGGCAGATCGGCCATCTCCGCGATGCCGCCGGCGTTGTCGGTCACCGGGCCATACGCGTCGAGCGCCACCACGATCCCCGCCAGCGACAGCATGGTGGTCGCCGCGACGGCGATGCCGAAGAGCCCCGCGAGGAGATGCGCGGTCACGATGCCGGCGCAGATCACCAGCACGGGCAGCGCCGTCGCCTCCATGGAGATGGCGAGGCCCTGGATGATGTTGGTGGCATGTCCGGTGGACGAGGCGTTGGCAATGCTCGTCACTGGGCGATGGCCGGTGCCCGTGTAATATTCGGTGATCCAGACGATGAGGCCGGTCACCGCAAGCCCGACAAGGGCGCAATAGAAGAGATGCGTCGATGAGAAAGTCAGCCCGGCGGCGTCGAGCGGCTGGCCGAAGCCGATCAGGACGGCAGTGACGCCCGCGATCAGCACGGCCGAGATCGCCGCGGTCGCGATGAGGCCTTTGTAAAGCGCGCCCATGATGTTGTTGGACGGGCCCAGGCGCACGAAGAAGGTGCCGGCGATGCTCGCCAGGATGCAGACGGCGCCGATCACCAGCGGGTACATCATGAGCTGCGACTGGATGTCGCCGGTGAAAAGGATCGCCGCCAGCAGCATGGTGGCGACCGTGGTGACGACATAGGTCTCGAAGAGATCGGCCGCCATGCCGGCGCAGTCGCCGACATTGTCGCCCACATTGTCGGCGATCACGGCGGGGTTGCGCGGGTCGTCCTCGGGGATGCCGGCCTCGATCTTGCCGACCAGGTCGGCGCCCACGTCGGCGCCCTTGGTGAAGATGCCGCCGCCCAGGCGCGCGAAGATGGAGATGAGCGAGGCGCCGAAGCTCAAGGCCACCAGCGCCTCGACCATGTGGCGAAGATCGAGGCCGCTATGGCGCAGTACGATGAAATAGACCGTGACGCCGAGCAGGCCCAGCCCGACGACGAGCATGCCGGTGACCGCGCCCGACCTGAAGGCGAGGGCGAGGGCGGGCTTGAGGCCGCCGCGCGCCGCCTCGGCCGTCCTCACATTCGCCCGCACCGAGACGTTCATGCCGACATAGCCCGCGGCGCCCGAGAGGATCGCGCCGACGAAATAGCCGATCGCGCCATAGATCCCGAGCAGGAAGCCGAGCAGAACGCCGATGACGACGCCGACGATGGCGACGGTGGTATATTGCCGATTGAGATAGGCGCGCGCGCCCTCCTGGATGGCGGCGGCGATCTCCTGCATGCGCTCATTGCCGGCCGCCGCCGCCAGTACGGAGCGGCTGGCGAGAAGGCCGTAGAGCAATGCCGCGATTCCGCACGCAATAATGAAGACGAACTCCAGTCTCATGATGCTTTTCCTTTGAGAAACCCGTGCGGGCGGAACCCGCGAGGCAGGCGAGTTGATGCCGTCCGCCGACCCGAAAACCGGCCGGACCATGCCAGAAAGCCGCCCTGCGCGCAACTCATACCCGTGGCGCGCTTGGCCCTCGATAGGGATCAGAAATGCCGGTAGCCGATCCGGCTCAGACGGATTTCCCGGCCCCCCCGCCCCAGCACCCGGACCCCCTTCCCCGCCGTGATGGCGCCAACGCGCGTGACAGGAATTTCTAGCTCCCGGCCGATGGCCGCGAGGGCCGCCTCTGCCTCGGGCGGCGCGGTGAAAAGAAGCTCGTAATCGTCCCCGCCGGTGAGGACCGTCTCCAGCAGTGCCGGCGCGCGCTCCACGAGCTTGCGTGCCGGGGGCGACAACGGAAGCCGCTCGACCTCGATCAGCGCTCCCACTTTCGACGTCTTGGCGATATGGTCGAGATCGCCGACCAGCCCGTCGGAGATATCCATCGCGGCGTGGATTCTTCCGCGCAGGCGCGAACCCAAGGCCAAGCGCGGCAAGGGCAAGCGGTAACGCCCGGCGAGATAGCCGCGCTCCTCCTCCGCCAGCTCGGCAAACTCGCCGCGCAGCGCCCGCAGGCCGAGGGCGCCGTCGCCCAGCGTGCCCGACATGAAGACCGCATCGCCGACGCGAGCCGCAGAGCGAAGCGGACGCTGGCCGGCGGGGATCGCGCCTAGGATGGTGAGCGAGAAGGCGCTCGGTCCGGGCGTCGCGTTCATGTCGCCGCCGACCAGCATCACGCCGAACTCGTCCTGGTCGGCCCCGAGACCGGCGGCAAAGCGCTCGAGCCAGCCGAGATCGAACGCGCGCGGCAGCATGACGGCGAGCGTATAGACGAGCGGCCGCGCGCCCTTGGCCGCGAGATCGGAGAGGTTCACCCGCAACAGCTTGCGGGCGACGAGATCGGGCGGATCCTCGGCTAGGAAATGGACGGTCCCAACGATGGCGTCGGTCTTGACGACCAGCTCCTCGCCGCTCCGCACCCGGCCGCGGCCCGGATCGCGGCCCGAGACGTCGAGATAGGCGACATCGTCCGTCAGCCCATAGGCGTCGGGGTAGCCGGCCGCGAGCGGCGCGAACAGGCGCGCGATCAGCGCAAACTCATCCGGCGCCCGAATTTTCCCCGCCACCGGCGTCTCCCATCTCGGCCGGGCGCAGAATGCGCGCGAGCCGGTCGAGCACGCCATTCACCATGCTGATCTCTTTGCCCTGGTAGAAGGCGTGCGCAAGGTCGACATATTCACTGATCACCACGCGCGCCGGCACCGCCGGGCGCTGCATGAGCTCGTAGGCCGCCGCCCGCATGACGGCCGCCATGACCTTTTCGATGCGGCCGAGCGGCCAATCGGCCGGCAGCAGTGCCGCGATCGCCGCGTCGATCGCGGCGCGCTCGCGCACCGTGCCGAGCACCAGCTCGGCGAGCAGGTCCTCGTCGAGCGCCGCCGTCGGCTCCTCCTCGCCGAGCTCGGCGCCGTGGCGATGATGCAGAAACTCGGCGAGCACGGTATCCGGCTCGGCGCCCGTCATCTCGATCTGGTAGAGCGCCTGCGTGGCGGCAAGCCGCGCCGCGCTCAAGACGCGCGACGGATGGGAGTCCGGCTTGCCCGCCGGCTTGCGCTCGTCCTTGCTCCGAGGGGCGGCGGACATGTGGTTCCTCAAAGCGGAAGGAAAAAGACGCGCTTGAGCTCGATCATGCGGAGGCAGGCGCGGGCCGCCGTCGCCGCCCTTGTTCCCCTCGCCGACCAAGGCGCGCGCGCACGCCTGCTCCATGGTTTCGCAGGTGAGCACGCCGAAGCCGAGGGCCAACGCATGTTCGAGCGCCAGCGTATGAAGTCCGCGCGCCGTCTCGTTGCAGACGATGTCGTAATGGGTCGTCTCGCCGCGGATGACGCAGCCGAGCGCCACGAAGCCGTGGAAGCGCCGGTGATGGCGCGAGAATTCGGGCGAGCGGACGGCGAACTTCACCGCCGCCGGCAGCTCGAGGCAGCCCGGTACGGCGAAGCGCTCCCAGGTGGCGCCCGTCTCCTCGAGCGCGGCGATCGCGCCGCGCGCGAGCTCGTCCGCAAGCTCCTCGTAGAATCTCGCCTCGACGATCATGACATGGGGCGTATCGGCCATCGCTATTCCTCGGCAAGCGGAATCGGGCGCTGACCCACGACCTTGAGCGCGTAGCCTTCGAGCCCCACGATGTTCCGTTTCGTGTTCGAGAGCAGGATCATATCCCTGACGCCGAGATCGAGCAAAATCTGCGCGCCCACGCCATAGTCGCGCAAGCCGGAGACGCTCGCCGTCTCGCCCCTTGCCCGCGCCGTCACGATATCGGAGAGCCGCGTCGCGCTCGGCTCGCGGATGAGCACGATGACTCCGCGGCCGGCCTCGGCGATCATGCGCATCGCCTTCTCGATCTCGCCGCCGCGGGCGTGGCTACGCTCGCCGAGCACGTCGTGCAGCACGTCGAGCGCATGCATCCGCACGAGCACCGGCGCGGCGCCGGAGATGTCGCCTTTCACCAGCGCCACATGCTCGGAATAGGCGATCTTGTTGACATAGACGATCATGCGGAAGTCGCCGCCGTATTTGCTGCGGATCACGGCCTCCGCCCCGCGCCGCACGATACGGTCGTAACGCAGGCGGTACTCGATGAGGTCGGCGATCTTGGCGATCTTGAGCCCGTGGAACTGCGCGAACTTGATGAGATCGGGCATGCGCGCCATGCTGCCGTCGTCGTTCATGATCTCGCAGATCACCCCCGAGGGATTGAGCCCGGCGAGGCGCGCGATATCGACGGCGGCCTCGGTGTGCCCGGCGCGGACGAGCACGCCGCCGTCGCGCGCGGCGAGGGGGAAGATATGGCCGGGCGTGACGATGTCATCCTTGCCCTTGGTCGGATCGATGGCGACCGCGATGGTGCGGGCGCGGTCGGGCGCGGAAATCCCGGTGGTGACCCCGTCGCGCGCCTCGATGGAGACGGTGAAGGCCGTCTGGTGACGCGAGCCATGATGCTGCGGCAGGAGGGCGAGGCCGAGCTGCTCGACCCGATCGGAGGTGAGCGCGAGGCAGACCAGCCCGCGGCCGTGCTTGGCCATGAAGTTGATCGCGTCGGGCGTCGCCATCTGCGCCGGGATCACGAGATCGCCCTCGTTCTCGCGGCTCTCGTCGTCGACGAGGACGAACATGCGTCCGTTGCGCGATTCGCCGATGACTTCCTCGATCGAGGACAGGAACTTGCTGTCGGGCATGGTCAGGCCCCCTCGGCGAGGCGCGCCACATAGCGCGCGAGAAGGTCCACCTCGAGATTCATCCGCTCGCCCGGCCGCGCCTCGCCGAAGCTCGTCGCCCGCCGCGTATGGTCGATGACGTTGACGCCGAAGCGGTCGCCTTCGACCTCGTTGACCGTGAGGGAAACGCCGTCGAGCGCGATGGAGCCCTTCGGCGCGATGAACCTGGCGAGCGCGCGGGGCGCCGTGAGGATGAAGCGCAGGCTGCCGCCCTCGGGCTCGATCCGCTCGACCAGCGCGACGCCATCGACATGGCCGCTGACGAGATGGCCGCCCAGCTCGTCGCCGATGCGCAAGGGCCGCTCGAGATTGACCGCGCGCCCGGGCTGCCAATCGCCGAGCGTGGTGCGGGCGCGCGTCTCGCCGGAAAATTCGACGGCGAACCAGCGCGCGCCATGCTCCACCACGGTGAGGCAGGCGCCCGAGCAGGCGACGGAAGCGCCGATCGCCATGCCATCGACGTCCTGCCCGGTGTCGATAGCGAGGCGGGTGTCGCCGCTCGGCGCCCGTTCGACCGACCGCACCCGCCCGATGTCGGTGATGATGCCCGTGAACATCGCGCTAAACTAGGGGCGGCGTCGCAATGTTTCCAGCATATCCGCGCCGCAGGGCTCGAACGTCAGCCGCTCGAAGGCGGGAATTTCAGCCAATTGCTCGAAGCCCATGCCCGCCGCGGCAGGGATGCCGTCCCCGCCCATGACCCGCGCGGCGCGGAACCAGGCGATGCGGTCGACCAGATCGGCGCGAAGGAAGCCGGCGGCGAGCTTGCTGCCTCCTTCGAGCAATAGGCGCGTGATGCCGCGCCGTCCGAGCTCCTCGAGCGCATGGACGAGATCGGGCCCCTCGCCGTCGCTCCCGCGCACGGCGATCACCTCGACGCCGCAATCGGCAAGCAAGGCGAGCCGCTCCGGCTCGGCGTCGTCGCGCACCACGAACCAGGTCGGCACCTCGCGGGCCCCGATGACGATGCGGTTGGTAAGCGGCGTTCGCAGCCTGCCATCGATGACGACCCTGACCGGCGAGGCGTCTTCCAGTCCCGGCAGGCGACAGGTGAGCTGCGGATCGTCCGCGATCGCGGTTCCGACCCCGATGGCGACCGCGTCATGGGTCGCGCGCAGGAGATGGGCGCGCGCCCGCGCGGCCTCGCCGGTCACCCATTGGCTTTCGCCCTTGGAGGTCGCGATCTTGCCGTCGAGCGTAGTTGCCGTCTTCCAGGTCACCGAAGGCCGGCCCGTGCGGATGCGCTGGAGGAAGCCGGCGTTGAGTTCGCTCGCCGCCTCGGCCTCGACGCCCAGCGTCACGGGAATGCCGGCATCCTCGAGCCGCTTGACCCCGCTGCCGGAGACGCGCGGATCGGGATCCTCGATGGCGACCACCGCGCGGGCGATGCCGGCGGCGATCAGGGCATCGGCGCAAGGCGGCGTGCGGCCGCGATGGCTGCAGGGCTCGAGGCTCACGAAGGCGGTGGCGCCGGCGGCCGCCTCGCCCGCCCGGCTCAGCGCCTCCGTCTCGGCATGGGGACGGCCGCCCGGCTGCGTCCAACCGCGACCCACCACCCTGCCTTCGCGCAACAGCACGCAGCCCACGGCCGGGTTGGGCCAAACGCGGCCGAGCCCGCGGCGCGCCAGCCCGAGCGCCATCCGCATGAAGCGCCATTCCTGCCCGTCATTATTCGGCGTCGCCACTGAGTTGCCCGACGAAATCCTCGAAATCCTTCGCCTCGCGGAAATTGCGATAGACCGAGGCGAAGCGGACATAGGCGACGGGATCGAGCCCGCGCAACGCATCCATCACCATCTCGCCTATCTGCTCCGAACGGATATCGCTCTCGCCCGAGCTCTCCAGCCGTCGCACGATGCCGCTGACGATGCGTTCGATGCGCTCGGGATCGACCGGTCGCTTGCGGCAGGCGATTTGGATCGAGCGCGCGAGCTTGTCGCGATCGAAAGGCACGCGCTGCCCGCCCTTCTTGACGACCATGAGGTCGCGGAGCTGCACGCGCTCGAAGGTCGTAAAGCGCGATCCGCAGGCCGGGCAATAGCGCCGGCGGCGGATCGCCGCGTTATCTTCGGTCGGTCGGGAATCCTTGACCTGGGTATCCTCATTCCCGCAGAACGGACAGCGCATTGCCCCTACCCCCTGAAGATGCCGGCCGCCTCACCCGCGCCGGCGTTGCTTTTGCCAGCCCTCACAGCCCCGGATAGATCGGGAAGCGCCGGCAGAGCGCGGCGACCTCCTTCGCCGCCGCAGCCTCGCCGGCGCCATTCTCCTCGCCCCGCGCTGCCAGCGCGTCGAGCACGTCCGCAATCAGCTCGCCGACCTTGCGGAATTCGGCTAGGCCAAAGCCGCGCGTCGTCGAGGCCGGCGTGCCTATCCGGATGCCGGATGTGACGGTCGGCTTCTCCGGGTCGAAGGGCACGCCGTTCTTGTTGCAGGTCATGCCTGCGCGCTCGAGGCTTGCGGACGCCATCTTGCCGGTCAGGCGCTTGCCGCGCAGATCGACCAGCATGAGATGGGTGTCCGTGCCGCCGGTCACGAGATCGTAACCGCGCTCCGTCAAGGTCGCTGCGAGCGCATGGGCATTATCGACGACCTGGCGCGCATAGGCCTTGAAGGAGGGCCTGAGCGCTTCGCCGAACGCGGCGGCCTTGGCCGCGATCACATGCATCAACGGCCCGCCTTGCGTACCGGGGAAGATCGCCGAATTGACTTTCTTGGCGATCTCCTCGTCGTTGCAGAGGATCACGCCGCCGCGCGGTCCGCGCAGCGTCTTGTGCGTGGTCGTCGTGACCACATGCGCATGCGGGAGCGGGCTCGGATGGACGCCGCCCGCGACCAGGCCCGCGAAATGCGCCATGTCGACCATGAGATAGGCGCCCACGCTGTCGGCGATTTGCCGGAAGCGGGCGAAATCGATGATGCGTGCGTAGGCCGACCCGCCCGCGATGATGAGCTTGGGCCGATGCTGCGCCGCCAGCGCGGCGAGCTGGTCGTAATCGATGCGGCCGTCCTCGCGGCGGACGCCATAGGGCACGGCGTTGAACCACTTGCCCGAAAGGCTCGGCGGCGCGCCATGCGTGAGATGGCCGCCGGCCGCCAAGGAGAGGCCGAGGAACGTATCGCCGGGCTTCAGGAGGGCCATGAAGACGGCGGTGTTGGCCTGCACTCCGGAATGGGGCTGGACGTTGGCGAAACCGCAGCCGAAGAGCTTCTTCGCCCGCTCGATCGCCAGCGTCTCGACAATGTCGACATGCTCGCAGCCGCCGTAATAGCGCCGCCCGGGATAGCCCTCGGCATATTTGTTGGTGAGCACCGAGCCTTGCGCCTCGAGCACCGCGCGCGAGACGATATTCTCGGACGCGATCAGCTCGATCTGGGTCTGTTGCCGCTCGAGCTCGCCCCTCATCGCCGCGTCGAGCTCGGGATCGGTCTCGTCGAGCAAGGCGGCGAAGAAACGATCCATCTCTTCGTGCGCGATGCGCTGCGCGCCGCTGGGTCCCGTCATCGCTCTCGAATTCCCTTTTTGCGGGGCATCGTCGCCCCGGCGTCAAGACAGCTTGTCGACCCGCCGGGCGTGCCGCCCGCCTTCAAAGGCCGTCGATAGAAAGGCGCGGAGACAGTCCTTCGCCACCTCCTCGCCGACGAGGCGCGCGCCCAGCGCCAGGACATTCGCGTCGTTATGCGCACGCGCGAGGCGCGTCGAGGTGATGTCATGGCAGACGGCCGCGCGCACGACAGCGTGGCGATTGGCGGCAATCGCCATGCCGATGCCGGTGCCGCAGACGAGCACGCCACGACCGGCCCGCCCGCTCTCGACCGCCGCCGCCAGCGCCGCGGCGTAGTCGGGATAATCGACGCTCTCGGTCGAATGCGTCCCGAGATCGAGGACCTCATGGCCGAGCGCCGCGAGCTCGGCCGCCAAAGCCGATTTGAGTGCGAACCCTGCATGATCCGCGGCGATCGCTATGGTCGCGCCAGACATGAATGGACAGCTCGGCCCCCAAGGAACAAGAACAGCGAAACTACCATATGTCGCCTAAGGGGGCCAGCAAACTACTAATTGTCGCAGGGCATAGGCTGGTTTTACCGGCGGGAAGCGGGGTTCTTATCACATTGGCAATGATTTGAATGCTTTTCCTTGTGTTATCGCCAATGAATTAGGCAGGGCGGCGGGGCGCTTCGCTGACGAGCGACAGGTGGATTTCTCCACATCCATGGCATCGCACAGGAATAGCACGAACAAATCCTTGATTAATTCCCAGCGCACTAGAAAAACTCGCAAAATCGAGTGACGCCTTTCATTCCTGCAAGAATTTATTACTCGCATAGATTCGCTTTTCGAATTGACAGTTAGAAAGCGATATGCAACTTTTCCCTGAAGATATTTCAGCGTTGCGAAGGATTTCAGCAATGACTGTAGAGTCTGGGGAGAAGATCGACCAAAGCAGCATGTTGCGCATGACTACGGAGGTCGTATCGGCTTACGTCAGTAACAACGTGCTGGCACCCGCGCAGCTTCCGGACGTGATCAGGGCCGTCTACGGCTCGCTCAATTCCTTGAGCACAGGCCGCATGGAAGGCAAGCAAGAGGCGCTCAAGCCCGCCGTGCCGATAAGGCGCTCGGTTTCCCCTGACTACATCGTTTGTCTCGAGGACGGCAAGAAGCTCAAGATGCTGAAGCGTCATTTGCGCACGACGTACGGCATGACGCCGGACGAGTATCGCGCCAAATGGAGCCTGGCGCCCGACTATCCGATGGTGGCGCCAAACTACGCCGCACAGCGCTCCGCCTTCGCCAAGCAGATCGGCCTGGGCCGCAAGCCCAGCGCGGAGACCAAGCGCCGCGCCCGCTGATCCGGCGAAGTCCGCCACCCCAAGCAAGACCGCATCTCGTCTCGCCAGTGCAAGCGCGGTCGCGCCGGCCGCGCGTCCCCGATATTGACCTCGCAAAAAGAAATCGGCCCGGCGATGGAGCGCCGAGCCGATTCCGTTCGGGATATGTCGTGCCGTGGGCTTACTTCACTTCGGCGTACTTGCCGTCGTGCCAGATGTACCAGACATAGACCGGGTTCACCACGTCGCCGCCCGCGTCGATCTTAATCTTGCCGATCACCGTATCGAAAGTCAGCGCATGGAGCTGGTCTTCGACCTTGGCCGCATCGAGCGAGCCGGCCTTGGTCACGGCGTCCCGCCAGACCTGGATCGCGGCGTAGGTATAGAGGGTGTAGCCCTCGGGGTCGTAGTTGGTCGCCTTGAACTCGTCGACGACCGTCTTGGCCTCGGGGAAGTTCCGCGGATCGGGCGGGAAGGTCATGAGCGTGCCTTCGCCGGCCGGGCCGGTGATCTTCCAGAACTCGTCGGTGACCAGCGCGTCGCCCGAGACGAGCTGCGGATTCCAGCCCTGCTCATGCGCCTGGCGGATCATCAGGCCGGCCTCGGTATGATAGCCGCCGACATAGAAGGCGGCGATGTCCTCGGCCTTCATCTTGCTCACGAGGGCGGAATAGTCCTTCTCGCCGGCGGTGTAATGCTCGACCATGGTGGGCTTGAGGCCGGCGGCTTCCATGTTCTTGAGCGTCTCCTCGGCAAGGCCCGCGCCGTAGGCCGTCTTGTCGTCGAGGATGGCGACCTTCTTGCCCTTGAAATGCGCGGCGAGATATTGCCCCGCCACCTTGCCCTGGGCATCGTCGCGGCCGCAGACGCGGAAGACGTTCTTCCAACCCTTCTTGGCGGCCTCGATGGTCAGCGCCGGATTGGTCGATGCCGGCGTGATCTGGATGATGTTCTCCTCATGATAGACGGCCGAGGCCGGAATCGAGGAGCCCGAGCAGAAATGACCGGCCACGAACTTGACGCCTTCGCTCGCGAACTTGTTGGCGACCGCGACGGCCTGCTTCGGATCGCAGGCATCGTCGCCGATTTCGAGCTTGAGCTGCTGGCCGAGCACGCCGCCCTTGGCGTTGATATCCTTCACCGCCATCTCGGCGCCGCGCTTCATCTGCTCGCCGAACGAGGCGTAGGGACCCGTCATCGGACCCGCGGTCGCGATGAGGGTATCGGCCTGCGCCGCCGTCCAACTCATGGCCGCCATGGCGGCGGCTGCCATGAGCACCGTTTTCAGCTTTGTCATCTGCATGAATCTCCCTGGGCTGGATCAGATGGTCGTCTCATTTGGCGGGCATCTTCCCTCCGACGAAGAGGCCAACCGGCGTGTTATCATCAGTTTAGCACCTCCTTGAGCCCCTACACCAGCGCGCCGAACATGGTTTCCGGGGCGCATGGGCCGTCCCGCGGCCGGGAAATTCGTCATCCCGTCTCGATTTCGCCGGGCTCGCTCTCGCCGGCCTTGGCACGCCAGCTGAAGGGGCCCGTACGCTCGTAGATCCACGGATATTGCGTCACCATCTTGCGCGCCCGGGTCAGCCGGTAAGCAAGCAGGGTGATGACGAAAATGATCGCCGTGTCGAATAGATAGGGGAGAAGCGCGAACAGCGGACCTTGGAACAGCGCCCAGGTCAGGAAGCGGTCCAGCAGCCCCAGCCCGAGCGAGTAAGGCAGGGTCTGCCAGATGGGCCGCCAGGTATTGGCGAGCGCCTGCCCGGACATGAAGGCGGCGAAGCCCACCAGGATGATCGTGACGAAGATGAAAACGACAATGCCGGCGCCGAATAGTTGATCCATACCCGCATTCCTTCGCGCTCAATGCGCCTTGCCGCCCTCGAGATACGCGGCGCGAACCTCCGGATTGGCGAGCAGCTCGCGCCCCGTCCCCGACATCAGGATGTTGCCGTTCGCCATCACGTAGCCGCGATGGGCCAAGCGAAGCGCGTGATAGGCGTTCTGCTCGACGAGGAAGACGGTGACGCCCTGGTCGCGGTTGATGGAGCGGATCACCTGAAAGATCTGCTTGACGATCAGCGGCGCCAAGCCGAGCGAGGGCTCGTCGAGCAGCAGGAGGCGCGGCCGGCTCATCAGCGCGCGGGCGATCGCCAGCATCTGCTGCTCGCCGCCCGAAAGCGTTCCGGCCCGCTGCGACTGACGCTGCTGCAGGATGGGAAAGAGGGCAAAGGCGCGGGCGACATCCTCGTCGAAGAATTTCTGGTCGGCCACCGTGGCGCCGAGCTGGAGGTTCTCGAGCACCGTCATGCGCGGAAAGATGCGCCGGCCTTCGGGCGCCTGGGCCATGCCCATGCGGATGATTTCGTATGTCGGCCGCGCCGTGATGTCGACGCCGTCGAAGGTGATCCGTCCGCTCCGGGCACGTACGCCGCCGCAGATGGTCATGAGCAGCGTCGACTTGCCGGCGCCGTTCGCGCCGATCAAGGTCACGATCTCCCCGCGCTTCACCTCGAGCGCCACGCCGCGCAGCGCCTCGATGTTGCCGTAGAAGGTATGGACGCCCGAGATCGTCAGCATCAGGGCGCCTCCTGCCCCTGCGTCGGGTCGACCCCGAGGTCGCGCGCGATCTCCGGCGGCAGCGCCTCGTCCTCTTCCTCGCCGAGATAGGCGCGCACCACCGCGGGATCGTTGCGCACCGATTCCGGCGTGCCGTCCGAGATCTTGCGGCCGTAGTCGAGCACGACGATGTGGTCGGAGATTTCCATGACGACGCCCATGTCGTGCTCGATCAGCAGAAGCCCCGTCTTCTCGCCGTCGCGGATATCGATCAGCAGCTCGTTGAGCTCGGCGAATTCGCGGGGATTGAGGCCGGCGGCAGGCTCGTCGAGGCAAAGCAGGATCGGCTTGGTGCACATGGCGCGCGCGATCTCGAGGCGGCGCTGGGCGCCGTAGGGCAAATTGCCGGCATTCCAGTCCGCCCGGTCGACGAGGCCCACCTTGTCGAGCCAATAGCGCGCGACTTCGACCGCCTTGCGTTCCGCCTCCCTGTAGCCCTTGAAGCCGAACAATCCGAGGAAGGTAAATCCCGAGGCCCGCATCAGCTCGTTGTGCTGCGCCACGATCAGGTTCTCGAGGACGCTCATATGCGGAAAGAGCCTGATGTTCTGGAAGGTGCGCGCCACGCCGGCGATCTTGCCGATCTTGTAGCCTTCCATGCGCTCGAGCAGGAAATCGCCCGCCCGATGATGGAGGGTGAGGCGGCCGACGGTCGGCTTGTAGAAGCCGGTGAGACAATTGAAGACGGTGGTCTTGCCGGCGCCGTTGGGACCGATGATCGCCGTGATTTCCCGGTCATGCGCCGTGAACGAGACATCGTCGACCGCGAGAAGGCCGCCGAAGCGCATGGTGAGATGCTCGATGGTCAGGAGCGGCTTGCGCTCCGCCCGGCTCGCGGCGCCGCTCATGTGCGGGCCTCGGCCGCGCTCTTTCGCTCCTTGCCGTTCTTGTGCAGGCGGAGCGTCGGCTCGCGATGGGCGAGCAGGCCGGAGGGACGCCACAGCATGATGAGCACCATCGCCGCGCCGAAGGCGAGCATGCGGTATTGGTGCAGCTCACGGAAGAATTCCGGCAGCCCGATCAGCACGATGGCGGCGAACACCACGCCGATCTGGCTGCCCATGCCGCCCAGCACGACGATCGCGAGGATGACGGCGGATTCGATGAAGGAAAAGCTCTCGGGGCTGATGAAGCCCTGTCGCGTGGCGAAGAAGGAGCCGGCGAAGCCGGCGAACATGGCGCCTATGCCGAAGGCGGTCAGCTTGGTATTGCGCGGATTGATGCCGAGCGAGCGGCAGGCGGTCTCGTCCTCCCGCAGCGCCTCCCACGCGCGCCCGATAGGCAGCTTGCGTATCCGCAAGGTGAACAGGTTGGTGACGAGGGCCAAGGCCAGGATCAGGTAGTAGAGAAAGATGATGCGCGCGATCGGCGTATATTGCAGGCCGAACACGCTGAAGAAGGTCGGGCTCTCGGGCGTGGCGTCGGGGTTGAAGGGCAGGCCGAAGAAGCTGGGACGGGGAATGCCCGAGATGCCGTTGGGGCCGTTGGTGAAGCTCACCCAATTCGTCAGGATGATGCGGATCATCTCGCCGAAGCCCAATGTCACGATGGCGAGGTAGTCGCCGCGCAGCCGCAGCACCGGAAAGCCGAGCAGTACTCCGGCCGTGGCGGACATCACGCCGGCGAAGGGCAAGCAGGTCCAGAAGCCGAGGTTCAGGTCCTGCGCCAGCAGCGCGTAGCTGTACGCGCCGACCGCATAGAAGGCGACGTAGCCGAGGTCGAGCAGCCCGGCGAGGCCGACGACGACGTTGAGACCCCAGCCGAGCATGACGTAGGTGAGCACCAAGGTGGCGATGTCGATGATCTGGCGGTTGCTGAAAGGCAGGAAGGGCAAGGCGATCGCCACCACGAGCAGAATCGGGCCGACCAGCGCTGCGGCGCGCTGCACGCGCAGCGCGATGCGGTCCATGCGCGCTTCGCGCGTCTCGGGATCGAGCAGGTCGATCCCGGCGTTGCGGATCGCCATGAGCGCGCGGAGGACGAAGCCGACCAACAGCAGCCAGACGATCCAGCTTACCAGCGGATCGTGAAAAGGCAGGATCGCGCGGGCGATCCTGGCCAAGCCGCTCGTGCCGGTCGCGGAGTTGATCGTCTCGCCGAGCAGCAGCACCAGGAGAAGCGCCGCGAGCGGGGCCGTGATTCCGATGACGAGCCGGTAATGGCCTTGGCGATGAAGGATGATAACGAGGCGTCCCAGGAAGCCGAGGGCGGTGACGACCGCCACATCGGTGAAACGCGTCTGCAGCTCGATGCCGCCCGGGACGTCGCGGATGTCGAAGCCGACGAGGCCGATCGTCAGCAAAAACACGACAAGGGCGGTGAGCCCGGCCTCCTTGAGCATCGCCGTGGCGTCCGACGCTCGCGCGGGCAGGACAGTCGCGGCCGTGACCGCCATCGATCTCACACCTTCTCGATGTCCGGCTTGCCGAGCAGCCCGGTCGGTCGAAAGATGAGCACCAGGACAAGGATGGAGAAGGCGGCCACATCCTTGTACTCGACCGTGAAATAGCCCGACCAGAAGGCCTCGATGAGGCCGATCAGCAGCCCGCCGAGCATGGCGCCGGGGAGCGAGCCGATGCCGCCCAGGACGGCCGCCGTGAAGGCCTTGATGCCGGCGAGGAAGCCGATGAAGAAATCGATCACGCCGTAGTTCAGGAGGAAGATCAGGCCGGCGACCGAGGCCAGCGCCGAGCCCATCACGAAGGTGATGGATATGGTGCGGTCGACATTGATGCCGACGAGCGCCGCCATGCCCAGATCCTGCTCGCAGGCACGCTGGGCGCGGCCCAAGGGCGTGCGCGCGATAAGCAGGGAAAAGCCCGCCATCAGCGCCAGGGTCAGCGTGAGGATGAACATCTGCAGATAGCTGATCGAGACGGTGAAATCGCCGCGATGCATGATCTCGACGCCGCCGCGGATGACCGGCTGCAGGGGCTTGTTGCGCGCGCCCTGGAGGAGCTGGACGTAGTTTTGCAGGAAGATCGACATGCCGATGGCGGTGATGAGCGGCGCCAGGCGCGGCGCCCGCCGCAGGGGCCGGTAGGCGATCCGCTCGAGCGTCCAGCCGTAGATCGGCGTCAGCAGCATCGTCACGATCAGCACGATGAGAACGGCGAGCGGAACCCAGGTGATCCCGGCGAGGCCGAGAAGGAGAAAAGTGATGATGGAGATGAAGGCGCCGATCATGAAGATTTCGCCATGGGCGAAATTGATCATGCCGATGATGCCGTACACCATCGTATAGCCGATGGCGATGAGACCATAGACCGCGCCGAGCGTGACGCCGTTGATCAATTGTACGGTGAAATATTCATATGTGCCTAGCATATGCCGCCGAATTCCCCCATCGGCTCGAGCGATGAGCAGGCTCGCCCTGCGGCGCCGAGCGCGTCGGGCTTGGAGGCTCTTCGCCGGCGCCGATAGCCTATGGTTCCCTGTTCATTGCCGCGTTCCGGACGCGATCCAATTCCTGCTTCGACGGTAACCGATGGGCTTTACGCGGCGCAACAAAATCTTCACGCCCGAACGCATGTCGCGGCAACCCGAACGGGAGGCAAGCCGGATCCGGCGGACGCGGCGGTCTGGACTTGCCCGGTAAAATGAGGAAGACTATTCAGGTGGCCACTGCATCTGACCCCGCGCGCGAGGGGAGGCGGCATTCATGGCGAAGCTGATCCGGCTCGACCAACGCCGTCGGCGCAGCTATGTGCATTTCACCCGGCAAGAACTGAACCTCCTCCTGCAGCTCTACAGCAAGCGCGTCGCGAACGGCGAATGGCGCGACTACGCCATCCAGCATGACGCGGCGCGGGCGCGCTTCATGGTGTTCCGCAATTGGCTGGAAGGGCCCGCCTACTCCATCGTCAAGCTCGCGCCGGCCAGCGACGGCAATTGCGTTTTCCTGGTCGCGACCGCGAGCGGGCCGATCCGGCGGGGGCGCAGTCTCGGCGAGGTTCTGGCCCATATCCAAAGCCGTCTCACGCTCGTTTCGGGCGGCCCCGACCGGGCGGCCAAATAGGGCGCATTGATCATACGCGCTGGCGATGGGCCTTGCGCCCAGCGTTTTCTCGAGGGCATGGAGAAACGGAAACCGTCACGCGAGGCGGACGCCCCGCGCGGCGAAGCCTTTGCGCTTTGACTACGCCGGGCTCAAGGGGCCGAAGGCCCGAGCGCGAGGCGCTCGCGGCCTGCGGTCCGCGGCCGAAAGGGCGCCCGCCCCGCCGGCCGTCGGGCTCGGCGCAAGGCCCTCAGTCGGCGAGAGAAAGATTCTCGGCCGAGCTCTTGCCGTTACGTCCAACGGTGAGCTCGTACCTGATCTTTTGCCCCTCTTTGAGATTATGCAGGCCCGCCCGCTCGACCGCCGAGATGTGCACGAACACGTCCTTCGAGCCATCCTCCGGCTGGATAAAGCCGTAACCCTTCGTGGCGTTGAACCACTTCACCGTACCAACAGACATATTGACTTCTCTCCATCTCGCTCGACCGAGCCGACAACCCGGCCGAGACCTTTTCGCGCGCGCCGAATCGGTCTTGCCGCCTCGCCGCCATGTGAAGGATGGTTTTGACCTTGCCCTCCCGCGCCGCCATCCCCACGGTGCGGGAGCGATCCGAATCCGACTTGCCGATCGGAACCGGCGGACCTCCGCTCAAGGCAAGTCCATTGCTGCAATGTCAACGCAGCAAGACCCGCTATCTATTTGCAATTAAAACAATTCCCCCAAGCACCCCAGACATCGCGACAGCCCGAGCTCGCGCGAAGGTTTTAAGACCCTGCGCGTCCCTGTCTCTTTGGTAACCGCCGATTCGTCGGAGAAACCCCCTCCATTTCGGGGACATTAGCACAAATTGGGGGTGAATTGACAACGTTCTTTAACAAAGGTCGGGCACAACTAACCGGCGCCCAAAGCCCCTTTCGGGCGGCGCCATCTTTTTTGGCGGGGCCTGCCGAGCCTAGATCGGCCGATAGCGCCGCCGATCCGTTAACGTGCCGACGCTCACCACGCGTATGGTGTCGGGTTCCGCCAAACGCACGATCCGCGCATGGGGCACGTCCCTCGGCCCGGCGAAGATCGAGAGAACCTCCCAGGGATCGGGCCCGGCATCCAGCTTGACATAATGCTGGCCCACCGCGACATGGAGCCGCCCCAGATCGAGGGCATCCGGCAAGTCGCGATAGGGCGAGCTCGGCGCGCCTGCCGCCGCGCGTTGGAGCATCCGATCGGCTTCGCCGAAGGGCACGTCCTCGGGCATGCCGGCCTGCGCCATCTCGTGATCCGCGATCTCGCGACCCGCCATTTCCCGATCCGGGGAATCTTCGAGGACGACGATGTCGCGCCTCCGATTGCCCTCTTTTGCGCCGGCCGCGACACGAGCCGTCGCGGCTTCGACCCTGTGCCGATCGCCGGCTTCGCCGCCGTTCTCGTGCCGCTCCACCGGCATGAGCGGCATGACGTTCTCGTTCATGGCCGGCGGGGCCCCTGCCCCTGCTTCCGCCGCCTCGCTTTCGCCGTAAAAGAGCTCGCCCTGCCCCAGCGGTCCGCCGCGCACCATCTTGCGCCTCCCCTCGCGCGCGACGAGGGCGGGCTGCTCGATGGGCCAAGCCGACCGCGGGATCTCCTCGATGAAACGCTTGCGCTCCTCCGCCGAGGCCTTGCGCCAGGCGCGGCGAAGGTGATCGAGGGCGGAAGGCTCGTGGAGGAGGCCGGCCTCGATGGCGGCTGCGCGCACGCTCGGGATTTCACCCGCCGCAAGGCGCTGCGCGACGTCCGGATAATCACGCTCGACGCGGTGCCGCCAATAGGCCGCATCCCGCTTTCCGCCACTCATACCTGATCTTGTAGGCTAAGGAGGATTGACTGTCAATATGTTGGGTTGTTTGTCAATGAAATTTGGTTGACGAGACAACCTGCGGCGCCTCATTTTCCCGATCGATCGCGTGACGGCCGCTCAACGGCCGGTCAATAGCTCCAGCTTCTCGGGGTAACGCGCCCCTTGCACTGCGATCTTCGAGGCGGCGCTCTCGATTTCGCGAAGATCATCCGGCGTCAGTTCAATGGCGGCGGCGCCGATGTTCTCCTCCAGCCGCGTGAGCTTCGTGGTGCCCGGGATCGGAACGATCCACGGCTTCTGCGCCAGCAGCCAGGCCAGTGCAATTTGGGCCGGCGTCGCCTTCTTCCGCTGCCCGATCTTGGCCAGCAGATCGACGAGGGCCTGGTTAGCTTTCCGCGCCTCCGGCGTAAAGCGCGGCAGCGCGCTGCGGAAATCGGCACTGTCGAACTTGGTATTTGGGTCGATCTTGCCGGTGAGGAAGCCCCTGCCCAGCGGGCTATAGGGAACGAAGCCAATCCCCAGCTCTTCCACGGTCGCCAGCACTTCTTTTTCGGGAGTGCGGGTCCACAGCGAGTATTCGCTTTGCAGCGCCGTGACCGGTTGGACGGCGTGTGCGCGACGGATCGTCGGCACGCCCGCTTCGGAAAGCCCGAAATGCTTGACCTTGCCTTCCTTGATCAGGTCCTTGACGGCTCCGGCGACATCCTCGATCGGCACGTCGGGGTCAACCCGGTGTTGGTAGAAGAGATCGATGGCATCGACCCTGAGTCGCTTGAGCGAGCCCTCCGCGACCTCTTTGATATGCTCCGGCCGGCTGTCGAGTCCAACCCAATTCGGCCCGCCCTTCGGACCGAGCTTGAACCCGAACTTCGTCGCGATCGCGACTTTGCCCTTGAACGGGGCGAGCGCTTCGCCCACGAGTTCTTCGTTGTTGAACGGCCCATACACTTCAGCCGTATCGAAGAAGGTGACGCCGCGTGCGACGGCCGTCCGAAGGAGCGCAATCATCTCCTTCTTGTCCGCAGGCGGACCATAGGAAAAGGTCATGCCCATGCAGCCGAGCCCGATGGCGGAGACCTTCAGGCCGTTTTTCCCGAGTTTGCGTTCTTGCATCGTTAGAACTCCCGTATTTGGGTTGAAGCCGGGAATGGCCCCCTGCCGCATCTGGAAGGCCTGTTCCAGGCATGCGCATGGTACGACGGCTCGACATCGACGGCGATGGTCAGGGAGATTTGCTATGGAAGACCGGGAGATTCGAGCGGCTCTGGATCGTCACTGGGCCGCCTCCGATGCGAACGACCTGGAGGGGGAGCACCAAATCTACCGAGAGGACGCGGTGCTCGAATATCCTCAATCGGGCGAGCGGGTGCGCGGGCGGCGGAAGATTTCAGTCGTCTCGCGCCGCGCAGCCGAACCGGAAGCGCTTCGCCGTGCGGCGGATAATCGGCGCGGGCAGCCTTTGGGTCACCGAATATGTCCTGACCTATGACGGGCGGCCGTCATACACGGTGAGCATCATGGAGTTCCTCGATGGGAAGGTGGCCCGCGAGACCCAGTATTTCGGCGATCCGTTCGCGCCGGGGCCTTCGCGCGCGCAATGGGTCGAGCGGATGCCCTGAAACCTGGCCGCGGTAACGATGGCCACCCGCCGCCCTCTCGCTCGCTCGAAGCTGCCGATCGATACGGCCTCTCTCGCCCGCTATCTCATTGGCAAGCTATTGGTGCGGGAATTGCCAGAAGGCATCGCCAGCGGTCGTATTGTCGAGACCGAGGCGTATGTCGTCGGCGACGCCGCCGGGCACGCCTACCGGGGGATGACACGGCGCAATCGTTCGCTCTTTCTCGAGCGTGGGCACGCCTATGTTTATCTCGCCTACGGCACCTCATACATGCTGAATGTCTCGAGCGAGATACCCGGGATCGGAGCCGGCGTTCTGATCAGGGCGCTCGAGCCGCTCGAAGGCATCCCGATCATGCAGGGAAATCGCGGCATCGAGCGCTTGCGCGACTTGGCGCGAGGGCCAGGAAGGCTCGCCGCCGCCTTGCGGATTGATCGTTCGCTCGATGGGCTCGATCTTTGCCGAGCAGGCCCTCTATGGCTCGGACGCGGCTGCCGCGAACCCGGCGAAATCGGGCAGAGCATCAGAATCGGCATTTCGCGGGATGCGAGCCGCCTCCTGCGATTCTACCTTCGGGGCAGTCCGTTCGTCAGCGGTCCAAGATCGCTCAACGAATAAGACACCGCCGCGCGCCACAAAGCAGGAACCCGGATTGCGCCTCATTTTCGCGACCGGGTACGCACCGCTGCCGAGCACCGCGCGCCAGCACGGACCGCAAGGGGCGGTGTTGCTTCAAAAGCCCTACGACGAGCAGACGATCGAGACCGCGCTTAAAACTATGACATCATAGCCCGATTCGACGCCGTTCCATCGGAGCCCGCGGTACTGCGGGATCGCACGGCTGCCGATGAAGGCGGACCCGCCGGTCACGAGATACGAGGGACAATTAGTAGCTCCTGATTTGCTCGGGTGCTGCGTGAAGGCGTCACTCTATAGGACCGGTACAGATGGTATACTAAGCTGCTTATCTTCAATCACAACGAGTTGAGCATCGCGAGGGGTGGCGTACATGACTGTGGCAGCTGCTTGGATTCAGGATGGTTGGATATACAGCACAGAGGTGTATCAAAACGGAAAGTTCTGGATAGACGACAACTGGATTTGGGGTCCTGTTGGAGCGCAGGATGTAAATACGAAGTACTGGATTAGCGACGGTTGGATATGGGGGCCGGTCGGTGCGGCAAACGTAATGACGGGATACTTCATTCAAGATGGCTGGATTTATGGGCCTAGCGCCAAATTGCCATTCGTAAGATAGGCTTAGAGCCGATTTTTTGCGCTTGGGCCATCGATGCCAGAAGGCACGGCAGAAGGATATCTCTCGTCCGTCGATCGAGACCCAGTCGGCAATTCATATGCGCTGCCGCTACTTCCAAAATGAGTTTGAGATCACGTTCGCAACTATACCGACGGCAAGTGCTGTTATAACTGCGACGAAAAAATAAGCACGTCGTTGAGCTGCTCGATCCAAAAGGCCGACGCCGCCACCAAAAGCGAAAACCGCTGGAGGAAACAGCCATTGTACCAATCTCATGCCTCGAAAAGCCAGCACACAAAGTATTGCTCCAAGAAAGATCGCGGCAATAGGTATTGCGATGGATTTGGAGTTCAGATAACGGAAACCGCCCAAGAAGAAGCCGCCTCCAGAAATAAAAATGAACACGGATAGAGCTCCTATAACGAAATCTGGAGGAGATGAGAACGGTGAATACCATAGCAGGGAGCCGCCAATCAATTCCTCAAGTTTATTTGCTATATAAATTACGTCGCGATCATCGCCTATTATTCGATAGCGAATAGAGGGTTCAAAAAACTTTGGCTTCCCGATTTCAATCGAAATACGTGTTTTTGATCCGTAAGTATTTTTGAACTCGACTTCGGTAATTTGCCGCGATCGGTTGTTTTGAAAATCAAGCAAATCGCTCAATTCGTCAAACTCGATTTCCGATCCGTCGGAACATGAAAACGACAGATGCGGTTTGGTACCAGCGTCGGTCAGTATGTCCCAAATTGCATTGGCCATTCGCGGGCTGAGACAGAATGCCTTTCGGTATTCTCTTTGTTTGGTTGTTGTTGCCATGGACCTAGCGCCCCTTGCGCCTCACTCCCACTCGATGGTTCCCGGCGGTTTCGAGGTCACGTCATAGACCACGCGGTTGATGCCGCGCACCTCGTTGATGATGCGCGTCGCGGCGGCGGCCAGAAATGCATGATCGAAGGGATAGGAATCCGCCGTCATCCCGTCGGTCGAGGTGACGGCGCGTAGCGCGCAGACATAATCGTAGGAGCGCGCGTCCCCCATGACGCCCACCGTCCGCACCGGCAAGAGCACCACGAAAGCCTGCCAGATCGCGTCGTAGAGCCCGGCATTGCGGATCTCCTCGAGGAAGATCATGTCGGCCTTGCGCAGGATCGCGAGCTTTTCCGCCGTGACTGCCCCCGGACAACGGATGGCGAGGCCGGGCCCCGGGAAAGGATGCCGGCCGACGAGCTTCTCGGGCAATCCGAGCTCGCGGCCGAGCTCGCGCACCTCGTCCTTGAAGAGCTCGCGCAGCGGCTCGACGAGCTTGAGCTTCATCCGCTCGGGCAATCCGCCCACATTATGGTGCGACTTGATGGTGACGGAAGGTCCGCCCAGCGGCGAGACGGATTCGATGACGTCGGGATAAAGCGTGCCCTGGGCCAGAAATTCGGCGCCGCCCAGCTTATGCGCCTCCTCGTCGAAGACCTCGACGAAGGTGGCGCCGATGATCTTGCGCTTGGCTTCGGGCTCCTCGATGCCGGCGAGCCTGGCGAGGAAGAGCGCGCTCGCATCGCGCACGGTCAGGGGAATGTTGTAATGGCCGCGGAAGACCTCCTCGACCTCCTCGCGCTCGCGCGCCCGCAACAGCCCGTGATCGATGAAGATGCAATGGAGCCGCTCGCCCACCGCCTCATGGATCAGTACGGCGGCGACCGAGGAATCGACGCCGCCTGAGAGCCCGCAGATGACGCGCCCCTGCCCCACCTGCTGCCTGATCTTGGCGACCGCCTGCTCGCGGAACCTCGCCATGCTCCAATCGCCGGCGCAGCCGGCCACCTTGCGGGTGAAGTTTCGCAACAGGTCCGCGCCATGCGGCGTATGCACGACCTCGGGGTGGAACAGCAGGCCGTAGAAGCGGCGCTCGTCGTCGGCCGTCATCGCATAGGGCGCGCCGTCGCTGACGCCGACCGAGCGGAAGCCGGGCGGCAGCCGCACGACGCGGTCGCCATGGCTCATCCAGACTTGCTGGCGCTCGCCCTTCTTCCAGACGCCGTCCCAGAGCGCCGAATCGCCGGTCACCTCGACGAAGGCGCGGCCGAACTCCTGATGCTCCGAAGGCGCCACCTCGCCGCCGAGCTGAGCGCACATGGTTTGGAAGCCGTAGCAGATGCCGAGCACCGGCACGCCGAGCTTGAACACCGCCTCGGGAGCGCGCGGCAAATCGGCTTCGGTGAGCGAGGCGGGTCCTCCGGAAAGAATGATCGCCTTGGGCGCGAAGGCGGCGAGCAATTCGGCGGTGACCCGGTTATAGGGCTGGATTTCGCTGTAGACGCCGCTTTCGCGCACGCGGCGCGCAATGAGCTGGGTAACCTGGGAGCCGAAATCGAGAATGAGGACGCGGTCGGTCATGCGGGCGCGCTGACGATCCTGGAGCGGCACCATAGCCGAGCGCGCCCCGACCCGCCAGGAGGAAAGACCGCTAGGAAGCGCCTCAATCGGCGCGCGCGCCGTCGCTCGAGCCGTTGAGGGCGCGGGCGAGGTCGGGCCAGCCATAGGCAAGCTCCGGCAGCACGACGCCCCAGAGCCGCTCCTTGCGGTGCGCGATCATCACGCCGCCCGTCGCCTCGTAGAAGAACCGCGAGGGGTTCTTCGCCAGCACCCAGAGCATCGCGCCATGCAGATGCTGCTGGTCGAGCCGCTGGAAGCAAGCGTTCAGCAGGTCGCTGCCGACGCCCTGGTCCTGATGATCGGGCGAGACATAGATCGTGTAGATCTCCGCCTCGTAGCCGGGCAGCGGCGCACGGGCGCGACCCGCCGAGAGGAAGCCGATCGGGCCTTGGCGCGGGCGTTCCGCCACGAGCACGGTCTGCCGGCCGCGTTGGCCGCTGAGCACGCCGAGCCAGCTTTCGCGATGCCCGTCGGCCCGCATGTTCGCCAACATGCGCTCCGGCAGCAGCCCGGCATAGGTGGCGCGCCAGGTCTCGACATGGATCCGCGCGATCGCCGCCGCGTCGGATGGAATGGCCAGTCGCACGTTCGCCATGAGGAAAGGCTAGCACGGCTTTTTCGCCGCGTCAGCCACGCTCGAACGCGGCCACGAAGAATCCATCGGTGCCGTGGCGCGCAGGCGTCAGGGTGAGGGTGTCGCCTTCGCCCGGGTATGCGCCTCCGACGGCCTTTGCCCAGGCCTCTTCCAACGGAAAGGCACGGAATCCCGCGTTCTCGCGGAGGAATAAAGCCGCCTGCGCCTCGTTCTCCTCGGCCAAGAGCGAGCAGGTGACATAGACCAGCCGCCCGCCGGGCCTCACCAGCCGCGCGGCGCTGGCCAGAATCTCGCGTTGCAGAGCGACGAGCTCGGCCAGATCATCCGGTGTCAAGCGCCATCTGGCGTCCGGATTGCGCCGCCAGGTCCCGCTGCCGCTGCAAGGCGCATCGACGAGGACGCGGTCGAAGCTTTGCTTATGGCGCTTGATCCAGGGATCGCGATGCCCGTCGAGAAGCTTGCGGGTGACGTTATGCACGCCCGCGCGGGCGAGCCTGACTGCCGCGCGCGCCATGCGCGGCTTACTGACCTCGAGCGCGTAGATTTGGCCTTGGTTGCGCATGGCGGCCGCAAGCGCCAAGGCCTTGCCGCCGGCCCCGGAGCAGAAGTCGCAAACCCGCATGCCGGGCTCGGCGCCAGTTAGAAGCGCCGCAAGCTGGGAGCCCTCGTCCTGCACCTCGACCAGCCCGGCGCGGAAGGCCTTGCTGCCGCCGATCGCGAGGCGCCGGGGCAGACGGAGCCCAAGGGGCGAGAGTGGCGTCGGCGCGGCCTCGATGCCCTCGGCGGCCAACGCCGCTTGCGCCTCCTCTCGCGTGGCTTTGAGGCTGTTGACGCGGAGATCGAAGCTGGCCTCGGCCATGAGCGCGGTCAGCTCGGGCTCGAGCCTCGCGCCGAAGACGAGGGCCAGCTTGGCGAAAAGCCATTCCGGAAGCTCGTACCGCACCCAGTCCGGCTGCTTGGGATGATCGAGGCTGTGGTTGCTCAAGGCGCGCAGCAACGCGCGCTCCGCGGCATCGAGGGGCGCCGGATGACGGGACGCGCCGTCGAAATGCTCCGCGATGCGGGCGGCCCGCCATCTCTCGATCAGGACAAGAGCGGCGATGATCCTCCCGCGCGCGGGCTCGACCGCCGTCGCCTTCAGGCGCTGCAGCCACCAATCGAGCGATGCGCGGCGGCGCAGGACTTCGTAGACCAGCGCGGCGATCGCGCGACGGTCCTTGGCGCCGATATAGCGCCGCGCGCGGAAATAATCCGCCGTCGTCTTGTCGGCGGGCGAGCCGGCCTGCGCGATGAGCGCCAAAAGCTCGATCGCCGCGGCCAGCTGGGCGGGCGGGGTCATGGGGCCTAAAGCGCGATCTAGTTTATGCCGCCCCGGCGGGGGCGCCGGCGCTGCTCAGCGCTCGCTCCAATAGTTCGGCGCCTCGCGCGTGATGACCACGTCATGCACATGGCTCTCGCGCAAGCCTGCGTTGGTGATGCGCAGGAAGCGGGCATTGTGCTGGAAATCGGGGATCGAGGCGCTGCCGGTATAGCCCATGGCCGCGCGCAGGCCGCCGACGAGCTGATGGATGATCGTCGCGACGGGGCCGCGATAGGGCACCTGAGCCTCGATGCCTTCCGGGACCAGCTTGAGGCTGTTGGCGATCTCGGCCTGGAAATAGCGATCCGCCGAGCCCCGCGCCATGGCGCCGAGCGAGCCCATGCCGTGATAGGCCTTATAGGAGCGGCCCTGATAGAGATAGACCTCGCCGGGGCTCTCGTCCGTGCCGGCGAACAGCGAGCCGATCATGGCGCAGCTGGCGCCCGCCGCGAGCGCCTTGGCGAGATCGCCCGAATGCTTGATGCCGCCGTCCGAGATGACGGGAATGTTCTGCTTTCGGCAGGCCTCGACCGCGTCGAGGATCGCGGTCAGCTGCGGCACGCCCACGCCGGCCACCACGCGGGTGGTGCAGATCGAGCCCGGACCGATGCCGACCTTGATCGCGTCGGCGCCCGCGTCGATGAGCGCCTGCGCCCCCTCGGCCGTCGCGACATTGCCGGCGATCACCTGGGTATAGTTGGAAAGCTTGCGGACGCGGCTCACCGACCGGAGCACGCCATCGGAATGGCCGTGGGCGGTATCCACCACGATCACGTCGACCTCGGCGTCGAAAAGCGCCTCGGCCCGCTCGATGCCGGCCTCGCCGACGCCCACGGCCGCGCCGACGCGCAAGCGGCCCTTCTCGTCCTTGCAGGCGTTGGGGAAGGTCTGCGCCTTCTCGATATCCTTGACGGTGATGAGGCCGACGCAGCGATAGCTGCTGTCCACCACGAGCAGCTTCTCGATGCGGTGCTTGTGCAGGAGGCGCTTGGCCTCGCCCATCTCGACGCCCTCGCGCACGGTGACCAGATTCTCCTTGGTCATCAGCTCGCGGATGGGCTGGCCGGGCTCGGTGGCGAAACGCACGTCGCGGTTGGTGATGATGCCGACGAGGCGACGGCTGCCGCGCTCCACGACCGGAATGCCGGAGATCTTGTGGTCGGCCATGAGCCTGAGCGCGTCGGCGAGGGTCTCGTCGGGGGTGATGGTGACGGGATTCACCACCATGCCCGCCTCGAATTTCTTGACCTTGCGCACCTCGGCCGCCTGCTCGGCGATGGAGAAATTCTTGTGGATCACGCCGAGCCCGCCGGCCTGCGCGAGCGCGATCGCAAGCGGCGCCTCGGTCACCGTGTCCATGGCGGCCGAGAGCAGCGGAATGCCGAGCTCGACGCGATGAGTCAAGCGCGTATGCGTGTCGGTGGCATTGGGCAGTACGGCGGAGCGGGCGGGCGTAAGCAGGACGTCGTCGAAAGTTAGCGCCTCACGGATCTGCATACCGCCTCCACCGGACAAGGTGGCGGCCCACTATACAGATTGGCCGCGCGAATGAAAGCCCCTCGCGCGGGCCTCGCCTGCCGTCAGCCTCGGCTGGCCTTGAAGCCCGAGGCGACGACGTAAAGCTCGGCCGATTCGGCGCGGCTCGCGGGCGGCTTGATGTGCCGCACCTTGGCGAAGCGGCGCTTTAGGCGATCGAGCAGCTCCCGTTCGGCGCCGCCCTGCCAGACTTTCGCGACAAAGCTCCCGCCGGGCGCCAGCAGCTCCTCGGCGAGCAGGAGGGCCGCCTCCGCGAGGGCGATGATGCGGAGATGATCGGTCTGGGCATGGCCGGTTGCGGCGGGCGCCATGTCGCTCAGCACCAGATCCGCCGGGGCGCCGAGCGCCTCGCGGACATGGCGCGGCGCCGCCTCGTCGAGGATGTCGAGCGTCAGCAGCTCCGCGCCCGGCAGCGGCTCGAGCGGAGCCAGATCGACCGCCAGCACGCGGCCGCCCTGGGGCTGCCCGCCTCGCACGCGCTCCACCGCGAGCTGGGTCCAGCCCCCCGGCGCGGCCCCGAGATCGACTACGCGCAAGCCGGGCCCTAGGAGATGCAGCTTGTCGTCGATCTGGCGCAGCTTGAAGGCGGCGCGGGAGCGGTAGCCGAGTCGCCTTGCCTCGGCGACATAGGGATCGTTGAGCTGGCGCTCGAGCCAACGCACGGAGGAGGCGCTACGCCCTTTCGAGCGGACGCGGACGGCAAGCCGGCGCGGATTGCTGCCGCGCCCGGCCGCGGCCGGCGTCTTACGCTTGCCGCGGCCCTCGTCCCGCGCCATGGCTCAATCCTTGGCGGCGCGCCCGGCGCCCGGCCGCGAGCCGCGTTGCGAAAGCCCGACGAGAATGCCCTCGCGTACGCCGCGATCGGCGACGCGCAGCCGACCGACTGGCCAGGCGCGGCAGATCGCCTCGAGGATCGCGACGCCCGCGATGACGAGATCGGCGCGCTCGGGGCCCACGCAGGGATGCGCGGCCCGCTCCTCGTAGCTCATGGCGCAAATCCGCTTGCTCACCGCACGCAACGCCTCGAAGTCGAGATAGCAGCCATCGATCAAGGCGCGGTCGTAACGCGCGAGGTCGAGATGCACGCCGGCGAGGGTGGTCACCGTGCCCGAGGTGCCCAGCATCTGCACCAAGCCGCGCTCGATGGCCGCGGCGATGCCATGCTTTTCCTCGAAGGGAGCCAGCGCGGCCCGGACTTCCTCCACCATGGATTCGTAGCTCTCTTGTCCGACTTGCCGCCCGCCATAGCGCTCGGCCAAATTGACCACGCCATAGGGCAAGGACAGCAGATCGACCATGCGCGGCGTGCTGCCGCGGCCGACGCGCAGCCACATGAGCTCGGTGCTGCCGCCGCCGATGTCGAAGAGGAGGGCCTGGCGCCGCGGCGCCTCGAGCAGCGGCGCGCAGCCGACGACGGCGAGCCGCGCCTCCTCGGCGGCCGAGATGATCTCCAGATCGATGCCGGTCTCGCGCGAGACGCGCTCGAGAAAGCTTGCCCCGTTGGAGGCGCGGCGGCAGGCCTCGGTCGCCACATGCCGGCCATGGGTGACGCCGCGGCGTCGAATCTTCTCAGCGCAGATCTTGAGCGCATCGATCGTCCGCTCGATTGCCGCGTCGGAGAGGCGGCCGTCGCGCCCCACCCCCTCGCCCAGCCGCACGATGCGCGAGAAGGCATCGATGATGCGGAAGCCGGCGGGCGATTCGCGCGCGATGAGCAGGCGGCAATTATTGGTGCCGAGATCGAGCGCCGCGTAGACGCGCTTGCGCAAGGGTCGCGGCCCTCCGCTCCATCCGCCGTTCCAACGCGGCGCAGCCGGCTCGTTGCCCTCGTAAACGACGCTCAACTCCGCCCTTCCGGCCCTTTCCCGAGCCCACTCCGCTACGCCGCATCGGCATTCGCGGCCAAGCTTTTAGAATCGAACGTTTTTCGGCTCGATACGCCGCTCGAACAATGATCGTTGCCGGCGATGATATAGGATATCTCGTCCGATCGGCAGCAGCGATTCGCAAGGGTGGGGATTTACCCGCCCGTTCGGGCAATGGTGGGTAGGGACCTACAAGTAGCAGCGGCGCACGAACCCCTTTTGCACACAAAGGAGGGCAAAAGTCACGCAACGGCGTCGATGTTTGCTTCTCACAGAGGCCCGACCGACCGACAGGCGAAGGATCGACGCCCTCCACCGATGCGAAGCCCGCGCTTGCTCGGGATCGGGCGGCATGGGCGGCTGCCGGCGAATTCGTCTGGAAATTTATTGGCCGCGGATTTACATCAACGCCTTCTCACGCGCCTGGGGGATAGTTTAACGGTAGAACTCTCGGCTCTGGACCGAGCGGTCTTGGTTCGAATCCAGGTCCCCCAGCCAAATCTCAGATTTAGCCGAATTGGGGTCTGAACCGGTCGCCGCACGCATTGTGTTGCGCCTGTTTCGCTTCTGTCAATTTCGGGTCGAGCGGAAAGTTTATCTGGTCCCGCAATTCAGGCTACAGTCGCCGCCGGATGTACGGGGGTCGATCCAAATGGCGGCACTGACGGTTCGGCGCGCCGACTTTTTGATGACCCTCGCCTATGCGACGGATCTGGCCACCGGCCACTCGCGCGATTTCGCACTGCGATCCTGCGTCCTGGCGATGCGGCTGGCGGAGGTTGCCGGCCTCGACGAACGGACGCGCCGCAATGTCTATCACCAGGCCCTGCTCCGCTACATCGGCTGCAACGCCGACACTCATTTGCTGGCGTCGGCATTTGGCGATGAGATCGCGCTGCGCCGCGACCTTCAGAAAATCGACATCGGCAACAAGCCGGAACTTGTCGAAACGATTGCCCGCGCCCTCATGCGCAGCTTTGCGGACCTGCCGCCGGCGGAACTCGCCGAGGCGGTCGAGCGCGGCCTGGCCGAAGCCATGCAGGTGAGCGTTCCGATTCTGGCCGGTCACTGCGAAGTCGCCGTGAGGATCGCGGAGCGCATCGGTCTTTCCGACGAGATTCGTGAAAATCTCGGCCAGCTCTATGAGCGCTGGGACGGAAAGGGATTGCCGCGCGGCCTCGCTGGCGATGCCGTGAAGCTTCCGGTAAGGCTGGTCACCTTGGCGCAGGACGCCATCGCGCTGGCCGAGGCCCACGGCTTCGAGACCATGACCGCGATGATCGCCAAGCGCGCCGGCGGTGCCTACGAAAAGGAACTGGCCGAACTTTTCCTCGCCCACGCCGAAAAGCTGCTCAAGGGACTCGATGAGCCCGTTGATCGCGAGACGATCCTGGCGCTGGAACCGGTTCCTCATGCGATGCTCGACGAAGAAGCTTGCGAGGAAGCTTATTTGGCCATCGCCGATATGGTCGACATGCGAATGCCTTTCACCTTCGGTCATTCGCGCGCCGTGGCGGCCCTTGCCGATGCCGCCGGCAAGCATATGGGACTTCCCGCTTCCGACATTCGCGATGTCCGATGGGCGGCTTACACCCATGATATCGGCGAGCTCGCAATTCCCGTCTCGACCTGGATGAGACCCGGCGCATTGACCGAACGCGAGACCGACGCGGCACAGCTTCATCCCTATCACGGCGAACGCGCGCTCGCGTCGTTGGGCGGCGACGGCAAAGCCATCGCGGCGCTCGTGTTGCGCCATCACGAGCGCCTCGATGGCAGCGGCTACCATCGCTACGCCCGCGGCAACGACCTCTCGCCCGCCGCCCGCGTCCTTGCCGCGGCCGAAGCGTTCCAGACCGCCCGGGAAGCGCGGCCCTACCGCGCAGGCTTGAGCGACGCGGCGGCGGCCGCAAAACTGCGCGGTGCCGTCAAGGAAGGTAAGCTCTGCTCTGAAGCTGTAGAGGCAGTCCTCACCTGCGCCGGTCAGCCCGCCCGCCGGGCGTCAGCCGAGCGCCTGGCGGGCCTGACGCCGCGCGAGATCGAGGTGCTGCGGCTGATCGCGGCCGGGCATACCGCCAAGGAAGCGGCCCGCCAGCTCGAAATCGCACCCAAGACCGCCGACAACCACATCCAAAATCTCTATTCCAAGATCGGCGTCACCACCCGCGCCGCCGCCGCCCTCTACGCCCTCGAGCGTGGACTGGTGCAGCAAGGAATATACGCGGCCTAGGGAATCCACCCCATGCGAGGCTTTAGCCTTGCGGGCATGCTGCTGACATGAGCTGGGCACCAGGGCAGACCCCAGGCGGCCAAGCTCGCCGGCCTTTACGGCGCCTAATACCTTTCAGCTCGATCGGAGAATGCAATGAAATACGTCATCACCTGGAACGAACGATCGCAAGGTTCGCCGATCGAATACGAGAACGCCCAGAAACGCATCCTGGAAGTTTTCACGCAATGGAAAGCGCCCGACAACTTCAAGATCGAGATGTTCGTCATCCGCGTCGGCGACTGGGGCGGCTATATGCTGCTCGACTGCGACGAACCGCTGGTGGTTCATAAGTTCTGCTCGATGCTGCCGGCTTTCACCTTCGAGGCGCGGCCCGTGGTTCCCGTCATGGACGCCGTCCGGGTCGAACTCGAAGCGATCGCGTTCCGCGATGGACTGAAGGCCAAGTAGGCCGCGGAGCATCTCATCGCGGAATCGAGGAAGCGGCACTCAAGTTGTGTGCCGCTTTTTCGTTGGATTTTTCACGGTGCTGTCCCGTCGGGTCGCTGGCCCCGCCTAGCGCTGGCGGAGCGTCGCGTTCAAGAAAACGCGCATCCTGAGGGCCGCCGCCTCGTCGGCCGCGGCGTCATAGGCCGCATGGCGACCGAAGGCCATCGCCGGCCTCCCGGCGGAGCCGGCGTTGTCGAAGCCGTGCTGGGCGCCGGGATATTCGACGAACTCGATCGGCGGTCCCTCCCCCAACCGCGAAGCCAGGCTCCAGCGGCAATGCAGCGCGGGCTCCCAATCGTCGGACCCGGCCGCCAGGATCAGGAGCGGCGCGCCGAGCGGCTCGCCCCCGAACGGGCACCAGTCGGGATAATAGGCCACCGCGGCCCTGAAGCGATGCGCCGTCATTCTCGCGATCTTGGCGACGGTGATCGCCTCGAGGGCCAGGCCGCCGCCATAGCCGTATCCGACGATGGCGATCCGCGCCGGATCGATGAATGGCAGCGCGCTCAGATAATCGAGCGCGCCGAGCGCATCGGGCAGCCGATCCACCACAACGCCGAGGCAGCTTTGCCGGATGCCGCGCGGGGCGAAGCTATCGATGGCGAGCGCCGCATAGCCCCAGGCGACGTAGCGCGCGGCTCTCGCCCGGTCGGAGGTTTCGTCCGGTCCGGCGCAGCCATGCAGCATGACGAGCGCCGCGAACGGCCCGCCGCCCGGCGGGCGGGCGAGGCGCGCCGTGAGCTCGATGCCGGGCTCGGGCCTAGCCGCCTCGCCATGCGCGGCGGCCAGGCGCGCCCGCAGGGGCGTCGGCGGTATGGCAGCCGCGCGAAAATGGACGATCTCCTCCTCCGCCGCATCGGCGACTCGTAGCGCGCCGAAGAGGAAGAGCAGCCCGATCGCGGCGAGGCGGCGCACCAGGTCGGCGATTCGGATCTTGCGCGGCGTCGGCAAGGCCATCACGCCATTCTAGCCCCGGCTCGCCGCCCGCGCATCGCTGCTGCTTCATAGGGCTGTAAGCGCTGTTTCCGGAAACGCGGGACGCCGGCTCAATTCGATTTCGCCTTCCCGAACGCCGGAGCGACCTCGGCCATGAAGCGGGCCATTTCCTCTTTCACTTGGCCGTGCGGCTTCATGCCGACGTTGAAATAGAGGATCACCTCGTCGAAGCCGACCGCCTCGACCTTCTTGAGCGTGTCGAGGATGCGTTGCGGCGAGCCGAGCAGCACCGAGTTCTCCGTGAGGTCCTCGGGCTTGACCTTCTGCAGCCGCTCGACCATCGAGATGAAGTAGCGATAGCTCGGCGGCGCGGTCTTGGGATCGCCCGGCAGCGCCGGGATGACGCATTCCTTGTAGTAGCGGATCTGGCGCGCCCGCTGCGCCGCCTCCTGCGCCGCGTCGTCGGCGAAATGGGTGAAATAGCTGCAGACGAGCCGGCCCGGCTTGTTGCCGGCCTTGGCGCAGCTCTCCCGATAAAGCTCCGCCACCTGCTGCAAGCCGCCATAGCTCATGGCCGCCGCGAAGGGCGCCACGACGAGGCCGCAGTCGAGCCGCGCGGCGAGCTCGATCGAGGGCTTCGAGAAGGAGGCGACGAACGCGGGCAGCGGCTTCTGGATGGGCTTCGGCGTGATGCGCACATTGTCGAAGCGGTAATGTTTCCCCTGATGGGAAATGCGCTCCTCCGCGGCCCAGAGGCGGCGCACCAGCCCCATGCCTTCCTCGAATATTCCCTGATTGTCGTCGAAGGAAACGCCGAAGGGCTCGTATTCGCGCCGGTCATAGCCGCGCCCGGCCGCGAAATCGACGCGGCCGCCGCTCAAGAGATCGAGGCTCGCCCATTGCTCCGCCACCCTTATCGGGTGATGGAGCGGCAGGACGGTAACCGCCGGCGCGAGGCGAATCCGGCTCGTCCGCGCCGCGACGTTGGCAAGGACAAGATCGGGGCAGGAAAGCACGCCCAGCGAATTGAAATGATGCTCGCCGATCCAGGCCGAATGATAGCCCAGCTCGTCGGCATAGACGGCCTCGTCGAGGATATCGGCGACGAAGCGGTTGGCGTCGCGCGGATTGTTCTCGTAGTGATTGTCGCTGAGCGTGAAATAGCCGAACTTCATCCTTCCTCCCTTTCGACCGGACCTTCCGCCCGCCGGATCGACGGCGTATTGGTCGCTTGCCATATTATTTTCCGGCATTTTAATTGCGTTTGCAATTATTGTAAACGCATGCGGCTGGCGTTCAAGACATCCCACGGTATTGCAAGCATTCCGTCCTTCCAGCCGCCGCGCTTGCGGCTTTGACAAGCGCCCCGCCGTCTCATACAAGCGGCCTCGGGCCGACAAAAAGAGAAAGCGCCGCCGTGCCTCGCCGCTTGAAGCTCGATGACTATTTTCCTTATCTCATCAACCGCGTCGGGGCGGCGCTGGTGGCGCGTTTCGGCGCCGATCCACTCGAACATTACGATCTGAGCATCGCGATGTGGCGCGTGCTCGTCGTGCTCTCGAGCAACGGCAAACAGCGCCAGGTCGATCTCGGTACCATGACGAGCATCGACCCCTCCACCCTATCGCGCATGGTGACGCGCCTGGTGCGCCGCGGCCTCGTCACGCGACTGCGGTCCCGCGCCAATAGCCGCGAGGTGGCCGTCACGCTGACGGGGAAAGGTCGCGCGCTCGTGGCGCGCTTGATCCCCATCGCCATCCGCTTGGAGGCCGGGGCCATTGCCGGCATTCCGAAGCGGGATCTTGCGGCGGTCAAGCGCGTGCTTCGCCGCATGCACGCCAATCTGGCGGAGTCGCGCAGCGGGCCGGCGGTGCGAGGCGGCCGGCCTGCCGCATGACGCGTAATATCGAGGGATGCGATGTTCTTGGTGATCTTCGAAGTGCAGCCCAAGAAGGCGCGTTGGGACGATTATCTGAAGCTGGCGAAACTTTTGAAGCCCGAGCTCGAGAGGATCGACGGCTTCATCGACAATGAGCGCTTCATCAGCAAGCGCGATGACCGCCGCTTGCTGTCGCTCTCGACCTGGCGCGACGAGAAGGCCATCATCCGCTGGCGCACGCTCGCCATACATCACCGGGCGCAAGAGAAGGGCCGCTTCGAGATTTTCGACGATTATCACCTGCGCGTCGGCGAGGTGACCGTCGACACGCAAATCCCGAAGGGCGAGAAGCTTCGGCAGCAACGCTTCGACGAGACCGAAGTGGGCAATGCCAAGCTCGTCAGCGTCAGCGAGTTCTCGCCCGCCGAAGACGGGGAAGCCGGTGGCGGCCGACCTTGCGGCGACGCTCGGTCCGCAAGGGAGCGGCGTGCGCGGGCTGGTGGAGCAAGAGCTCTTCGAGAGCATCGCCAGTCCCGGCAAGCTGTTGCTTCTGCTCGCATGGCAGGACGCGGCCGCCGCGGGCCTCTGGCAGCCCAAGCCCATTCGCGGCACGGCACCGCGTCATCGGCATCTGCGGGTGATCCGCGATTACGGCATGTTCGACCGCCGCGAGGCGCCGCAGCATTACCCGGATATCGCCCGCTCCTCTTGAGTTTGTCGGCGGAGGTCTTCCGTCCGCGAGGCCGCAACCGAGGGCGCCGCATGCGGTCTTCGCCCGCAAATGCATAATTTTGTCACGGATGCGGTGCTGCCCTTGAAGGTCCATCAACCCGATATTGAGCGGCTATAGACAGCGCCCACCGCCGTGCCGGGCCGCCGGGCCGGGTAAGCCATCCCTCCTTCGCAGGTCAACCATGCCGAGCAGCTTGGCACGCTACGTCTGGAAAATCAGCGGCGGCGACCAAATCTGGCTCGCGATCATCACCCTGGGCGTCGTCATTCTCTCGATGGTGCCCCTCGAGCTGCAGCGCCGTACGATCAACGACGCCATCAAGAACCATTCACTCGCGCCGCTCCTCCTGCTTTGCGTGGCGTATGTGGTGATCGTGCTGGTGCAAGGCCTCTTGAAGCTGTGGATGAATGTCTACCGCAGCAGGGTCGGCGAGGTCGCGATACGTCAGCTTCGCGTCGACGCGCGGCGCGCGATCACGGAAGAGGAACGGGGCGCGGGGGACGGCCGCCCAAAAGAGGGCGTCAGGGTCTCGATCGCCGTCTCGGAGATCGACCCGATCGGCAGCTTCGTCGGCATGTGCATTTCCGAGCCGCTGCTGCATGGCGGCCTGCTGGTCGCGGTTTTCGGCTATATGTTCGTCGTCCAGCCGCTCATGGCGGCGGTCTGCTGCGGCGTCTTCGCGCCGCAGCTCGTCTTCGTCCCGCTGATGCAACGGACCATCAATCGTCGCACGAAGCAGCGCATCGAGGTGCTGCGCGAAGTGAGCGCCGATATCGTGAACGACGCCATCGACAACGACATCACGGTGCCGGAGGACGATTACGCCCGGAAAGCGGACCGCATCTTCGTCCTCGACATGCATATCTACCGGCTCAAATTCTCGATGAACTTCTTGATGAACCTGCTCTACCATCTCGCCATCGTCGGCGTTCTCGGCGTCGGCGGCTGGCTTGTCATAGAGGGGCGCACCCAGGTCGGCACGCTCGTGGCCTTCATTTCCGGCCTCGACAAGATCAACGATCCTTGGGGCGATATCGTCAATTATTTCCGCGACGCAACGAGCGCGCGGGTGAAATACGCCCTCGTCGCCAAGGTGCTCGACGAGGCGCCGCGCGCGGAGCCGGTGGAGAATCGTGCGATCGATCCCGAGAAGGAAGGGAAAACGACACGCAAGGTTTGATGAATAGGCGTTCATTTTATTTGTGTCATTACTTTACGAAGGTTGCGAATTAGAAGTGCGTATAATAAACTCGAAAGGATGCGCTCACGCGAGCTTGCGAGCGCCAACATCGAACGAGAGCTGGAAAAAATGAAAAGAAATCGCCTGCCAATCCTGATCGGCCTCTTGGCCCTGGCCGCGGCGCCATTCGGGGCCTACGCGCAAGGTCAGACCGTCACGCCGGTGCAGGGCGCGGCGCCCGGTCAGCCCGCCCCGCAAAGCACGGTCACCTTCGCGCAGCCGCAGCTCGAGCAAATGCTCGCGCCGATTGCCCTCTATCCCGATCAGCTGTTGGCGCAAATCCTCATGGCTTCGACCTATCCTCTGGAAGTGGTCGAAGCCTATCGCTGGGTCTCCGATCCCAACAATGCCGCCCTCAAGGGCGACGCCTTGACGGCCGCGCTCGCGCAGCAGCCCTGGGATCCCAGCGTCAAGTCGCTCGTGCCGTTCCCGCAGATCCTCCAGATGATGAACGACAAGCTCGACTGGACGCAGAAGCTCGGCGACGCCTTCCTCGCGCAGCAGCAGGACGTTATGAACGCCGTTCAGACGCTTCGGCACCAGGCGGAGCAGGCAGGCAAGCTTGCCTCGACGCCGCAGGAGACGGTGCAGGACACGCCGGATGGCGTCGTGATCCAGCCGGCGCAGCCCGATACGGTCTATGTGCCGGTCTACGACCCGTCTTACGTCTACGGCCCCTGGCCCTATCCCGACTACCCGCCCTATTACTGGCCGCCCCCGCCCGGCTTCGTCGTCGGCGGCTTCTCGGGCGGCTTCGGCTTCAGCATCGGCTTCGGCGTCGGTTTCTTCGGACCCTATTGGGGCTGGGGCGGCTTCGACTGGCATAGTCGCGGCATCTTCATCGATCCCGTGGCCTATAACCGGATCAGCCCCGGCCGCCCGTTCTATGCCGGCGCCGCCGGCAGGACGGCCTGGGTCCATGACCCCTATCATCGCGGCAACGTCGCCTATCCGGCGACCGTCCGGGCGCGGTTCGGCGCCGATCCACGCACCGGGGTCGTCTCGCACACGACCGCGACGCACTTCACCGCGACGACCGTGACCCACCGCACCACCACCACCACGACGAGGACGACCGTCAGACCGACGACGACCCCTACGGTTGTCAAGCCGACACGACCACCAAAACGACGACGACCCCTACGGTTGTCAAGCCGACAACAACGGCGAGGCCGACAACGACAACGACGGTCAGACCGACAACGACAACGACGGTCAAACCGACAACGACCACCACCACCCCTAAAGCGACCACGGTGACGCCGAAGGCAACGACGACGCCGCCAAAGGCGCCTCCGCCGAAGTCACCGCCGCCGGCGAGCAGCAACACCAACAAAAAGCCGACGACGCCTTAGTAAGCTCACGCGACCCATCGGGTGCCCCGCTTTCGAGACCCGGAAGCGGGGCATCGCTTTTCCCCGATCGCCCTGTCAACCGGGCAGCCGAGCCGCTAGATTCGCGCCCGCCGCCGCGGCCGCGACACAGCGCTTGGAGTCCCGCCTATGGCATTCATTCTTCCGCCGGCCGAGCCAGCCTCGCTCGGTCTCGATTCTCGAAGCACTGGATCGGCTTTGCAAGGTCATCGCGGCCCACATCGCCGAGGGCCGTTACCCGGGCGCGCAGATCGCCTTGGCCCGTCACGGCAAGCTCGCCTTCTCCCGGACGTTCGGCGCCGCGCGGCTCGAGCCGGCGCCCGCACTTGCGAAGGACGATACGCTCTGGCTGCTCTATTCCAACACGAAGGTCATCACCGCCGCGGCGATCTGGCTGCTGGTCGAGGAAGGCGCCCTCACCTTCCACGACCGGATCGCCGATCACATTCCCGAATTCGCCCGTCACGGCAAAGGCGAGATCACGCTGCTGCAGCTGCTGACGCATCAAGGCGGCTTCCCGAACGCCGAAGCCGTCACGCGCGCCGCCTGGGAGGATCACGCGCTGCTGCGGCGCGAGGTATGCGATTTCACCCTCGAATGGGCCCCCGGCTCCGTTGTCCATTACCATCCGCTCGCGGCCCATTGGGTGGCGGCCCTACTCATCGAGGCGGTGACGAAGACGGATTTCCGCGCCTTCATCCGCGCGCGGATCATCGAGCCGCTCGGCCTCGCCAACGAGCTTTACGTCGGACTGCCCGACGGCGAGGCGCACCGCGCGGCGGACATGCATGCGCCCTCCGAGGAGGGCGGCGGGCAAATCCGCTACCAGGAGGAGAACAGCCCGGAATTCCGCCGCGCCGGTTTCCCAGGCGCCGGCGGCTTCGCCACGGCCCGCGCCATGGCGGCCTTCTATCAGATGATGGTGGGGCTCGGCCGCCTCGGCGAGCGGCGCCTCCTCTCGCCGCGCATGATACAATTCGTCACGCGCAACTTCACCGGCGACCGCGTCGACGAATATATGGGAATGCCCATGCATCGCGGCCTCGGCCCGCATTCGCGCGGGCTGACGCCCGGCATCCGCGGTCTAGGCTCGCTCGCCACGCCGCGCAGCTTCGGCCATGGCGGCGTCGGCTCGTCCTATTGCTGGGCGGATCCCGAGAGCGGCGTTTCCTTCGCCTATCTCAGCAACAGCCGAATTCCCGATCCTTGGCATTCACGGCGGCTGGACATCGTCGCCAGCATCGTCCATACGGCGATCGACGACATTCACTGGTAGCAGAAGAGCGGGCACTGGCAGCAAAAGAGCGGGGAGGACAGGATGGGCCGTCTTCAAGGCAAACGCGCGATCGTGACCGGCGCGGGCAGCGGCATCGGGCGCGCGAGCGCGCGTCTCTTCGCGGCGGAGGGCGCGGCCGTGCTCTGCGTCGACAAGACGCGCGAGACGCTGGAGGAGACGGCGAAGGAAATCGCCGCGTCCGGGGGCAAGGCGCTCGCGCTCGCGGCGGACGTCGGGACGGAAGCGGACGTCGCCGGCTATATCGCGCGCGCGGTACGCGAATTCGGCGGGCTCGACGTGATCTACGCCAATGCCGGCATCAGCGGCGGCCTGCCGCCGCTGCTCGAGCAGACCGTCGAGCTCTGGCAAGAAGTGCTGCGGGTCAACCTGATCGGGCCCTTCCTCGCCATCAAGCACGCGGTGCCGCATATGGTGAAGCAAGGCAAGGGCTCGATCGTCTGCACCGCTTCGGTCGCGGGCTTGCGCGCCAATGCGGGCAGCAATCCCTATAGCGCGAGCAAGGCGGGCGTCATCAGCCTGGTGCAGACCGCGGCGAACTCGCTGCTCGGCACCGGCGTGCGCGTGAACGCGATCTGCCCCGGGCTGATCGAGACCGGCATGACAAAGCCCATCTTCGACGCCGCGAAAGCGCGCGGCACGGAAGCCAGGATCGGCCAGCTCAATCCGCTGCAGCGTCCCGGCCTGCCCAAGGAGATCGCCGCCATGGCGCTGTTCCTGGCGAGCGACGACGCTTCCTACGTCAACGGGCAGGCCTTTCCGGTCGATGGCGGCTTGACGAGCACCCATCCTTTCATCCCGCCGCGCCGGTGACGGGGTGTTTGACGTCGGCGGGTCGCGCGCCCAATTATAGAGCTGGCGCTGCGGCGCGACCGAGTTTTGGAGCAGGATAGCAGCATGGACGACAACAAATACCGGCCTGTCGCCGGCAATATCCTGCCGCGCTTCGCCGGCATCGCAACCTTCATGCGCCTGCCGCATCTGCCGGCCGAGGAGGCCGCGGGCGAGATCGATATCGGCCTCATCGGCGTGCCCTGGGACGGCGGTACGACGAACCGGCCCGGCGCGCGCCATGGCCCGCGCCAGATCCGCGACCTCTCCACCATGATGCGCCACGTGAACCACGCCACGAAGGTGAAGCCCTACGATCTCGCGCGCTGCGCCGATCTTGGCGACGTGCCGGTCAACCCCATCGATCTCGAGGATACGCTGGAGCGCATTACGAGCTATTACCGCGCGGTCGCCGAGGCCGGCATCATGCCGCTCTCCGCCGGCGGCGATCATCTCGCCACCTTGCCCATCCTGCGCGGCATCGTGCGCGACGGGCCCGTCGGGCTCGTGCATTTCGACGCCCATACCGACACCTCCGACCGCTATTTCGGCGATTGCCGCTACACGCACGGCACGCCTTTCCGACGCGCGGTCGAGGAAGGGCTGATCGACCCCAAGCGCGCCATCCAGATCGGCATACGCGGCAGCATGTATACCGAGGACGAGAAGGATTGGGGCTATGCCCAGGGCATTCGCGTCATCGAGATCGAGGAGTTCAGCGCGCTCGGCGTGCCGACGGTGATCGAGGAAATCCACCGCGTGGTCGGCGACCGGCCCGCCTATGTCAGTTTCGACGTGGATTCGCTCGACCCGGTCTATGCCCCCGGCACGGGCACGCCCGAGATCGGCGGCCTCACCACCATGGAGGCGCAACGCATGCTACGCGGCCTCGAGGGGCTCAAGGTCGTGGGCGGCGACGTGGTGGAGGTCTCGCCTCCTTTCGACGCCTCCGGCAACACGGCGCTGGTCGGCGCCACCATGATGTTCGAGATTCTCTGCATCCTGGCGCAGACGGTGGGCGGCCGGCGCAACGCGCAAGGTGCCAATCGCATCTGAGCACGGCGGAGATTGCCGCGGCCAGGAGCGTGAACCCGTAAGACTGGGTCGACAGCGGCCCGCGAACTTCCGCTCCAGGGCCGAAAGCGGCCATTGCATTCCGATCGCTGCATGGCGCAAAAGCGCCATATCCGGACATGGAAAAAGCGAAGCACATTGTATTGCAAACGGTCTCTCCATCCTCCTCCAGAAACTCACAGCATCCGTCAGTTGAATCATAGTCGTCCGACCATCGGGTTCCATTTGGCCATCTCTCCACCTTTACGGCGCCTCGCACATCCCTACCGACAACCGACCTCTCCGACCGCCCCCGTAATAACGACGTTAAGGCGCCGCAATGCTCTTGTCGCGGCCGCTTCCCGATTGTATGCGTGCTGGGCAGACGCCGCGCGAAGCGATGCGGCTGCCAAACGTCAAGGAGCTCGGCCGCTCGTTAGCGCCTCGGCTCCGGTAATAAGGTCGAGTAATTCGGTCGTGATCTCGGTTTGCCGGGCTTGACGCGCGGATTGACGCAACTGAGAAAGCTTCCTTGTCACGTTGTCGTGCGCCGACTCCATGGCCGCGAATCGTGCGGCATTCTCGCTCGAAATGGATTCGACCCCCGCTTCCGTCAAAAGAGCGAACACATATTCCGCCATGAGCTTTTCCAGCAACGGCCGCGGCGCGAGATTGTGGAGCGGTGCCTGACTTGGTTGCTTGAGCGCCAACGAAGCGACGTCGAGCGGCAAGAGCAGACGCCGCTCGATCATGGGCGCGGCGCCCTGACGGTAGCGGCCGAATACCACCTCGACGCGCGAAACCTCGCCCCGAGCAATGCGGGTGTAGAGTTCGGTCGTGAGACCGTTGACGGTCTCGGGCGCACTGGCCAGTCTCGTCGCCATCGGCCTCGTCCAGCTTGCCGGCCGCCCGCGCTCAAGCGCAAGGGCGGCGCCGCGGCTACCCAGAACGAAGAACAGGTCATCGTCTTCGAGCATCGCTTCCGCAGCCTCGACAAGGCGCTCGTTGAAGCCGCCGACAAATCCGTGCTCGGCCGCGCAGAGAACGAGCGCGCGGCGTCCGCCCGCCACCAACGTCTCGGATGGCGGCGGCATAAGAAGAAGTGCGCCGCCGATGGCTGCGGCCATGGATTCCGCGTAACGGCGGATCCCCGGAAGTGCACGTTGCGCCTCCTGCACGCGCATGCCGGCAAGCGAGCGCATTGCGCCAACGATGTCGAGCAACTCGTCCATGCTGGCAATGTGGCCCTGAATCTCGGCAAGACGCGTCACGGTCGGGCACCTCCCGGCGTAGAGTTCGACGCCATGACGGAACGTACCAGCGCCGAAAGCGAAATCTTGAGGTGTTCCCGAGTATCCTCCGGAAGGGTCTTCGCCTGATCATCGAGTGCCATGATTTCAGGGCAGTGCTCGGCAAGCCATGGGCCGAGGCCGGATCGAAAGGCCTCCACGCGATCGAGCGGCACGGCATCGAGCACGCCATCGCTCAACGCGCAAAGCAGAGCGACCTGCTCACCGAGCGCAAGCGGCGCAAACTGGCGCTGGCCGAGCACGGCGCGAATACGCTTGCCGTGCTCGATCACTTTACGCGTGCGCTCGTCCACCATGGTGCCGAAACGGGTAAACACCTCGAGCTCAAGAAACTGCGCGTATTCGAGCCTGAGGCTTTCCGAGAGCGATTGGAGTACCGGAGCTTGCGTCTTGCCGCCGACGCGCGACACGCTCTTGCCGACATCGACCGCCGGCTTCTGGTCTTCGTAAAAGAGGCGCGGATCAAGGTAAATCTGTCCGTCGGTGATGGAGATAAGGTTGGTCGGAATGTATGCACTGATATTGCCAGCCTGCGTCTCGGCGATTGGCAGTGCGGTAAGCGAACCGCCGCCGCGTTCGGGCGCCAGCTTCGCGGCGCGTTCGAGCAAGCGTGAATGAATGTAGAAGATGTCGCCCGGATAAGCCTCGCGTCCCGGCGGCCGGCGCAATAAGAGCGAGACCTGACGATAGGCTGCCGCGTGCTTGGTGAGATCGTCGATCACCAGCAGGACGTCGCTCCCGCGCACCATGAAATACTCAGCCATGGTGCAGGCGGCATAGGGGGTGAGCCACTGGAGGCCGGGCGCCGCATTGGCTTCGCCGATGACGAACAGGCAGCGCTCCGGCCTACCATAGTGGCGCACTGCCTCGATCACGCGCGCGACCGAGGACGCCTTCTGGCCGACCGCGGCGTAAACGCAGATCACGTCGCTGGAGCGTTGGTTGATGATGGTATCGACGGCGATCGCCGTCTTGCCCGTCCCGCGGTCGCCGATGATGAGCTCGCGCTGGCCCCTGCCGAGCGGAATCATGGCGTCGATCACGAGGAGTCCTGTCGCCAGGGGCCGCGTCACCAGGGCTCGATCGATGATCGCGGGCGCCGGCTGCTCGACGGGTAAGAACTGCTCGGTATCAAGCGGCTCGCCGCCGTCGAGGGGAAGGCCCATCGCGTCAACCACGCGCCCCAGCAGAGCTTCGCCGACGGGAACACGCGCCACTTCGCCCGTACCGTGCACGACGCTTCCAGCCGGGATTCCACTGGTATCGCCCAGCAACACGCATCCGATCGTCTCTTCGCCGAGATCGACAGCGAGGCCGCGCACGCCGCCTTCGAATATCAGCAACTCGTCAAGCTGCGTTTCCGGCAGGCCCTGTACGAACGCCACGCCGTCGCCGATCTGCAGCACGCGACCGACATGTTCGAGTTTGGCTTCGAGTGCGAAAGCGCCGATACGTTGCCGGCTCCGGTCAAGCCATTCGCGGAGATCATCAGCGAGCGTCGCCATGAGCACCGATCTCCGAACGCACGGCAGCCAGAACGCTTTGCCATGAGAAGCGCAGAATAGCCGTCGGAAAATGCAGCTCCGCTCCGGCGATCAGGTCCGGGTTCGCAGCGAACGTAATCGTGACGCCGTCACCCAACGGCCGACGCAGCCGCGCGCGCCATATCTCGGCTGTCTCCGGCGGAAGCGGCGATGCGGTTACGACCGTAAGAGCACTGCCGTCCGTAAACTGGCTGATGAGCGTATCAAGCTCCGTCTTGGGGAGCGCCTTGAGGTGTTGTTCGATCCGCTCGATCCACGCTTCGGCGCGAAGCTGCAGCGGCACCTCGCCAAGCAGTCGCCGCGCAAATTCGGCGCCAAGGTCAAGCGCGCTCCGACGAAGCTCGGCGACCGCGCGTTCACGCTCCACCGCCAGCGTCTTGCGCGCAGCCTCAGCGAGCGCTTGCGCTTCACGTTCTGCCTGCACGCGGCGGGCTTTCGCCGCTTCCTCCGCCTGGGCTGTCGCGGTCTTGAGCACAGCTTCGCGTTCCGCCGCTATGCCGGCGCGTTCTGCTTCAATCTCGGCGAGATCGGCCTTCGCCTTGTCTTCGATAGCCTTGCCGTCATCGTATTGCTTTTGGACATCGGCTTTGCGCGCGTCGATCATGCGCAGCATCGGCTTGTAGAGGAAGCGGTGTAGCAGCCAGACCAGGACCGCGAAATTGACGGTCTGCAGCGCTAGTGTCCACCAGTCGAAATGCATCGTCAGCCTGCGTAGGGGTTGGCAAAAAGCAGCAGCAACGCCACGACCAGGCAATAGATCGCCATCGTCTCGATCATTGCCAGGCCGACAAAGAGCGTGCGCGAGATGGTCCCGGCCGCCTCGGGCTGCCGCGCGATTGCATCCATCGCAGCCGCGACCGAACGGCCCTCGGCCAGCGCCGGTCCGATCGAGCCGATCGAGACCGCAATGACGGCGCCGATAATGCTAATGAGCTTCGCGTCCATAACACCTCCTTTACGTTTTTCCGACGGCGCCTACGGCGGCACCGATGAAGACAGTTGCCAGTACGGTGAAGATGTACGCCTGCACGAGGCCGACGAGAATTTCGAGGGCCATGAGCGGGATCGGAACGAAGAGGCCTGCCAGCGCCACCACAAGCGCGATGACGAATTCGCCGCTCATGACATTGCCGAAAAGACGCACCATGAGCGAGAAGGTTCGCGTCACCTCCGAGATGATGTTGAGCGGCAGCATGATGAGCTTGGGCTCGGCAAAGCTGGCGAGATAGCCCGCGAGGCCTCGTGCACGCACGCCGAAATAATGCACCGAGAAGAACACGATGAGCGCCAGAGCCGCCGGCGTCTCGATCTTGCTGGTGGGGGCTTCGACACCGGGCAACACGCCGGAGAGATTGGCCGTCGCCAGAAAAATAAAGAGCGTGCCGAGCAAGGGAAGATACGGGCGCGCATCCTTGCGGATGACATCCTCGATCTGCTGCGCGATGCCGGTGACGAGAATCTCAAGCACGATCTGGCGGCGATCGGGGTGGAGCGCGAGCCGCCGCGTCACGAGCCGGCAGACGACGGCGAGTACAATCATGATGACCCAGGTCGTTACAACCGGGCGGGTGATTGCGACCGGACCAAGATGAAAGACAACGGTGCTGGCGAGCGGCGACGGCTGCATTATCCGGCGCTCCTTGCGGCGCGTAGCGCCAGGGTTCGTGCGAGGAGAAAGCCGATAAACATCGCGAGCAGCGCGGCGGCGCCGAGCTTTGCGGCAAGAGCAAGAACGATGATCGCCGCCGCGATACGGCCGAGCGTCAGCGCTACGGGGACGAACCAGCCGCGCCCGGCGGCAAACAGCGTCACCGTTCGGCGCAAGGCCGCAAAATAGACCAGACCGAACGCAAAACCGATGAACGCCATCGTTACGGCGAGAGAAGCAATCGAGATGAAGGTTTCATGGATCATTCGCTGTGCATCCTCCTCCAGGCAAGGCTGCACCCGAGGGCAAGCCCGACCACGAGCAGCCCCAAGGTCCAGAAAATTCCCATGCCGAAGTGCCGGTCGAGCCAACGACCTGCGAAAATGCCGATCAGTGTCGGTGTCACGATGGTCCAGCCGAGCGCACCAATCATCGCCAGGTTCTGGCCGAGCGAGCGCTCGCCCTCGCGCTGCCAGCGCGCGCGCCGCTGCCGCCGCGTCCTGACTGCCTCTTCGAGTGAGCTCGTGATTGCCGGGCTGCTGCGTCATTGCTCGATACCGTCGAGTGGTGTGATGCCCGGTCCGCCGGGAATGGCCGGCGCGCGTTCGGATCTGAGAAAGCGGCAGATTTGGCGGATCGCAGCGAGGTAGAGCCGCTGCGCATCGCTGCGGGCGGCCCGCTCTTCCTCGATCCCACGGCGGAATTTAGCCAGCACTTCGGTCTCAAGGTGGTGCAGATCGTCGCTCGCGATCGCCTCGCGCGTCGCGACCGTGATCGCCTCGCCGCTGCGTACTTCGAGCATGCCGCCCCGCACGGCTACGTGATGCTCGGCCCCAGCCTGATCACGCCAGCTCACCACGGATACGGAGAGCGCCGTCAGGAAGTCGGCATGGCCCGGCAGGATGCCGAAGGCGCCGGTTTCGTCCTCGGCGCGAAGATGGGCGACATCGTTGGTTTCGATGATGATGGCGAGCGGCGTGGTCACGGCAAGCCTCATGTCGCCCCCTTCGCCGTTTGCGCCTCTTTGCGCCGCGCTTCGTCGAAATCGCCGACCATATAGAGCGAACTCTCGGCCCAGTCGTCGGCTTCGCCCTCCAGGATCGCTCGGCATCCGGCGAGCGTCGATTCGAGCTCGACGGCGCGACCGGGCTTGCCGGTGAACGCAACCGTGACCATGAAGGGCTGCGTGAGGAAGCGCATGAGTCGTCGTGCCCGTTTGACGACGGTGCGGTCGGCCGCGCTCAGCTCCTCGATACCGAGCAGCGCGATGATCTCCTGAAGCTCTCGATAGTGGGCAATAACCTTCCGAACATCTTGCGCGATCCGATATTGCGCCTCGCCAATAAGGCGCGGGTCGAGCAGGCTCGACGTCGAGGCGAGCGGGTCTACCGCCGGATACATGCCCTCGCTTGCCATGTCGCGGGACAGCACGATCGAGGAATCGAGGTGGCTGAAAATCTCCGCCACTGCCGGGTCGGTGAAATCGTCGGCCGGCACATAGACCGCTTGAATCGAGGTGATGGCAGCGCCGGCGATGGAGGCGATCCGCTCCTCCAGTTCAGCGATCTCGCTCGCGAGTGTAGGCTGGTAACCAACGCGCGAAGGCAACCGGCCGAGCAATCCGGAGACTTCGCTGCCGGCCTGAACCATTCGGTAAACGTTGTCGATGAGCAGCAGCACATTTTCGTGGGCCGTGTCCCGAAAATGCTCGGCGATTGTGAGCGCCGTCAGTCCGGCACGCCAGCGCGCGCCGGGCGGCTCATTCATCTGTCCGAACACAAGCGCCGTGCGCGCTAGGATGCCAGACTGTTTGAGTTCGAGCAGCAGTTCGTGCCCTTCGCGCGAACGCTCACCGATCCCGGCGAAGACAGAAATACCCGAATGCCGTTCGACGGTGGTGCGGATCAGCTCCGTGATGAGCACGGTCTTGCCGACACCGGCGCCGCCGAACATCGCCGCCTTCCCGCCCTTTACAAGTGGCGCAAGCAGGTCAATCACCTTGATGCCGGTATGGAAAATCTCAAGCGTTGCGCTCAGACGATCGATCGCGGGGGCCGGGGCGTGAATAGGTCGGCGCTCGATGTCGGCGGGAAGCGGTGGCCCGCGATCGGCGGGCTCACCGGTGGCGTTGAGGAGCCGTCCGAGGACGGCGTCACCGACAGGGACGCAAACGGCGGCGCCGGTGGCGCGGGCCTTGGCGCCACGGCGAAGTCCGGCTGTGTTTTCGAGTGCGACCGCACGTATGGCTGTCAGGCCGAGGTGCTGGTGTACTTCTGCGATGAGCGGACGACCGATATCCCCTTCGATCACGATCGCTTCTTCAATGGCCGGCAGGGCGCCGGCGGGGAAAGTGATGTCGACGACGGAGCCATGAACGGCAACAATCTGCCCGGAGGCTGGCCGATCGTGAGCGTTCTTCGGGTTTACCGTCATTAGAGTGTCCTAACGTCATTAACGACGCTTCGGCCAACACGCCGCGTCGATCTATAAATGCTTACCCCTGGAGCCTCCCCAGGGCTTTGACCTGGCTCAACGCGGGACGAACGGCCATGGGCAGGGGGATAATCCCGAGCAGCATAACGAACATATGTCCGCTCAGGGTCAAACACATCGATTCCGCGATGTCCGCCCCATGTCCGGTTAGCGGGCAATTGCGGAAATGTGGGGAGGATATGACGCCGACCGGATCGGGTCGCTCGTCGGCCAACAAGGCGCATGGGCGAACATCCCACCGAGGCGAAATCGTAAGGAACCGACACGCTTCAGCCCCTATCTCTAACGCATGCGACTTGGTCGAGCGGTTCTTCAGCGAGATCAAGCGAAGTCGTCGTATCGCGACCCGCTACGACAAGCTCGCGGCCGACTATTTCGCCTTCAGCAAGCTCGCATCTATCCGGATTTGGCTCACGTGCTTATGGCTCCCCGGCGCTACCCCTGCCCCAGCATCGGCAAATCGAGCCCTTGCTCGCGGGCGCAGTCGATCGCCTCCTGATAACCGGCATCGGCATGTCGCATGACGCCCGTCGCCGGGTCGTTCGTCAGCACGCGCGCGAGGCGGCGCGCCGCGGCCTCGCTGCCGTCGCAGAGGATCACCATGCCGGCATGCTGGGAATAGCCGATCCCCGTGCCGCCGCCATTATGGATGGAGACCCAGGTGGCGCCGCTCGCGCAATTGAGCAGCGCGTTGAGGAGCGGCCAATCGGCCACGGCGTCCGAGCCGTCGCGCATGGCCTCGGTCTCGCGATTGGGGCTGGCGACCGAGCCCGAATCGAGATGGTCGCGTCCGATGACGACCGGTGCCTTGAGCCCGCCCTTGGCGACCATCTCGTTGAAGCGCGAGGCCGACCCGCGCGCGTTCCCCTAAGCCGAGCCAGCAGATGCGCGCCGGCAGGCCTTGGAACTTGATCCGCTGCCGCGCCATGTCGAGCCAGGAATGGAGATGCGGATCGTCCGGGATCAGCTCCTTCACCTTGGCGTCGGTGCGGAAAATATCCTCGGGATCGCCCGAGAGCGCGGCCCAGCGGAAGGGCCCCTTGCCGCGGCAGAAGAGCGGCCGGATATAGGCCGGCACGAAGCCCGGGAAGGCGAAGGCGTCCTTGACCCCCTCCTCCTTCGCCATCTGGCGGATATTGTTGCCGTAGTCGAAGGTCGCGACACCAAGGCGATGCAGCGCGAGCATCGCCTCGACATGGCGCGCGATCGATTGCCGCGCCGCACGGTCGACCGCGCGCGGATCGCTCTGGCGGCGCTCCTGCCATTCGGCGAGGGTCCAGCCGAGCGGGAGATAGCCGTTCGCGGGATCATGGGCGCTGGTCTGGTCGGTCAAGGCGTCGGGCCGCGCGCGCGCATCGCCCGCGGCGACGCGGCGGGCGATCTCGGGGACGAGCTCGGCCGCGTTGCCGAGCAGGCCGATCGACACCGGCCGCCGGCTCGCGCGCGCCTCGCCGAGCAGAGCAAGCGCTTCCTCGAGATCGCGCGTCCAGCGGTCGAGATAGCCCGTCTCGATGCGCTTCTCGATGCGGCTCGGCTGGCATTCGATCGCGAGCAGCGAGGCACCCGCCATGGTCGCCGCCAACGGCTGCGCGCCGCCCATGCCGCCGAGCCCGGCGGTGAGGATCCAGCGCCCGGCGAGGCTGCCGTCGAAATGGCGCCGCCCCATCTCGACGAAGGTTTCATAGGTGCCCTGCACGATGCCCTGGCTGCCGATATAGATCCAGGAGCCTGCCGTCATCTGGCCGTACATCATAAGGCCGGCGCGATCGAGCTCGCGGAAATGCTCCCAGTTGTTCCAATGACCGACGAGATTGGAATTGGCGATTAGCACGCGCGGCGCGTCGGCATGGGTCTGGAAGACGCCCACCGGCTTGCCCGACTGCACCAGCAGGGTTTGCTCCTCGGTCAGCCTGGTCAGCACCTCGACGATGCGGTCGAAGCAGTTCCAGTCGCGCGCGGCGCGCGCCATGCCACCATAGACTACCAGCTCCTCGGGTCGCTCGGCCACCTCGGGATCGAGATTGTTCATCAGCATCCGCAAGGGCGCCTCGGTCTGCCATGAGCGCGCGGTCAGGATGTTGCCGCGCGGGCTCCGGATGCGCCGGCTGTTGTCGATGCGCTTCGTATCGGTCATGGCCGCTCCCTCGATCACCGCTGCGCCTACTCTAGCTCCGCGCCAACTTCGTCACCACGCGGCGATAGCGCTCGGCGATCCGGTCCTCGTCGCGATGGCGGCCGTCGCGCACCACCCATTCCCCTCCTACCATGACATGTCGGACGGCGCCGCGCGCAGGGCCGAAAATGAAGCTGTCGACGGCGAAATCATCCGTCCGCCCGGCTAGCGCCGGATGCCGTTCGTCGAGCACGATGAAATCGGCGAGGCAGCCTGGCGCAAGGGCGCCGACCGCCTGCCCGAGAGCCTGGGCGCCGCCGGCGGCTGCGTCGCGCCACAAGGGCGTCCCGAGGGAGGACGCCACCTTTCGTTTGTCGAGCTTGCGCTTGCCGCGCAGCAGGCGTTGTCCGTAATGGAGCCAACGCAGCTCCTCGGCCGGGTCGAGCCCGACATTGCTGTCGCTACCGATGCCGAAGCGGCCGCCGGGCTCGAGATATTCCGCAAAGCGGAAAAAGCCGTCGCCGAGATTGCCCTCCGTCGAGGGACAGAGTCCCGCGACGGCGCCGGATAGGGCGAGCCCGTCGATCTCGCTCGGCTTCATGTGGGTGGCGTGGATAAGCGCCCAGCGCGGATCGATCCTCATATTGTCGAGCAGCCACTGCACCGGCCGCGCGCCGCTCCACGCGACGCAGTCGCGTACCTCCTTCTCCTGCTCGGCGGCATGGATGTGGATAGGTGCCGTCGGATCGATCCGGTCGAGCGCCGACAGCGCCGCCTTCAGCGCTTCCGGCGTCACCGCGCGCAGCGAATGCGGCGCCATGCCGAGGCGGAAGCCCCTGCCCTCCTTCGTCTTCCTCGCAAGGATTTCCATGATGGCGAGGAATTCGTCGGTGCTTTTCACGAAACGGCGCTGCCCTGCCGCGGGGCGCGCGCCGCCGAAATTGCTCGTCTGATAAAGCACGGGGAGCAAGGTGAGCCTGATGCCGCTTTGCCCGGCGGCGGCGATGATGCGCAGGGCGAGTTCGGCCGGTTCGTCATAGGCCGCGCCTGAGGGAGCGTTATGAAGATAGTGGAACTCGGCGACGGCGCTGTAGCCCGATTTGAGCATCTCGACATAGGCTTGTGCGGCGATGGCTTCGACGTCGTCGGGCGAAAGGCGATCGAGAAAACGGTACATCACCTCGCGCCAGGCCCAGAAATCCTCGCCCTCCGGACCGCTGCGCTCGGCGAGGCCGGCCATGGCGCGTTGGAAAGCGTGGCAATGGATGTTGGGCATGCCGGGAAGCAGGACGCCGCCCAACCGCTCGGCACCCGCCCCGCGTCCATCCGGCTCGAGCGACCTTATGCAGCCCGCGTCGTCGATCTCGATACGCAGATCGCGGGCCCAGCCGCCCGGCAGCATTGCATTCGAGGCGAAGAGCGTGCGCGGCACCGATGCGGTTTCCAACCATGACGGCCTGGGCGTAAGTTACCCGCTCGCCGTCGCGCAAGAAAGCGGCTTTGCGCCTGAACGAGAAGCGAGCATGACCGGCTGGGACCGCATCTGGATCAATGCGCAGCTCGCGACCATGGAGCCGGGCGCGCCCTATGGCGCGATCCGCGATGGCGCGCTCGCGGTGCAAGGCGACCGCATCGCCTATGCCGGGTCCCGGTCCGGATTGCCGCGGGGAGCCGAGCGATCGGCCGGCGAGGTCATCGATACGGGCGGGCGCTGGATCACCCCCGGCCTCATCGATTGCCACACGCACCTTGTTTTCGGCGGCCATCGCGCCCACGAGTTCGAGTTGCGGTTGGGCGGCGCCAGCTATGCCGAGATCGCGCGGGCGGGCGGCGGCATCCGCGCCACGGTCGCCGCGACGAGGGCGGCTAGCGAGGACACGCTCTTCGCGAGCGCGCGCCGGCGGCTCGAACGGCTTCTGAGCGAAGGGGTAACCACGGTCGAGATCAAATCGGGCTATGGCCTCTCAACCGAAGCCGAAATGAAGATGCTGCGGGTCGCGCGCAGGCTGGGCGCGAGCTTGCCGGTCTCGGTCTTCACAACCTTCCTTGGCGCCCATGCCTTGCCGCCGGAATATGACGGGCGGCAGGCGGACTATGTGATGCATCTTTGCCGCGAGATGATCCCGGCCGTAGCAAAAGCGGGGCTCGCCGATGCGGTCGATGCATTTTGCGAGAATATCGCCTTCACGCGCGAGGAAACGGCCGCGGTCTTCGAGGCGGCACGCGCTCACGGGCTGCCGGTAAAGCTCCATGCGGATCAGCTTTCCGATGGTGGTGGCGCCGCGCTCGCCGCGCAATTCGGCGCGCTCTCGGCCGACCATCTCGAATTCAGCGCCGAGGAAGGCGTCGCCGCCATGGCCAAGGCCGGCACGACGGCCGTGCTCCTGCCCGGCGCCTTCTATTTCCTGCGCGAAGAGCGGCTGCCGCCGATCGAGGACATGCGCCGGCACAAGCTGCCCATGGCGATCGCCTCGGACTGCAATCCGGGCTCCTCGCCGGCTCTCTCGCTTCTGCTCATGCTCAACCTCGCCTGCACGCTCTTTCGTTTCACGCCGGAGGAAGCGCTCGCCGGCGTCACGCGCGCCGCCGCCTCGGCTCTTGGGCTCGGCCGGGACCGCGGGCGGCTCTTGCCCGGTCTCCGGGCCGATTTCGCGCTCTGGGACATCGGCGAGCCCGCCGAACTTGCCTATTGGATGGGCGCCAATCCTTGCGTCGGCACCGTGAAGGACGGGCGGCCGCGCGCCGCCTGACGCGGAATGACGCTTCGCGCCGGCTCGCTTGTGCGCCTGCGAGAGCTAAAATACTATGAGAGCAATGAGGCGCTGGGAGCGCCTCGCCAAGCGCAGGGAGATCGATAATGAGAAAAATCTTGAGCATGCTCGTGGCGGCCGCCGCAGGAGCCATGATCGCTTACGCCGGACCCGGCCCGGCCGACGCGGCCACCAGGCTCGCCCTCTCGACCTGGGTCGGCTACGGCCCGCTCTACATCGCGCAGGACCAAGGCCTCTTCAAGAAATACGGGGTCGAGGTCGATCTCATCAAGATGGAGGACCCGAAGCTGCGCTTCGCGGCGCTTCGCGCCGGGCAGCTCGACGCGCTGGTGAGCACGGTCGACGCCGGCCTTCTCTACCTCAAGGCGCCCGACGATTTCCAATATGTCTGCGCCATCGACGATTCGGACGGCGGCGACGGCATCGTCGCCAACAAGGACATCAAGACGGTCGCCGATCTCAAGGGCAAGAAGGTCGCGGTCAACGAGGGATCGGTCTCGCAATTCTATCTCGACGTGCTGCTCGGCGAGGCGGGCGTCAAGGAATCCGAGCTGCAGACCGTCAATATGACGGCCGGCGACGCCGGCAGCGCCTTCGTCGCCGGCAAGGTGGACGCGGCGGTCACCTGGGAGCCCTGGCTGACGCGCGGGAAGTCCGCGCCGCAGGGCCACCTGCTGATCGACAGCTCCACGACGCCGGGCCTGATAACCGACATCCTCATCGTGACCAAGGTCTATGCCGCGGGTCATCAGAAGGACATTCAGGCAATCGTCAACGCCTGGAACGACGCCGTCGCCTGGTCGATCGCGCATCACGACCAGGCCGTCGAGATCATGGCGAAAGGCGTGGGCGGATGGCTCAAGGACCCGAAGGAGTTCGCCGAGACCTTGAGCGGGGTGAAGCTTTATGGCGGAGCCGACAACAAGGCCTTTTTCGGCTCGCCGTCCAGCCCCGGACCGCTTTACCACACGGTGCAGAAGGCGATCGACGTGTGGTCGAGCCACGGCAAGCTGCAGGTCCAGGTCAAGCCGTCCGACGTGATCAACGCGGCTTACGTCAACCACTGATGCCATCGTTCGTCGAGGCGTATTTCGCCCCGAAAAAGGAGATCCCCGGGCGTGTCTACCTCACGGTAAGCACGCTCGTGGGCCTCCTCGGCCTGCTCGCCTGGTGCATCCTCACCTATGGCGGGCTCGTCCGAGCCGACTTTCTTCCCACCCCCGTCGCCGTCGTGCGCGCGGGGATCGATATGACCGAGGACGGCTCGCTCCTGGTGAACACGATGGCGAGCGTCACCGAGATCCTGTCGGGTTTCGCGCTCGCCTCGATCGTCGCCGTGCCGCTCGGCATCCTCATGGGCAGCTTCAAGATCGTCGAGGCGGCCGTGGAGCCGATGACGAATTTCGTGCGCTATTTGCCCGTGAGCGCGCTCATTCCGCTCCTCATTCTCTGGGTCGGCATTGACATCGAGGAGAAGATCGCCGTCATCTTCATCGGCACCTTCTTCCAGCAGCTGATCATGATCGCCGACGTCTCGGCAAACGTGTCGCAGGATCTGATCGACGTGTCCTACACCCTCGGCGCGACGCGGCGCACCGTGGTGACGCGCGTCCTCATCCCCGCCACCATGCCCGGCGTGATGGACACGCTTCGCGTCACCCTCGGCTGGGCTTGGACCTATCTCGTCGTGGCCGAGCTCGTGGCCGGCAACAAGGGCCTCGGCTACCTCATCCTCAACGCCGCGCGCGGCCTCTTCACCGACCAGATTTTCCTCGGCATCATGGTGATCGGGCTGCTGGGGCTGATCACGGATCGGATCTTGAAATTACTGCGGCAGCATCTCCTGCCGTGGGCCGCCAATCCCTGACACAGACCCGTGGCAAAGCTCCGCATCGAGAATGTCGCGCTGCGGTTCGCGCCGAAGCGCGGCGGACCGGTCGTGGCGCTCGAGAACATTTCGCTCGATGTCGAGGACAAGGAATTCTCGGTCATCGTCGGCCCGTCGGGCTGCGGCAAGACGAGCCTGCTCCGCCTCGTCGCCGGCCTCATCGAGCCGAGCGAAGGAGCGATCTATCTCGACGGCAAGCCCGTCACCAGGCCGGGCAAGGACCGCGGCATGGTGTTCCAGTCCTATACGCTCTTTCCCTGGTTGACGGTGCAGAAGAACATCGAATTCGGACCGCAGATCAATGGCGTGCCGGCGAAGGCGCGGGCCGAGACGGCGCGGCGCTATATCGCGCAGGTGGGGCTCGAGGGCTTCGAGAAGGCCTACCCCAACCAGCTCTCGGGCGGCATGCGTCAACGCGTGGCGCTGGCGCGCGCGCTTGCCAACGATCCCACCATCCTGTTGATGGACGAGCCGTTCGGCGCGCTGGACAGCCAGACGCGCTCGCTCATGCAGGAACTGCTGCTCAAGGTCTGGGAGCAATCGCACAAGACGGTGTTCTTCATCACCCACGACATCGACGAGGCGATCCTGCTCGGCGACCGCGTCTATGTCATGACGGCGCGGCCGGGGCGCATCAAGGAGGAGATCGACATCGACATCCCGCGCCCGCGCAGCGTCGATGTGCTCACCTCCGACCGCTTCATCGCGCTGAAACGCCGCACGATGAGCCTCATCCACGCCGAAGCGGTACGCGCGATGGGATGACGAGGGCCGCCGGCATCGGCGCTCAGGATGCCACTGCCTCCGTCGCCCAGGGCATATTGCCACCCCCGATGACGCCGCCTGACCGATCACCGCGATTGACGGCTCCGCTTTCCCGGATGGATAGTCCTCATTCGCTGTTTGACCCGCCAATCAAGAACCATGTTCAGGAGGAAATCGCCCATGCTGAGAGTCACCACAGCGACAATCGCCGCGCTCTTCGCTTCCGCTTTTATCGCCGCCGGCGCGATTGCCGAAGGCCCCATGCCCTACGGCACGCCGATCAGCTTGGACAACGCCAAGAAGACCGCTGAGGTTGCCGCGGCCGAGGCGCAGAAGAACGGTTGGGGCATGGCCATCGCCATCGTCGATCCCGCAGGCATGCTGGTTTACTTCGAGAAGCTCGAGAACACTCAGAACGGCAGCGTGCATGTGTCGATCGCGAAGGCGCGCAGCGCAGCACTATTCCGCCGCCCGACTAAGGCGTTCGAGGACGCGCTGGTCGGCGGACGGCAAGCGATCCTGGCCCTGCCGGACGCCATCCCGCTCGAGGGCGGCATACCGCTCGTCTCCGAGGGCAAGATCGTCGGCGCGATCGGCGTCAGCGGCGGCACCTCGGTGCAGGATGGCCAGGTGGCGAAGGCGGCGGCCGACGGCTTCAAATAACGCCGCCTTCGCGCGGCAGGCGGATTTAAACCGCGCGCCGCGCCTGCTGCCGCGAGGGCTGGAACGAGCGCGTTCCGCTCTTGGCATGGCTCGCGCCGCGATGGCGGGCTTGTCCCTGACGGCCGCGGGGACCCGCGTCGCGGCCCTGCTCATGCCCATCTCGCGGCGCGGCCGCGCGGCTGAGCGCCGGATCGACCGCGGCGACATCGAGCCGCCGCCTCGTTAGGCGCTCGATATCCGCGAGCATGGAGCGCTCATCGGGGGCGCAGAACGAGATGGCGATGCCGGAAGCGCCCGCGCGGCCCGTGCGCCCGATGCGGTGGACATAGCTCTCCGGCTCGTGCGGCAGATCGTAGTTGATCACGTGGCTCACGCCGTCGACGTCGATGCCGCGCGCCGCGATGTCGGTAGCGACGAGAACGCGGACGCGGCCTGTGCGGAAGTCTTCCAAGGCGCGCTGGCGGGCCGATTGCGATTTATTGCCGTGGATTGCCTCGGCGACGACCTTGCCGGTCTGCAGATCTTTCGAGACCCGATCGGCCCCGCGCTTGGTGCGCGTGAAGACCAGCGCGCGGGTCACCTGCTCCGGCTGCAGGAGCGAAGCGAGAAGGGCGCGCTTCGAGGCGGTCGGCACGAACATGACGCGCTGCTCGATCCGCGTGACGGTGGTGGCCGGCGGGGTCGCCTGCACGCGCGCCGGCTGCTTCAGAAGGGTCGCCGCCAGCCGGTCGATCTCGGTCGGCATGGTGGCGGAGAACAGCATGGTCTGGCGCTCGCGCGGCAATTGCGCCGCGATGCGCCGCACGTCATGGATGAAGCCCATGTCGAGCATGCGGTCGGCCTCGTCGAGCACGAAAATCGCCACCTCGTCGAGCCGGAGATGGCGTTGCTGGAGCAGGTCGAGCAGCCTGCCCGGTGTCGCGATGACGAGGTCGAGACCGCGCCGCAAGGCGGCGACCTGCGGCCCCTGCCCGACCCCGCCGAAGATGACAGCTTGCCGCAAATGAAGGTGACGGCCATAGGCGCGGAAGCTTTCGCCGATCTGGATGGCGAGCTCGCGCGTCGGCGTGAGCACGAGCGCGCGGGGCCCCAGCTTGCTGCGCGGCGGCCGCTCGGCGGCCAGGCGCTGCAGGATGGGCAAGGCGAAGGCGGCCGTCTTACCCGTCCCGGTCTGGGCGATGCCGACGAGGTCGCGCCCGGATAGGAGATGGGGAATGGCGTCGGCCTGGATGGGCGTCGGCAGGTCGTAGCCCTCCTCCCGGAGCGCGCGTTGGAGCGGCTCGACCAGAGCGAGGGAAGCAAAAGGTAGAGTCATAGTGGTGATTTTCCCATGATGGCAGGCGAGGGCGCAGCAGCAGCCGCGCCGGCGAGCCGTATGATGATGAAGTCAGCGGAACGAAACGGCGCGGCCGAGGCCACTCCCAGCGAATCGCGGACGGTGGACGAAGGTTATAGCCCTCGTTGGGGCTGGTCCCGACGCGAACGGGAGGCCGAATTCGGATAGTCTCGGGACAATAAGCTCGGGACCCCTGGGCCGCGAGCGCATCGCGCTATCGCGAGAATATGACTGCATACTAAGTAGCGCCTTCGCTCGCGGAAAGCAAGCTTTCTCGTCGCGCGTCGCGGCGCGGGGCCGATTATCGCCCCGCGACCTGGGTTTGCAGGCCCGTTAACCAAGGGGAAACCATTCGGTGGCAATTTGGAAAGCATGAGCGATTCGCAACCGGCCGCAAGGACTTTCCCATGTCGAGGATGAAATCCGGTCTGCTGGCCTTTGCCTGCCTGTTTGCGCTGTCCGCCGGCACTGCGCAGGCGGGCTGGGATCAGAGCTTCGAGATCGGACCCGATGTTTATTACTACCATTACACGGAGCCGGGCTTTGCCCATTACCTCGGCTTCTTCTACGGTGCCGATGCGGCTTACACGGTGAGCTATAACAAGCTTGGGCTGCGCCTCGAGGGGCGCGCCGCCGCCGCTTCGCTCAAATATGACGGAAGCGGCACCTCGAACGGCAATGATCATTACACGGCCGAGACCCGCGCACTGCTCGAGCGCGAGTTCGCAATCGACGACAACTGGTCGATCACACCCTATGCCGGCATCGGCTTCCGCGATCTATTCGACGCCTCGGGCGGGGTGGTGACCTCGACCGGCGCGCTCGGCTACGACCGAGAATCCCACTATTACTATCTCCCGATCGGCCTGCAGGTGCCGGTCACGCTTGCGCCCGATTGGCGCATCGTGCCGAGCGTCGAGTACGATTATCTCATTCAGGGATATCAACATACCTACCTCACCAATATCCCCGGATTTTCGAACGACCTGACCAATAGCCAATCCGAAGGCCATGGGTTTCGTGCCTCGCTGATGGTGGAGGGCAAGACGCCGATCGGCTCCGTCAAGTTCGGCCCCTATTTGCGCTATTGGAGCATCGGCGTTTCGAACGTGCAGAGCACCTCGTATTTCGGCACTCCCCTTATCGGCTATGAGCCGGGGAACCATACGGTCGAGGCCGGAGCCTCGCTGGTCTATATCTTCCAATAGAAGCGCGCGCGGCGCCGGCGCATTATTTCCGCAAGCCGCGCTTGGGAATCGCGTCCAGGAGATGGGCAAGAAGTTGCGTCGCCGCCTCCTCGGTGAGCTGAAGCAGCAGATCGCCGCCTTCCCCTTCGAGCGCCACGCGCACGAGGTCGAAGGGGCGCCGCCCGATTTCGACCCCGGTCACGCGCGTGATGACCTCGGTCGTTTCCATGACGGCGTCCTGCCTATGCGGCGATGATCGCGGCTTCGTCATCATGGCCCTGCTCCCTCGCTCTCAAAAGCGCAGCACATCAAGCCCGCGCCCGTCGCTTGCGATCTCGAACTCGCCACGCAGAACGGCGCCGGCCCATTGCACCGTCCGCTCGACGCCCCCGAACGGAAAAAGATGGAGTCCCGCCGGCCGGAACCCGTTCTCCTTCGCGCGCTCGGCCGCGAGCGCGGCGATCGCCTCGGCGGGCGTCGCCGTCGAGATCAACTCGATCAACGCCTTGCGATGGCTGCGCAACATGCGAAGCGATGCGGTCACGCCGCAGCGCTGCGCGAATTTGAGCAATGTCGCCCTGCCGGCGACACCGGCCAGGCCGATATGGATGGGCACGCCGTCGAGCTCGCGCGATGTCTGGCGCGTCCAAGCGACGATACGGTCGGGCTCGAAGCAGAACTGGGTCACGATGCGCGGCTCGAGGCCGGCCTCCCTCGCCGCGGCGACCTTGCGCGGCAGCGCCGCGCGCAAAGCGTCGGCCGCGATCCGCGGATGGCCGCCCGGATAGCCGGCGATGCCGACCCGGCGGATGCCGTGGCGCGCGAGCAACCCGCTCTCCAGCAGCGCCGCGCTGTCCGCAAAAGGGCCGAGGGGCTTGGGCTCGTCGCCCGCGACGACGAGAACGTCGTCGACTCCCGCCTCGCCATGCAAGCGCGCGAGAAAATTCTCGAGCGCGGCCGCGCTTGCCATGCGCCGCGCCGCGATGTGCGGCACCGGGTTGAAGCCGTTGCGTCGAAGTCCCGCGGCCGTCGCGATTGTCGGCGCGAGGGGCCTGCCCGCGACCGAGGCGACATAGACCGTCTGGCCCGGCGGCAATACAGCGCGGTAATGATCCAGCTCGAGCTCCCCGCGCGGCGCAAGCTCGAGCGAATAGCCGCGCAGGAGCTCGGCGATTTGCACCTTTTCGAGGTCCTTGGGTCGCGTTGCCGTCCCGGCGGGCGATGTCGGAAGCGCCATGCTCGCGGGCCCGCTCAATCGCGCCGCCGCGAGACGACATAGGATTCGTCCTGGAACCACAGGCCGCCGTGGCGCTGCAGCACCGCCTTGGTCGCCTCGATATATTCGCTGCCGCCCATGACCTGGGCCAGGCGATCGTCCTCGATTTGATTCACGTAAACAGCGGCGTTCCAGGCGGCGAGCAGGGTCGAGGTTCCGATCGCCTGACCGATCTCCTCGGGCAGCGTGTGCATGCGGTAAGTGAAGATCGAGCGGCTGTCGGAATAGGCGTTGAAATTGAGGTCGCGCCCGGCCGCGCCAAGCTCTACCTTGAGGGCATGCAGCAGCTGATGCCGGTCATGCCGGAAGGGCTGCTCGTCCGGCCATATGCGCTGGATGATCTCGAGCCCGGGATCCTGGCCATGCGAGTGGATGGCCAGCAGGCGCCCGCCCTTGCCGAGGCTTTGGGCCAGAGGCACCAGCACCTTCTTGACCTTGAAGTCGATGGGCGCGCGTAGCCGGTAAGGCTGCGAGGCGATCACCAGGTCGAAATCGGCACGGCTCTCGCCGCGGCGCGGAATCACGCGGTCGAGCAGGAACCTGTGGTCCTCGCGATAGAGGATGAGGATGGTCGGCCGCTGATAGAGCGGGTTGCCCGTCTTCGGGCTCGCGCGCGCGGTCCAATGCTCGGCGAGGAAGGGCTGCAGCCCGCGTATCTGTTGGTCGAAATCATGCGCCGTGGTGCCGGAGAGCGGCACCTTATGCCAGGTGAGCGCGCTCGCCGCGGCGAGCGACTTCGGCGTGAGCCAGGGCGCCTCGGAGTAATAGAGGTTGGTCAGCACGAGCACCGTCGACGGATGCTCGAAGAAGCGGTCGGGCATCTTCTCGAGGCCGAGACGCACATCCTCCAGGCTGATCTCCTTGCCCACCGCGTAGAGCGGCATGGTCGGAAAGCGGTGATGCATCTCGCGGATGACTCGGCGTGAGCACGGTGCCGTCGCCCATGCCGGCATCGAAGAGACGCAAGGCCGGCGGCTTGGGATGAATGTTGCCAAGCTCCATGCCGATCCGCTCGCCCACCACCCACTTCTCGCTGCAGGTGTTCACGAACAGCAGATATTTCTGCCGGTTGTCGTAGAAGCGGAAATTCTGCTGCGAGGAGGTGCCGTCGGCGCGGGGCGTTACCATCGGCGCCGCGCCCGGCGCCGGCGCGGCCGCATTTGCAGGGAATGGTCGAACGTCCGGCGGCGCATGCGACGCGAGATCGCGGCGCGAGCTTCGCGGCAGGATTTGACCGTCGTAGCTTCTGATGAAGTCGTGGACGCGATCCAACGTCCGCGTCGTCACATGACCGCCGAAGCGTAATCGGCTCACCAGCTTGCCGTCATTGACGGCGAGCCGGCCGAAGGTCGATTCCGCCATATGCGTCTGGCGGCAGAACTGTCCGATCTGGTCGAGAAGCGCTTGCGGGCTACCCTCCGCGCCCATGCATTTCCTCCGATTTATGCGTCTTTTTGTCGGCTGAATCTGCGTAACGGGTCGATCGCTGTCTACCTTAAAATTGCCCACTCATGGTATGGGCAGAAAATTAAAATATATCCCACAAACGCTGTATCAAATAATATATTGATCTTAAAAAGCATTTTAAATGACACGCGGCAATCGCTTATGATTGAGGGGTGGGCATAACTCATCTGCCCACGGAACAGAGCCTTAGTGGGCAATTATGATTGTGGGCAGATCAGCGGGGGCCGAGATCTCGCGGGCGGGTTGGAGGAGTTAAAGGGGGCGCATTCGGCCCGGGAGAGCACAGACTATGAACAGGAGCGGCCGCGGCGCCCCCGCTCGGCCGCGCCGTTGCCGTCCTCTGTCAACGACCATAACATCCCTGACGGCTACTCGTGTGGCAGTCCCGAGCTCGGAGATAAGGACGAATAGCGATGGAGAGCACCTTCGAAGCACTCGCCATCGCGGTACGCCATCATCAGGCCGGTGCGCTGGCCAATGCCGAAGCGATTTATCGACAAATCCTCGCCGCCGAGCCGAACCATGTCGAGGCCCTGCATCTCCTGGGAGTGATCGCGCACCAGATCGGGCGCAACGATATGGCGCTCCAACTGATCGGGCGCGCGCTTGCGCTCAAGCCGGACCATGCCGACGCGCATTGCCATCTCGGCGCGGCGTTGGCGGCGCTTCGCCGGCCGTCGGAAGCGATAGCCTCCTATGAGCGGGCGCTGGCGCTAAAGCCGGGTTATGTGGAGGCGTATTGCAATCTGGGCGTCGTCCTCAAGGAGCTGGGCAGGCTCGAGGAGTTGGTGGCCCGATTGGAGCAAGCCCTGGCGCTGACGCCGGACTCCGCTGAGGTCTTGAACAATCTCGGCAATGCGCTCCAGGCCGCGCATCGACATGAGGAGGCCGTTGCACGTTATGAGAGGGCGCTGGCCGTCAGGCCCGACTTCGTCCAGGCGCACAACAATCTGGGCGTCGCCCTCAAGGTACTTGGCAAGCACGAGGAGTTCATCGCGAGCTATCGACGCGCGCTTGCGCTCAACCCCGGCTATGCCGAGGCGCACCATAATCTCGGCAGCAGTCTCGCCGTTCTTCATCGCAACGAGGAGGCGATCGCGAGCTTCGGGCGGGCCCTGGCGATCGCTCCCGACTATTCGGAGGCGCGCTACCAGATCGGTCTGGCGCTGATGGCGGTGAGCGGTCACGCGCAAGCGGTCGAGCATTTCGAGAGGGTTCTGGCAAAGAATCCCCTCCATGTCGAAGCGCATAACAGCCTTGCCGTCGCCCTGGTGGCGCTGCTTCGCCTCGACGACGCGATTGCCCATTGCGAGCGGGCCCTTGCGATCAATCCCGATTTCGCGGAGGCGCACAATAATTTGGGCAATATCCTTCTGAATTTGAGCCGCCACCAAGAGGCGATGGCTTGCTACCGGAAGGCGCTCGCCTTGAAACCCGGCGAAGCCGGAGTGCGAAGCAATCTCCTGCTCGCGATGAACTATCTCGCGGATGGGACCCCCAAGGCTTTGCTGGGCGCTCATCGGGAATGGGCCAAAATTCACGCGGGCGCGGTCAAGGCGCCACGTCGCGTCAAACGCTCGCTCGAGCCCGGCCGCCGGCTGCGCGTCGGCTATCTGTCGCCGGATTTCCGCGAGCATTCCGTCTATTTCTTCCTGGCGCCCTTGCTCGCCGCGCACGACCATGAGGAAGTCGAGGTCTTCTGCTACGCCGATATGGCGCGAGGCGACGCCTTCACGACGCATCTCATGGCGCATGCCGACCATTGGGTCTCGATAGTCGGCAAGGATCACGACGCGGCCGCCGCTCGCATCCGCGAGGACGAGATCGACATCCTGGTGGATCTGGCCGGCCATACCGCCCAGAACCGTCTCGCAATCTTCGCGCGCAAGGCCGCGCCGCTGCAAATGAGCTGGCTCGGCTATCCCAACACCACAGGGCTTCCGGCGATCGACTATCGCATCACCGATGAAATCGCCGATCCACCGGACGTCGACCGCTTCTACACGGAAAAACTCATCCGCCTGCCGCGTTGCTTCGTCTGCTACGAGCCTTCCGAGCTGGCCGGTCCCGTCGCGCCGCTGCCGGCGCCTAGCACGGGCCACGTAACTTTCGGCTCGTTCAACAATTTGCCGAAGGTCACGCCGCAGGTGGTGAAGCTTTGGGCGCGAATACTCGAGAGCGTGCCGGGATCGCGTCTCTTGATCAAGGCCTTCGGCTTGACGAGCCCCACGGCCCGCCAACGGTTTTTGGGGCTGTTTCGCGATGAGGGCATCGAGACGGGCCGTATCGCTCTCATGTCCTGGCTGGCCTCGCCGCGCGATCATCTTGCGCTCTATGGCCAGGTCGATATTGCGCTCGACCCGTTCCCCTATAACGGCACCGCCACGACATGCGAGGCGCTGTGGATGGGCGTGCCGGTGATAAATTTGCGCGGCGGGCGGCATGCCGGTCGGGTGGGGGCGAGTCTTCTTACGGCCGCCCGACTGCCGCATCTCATCGCCGAAGATCCTTTGTCCTATATTGCGGCTGCCGCCGAGCTGGCGCGCGACCTCGACGGGCTCGCGGCGCTGCGCGCGGGCTTGCGTGAGCAAATCCAAGCCTCGCCCCTTTGCGACGCCAATGACTTCGCCCGGGCGATGGAGGCGGCCTACCGGTCGGCTTGGCGCCGCCGGTGCGAGGCGGCCGGAGCCAAGCGGGCGAAGGCCGTCGTCTAGGGACTCCACACCGACGGGCGGGCTATGAGCAAACCGCGTCGATCAGCGCATCGACCGCGGCGAAATGCTCGTCCCAACCCGGCGCGCGCCAATTCGACAAACGCCTGAGCTGAGCTTGGCGACGCGGCGAATCCTCTTGCATGTAATCGAGCAGCGCCGCCGCCCAGCCGCGCCCGTCGAGCGGATCGAGATAGTCGGGCACATCGCCGCCGACCTCGCGCAAGGCCGGCAGGTCGCTGCAGACGACCGGGACGCCCAGCGCCAGCGCCTCGGCGACCGGAAGCCCGTAGCCCTCGGCGAAGGAAGGCAGCAACAACGCCCGCGCGCCTCGTATGAGCTGTGCCATGGCGCCGTCCGACAAGGCGGCACGCTCCTCGACGATCCCGCGAAGGGCGACGCAGCGCTCGACCATGGCGATGACGTTCTCGTTCTCCCATCCCCGCTGGCCGAGCAAAAGCAGCCCCGGCGCGCGCGGCCCGAGCTCGCCGACGATGCGGCACCAGATATTAAGCAGGAGAAGGTGATTCTTGCGCGGCTCGATCGTCCCGACGCAAACGAAATAAGGCTGCGGCGGCGCCGTCGCGGCAATGGGCAGGGAAGGTCGGAGGTCGATGCCGAGCGGCGCCACCAGCAGCGGCGGCTTTCGCCCGGCGGCTTCCAGGAACGGCTCGAAGCCGCGCCGCGTCGCGGCCGAGGCGAATATGATGGCATCGGCCATCCGCGCGACCGTGTCCATGCGCCGGGCATAGCGCAGGTTCTGGCCCGGGCGCACATATTCCGGATAGTCGATCGGGATGAGGTCGTGAACCAGGACCACGAGCCGCGCGCCGCCGCGCGCCTTCAGCCGCGCGATGAGGCGCGGCCTGTCGAGATGATGATGCGAGACCAGCAGATAAGCGCGCGGCCCGGGCGCTCGCCGCATCCGCGCATAGAGCATCGCCTCGCCCTTCACGAACGCCGCGAGCTTGAGGCGGCGCGCTTGCGAGGCCACGTCTCCGCCCGCTCCTCCCTCCGGCGCAGCACCGCTCCAGCGCGCGCTTAGCGCCTCGATGAAGGCGGCGACGCCGTCTTTCGGCAAGGGACCGAGGCGGCCCCAAGCCATGCAGGCGAAATCGAGCCGCTCGGACGCGGCGTCGAGGAAATGCCTGGCATAAGCAAGCTCGACCCGCTCGATGCCCGTGGGCGCCTTCTGGCGCGCATGCAAGAGGAGCCGCGACAAGTCGAGCAGGATAGAGGGGCTCATGCGGCGATGTTCAAGATGGCGCCGGCGCCGCGGCGCGACGCAGCCGGTCCAGGATCCCCTCGAGCCGCGCGAAATGCTCGTCCCATCGCGGCGGGCGGAAGCGCGCGATCCGCGCGCGTTGCGCCGCATGGCGCGGCGAGGCCGCAAGCGCATAATCCATGACGGCGTCAAGCCATGCGAGGCCGTCGAGCGGATCGAGGAATTCGGCGACGCCGCCCGCGACCTGCCGAAAGGGAGCGATGTCGGAGCAGATGACCGGAGTGCCGAGCGAGAGCGACTCGAGAATGGGCAAGCCGAAACCCTCGACAATGGAAGGGAACAAGACGGCGCGCGCCCCCGCCATCAGCACCGCCAGGATCGCGTCGGGCAAGGGGCCGCATTCGATGACGTGAGAGCCGATCTCCCTGCTTCTGTCGAGGAGCGCGACGACATTCTGGATGCCGGTGCCGCGCGCGCCCACCAGAACAAGCTTGGGCGTTTCCTGGCCCGCGAGCGCCGCCAGCCGCCGCCATGCCTGCAACAATGTCACATGGTTCTTTCGCGGCTCGATGATGCCGAGACAGACGAAATAGGAAATGCTCGAGCGTGGCGCCGCCGGCGGCGCCAGAAACGCGTCGCCGATTCCGAACGGCATGACCTCGATATCGATTTCTTTCAGCCTGCGGGCCCGGATGAATTCGCGGAGCTCGTTTTTGGTGAAATCGGAGTTCACCAGCACCGTGGACGCGATGGATGCGATAGCCTGGAGCCGCCGGGCGTGCCTCTCGTCATCGCCCGGGTCGAAAAATTCGGGGTGGGTGATGGGGATCAGATCATGGACGAAAAAGATCGCCGCCCGGATACCGGCCGCGGCGAACCAGCCGCGCATTGCCGACGGCAGGAACGTCTCGTGTGACAAATTGAGGTAGACCGCCTGGTCCGCGGGCGACAGCGGCGGCGTTGTTCGTCCGCCCAAGCCCGCGAGCATGGTCTTGCAAAACAGGCGGGCCGCCGCGATCACCCGCTTGTCTCGCGCCGGCGGCGGGCCGCGAAGGAGATCGGGGAGCGGAACGCCGATCATGCTCGCCAGGCGCGGCAAGCTGCGCAGCGCCACCGGATCGATATGGCTTCGCCATGTCGCCTCGACGGTGGCGATGAACCGGCGGGCCGCTTCGGTCGGGATGATTCGAGGACGCCCGCCGAACGCGGCGACAAAGCGCACCACGCTGCCATGCTCGGCGAGAAACCGCGTTGCATAGGCGATGTGGATGCGATCGATGCCGGAGAGCGTGGCCTTCGCCGCGCGGCGCAGCAGCCGGGTCATGTCGAGATAGACCGGCGCGCGGAGCCCCGCCGCATCCTCGCTCATGGGCTGCTCACGGAAAACATCCCAATCCCCCCGCGACAAGCCGGCGGCGAAAAGCGCGTTGGGATCATGCTCCGCGACGGCCCCCTCGAAGCCGACCTGCTCGAACGCCTCGCGAACCAAGCGCGGCGTTTCTTGGTGAGCGCGCCGGGGGTCGAACCCGGGACCTACTGATTAAAAGTCAGTTGCTCTACCACTGAGCTACGCGCCCATCCGAGACGACGCGGGTCCGCTCGTCGCGCGGGCTTGGGCAAGGCTGGTATCACGCGGCCGGCAGTGCCGCAAGCCTGGCGGCCACGCTGCGGCGCTCAGGCCCATAGACCGTCTTATCGGCTCGGCGGCCGCTCGCGCCGGCGCCCCGCCGTCATTTCGCGTCCGCGGCGAGGCTCATATGGATGATCTTGTCGGGCGCGCCGGAGATCTGGCCGTTGAACTGCTTCGAGCCCTGCTTGATATGGTCGACATGATCCATGCCGTCGATCACCTTGCCGAACATCGTATAGTGGCCGTCGAGCCATTCGGCGTCGTCGAAGCAGATGAAGAACTGGCTGTCGCCGCTGTCGGGATCGCTCGAGCGCGCCAGGCCGAGGCTGCCGCGCGTGAAATGCTCGTGCGAGAACTCGGCGGGGATGTTGGTGCCCGAGCCGCCGGTGCCGTCGCCGTTGGGGTCGCCGGTCTGCGCCATGAAGCCCGGGATCACGCGATGGAAAGTCAGCCCGTCATAGAAGCCTTTGCTGCACCAGCTCCTTGAAGCGCGCCACGGTGCGCGGCGCGAGCTTGGGCTCGAGCAGGATCGTCACCCGTCCGTCCTTGAGATCCATATAGACCGTGTTCTGCAGATCTGCCGCCGAAGCGACGTTAGCGGACATCGTCATGAGAAGACCCACCATCGCAACAGTCATGAAGAGGAGATTGCGCGTCATCTATCCTGCCCTCGATCGCCGCGTTCGAGCCCGCCCCCGAGAGCGGGCAAGCGCCGCTTATCCCATGGCGCGGCGCCCGAGGCAAGCCGGCGGCTCGCCGCGGCGAAGCGGCCTATCGGGAGCCGCGCCGCCATGATATGAAGCAGGAGCAAGCGTTACTGGAAGAGGAGATCGCCTGATGGCGAAATTGTTTCCGATGATCGTCGCCGCCGCGACGCTGTTGGCCGGACCATCGGCGTTCGCGCAGCAGTTCTCGGCCGACATGGTCAATGTCTCCGGCGAAAACACGAACCGCCAGAAGCTCTACGTCGCCGACGGCAAGATCCGCATGGAGCCGCCGCAGGCGCAAGGCGTCGCATTGATCTCGGATCCGGCGCACAACACCGTCTTCATGATCAACTCGCGGCTGAAGGTCTACGTGGACATGGCGGCGATGAGCAGGATCACGGCCTTGCTCGAGCCCACCGACGTCGACAATCCCTGCCCGCAATGGAGGAAGCTGTCGGGCGACCCGACGAGCAGCGAGTGGGCTTGCGAGAAGCTCGGACCCGACACCGTCAACGGCCGCAAGGTGGTCAAATATGCCGGCACCTCGTCCAAGGGCGAGAAAGGCAACATCTGGCTCGACACGCATCTCAAATTCGTGGTGAAGACCGCAGGACCGAAGGCCAGCATGGAGCTGCAGAACATCAAGGAGGGGCCGCAGCCCGCCAGCCTCTTCGCCGTTCCCGCGGACTATAAGGAGGTCGATCCCAAGACCTTCCAGGAAGGCGGCAAGCCCGCGGCCAATTAGGCTTAAGCGACATTTCGTCGGCGGTCGTTCGTAGCTTGGCGAGCCCCGAAAAGCGCAACAATTCCGGGTCGCGAGCCTTGCTATCCAAATGCATCCCTGGGACAAGCCCGAGCGGGGGCCCCCGCGCGACCCGATCGCCATCCTGCTCTTGACGGGCTGCGCCAGTTCGCGTGGACAGTTGCGCATGCGACGCGGCTTGCAACCGGGCAAAAATATGCATATAGCATACAGCTTATCGACGGCGACCGGCTGTGGCCGCCGCGGCCCGCATTCCTCGGCGATCGGCAAGGGTCCGGACATGCGCCTGACGCTCCATACGGACTATTCCCTCCGCGTTCTCATCTATGCCGGTCTCAAGAGGGATGGGCTCTCGACGATCAACGAGATCGCCGAGCATTTCGACATTTCCAAGAACCATCTGATGAAAGTGGTGCATCAGCTCGGCCAGAAGGGCTATCTCGAGACCACGCGCGGCCGGAAAGGCGGCATTCGCCTGCTTTTGCAGCCGGACCAGATCAATATCGGCGCGGTGCTGCGCCAGACGGAAGACGAGCTCGGCGTGCTCGGCTGCCTGCAGCATGAGGGCTATTGCCGGATCGAGCCTCAATGCATCCTGCGCCAGGCCTTGCGCGATGCGACGGCTGCCTTCCTCGAGGTGCTGGATCGTTACACGCTCGAAGATCTGCTCGAGCCGCGCACCGCGCTCTCGCGGCTGCTCGCGATCGAGCCTCCCGCCGTCGTCGCGCAGGGCGCCACGGCCTGATCGAACCTTGCTAGGCCTCGCCCGCCGCGAAGCGCTTGACCAGGCGTTGCGCCACCCCGGCCGGCACGAAGCTGGTGATGTCGCCGCCGAGCCGCGCGATCTCCTTCACGAAGCGCGAGGAGATGAACTGATGGCGCTCGGAGGCCATCAGGAAAAGCGTCTCGATCTTCCCGTCCAGGCGCGCGTTCATCGCCGCCATTTGAAATTCATATTCGAAGTCGGAAACGGCGCGCAGTCCGCGCACGATGATGGTGGCGCCCATCTCCTGGACGAAGCGGATGAGCAGCGTGTCGAAGGGCCGCACGTCGACGCGCTCCATCGCGCCGTTGCCGGCCTTGGCCAGGAGCTTGCACTCGTCGCGCGCCATGGCGATGCGCTCCTCGAAGGGGAACAGCGGCCCTTTGCCGTCATTGACCGCGATGGCCACCACGACGCGGTCGAGGATGCGCGTCGCGCGAGCGATGATGTCGAGATGGCCGTTTGTGATCGGGTCGAAGGTGCCGGGATAGACGCCGATGCGCTCAGCCATTCTCGCCGTCCCCCGGGGCCTGTGGCGATACCTCGCCGCCGTTGCCGCCCTCCTCGCCGAGCCGCGTGACCGAGACCACGCGCTCGCCCTCGGCCACGCGGAACAAGGTCACGCCGCGCGTCGCGCGGCCGGCGATGCGGATATCATGGACCGGACAGCGGATCAACTGCCCGCCGTCGGTCGACAACATGATCTGATCGCCGTCGACGACGGGGAAGGCCGCCGCCATCCGGCAATCGGGGTCGCCGCCCAGATCCATGCATTCGATGCCCTTGCCGCCGCGCCCGGTGACCCGGTAGTCGTAGGCGGAGGTGCGCTTGCCGAAGCCGGTGGAGGCGACGGTGAGAACGAACTCCTCATGCTTGGCGAGCTCGGCGAAACGCTCCTCCGAAAGCGTGAAGCCGGGCGTCTCCTCGCCATCTTCCGTGTCCTCGTCGCGCCGCCGGGCCGCGGCCAGCCTCAGATAGGCATGACGCTCCTCGGTCGCGAATTCGACGTGCCGCAGGATGGACATGGAGATGACCTGGTCGCCCTCGCCGAGCTGGATGCCGCGCACGCCGACCGAATCGCGACCGCGGAAGACGCGCACCTCGGCGACCGGAAAGCGGATGCATTTGCCGAGCATGGTCGCCAGCAGAAGATCGTCGGCCTCGGTCGCCGGCAGCACGGCGATGAGCCGGTCGCCCTCCTCGAGCTTCATGGCGATCTTGCCGTTGGCCTTCACATCGACGAAATCGGACAGCTTGTTGCGCCGGACATTGCCGCTCGCGGTGGCGAACAGCACGTCGAGCGCGCTCGACGCCGATTCGTCCTCGGGCAGCGGCAGCAGCGCCGTGATCGTCTCGCCTTGCGCGAGGGGCAGAAGATTGACCAGGGCCTTGCCGCGCGCCTGCGGCGTGCCCAGCGGCAGGCGATAGACCTTCATCTTGTAGACCATGCCGCGCGAGGAGAAGAACAGCACCGGCGCATGCGTGCCGGCGACGAAGATGCGCGTGACGAAATCCTCCTCGCGCGTCGCCATGCCGGCGCGGCCCTTGCCGCCGCGGCGCTGCGCGCGATAGGCGGAGAGCGGCACGCGCTTGACGTAGCCGCCATGGGTGACGGTGACGACCATCTCCTCGCGCTGGATCAGGTCTTCGACATCCTGCTCGAACTCGATCTCCTGGATGAGCGTGCGGCGCGGCGTCTGGAACTGCTCGCGCATCTCGGCAAGCTCGCGGCGCAGCACCTCCACGAGCTTCTCGCGCGAACTGAGGATGGAGAGATAGCCCGCGATCTGATCGACCACGGCCTGAAGGTCGGCCGCGATCTTCTCCCGCTCGAGCCCCGTCAGGCGATGGAGTCGCAGATCGAGGATGGCGCGGGCCTGCTCCTCCGAAAGGCGGTAGCGCCCTTCCACCACGGCCCGGCCGGGCTCGTCGATGAGCCGCACGAGGGGCTCGACCTCCTGCGCCGGCCAGGGCTGCGCCACCAACGCCGCGCGCGCCGCGGCGGGGTCCTTCGCCTTGCGGATGGCGGCGATCACGGGATCGAGGTTGGCCACCGCGATCGCCAACCCGACCAGCACATGGGCCCGCTCGCGCGCCTTGCCCAGCTCGAAGATGGTGCGCCGGGTGATGACTTCCTCGCGGAATTCGACGAAGGCCGCGATGATCTCCTTCAGACCCATGAGGATCGGGCGTCCGCGGACGAGCGCCAGCGCATTGACTCCGAAGCTCGTCTGCAGCGGCGTGAAGCGGTAGAGCTGCGCCAGCACTACGTCGGCCATGGCCTCGCGCTTGAGCTCGATCACCACGCGAACGCCGTGGCGGTCGAATTCGTCGCGCAGGTCCGATATGCCTTCGATCGTCTTCTCGTGCACCAGCTCGGCCATGCGCTCGATCATGCGCGCCTTGTTCACCTGGAACGGCACTTCGCTGATGATGATCGCCTCGCGACCCTTGGACTGCTCCTCGATCTCGACGCGGCCGCGCATGACGATGGAGCCGCGGCCGGTGTGATAGGCCTGACGGATGCCGGCGCGGCCGAGGATGATTCCGCCCGTCGGAAAATCCGGGCCCGGGATATGCTCGATGAGCTGGTCGACGGCGATGTCGGGATTGTCGACATAAGCGAGGCAGGCGTCGATGACCTCGCCCAGATTGTGCGGCGGGATATTGGTCGCCATGCCCACGGCGATGCCGCCCGCGCCGTTGACCAGAAGGTTCGGCCATTGCGCCGGCAAAACGGTGGGCTCCACCTCCGTGTCGTCGTAATTGGGCTGGAAATCGACGGTGTCGCGCTCGATGTCCTCCAGCAGCGCCTCCGCGGCCTTGGCGAGCCGCGCCTCGGTATAGCGGATGGCGGCCGGCGGATCGCCGTCCATCGAGCCGAAATTGCCCTGGCCATCGACGAGCGGCAGGCGCATCGAAAAATCCTGCGCCATGCGCACCATGGCGTCGTAGATCGCCAGTTCGCCATGCGGGTGATATTTGCCGATCACGTCGCCGACCACGCGCGCCGATTTGCGCGGCACCTTGTCGGAGGTGTAGCCGCTCACGCGCATGCTGTAGAGGATGCGGCGCTGCACGGGCTTGAGCCCGTCGCGCACATCGGGCAGGGCGCGCGAAACGATCACGCTCATGGCGTAATCGAGGTAGGAGCGACGCATCTCCTCCTCGATCGTCACGGGCGTCACGTTGTTTTCGGGCGGCTGGCTCGTCGTCGTCACAGGATTTATGCGGGCTGCGGGACCGTGGCTGCCGCGCTGCGCGCGGCTTGGGACAAGCCCCTCGGAGGATGTCGCGAAACTATAGCAAATCCACGTCCTCCGACCAACCAATTCGGGCCGTAAATGCGACCCGACAGAGTTTTATTTTTGCTTGTAATTCCAATGCATTAAGGGGGACTGTAAACACCCGGACGAGCGGGTGCCGCGCGCCCTCGCGAAGCGCAAGGACAAGGCCGTGATCTCGAGCGTTGCGGAGCGAAGAATCGCGCCGGCTCGGTGAATATCTTCGCCGCCTAGAAGATCGGAATTTGAATGGAAATCAGGCCGGGCAGCTTATCCCCGGCAGTCGCGGTTGGCAATTCGGCCCGCTCAGGGGGCCATGCCGACTCGACCAGCTGTTCTCGCGCCGGCGGGGCTCTGGCTGACGCAGGCCCGGGCCACGGCGCCGGCGACGCAGAGTCGCCGAGCCGCGTCCCGACCGTTACGTCGCCTGCTACTTCTGCAGGCCCTTGTGGAACATGCGATCGAGCTTGTCGCTGACCGCCTGCGCCTTGGCTGCGGCATCGGCCGCCGCCTGGGCCGCGCTCGTCGCCTTCGCGTCGGCCGCCTGCGCGGCGCTCATCGCCTGGTTCGCCGTGTTGAGCGCCTGATTGGCCGTCGCTTGCGCCTGATTGGCGGTCGTTAGAGCCTTGTCCGCCGTCGCCCTAACCGCGGCGAGCTGGTCATTGCTGGCACAGGCTGCGGCGAACAGGACAGGCGTCACGACCAGGGCGATACGCCCGGCCTTCCACATATTTAGCATGAGAGCCTCCTCGGGCAATTACATACAAATCCGACAATGCAACGGATGTCCGCGCATAAGCGAGGCACTCGCCGTTTCCGGCGGGTCCGCGCAGACTGTACCTAACGGGAGGATGGGGCCCGAAACAAGAGAAAAATGCGGCCCTTCCAAGGCGGCCCCAGGAAATCGCGCCTTCGCCCAAGGAGGCCACCGCCTTGTGACCAAAATATGGCAGTGATATCACAACAGATCGGGGAGTTCAGGCGGCTCAGAACGGAATTTCGTCATCCAGGTCGGCAGATCGGCCACCCGCGGCCGCGCCCGTCTCAGCCACACGCCCCTCGTCGGCAGAGCCGCGATCCTCGTAGCTCGAGCCCTCGCCGCCGCCGCGCGCGTCGAGCAGCACAAGCTCGCCGCGAAAGCGCTGCAAGACCACCTCGGTGGTATATTTCTCCTGGCCGCTTTGATCGGTCCATTTGCGGGTCTGCAGCGAGCCCTCGAGAAAGACCTTCGAGCCCTTCTTGAGAAATCTCTGCGCCACGTCGCCGAGCCGCTCGTTGAAGATGACGACGCGGTGCCACTCGGTCTTCTCGCGCCGCTCGCCGCTCGTCTTGTCCTTCCAGTTCTCGGAGGTCGCGACCGAGATATGGACGATCGGATCGCCATTCTGAGTGCGCCGCACCTCGGGATCGCGGCCGAGATTGCCGATCAGGATCACCTTGTTCACGCTGCCAGCCATGACTTCCCCCCGAAAACACCGTTGACGCGTTGCCGCCGGCGGAATTCTATAGCGAAATCGCCTGCCGCGTCATTGCCAATCCGTCGGGCGCATCGCGCGGACCGGCCGGAAGCCGTTCAATCCGGAGTCGCTTTTGCCGCCACCGCGCCTATATTCGTCCTGACGATCCTCCCGATCAGACGAGCCGGCATGACATCGGACAGCAGCTACGCCCAGGCCATTCGGGTCCGCGGCGCCCGCGAGCATAATCTCAAGGGCATCGATGTGGACCTGCCGCGCGACAGCCTGGTGGTCATTACCGGACTCTCCGGCTCGGGCAAATCCTCGCTCGCCTTCGACACCATCTATGCCGAAGGCCAGCGCCGCTATGTCGAGAGCCTCTCGGCCTACGCCCGCCAGTTCCTCGAGTTGATGCAGAAGCCGGACGTCGATTCGATCGAGGGCCTGTCGCCGGCCATCTCGATCGAGCAGCGCACCACCTCGAAGAATCCGCGCTCGACCGTCGGCACCGTCACCGAGATCTACGACTATCTGCGACTGCTCTTCGCCCGCGTGGGCATTCCTTATTCGCCGGCGACCGGTCTCCCGATCGAGAGCCAGACGGTGAGCCAGATGGTCGACCGCATCATGGCCATGCCGGAAGGCACGCGGCTTTATCTGCTGGCGCCGATCGTACGCGGCCGCAAGGGCGAATATCGCAAGGAGCTGCATGATCTGCA
>CAWJFP010000037.1:0-37168 GCA_963842155.1 uncultured Pseudomonadota bacterium
CAAGCTCGACCACGCCCTTTTTCAAGCCCTGCAGCTCATCGCCGGCGCCCGGCAGCATGAGCACCAGAAAAAAGTCGGTCATGTCGGCGACCGCGATTTCCGACTGGCCGACCCCGACCGTCTCGACCAGCACCGCGTCATAGCCCGCAGCCTCGCAGAGCAGCATGGTCTCGCGGGTTTTTGCTGCCACGCCGCCGAGGGTGCCGGAAGCGGGGGAGGGGCGGATGAAGGCGTTGGCGTCGTTGGCGAGATGGGCCATCCGGGTCTTGTCGGCGAGGATCGATCCGCCGGTGCGCCGCGACGAAGGATCGACCGCGAGCACCGCAACCTTGCGACCCTGTTTGGTCAGCATGATGCCCAGCGCATCGATGGTGGTCGATTTGCCGACGCCCGGCGCGCCGGTGATGCCGACACGCACCGCGTTGCCGGTCGTCGGCAAGAGCGCCTGGGTCAGCGCGGCGGCGGTGCGGCGGTGATCGGCGCGCTTGCTTTCGATCAGCGTAATGGCGCGCGAAAGCAGGGCACGATCGCCGGCACGAATGCCGCGCGCCAGGCGGTCCGTATCGGAAAGCGGGATGGAAGACGCCATGATTTGTCTTCGGCGAGCATGCGCCTGCCGTCAAGCATTGCGCAGGCGCAGGTGTTTACATTTTTCCATTCTCGCCCACCCGCCCAACCGGATTTTATCGCCGAATGACCCTGATGTCGTCGAATTGAAGCCGCATCGGCGGGCTGTCATCCGCATGTTACCCGCACGGGGCGCCGCGGCGCTCGTCCGTCCTCAACAGGGAGACATCGATGAACTGGGATCAAGATTCAGGTCGATTGGGTGCAATTCAAGGGCAAGGTTCGGAGCAACTGGATCAAACTCACCGACGAAGATCTTACCCGCATCGGTGGCCGCCGCGACGAGCTGATCCGACGCTTGCAAGCGCGTTACGGCTTTGCCAAAGCCGAAGCCGAGCACGAGATCGAGGCGTGGATGAAGGCGCAACGGCGCGCCGCGTGAGGCCAAGCGCCGCCGCTTATCCCGGCGGCGCTCTCACTTCCTCAGCGCCAAAGCGCGCGGCTCGCCAGAGCCGCGCCCTGCGCCAGCGCCTCGAGCTTGGCCCAGGCGATCATCGGGTGGACGCGGCCGCCGAGGCCGCAATCGGTCGAGGCAATGACGCGTTCGCGGCCGACGCCTTCGGCGAAGCGCAGAATGCGCTGGGCGACGAGTTCGGGGTGCTCGACCACGTTGGTGGCGTGGCTGACGACGCCGGGCAGAATGAGCTTGCCCTCGGGCAGTTTGACGTCCTGCCACACATTCCACTCGTGTTCGTGGCGGACGTTGCCGGCTTCGAATGAGTAAGCTTGGCAGTTCACCGCCAGCATTACGTCGACAATGTCCCGCATCGGGATATCGGTCGTGTGCGGCCCGTGCCAGCTGCCCCAGCACAAGTGAAAACGGATGCGGTCTTGCGGCAGACCTCGGATGGCATGGTTGAGCGCCTCGATCCGGACCATGGTGAATTTCTGATAGCCCTCTACGGAAGGCTCGGGATTGATCATGTCCCAATTCTCGGCGATGGCGGGATCGTCGAGCTGGAGGATCAATCCGGCATCGACGATAGCCTTGTATTCCTCGCGCATGGCTTCGCCGACGGCGAACATGAATTCTTCGTCGGTCTTGTAGTAGACGTTCTTGAACCGCGCGGCGCTCGCCGGCGCGACCGATGTCATAAAGCCTTCTTCGATCCCAGATGCCTTGAGCGCGGTCTTGAAGTGCGCGATGTCGGATTTGATGGCTTCTTGCCCTTTATAGAAGACCGGGGCGGTGCACACGGGCCAGTGTGCCATTCCGGGCCCGGTCGTTACTTCTTCTTTGTAGACCGCCATGAATCTGGTTCGGTCGCGGCGGTCGGCGAAGCCGGTGAGCACGACCTCGCCGGGGCGAGCGCGCTTCGGCGAACCTTCGTAAAGGTTGGGTCCGGCCAGGTCGAGACCGCCGAGACGATTGAAGCAGTAGCTCCACCACGCCCGGTAGTTCACCTTGTGACCCATCGACTTGCCGAATTCGCCGTCACCCGGCACCTCGATGCCGGCCTGCTTTTGCCGACGGACAACGTCGACGACGGCCGCTTGCAGCGTCTCCTGGTAGGCGCGTTCGTCGGTGGTTTCCCCGGCCTCGCGGGCGCGGTTGGCTTCAATCAGATCGTCCGGACGCGGCAGGCTCCCGGCGTGGCTCGTTAGAATATGATCGCGGCTCATTCTCATTTGCTCATCGGACGACGTACGACGGATGGCGGAGGGCGAACAAGAAATCCGTCCTCGTCGTCTGTCAGTCCATCGTCTGTCCTCTCTTCTTGGATTGAAGGGAACTTCCTTCGGATCGGCGGGCGAGCCGATCTTATCGGCGACGTATGAGGGCGTCTAAGCCCGTGTTGCTATTTTTTCTGCGACTTCACATAGGCAATATACCCGCGCACGTCGGCAGCGGGTTCAGAATAGGCCTTGCCCAAGGAACTCTCCATGCCAGCCGTGTAGTTTTTGGCCCAAGACGGCAGCGGATAATCGACAGCAGCAAGAAATTCCAGGGTAGCTGCAAGCCTTATGTCGGCGATTGAGGGCGTGGCGCCGCCGATGAAGGGCTTCCCGTCCATGTAGAACTTGTGGAACACGTCGAGCGGCTCGGCGATAGCCGCAATCGCTGCCTTTTGCGCCGCCGTCTTTGCCGAGGCGTCGGCATCGCTGGCGCCCACCTCGCCTGGATATTGCGGGAAGCCGAGCGCCGGGTAAGTGGCACGCGCGACCAGAGGATACAGCGTGCCAATGATATAAAACATGGCGCTGTCGATGGTGGCGCGCTGCTCGGCGTTCTTCGGATAGAATTTGCTGATGTCATGCTTGTTGCACAGGTACTGCATGATGGCACAGCTCTCCCACAGGCCACCCTTCGGCAATTCTGTTGTTTCCAGCATCGGCGTCAGGTGCGCCGGATTTTTCGCCAGGAAATCTGCTGTGCGGGTCTTGCCGTAGACATCATCTTCCGTGAAATCCAGATTGGCCGCACGCATAAAGACGCGCACAGCCATGTTGTTCACACTTGGCTTCAGCACATTCAGTTTCATAGCGTCCCTCCCCTTTGTGTTTCTCATGCCATCAGCTGCGCTCAATGGCGGTTCTTCGGCGACCTATCGGTGGAGAGCATCGCAATTCCCCCCATGGGCGCCATCCGTCGCACTACTCTAGAGCATCTTTGCGGCTCGTGAAATGCGGAGTCCTGCCCACACTAGGTGGACGACCGGCGCGATGGGCAGAGACCGGCCGATCACGACGGTCAGCCCGTGGCGAGGTGCCATCGCGCCCGGGGATCCTTCATCGCTGCGGCTTGGCCTTTGTCACCACATCGGCGATGAAGCGTGGCAGCGCAAAGGCGGCGGCGTGGACCTCCGGCGTCCAATATTTGGTCGGAAAGCTGCCGGTCTTGCGATAACGCGCGGCAAGCGTTTTAAGCGCGGTCTGGCGCAGCCGCCGTTCGTCGGTCGCCCAGCCCATCGCCATGTGGCCACCGACATAGGTCGGAATGGCGGCGACGTAGCAGGCGCCGTCCGCGAATAGCCTCCGAAACTTTGTAATGCTTGAGAGGAGCTCGCGCGGCTGGAAGAACGGCACGCCGTTCTGCGTGACCAGCACGCCGCCCTTGTTCATGCAGCGTTTGCAGGCCGCGTAGAACTTTTGGCTGAACAGGACCTTTCCCGGCCCCTGCGGATCGGTAGAGTCGACGATGATGACGTCGAAACGCCGCTCGGTCCGGGCGGCGAATTTCATACCGTCATCGATCACGCTCTCGAAGCGCTTGTCGGCGAACACCGGCTTGGTGAATTCCGGGAAATGCTCCTTGGCGAACGCAATGACCGCAGGGTCGATCTCGACCTGGGTGAGGCGCTTGACGCTGTTGTGCTTGAGCACCTCCTCGGCGATGCCGCAGTCGCCGCCGCCGATGATCAGCACTTCGCGCGCATTGCCGTGGGCAAAAAGCGGCACGTGCGACATCATCTCCTGATAGATGAATTCGTCGCGCTTGGTGATCTGGGTTGCGCCGTCGAGCATCAGCATCTTGCCGAAGAACGGCTGCTCGAACAGCACGAGATGCTGGTGCCCGGTTTGCGTTTCATGGAGCACCTTGTCGACCCGGTAGCTCATGCGAAAGCCGAGGTCGTCGAATAGCGTCTCGGCAATCCAGCGCTGTTCGGCCATGACACCCTCTGGTGCGTGTTTGCAGAAAGAAAAACGGCCGGGATCTGGCCCGGCCGCTCAAGCCCGATAGGCGGTAGCCTCGCTCAGGCACCCTGTCCGCGCAAGATTTCGTTGACGCCGACGCGCTTCGCGGAAAACGCCTCGCGTAACACCGGAATGCACTTGTCGGGATCGGCTGAGCCGCACATGAAAACATCGAGCGCGGCATAGCCCGCCTCCGGCCAAGTGTGGATGGAGATGTGGCTCTCCGCCAGCACGGCCACGCCGGATACGCCGTTCGGCTGGAAATGATGGACGTGCATGTGCAAAAGCGTGGCGCGCGCGGCCTCGACGCAGCGGCGCAGCGTCGTCTCGATGTGCTCGATGTCGTCGAGCCGTTCCGCGCCGTGCAGATCGACGATCAGATGCACGCCGGCGCAACGCACCCCGTTGCGAACCGCGAAATGATCTGGACGGTCCTCCGCCGGCGCCGGAGCGGCCACTTTGAGTTTGGTCTTCCTGTCTTCCTTTCGGGCGGTACCTGGGATCCCCAAGCCCTTCACCGATCGCAAGAGGGCGTTTTGGCTCATGCCGTCCTCCCCAACCAGAGATAAGAACCCGAGATGCCGGCAAGCCGGCGCCACGGAAAGCGAATGCCGCCCGATCGTGTCCACATGGACTGATCAATAGCGGCAAAGTCCCCAAATAAATGCAAACAGCGGCGAGTCAAGTGGATTCTGCAAGGAAACATTTAAAGCTTCGTCTCGTTCCACGTCGACTGCGCGGTGAGGAGGCGGCAACGGCGCCGCGCACCACTACGCGCGCCGCGCCGGATCGCCGATCGCGCGATCGGCGGCCGCCTACGACTTCCGGCCTGCCGATCGTGCTCCGATCGACACTTGCGATGCTTAGAGGTTGACGGCCACAGCCGGCGAGATCGTCGACTGCGCCGGTTTCTTTAGCCGGGTGCGGAAAAAATCGAGCACGCGGCGGGCGGTCACGGCCTGCAAACGCTCGAAGCTCAACAGCGCGTGATCGAGGTCCGTCGCCGACATGCCGCGGTCGGCGGCCCGCAGTAGCAGGATGGCCTTGGTCGTCGATGACGACAGGCCCGCCACCTTGGCGAGGATGAGAATAATCTCGGCGGTCGGATCGAGCAGCGCCCGCTCGACGAGGTCGATCGGCGTGTCGCACAGGATCGACAGCGCTAGCGCGGTTTCCTCGAATTTGCGGTCGCGCGCATAGCGATAGACCTCGGCTTCGCTGATGCGGCCAAGGCGATCGAGGTTCTGTGCACCCGCCGGCACGGTGGAACGCGCGTGAGGGGTAGGGCTGCGCAGTCCGATCGCGGTTGCCAGGTCTTCATCGTCGGCGGCGCGCTCGACGAGCATGCGGAAGCCGGTTTCGGAAAAACGGCCGCCGGCGTTGTTGACGAGCGCACGAAGGACCTTGCGGTCGCCACGTTCGATCAGCACGTCGGTCACGCTTTCGCTCAGCGATCGGCGCAGGGCGATGGCCAAGAGGTGTCGGTGGCTCTTGCTACCGGCGTTGGCGCGAAGGGCGGAATCTTGCAGCCGTTCCGACTGGCCGAGAATGGGCCTCGCAACTTCGATCTCGTCATCGAACGCCAGCATGTGCGTCAGGCTCGATGGCGCGTTTGCGATCGGCGCCAGCCGCTGCGCCAGCTTGGCGCGTGCGTCGGCGCCGACGGAGCCGGCGAGCCGCACCATGACGTCATCGAATACGCCGACCTGTTCTTCGGAATAGCGCGCCGCCTCGCTGACGAACAGCTCGGTGATGCGCGCGAGCATCTCGACGCGGCGCGCGGCATCGGAGGTCAGGGCGGCTTCGAGCTCGGCGATGAGGGGGAGGGCTTGCATGATGCTACTGGCGCCGCCACACCATTAAGACGCCTGCAACAATGCCGCGAGAACGGTGAACAAAGCCTTGCGGCGAGCCTAAAGGGCGAGCAGCTGGCGGCTTTAAGAACTCATGGGTGAATGACGCGACATCCTGCGCAACACCGCCGCTTCGGCTTGGCGCAGCCGCGGGCTACTTTCGTGAGGCGTTCCGGGGCCTTCCGCTGTCAAAAACACCCATCCGGTTTTGCACACCGGTGCCGTAAAACCGGTCGGCGCGCTTGGCTGAGGTTCTTGTTGCACAGAATCCTACTCGCGTTCGCGGCCATCGCTCAGTTCAATCCCGCCTGAAATCTGAGTTCTTCACGGACGACTACTTGGTTTCTGTCGGGCGCAAAAAAGCCTCACGGAACAATACCAAGTAACGCTAGACGCTACTGAGCGATACGGTCGCGTTAGAATTTCAAGACCGGTGCCTTAAACCACTCGGCCACCCTTCCATCGCAGCAACATCAAACACTTAGCACAGGGCAGGGGAGAACAAAAAGCGGACAATTGGCACCGCGCGAAAGCAGAGACGGCGGCGAGCCTGCCGATGTTCCGTGATGCCTACGTACGCCGCCACTGCATAATCCTCGATCCGATAACCACGTTGGTAGCGTAAGTTTCGAGCAGCATGGAAAGGTGTGGAGCATGAGAATTATAGTCATCGGCGCCACTGGCACTATTGGGGGCGAGGTCGTGAAGGCGCTCGCTCTGAAGATGCATGATGTTGTCCGCGCGTCGCGCAACGGCGACGTGAAGGTCAATCTCGACGACCCGACGACCATCCGTGCCATGTTCGAGAAAGTCCGCGACGTCGACGCGGTGATCTCGTGTGCCGGTAGAGCGGCCTTCAAGCCCTTCGCCGACCTGACGGACGCCGACTATGAGCTTGGACTTCGTTCCAAGCTGATGGGACAGGTCTCGCTTGCCCGCATGGCGAAGGATCACCTCCGTGACGGAGGCTCGATCACGTTGACCACTGGGGTACTCGCGATGCATCCGATGCCGGGAAGCGCATCCGTCTCGATGGTCAACGCCGGCCTCGAGGGTTTCGTGCGCGCCGCTGCGCTCGAGATGCCGCGCAAGATCCGCATCAATGCCGTCAGCCCCCCATGGGTGAAAGAAACGATGGTGAAATTCGGCATGGACCCGACGCCGGGTCTCGCTTCGGCCACCGTCGCGAAGGCCTACGTCGCCGCAGTAGAGGGTTCACACCAAGGCAGGATCCTCGACCCAGGGTCAAGAGCTGACCACTTCCCTACCGCGGAGCGGTTTAGTGCAACATTGTTTTCCCGACCTATCGCAGGATGAAGGAATAGTTACGCAACCAGAGACCCTCCTGAAAACGGACAATCGTTGGTGATCTCGATGCCGGTGCGCTGGCTCGGCAGACCCGCAGTGGTGTCACCGGTGTCGCCGTCGAAGAAGAGCTCGGAGTCCTGGTGCAGGTAGAAAAGACTGATCGAGCTGTCGAAACCGGCGCGGCCACGGGGGCAGCGCCTGCGTGGGTTGTCAATCCTCTAGCACTTTCACCACGTCAGACGTTTCCCAAAGCTTGTCCGTGACACCAGCGGCCATCACCGGGGTGACCTTCAAGGTTTGATGGATGCGCACGAAATTGTAGTGCATGAAGTAGATCGCCATCATGTGAGCGTGGTTTGCAGTCTTCTTTGAGAACGCATTGGTGAGGCGCGTCATGCACCGATTGCCCATCCGCATTGAAAAATTTTGGCGCTCGGCAAAGCTGGTCGAAACGTGCTTGGGGTCGGGATTGGCTTCGACGCGATGCTTTACCGCGCCGATACATTCTGCCGGACTATAGCGGCGTTGACCCTCGGGCGCCTGTACCACGATCCGAATAAGCCTCGCATTGCGGTTGATTACTTCGCTGGGACAGCTGGGTGGATTTCGAACCACCGACCTCACAGTTATGGTCGGCCCCCGTTCCGCGGCCGGCTAGCCAATCCCGCACGCAGCCGATGCCCAAGAGCACCGTGATCACAGTCGAGAACAAAATTGGCGCGAAGAAGAAGTACACCCAAGCAATGATGCTGCCCGCCGCATGGCTTAGGAACAGGGACCACGTGACCAGCGCGAGCGCGAGCCGGTCGCGAGCAGTTCTTCCTCCCAAGTACCACGTCATGACGGCCGAGAAGATAAAGAACACGGAGACGAACCAGCCGAAGCCCCGATAGAAGCCGTACCAGGTGGCATCGGCACCCTGTGCAACGACGTGGACCGACTTCATCATCGACACGACCGAGATCACTTGCGGCACCGAACTCCGGCGTTGCCAAGCCAGTCCGCAAGGGCGCGGCCGGGCAGCAGGTGCTGCCCCTCAGAGGTCAACATAAAGGTTGCCAATTGCGGTACCGGCATCAGGTCCGCAATCGATTTTACCTGTCTTGCTCAGCGCACCTTGCGCTTGCCGAAGGTGGGCTGCACTTCCGGAATAGGCGGCATCTGCCAGGTGCCGACGACGGGCATGCTCGTGTCGCGGTTGATGACCACGTCGATGAGGGTCGGAATGTCGGCGCGGATCGCTTCGCGATAGGCGTCGCCGAATTGGTCGGGGTGTTCGACGCGGATGCCGCGCCCGCCCATGGCTTCGGCCATCTTGGCGAAATCCGGATTCCACAGCTTGCCCGTGCTTTCATTGATGAAGCTCGTGCCGATTTCACGCCCATCGTGATAGACGCGCTGCAGGTCGCGGATGGTGCCAATGGCGTAGTTGTTCTGCAGCACCCACACAGCGGGGAGATTGTATTCGACGGAGGTGGCGATGGCATGCGACATCATCATGAAGCTGCCGTCGCCGCACAGCGTCACGCAGGGCGAATTGGGCCGGGCAAGCCTTGCGCCCAAGACGCCGGCCACACCGAAGCCCATGGGGGCGAAGCCACCGGCCGTTATGTGCGTGCCGGGGGTCCGCGGCTTCCAGTATTGTTCCGACCAGACTTGGCAGTTGCCGACGTCGTCGACCATCACCGTGTCGGGCGGGGAGATCTTGTTCATCTCCGCCATCATGCGGCGCGGCTCTATGGGCACTTCATTCGAGCGTTCGAAGGGTTCGCAGAAATTGCGCCAGTCCGTACGCCAGGCTTCGATTTCCTTGTGCCAGGAGCTGCCATAGCCTAGACGGTTGCCCTTGGCGCGCGCGATCCTCACCGCTTGGGCGAGGAAGGTCTTGGCATCGCCGACTATGCCGACCTCGACCGGATAGTTGCGCCCAATTTCGTCCGGGTCGATGTCGACCTGGATGAGGCGTGTCGGCGGGATGTTGTAGACATAGCCCGGAATCCACGAGCCCGTATGGAGGTCGTTGAAGCGGGCGCCGATAGCGAGGATCACATCGGCACTGCGGGCGGCTTCGGTGGCCGGATACTCGCCCCAGACACCGGCGACGCCGAGATTGAGCCGGTGATCGGAGGGAAGCACGCTTTTGCCCATGAAGGACGTATAGACAGGAATGTCGAGTTGTTCGGCGAGCGCCTTTAATTCCTCATAGGCGCGGGCGACCCGCACGCCGCCGCCGGCGAGGATCAACGGCCGTTGGACGCTGACGAGAAGGTTGAGCGCCTTCTCGACGGTCTCGTCGGCAACCGTGGTGCGCCAGTTGAGCGGGTGTACATTCGGGTCGGGGGTCGAGACCGGCGCGGTTCTCATATAGAGGTCGTAGGGCATGTCGAAGTGCACGGGTCCCGGCCTGCCGCTGCGCATCATCGAGAAGGCGTCGGGCAGCGCTTTGACCAGATCCTCAACCTTGCGAATGCGCCAGGATTTCTTGACGATCGGCGCGAACATCGAGGACATGTCGCCGTGGTAACGGTAGTCGTCCTGCAGGGCGCCGGTGTTGAACTGGGTCGTCGGCACCTGCCCGGTGATGAGGAAGAACGCTGAGCAGTCATAGAAGGCGTTGGCCACCGAGATCATCATGTTCATGGGGCCCGGACCGGTGGAGGTATAGACGGCGAGCGGCTGCCCGGTGAGGCGATAGTAGACGTCGGCCATGAAACCGCCTGCCTGCTCTATGCGGGGCGAGATATGGCGGATGCGGTCGGTCTTTTTGTAGAGCCCGTCGAGTAGGCCGATGGCGCCATGTCCGGCATAGCCGAGGATGTAGGGGACTTTCTCCTTGAACAGATACTCGGCGATGATGTCGGTGCCGCGCATCTCGTTGGAACCGCCGGGGTAGGGTGAACCTCGTGCCTGCGACCCATAGGGCGAGTAATCAGACGATGTAGTGCCGCGCATCTCGTTGGAACCGCCGGGGTAGGTTGAACCTCGTGCCTGCGACCCATAGGGCGAGTAACCAGACGATGTGGATTGGGATCCGTAGCCTTCATACGATCTGGGCCGGTCCTGCATGGTTAGTCCTCCTGTTGTTTCCTTCGGGTCGATTGGGTTGGTTCAGTGAGCCGTGGTCAGGAATGGGGCGCGCATCGCATCTCTTGCTCGACTATGGCGCCGCTCCCGAAGGGCAAACCCAGCGCCCCCACCCGTCGCGACCGCCGGTCTCGCTTAAAATGGCGGCCAACCGCCCAACAGAAAATACCCTGAGGAACGAAAGTTTCACGCAAAAAAGCTAAGCCGGCGTTAGCCGACCCGCGCATATTGTGCCGCCTTTCGGCGTCGCGTGCGTGGCGTCTCGGCCGCGCACTGGCGCGGCCGAGAGCTTTGTCCACTTGTCGCGGCTAGTCGTAGACCTTCTTGCACACCGGCACTTCGCGCCCGGGCAGGCCGATTCTGTCGAAGACCGCCTTGGAAAAGCCAAGCCTCTCGTTCACGTCGGGCACGACCTTGACGACCTTGGTGACGAGATTGCCGTCCTTGTCCTTGACAACTTCGGTGACGAAAACCGTGCCGATCGCTTGGCGATTCTCATCGAGCTTGATCTGTCCGTTCGGCGCGTCGAGCACGAGCGACGCCAGCGCTGCACGGTATTTCTTCTGGCCGTCGCTGAGATCGCCGTTGACCTTGTCGAGCGCCAGCAGCGCGGCGGTCGTCTCGTCGTAATAATTGACGGCGCAAAACGATGGGCTAGTGAAGCGCTTCTCCGGCGGCCAGGCGTCCTGGTACGCCTTCACGAACGCCTGCCAACGCGGATCGTCCCAGGTATCGGCGAAGTGGGCTGCGGAGGCGACGCCGATCAGCGTCTCTTTCGCCTTGCCCTTCGACGACAGTATGGTCTGGTCGATCATGATCGAGCCGCCGATGAGCTTGGCATTGCCGCCGGCCTGCTGGTACTGGTTGAGGAAGTTCACGGCATCGGCGCCGCCGAGGCCGAGATAGATGGCATCGACGTCATCCGGCAGCGACGCGATGGTGGAGGCGAAGTCCTTGGTGCCGAGCGGCACCCACAGGCGCTTGGTGATCTCGCCGCCGAGCGGGCAATAATCGAGCGCGAGGCCGAACACCTGCGTGTAGGTGAACGCATAGTCCTCGGCGAGCGTCGCGATCTTCTTGTAGTGCTTGACGTTGTAGATGTACTCGCCCAGCCCCTTATGGATCTGGGCGCCGTCGAGGTTGAAGCGGAAGAAATTCGGCGCCGGATCGACATAGGTCGTCTCCAGCGCGGCGGAGCAGCCGTTGAGGAACGTGACCTGCGGCTGGGTCTTCGCATAATCATGTATCGCGATGCCTTCCGCGCCCGACAGCGGGGCGATGAGGATATCGACCTTGTCCTGCTCGACCAGCTTCTTGGCGGCGCGCAGCGCCGAATCCGGAGTCGTGTCCGATGAGCCTCTGAAGATCTCGAGGTCCTTGCCGCCCGCCTTGTTGTGATGCTGCATCAGGGCGAGGTCGAAGCCGCGCTGGCCGTCCTCGCCGAGACTGGTGTAGGTACCTTCAAGCGTCGAGAAGAAGCCGATTTTGATCTTGTCGGCAGCGTTGGCCGATCCGATGCCGACGAGCGCGGCCAACGCGGCCGCGACTACCAATTCCAGTACCCTTACGCATGGGTGGTTCCCTCCTGTGTCCGAGCGCCGTTAGACGGTGTCGTTTGCCGACCGAATGCGTTTGCGTGTTTTCGGGATGTGACCGTCGCCCCGTGCCCAGCCGACTATTAATCATCGTAGCAGTGGGCGCCCCGGGGCCACAAGCCCGACCACGGTCGAAGCGCATCGCGCCGCCGTGTCTGGCAGTCTGATTCTTGGACCCGCGCGGGGTCGATCGCCATGGTTGGCCACCCGCGGCCACAGCAAGGCACCCACTTGTCAACGACGCCCCGCCAGCGTTTAATCCGGCAAACAAAACAATAACCTGCGCGTTGGGAGGCAACTTATGAGTACGGCTTTGGCGGTCTGTCATGGGTCGTTCGGCCGTATGGCAGTCTATCGGCTGGACAAACCGATGCGCACCCACGCCCATCGCGAGGGCCATTTGACCTTTCAGCTCGGCGGCCCGCCGGCGGTCGTGACCATTTCGGACGTTCCCCATTTGGTTGATGAAGCTGCGGGCGTCGCGATCAACCCTTGGCAACCGCATTCCTTTCAGCCTTGTTCGGAGGATAAACCCTCGGTTTTTCTGGTCGCCTACATCTGTGATCGCTGGCTCGACCGCGATCACGACGGCCGTGGCAGCCTTCGTTTTGGTGCCAATGGGATTCGAGTCGGCACGACCATTCGCTCGATCTGCGCCAGTCTCGCGCACACCCTGGTGACGAACGCGAGTTATCGACTGGTGAATCGCTATTTGAATCAGCTCCTTGACGCGAGTTTCGACGCATCCTGGAAGAGTGGCGAGCGAGCCAACTTGGCGCCGCTGCCGCGCGCGTCGGTCGACTTCCGCGTTCGCAAATCGCTGCGCATTTTGGACGAGGGCATTACTGAGGGCATCGAACTCGACGCGGTGGCGCGTGATGCCGGCCTGTCGCGCCCGCATTTCTTCAAGCTGTTCCGCGAAACCACTGGCGTGACGCCCGCGCTCTATGCCAACACGATACGCGTCGAGCGGGCACTTGATCGGCTCGTGAGCTCGCGAACCTCGATCACCGACATCAGCTACGAACTCGGCTTTTGCTCACAGAGCCATTTCACCCATTTCTTTTCTGCACATGTCGGGATTGCGCCCATGCTTTACCGGACCGTCGCGCGGGTCGTCAGCGAATAGCTAACAGCGCGAAAATCAGACTAACAAGCATGTCTCGGCGCCCTCGCTCGGGTAGTTTTCGGCAAAAGTCGGAGGGAGGTAGGTGGCCACGACTTTTGGCGATGACGGCGGAGTGCAGGTGTCGGCGCGCGGCGATGCGCTTGGCCGCTGGGTCGGGCGTCACCCCGTCGCCGCACTTATCATTGCCGTTGCGATCATTGTTGTGCTCTGGCTCGTCCTGGCACCGTGGCCGGCGGGATTCGAGGACGTGTTCGGGAAGAAGCGCCTCTTTATCAACGCGCTCTTCAACGGCATCACGCTCGGGGGCTTGTATTTTCTCGTCGCCACCGGCTTCACGCTGATCTTCGGCCTCATGCGCAACGTCAACCTCGCGCATGGCTCGCTCTACCTGTTCGGCGGTTATATGGGCTACGAGGCCGGCCAGTGGACCGGCTCGTGGCTCTTTAGCTACGTCGTTGCATTTGCTTGTTGCGCCATAATCGGCGTCGCCATGCAGGTCCTTATCTTTCGCCGGATGGAGGGGCAGGACCTGCGCCAGACGCTGGTCACGCTCGGCCTCTCGATCATCTTCTCCGACCTCATGGTCTGGGTCTGGGGCGGGGACGCGGTCCAGATCGATACGCCAAACTATTTGTCAGGCCCGGTCCCGACCCCCATCGTTGTTGCCGTCAAATCAAGCGGCGAGGCGGTCTTTCTTCAATATCCGCGCGTGAGACTTGTCATTTTCGCCGCGGCGGTCCTCATCGGCGTAGGGATGTGGCTCGCTCTCCATCGCACGCGGATCGGCGTGATGATCCGCGCCGGCGTCGACGATCGCGACATGCTGTCGGTCCTCGGATACCGGGTTCAGCTGCTCTTCGTCCTCGTATTCGCGTTCGGCGCCGGGCTCGCGGGAATGGCGGGCATCGTCGGCGGGACCTTTACATCGATCTCGCTCGGCGAAGATTCGCATTTCCTGCTGGCGTCGCTGCAGGTGGTCATCGTCGGCGGCATGGGGTCGATACCGGGCGCGGCGCTCGGGGCCCTCATCATTGGCTGCTCCGAACAATTCGGCCAAGTCTACTTCCAGAACTACGCAATCGTCTCGACCTTCCTGATCATGGTCATCGTTCTCGCCATTCGTCCGCAGGGGCTGTTGGGAAAACGCTGAATGGCACTGGCGCAGACCACGGAATCCGGCCCCGTCGGCTTTGGCAGCGCGCAGCGCAGCTTAGCGCCGCGCTGGGCGTCCCAGCTCTCGCCGATCCTGCTGCTCGGCCTTCTCCTGGTGCTTCTCCCGGTGGTTGCGAGCGATTTCGTGCTCGACCAGATCGTCGGCTGGGCCTTGGTCCTCGGCATGATCGCGCTGTCGCTGATGTTCCTCGCCGGCTATGGCGGCATGGTCAGCTTGGTGCAGATGACCGTCGCAGGCGTCGCCGGATACATGATCACCGTGCTCGGAGCGAGTTCACATCCCTCGATCAGCCTGTTCTGGCCGTGGTGGGTGGCGGCGCCGGTGGCGATCGTGATCGCCGTCGCCTTCGGGACGCTCGCCGGCGCGCTCTCCGCGCGCACCGAGGGCATCTATACGATCATGATCACGCTGGCGATCGCCGCCGCTTTCTTCTACCTGACCCTTCAGAACTACTCGATTTTTAACGGTTTCAACGGGTTCACGACGATTCCGGCGCCGCTAGTTCCTTCGGCGTCAATTGGAAAGCGCCGATCCCGCTCTATTACCTGATTCTGTTTTTCGCCGCGCTCAGCTACGCCGTTGTCGTCGTACGTCTCCCGCGCGCCGTTCGGCCTCGCTCTGCAAGGCGTGCGCGACAACCCGCGCCGCATGGCGGCGATCGGCTACAACGTCACCGCGCACCGCATCGCGGCGTACGCCTTCGCGGCGCTCATCGCGGCGATCGGCGGCATCCTGATGGTGTGGCTCAACAACCAGATCTCTCCCGGCACGGCCGGCATCGAGGCGACGATCGACCTTCTCGTCATCGCGGTCGTCGGCGGGCTCGGCCATCCGATCGGCGCCTTTGTCGGCGCGATCATCTACGTCATCCTGCGCACGTTCGCGCTTGACGCGCTTATCGCGGTCGGACTCGACGGCCGCCGCTTCCAGACCATCATCGGGCTCGGCTTTCTCGTCGTCGTGCTTTTTTCGCCCGATGGAGTGATCGGCCTTTGGCGGCGGTGGTCGGCGTGGCGCGTCCGCACCTCTGGCGGGAGGAACGGCCGGTGAGCTCGATCGCCGAACGGATGGCTGCGGCCGGCACCGGCAACGCGATCGAATTGCGCGGTGTGAGCCGCTTTTTCGGCGCGCTCGCGGCCTTGACCGACATCACGCTCGGCGTGCGACCCGGAGAGCGACGCGCCGTGCTCGGATCGAACGGCGCGGGCAAGACGACGCTGCTCAATTGCGTGACCGGCGATTTTCCACCGACGTCGGGAACCGTGCGATTCTTCGGCGAGGACGTCACGACGCTGCCGCCGCACGAGCGCATTCGCCGCGGGCTCCGTCGCACCTACCAGATTTCGCTGCTGTTCCAGCGCCTCTCGGTGCGCGACAACGTCTATCTCGCCTGCCGCGGCGTCTCGCGCGGCCGCTTCTCCTTCATCCGCACGCGCGCGAGTGACGCGCTCATGCAGTCGGTCGCGGACCTCATCTCGCTGGTCCATCTCGAATCGGTGACCGATCGTCTGGTCGGGGAGCTGGCGCACGGCCAGCAGCGCCAGCTCGAAATCGCGCTGGCGCTTGCCGGCGCGCCGCGCTTCATCCTTTTCGACGAGCCGGCGGCGGGCCTTTCGCCAAACGAACGGGCCGATCTGGTCGCGATCCTCACCGCACTTCCCGCCCATATCGGCTACATCATCATCGAGCATGACATGGACGTCGCGCTGCGGGTCGTCGAGAGCGTCACGATGATGCACAACGGACGCATCTTCAAGGAAGGTTCGCCGCGCGAGATCGAGGCGGATCCCGAGGTGCAGCAATTGTATTTGGGTGGCGGCCATGCCTGAGCGTCGTCCCCCCAACCTGTTGGAGATCAATGGGCTCAACGTCTTCTATGGCCGCAGCCACGCACTTCAGGGCGTGGATTTAAAGCTCGAGCACGGCGTGCTTTCGCTGGTGGGACGCAACGGGATGGGAAAGACGACGCTGTGCAATGCGATCGTCGGCCTGATCCCGGTCGCCAGCGGCTCGATCCGTTTCATGGGAGAGGAGCTCGTCGGCCGCACGCCAGCCGAGATCGCGCGGCTGGGCCTCGGCTACGTGCCGCAGGGCCGACGGCTGTGGCCTTCGCTCACGGTCGACGAGCATTTGCGGCTCGCCGCCGGCAATGGCCGGTCGCAGTGGACCATCGCACGCATCTACGAAACATTCCCGCGGCTGGCGGAACGGCGCACCAATCGCGGTAACCAGCTCTCCGGCGGCGAGCAGCAGATGCTCGCCATTTCGCGCGCGCTCCTTCTCAATCCGCGCCTGCTCATCATGGACGAGCCGACCGAGGGACTTGCTCCGATCATCGTCGAGCAAGTCGAAGAGATCGTGCTCGGCCTCGGCGAGCAGGGCGACATCGGAGTTGTCGTTGTCGAGCAGAACATCGGGGTCGCAACCGCAATCGCCGAGAAAGTCGCGATCATGATCAACGGACGGATCAACCGGATCATGGAAGCAGCGCGTCTGGAGGCGGACCGCGAACTGCAACAGAGATTGCTTGGCGTCGGCGAGCAGGGCGAGGCGGAACCGCCCGTAGAGCCTGGCGAGGCGCCGACCGCGGAAGGCGGGCGCCGACCGGCGAAGGCGCGCGGGCCGGTCCGCGTCTACGTTTCAAACCCGACGATGCCGACGCGCTGGTCACAGCCGGTCCCCGCCACTCAGATTGAAACCGCAGCACGCACGCATACAGTTGCGCCCGAGCCCGCAACGTCGGGCGCTGCGCCCGCTGTCGAGCTGCGGCCGATCCATCGCGGCGGCGCGGCGCCGGTGATCGTCGCAGGAACGCTCGACACCAAAGGCGCTGAACTGCGCTTCATTCGCGACCAGATCGCCGCCGCCGGGGTGCGCGTAATTCTGGTCGATCTTTCCACCTCTGGCGAGCCGTCGCCCGCCGACGTGCCGCCGCACCATGTCGCGACATATTTCCGCGGCGGGCCAAACGCGGTCTTCACCGGCGAGCGGGGCGCCGCGATCACAGCGATGGCGGAGGCGTTCGAGGCGTGGATCCGGCGGCAGGAACCGGTCGGCGGTCTCATTTCGGCGGGCGGATCAGGCGGTAGTTCGCTGGTCGCGCCGGCGATGCGGGCGCTGCCGATCGGCGTGCCCAAGGTCCTCATCTCGTCGGTCGCCTCGGGCAATGTCGCGCCTTATGTCGGTCCGTCGGATATCATGATGCTCTACTCCGTGACCGACGTCGCCGGCCTCAATTCAGTGACGCGCCAGGTTCTCGGCAACGGGGCCGCGGCTATGGTCGGCATGGTGAAGGCGCGCGCCGCCAGCGTCGAGCGCGATCGGGTGCCTGCGCGGCGCGGCGGCGGTAAGCCGGCGATCGGCCTCACCATGTTCGGGGTGACGACGCCCTGCGTCGACGCGGTGGTCGACGCGCTCGAAGAGGACTTCGAGTGTCTCGTTTTCCACGCGACGGGCATCGGCGGGCAATCCATGGAGAAGCTCGTCGATTCCGGCGTCCTCGCGGGAGTGATCGACATTACAACAACCGAGGTCTGCGATCTTCTGTGCGGCGGGGTGTTTCCGGCCACCGAGGATCGGTTCGGAGCGATCGTGCGCACCAGAGTCCCTTATGTCGGTTCATGCGGGGCGCTCGACATGGTGAACTTCGGGTCCATGGACAGCGTCCCCGAGCGCTATCGCGGCCGCAACCTCCACATCCACAATCCCACCGTGACGCTGATGCGCACGACGCCCGAGGAGAACGTGCGGATCGGACGCTGGATCGGAGAGCGGCTCAACTTGATGGACGGCCCGGTGCGCTTTTTCCTGCCGGAGGGCGGCGTCTCGGCGCTTGACGCGCCGGGTCGGCCGTTTTCGGATCCGATCGCCGACGAAGAGCTGTTCAGATCGCTCGAAGCAACCGTTCGACAAACCGCCTCGCGCCGCCTCATCCGGCTGCAGGCGCATATCAACGACCCGCGCTTCTCGGCAGAAATCGTCGCCGAATTTCGTCGGTTGTTCGGTGGCCGGCTCGCCCGCCGGCGGGCAAAGGGGTAGCCGCATGCCGCGCATCCCGCGCTCCGACATTCTCGCGCGGCTCCACGCGATGAAAGCGCGGGGCGAACCGATCATCGGCGCGGGCGCCGGGACGGGCCTCTCGGCGAAGGGCGAGGAGGAGGGCGGCGCCGATCTTATTGTCATCTACAATTCGGGGCGGTACCGCATGGCCGGCCGGGGGTCGCTCGCCGGCATGATGCCATATGGCGACGCCAACGGCGTCGTGCTCGAAATGGCCCGCGAGGTGCTGCCCGTCGTCACCCGCACGCCGATCCTCGCCGGGGTGTGCGGCACCGACCCCTTCCGCCAAATGGATCACTTTTTGGATGAAGTCGCACAGCTGGGCTTCAGCGGTGTGCAGAATTTCCCGACCGTCGGGCTCATCGACGGCCGCTTTCGGGCGGGGCTCGAGGAGACGGGCATGGGCTATGCCCGCGAAGTCGAGATGATCGCCAAGGCGCGCGCACGCGACCTTCTGACCACGCCCTACGTGTTCGACCCCCCAGAAGCCGCCGCGATGGCGCGCGCGGGCGCCGACGTCCTGGTCTGCCACTTCGGCCTGACCGTCGGCGGCTCGATCGGGGCCGCGACGTCGACCCGGCTGGAGAATTGTCCGACGTTGACCGACGCGATGGCCGAGGCGGCGCTCGCGGTGAACCGCGACGTTTTTATCCTCGTTCACGGCGGGCCGCATCGCCGAGCCGGCCGACGCCGAGTATGTCCTGGCGCGGGCTCGCCACTGCCACGGCTTCTATGGCGCTTCGTCGATGGAGCGTCTGCCGGTCGAGCGCGCGCTATGTGCCCAGGTTGCAAAATTCAAAGCGATCAAGAAAGCTTAGTGGAGTGAAGAACAGGCCCGCGTCGGACCAACGGTCGGCGGGCGGGAGGAAGTAAGATGTCCGTCGCCATTCTCGGTAGCCTGATCATCTGGCTGATCGTCGCGGTCATCGTCATCGCGATCGTCGTCTATTTCGTCAACTGGCTCTACCACCGTTCCTCGAAGGAAGTCTCCTTCGTGCGCACCGGCCTGTTCGGCGAAAAGGTGGTGATCAACAGCGGGGCCTTCGTTCTGCCGTTCATTCACGAGGTCACCCCGGTCAACATGAACGTCCTGCGCATGCAGGTCGTCCGCAACCGCGATGACGCGCTCATCACCAAGGACCGGATGCGCGTCGACATCGAGTCGGAGTTTTACGTCCGGGTGCCGCCGACGCGGGAGGCGGTGACGATCGCCGCCGCAACGCTCGGCCGGCGCACGACCAACGTCGCCGAGCTCGACACGCTGTTATCCGGCAAGTTCATCTCCGCCCTGCGCTCGGTCGCCTCCGAGATGACGATGGTGGAGATGCACGAGCGGCGCGGCGAATACGTCGCCCGGGTCAAGGAATCGGCGCTGGAAAGCCTCAAGCAGAACGGCCTCGAACTCGAATCGGTGGCGATCACTGATCTCGACCAGACCGACCTTGAATTTTTCAATCCGTCGAACCGCTTCGACGCCGAAGGTCTGACCAAGCTGATCGAGGACATCGAAGCGCGGCGCAAGCTGCGCAACGACATCGAACAGGAATCGATGATCCTCATTCGCAGCCGCAATCTCGAAGCCGAGAAACAGGCGCTGGACATTGATCGCGAAAGCGAGACCGCACGCCTCAATCAGGAACGTGACATCGAGGTGAGACGCGCGGTTCAGCGCGCCGAACTCGCCCGCGAGCGCTCCTTGCGCGACACCGAGGCGGAGCAGGCCCAAATCTCCGGCCGCGAGGAGGTCGAGAAGACACGCATCGCCCATGAGCGCACCCTCGCCGAGGCGCGCATCACTTCCGAGCGCGAAATTCGCGAGCGCGAGATCGAGCGTGGTCGCCAGATCGACGAGGCGGAGATCGCTGCGCGCGAACGCGTCGAGCGCGCGCGCATCGCCCAGGAACGGGTCGTCACCGAGGCGCGGATCGCCCGCGAGGAAGACGACCAGCGACGTGAAATCGAACGCACGCGCAACGTCGAGCAGGCCGAAATTGTCGCGCGCGAGGAGACCGAGAAAGCGCGCATCGCGCAGGAGGTCGCAGTGACCGCGGCGCGCATCGCCCAGGAGCGAGGAGAATAGGCGCCTCGAGATCGAGCGCGCGCGCAACTTGGAGCAGGCCGAGATCGCGGCTCGCGAGACCACCGAGCGCGCGCGTATCGCGCAGGAGCGCGTGGTCACTGACGAACGCATCGCGCTCGAAGAAGAAATCCGGCGCCGCGAGATCTCGCGCAACCGCGCGATCGACGAGGAAGAGATCGCCGCTGCGAAGGCCACAGAAGCCGCCCGCATCGCTCGCGAAAAGGCGCTCGCCGCCGAGCGCATCGCCTCCGAGCTCGCCACCCGGACGCTCGAAATCGAGCGGACGCGGTCGCTGGAGGAAACCGATATCGCGGCGCGAGAAGTCACGGCCGCGGCGCGCATCCAGCAGGAGGAGCGCATCCGAGCGCTCGACATCGCCCGCAACCGCTCGATCGAGGAGGCCGAGATCGCGGCGCGCGAGGCGGTCGAGGCGTCGCGTATCGCCCAGGAGAAGAAGATCGCCGTCGAGCGGATCGCCGCCGAGGAGCTGACGAGGAGCCGCGAGATCGGGCGAATCAAGACCATCGAGGCCGCCGAAATCGCCGCCCGCGAGTCGACCGAGACCGCGCGCATCGCCCTCGACAAGAAGATCGCCGCGGACCGTATCGGCGCCGACCAGGAGACCCGCGGGCTGGAGATCGCCCGCAACGAAGCGATCGAGTCCGCCGAGATCGCCTCGCGCCAGGTCGTCGAATCGGTCCGCATTCTGGAGGACCGCAAGATCGCCGCGGAGAAAATATCGCGCGATGAAGAGGTGCGCTCGCTGGAGATTGCCCGCAATCGCGCGGTCGATACGGCCGAGATCGCGGCGCGCGAGGCGGTCGAGGCGACGCGTATCGCCCAGGAGAAGAGGATCGCCGCGGAGCGCATCGCGGCCGAACAGGAGACCAAATCGCGCGACATTGCGCGCGAGCAGGCGATCGAAGACGCCGAGATCAGGCGGCGCGAGGCCGTCGAGGCCGCGCGCATCGCGGTCGAACTTGCGCTGGAGCAGGAGAGGATCGAGTCGTCGAAGACGCGCGATGTACTCGACGTCGAGCGCCGGAAAGTCTTGGAGATCGCCGAGCAGGATCGCTCGATCGAAGTCGCAGCCAAGCTTGCCGAGCGTGCTGACGCCGATCGTCGGGTGAAGGAAGCCGATATCGTCGCGGCGCAGCACGTGGGGCGCACAGACGTTGTGCGCGAGCAGACCCTCGATCTGGCCCGGCTCGAACGCCGAAGGGCGGTGGAGCAATTCGAGGTCGCCCGCTCACAGTCACTGCAGGAAGCCGAGATCGCGGCCCGCGAGGAGGTCGAGCGTGCGCGCATCGCCTCGGAACGTGGCATCGACGAGGCGCGCATCCTGCGCGACCGGGAACTGCGTCAGCTCGAAATCGGCCGCGAAACGGCGGTCGAGACCGCCCGCATGGAGAGCACCATCGAAATCCACCGCAAGTCGCGCGAACAGTCGGCGGCACAGGCCGACGCCGAGACGGCCCGCGCCCAAGCGGTCGAGGCCGAGGAGCGGGTCAAGACGGTACGCGAGAGCGAGGCGGCGCGCCGCCGGCGCGCGGTCGAAGTGCTCATCGCCGAGAAGGAGGCCGACGAAGTGCGGATCGCGGCGGCTGCCGAACAGGTGCGCTCCGCGGTCGAGGCCGACGCGCAGCGGCTCCTCAACGAAGCCGAGAACGTTCTCACCGACGCGGCCCGCGCGTCGCTGTTCCGCCGCAGGCTGCTCGAGCGTATCGAAGGCATCGTCCGCGAGAGCGTCAAGCCGATGGAGAAGATCGAGGGCATCCGCATCCTGCAGGTCGACGGCCTCAACGGCGGGCGCGGCGGCTCGGGTGGGCGCAGCGCCACCGATGAGGTCATCGATTCGGCGCTGCGTTACCGCGTGCAGGCGCCGATGATCGACCAGATCCTCGCCGAGATCGGCATCGAGGGCGGCAGCCTCTCGCGAATGCCGGGCCTCATTCGCGAGGCGCGCGATATGCAGGGCATCCGCAAGGAGGCGGCGCCGAAGAAGCCGCCCGAAGAGGGCGGAGGCGGATCATCGTCGGGGCAGACCTGACGGCGGTCCGAGGAACAAGGAAGGAGCGAAATGCCCCGCGTCTATGTCTCGAGCGTCATCAACGGTCGCTCCGACCGCGTCTGGGCGCGGGTGCGCGATTTCAATGGCTTGCCCTCCTGGCATCCGGGGATCGCGGAGAGTCGGATCGAGAACGGCGAACCGGCGGACAAGGTCGGCTGCGTGCGCGACTTCCGCCTGCGCAACGGCGACCGAATCCGGGAAAAGCTTCTCGGTCTGTCGGACTTCGATCTGTTCTGCACCTATTCGATCCTCGAATCCCCCATGGGCGTCGAGAATTACGTGGCGACGCTCCGTCTCACCCCGATCACCGACGGAGAGCGGACCTTCGTCGAGTGGACGGCGGAATTCGACTGCCCGCCGGAGCGCGAGGCCGAGCTCGTCTCGACGATCGGAGGCGGCGTTTTCCAGGGCGGTTTCGACGCCCTGAAACGCCAGTTCGCAGGATGAGCCCATGACTAGGATGAGGTCATGATCCGGATTGTCCGCTCGACGATCATCGACGCGCCGACTGACCGCGTCTGGGCGTTCCTGCGCGATTTCAACGGGCACGAACGCTGGCATCCGGCCGTCGCCAAGAGCGCGATCGAGCGCGGCCAGAGCGCCGACAAACTGGGTTGTGTGCGGCGCTTCTTCCTGCGCGACGGCTCGGAGCTCCGCGAGCGTCTGCTGACACTCTCCGACCTCGAGCAGAGCTTTACCTATTGCCTGCTCGAGACGCCGATTCCGCTATTCAATTATACTGCCCATGTCCGCCTCGCGCCGGTCACCGATGGCGACCGGACGTTCTGGGAGTGGCGGTGTTCGTTCTCGACGAGGAAAGGCGAGGAGGCTGAAATGACGCGCCTCGTCGGCGAGGACATCTATGACGCGGGATTCGCCGCCGTTCGTGCTCATCTCGCCGCATCCTCGGGATTGGAGGGCCGCGCGTGAGCATCACGGTAAAGACCTTCGCCCGATTAGCCGACGCGGCCGCGGCGCTCGCGAGCGAACGCGGGGCGCGCTTTCTCGGCGGCGGAACGCTGCTCATGCGCGCGGTCAATGAGGCCGACCCGGCGATCGAGACGATCGTGCGCTCGAGCGATCCCACCCTCCTCAACATCGCAGTCTCGTCGGGCCGCGTGGAGCTCGGCGGCGGCGCGACCATGGCCGCGATCCTCGCCGAGCGCGAACTCGCGTTTCTGCATCCGGTGGCGCGCGTGGTCGGCAGCCCGGCGGTGCGCGAGGCGGCGACCGTCGGCGGCAATCTGTTTGCGACAAAAGGCGACTTCGCGACGGCGCTGCTCGCGCTCGACGCGACCGTGATGCTCGCTGGCGGCGTCGGTCAACGCGAGCTGCCGCTCGAAGAGTTTCTCGGTCGTCGCGAGCGGGGGGCCGCGCTCGTATCGAGCGTCGCGTTCAAGCGGCCGGCGGCCGACGCGTTCCGGTTTGCCAAGGTCACCCGCGTCCACCCCAAAGGCATGTCGGTCCTCTCGATCGCTGCCCAATTGCCCCTTGTCAGCGGCCGGATAACCGGCGCGAGGATTGCCTATGGCGGGATGGATCGTACGCCAGTGAGGGCCAAGGCGGCTGAACGGGCACTCGAGAGCCGCGGGCTCGACGCGGCCGGCATCGCTCCGGCTCTCGCCGTAGCCGCCGACGGCACCTCACCCGCCGACGACGCGATCGCCAGCGCCTGGTGGCGGCGGGAAATCCTCCTTGTCCATCTGCGCCGGCTGCTGCTCGGCGTCGGCCAAGCGTGAGGCGCCGATGAAGACGCCGATTCAATTTCGTCTCAATGATGAGGATGTCGCCGCCTTCGCCGAGAGCGGCGCCAACCTGCTCGACGTGCTGCGCGAATCGGTCGGCGACCTGTCGGTGAAGGGCGGCTGCTGGCAGGGCACCTGCGGCGCGTGCACGGTGCTTGTCGACGGCGCGCCGCGCCTTGCCTGCGTAACACTGGCGGAAAGCTGCGCCGAGCGGTCGGTCGAGACCGTCGCGGGGCTGCGGCGCGGCCCCGACCTCCACCCCCTGCAAAGTGCCTTCATGGAGCGCTTCGCGGCCCAGTGCGGCTATTGCACGCCGGGCATGCTGATGGCAGCCAAGGCGCTCCTCGACCGCAATCCCAATCCCTCCCGGGAGGATGTCGTCGACGCCATTTCCGGCAATATCTGCCGCTGTACTGGCTATGAACCCATCATCCAGGCGGTCCTCGAAGCCGCCCGCGGCGACAGCCGTCGCCGCGCCTGAAGGACACCGCCATGCTCGAATTCCGCAAGGACATTTTCGCCGACGAACGCGACGACAACCTGAAGGAGGTCGGCCACCCGACGCAGCGTCAGGACATGCTCGGGCACGTCACCGGGACCTCGGCCTATTACGATGATCACCGCTTCGCCAACCTGCTCCATCTGAAGGTTCTGCGCAGTCCGCATGCCCATGCGCGTATTCGCTCGATCGACGACTCGGTCGCGGCGCGCGCGCCGGGCGTCAAGCGGATCATTCGGGCGGCCGACGTTCCGGTCAATCTCAATACGCTCTTGAGCCTCATCCAATTCGGCAAGGACGACGAGCCTTCGCTCGCGACCGACGTCGTGCGCTACAAGGGCGAGCCGATCATCGGAGTAGTCGCGACCAGCGAGCGCGCGGCGCTTCAGGCCCTCGCCATGGTGCGCGTCTCCTACGATCCGCTGCCGGCAGTCTTCGATGTAGAGGAGGCGCTGAAGCCGGGAGCCCCGTCGGTCAACGCAACCTATCCGAAGAACACGTTCGAATATTACGGCAAATACGACCACCAGAAGCTTCGTTTCGGCGACGCCGATACGGCCTTCGCGCAGGCCGACGTCGTGCTCGAAGAGCGCTATCAGATGTCGCCGATCGAGCATGCCCCGATCGAGACCAACGGCTCAATCGCCGTGCCGGACACGAACGGCCGATTTGTCGTTTACACCTCGACCCAGGCGCTCTTCTTCTCTTTGGACACCGCCGCCAAGATCAATGCGATGCCCTCGAACCAGTTGCATTTCATCGGCGGCACTGTCGGCGGCGGCTTTGGCGGCAAGGTCGACACCCTCACCGAGCCCCTCGTCATCCTCGCGGCGCGCCTGACGGGCGCACCCGTGCGCTACCGGCTGAGCCGGCACGAGGAAATGCAGTTCGGCTCGCCCCGCGGCGCTGAGCGAATCTATGTCAAAGACGGCGTCATGCGGGATGGGCGGATCATCGCCCGCAAGGTGAGAGCTTATTTCGACAGCGGGGCCTACACGCGGCTTTCGAGCTACGCGGCAGTCAAATGCGCGGCCCATATTCCCGGACCCTATACGATCCCCAACGTCCACGCGGACATCTTCTGCGTTTTCACCAACCGAACACCGGCGACCGCAATGCGCGGGTTCGGCGTCACGGCGCTCGACTTCGCGCTTGAATGCCAAATGGACAAGCTCGCCGTTGCGGTCGAGATGGACCCTCTCGAGTTCCGCATTCTCAATGCTTACCGCGACGGCGACATGAAAGCGCACCGGCGCGAGGCCAAGAACTGCGCGCTCATCGAATGCGCGCAGGTCGCCGCTGAAAAAGCCAACTGGCCGATCCGCGAGGAATTCCGCAGGATGTCGTCGCGGGTCGGCGGGGGGCAGCGCGGACCGGCGGCGGCGCGACCCGGACCGGCGCACAGGCTCCTGTCGCCGCCCCCGCGCCCGCACAAACCGGGGCAGGCTCGCCCCAGCGTGTCCCGTACGATCGCGCCGCTGCGGCCGCGCCGGCACATAACGTGCCACCGCCGACGCCCGCGCGAAGCGCACCGCCACCCCCTGCCGCGCCGCCTGCCGGATCGACGCATGGGGCGCCGCGCTTTTCCTCAGTTTTTGGAACACGGAGGCGCTGATCAATGGCCAAGCATCGCGGACGCGGGGTGGCGACCATCAATTATCCGATCGGCATGAATCTCGGCGGCGATCCGAGCCAAGCGCTGGTTCATTCCAATCCGAGCGGAAAATTCACCGTCGCTCTTTCCTCGATCGACCTCGGACAGGGAATGAAATCGGTGACGCGGCAGATCTGCGCGGAGACGCTAGGCGTGCCGGTCGAGGACGTCTATGTCGACACCGCCGATTCGGACACCGGCCCGCATTGCATGGGCTCGTTCGCCTCGCGCGGAACGCACCGCGTCGGCAACGCGGTGATGGTAGCGGCGCGCGAGGCGCGCGCGGTCATGATGGAGGCGGCGGCGGAGGAGCTTGAAGTCGACCCAGGCGACCTCGAGACCGACGGGCGCGGCTCCATCCGGGTGAAGGGCGCGCCCCACCGGTCGATCTCCGTGCGCGACGTCGCTATCGCGGCCCAGTTCCGTCAGGGACGTACGATCTCCGGGCGCGGCATTTTCCTGGTGCCGTTGTCGGACGTCGATCCGGAAACCGGCGAGATGTCGCCGGCAACCTGCTACGCCCACGCCTGTCTCATTGTCGAAGTCGAGGTCGATGACGAGACCGGCGACGTCACCGTGCTGAAGATGACAAGCGCCTACGAGGTTGGGCGCGCGATCAACCCCAAGCTCGTCGAACAGCAACTCGTCGGCGGCTCATGGATGGGCATGAGTCACGCGCTCTATGAGACTACGGAACCGTATTACCCGGATACCCGTGAGGGACCGCGGGACTTCAACGAATACCTGATGCCCGGCCCCGGCGACATCTGTCCGCACGACATTGTGGTGCTCGAACGGCCCGCCCCTGACGGCCCCTTCGGCGCGAAGGGCCTGGGCGAGATGTGCGCCAATCCCGTCCTGCCGGCGGTCGCCAACGCGATTTTCGCGGCGGTTGGTGTGCGTATCAACGAACTGCCAATCACGCCGGAGAAAGTTCTCAGGGCGCTGAAAGCGCGGGGCGGCGCGGCCCCGGCGCGCGCGCGGTGATCTGTCATGGCGGTGCGCCGTACCATCGTCGGCATCGGCAGCCCGCGGGAGCTCGAGGAGGCGCTTCGCGCCGCCTACTACCTGGCCGACGAGGAGCTTTCGACCGCCGCCTATCTCGCGCTCGCCCTCGGCAAGCCGCTCTTGCTCGAAGGCGCGCCGGGCGTGGGCAAGACCGAAGCCGCCAAGGCGATTGCCGGCGTGCTCGGCCGCATCCTCCTCCGCCTGCAATGCTACGAGGGCATCGACGCGGCGGCGGCGCTCTACGAATGGAATTTTCCGCGCCAGATGCTCGCGCTGCGCCGGGAGGGCGCCGGCGAGGTCGACATCTATCGCGACGAGTTCCTTATCGAGCGGCCGATGCTCGCCTGCCTGCGGCGTCCCGAAGAAACAGTGCTGCTCATCGACGAGATCGACCGCTCCGACCACGAGTTCGAGGCCTTCCTCCTCGAGTTTCTTTCCGACTTTCAGATTTCGATTCCCGAGCGAGGCACCATTCGCGCTTACGAGCGGCCGGTCGTGATCCTCACCTCCAATCGGACACGCGAATTGCATGAAGCATTGCGTCGCCGCTGCGTCTATCACTGGATCGATTATCCCGCGCCCGAGCGCGAAATGCGGATCATCATGATGCGCGCATCGGGTGTTGGCGAGCGGGCGGCGCGGGCCGTCGTCGCCGCAGTGGGACGATTGCGCCGCGAGCCGCTCGCCAAGCTCCCCGGGATCGCGGAGGCGGTCGAATGGGCGGAGGCCGCAACGCTCCTCAACGAACAGGGAACGCGGTGGCCGGAAGCCTTCCGGCGCTCGCTCGGCGTCGTCCTCAAGGACGAGGACGACTTCGTTCATGTCGCGCCGAAGATCGACGCCATTCTCGCGGAGGCGCAGGCATGATCGACACGGCGCGTCCCATTGCCCACTTCCTCGGCTTCACCGCGCTGCTGCGGCGCGCGGGCTTCGCCGTCGCGCCCGAGCAGACGATGGCTTGGCTCGCCGCGATCGATCTTCTCGGACCCGAAGAGATCGGCGACGTCCGTCGCGCCGCCCGCGCCACGCTGGCGCCGCCGCCGGAGCGCTTCGCCGAATTCGACGCGCTGTTCGATGCGCATTTTCTCGGCGCGCTAGGCTCGCAACTGGAATCAGAGCCGAGCGACGAGGCGCCGCTGCGGGCTGCCGACGATTCGTCGGTTGGGCCCGAGCCGATTTTCGGCGAGGAGACGCGTGAATCGGGCGCCAAGGCGACTGGCGCCGAGAGACTCTCGGCGCGGCGCTTCGGACCCGGGGACCAGAACGAAACGCTGCGTCGCTTCGCCCGCGCTTTGCCGGCCCGCGTGCCGCGGCGACGCGGTTATCGCTGGCGGGCGGCGCGCGGCGGGCCCGGCACCGATGCGCGGCGCATGTTTCGCGACGCCATGCGCCACGCCGGCGAGTTCATCCGGCTGCGCCGCCGCAGGCGCCGTCTGCGGCAGCGCCGCATCGTCGTCCTTATCGATGTCTCCGGCTCGATGAAGGAGCGCACGCAAGCCCATCTTGCCTTCGCCCATGCCCTGGCGCGCGCCGCCGAGACTGCCGAGGTGTTCACGATCGGGACGAGGCTCACACGCATTACCCGGGCGTTGCGGCTGCGCAACCGCGAACGGGCGCTCGCCGCCGCGTCTTTGCTCGTTGCCGACTGGGACGGCGGCACCCGCATTGGTGAGGCGCTCGGGGCCTTTCTCGCCATTCCGCGCTTCGCCGCGCTGGCGCGCGGGGCGGCGCTCGTCGTCCTTTCGGACGGGCTCGAGCGCGGCGATCCGAGCGCGATGCGCGACGCGGTCGAGCGCTTCTCTCGGATCGCGTGGCGGACCGTGTGGCTGACGCCGCTCGCCGCCGATCCGGCCTTCGAGCCTCGCACCGCCGGCCTGAGCGCGGCGCGGCCCTTCCTCGACGAACTCGGCGACGGCGGCTCGATCGACAGCATCTGCGCCCATGTTCTCGATTTGGCGAACGCGAGGGCGGCATGACGGCGATCGTCGACGCCCATCACCACATCTGGCGGCGCCGCGACCTGCCCTGGCTCGACGGGCCGATGCAGCCACGCATCTTCGGCCCTTACGAGCCGATCCGCCGCGACTATCCGATCAGCGAATATCTGGAGGACATCGCGGGCTGCGACGTGACCCGATCCGTCTACGTCCAGGCCAATTGGGCCAAGGACGCCTTCGAGGACGAAGTCGCCTACGTGCAGCGCGCCGCCGACGAGAGCCGGTTATCCGCAGGCGATCGTTGGCTACGCCGACTTTCTCTTGAAGGACGTGCGCCCGCAGCTCGACCGCCTGACTAAATATCGCGGCATGCGCGGGTTGCGAATGCAGCTGCACTGGCACGAAAACCCGCAATACCGGTTCGCGGCGGACCCAGACCTAGCCCGCAACCCGACGCTGCAACGAAACGTCGCCCACCTCGCCGATTACAACTGGAGCTTCGATCTCCAGGTCTTCGCCGGTCAGATGGACGGCGCGGCGGACCTCGCTGCCAGCTGTCCCAAGGTTATTTTCATCCTTCAGCACGCCGGCATGCTGGAAGACCTTTCCGCGACCGGATGGACGCAATGGCGCGCCGGGATGCGCCGTCTCGCCGCGTGCCCGAACGTGGTTTCGAAGCTGTCCGGCCTCGGCTCGTTCATCCATAGCAACGATCCCGACCACATCACGGCCATCGTGCGCGAAACTGTCGAGGCGTTCGGTCCGACACGCTGTCTGTTCGGCTCGAATTTCCCGATCGAAAAATTGTGGACGTGGTATTCCGACCTCGTCGCGGCGTACCGAGGCGCGCTCGCGCCGTTCGGAGAAGCGGCGGCGGGCGCGGCGCTCCATGAAACGGCGGCAAGGGTTTATCGGCTCAATTGACTAGGGGTTTGGACCCCGAGCGGGGAGGAACGCATGGCGCTCGAAATCAAGATTCTCGACTACGGCGATATCGAACTCGAATCGAGCTTCCTGGTGCTCTATCGCGATTGCGGCCGCACGCGCCGGGTGCCGGTCTTCGGCTTTCTCGTTCTCGGCGGGACTTGGCCGGTGCTGGTCGACACCGGCTATCGCTCGAACCAGATCATGGAGACTCTCGGGATGCGCGGGCTGCAATCCCACGAGACTATGATCGAGAACCAACTGAAGAAGCACGGGCTGAAGCTCGGGGACGTGCGCTACGTCCTCCATACGCACCTGCATATCGACCATGCCGGCAAGGACGACCTCTTCCCCATGAACACGGCGGCCGTCATCAATCGGCGCGAGCTCGAATATTCGGTTTCGGGCCTCATGCATCCGCAATATCCGGCGGTCGACATCAAGCATCTCGTCGATCGCCTCCACACCAAGGGGGCGCTGCGCTTTCTCGACCTCGAAATATCCGGGCCGACCGAACTGATGCCAGGGCTCATCTGCGAGGCAGCCGGCGGCCATACCGAGGGCTCGATGAACGTCATCGTGAAGACCAGCGAAGGGGTCGCGACGATCTGCGGCGACGTGATCTACGACATAAACGACCAGCTGGTCGAACCCTTCCGCGAAATCGGCGACATGGAGCCGCGCGTCACAGGCAACCACGGCACGACGAAGCGCCAGGAGAAGGCCGCGATCAAGAAGGTCGTCGCCAGCTCGCGCTTCGTGTTGCCGGTCCACGACCGTCCGGCGCTAATCGAGGCCGGGCAGGTTGTCGGCCGTCTGCAGGACTCGGTTCCGGGTGCAATCGTCCAGTCCTTGCCGAGACGCCAATGGTTCCCGGCGTGACGAAAGGGGACGTCCAATGAACCACTCCGCCCTGCGTCGCGAATTTTCGGATTTGATCGATCTCGACGCGCCCGTGGAGCGGCTGGCGGGCGGGTTCACGTTCACCGAGGGGCCGATCTGGCACCCGCGCGATCAATACCTCCTCTTCTCCGACATGCCGGCCGACGTGCGGCGCCGCTACGACGAGCACGGCGGCGTGCGCGAAGTAATGAAGCCTTCAAACAAGTGCAACGGCATGACCTACGATGCGAACCTCGCGCTCGTTATCTGCGAGCATGCGACGTCGAGCCTGGTGCGCGAGCGCGACGGGCGGCGCGAGATTCTTGCATCGCACTTCGAGGGCAAGGAACTCAACAGCCCGAACGACGTGTGCGTGCGCTCGGACGGTTCGATCTATTTTTCCGATCCCTGGTACGGGCGGATGCCGGTCTACGGCGTCGAGCGGCCCCGGCAGCTCGGGTTTCAGGGCGTCTACCGCGTGCCGCCGAGCGGCGGCGAGCCTCAGCTTCTCGTCGATCGCAACCTCTTCGAGCAGCCGAACGGGCTCTGTTTTTCGCCCGACGAGCGGCAACTCTACGTCAACGACACGGTGCGCGCGTTGATCCGAGTGTTCGACGTGAACGCCGACGGCTCGCTCGGCCCCGACCGCATCTTCGCCTCCGGCATTCGCTCCGAACTGGAGCCGGGGGTGCCCGACGGCATGAAATGCGACAGCGCCGGCAATGTCTGGGTGACGGCGCCGGGCGGCGTATGGGTCTATTCGCGCTCGGGCGCGGTGCTCGGCAAGGTCAGGGTTCCGGAGCTCGTCGCCAATCTGCACTGGGGCAAGTCCGATTGGCGCACGCTGTTCATGTGCGCCACCCATTCGCTCTATGGGGTGCGTACCAAGATCGGCCCTCGCGTCGAGCCCTTCATGCGATCGAATGCCCCAGCCAGCACGGGTGCGACGGCGGCAGCGCCCGAGCGTGCCAGCGCGAAAGGTGGTCTCGCGCTCGATCCTGCGCGCTGCGCGCTCATTATCCAGGACATGCAGAACGACGTAATGATGGAAGGCGGCGCCTTCGCCTCCTCGGGCTCGCCGCAACACGCCCGCGCGCAGAACGTCATCGAGAACATCCGCCGCCTAGCCGACGCTTGCCGGTCGCGCGGCGTAATGATTATCCACGTTTGGTTCGTCGTCGAACCGGGCGCGCTCGGCTTCACGCTCAACGCACCGCTGTTCGAAGGCGTCGTCGACCAGAAGGCGATGGTGCGCGGAACCTGGGGCGCGGCGCCGGTCGCCGGACTCGAGCCGCAGCCCGGCGACCACATCGTCGAAAAGATGCGCATGAGCGCGTTCGAAGGAAGCAAGCTCGAAACCGTCCTCAGGTCAGGCGGTCGCGACACGATCATCGACACCGGTGCGTGGACCAACATGTCGATCGAGCACACCGCCCGTACGGCGGCCGACAAGGGCTATTTCGTCGTCGTGCCGGAGGACTGCTGCTCGACGATGAATGCCGACTGGCACCGCGCTTCCATCCAATACGCCATGCAGAACGTCGCCGCGGTGACGAAAGCAACCGAGGTCATCGCCGCCCTGGGTTAGAGCATGATCCCGAAAAGTGGAATCCGGTTTTCGAAAAAGATCATGCTCAATCGATATCTATACCGGTAGCGCAAGCCCTTCGCTGGCGAAGGCCCTTTGCACCGCGGGACGGGCGGCTCAGGCGCCGCTTGACCAAGATATCAAGCGGACGAAGCTGGCTAACGCCTCGATATCGTCCTGCGAGCGGACGTCGAGCTTGCGCAGCTTGGCGCGCAATCCCTGCAGTTTGTTCGGGTCCAGATCGGTCGCAATCACTTTAGGGCACCTCGAAAAATAGCCGCCTTAGCCAGTTTGTGCGAGTTCTAACTGATGAGGACAAGATTCGCAGAGGTGGGGCGATGGGACAACTCGGATTTTTCGATGCGGACAAGCGGCTTGCGGCGATTTCTGCGAAGGGCGATCCGCTGGAGATGATCGATCGGGTGGTGCCGTTCGAGCGCTTCCGTGCCGAGATTGAGGCGGTAGTGTTGACGCCGGCGGAGGACAAGAAGAGCAGCGCTGGCCGCAAGCCGATCGATGTCATCGTGATGTTTCGGATGCTGGTGCTGCAATCGCTCTACAATCTTTCCGACGAGCAGGTCGAGTATCAAGTGAGCGACCGCATGTCGTTTACGCGGTTTCTGCGGCTTGGCATTGAGGATCGCGTACCCGACGGCACGACGCTGTGGCTGTTCCGTGAGACGTTGGGGAAGGCCGGGCTGATCGAGAGGCTGTTCAAGCGCTTTAGCCGGCATTTGGAGGCGAAGGGCTACATTGCACGTGGCGGCCAGATGGTAGATGCCACGATCGTGCCGGTTCCCAAGCAACGTAATAGCCGCGAAGAGAATGAGGCCGTGAAGGCCGGCAAGACACCACAGGAATGGCAGAAGAACCCCGCGAAAAACCGGCAGAAAGACAAGGATGCGCGCTGGACCAAGAAGCACGGTAAGAGTTTCTACGGCTACAAGAACCACGTGAATGCGGATGCCAAGCACAAGCTGATCCGTCACTACGAGGTGACCGACGCGAGCGTGCATGACAGCCGGAAGTTCTATGGGCTTCTGAACAAGGCCAACACGTCTGCGAACGTATACGCGGACAGCGCGTATCGCTCGGCCGCGACCGAGGCGAAGCTCAAGGTGCGCGGCTTGCACAGTCACATTCATCAGCGTGCGAGCCGCAATCATACGCTATCGAAAGCACAGGAGAACGCCAACCACCAGAAGAGCAAGGTTCGGGCTCGCGTCGAGCACGTGTTCGGTGCTCAGCAAACATCGCCGGGTGGTCGGATTGTACGGACGATCGGTATCGTGCGGGCGAAAGCCAAGATCGGCCTGCAGAACCTCGCCTACAACATCCGCCGGCTTGTGACGCTGGAGCGGATGGTGGCCGCGGCATAACGGAGAAGTCCGACTGAAGGGCCCTGAACAGGGCACCTGCCGCAAAAAGCGGAGACGCATCCGCGCCAAATCAACAGTGGAAATGATCGTCGCGCCGCAGGGGTGGCCGAGCCAACGACAAAATCATCATTGTTCGAGGTTCCCTTTAGCGCCCTCGCCGGCGAATTTTTCTGCAATCGCCCGGCCGATGCCCTGGCCCGCGGCGGTCACCAGCGCGACCTTCCCTTCCAGTCTGCTGCTCATGCTCGCCTCAATACGAGCCAAAAAGGCATATTGCGATCTTCGAGGGCAGCGCTTAGTGCGCTGGTTGAATGGCCAACGCAGCTTTTACACCCATTCATGATTGGGCTGGACAACATACACACGGAATGTCCTGTCGGGTCTTTCGACCACCCAGTTTAGATAATTCCCCAAAAATCTTGGAGGCTTATTGAAAGCTGTCACGCGATTTACCTTAGTTCGGCATTATGCGGTCTGGCCCTGAATCCGATTTGGTCGATGGCATCCTAAGCTAATTTCATCTACTTTTCGAATTCCAAGGCCTCATATCAGATATCCGATGTTCGAGCGCCCGCATTTCGGGTTGCTGAACCGTTTGGTGCACTCGAACACGGCCGTCGTCTCGCATCGCCAAGCGAGAAATGACCGGTTCGCTGCCGCGCATCCAAGCGGCACATAACCCGGAATTATTATCGGACGGATCGCGCGTGCCGATGTTCGGACTGGCGCAAAAACCTAATCTGCAGTTATGGTTCCAGGCACTTGGCCAGGATTTGCTTGGCGACCAGAGCCGAGCTGGCAATGCCTAAACTGCACGCATTGTTTTCCTCCCAATTCTCTAACAGGCTCGCCTGAGACTTGCACAACCTTTGGTCAAGCGGAATTGATGTTGGCCGCACCGATCAGGAAGCTTAGCATTGGTAAGGAAGTGATACCCGGGGTCGCTTGCCCACTCGAATCATCATAGGTCGTAGGCTCAGCGGGGCCACATGCCTCATATCGTGCAAAGTTCGCTTCCGAACTAAAATGGCCCGAATTAACATTGGCGAGGATAAAACATGTCCAAGCGCGTATGCCCGGATGCCGCATTACTGATGCTGCACTGGCAGAACAGTGTTTGCGACCCCAAAGGGGTCTGGGGCAAGAACCTTTGTGCGCAGATCGAAAAGGGAAACTCGATCAGCAACGCGCAGAAGGTGCTGGCGACCGCGCGCAGCCGGAGCATGCTGACCATCTTCGTCAATATTGGCTGGCGTCCCGGTTTCCCCGAAATGCCTGAGAACCAGCACTATCCGCTGTTGCAGGGTGCGAAGGACGAAAACAAGGGAATCATCGGCAGTTGGGAGGTTGACGTTATCGACGCGCTCAAGCCGACCAACAACGACCTGATCGTGATCAATTACGGCTCGGACAGCTTTGAAGGCACCGACCTCGACCGGATTTGCGCATCAACGCCCTGGACAGCCTTGGCGACCTGGCCAGCCGCGCTGGCGGGCACCGGGCCCGGCAGTACGGCTTCGCCGCGCTGACCGGCATGAGCCCGATGGCCTACCTGCGTCAGGTCCGCTTGCAGCGCGCCGATGCCGAACTGCGCGCCGCGGATAGCGCGGCCCGCGGCGTGGCGAGCATCGCCAGCCGGTGGGGGTTCGCCAACTTCGGCCGGTTCGCCGCCGCCTACCGGATGCCGCTACGGGCGCACGCCATCCGAGACGCTGCGCCGGACTGGCTGAGCCCGCGAGCACAAGCTGCGCGAACTGGCCAGTGCCGGTGCGCATCGCGGATCGACCCTGCTCGCGTTCCCACCTGGAGCGTCGGGCGTATCCGAGCCGCATGCAGGAGGCGCCATCGTGACCGCCCAGCTCATGCCCGACGAAGCCGCGTTCGACTTCAACCCGATGACTAGCCCGCACCGGGAAGACCCGGCATGTGTTCTACCGGACGGCGCGCGACCGGCCGGTGAGGTTCAGCCCGTCGATCGGTGCGTACATGGTGACCCGCTACGCGATTTGGTTGCCGTGCTCGATGACCCGCAGACTTACTCGTCCAAGGCCGCCCTGCCGATGATCTACGACAGCCCGCCTGAGGTCGTTGCCGTGCTGAAGGCCGGCCATGTGCCAGAGACGACCATGGTGGTGAACGAGGACGAGCCCGAGCACATAAGGTCTCCGCCGGGTGTTCGACGCCGGGTTCACCGGCGCGCGGGTGCCGGCCATGGCTCGCTGATGCGGGAATCGGCCGCCACCCTGATCTACAGTTTCGTTGGGATGATCCATACTCACTACCTTGCGGTTAATGGCGGAGAATGCCTAACTCTGGTTGGTTGTGATGATGGAATTGGGCGCGCTGATGGCCCGCGTCCGAAACGACGGTGTCATGTCGGCCCAGACCTATCTGTTCCCCTGCCTTACCGATAATTTCGGCGTGCTCATCCGCGATCCGACGAGCGGCGCCACGGCGTCGATCGATGCGCCGGAGGCCGCCCCGGTCGAAGCCGCGCTGAAAACGACCGGCTGGGGGCTCACCGATATCCTCGTGACGCATCATCACTGGCGATCACACCGCCGGCATCGGCGAGCTGAAGGCGCATCACAAGTGCCGCGTCGTTGCCCCGCGCAACGAGGCGCAGCGTATCGCCCATGTCGACGAAGCGGTCGGCGAGAGCGATACGGTGAAGGTCGGCGTGCTCGAGGGCCGTGTCATCGACACGCCCGGCCACACCGCCGGCCATATCTCAATCTCTTTCGCCGACAAGCTCGCCTTTGTCGGCTATATGTTGTTCTCGATCGGTTGCGGCCGCGTCATCGAAGGCACTCCGGAGATGATGTGGAATTCGCTCGTCAAATTGCGGGTGCTGCCCGATGACACCCTGTTTTTCTGCGGCCACGACATACTGCCGCCAATATCCGCTTCGCCAAGACCATCGAGCCGAACAACAA
>CAWJFP010000038.1:0-241133 GCA_963842155.1 uncultured Pseudomonadota bacterium
GCATCAGCACCGGCACTAGCGTGACCGACAGGATCGCTCCGCCGGCCATCGCGAACGTCTTGGTATAGGCGAGCGGCTTGAACAGGCGACCCTCCTGGTCCTCCAGCGCGAAGACCGGCAGGAACGAGACTACGATCACCAAAAGGCTGAAGAACAGCGAGGGGCCGACCTCTTTGGCCGCAGCGATCAATGCGGGACCGCGGGGCTCGCCAGGTTTGAGCCGTTCGACATGCTTGTGAGCATTCTCGATCATCACGATGGCCGCGTCCACCATGGCGCCGAGCGCAATTGCGATGCCGCCGAGACTCATGATGTTCGAGCCAATGCCAAGCGCGTGCATTCCCACGAAGGCCAGGACGATGCCGATTGGCAGCGTCAGGATCGCCACCAGCGCGCTGCGGAAATGCAGAAGGAAGAGCACGCAGACCGCGCGATGATCAGGCTCTCCTCGACCAGCGTGTGCTTCAGCGTGTCGATCGCGCGGTCGATGAGCTGCCGAGCGGTCATAGACGGGCTCATGGACACGCCGTTGGGCAGGCCCGGCTTCAGCTCCGCGAGCTTGTTCTTGACGTTGTCGATCGTCGTCAGCGCGTCTGCGCCGTCGCGCTTGAGGGCAATGCCGCCGACCACCTCGCCGGCGCCGTTCAGTTCGGCAATGCCGCGCCGCTCGTCCGGACCGAGTTCGACGCGCGCCACATCCCGCAGGAGAACGGGTATGCCGGAACCACCCGTATCGGCCTTCAGCACGACGTTGCCGAGATCCCGCAGTCGCGCAGGTAACCACGGCCGCGCACCATGTATTCGGTCTCGCTCATCTCGATGGTGCGGCCGCCGACATCGCGGTTGCTGTCGCGGATTGCCTCGAGACGTGATCGAGCGGGATGCCGTAAGCCTGGAGCTTTCTCGGATCGACGACGACCTGATACTGGTGCACGAACCCGCCGACGCTCGCGACCTCGGCGACGCCTTTGGCGGTTACCAAATTGATAGCGGACGATCCAGTCCTGGATGCTGCGTAGTTCGGCAAGGGTCCGCTGAGCGCCGAGCAGGACATATTGGTAGACCCAGCCGACGCCGGTCGCGTCCGGCCCCAGCGCCGGGGTGACACCCTCGGGCAGGCGCTTGGCGGCGAAGTTGAGATACTCCAGCACGCGCGAGCGGGCCCAATAGAGGTCGGTCCCGTCATCGAACACGACATAGACAAACGAAAGGCCGAAATCGGAAAAGCCTCGCACGACCTTGGCATGCGGCACCGCCAGAAGCGCCGTGGTCAACGGGTAAGTGACCTGGTCCTCGACGACCTGCGGCGCCTGACCGGGGTACTCGGTGTAGACGATGACCTGGGTATCCGAGAGGTCCGGCAGCGCATCGAGCGGGGTGTTGGCGACCGACCATACTCCGACGCCGACCAGGATCAGGGTGGCGAGCAGCACCAGCATCTTGTTGCGAGCGCAAAGCTCAATGAGGCGACCGATCATGGGGCGGCTCCGGGTTTGGGTGTCTTTGGTTCAGAATCGTCGCCGGTGGAGAAGCTCTGCAGAGCAGCCCGCAAGTTGCTCTCTGCGTCGATCAGGAAGTTGGCCCCGACCACCACGCGCTCGCCGACCTTGACGCCGTCGAGCACCTGCACCCTGTCATCACCTCGTGCGCCTAACTTCACGACACGGGGCTCGAAGCGGCCTTCGCCTCGGTCGACCAGCACGACCTGCCTTTGTCCGGTGTCGAGGACGGCGGAATCGGGCACTGTCGGCATCGGCGCGCCGTCGGCCGGGGAGTCGATCTGGACGCTGGCGTACATCGAAGCGCGTAGGAGGTGATCGGCATTCGGCATGATGACGCGCACCCGCCCGGTCCGCGTCTCCGGCGTCAGGGACGGATATATGAAATCGACCGTTCCTTCGAACGTGCGGCCTGGGAAGGACACAAAATTCGCGCGCGCCTTCTCTCCAGGCTTGATGGAGCCGAGATCTTGCTCCTGCACCTCGACGATCAGCCACAGCGGCGAGAGACTGGCGGTTTTATAGAGGGGCTGTCCGGGTTCGACGCGCATGCCCTCCTGCGCCGGCTTGTCGATGACGATCCCGTCCTCCGTGGCGCTGATCGCGATTCGGCGGGAGGAGACGCCCGTACGTCGCAGCCGCGCGATCTCATCCTCCGGGACATCGAATGCGCGCAGGCGCCGGATGGCGGCGGCGGCTAAGGCGCCGGGATCGCCGTGACCCATCGCGCGTCCCATTTGGGCGGCGGCGAGATACTCCTGTTCGGACGCGACCAACTCCGGGGAGTAAATCTCGACCATCGCCTGGCCTCGCCTGACCGGGTCGCCGGTCGCGGCGATATCGAGATGTTCCAGCCAGCCGGCGATCTTCGTCGTGATCGCCGCGAGATGACGTTCATCGAATTGCAATTGGCCGGTTGCGCGGACCGCTCTGGCCAACGTGGGACTGAGCTCGACAGGTTCCGTGCGCACACCGAGGGTTTGAATGCGGCCCGGCGTGATGCGGACCGTGCCGGGCGGGTCGCCAGCGGCGCCTTCGTCGGCGTAGACGGGGATGTATTCCATCCCCATCGAATTCTTTCTTCGGCGCCGGCGAGGTGTCGGGCAGGCCCATCGGGTTGCGGTAGTAGAGGATGCGACGGCTCGCGCCGGACGGCTTGGCGGCCAGCGTCGGGGAGGCGGCGCGGCCTGACGCGGCCTTGTCCTCGAAGACCGGCAGATAATCGCGTCTGTCCTCGGTCTTCTTCGGCATGGCGGCGTAGAGCGGCTTACCGTCCGGGTCCTGATAGTAGAGCGGCGTCTGTTTTGGCTCAGCGGCTGCGGAAATTACTGTCAGGATCGGCAGTTGCCAGCCGAGCCAGCCCGCTGTCCCCGCAAGGGCGATGATCAGCGCCCGAACGCTGGGGCGGATCACAGATCACCTCCAATCAGCCGTTCGATCGCGGCAAGCTCGACCTGTTCCTCAAGTTGGGTCTGCAGAAGCGTGAGTTCCGCCTCGTGAATTTGATGCTCGGCGGCGATGGCGGCCTCGAGTTCTCCCTTGCCCTGGCTGTAATTCGCGAGAACCGACTGGAAAGTCGCGCGCGCTTGGGGCAGCGCCTCCCGGCGGATCAGCGCCTCGGCGCTCCGCGTCGCGCGCAGTTTTGCTACGGCCTCCCCCAGGGCGCCCTCGATCTCCAGCAGCGTCGCGTCGTACATTTGCTGCGAGGCCCCGAGCTTTGCCGCGGCTTCCTGCTGTCCGGACGCCTCGCGCCCCCACGGCAGCGGAATGTTGAGTCCGACCGTGGCGGCGACCCCGACAGGGCGATTGTTGGTTTGAATGAGAGGCCCTGCGCCGAGCGTCAGATCCGGATACCACGCTTTGTCCGCGAGCGTGCTGCGCGTGCGAGCCGCGGCAATATCGGCGGCGCCGGCTGACAGTGTCGGGTTGGCCATGCGCGCGCGACCGAGCAGCGCGTCAAGCCGCGGTTCCGGAGACGGCATCGGCCCCAAAAGTCGGGGCTCCGCGAGCGGTGCGTCGGCGGGTCGCGCCACCAGCGCGTTGAGACGGGCGCGGGCTGCGCTAACTTCACCCTCCAGCCGAACGGCCTCGATTTTGGCAGTTGTTGCTTCCCCGAGCACCCGGATCACGCTGGCCTGGTCTCCGCCGCCCTGGCCGTAGCGGGCGCTGGCAGCGGCGTTCATTTGCTCAGCAAGAGCAGCAACCTCTCGGTTCACGGCGATGTCGCGAGTCGCCAGATAATATTGCGCGTACGCGACCTTGATGCGCTCGTCGAGCGCGTCCTGCGCAGCCCGTTCGCGTCCGCGTGCGGCGTCGACGTCCGCGAACGCCGCCTGCCGGCGCAAGTCGAGTTTGCCCCAAAGCGGGAAGGACTGGGTCAGCAACACCGTGTGAGCGCTGAATACGCCCGGATCCTTGTAGTATTGGTAGCTATCGGTGATGGTCGGATCGTCCAGCGCGTCGGCGCCTTCGGCCTTCGCCGAGGCGCCGACGGTTTCGAGAGAAGCCGCCCTCAATTGCGGGCTGAGCCTGTGAGCCGCCGTCAGCAGGCCCTTGACGTCCGCACCCAACGGGGCTGATTTGGCTTGGGCGCACGCGGCCTCCGCCGACCCGGCGGACAGGGCTCCGGCGAGAAGCCACCTGATCGCCGGGGCTGCTCGTGATTTTGCAGCGGCGGCGCTGCGGTTTCGCGGGGCGCCCATCTCACTTCATCCAATCTGCGGTGACCGTGCTACTCGCGGCTCCGGCCGCGCCACGCGCGGGCCGCGATCCGGCGCATCGGGAACGATGCCAAGACTCAATGCCGGCGCGACGGCGCTCGTTATGCGCATAGAAGACCATCCTCTATCCCTTCCTTTCGAGAGTGCCGAGCCTCGCGCCGACTACCCTCGCGGAGCAAACAGGTCGCAATACCCCATCGGACTGATACGGCCAGCCACGACCTCGCATGTTCCCGTTCCCATCATTCCGTGGCCCATCATGCCACCCGCCATCATCGTTCCAGATCCCTCCATCATCCCGGGCCCCAGATCGCCGCGATTGCCGCCGGCCGAAATGAAGAATTTGCACATGCCGCACATTTGCATCATCCCTTTGGGATGATCCCGATAGTGGACGGCCGATTTGCCGGCCTTAGCGTCCGCGAGACTTGTGGACGATAGCGCCGGGGGAACCCCGGCGGCAGCGGTGAAGATGGCCGCGTTCCTGAGCCATGTTCGCCGTGAAATTTTGCCGTTGGTCGACATGAGTACCTCCCATCGGGCGGTCATGAACAAAATGGTCTATCCGGATCTCGGCAATGGAGTACCTGAGCGGGGTCGTATTTCCAGTTTCGGACGTGCTTGATCCTGACGGGCAAGGCGTTGCTCGGCTCCTGAATGATTGGATCGAAAGCGTGTGCCGTGGGGCGAACAAACCGCCCCACCCCCGCCGCACCGATCCGACGGTGGGCGCCAACACGCCATGGCGCGCGGTTCATTCCTGCGCCTTTATGACCAGCTTGCTTTCGACGGTCCCGGTCTCACCCTGGACTTTGGCCCCCAGGGACAAACGCCAGTTGCCGTCCATCGTCACCGCAGCTTTGAAATCGATAGACGCCGGGCTCCACGCTGGGCATCGACTCTCATTGTCGTCTTCATCTCCCCCATTCCGTCTGGAGCCATGTCGAGGCGAGTCGCGAAGATAACTGCGTCCGGGACGAGCTTGCCCGTTTTCTTGTTGACCAGACGGACCGCGGCGCCAGGTTCTGAAGCCGCTCGGCCAGGGGCTCCTGGTGAGCGAGGGCGCGCTGTGGCGCCGCCAGCGCCGCATCATGGCCCCGGCCTTCCATCCCCGCCGCGTCGAGAGCTTCGCGCCCGTCATGACAGGGACGGCCGAGGAGCTGCTCGCCGAATGGCGGAAGCTGCCGCCGGGAAGCGTGGTGAACATCGCCAACGAGATGGCGGGCCTCACCCTCGACATCATCGTGCGCACCATGTTCTCGAGCGAGATCCGCTCCGAGACGGCGGAGGTGCGCGCCGCCATGACGGACTATCAGCTCACCGGCGGCCGCCCCTCGATCCCCGACCTGCTCGGCCTGCCCTCCTGGCTGCCGCGCCTGAGCGGGCGCAAGGTGCGCGAGACCTCGACGGCCATCGACCAGACCATCTACCGGCTGATCGCCGAGCGCCGCGCCGGCGGCGAGCCCAAGGACGATCTGCTCGGCCTCCTCCTCGCCGCGCGCGACGAGGAGACGGGCGAGGGCATGAGCGACACGCAGCTCCGCGACGAGCTCGCCACCATCATCACCGCCGGCCACGAGACGACCGCGAACGCCCTGACCTGGACCTGGTATCTCTTGGCGCTGCATCCCTGGGCCGAAGAGACGCTGCATGCCGAGCTCGCCTCGGTCCTCGGCGGCCGCGCGCCGACGACCGCCGACATCCCGCGCCTCGTCTATACGCGGATGGTGCTCGAGGAGGCCATGCGGCTCTACCCGCCCGCCCACACCATGTCGCGCGAGGCGCTCGCCGACGACGTGATCCTCGGCATCGCCATACCCCGGGGCAGCGTGGTCATCATCTCGCCCTGGATCATCCACCGCCACGCGCTGCTGTGGGAGCGGCCCGACGCCTTCGACCCCGAGCGCTTCGCGCCCGGCAAGGCAGAGACGCGACCGCGCTACGCCTATATCCCCTTCGGCGGGGGCCCGCGCATCTGCATCGGGGCGCATTTCGCGCTCACCGAGGCGATCCTCATCCTGGCGGCGCTGGCGCAGCATGTGCGGCCGCGTCTCCTGCACGGCCACAAGGTCGAGCCGCTCGGGCTCATCACCTTGAGCCCCAAGGGCGGCTTGCCCATGCGGCTCGAGCGGCGGTGATGGGAGCTTGAAGCCGGCACGGAGAAATTCATTTGAACGTCCTCATGGTTCGAGACGCGCGGACGAGCCGCGCTCCTCACCCATGAGGATGTCATGTTTCAGCAAATTGCCCTCACCCCGAGGAGGCGGCGAAGCCGCCGTCTCGAAGCGCGGTGGCTACCTCGTCGTTCGTTCCGCGGCCAGCTACCGATGGCAGACGGCCTCGATCTTGCTGCCGTCCGGATCGAGCATGAAGGCGCCGTAATAGGAGGGGTGATATTCCGGGCGCAACCCGGGTGCGCCATTGTCGACCCCGCCCGCCGCGAGGGCCGCGCGGTGGAACGCGTCGACCGCCTCGCGGCTCTCGGCGCCGAGCGCCACGTGAAGCCCGAGGCCCGGGCGCGCCGCCCCTTCCGCCCGCCGGGCCAGAAGCCAGAAAACGGGATGCGTCCGGCCATAGCCTATGGCGCCGGGGGACGATTTGATCCGCTTGAAGCCGAGCGGCGCCAAGGCCGCATCGTAGAAGGCGGCCGAGCGCGCCAGATCCGCCACGGGAAGGGAGACATGGTCGAGCGGCGCATAGGGGCGCATGGCGGTCCTCCGTCGCTAAAAAACCTTGCGGATCATAGCGTCAAATGCTTGTAGCGCGCTTCCCCCGATGGCATGCTTGAGGCTGCAGGACGGCCTATGAGAGCCGTCCCTTGACAAAGGCCGGCCCGGCGCCGGCCAGGGGAGGACGTCGGATGTCGGGCATTGCGTTGACGGATAGGGAATCCAGCAGGCAACTGCGACGGGCGGTGATCGCCGCCACCGTCGGCACTACGATCGAATGGTATGACTTCTTCCTCTACGGCACGGCGGCCGGCCTGGTCTTCGGCAAGCTCTATTTCCCGAATTCCGACCCGCTGGCCGCGACGCTGAGCGCGTTCGGGATCTACGCGATCGGTTTCGTCGCCCGGCCTGTGGGCGCCGCGATATTCGGTCATTATGGCGACCGCATCGGTCGCAAGGCGACGCTCATCGCCACGTTGCTGCTGATGGGTGTCGGCACCTTTCTCGTCGCTTTCGTACCGACCTATGCCTCGATCGGCATCTGGGGCGCCATCATCCTGACCCTGCTGCGCATCCTTCAGGGCATCGGCGTCGGCGGCGAATGGGGCGGCTCGATCCTGATCTCGATGGAATGGTCGCGCACCCATGGCAGCCGGGGCCTCGTCGCCTCCTGGCCGCAATTCGGCGTGCCCTGCGGACTGTTCCTGTCGAATCTGGCCGTGCTCGCTTTCAGCCAGCTGTCGGGAGACCAGTTCGTCACCTGGGGCTGGCGAATTCCGTTTCTCTTGAGCTTCTTCCTCGTCGGCATCGGCCTCTGGATCCGGCTCGGCATCCTCGAGACGCCGGTCTTCCAGCGGCTCGTCGAGCAGAAGAAGATCGAGCGCACGCCTATCATCGAGGTGTTCAAGAAGCACCCGAAGCATATCCTCCTCTCGGCCCTCTTACGCATGGCGGAACAGGCGCCGTTCTACATCTTCACCGCCTTCATCTTCGCCTACGGCGTAGGCACGCTGAAGATGCCGCGGCAATTCATCCTCACCGCGGTGCTCGTCGCCTCGTGCCTGTCCTTCGTCTCGATCCCGCTTTTCGGCCACATCTCCGACCGCATCGGGCGCCGGAAGATGTATCTGATCGGCGCGGCGACGGTCGGAGTCTTCGGCTTCCTCTATTTCGGCATGGTCGACACGGCGGCGCCCTTGGCGGTGTTCGTCGCCATCGTGCTCTCGCTCATTCCGCACGACATGATGTATGGGCCGCAGGCGGCGCTGATCGCTGAGTCCTTCACCCCGCGGCTGCGCTACAGCGGCGCGTCGCTCGGCTATCAGCTCGCCTCGGTGATCGCCGGCGGACCGGCCCCGCTGATCGCGACCTGGCTGTTCGCGACCTACCACTCGGGCTACGCCATCGCGGTCTATATCGCGTTCTGCGCGGCGGTGAGCCTGGTTTCGGCCTCGTTCATGCCGGACTACACCAACCAGGACATCTCCGAGGAATATGACGAAGCCACGCGGCATGCGGCGGAGTGAGGCCCGCGCGCGAGAGGCTGGCGTCGACGATCGGGCTTTCAGCCCGACCATGCTTAGCTCTGCCAACAATCGTCACCACCGGGCTTGTCCCGGTGGTCCACGTCTTTCTTGACCGCGAAAAGCAAAACATGGATGGCCGGCACAAGGCCGGCCATGACGGATTAGCTTTTTGGTGCGACGAGCGAAAAAAGATGCGGGGTGACGACTCCTATTCATCCTCGTCGATCGGCCATTCCTCGCCCGTGGCCGTCAGGACAACACCAGGTCGGACAGGTCGGGAATCATCAACCATGCAAATTGTCAGCTTGCTCTGCCGCCACGGCGAGAACGGCGTCTTGTCGGTTCGGCTGGTACGTGTAACTGAATCGACTAAGGCCTGACTAATCAGCTGCGAAGCTTCGTCCTCAGTCGTGGCGAGGACACCCACCTCCATGACGCCTACGGAGGACATTCCCCAGTCTGAGTTGTTTTTCTCGCGGTCAACCGGTTGGAACCAGTAGGGGCTCATTGTTGAGCTCCTCGTGATGAATTTCCGATCTCGATATTTTCCGTCGTTCGCAGGAAGCGCCTGCGCTGTGCTCCGAAAAAAGGGGATGTGCCGCTGCCACATCCCCCTAGGTCAGGGAGGAGCTGCCCTGTGTCGCGGGACGGGCGGCCGCAGCCTCAGCTGCAGCCGCTCGTGGCGCCACAGGTGTCGCACTTGAGGCAGGTGCCATTGCGCACCAGCGTAAAGTTGCCGCATTCGCCACAAGCGTCGCCCTCGTAGCCCTTGAGGCGGGCCTCGCGGATCTGCGAGAGGCGGCTGTCGGTCGCTTGGGCGACCACGGCACTGACGGCGGCGGCAGTTGCGGCGCCGCCGTGCAGGGCATGGGCAGTCGCGCCCGAGATGGCGTCGGCGACGGACACGCTCGCGGTGGCCATGGTTGCGTTCGTCTGGGTCATCGCGGTGGGGCCGTTGCCGGCGGGCCGGCTGCCCGAGATCACTTGAAGCCTAGTCAGGTTGCCGCGCGCGTAGCCGTTGGAGGCCGCGCGCGCCACCACGCCGAGCGCCTCGGCCGCCGGACGGCCAAGCTCGCCCTCGCCCGAGCCGCGCCCGAGCGTATCGGGCATGAGGTCCTGCGGCTCGGCATGGGCGAGATCGTGGCGGCCGAGATAGGAGATGGCGAGCTCGCGGAAGATGTAGTCGACCATCGAGGTTGCCATCTTGATGGCGTCGTTGCCCTCGACCATGCCGGCGGGCTCGAAGCGGGTGAAGGTGAAGCTCTCGACGAACTCCTCGAGCGGCACGCCATATTGCAGCCCGATCGAGATGGCGATGGCGAAGTTGTTCATCAGGCTGCGGAAGGCGGAGCCTTCCTTATGGAGGTCGACGAAGACCTCGGCCAGGCTGCCATCCTCGTACTCGCCCGTGCGCAGATAGACCTTGTGGCCGCCGATCATGGCCTTCTGGGTATAGCCCTTGCGGCGCTGCGGCGGCCGCCGGCGCTCGGCGCGATGCTCGACAACGCGCTCCACCACGCGCTCGATGACCCGCTCCGAGAGCAGCACGGCACGCTCGGCCGCCGGCGCCTCGATCAGCTCCTCGGCCAGGTCCTGCCCGTCGAGGAGGGAGGCCGAGAGCGGCTGCGAGAGCTTGGAGCCGTCGCGATAGAGCGCGTTCGCCTTGAGGCCGAGCCGCCAGGACAGCATGTAGGCGTCCTTGCAGGCCTCGACCGCGGCGCTGTTCGGCATGTTGATGGTCTTGGAGATGGCGCCGGAGACGAAGGGCTGCGCCGCCGCCATCATGCGGATATGGGATTCGGTCGAGAGGCAGCGCGTGCCGGTGCGCCCGCAGGGGCTCGCGCAGTCGAACACCGCAAGATGCTCCGCCTTGAGCTGCGGCGCGCCCTCGAGCGTCATGGCGCCGCAGCAGAAGCTGTTGGCGGCCTCGATGTCCTCCTTGGCGAAGCCGAGCGCGGCGAGCATGTCGAGGCTCGCATCCTCGAGCTGCTCCTTGGAGAGCCCGAGCACGCTTCTGCAGAAATCCTCGCCGAGCGCCCATTTGTTGAAGGCGAAACGGATGTCGAAGGCGGAAACAAGCGTCTGCTCGATCGCCTCGATGGCACTCCGGGTGAAGCCCTTGGCCCTGAGGCTGTCATGGTTGACGCCAGGCGCGCCCTCGAGCGTGCCGTGGCCGACGGCATGGAGCACGACGGCCTCGATCTCGCTTTCGCCGTAGCCGAGCGTGCGCAGCGCCAGCGGCACGGTGCGGTTGATGATCTTGAAATAGCCGCCGCCCGCCAGCTTCTTGAACTTGACCAGCGCGAAGTCGGGCTCGATGCCGGTCGTGTCGCAATCCATCACCAGCCCGATGGTGCCGGTGGGCGCGATCACGGTGGCTTGCGCGTTGCGGAAGCCATGGGCTTCGCCAAGGGCGAGCGCCTCGTCCCAGGCCTGCGCGGCGGCCGCTGCGAGCGCTGCGTCGGGGCACTCGGCGGCGACGAGCGGCACGGGCGCGATCGAGAGCCCCTCATAGCCATCGGCCGCGCCATGGGCGGCGCGACGATGGTTGCGCATGACGCGCAGCATGGCGGCGCGGTTGAGCTCGTAGCCGGGGAAAGGCCCAAGCTCCTCCGCCATCTCGGCCGAGGTACGGTAGGCGACGCCGGTCATGAGCGCGGTGATGGACGCGCACATGGCGCGTCCGGCCTCGCCGTCGTACGGCAGGCCGAGCGACATGAGAAGCGCGCCCAGATTGGCATAACCGAGGCCCAAGGTGCGGAACTCGTAGGACAGCTCGGCGATGCGGCGCGACGGGAATTGCGCCATCAGTACCGCGATCTCGAGCGCGATCGTCCAGAGCCGCACCGCATGCTCGAAGCGCGCGTTATCGAACTTGCCGTCCTCGCGCCGGAAGCTCATCAGATTGAGCGAGGCGAGATTGCAGGCCGTGTCGTCGAGGAACATGTATTCCGAGCAGGGGTTCGACGCGTTGATGCGGCCGCTCTCCGGACAGGTGTGCCATTCGTTGATGGTGCTGTCGAACTGCACGCCGGGATCGGCCGAGGCCCAGGCGGCGTAGGCGATCTGATCCCAGAGGGCGCGGGCGCGCAGCGTCTTCGCCACCTTGCCGCTGGTGCGCCAGGTGAGGTGCCACTCGCCGTCCTCGTTGACCGCGTCGAGGAAGCGGTTGGGAACGCGCACGGAATTGTTCGAATTTTGCCCCGATACGGTGAGATAGGCCTCGGAATCCCAGTCCGTGTCGTAGGTGCGGAACTGGATCTCCTTGAAGCCCTGCTCGGCGAGCTGGATGACGCGCTGGATGTAGTTCTCGGAGATCATCGCCTTGCGCGCGGCGACGACGGCGCGGCGCAACGCCGGGTTCTGCTTGGGATCGAAGCAGGCCCGGCCCTCGCCGACGCAGGCGTGACAGGCGCGCATCACCTCGTTGAGATGCTTCTGCGCGAGCTTGGAGCCGGCGACGAGCGCCGCCACCTTCTGCTCCTCGATCACCTTCCAGTTGACGTATTCCTCGATGTCGGGATGGTCGAGATCGACCGTCACCATCTTGGCGGCGCGGCGCGTGGTGCCGCCCGACTTGATGGCGCCGGCCGCGCGGTCGCCGATCTTGAGGAAGCTCATCATGCCCGAGGAGCGGCCGCCGCCCGAGAGCCGCTCGCCGTCGCCGCGGAGCCGCGAGAAATTGGTCCCCGAGCCGGAGCCGTATTTGAACAGGCGCGCCTCGCGCACCCAGAGATCCATGATGCCGCCTTCGTTCACCAGATCGTCGCCCACGCTTTGGATGAAGCAGGCATGCGGCTGCGGATGCTCGTAGGCGGATTCCGAGCGCACCGCCTTGCCGCTCTCGAAATCGACGTAGAAATGGCCTTGCGAGGGCCCGTCGATGCCATAGGCCCAATGTAGGCCGGTATTGAACCATTGCGGGGAGTTGGGCGCGCCCATCTGGCTCGCCAGCATGAAGCGCATCTCGTCGAAATAGGCGCGCGCGTCTGCCTCGCCGTCGAAATAGCCGCTCTTCCAGCCCCAATAGGTCCAGGTTCCAGCCAGCCGATCGAAGACCTGGCGCGCGTCGTCCTCGCCCTTCTGGCGCTCGGCGGGGGGCAGTGCGGCGAGCGCCGCCTCGTCGGCGGTTTTCCGCCAGAGCCAGGAGGGGACGCGCTCCTCCTCGACCGGCTTGAGCCGCGCGGGCAGCCCGGCCTTGCGGAAATATTTCTGCGCCAGCACGTCGGAGGCGACCTGCGACCAGCTCGCCGGCACGGCGATGTCGTCGAGTTGAAAGACGACCGAGCCGTCCGGATTGCGGATCTCGCTCGCCGTCCGGCGGAACTCGATGCCGTCATAGGGCGACCTGCCCGCTTCGGTGTAGAGCCGCGGAATGCGCATTCCCCTCTCCCCTTGGTGCCTTGTGCGTTTCTGAGCCGCCAATCCTTGTCGGATTTCCCGATTCGGGTCGGTCGCCCTGCCTCGCCCAGACGTCGCGGCCCCCTACCGCCTATAGCGGTATCGACGCATCGAGCCACTAAATACTGCCCAGATTGGAAAGGGAAAGCAATAAAAATCTTTTGTGACTATAGTCGTCACGCGATAAGGGCAAAGAAAGATTAACGATTTGCTTGAGGGCGACGCGGTATTATCTATAATAATACCACATCGCAATTCATCTGACCCTTCAGATGATTTGCGGGATGTGAGCGGCTTGCGCTCAGTTCTTTATCGGGTCTTGCTGGTCTTTGCTCGATCCGCGACGCGTCTCTTATCGAGCCAGGGCACGCAGAGTACCTCCGCTCGGTGGCTGCGTCAACAAGATGTTGGGGCGCTCGCGCGTTTGGCCGCAAGATATGGCAGGGGGTAAGGCTTGTCATCGATCCGTCGCCCAAGGGAGGTTAGGCTTGCGGGCGGCGGCAGGGGAGGGCGCCGATGAGCGGGCAGGAAAGCGCGGAAGCGAATCACGCAAGGCGCGTCACGTGCCACGCCGCAGCGGCGCTCTCGGTGACGCTCGGCGTAATTCTCGCCATGCCGCGCGCGGCCGATGCCGGCGCCCTCGCCCAATGGCTGCAATATACCGCCAGCGGCGCGCTCGAGGCGCGGCTTGCGACGGACGAAGCACACTGCCCCGGCATCACGGTCGACGGGCGGACCTCGCCGATGGCCGAGCGCGCGGCGCCCGACCCGGCCTTCGCGGTGCGCATCTGCGCGACGACGCTGCCGCCCGGGCTGCGGGAGGCGAGCATCGGCGGCGCGGCCTTGCCGTTGCCGCATGGCGCGCCGCAGCGCATCCTCGTGGTGGGCGACACCGGCTGCAGGGTCAAGGAGATGATTCTGCCGCTCATCCAGGCCTGCAACGATCCCGCCGCCTGGCCTTGGCCGCAAGTCGCGCGGATCGCGGCCGGCCTCAAGCCCGACCTCGTCCTCCATGTCGGCGATTATTATTATCGCGAGAATGCCTGCCCGCCCGGCTACGCCGGTTGCGCCGGCAGCCCCTCGGGCGACAAATGGCCGACTTGGAACGCCGATTTCTTCGCGCCCGCGCGGCCGCTGCTCGCAGAGGCGCCTTGGGTCGTGGTGCGCGGCAATCACGAGGATTGCCGGCGCGGCGGGGCGGGCTGGACGCGCCTTCTCGATCCCGCGCCTTTCGACCCCGCCGAACCCTGCATCGAGCATGATCCGCTCTATGTCGTGCCGCTTGGCGGACTCAGCCTCGCCATCCTCGATTCGGCGATTGCGCCGGATCCGAGCGTCGATCCGCGGCTGGTGCCGCTCTATCGCGCGGAATTCGCATCGCTCGCGACCTTGCAGGGACCGGCCTGGCTCGTCTCCCACCGCCCGCTCTATGGCGTGGTGAGGGTGCTCGAAAGCGGTCGCGCACTCGGCGGCAACGCGACGCTCGACGCCGCGCTCGGCGACAAGCTGCCGCCTGCGGTCGAGCTGCTGCTTGCCGGTCATATCCATGTGCTGGAGGTGGCGAATTTCGCCGGCGCCACGCCGCCGCAGCTGATCGTCGGCTTCAGCGGCGATGCGCTCGACAAGGAGGCGCCGGCGGAGCTTACCGGCCTCGAGGTCGGCGGCCAGCGCATCGCGCAAGGCTTCAGCATAGGGGGCTTCGGCTTCGTGCTGCTCGAGCGCGAGGGCGCCCGCTGGGACGTGCTCATCCACGACGAGGCGGGCAAGCTCCTGCGCCGCTGCCGGCTCGAGGGCCGGCGCCTCGATTGCGCTGGCGGCTGAGGCAGCGAGGCCTAAGCCTCGCTCACCGGCCTGGGCCGTGCGAGCCCGTCTGCTACTGCATCGGCCAATAGAAGGATTGCACGACCGCGCCGGCCGCGGGCACATTGACGGTCACCGTCTTTGGCATGCCGGCGGCTTCGGCCACGACCTTGTATTGGCCCGGCTTGACACGGGCGTAGAAATAGGGGCCTTCGGACACGGCCTGGAGCAGCGGGTTGCCGGCCTGGTCCATGATCGTCACCTTGACCTCGGCGTAATATTGACCCGAGCCGTTCGAGGCGAACAGGAGGCGCAGATTGTAGTTGCTTTGCACCGACTTGATGGCATTCACGCCGTCGATGCCGATACCGCCGCTCACATAGGCGATGCCGTTCTGCTCCTGCGGCTGCAGCTCCTGGGCACGCGCCGGAAGCGCCAGGGCGGAAAGCAGCAAGAAGGGCAGCAGGAATTTCCAGTAGGCCATGTCATTCCTCCGGTTTTCCAATGCAATCGCGCATGGGAGGGTCTTCTTAAGCCCGCAATCGCCGATGGCCTCTCGTGCGGGCGGTTCACCATGCGGAGATGGGCTATATGACTGACATTTTCAAGGAATAATTATTCCCGCGAGCGCGCCGGATTCTGCGACCGGACATGCAATGTCTCTACGCCTTCGGAATTGTAGCTTTCGAGGGCATTCCGTAACGCCGCAATCTCCCCCTGGAGCCGCCGAAGATCATCGACCGTCAACCCCGAGGCCGCAAGAATGCAGGCCGGAATCTCCAGCGCCTCCCTCCGGAGCGCTCGCCCCTTGTCGATCAAGCGCACCCGCACTTGGTGTTCGTCGAGCGGATCGCGCGTCCGCTTGATGTGCTTCACTTTCTCCAGCCGCTTGAGCAGCGGCGTGAGCGTGCTCGATTCGAGCGACAATTTCTCGCCCAGGCTGCGGGCTGCGCGAGAGCCTCCGCCGGGCGCTTCCGCCACATGCCAAGAGTGGGTCGCGGCTCGATCCCGGAAGGGGCGAGGGGATTTAGCTCGCTAAACGCTCGCTCGGAAAGCTGACCGTGATCGCGGTGCCGCGGCCCGGCCTGCTCACGATGTCCATGCGGCCGCCATGGAGCTCGACCAGGCGCTTGGCGAGCGGCAGGCCGAGGCCGGCCCCCTCGCGGCCCCTGCGGAAGCCGTTCTCGACCTGCTCGAAGGGCACGAGGGCGCGCGCGATGTCCTCCTCGGTCATGCCGACGCCGGTGTCGCTCACGGTGATCGCGAGCTCGCGTTCCGCCGTGAAGGTGGCGGTCACGGTGACGCGGCCGTTCGCGGGGGTGAACTTGACCGCGTTGGTGAGCAGGTTGAGCAGAATCTGCTGCAGCCGCGTCTCGTCCGCGCGGATCGCCGGCAGGTCGTCTGGCAGGTGGGTGACGACGGCGACGCGCGCCTCCTCCGCCCGGCGGCGCACCAGCGGCAGGCAGGAATGGATCGTCGGCGTCACGTCGATCACCTCCTCGCGGAGCTGGAACTTGCCCGCCTCGATCTTCGACATGTCGAGGATGTCCTCGACCAGCTTGAGGAGATGCTGGCCCGACTTGTTGATGTCCTCGGCATATTCGTGATAGCGCGCGACCCCCGCCGTCCCGAGCATCTCGTTGGCGATCACCTCGGAGAAGCCGAGGATGGCATTGAGCGGCGTCCGGAACTCGTGGCTCATATTGGCGAGGAACTGGCTTTTCGCCGCGTTCGCCGCCTCGGCATCGCGCTTGGCGCGCGAGAGATGCTCGGCGGCGAGCACCGCCGCGGTCACGTCGCGGCCGCTGCCGCGATAGCCTTTGAAGCGGCCGTCCGCGCCATAGACCGGCTTGCCGCTCACCGAGAGATAGACAATCGCGCCGTTCGCCCGCGCGATCTTGTAGACCAGGTCGCGGAACGGCTCGCGCCGCTCGAGCGCCTCGATGTGGACGCGCCATTTCTCCCGCTCGGTCTCATAGTCGAGCGCCACGTCCCAGCGGCGCTTGCCGAGCCAGCGGAAGGCCGTGACCGAGCGCTCGGCCGTATAGACCGAATGCTTTGCGAAGCGATGCTCCTGGTCGGTCTCCCAATACCAGTCCGAGGCGGTATCGGCGAAATCGCGGAAGCGCTGCTCGCTCTCGCGGAGCGCCTCCTCGAAGCGTTTCTGCTCGGTGATGTCGCTGATCGAGCCTGCCATGCGATAGACCCGGCCGCGCGCATCGCGTCGGGCGATCGCTCGGTCGAGCACCCAGCGATGGCCGCCATCGATATGCAGCACACGGTATTCCAGCCGGAAATGGGCCTCCTCGCCCTTGAGCAGCCCGCGCACCGACTCGCGATAGGCCGCGCGATCGTCGGGGTGGATCACCTGCGGCCACTCGCGCGCCGTCGACACCATGTCGACCGGCTCGAGCCCGAGAATCTCCTGGATCCGGTGCGAGCGGAACACCCGGTCGGACTGAGCATCCCAGTCCCACAGGCCGTCATTGGCGCCCTCGATGGCGAGGGCGTAGGGATTTTCCTCCCGCGCCGCCGTGGGTTCCTCGCGCCTCATGGCCAGCCGCCCGCGTGCGGGCTCCCGCTCGCTCTTGAGCGAGCGTGCTTTGCCGGAGAGGTCGGTCGGACGCGACGGCACGGATTTCAAGGCTCGCTCGCCATTTACGCTGATGGGCGGGTAAAAGCTGCCATGGCGTCTTTGACAATTCGTTAACGACGACCGGCTTTCTCCTTGAAGACGACCGATTTCCGCCGATGCGCGGATGGGATCGGCGCTCGGCCCGCGCCCCGGCGCCCCGGGCGCGCAGTGGCCGGGCCGCGGCGCCCATGCTATGGTCCCGCCGCCGGCCCGAGCCGCCATGGGGGCCGGCAGAGCGCGGGAGATCCAGGATTTTGGGCCGGAGCAAGAAGAAGGCGAAATTCAAACTCGACGCCTCGTCGCTCGCGCTGGTGAGCCGGCTGATGCGCGATCATATCCGGCCGCTGGTGCCGCGCATCCTGTTCGCGCTCGTCTGCATGACGCTGGCGGCGGGGATGACGGCGGCGCTCGCCAAGCTGATGGAGCCGATCCTCGATCAGGTCTTCAAGAACGGCAATATCGATCAGCTGCACGAGATCGGGCTCATCATTCTCGTCGTCTTCGTGGTCAAGGGCGCCGCCACCTACGGCGAGGCGGTGACCATGAACTACATGGGCATGCGCATCATCGCCGACATGCAGCGCCGCATGTTCGACCATCTGATCGGCGCCGATCTGGCGTTTTTCCACGCCAACTCGACCGGCACGCTCGTCTCGCGCTTCACCAACGACGCCAACATGCTGCGCTCGGCGGTGTCGAACGCGCTGACCGGCATCGGGCGCGACAGCCTCACCCTCGTCTTCCTGCTGGGCGTCATGTTCTACCAGGACTGGCTGCTCGCCATCATCTCCTTCTTCGCCTTTCCCACGGCCGTGCTGCCGATCGTGCGGCTCGGACGGCGCATGCGCAAGGTCTCGATCTACGCGCAGGTCGAGCTCGGCGAGCTCACCACCTTGCTGGACGAGGCCTTCCGCGGCGTGCGCCATGTCAAGGCCTACGGCATGGAGCGCTACGAGGCGAGCCGCGTCCACCGCGTCATCGAGCGGCTTTTCGAGCTGGCGCAAAGGGCGGCCAAGACGCGCTCCGCCTCGAGCCCCATCATGGAGACGCTCGGCGGGCTCGCCATCGTGGCGGTGATCTTTTATGGCGGCTACCAGGTGGTGCATTCGGCCCGCACGCCCGGCGCCTTCTTCTCTTTCGTGACGGCGCTGCTGCTGGCCTACGAGCCAATGAAGCGCCTCGCCAATCTGAACGCGAATTTGCAGGAGGGCCTGGCCGCGGCCCAGCGCATCTACGCCATCCTCGACGCGGCGCCCGCGGTCACCGACCGCCCGGACGCGCGCCCGCTCAAGGCGAGCCGCGGCGCCATTCGTTTCGAGACCGTGCGCTTCGCCTACGGCCCCGAGAAGCCCGCGCTCGAGGGCATCAGCCTGGAGGTGCCGGCGGGCAGGACGGTCGCGCTCGTCGGGCCCTCCGGCGCCGGCAAGTCCACCATCCTCAACCTGATCCCGCGCTTCTACGACGTGGCCGAGGGCCGCGTCCTGGTCGACGGCAACGACGTGCGCGAGGTGACGCTCGCCTCGCTGCGCGCCAACATCGCCCTCGTCTCGCAGGAGATCGGCCTGTTCGACGACACGGTGCGCGCCAACATCGCCTATGGCCGGCCCGGCGCGTCGGAGACGGAGATCGAGGAGGCGGTGCGCATGGCGGGCGCGCACGGCTTCATCCGCGAGCTGCCCCAGGGCTACGACACCCAGGTCGGCGGCAATGGCGTGCGGCTCTCGGGCGGGCAGCGTCAGCGCATCGCCATCGCGCGCGCCATGATCAAGCGCGCGCCGATCCTGCTGCTCGACGAGGCGACCTCGGCGCTCGACACCGAGACGGAGCGCCAGGTCCAGGCGGCGCTCGCCGAGCTCATGCGCGGCCGCACCACGCTCGTCGTGGCGCACCGGCTTTCCACCGTGATCGATGCGGACCTCATCTACGTGATCGACGAGGGCGCCGTGATCGAATCCGGGAGCCATGCGGAGCTCATGGCGCGCAAGGGCCATTACGCCCGTCTCTATGCCTTGCAGCTCGCGGAAGAGGCGTCCGAGGAAATTCCCGCGCCCGCCCTGCGCGGGGCCCGCGCCCGCGCCTGAGGGGCGCCGGCGCCATGTCCGGACGCTGCCATGCGTCTCGCTAGGTCCATAGCCCGCAACGAGCCGGCGCGCGGCCTGCTGTGCTGGGCGGCGGCGCAATATATTCGGCTCGTCCACGCCACCAGCCGCTGGGAGCTGCGCGGGGCCGAGGCGCCGCGCCGGCTGTGGGCCGAGCGCAAGCCTTTCATCCTCGCCTTCTGGCATGGCAGGCTTTTGCTGATGCCCTATTGCTGGGACCGCGGCACGCCCATCAACATGCTGATCTCGCGTCACGCGGACGGCCAGCTCATCGCGCGGACGGTTGGGCATTTCGGCATCGGCACGGTCGCGGGCTCCTCGAGCAAGGGCGGCGGACGGGCGATGCGCGCAATGCTCAAGTCACTGCAGACGGGCGAATGCGTCGGCGTCACGCCCGACGGTCCGCGCGGTCCGCGCATGCGGGCGGACCCGGGAGTCGTCAACCTGGCCAGACTCGCCGGCGCGCCGATCCTCCCCTGCAGCTATTCGATCCGGCGCGGCCGGCTGCTCGCGAGCTGGGACCGCTTCCTGCTCGCCTTCCCCTTCGGCCGCGGCCTGTTTCTCTGGGGCGAGCCCATCCATGTGCCGCGCGAGGCCGATGAAGCGGCGCTCGAAGCGGCGCGCCGCAAGCTGGAGGACAGCCTCAACGACCTCACGCGCGAGGCCGATCTGCTCTGCGGCGCGTCGCCGGTCGAGCCCGCGCCCTGCCATGCGCCGCCCGAGCCCGCCGCGGCGAGGGGCGCGTGAGCCCTCGTCTTTACCGCGCGCTCACCGTCGCGGGCGGCCCGGCGATTGCACTTCTCCTCGCCTGGCGCCGCGCACGAGGCAAGGAGGATGCCGCCCGCTTCGGCGAGCGGCTCGGAATTGCCAGCGTGGGCCGGCCCGCGGGGCCGCTCGTCTGGCTTCATGCCGCGAGCGTCGGCGAGGCGACCTCGGCCTTGGCGCTCGTCGAGCGGCTTCTGGCGCGCGATTCCAGGCTCGCCATCTTGGTCACGACCGGCACTGTCACTTCCGCGCGCGTCATGGCCGAGCGTCTGCCGCCGCGCGCGATCCATCATTATGTGCCGGTCGACCGCCCTGCCGCCGTGCGCCGCTTCCTCGCTCATTGGCGTCCCGATCTCGCCATCTGGCTCGAATCCGAGCTCTGGCCGAACCTCGTGCTGGAGACGAAGCGCCGTCGCGTCCCCATGCTCATGGTCAATGGGCGAATGTCGGACCGCTCCCTCGCCGGCTGGCGGCGCTGGCCCAGCCTGATCCGGCCGCTGCTCCAAGCCTTCGCGCTCATTCTCGCGCAAGGCGAGGCGGATGCAGCGCGCTTCCGCGCGCTCGGGGCCGGAAGCGTGCTGGTGACGGGGACGCTCAAATATGACGCCGCACGCCTGCCGGCCGACGACGCGGAGCTCGAGCGCATGAGCGCGATGCTCGAGGGCCGGCCCCGCTGGCTCGCCGCCAGCACGCATGAGGGCGAGGAGAGCATCGCGGCCGACGTCCATAAGGCGCTCAAGCAGCATTTCCCCGGGCTCGTCACCATCATCGCGCCACGCCACCCGGAGCGCGGGCCGCGTCTCGCTGTCCTGCTGGCGAAGCGGGGACTCGCGGTTGCGCGGCGCGGTGCCGGCGAGGCGATCGAGCGAGGCTGCGACGTCTATATCGCTGACAGCATGGGCGAGCTCGGTCTCTTCTATCGGCTAAGCCGTGTCGTCTTCGTGGGCGGCTCGCTCGTGCCCCATGGCGGGCAAAATCCGCTGGAGCCGGCGCTGCTCGGGAGTGCCATCCTCCACGGGCCCCATATCGGCAACTTCCAGCCGGTCGCCGACGCGCTCGCCAAGGTGGGAGCGTCGGCGACGGTGACGGATTCGGCCTCGCTCGCCGCCGAGGTCGCGCGGCTGCTCTCCGACGACAAGCTCTGCGCCCGTCGCGGCGCTGCGGCGTGCGCCGCCGCGGCGGCCGGCCGGGGCGTGCTGGAGCGGGTCGTGACGGCGCTGCTGCCGTGGCTCGACGAGCTCGGCGACGCGCGAGAGCGGCCGGCGGAGGCCAGCATTGCGCATGCCTGAATTCTGGTCGCGCGCCGACAGCCGCGCCGGCGCTTGGCTCGCCCCGTTGAGCCGGCTCTATGACCTGGCCGGCCGGCTGCGCTCCGCGTTCGTCAAGCCTGAGCGGCTGCCCGTGCCCGTGATCTGTGTCGGCAATCTCACCGCGGGAGGCGCGGGCAAGACGCCGACCGCCTTGGCGATCGCGCAATGGTTCCGCGCGCGGGGGCGCAGACCGCACTTCCTCACGCGCGGCTATGGTGGACGGAAGACCGGGCCTTTGCTGGTCGATCCCAAGCTGCATGATTTCCGCGCCGTCGGCGACGAGGCCCTATTGCTGGCAGCGGCGGGACCGACTTGGGTCGCGCGCGACAGGCGCGCAGGCGCGCACGCCGCCGTGGCGGCCGGCGCCGATCTCATCATCATGGATGACGGGCTGCAGAATCCGAGCCTCGCCAAGGATATATCGCTTCTCGTCGTCGATGCCGGCTTCGGCCTCGGCAACGGCCGGATGATCCCGGCCGGACCCTTGCGGGAGCCGCTCGCGCGCGCCCTCGGCCGCGTGCAGGCCGTGATCGTGATCGGCCATGACGACGGCAATCTTGCCGCGCGGCTCGGCGGCACCTTGCCCGTGCTGGCCGGCCGACTGGCGCCGGAGCCGCGCGCGCAAGCGCTGCGCGGCCAAAAGGTCGTTGCCTTCGCCGGCATCGGGCGTCCCGCCAAGTTCTTCGCCACCCTCGCCGAGCTGGGCTGCAGTCTGGTGGCGACCAAATCCTTCGCCGATCATCATGTCTACGATCCCGACGAGCTCATGGAGCTTGTCGAGCTGGCGAGCATGGCGAAGGCGCTCCCTGTCACCACCGAGAAGGACTTCATGCGCCTGCCGCGCGAGGCGCGGCCGATGTTCAAGGTCTGCCGCGTCGCCCTCGAATGGCGCGACGAAACGGCGTTGGAGCGTATCCTGCGCCCGCTGCTGGAGCTGCCGTCGCCTTAAGGTCGATTTATCAGGGTCGGTTTTGCAATCGAGTGCCGCACGGCTATCTTCCAAACATGCAGGAACCGAACAGCGTGCTCTCGTTGAGCGATCTCCTCGCGCAGGCGATCGAGCATCATCGGGCCGGCCGTTTCCCCCAGGCGGAGCAGCTCTGTCGAGAGCTGCTCGCGCGGGACGCCAACCATGTCGATGCTTTGCATTTGATGGGCGTTCTGGCCTTCCGTGCCTCCCGAAGCGATATTGCCGTCGACTATTTCCGCAAGGCCATCGCCGGCAACGAGCAGGTGGCCCAGTTTCATTACAATCTGGGCGTCGCCCTTGGGGCTCTCGGCCGCCGCACGGAAGCCCGTTCGGCGCTGGAGGAGGCGGTCCGGCTCGCCCCGGCCCAAGCGAATTTTCAGGCGGCACTCGGCCGCTGCCTTCTGCTCGAGGGTTTCGTCCCCGCGGCAATGACGGCCTTGCAGGCTGCATTGGCGTTGGACAAGCACCATGCCGGGGCGCTGATCAATCTCGGCGTCTGCCATCATCAACTCGGCCATCTCGACGCCGCGGAGAATTGCTTTCGCCGCTCCCTCGAAAGCCGGCCGGGCAATGCGCATGCATGGAACAACCTCGCGGCTATCGCGATCGAACGTGGCGAGCCCGAAAAGGCGATCCCTCTTTACGAGCGCGCCTATACCATCGACCCGGCCTATGCCGAGGCCTACGACAATCGGCTTATGGCCGAGCAATTTCGCGTCGATGTGACGCCCGAACGGCTCCGCCAAATATCCGATGCCTGGGATGAGCGGTTCGGCGCCCAAGCAAATCCAATTCCGCTTCGGCGCATCCCCCCGGGGTCGCCGCTGCATATCGGCTTTGTCTCGCCCGACCTTTACCGCACGCCGGTCGGGTATTTCCTGATCGGCCTGCTGGAAGCCCTCGAACGCGCCGATGCACGATGTTTTCTCTATTCCGACAGCGCCACATCCGACGATCTGACCCGGCGTCTCGCCGCGGCCGGAATCTGGCGCGACATGAGAGGAAAGGGTCATGACGCGCTCGCCGAGGCGATCCGGACGGACGGGATCGACATCCTGTTCGACCTGGCCGGCCATACCAAGGGCAATCGGCTGCAAAGCTTCGCCCGGCGACTGGCGCCGATCCAGATCACCTGGGCCGGATATGCCGGCACGACAGGCGTCGCGTCGATGGATTTCATTTTGGCCGACCGGCTGCAAATTCCGCAAGACGCCGAACCATTCTATCGCGAGACCGTCTTACGCCTGCCTCACGACTATGTCTGCTACGAGCCGCCCTCCTACGCTCCCGCGACAGGCCCGTTGCCGGCGCTTCGGAACGGGTATGTCACCTTCGCGGGATTCCACAATCCGGCAAAGATCGGCCCGCTATCGTTGGAACTCTGGCGGCGCGTGCTGGCCGCCATACCGAATGCGCGGTTGATCCTCAAATACAACAATCTGGATCTGCCGGACACGACGCGGCGTATCCGCCGGCACTTCGCCGATGCCGGGATCGCCGACGAGCGGATCGTCATCGAAGGCCGCAGCACGCATGGCGCCATGCTCGCCCGCTACAACGACGTGGATATCGCGCTCGACAGCCTGCCCTATAGCGGCGGGCTCACCAGCTGCGAGGCGCTCTGGATGGGGGTGCCCGTGGTCACCCTGCCGGGCCGCACATTCGCCGGACGGCATTCGCTGACCCATTGCAGCGCGCTCGGACTGACCGACTGCATCGCCGGCGACGCCGACGGTTATGTGCGGATCGCGGCTTCCCTGGCGGAGGATCTACCGGGACTGGCGGACCGGCGTGCCGCGCTGAGACGGCGGATGGCGGCATCGCCTCTCTGCGATGCTTCCGGCTTTGCGGCGGAATTCCTGGCGCTGATGCGCGGGATCGTGGAACGGTCGCCATAACCGTCGGGTCGTAAGAGGCTCGGACGCACCGCGCGCCGCATCGCCGCCCGGTCCCCGGGCGGCATAAGGTCACCGAATTGCCGCTGCGCCGCTTCTTCGTCGCTCCAGCCAAAATGATTGCCGAATCAAGCGCTTGGAGCAAAAAGCGATAAAAGAATTTTAACTTAATGAAACAGTAATTTTCAAGCGGCTCTCTTGAAATTTTCGAAGGCTTTCGCCAGATATGCTCCGCACGCAGATGAAACAATATGGATGAACAGACCTGATTTCGCCTCATTTGTCTTGCATTTGATCAAGCTGAGCTGTTCATGAAAATGAATAGACCGTAATAATATTTGCCGATATATCCATAATTTCGTGTCACAGGGTTTGACATCTTAGCGCGTATTTGGTTTGGCATTTTCTGCATTGTTGAAGAGGAGGCACGGATGTCGAAGCTGTCTTTTGGGGTCGCTGCGGCCGCGGCGGTCTGCATTCTCGGCGCGGGTTCGGCGGCCCATGCGCAGCAACTCCAAATTCCGGGCTTCTATGTGGACATCCATGGCGGAGCCGATTTCATGGAGAAGGGCGATACGCGCGTGGAGAACGGCGGCGCCACGCTCAAGGGCCAGACGGTCTTCTCCTCCAATGGCTGGCTCGGCGGCATCGCCGGGGGTTACGAGATGCCGCTCAATTGGGTGGTGTCGGGCGACAGCGTGGCGATCGAGGAGGAGTTCACCTATCGCGACAACGGCTTGCGGAAATTCGACATGCCGGGGGGCTCGGCGCCGCTCGGCGGCCACGAGAATAGCTACGCCGTGATGACCAACGGCTATTACCGCTATAACACTGGCACGCCCTTCACGCCCTATATCGGCGCGGGCGCCGGCGTCGCGGTGCTCGGCCTGCATGCCACCACCCCGCTTTTGGCCGGCGCGAGCTTCGACGATTCGGACGCCGAGTTCGCCTATCAGGGGATCGCAGGCGTGTCCTACGCCTTTACCCCGCAAATCAGCCTCGGGCTCGAATATCGCTATTTCGGCACCACCACGGGGCATTTCAGCGACAATGTGGGCGCCGGCGTCGGACCCACCAAGATCAGCGCCGATGGCAACTCGCATAATGTGCTGCTGAAGCTCACCTACCATTTCCAATAAGCCGCCCTGATCCGCAGCCGCGAGGGCGGGCCCGGGCTTCGCTGGAGCCCGGGCCGTTCGCTTGCGTGGGCAACAGGCGAGGCCGAGCCCTATAATGGCGCGATCGCTCACTCCCGGACGAGGGCAGCTTCAATGGCGACCGTGCCACTCATCGACTATGAATCGGCGAGCGCCGACGTGCGCGCCGTCTATGACGACATCATGGCGACGCGCAAGATCGACTGGATCAATAATTTCTGGAAGGCGCTCGCCAACCATCCGCCGACGCTGAAGCGCACCTGGCAAAGCGTCAAGGAGGTGATGGCGCCCGGCGCCCTCGACCCGCTGGTCAAGGAGATGATCTATGTCGCGGTCAGCGCCACCAACGGCTGCGATTACTGCATCCGCTCGCACAGCGCCGCGGCACGCAAGGCCGGGATGACCGAGGCCATGCTCGCCGAGCTCATGGCGGTGGTCGGCATGGCGAACGAGACGAACCGCCTTGTCGCCGGCTATCAGGTGGAGATCGATCCACCCTTTATGGCGACGGGCAAGCAGTCCTAGTCGCCCGAGGCGGGCGCGGCTCCTGACGGCGGGGAGGCCGCTTGCGGCATGGGCGGCACGAGAAAGGCCGGATCGAGCCGCGCATCCTGCCAGTTCATGCCCCAATGAAGATGAGCGCCGGTGGCACGCCCCGTCGCTCCCACGCGCGCGATCTCGTCGCCCTGGCGGACGCGCTCGCCGACCTGAACCTCGATCTTGGAGAGATGCAGGAAGATCGAGCTCAAGCCCAGCCCGTGATCGAGGATGAGCGTGCCGCCGGTGAGGTAGAAATCCGGCGCGGCCAGGGTCACCACGCCGTCGGCCGGCGCGCGCACGGGCGTGCCGGCGGGGGCCGCGATGTCGACGCCCATATGCGGGGCGCGCGGCTGGCCGTTGAGGATGCGCTGGCTGCCATAGACCCCGCTGATCGGCCCCTGCACCGGCCAGGCGAAGCCGCTGGCGTAGAGCGGCTCGCGGATCAGCGTTCGCGCGCGCGGCGTTGATCTGCGTCTGCTCGATCTTCATGCGCGCAAGCGCCTCGGGCGGCGGGGTCACGAAGGCGAAGGGCAGGCCCTCGATGCGCTGGGTGGGATATTCGCGTTGCGCAATGGCGAGCCGGCGCTCCTCGCTTTTGCCGTCGGCATAACGCAGCAGGAGGACCGCCTCGGGCTTGGCGTCGCGGCCGAAGCCCACCAGGAAGCGCCCGTCGGCCGCGACCGTGACCGGCTTGCCGTCGAGCGCGATCTCGGTTCCCGGCGCCGCGCGGCCGAAGAGGATGCCGCCTTGCGCGGCGTGGCCCTCGAGCGCGAGCTCGGCGGCGTTGCCGGGCGCCGTGGCGGCGAGCCCGATTGCGAAGGCGGCAACGACGGCGATCGCGCCGCATAGCGCGATAAAGCGTGCTTCTCACAGCAGGCTGCCCTGGCCGCTCTCGCCTTTGGTGCCGCGCGGCGGCTTGGGCTTGGTCGGCCGAGGCGGCATCGCGGCGGCGCTCTCGGCCGCGCCTTCGATGGCGGCGCCGACGCTGCCGTCCTGGAATTCGAGCGCCACCTTCGTGCCCGGGCGCGCGGCGGCGGCGCGCGTCACCGCCTCGCCCGCCAGGTCGCGCACCAAGACATAGCCGCGCGCCAGCACGCGCTTGTAGGAGAGATTATCGAGCCGCCGCCATAGACCGTCGAGCCTTTCCCCGCGCCGCTCGACGAGGCGCAGCAAGGCAGGGGTCATGCGATCCATCAGGCGCTGCGCCTCGCCTTCATGGCGCGCGATGGCGGCGCGCAAGGGCGCCGTGCGCAGGCCCGCCGCGGCGGCGACCAGCCCATGCCGCTTGGCGGCAATGAGATGGGCGAGCGCCTTCTTGAGGTCGGGCAAACGCGCCAGTTGCTCGCGCCGGCGCTCGATGAAATTGACGGCGGCGAAGGAGAGCCGCTCCGCGCGGTCGTCGAGTCGTTGCGCCGCGAGCTCGATGAGCCGCCTGGGATCGCTGAGGCCGCGCGCCAGGCCTTCGAGCCGCGTGCGCCGCTCCTCGAGCGAGCGCTGCAGCCCGCGATAGAGGCGCTGGCCGTATGCAAGGGTCTGGGCGAGCAGCTCGGTGCGCACCGGCACCGCCATCTCGGCCGCGGCGCTCGGGGTCGGCGCGCGGCGGTCCGAGGCGAAATCGATGAGGGTGGTGTCGGTCTCGTGGCCGACCGCGGAGATCAGCGGAATTTGGCTCGCCGCCGCGGCGCGCACCACGATCTCCTCGTTGAAGGCCCAGAGGTCCTCGAGGCTGCCGCCGCCGCGCGCGACGATGAGGAGGTCGGGCCGCGGCACGGCGCCGCCCGGCGCGAGCCGGTTGAAGCCGGCGATCGCCGCCGCCACCTGCTCGGCCGCCCCCGTGCCCTGCACGGCCACCGGCCAGAGCAGCACCCGGCGCGGGAAGCGGTCGCCGAGGCGGTGGAGGATGTCGCGGATGACGGCGCCCGTGGGCGAGGTCACCACGCCGATGACCTGCGGCAGGAAGGGCAGCTTGCGCTTGCGCGCGGGATCGAACAGCCCTTCGGCCGCGAGCTTGCGCTTGCGCTCCTCGAGCAGCTTCAAGAGCGCGCCCTGGCCGGCCAGCTCCATGACCTCGACGACGAGCTGATATTTCGAGCGGCCGGGATAAGTCGTGATGCGGCCGGTGCAGATCACCTCCATCCCGTCCTCGGGCTTCAAGGCGAGACGCTGGGCCGTGCCGCGCCAGCACACGGCGTCGAGCACCGAATCGGCGTCCTTGAGCGCGAAATAGCAATGGCCCGAGCCATGGCGCTTGAAGCCCGAGATCTCGCCGCGCACGCGCAGATGCTCGAAGCGCTCCTCGAGCGTGCGCTTCAGGAGCGCCGAGAGCTCGCTGACCGAGAACTCGGGCAGGTTCACGGGCGCCACAATCGCCGCCAGATTTTCCGTCGTTGCCATCGGCGGCATGTTACAACTCGCGCCCGGGAAATGAAATCGAGCGGCGGGACGGCGAGGGGGCGGCGGAGCGATGCGTATCTTGATCGTGGGCTCGGGCGGGCGCGAGCATGCGCTGGCTTGGGCGCTCGCCGCCTCGCCGCTGGCCGAGAAAATCTATTGCGCGCCGGGCAATGCAGGCATCGCCGAGGAGGCGGAGCGCGTTCCTCTCCAGGCCGACGATCTCGACGGCCTGACGCGCTTCGCCAAGGAGCGCGCCATCGATCTCGTGGTGGTAGGACCGGAGGCGCCGCTCGTCGCCGGCCTGGTCGATCGCCTCGAGGAGGCCGGCATCAAGGCCTTCGGGCCGAGCGCCGCCGCGGCGGCGCTCGAGGGCTCCAAGGGCTTCATGAAGGACCTCTGCGCCAAATACGATATCCCGACGGCCGCCTATGGCCGTTTCAGCGATGTCAGCGAGGCCAAGAAATTCATCCGCGCGCGCGGCGCGCCCATCGTGGTGAAGGCCGACGGACTCGCGGCGGGCAAGGGCGTGACGGTCGCCGCGACCGTGGCGGAAGCGGAGGCGGCGGTCGACGCGGCGCTCCTCGAGAGGCGCTTCGGCGCCGCGGGCGGCGCGCTCGTGATCGAGGAATTCCTGCCGGGCGAGGAGGCCAGCCTCTTGGCGCTCGTCGACGGCGAGAACTACCTCATGCTGCCCTCGGCCCAGGATCATAAGGCGGCCTTCGACGGCGACAAGGGGCCGAACACGGGCGGCATGGGCGCCTATTCGCCCGCACCCGTCGTGACCGCAGCGGTGCAGGCGGAGGTGGAGCGCAGGATAATCGCCCCCACAATCGCCGCCATGCGCGCCGAGGGCCGCCCCTTCCGCGGCATCCTCTATGCCGGCATCATGATCGGTCCCGAGGGGCCGAAGCTGCTCGAATATAATGTCCGCTTCGGCGATCCGGAATGCCAGGCGCTGCTCGTGCGGCTGATGTCGGACCCGCTGCCCGCGCTTCTGGCGGCACGCGACGGTCAGCTCAAATTCTTCGGCCTCCGATGGCATGATGAGCCCTCGCTTTGCGTGGTGATGGCGAGCCGCGGCTATCCCGGCCCCTACAAGACGGGCAGCGAGATCCGCAATCTCGAGGCGGCGCGGGAGGTGGAGGGCGTCACCATCTTCCATGCCGGGACCGAGCGGCGCGATGGCAAGCTTCTGGCCATGGGCGGGCGCGTGCTCGGCGTCACCGCGCGGGGCCCGAGCCTCGCCGAGGCGCAGGCCCGCGCCTACCGCGCGATCGATCTCATCGACTGGCCCGAGGGCTTCTGCCGGCGCGACATCGGTTGGCGCGCGCTGGGCCGGGGCTGACGGCGGGTCGATCGCGCTTCGCGCCAGGGGACAAAGATGTTTGATGCGGCAAAGAAGTTTGCTTTCGCCCGATGCGCAGCCTAGCTTTCTGCCTTTCGGCGGCGCAGCAGCCGCGCCTTCCGGCCCGGAGACGACGATGAACGTGATGCCCGCCCCGAAGACGCATCCGCGCGAGCGCCTCGAATTCCCGCTCGCCGAGCCGCCCGCGCCCGGCAGCACGATTGAGCTGGCGCCCGGCATCCATTGGCTGCGCATGCCGCTGCCCTTCGCCCTCGACCATATCAATCTCTGGCTGCTCGAGGACGGGCCGGGCTGGACGATCGTCGATACGGGCTTCGGGCGAGGCGAGAAGACGAAGGAGCTGTGGCAGCAGGTCTTCGCCGCGACGCTCGGGCGGAGGACGGTCACGCGCGTGCTGGTGACCCATTTCCACCCCGACCATATGGGCCTCGCCGGCTGGCTCTGCGAGCACTTCGAGGCGCCGCTCTGGTGCACGCAGGCGGAATGGCTCACGGCCCATCTGGTGCGTCAGGGCGGCGGCGGCGGCGACGTCTCCAAGCGCCTTGAGCATTACCGCGCGCACGGGCTGCCCGCGGACCAGCTCGACGCCTTCCGCGAGCGCGGCAATCCCTTCGCCGAGAACGTCGTGCCCGTGCCGCTTTCCTATCGCCGCATCATGGAGGGCGACGAGATCGAGATCGGCGGCCGGCAGTGGCGCGTCATCGTCGGCTTCGGCCATGCGCCCGAGCATGCCTGCCTCTACCAGCGCGAGCTCGGCGTGCTGATCTCGGGCGACCAGGTGCTGCCCAAGATCACCACCAACGTCAGCGTCTGGCCCGACCAGCCCGAAGGCGATCCGCTCAAGCTCTATCTCGATTCGATGGCGAAATTCCGGCCGCTGCCCGAGGAGAGCTTCGTGCTGCCCTCGCACGGCCTGCCCTTCCTCGGGCTGCATCTGCGCTTGGGCCAGCTCGCCGAGCATCACGAGGAGCGCCTCGAGGTCACCTACGAGGCCTGCGCCGCGCCGCGCAGCGCGGTCGAGCTCATTCCCGTGCTGTTCAAGCGCGCGCTCGACCTGCATCAGCTCGGCTTCGCCATCGGCGAAGCGCTCGCCCATGTGAATTATCTGGTGGGCGCGGGTCGGCTTGCCCGGGTGAAAAGCGAGGACGGGGTCTATCGCTTCGTCAAGCGACGCTGAGTTTGAAGGGCGATAAAATTCAGCACTCAATCGTCATGCCCGGCCCCCCGGGTCCGGCCTTTGGCCGGTCCGAGGGCAAGCTTCACGTGCCGGGCATCCACGTCTTTTTTGCCCAGATTCGAAGACGTGGATCGCCGGCACGGGGGCCGGCGATGACGAATTGGGCTATTGATTGAGCGCCGAGACCTGCTTTTCACCATCGCAGGAGATGCGCGCGCGGCGGGCCTATTTCTCCGCTTCCTGGACCAGCGCCGCGCCCAGGATGGCGCCCTGCCCGTCGCCCGTCTTGACGTCGGATTGGAGGAGGAAGGCGCAGCCTTGCTTCGCCATCGGCTCGACCGCGACCTCGACCGTCTCGGCCTTGCCGTCCCAGCGGCCGACGCGGCGCAGCTCGCGCACCGCGTTATAGTCGCGCGCGGTGCGGCCCTCGTTCTCGCCGCGCGCGACCGGCGTCTCGTCGGCGCGGTCGAACAGCGCCATCCATAAGGTCGCCGTGCCGCCATAGCTCGCGGCGGGCAGCGCCACGACATAATGGTCGCGGTCCGGCTCGCTCACGGAGAGGGCGAGCTTGGGCGCCTCCCGGCGCGCGGCCGCGATGAGCCCGTCCACGGCCAGCCGGTCCGAGCCGGTGGCGTCCGCCTTGCCGTCGACGACGATCTCGGGCGTGTAGAGATAGCGCGAGCCCAGGCGCTGGGCGTAGCCGCGCTGGCGGTCGGTCGCCGAGGGCGAGGCGAAGGGATCTTTCCAGCCGATATAATCCCAATAATCGACATGGAAGCCGAGGGCGACGAGGTTGGGCTGTTTCGCGAGCTCGCCCAGATAGGCGTCGGCCGGCGGACAGCTCGAGCAGCCCTGCGAGGTGAAGAGCTCGACGACGACGGGCTGCTCGCCCGCCGCCGCGGGAAGGGCCGCGAGGCTGAGCCAAAGGCCGGCGAGCAGGAAGCGTTTCGTGCTCGATCATGGCGAGCACCATAACGCCTCGCCGGAGCGCACCTAAGTAAATTGTCGTCACAGCTCCGTGATGCGCTGCCCTTCGCACGCGCAAGGCGGGTCCCACCGGCCGTTAACCATCATGCGAGCAGCGCCAATGTCCCGCCGGCGATGGCATCGAGCGTGGCGCGGTCGGCGCCGAGCCTCGAGCGCACGCGGAGCCCGTCGATGGCGGCGAGGATGAGGCGTGCGAGATCGCGAGGGCTCCGCTCGGGCGCGATCTCGCCATTGTCCTGCGCCTCGGCGAGGCGGCGGGCGACGAGTTCCTCCATGGCGGCGCTTTGCGCGCCGAGCCGAACCGCGACCTCCGCGTCGCGCGCGCCGAGCTCGCAAGCCGCGTTGACGGCGAAGCAGCCGCGCCGCTGCGGATCGCCCGCGGCGAAGTCGACCAGCTCGGCGAAGAGCGCGCGCAAGCCCTCCGCCGCCGAGGCCGCGCGCTCGAGCGCGCCCAGCCGCGGCCGCAGCACCTGCTCGATATAGCGGTCGAGGGCCTTGAGATAGAGGCTGTGCTTGTCGCCGAAGGTGGCGTAGAGGCTCGCGCGGCTGATCCCCATCGCCGCCACCAGCTCGTCCACCGACGTGCCCTCGTAGCCCTGGCGCCAAAAGAGTTGCATGGCCTTGCGCAGGGCAATATTTGGATCGAACGATTTGGAACGAGCCATATGGAATTTTAATCGAGAACGATTGGATGGTCAAATATATTTGGAAATGATCGCTCCGCCGCCCTCGTCATGCGCCGGCCACCGTGCCGGCGATCCACGTCTTGCTTTTTGGGCCGGAAGAAAGACGTGGATGCGCCGGCACAAGGCCGGGCATGACGGGTAGGGATTGGTCGGGCGTCGGACGTTCTGAATCAATCGAAGACTCAACTATTCGATCTACCTCGCCTTCGTCAGCAGCTGCCGCAGCACGTAATGCAAAATGCCGCCATGGCGGAAATATTCCACCTCGTCGAGCGTATCGATGCGGCAGATGACGGGAACGCTGCTCGGTCCTGCCGTTCGCGCGGTGGATGACGACATTGAGCGTCATGCGCGGCGTGATGCCCTTGGCGGTGCCGGTCACGTCGAAAATCTCGCTGCCGTCGAGCCCCAGGGTCTTGCGCGTGGTGCCCTCCTGGAACTGCAGCGGCAGCACGCCCATGCCGACCAAGTTCGAGCGGTGGATGCGCTCGAAGCTCTCGACCAGCACGGCCTTGACGCCGAGCAGCAGCACGCCCTTCGCCGCCCAGTCGCGCGAGGAGCCGGTGCCGTATTCCTTGCCGGCGACGACGACGAGCGGCACGCCCTCGCCGCGGTAGCGCATCGCCGCGTCGTAGATCGACATCACCTCGCCCGACGGCATGTGCTTGGTCACCCCGCCTTCCACGCCCGGCACCATCTCGTTGCGGATGCGGATATTGGCGAAGGTGCCGCGCATCATCACCTCGTGATTGCCGCGGCGCGCGCCGTAGGAGTTGAAGTCGAGCGGCTTGACGCCATGCTCGACGAGATATTTGCCGGCGGGGCCGTCCTTCTTGATGCTGCCGGCGGGCGAGATATGGTCGGTCGTCACCGAATCGCCGAGCAGCGCCAGAACCCGCGCGCCGGCCACGTCCGCCTTGGCAGCCTCGGGCTCGCGCGTGAGGCCGACGAAGTAAGGCGGGTTCTGCACATAGGTCGATGAGGCCTGCCAGCCATAGGTCTTGCCGCCGGCCATCTTGATGGCGCGCCATTCCTCGCTGCCGTGGAACACGTCGGCATAGCGCGAGCGGAACATCGTCGGGCGTCAGCACCTTGTCGATCTCGGCCTGGATCTCCTTGTTGGATGGGCCAGATATCCTTGAGCCTGACCGGCGCGCCGCGCGCGTCCTCGCCGAGCGGCTCGTTGAGCAGATCGAGCTTCATCGAGCCCGCCAGCGCATAGGCCACCACCAGGGGCGGCGAGGCCAGATAATTGGCGCGCGTCTGCGGGTTGATGCGGCCCTCGAAATTGCGGTTGCCCGAGAGCACGGCGGCGCAGACGAGATCGCCCTCGTCGATGGCCTTGCCGATCGGCTCGGGCAGCGGGCCGGAATTGCCGATGCAGGTGGTGCAGCCATAGCCCACCAGATTGTAGCCGATCTTGTCGAGCTCGCCTTGCAGGCCCGAGGCGGCGAGATACTCGCTCACCACCTGGCTGCCCGGGGCGAGCGAGGTCTTCACCCAGGGTTTGGGCTTGAGGCCCTTCTCGTTGGCGCGCTTGGCGAGCAGGCCCGCGCCCATCATCACGCTCGGGTTCGAGGTGTTGGTGCAGCTCGTGATCGCGGCGATCACCACGTCGCCGTCCTTGAGCGCGTAATTGGCGCCCTTGACCGGCACCTCGCGGCTGCGGCCCGCCTCGCCGGTGAAATCCTTGAGGGCGTCCTCGGCGAAGGATTTGGCCGCGTCCGAGAGCAGCACCTTGTCCTGCGGCCGCTTGGGGCCGGCGAGCGCCGGCAGCACGCTGGCGAGGTCGAGCTCGAGGCTGTCGGTGAAGAGCGGCTCGGCCGCCTTGCTGTCGCGCCACAGGCCCTGCGCCTTGGCATAGGCCTCGACCAGCCGCACGCGCGCCTCCTCGCGCCCGGTGAAGCGCAGATAGCGGATCGTCTCGCCGTCGATGGGGAAGAAGCCGCAGGTCGCGCCATATTCGGGCGACATGTTGGCGATGGTGGCGCGGTCGGCGAGCGTGAGATGGTCGAGGCCGGGGCCGCAGAACTCGACGAACTTGTTGACCACGCCTTTCTTGCGCAGCATCTGCGTCACGGTCAGCACCAGATCGGTCGCGGTGGCGCCCTCGCGCAAGCGCCCGGTCAGCCGAAAGCCGATCACCTCGGGGATCAGCATCGAGATGGGCTGGCCCAGCATCGCCGCCTCGGCCTCGATGCCGCCCACGCCCCAGCCGAGCACGGCGAGCCCGTTCACCATCGTGGTGTGGCTGTCGGTGCCGACCAGCGTGTCGGGATAGGCCAGCTGCGCCCCCTCGGCCTCGCTGACCCACACCGTCTGGGCGAGATATTCGAGATTGACCTGATGGCAGATGCCGGTGCCCGGCGGCACCACGCGGAAGTTATCGAAGGCCGTCTGGCCCCAGCGCAGGAACTCGTAGCGCTCGCGGTTGCGCTGGAACTCGGTCTCGACATTGCGCCGGAAGGCGTTCGGCCCGGCGAAATAATCGACCGAGACCGAATGATCGATCACCAGATCGACGGGCACGAGCGGGTTGATCTTCTGCGGATCGCCGCCGAGCTTGACCATGGCGTCGCGCATGGCGGCGAGATCGACCACCGCCGGCACGCCGGTGAAATCCTGCATCAGCACGCGCGCCGGGCGGAAGGCGATCTCGCGCTCGGAGCGGCGCGCCTTGAGCCATTCGGCCATGGCCATCGGCGTCGGCCGTCTTGACCGTGCGGCCGTCCTCCCAGCGCAGCAGGTTCTCGAGCAGCACCTTGAGCGAGAAGGGCAGCCGCGCGATGTCGCCGAGGCCGGCCTTGGCGGCGGCCTCCAGGCTGAAATAATCGTAAGATTTGCCGTCGACCGCGAGTCTTGCGGCGGACCTTGAGCGTGTCATGTCCGTGAGCCGGCACAAGATGCCTCCTCGGCTAGAGCGGGGCGGGGCCGCTCGCCGCGGACGGCGGTGCGGGACGCGCCACGATTTCGGGGCATTATTGCAGCGCAATATGGGGGCGTAAAGGGAGGGGGACCGGGAGGGAGGGAGGGAGGGACAGAGGGAGCAAATTGAGGCATAGGCCATTGGCTGGCGATGACGCAAGTCATTTGCCGACGCCTTTTCTGATTTTACAGCTCGAATTCCGAAACAGCGTCAGCGCGCGGTCTCGGCGCATCGAATTCGATCCGTCCCGCATCGCAAGCGCCATCATGCGGCCCCACGCTGCGGTTAGACTGTGGCGCGCTCCTCGATATGGCCGATTGGGCATCTGGAATGTTGCGCAACCGAAGACCGCCAGACTGTTTCTGGACGAAGCAAGGTCAAATACACCTGCTGATCTATGGGCGTTTGCCCGCCAATTGCGGATAGAAAATATGCGATCTGCAACAAACCGGCCATGAATGAAACAAAAGCGACGGTGGGGATCAGACGTTCAAATGGATCGTCACTCGGATGTAGGCAGCCAGCACACGGTAATCCTGGCATGTGGAAGGAAGCCATAGCCGACCAATGCGTCGTTGCGCCAATGCCGAGCCAAGGCGGTTGCGCTCGCTGTACATTCCAACGCGTGGGAATGTTATCGACGCCAACGAGAACGCGTTCGGCCAGCCTTCCGTTCGCGTGTACGCCTTCATAGCGCAGCTCAACCGGTTGAACGGAAATGCCACCCAGATCCAGCTCGCTCAAATGGGTGGCCTTCGCTTGCGAAAGATGATCGCGGAGGAGCAGCATATAGCGGTTGAGATTTGTGCCTTCAGCGATGTCATATTCGAAGATGCGGGCGAGGCCGCGTACACCCGGAATTCGGCTTAGTGCGTATAAGGCGGCATTCGTTATCGCGCCTCCGCTGACAATGTCGAAGCTCCCCAGATCATTGGGCATCGGGCTCTCCAGCGGGGCGAGCGCGAAGATGATGTCGGAAATCGGCTTCAAGAGCTCATCGAACATCTGATGATCCCGAGCGAAGGGCCGAAGTTTCCTCATCGCAGCTTTGAAAGCCTCAGATGCCGCCAAAGCAGCTCCAGCCATCGCCCCAAGAGGCCATATGACAGAGCGTTTCCAGGCGGGATGTGGTGCCAGCGTGGACAGGCTGGCACTCCATGGCTCCGCCGCCAAGGAGATAAAAGCTCTTGATTCGGACACGGGCGCTGTCGCCCCCAAGCAAATTTCGAGGTCAATAGGTCCGCTCGGCACTTTCGCCTCAAATCGCGGTGCCGGGACAATGCGACCGTCCGCGTCCGTGAGCGCACCCATGATGCACTTGCCCTTCAAAGGCGGCTGAATACCGGCAAGGGCTACATCCGGTGCCAACAGGTACACACTGTGGCCTGAGCGCGCGCACAGCAAGGCAGTTGTGACGAAGGCCGATTGTGCCGACGGAGAAGCGAGCGTCTTCTCGTCCGCGACCACCGCCACGCGCGTGTTCGTGAGCGCATCAAGGAGCATGGCATCGGTGACTTCCGCACGAAGCTCATCACGCATGAGCAAAAGGGTTCTGCTCAGTGACTCATGCAGATCTGTCATGGCCTAATCAAAATCGTGTCATTCGGCGCAAGCGCGTTCCATGCGCCGGTTTCGGCAATTTCCGCCAGGTAGCTGTCGTCGAGTGATGGCGCCCGCATTCCAAAATCGGGAATAACGAGCGATAGAAACCCCGGTGTATGGACGATCGGGAACGCGTCGTCGGTCGCGGAATGAAACGCCTCATACGGGTGCGTATGCACTTGCACCCGAACGCCATGCCGGATCTGGGCCAGCTCAAGCCAAAATGTATTGAGCCACGCGTCGTCAACTTGAAAGTCGCCGGCATGGCCGCGGTGCTCGCCGTGAACGAACTCGTGCAATCACGCCAGGGGAATCCCACGGGCTAATCCACAGCACTTGGCATTCCCGCCGGCCACGACCGCATTCACGGAAGTGCGCAAAGGTTTCCGCCAACAGGTCTGCGGCAATGGAAAAGCGGCTCAGAGCGCGCCGCCTTTGACCGCGCCGGGACGCAGCAAAAGCTTCTCGCAGGGCTTCACATCTGCCGCGCGCAGAGTTTGGTTGTCGTCAAGTTCGCGCCCGCCGGTGGTGAAGAGCGAGAGCGTGTGGGGGTTGGGCGGCGACCCGAAGGCCGTTATAGCGCGTGCCAGCAACGCCTTCACAAGTTCATCGGCCTTGACCTCGATCTCCCGCTCGAGTCCGTTGTAGATGACGGTGACCTTGAAGCTCCGCGGATGCTCGCGTACTTCCTGCAACTCGACTTCGGCGCGTTCGAGATTACCTTCGGCTAGCTGAAGCGCGCCGGCCGCCTGGCGAACCTCGTCGCTCGCCTTTTCCAAGTTCACAACGGCGCGCTTGAGGTCTTCGTCGTCGCTGCAATCAATTTCGGTCATTGTGTCCTCCAAAGTTTGGTCGACCTAGGCCAGCTACGCCCTTCATTGAGATATACCCAGCAACGCCGCGGTTTCAGAATTTTTTGTAGGCAATTCCGAAATCGCCTTTTGCAGCGGCATAAGTAAGTAAGATGGAGCGTGACCGTGCAGGTTCGATGGGCACTGTGACCACCATGAAGGAGGCATCCGATACCTCGGATGGACATCTATGCGCCGACGAGATCATGGCCGCATTTGCCGCACTATCAGCCGGGGACAAGCTGAAGCTCGATGGAATTGAAGGCGTTCGGCGCGGAGGAACGCGCTTCAGCCGCGGTGAGCTCATTCAAGAGACGCTTTGCCTGGTTCTCCTCGGTAAGCGCAAATGCCCCCGAGGTATTACTCTGATGGCATTTCTGGCGAAGACTATGCAAAGCATTGCCTCACACGATCGCGACCAGCAACGGCTTCTCGTGCCGTTGGACGCTATCGCGCCCCAAGGCGAGTCAATGTCAGCTACCTCGCCGGTCAATAAGGCCGTCGAGGACACTGCTGCGGACGAAATGAGGCGCCTAGCCCGCTCGCCCGAAACGGTTGAAGAGATACTTAATCTCTTTAACGACGATGAGAATGCCCAGTTCGTTCTGATTGCCTGGGCCGACGGTTGCCGTGGAGCGGCATTGCGCGAGGCCACGGGTCTCGACCAGGCCGATGTCGACTACGCGGCCAAACGCATTAGAGGCAGGATGAGAAAATTGTATCCGAATGGATGGACGGGATGACAACGCCGAAAAAAGCAGATGCGGCTACCGAATTCGGTCGCGTCGAAGACGCGTTCGTTGATTCCATCATGAACGCCAGCGAGACTGAAATGCGCGCGGAAGTCAGCGCGGTCGGTGAAGATCCAGACGTCATCATTGGCAACTTTGACACTCTCTTAATCTCGGCTAAGGTGACGTGCGCGCAGCAGCGTCTTCTAAACGCTCAAGAAGAGCTGCGTGCGTTTCGTTCAACTTCCAAACAGACAAGTTCAGCTGAACGTGAAGTCCGCGCGTGCTCGATTTGAAGCCGCCCGCTCGCGCGATCGCAATTTATCCTCAAAGACGTTGCTTGCTGCGAGAAGCGGACAGGGCGCAACGGAACGCGATGTTGAAAGTCTCGTCGACGATTTCGCTGAAGTGGAGCGACTAGAACGGGAGGCGGGAGACGATCATAGCAACCCCGGCTGAACGCATTCTCTTCGATTTGGGAATCGCGAAGCCAAAAGACATTGATCTTGAGGCGATTGCTTGGAGCCGCGGCGCGGTTGTCCATTACCGCCCGCTCGACAAATGCGAGGCTACAATCGTCGGATCGAAGACTCGTGCGGTCATAACCGTCAACTCTGGCAGCATTCCAACCCGCAGGCGCTTTTCTTTAGCACACGAAATTGGCCATTGGCATTTTCACAAAGGCCGTGTCCTCTACTGCGGCACCTCGGATATTGGCAATCCAATCAACGCCGACGTGCTCAACCCAGAGCATGAGGCCGACGATTTCGCATCAGATCTTATTTTGCCGAACTATCTCTTTCGACCTCTTGCACTCAAATTGAAGCGGCCCACCCTTTCGTTGATCCGTGAAATCGCCGACGAATTTCAAGCCAGTATAACCGCCACCTTCTTGAAGCTCGCCCAAAATGATCTGTTGCCGATCGTCATCGTCTGTCACACAAAGAGTCATCGGCGCTGGTTCCGGCGCTCCAATATGATTCCGCAATGGTGGTTTCCGCGCGAGGAACTCGACCCCGACAGCTTTGCCTTCGATATGCTCTTCAAGGGTGTAAGGGAAAATTCGAGTTCAAGAAAGATCGGAGCCGCCGCTTGGTTTGAGTTCCGGAATGTCGATCGTTTCGAGATTTAGGAACAATCGTTCTTGCTTCCCGGCGATGAAATTCTAACAATCCTGACTCTACCACCAGAGGCCATCACCTGAGATGTGTCCTCCTCCCACACTGCGCGCGGGAACCACCCACAAAGGGGGAGAGGGGTTTCGTTTCGACCCTCGCTGTCCGCCGCACGGCAATTTCTCTCGCTTCTAAACGCTAGCCACCGAGTGCGCGGCGACCGCCTTCTCGTCCCATTCCAGCCCGAGGCCGGGCCGGTCCGGAATATGCAGCGCGCCGTCCTTGACCTCATAGGGCTCGCGCAGGATCGGGTCCGCCCAATCCTGCCATTCGAGCCAATGCGCCGTCTCGCTCACCCGCATCATATGGGCGGCGACCTCGGGATAGAGATGGGTGGAGATGGGGATGCCGGCCGCCGCGGCAATGGCGGCGGCGCGCTGCCAGCCCGTCACGCCGCCGATGCGCATGAAATCCGGCATGACGTAGTCGCAGGCCTTCATCTGCAAGGCGTTGTGGAGCGCGCGCGGCCCGTAGAAATTCTCGCCGAGCTGGACCGGCGTCTTGAGGTCGGCCGCGAGCCGCGCATGGCCCTCCAGATTGTCGTATTGGATCGGCTCCTCGATCCAGGCCAGGCCGAGATCGTCGATCGCGTGGCAGCGTTCCAGCGCCTCGCCGAGATGGAGCCCCTGGTTGAAATCGACCATGAGGCTCATCTCGCTCCCGACCGCCTCGCGCACCGCCGCGATCGCCGCGAGATCGTCGGCCAGGCGCTGGCGGCCGAGACGCAGCTTGAGGCCCTTGAAGCCGCCTTCGTCGCGCAGCTCGACGGCCTCACGCGCAAGCTCGGCGGCGGGCTTGAGCCAGAGGCCATTGCTGTTGTAGGCGGGCACGGCGCCGGTGCTGCCGCCGAGCAGCACGCAAAGCGGCAGGTCGGCCGCGCGCGCGAGCGCATCCCAGGCGGCCATGTCGATCCCCGCCACGGCCACCATCGCCATGCCCTCATAGCCCAGGAATTGCAGCGAGCGGCGGCCCGCCTCGTAGAATTCGACCGGGGCGACCCGGCGGCCCTTGAGCATCTCGCCGAGATCCTGGAGTGCGGGAACGAGATAGCGCATCGCCTTGGGGACATAGGGCTCGAGATAGCTGCGCCCCGTCACGCCCTCCTCGGTCTGGAGATCGATCAGGATCAAGGGCCATTCGGCGATGGACGCGATGCGCGCGACGACGGGCCGCGCCAGCTTGAGCACGCACCGGGCGCGCCCGAACGCTCTTGAGCGTCAATTTCTCGAAAGCCATCCGGCACCCCCTCCGGCGAGACGCGCGCGAGGGCGCTATTCTCTCACGCGCCGTCCGCGAGGTCGACTCGGGCGCTCCTATCGCGCGGGGCGGCGCGCGCCGCCTAGGAGGCCGGGGGGAAAGCGCTGCAAATCTGCTCGACGGTCCGGCGGGGCGGCGGCACGCTGCCGCCGAGCTGCGAGACGATCCGCCCATAGTCGGGCGACTGCAGCACCATGGCGCTGCCGAGATCGATGAGGCTGTCGATCTCGCCCGGCGAGAGCGTCCAGCTCGTCGCGATGCTGTGGAAACTGCGCCGGCAGTCGTAATTCGCCAGCATGTCGAAATCGACCAGCACCACCGCCTTGGCGCCTTTTTCGAGCTGCCCCCCGGTGAGGCTGTCGATCTGGCCCAGAAGCTGAAAGCTTACCGCGTCGATCGGCGTGCCGATCGCGGTCAGCACCGTGTCGACGAAGCCGGGCGGCGAGGCCTGGCGCCCATAGCCGGTCGTGTCCTGGTTCCGCGCGTTGACCACGACAAGGAGCAGCCGCGTGATCTTCTTGGTGTTGATCCAGGCGAGGAAAGAGGGCGACATGTCGGTCGAGCTGAGGAGCTGCATGGGCAGCCCGAGGCCGAGATTGTCGGCGAGGCCGCCGTCGAGCAGCTGGATATAGCGCTGCTGCCCATAATGGTTGAGATAGCCGCGCGCGACGGTGCCGGCCCGGTAGTTGGCGAGATTCTCCCCCGCGGGATAGGCGACGCCCGCCAGCAGATCGGCCGCGAGATCGCCGACGAGGGTCGTGGGGGCGGGGCCGTCCGCCGTCGTCTGCCAGCCCGAGCCCGGCCGCGCCGCCGCCTCGTCCTGCGTCGGGCAAGGGGCGTAGCTGACGATCGTCTGGGCGCTGAAGACGGGCGGGAAGGCGGCGGAGGCCGCGACCGCGTCGGCGATCCTGACGCGGGTGAGGTCGGCGCAGAGCAGGTCGAACTGATCTTGCGTGAAGGAGAAGCGGCTCCCGGCCGTCATGTCGGTCGCGTTGAGCACCGTGTAGGGCCGCCGGCGCGGGGGCTTGTCGGCCGCGATGAGGTCGGCATAGGTCTTCTGCCCGAAAAGCCTGTCCGCGAACAGGCCGGAAAGCAGCTGGATGCGCGCGCCGAACAGCTCGGTCGGGCTAAGCGCCGCCCGCTCGACAAGCGCCAGGTCGATGTCCTGATGGAGGAAGTCCTTTTCGAAGGCGTCGAGCCCATCCGCGCCGTTGAGGGCGAAATAGGCCGCCATGACGCTGCCGCCCGAGACGGAGGAAACGACGTCGATCTCGTCCGCCATGGTGAGCGGGCCGCCCGGCAAGGGAAGCTTCGTCGCGGCCAGCGCGCGCAGCACGCCGTCGGCGAGGGCCGCCGCGCGGGTGCCGCCGCCCGAGAAGGTCACGATCACCCCGGTCTTCTCGATCTGCTTGGGCGCCTGGGCATCGAGGACGACATAGCGGTAGCCCGCATGCTGGTCGATGCGCGCGAGCTGGGCGGTCTCGACGGGCGCCGCGCAAGCGGCGAGAGCCGACAACGAGGCCGTCAAAGCGAGGCGGCGAAGCCCGCTCATGGCAGGTCCGCCACGCCGCCCGCGGCGACCGGCTCCAGCGTAACGAGCTGCGCCTGGTCCTTTGTGAAGGCGCCCACGACAAGGGTGGTCTTGCGCCAGTCGGGCGCGCCGGAAGCATCCAGCGTCTCGAAGGTCTTGTCGCCGGACTGGACCTGGAACGGCGCGCCGATCTCGCCCGCCGCATCGACATATTGCCCGTTGACATAGACGTCGTCGCTGTTGCCGGATGCGCCGTCCGGCCGCACGACCTTGACCCAAGTCAGCGCCATGGAGCGCTCCCCCCCAAGAGATTTTCAGCTAGCGTATTTGTACATTGCGAGGCCAGCCATTACAACTTTTGCGACAGAAGCCGCGCGGCTTGACGCCGCCACTGCCGCCGGCCTTGATGGCCGCCGCGAATGCACCCCGGGGGTTTCGCCGCCCATGCCCTATGGCTCCCCATGAGCTACAACTCGCTGCGCGACTTCATGGCGCGGCTCGAGCGCGCAGGCCAGCTCGCCCGGGTGAGCGCGCCGGTCTCGCCCATTCTCGAGATGACCGAGATCCAGACGCGCCTCCTGGCCGAAGGCGGGCCGGCCGTGCTGTTCGAGAACGTCGTCGGCCCCCCCGATCAGAACAACCCGCAGGGCGCGCGCTACGCCATGCCGGTGCTGGTCAATCTCTTCGGCACCGTCGAGCGCGTGGCCTGGGGCATGGAGCGCGAGCCCGCGAGCTTGCGCGAGCTGGGCGAGACGCTCGCCTTCCTGCGGCAGCCCGAGCCGCCCGGCGGCTGGCGCGAGGCCTTCCAGATGCTGCCGCTGTTGCGCCAGGTGATGACGATGAAACCGCGCCAGGTGCGCGAGGCGCCCTGCCAGGAGGTGGTGGAGGAGGGGGAGGCGGTCGATCTCGCGCGGCTGCCGGTGCAGACCTGCTGGCCGGGCGAGCCCGCGCCGCTCATCACCTGGCCCCTCGTCGTCACCAAGGGGCCCGGCGAGACGCGCGAGGACGGCTACAATCTCGGCATCTACCGCATGCAGCTTGTCGGGCGGAACCGGACGCTGATGCGCTGGCTGCGCCATCGCGGCGGCGCGCAGCATCTCAGGCGCTGGAAGGAGGAGCGAAGCGAGCCCATGCCGGCGGCCGCGGTGATCGGCGCCGATCCCGGCATCATGCTCGCCGCCGTCACGCCGGTGCCGGACACGCTCAGCGAATATCAGTTCGCCGGCCTCTTGCGCGGGCAGAAGGTCGAGCTCGTCGATTGCAAGACCGTGCCGCTCCAGGTGCCGGCCACGGCCGAGATCGTGCTGGAGGGCCATGTCAGCCTCGAGGACGAGCGGGAGGAGGGGCCCTATGGCGACCATACGGGCTATTACAACGCGGTCGAGCGCTTCCCCGTCTTCACGGTGAGCGCGGTCACCCGGCGGCGCGAGCCCATCTATCTCTCGACCTTCACCGGCCGGCCGCCCGACGAGCCCTCGATCCTCGGCCAGGCGCTCAACGAGCTCTTCATCCCGCTGTTGCGCCAGCAATTCCCCGAGATCGTCGATTTCTGGCTGCCGCCCGAGGGCTGCTCCTACCGCATCGCCGTCGTCTCGATGCGCAAGGCCTATCCCGGCCATGCCAAGCGCGTGATGATGGGCGTCTGGTCCTATCTGCGCCAGTTCATGTATTCGAAATGGGTCATCGTGGTGGACGACGATATCGACGCGCGCGACTGGAAGGACGTGATGTGGGCGATCGCCACGCGCATGGACCCGGCGCGCGACATCACCTTGGTCGAGAACACGCCCATCGACTATCTCGATTTCGCCTCGCCCGAATCGGGGCTGGGCTCGAAGATCGGCCTCGACGCCACGAACAAATGGCCGCCCGAGACCAAGCGCGACTGGGGCCGCAAGATCCGCATGAGCCGGGAGGTGATCGACGAGGTCACCCGCAAATGGCCCTCCCTCGGGCTCCCCGGCTCGGGCAAGCCGATCTGGAAGTAAAAGCTCCCTCTCCTCACGAAGGGTGGGAGAGGGCGGCGCGAAGCGACGGGCGGGTGAGGGGGCGTAACTCATGACCCGCGCGCGGACGCTGCGCCGTAACATGACCGACGCCGAGCGACGTCTTTGGCAGGCGATCCGCGCACGCCAGCTCGGCGGAGCCAAATTCCGCCGCCAAGCGCCGCTCGGACGCTATATCGTCGACTTCGCCTGCTACGAATCGCGGCTCGTTATCGAAATCGACGGCGGCCAGCATGCCGAGCCAACGACGCATGAAATCATGCGTAGCCGATTTCTCACGGCGGGCGGCTTTCGCATTCTCCGTTTTTGGAACAATGACGTGATGGAGAATTTACCGGGCGTGTTGGCGACTATTCGCGCGGCGCTTGGGCAATAATAAGCCCCCCTCACCGGCGCCAAGCCGCTTCGCGCCTTGGCGCTTTCCTCTCCCACCGCTCCGCGGGGGAGAGGAGAATCAACCCTCGCCCCAAGCGAGAGGAGAATTACCCCTCTCCCCACGAAGTGTGGGAGAGGGTGGCCCGGCGCGAAGCGACGGGCGGGTGAGGGGGCTGCGAATTCGAGCTGACCGGAAAATGCCATAGCGTCGGATCAAATCGCGGATGGCCAGTTTCGAGCGCCGTGCAAGACGCGGAGGATTTCGACGGCCTCCCGACTCACCCGATAGGCGATGATGAAGGGCGGTATCACGAGCTCGCGCGTGCCCGGCACGCGGCCCGGCTTGCCCCTGTTGGGCATATCGGCGAGGGCCAACGCCGCGCCGACGAGATGATTGATCGTTCTCTCGGTTTCCGCGCCCGAGCGGGTCGCCTCCGACCAATTGCGAATCTGTGTCAGGTCCTCCACTGCGGTATTGGCCCAGTGGACGGAATATGTCATTTAGGGCGGCGCTTGCGCCGCATCTTAGGCCGCAGCTTTTCATTGGCTGTCCCCCATGAATCGACCCAGGCTTGGACTGCGTCGTGGGGGACGAGCAGGCCTTTGTCGGCATCGGCCAACCCTTGGCGTATCGCCGAAACCTGCCAGGCTTCGCGGTCGACATATTCCTCGACGGCCTTTTCCACGACATAGGACCGTGACCGCTCGATGGCCGCGGCGAGCGCGTCGATCTTGTCGCCGAGCTCCGGCTTTACGCGGACGCTCAAATGGGTTTTGCTCATGGCGCGCCTCCTGTGTGACAACGTAGCACATTCTGGCCGCGCCGTCGATGAAGGAGCCCCCTTTTCCCACTAGATGTGGGAGGGTGAGGAGCGTCGGGCTGGCGCTTCCCGGCGCCGATCCCATATTAAGACCAGCGCGAATTCCCGCGCCCGAATTCCCCATCCGGAAAGCCCGTTACCATGAACCAAGCGGAGACGGACCTCGATTTGCTGGCGACGCTGCTCGCCAAGGCGAAGCGTGCGGGCGCCGACGAGGCCGACGCGCTCCATGTCTCGAGCGCCGCCTTGAGCCATTCCCAGCGCCTCGGCAGGGTCGAGAAGCTCGAGCGCGCGGAGAACCAGGACCTCGGCCTGCGCGTGCTGATCGGCCGGCGCCAGGCCGTCGTCTCCTCCTCCGACCGCGATCCGCGCGCGCTCGAGGCGCTCGTCGAGCGGGCCATCGCCATGGCGCGGGCGGTGCCCGACGATCCCTATTGCGGGCTGGCCCCCGAGGAGCGCATCGCGCACGAGATTCCGGCGCTCGATATTTTCGATCCGAGCGAGCCCGCGCCCGCGAGCCTGATCGAGGCGGCGCGGCGTTGCGAGGAGGCGGCGCTCGCCGTTCCCGGCATCACCAATTCCGAGGGCGCCGAGGCGAGCTGGTCGCTCACCCGCGTGGCGCTCGCCGCGAGCAACGGCTTCGCCGGGACCTACCGCATGTCGCGCCATGGCGTGGCGGTCGCGGTCGTGGCGGGCGAGGGCACGGGCATGGAGCGCGACTATGATTTCGCCTCCGCCGTGCATGGCGCGGACCTCGATCCGCCCGAAGAGGTCGGCCGACGCGCAGGCGAGAAAGCGGTGCGGCGGCTCAAGCCGCGCAAGGTCAAGACCACCAAGGTTCCGATCCTCTACGACCCGCGCGTCTCGAACTCGCTGCTGGGCCATCTCGCTGGCGCCATCAACGGCGGCGCCATCGCGCGCGGCACGAGCTTCCTCAAGGACAGCATGGGACAGCGTATCTTCCCCGTAGGCGCGCGGGTGATCGACGATCCCTTGCGCGCGCGGGGCCTGCGCTCCCGGCCCTTCGACGGCGAGGGAGTGGCGACGGCGCGACGCGCGGTGGTCGAGGACGGCGTGCTGCAGACCTGGCTGCTCAATTCGCGCTCGGCTCGCCAGCTCGGCCTTGCCACGACGGGCCATGCCTCGCGCGGCACCTCGAGCCCGCCCTCGCCCGCGCCGACCAACCTCTATCTGGAGCCGGGCAGCCTTTCGCGCGAGGCGCTGATCGCCGAGACGGGCACGGGCTTCTACGTGACCGAACTCATCGGCTTCGGCATCAACGGCGTCACCGGCGATTACAGCCGCGGCGCCGCGGGCTTCTGGATCGAGGGCGGCGCGCTCGCTTTTCCGGTGAGCGAGGTCACCATCGCGGGCAACCTCAAACAGATGTTCATGGGCTTCACGGCGGCGGACGATCTCGATTTCCGCTACGGCACCGACGCGCCCACCTTGCGCGTGGAGGGCATGACCATCGCGGGCGCTTAGGGCTTCACCGCCTCGTCGGTCGCCTGGTCGAGCAGGTCGCTCATATGCTGGACGGCGACGGGCTGGTTGGTGATGTTGTAGATCTGCGCGAGCCGGTCGGGCGCGGGGTAGGTGAGATAGACGCCGCCGTTGGTGTCCTCCCAGGCGAGCGCCTTGAGCGGCAGGTCGAGCCCGACGCGCCGCTCGCTCTTGATCATCGCCGCGTCGAAATCGGCACAGGAGAAAATGAGCAGCTCGGTCGCCGGCACATGTTCGCCCCCTTTGCGCGCGATGGCGCGCTCGTCGAGCCGCGCGGTGACGGCGCAACCCTTGCCCTTGAGGGCCTCCTCGAGCCGGTCGAGGGTCTGGGTCACGTCGTAGGGGCTCTTCTTGGTGACGAGGCCCGGCGGCAAGGCCATGGCTGCGCCCGCGGCGAGCAGCAAGGCCAGGGAAATCAGGATCGCCGGGGCAAGAGGAGCGCGCATGGGCGCTAGTTGTAAGGCCGGGCGGCGGGCTCGCGCAATCGCTGTTGACATCGGGGAATTATCACCTTGACATAGTACGCGCAATATGCTGTAATCGGCCTCGTCATTGGAGGCCGCCATGTCAAAAGCCATTTTGTCCAACCCCATCTTCCACGACGAAACCAAGGCCCGCGAATGGCTGGAGGCTCGGATTTGGAAGCATGGCCGCTTCTGCCCTCATTGCGGTGCCGTGGATCAGTCTACACTTATGAAGGGCAAGAGCCATCGCCCAGGCCTGTATCAATGCAATCTCTGCCGCGAGCCGTTCACGGTCACGGTCGGCACATTATACGAGCGCAGCAAAATCCCGCTCCATAAATGGCTTGCCGCTACGCATCTTCTGATGGCTGGCAAGAAGGGCATCAGTGCGCTTGAAATCGGCCGCATGCTCGGCATCTCGAAAAAGTCGAGCTGGTTTCTCATGCACCGTATCCGCGAGTTGCTGCCGCCGAAGATGTTTGAACCCATGGGCGGGGAAGGCAAGGCCGTCGAGGGCGATGCTGCCTACATCGGCGGCAAAGAGAAAAACAAGCATCGCAACAAGCGCAAACATGCTGGCAATACGGGCAAGGAAATCGTGTACGCCCTGGTCGAGCGCAAGGGGCAGGTCCGCTCGCAGCATGTCCCGGAAGTCAGCGCCAAGACGCTACGCCCGATCCTTATGGCACAACTGGATCAAGGCTCATTCTTCGTGACGGATGATGCGGGAGAGAACCGCAGCCTACGTGGCCTTTTCCCGAAGCATGAGACGATCAATCACGCCATCGGCGAGTACGTTCGTGGCGAAGCGCATACGAACACCGTCGAGGGGTATTTCAGCATCCTCAAGCGCGGGATCACAGGAACCTATCATCACGTCAGCCAGCAACACCTCAAGCGCTACCTCGCGGAATTCGACTACCGCTATAACGAGCGCGAGGGACTTGGCGTGAGCGATGCCGAGCGCATGGAAAAGTCCGTGCAAGGGATCGTCGGACGCCGCCTCACCTATCGGCGGGCTCGTGGCGAGCAAAGAAACCGCGATCAGGCGTAAGCCAGCCGCGCCTCGAAAGTGGCGCGAGCCGGAAGACGAAAGGCAAATGGCATTCGAGTTTATGAGCGGCGCGCCGTAGTTGCGCGCGTTGCTCGTGCCATATTGAAGGAATGAAATAGGATGCTATGCTCTGCATATATAGGATGAATAACGAACCAATACTGCAATTATCTGGCGATATCTTTAGAAACAATATCAATGACTTAGGTTATTAACTTGGCGGTAATAGCAAAACGACTATAATACGCACGTCAAAAAACTTTTTGACGCAACGGGAGGACCATCCTGTGACACTCGACAGTGAGCGGACACAGCGAATTCTGGACGAGGCGTTCGCCAAATTCAAGAGCGACCATCCGGAGGTAGCGCACGCGATCGAATCTATGAACATGTCCTACGCAGAATATCTACGCATTCTTTCCGGGCTCTCTTCTGATATTCAAACCACAGCCGGGAGTGCGCAGACGCCGCCGTGCTAACATTCTGCGAATGAGGGGCAAGTGGCATCGGTTTGGAACTCGATTCTCACCCGAATTCAACAATGCTGCTCAAATCCCCCGGGCGCCAGGTTCGCGTGCGTTTTGGGCCGATATTGTTGAATCAAGAATAAAGAATGTCCATACATTGAGCGGCGTCCCGCTCATCATCTACGCCTCGGCATGCACGGCGCCGGCCGGAAAGGCGCCTCCCGAGCTACTTCAAATAGACCCGTCAGACAAAATTGGGTTCCACAGCATGCTTGAGGACATTGATGGTCCCAAGCTTGATATCTTAATCCATAGCCCCGGCGGATTTGCCGAAGCGGCTGAATCAATCATAGAGGAAATTCGTCACAAGTTTGGGTATGTGCGCTTCATCATCCCTTCTTATGCGAAGAGCGCCGCGACAATGATGGTTATGTCGGGCGATGAAATCCTAATGGATGAAGACGCCGAACTTGGCCCTATTGACCCACAGATGTACACCAGAAACGGCGTTACCCCGGCGCAGGCGATCAAACAGCAATTTGAGAAGGCGGCAGAGGAAATATTTAAAGACCCGCGCATGGGACAGGTCTGGTTCCCTATTCTTCAACTACTTGGTCCTGGGCTGCTAGCGCAATGTGATAATGCTTCCGCGCTGTCAAATAACCTCGTCCGCGATTGGCTGTCAAAATATATGTTCCGAACACTCGCGGATGGTCCCGCCAAAGCCGATAGCATCGCTACCTATTTATCGAACCATGGCGCATTCAAGTCGCATGCGCGTCGAGTTAAGCTTGAAGACTTACGGACGTATGACCTGGCGGTCAAAAATTTACGGGATGAGCCCATATTTTACAGGGCAGTCTGGGAACTCTATTGTGCAATTGATATTCTATTGGGCAACACGCCTATATTTAAGGTCTTTTATAATTCTGCGAATGTTGCGATGGTGAGACAGCAACAACAACAAGGCGGGTTACAAATATCTTTGCCGATGCTCCCACAAATGATACCGAGACAGGTCGTCCCCGGGCCGGTTGTGCCGCAGCCTGTAGTCGTGCAGACTCAAGCGCCGCCTCCGTGGTTGACCCGTTTCAAAAATTGGCTTAGGCGCCTCGTCGAGCGGTTCCCCGGCTAGCTAGTTGCGTCATGGCCAGCGTTAAGCTACGCGACCTGGGCGTGGCGGTCGCTTAAATTCGTGGGTTGGCCTTGTGGACGCGACCCTTTCTAGGCGTCCGTTTTTTTGCTTCCCGATGTATCGCCGGGGTTTTGACGGCAATATCCACGGCGGCCTCAAACCGCTCCCAATGATCATGGCGCACCTCTAGCGTCTGTGCTTTCGGGCTGCGAGTGTTAGCTTTGACCATTGCCTTCCCCGTTGCTAGTGCTGCCGCTTAGGACGGCGGAACTAGGCCGCCCAATAGGCTAACAAGTGGGTTAGCCGCCTCCTCTTTTGCTCGTAACTCGTCTGCCATCGCAATGATCAAACTCTCCCCATTATCGAAGAGCATGCGTGCATCGCTCTCGCTCAAGATAACGCGTGGGTGCATGATCGGATTACGATAATCGTCTTTCATTTGGCGCAACTCGGCCAAAGTTTTCGCTGTCGGTCCTATACTAGCACCATCACTTACAATTCCTTCTAGTTCTTGCACATAGTCATTCCACGAATTAAGCGTCGCGTTGTCTTGCTGTGCCGCAAATTTTCGCCAATATACTTCCATTGTGCCCTCGACGGCGCGCGCCACGTGAAAGCCTGAGGCAGACAGTAAATTAAACGCCAGGCAGCGCCCAGCGTTTCTCCAATCTTGTTTTGTTTTATCTGGAATGTGAGCGCGGATAGCTAGAGGAAACGATTCGTCAGCTGAATCTATAAGGGCCGGTGTCGAATAAATTCCTCGACGCGGTACGAAATACACCGCCGCTTCGCGCATTTCCGCACCAAAGATGATCTCGAACCGCGAGAGAGCGCCGCGGTATCCTGTAAACTTATATTCTGGAATAGTAGCCTGTTGCCCATCAGTCGGAAAACTCCAAACACGCTTCCCCTCATCGTCCACTTTTGTGAAATGCTCATCAATGATGTTTTGAATTGAATCCTTCACGCCCTGGGCAGCTTCGCGCGAGACCCCCAGAGGCAGCGGATCGCCCGCAAGCAACTTATCAATTTGACCATTCGCATGAAGAATTTCGAAAAAGGCCGTGCGCGCATCAACGTCGCCCAAAAGTAGCGCAACCTCTTTTAAGGCCTGCGCTAGCTGGTAGATCGAAAATTGGTTGATTCGTTCCACTTGCGCCTCTCCAGCGCAACATACCACAGAGTGGGCCGCACCCGTGATAATTGAATGTGTAGCAATTTTCTTTCGCATTTTCCCTCTCTCGGGGAATCGCCTCCTTGGCTTTAGCTAATCTATGGTAGCGTGGCGTTCGCAATGCCTTTACACGCTACCAGTAGATCATGCTATGTCAAGGTGATAATTCCCTTGACATCGCGGGGCGCCGCGATAAGGCTCCGGCGCCAAGGGAAAGGCCCAGGGAAGGACCATGAGCAAGGGAAAGCGTCGTGGTGGATGACAGCGTGATCGCCGCGGCCGACCGGGCCGCGCGCATCTGGCGAAGCGGCACGAACGAGCCCATCCCCGTCGGCAGCGAGGCCCATAAGCGTCTCTTCTGCCGCATGCTGCTCGACACTCATAACCCCTACAAGCCGGCGGTGATCGACTGGCCGCCGCTCAAGCCCGACGAGCAGGCGCGGCTCACGGGGCTGCCCATCTGGGACATGGCGGTGGCGACGGAGGGGCGCGCGCGCATCCGCGTGCTGTCCTACGCCGCGCGCATCGCCGATCCGCTGCTCAAGCAGGCGGTCGAGCTCGACGGCTTCGAGGAGGGGCGCCACAAGGAGGTGCTGGGCAATCTCGTCCAGGCTTACGGCATCACGTTGGCGCCCGAGGCGCCCTATCCACCGCCGCGCGATGCCGAATGGGCCTTCATGGTCACGGGCTACAGCGAATGCGTGGATAGTTTCTTCGCCTTCGGCCTGTTCGAGCTGGCCCGGCGCTCGGGCTATTTCCCGCCCGAGCTCGTTGACACTTTCGAGCCCGTGATGCAGGAGGAGTGCCGCCATATCCTCTTCTTCGTCAATTGGGCGGCCTGGCACCGGCGCAACCTCAGCTGGCCGCGCCGGCTCTGGTTCGATATTCGCCGGGTCGGCGTCTTCATCCGCCTCGTCAAGGAGCGCATCAATCTCGCGCGCGGCGGCGAGGACAACAATTTCACCGTCACCGGCCATCAATCGATGGATATCGACATCGATGCGGGCGGGCTCATGCGCACCTGCCTCGCCGAGAACGACCGGCGCATGGCGGGCTATGACCCGCGCCTTCTGCGCCCGCAGATCATCCCCCGCCTGGTGCGGCTCGCCCTCCGCCTCCACATGATGCGGCCGAAGCAAGCCGCGGCGGGGTGAGGGTTTCACGCCGAAGATATGAGTTAAGAGCGCCGCAGCCGCGGTTTTGGCGCGCCCGGGAACGCGGAAAACCGCATGCCTGGCAGCTACGGTTTCGAATCCTCTACTCTTCCGAACTCGGGCCGGGGTTCGAGGCATAGTAATAGGCGATGGCCTGCGAGCGGTTGCGGATCGACAGCTTGTCGTAGAGATTCCGCAAATGGAACTTCACCGTATTGATCGAGATGCCGAGATCCTTGGCCAGCTCGTCGTTGGTGCGCCCGCGCGCCAATGCTGCGAGCAACGCGCGCTCGCGCTCGGTGAGGCCTTGCAGCGGGTCGGGGCGGAGCTGGCGCACGTCGAGGAAGGGAAAGACCATCTGCCCGCTGCCGACGGCGCGAATCGTCTCGAGCAGCCGCTCGGCCGGCTCGCTCCGGCTGCAGAAGCCGGCGCCGCCCGCCGCCATCACCTTGCGCGGCAGGTCGGGGTCGCTGCTGCTGGCATAGACGAGAATGCGCGGCGCGTCCGGCCGCTCGCGGATGAGCTCCAGCACGCGTTGCCCGCCGAGGGTCGGCAGGCCCCAGCCGATGATGGCGACCTCGACCGAAAGCCGCCCCACCGATTCGAGGAAACGCTCGGCGCTGTTCGCGGTCAAGACCAGGCTGAAGCGCCCGTCCTTCTCCAGAAGCTCCGAGAGGGCCGAGAGGACGAGGGGGTTCTCGTCGGCAATGGCGACTTCGATCGGTTTTCCTGCCATAGAATTCGGCACCTATGCGGGGTTTATGCCCTTGAAATGGTCAATGATTTTTTCTTCCCTATCCTTTAAGGTAAAAATAACCCACCCGTTCGTGTAAGTCCACCCATTCTTACGAGGCGAACCTACCCGTTCGAAAAACAACGCGACGCCATTTCTTCGGGTGTTTCTATTTGTCCGCCGTCGCGGTCGAATGGCAGCGTCGATCGAAGAGCCGGACGATCACAAGTCACGCGCGGATCGACGAATTGCATCTCCTGTAGGGAGCATAGCCGCGATGACCAACCTTATGACCTTGCCGAAGCGTCCGCCCGTGCGCAGCCAGAGCCATGGGCAGCAGGCGAAGCGGGCGGAGCTGCGCCTGGCCGCCGATGCCGTCGCGCCGCTCGATTTCGCTTCCGCCATGCGTCAGGTGGAACGCGAGGTCTACGACCTCTCCTGAATCCCGGCAGCGCGTTCGCTTCGATTGCGGCGCGCCCTTCGCGCCGCGCGCCCGAATCGAGAATTGGAAGGATATCGGCCATGACCGGCATCAACGCCTTGTTCATTCCCGGGCCAACCAATGTGCCCCATCGCATCCGCCAAGCGATCGACCGCCCGATGGAGGATCAGCGGGCGCCCGACCTGCCGGCCTTCACGCTGCCGCTCTTCGAGGATTTGAAGCGCGTCTTCAAGAGCCGCAACGGCCAAGTCTTCATCTTTCCCTCCTCCGGCACCGGCGGCTGGGAAGCGGCGATGACCAACACCCTCTCGCCCGGCGACAAGGTGCTCGCCGCGCGCTTCGGGCAGTTCTCGCATCTCTGGATCGATCTCTGCCAGCGCCATGGGCTCAAGGTCGACATCGTCGACGTCGAGTGGGGCGAGGGCGTGCCGGCGGAGATTTTCGCCGAGCGGCTCCGCGCCGACAAGGCGCACGAGATCAAGGCCGTGCTGGTCTGCCATAACGAGACGGCGACCGGGGTGACCTCGGACGTGGCGGCCGTGCGCCGCGCCCTCGATTCCTGCCGTCATCCGGCGCTGCTCTATGTCGACGGCGTGAGCTCGATCGCCAGCATCGATTTCCGCATGGACGAGTGGGGCGTCGACGTCGCCGTCTCGGGCTCGCAGAAGGGCTTCATGCTGCCCGCGGGCCTCGCCATCCTCTGCGTGAGCCCCAAGGCGCTCGAGGCCTATCTGCGCGCGCGCTGCCCGCGCTGCTATTTCGACTTCGGCGATATGCTCAAGACCAACCGCGACGGCTATTTCCCCTATACGCCCCCCACCTCGATGCTGCGCGGCTTGCGCGAATCGGTCGACATGCTGCTGGGCGAGGGGCTCGACAACGTCTTTGCCCGCCATCACCGCTTCGCCGAGGGCGTGCGCCAGGCGGTCTTCGGCTGGAAGCTCGAGCTCTGCGCCAAGGCGCCGCGCTGGTATTCCAACACGGTGAGCGCGATCCGCGTGCCGGAGGGTCACGACGCGAACGAGGTGATCAAGCGCGCCTACAGCCGCTACGGCCTCTCGCTCGGCGCGGGCCTCTCCAAGGTCGCCGGCAAGGTCTTCCGCATCGGCCATATCGGCGATCTCAACGAGACGATGCTGCTCGGCGCCCTCGCCGGCGCGGAGATGGCGATGCGCGATGTCGGCATCAGGATCGAGCCCGGCAGCGGCGTCGCCGCGGCGGAGGAATATTACCGGGGCGCCGAGACCGCGACGAAAGGCCGCGCGGCGCAGGCCCTCGCCGCGGTGTGAGATCGCGGCCGCTATCGTCTTAAGCCGGCAAATCGCTCGCGCGAGCGGTCAAGGGGACGCGGTGGAGATTCACGAATACCAGGCCAAGGAATTGCTGTCGCATTTCGGCGTGCCGATCCCGCGCGGCGGCCTCGCCTATAGCCCGGAGCAGGCGGCTTACCGGGCGCGCGAGATCGGCGGCAAGCGCTGGGTCGTCAAGTCGCAAATCCATTCCGGCGCGCGCGGCAAGGCCGGCGGCATCCGGCTCTGCGACAGCGAGGACGCGGTCGAGGAGGCGGCGAACGCCCTGCTCGGCCGCCGCCTCGTGACGCAGCAGAGCGGCCCGCGCGGCAAGCTCGTCTACCGCCTCTATATCGAATCCGCCGTGCCCATCGCTCGCGAGCTCTATCTCGGCCTCGTGCTCGACCGCAAATCCGAGCGCGTCATGGTGGTCGCCTCCGCCAAGGGCGGCATGGAGATCGAGGACATCGCGCGGCAGGAGCCGGCCTCGATCCTGCGCGCCAGCATCGAGCCCGCGGTCGGCATGCAGGCCTTCCAGGCGCGCGAGATCGCCTTCGGGCTCGGCCTCGGGCCGGGCCAGCTCTCGCAGGCGGTCAGCACCATCCTGGGTTGCTACCGCGCCTTCCAGGAGCTGGACGCCACGATGGTGGAGATCAACCCGCTCGCCATCAACGACAAGGGCGAGCTGCTCGCCCTCGACGTCAAGATGACCTTCGACGACAACGCGCTCTTCCGCCGTCCCGCCATCTCCGAGCTGCGCGACAAATCGCAGGAAGACCCGCGCGAGACCAAGGCATCCGACCGCGGCCTCAACTATATCGGGCTCGACGGCAATATCGGCTGCATCGTCAACGGCGCCGGCCTCGCCATGGCGACGATGGACATCGTCAAGCATGCGGGCGGCGAGCCCGCGAATTTCCTCGATATCGGCGGCGGCGCCACGCCCGAGCGCGTCGCCAAGGCCTTCCGGCTGGTGGTCTCCGATCCCAAGGTGGAGGCCATCCTGGTCAACATCTTCGCCGGCATCAACCGTTGCGACTGGGTCGCCGCCGGCATCGTCCAGGCGCTCGAGCGCGATCCCGTCGATCTGCCGCTCGTCGTTCGCCTCGCCGGCACGCATGTCGAGGAGGGGCGCAAGATCCTCACGCGCAGCGGCCTCCCCATCATCCGTGCCGGCACGCTTTCCGAGGCGGCCGAGCGGGTAGTGGCGGCGTGGAAGCGCGACCGCGGCGTCAAGCAGGTGGCGCGCCGATGAGCGTCCTTCTCGATCGCGGCACGCCGGTGCTGATGCAAGGCATCACTGGCAAGATCGGCGGTTTCCATGCCCAGGAGATGCTGGCCTACGGCACCAACCTCGTCGGCGGCGTGGTGCCGGGCAAGGGCGGCGGCAGCGCCCTCGGCCTCCCCGTCTTCGACACGGTGCGCGAGGCGGTACGCGCGACCGAGGCGGCGGCGAGCATCATTTTCGTACCGCCGCCCTTCGCCGCCGATTCGATCATGGAGGCGGCCGACGCCGGCATCAGGCTCTGCGTCGTCATCACCGATGGCATCCCGGCCCAGGACATGATCCGGGTGAAACGCTACATGCGCCGCTACAAGCAGGAGCAGCGCATGCGCCTCATCGGCCCCAACGGCGCCGGCGTGATCAGCCCCGGCAAGGCGCTGCTCGGCATCATGCCCGGCCATATCTATCTGCCCGGCCCGGTCGGCGTGGTCAGCCGTTCCGGCACCTTGAGCTACGAGGCCGCCTCGCAGATGAAGGAGCTCGGCATCGGCGTCTCGACCAGCGTCGGCATCGGCGGCGATCCGATCAACGGCAGCTCCTTCAAGGATATCCTCGAGCTCTTCGAGGCGGACGACGAGACCACGGCGGTCATCATGCTCGGCGAGATCGGCGGCCCGCAGGAAGCCGAGGCCGCGGAGTTCGTGCGCGACCATATGACGAAGCCGGTCGCGGCCTATATCGCCGGCGTGACCGCGCCCAGGGGACGCCGCATGGGACATGCCGGCGCGATCATCTCGGCCTTCGGCGAGAGCGCGGACGAGAAGGTCGAGATACTGCGCGACGCCGGCGCCACCATCGTTGCCAACCCGGCCGAGATGGGCTTCGTCATGGCCGAGGTCCTGGGCCGGAGCGCGCGCCGCAGCGCCTAGAGCGTTTTCACGTCAAGTGGAAACGCGAAAAGCCCGCGCGCCGCAACGCCTAGACGAGGGGGCGCGATGAGTTAGGAGAGCCATCGATCAGGGCGGCCTGACCTACGGTCGCGGGGAGACAGCATGTTCGACATCGAGCGCCGCTTGCAGCAGGTGGACGCGGAGATCTGGCAGGCGATCTCGGCCGAGAACCAGCGTCAGCAGGATCATATTGAGCTCATCGCCTCGGAGAACTATGTCAGTCCCGCCGTGCTCGAGGCGCAGGGCTCGCAGCTCACCAACAAATATGCCGAGGGCTATCCCGGCAAGCGCTATTACGGCGGCTGCGAGTTCGTCGATGTGGCGGAGCAGCTCGCCATCGACCGCGTCAAGGCGCTATTCGGCGCCGACTACGCGAACGTGCAGCCCCATTCCGGCTCGCAGGCCAACCAGGCGGTCTATTTCGCCATGCTCAAGCCGGGCGACGTCATCCTCGGCATGTCGCTCGCCCATGGCGGCCATCTCACCCACGGCGCAGCGGTCAATCTGAGCGGCAAGCTCTTTCATGCCGTGGCCTACGGCCTCGATCCCGCGAGCGAGCGCATCGACTATGACGGGCTCGAGCGCCTGGCCAAGGAGCATCGCCCGAAGCTCATCATCGCCGGCGCCTCGGCCTATTCGCGCATCATCGACTGGCGCCGCTTCCGCGCGATCGCCGACGAGGTCGGCGCCTATCTCATGGTCGACATGGCGCATTACGCCGGCCTCGTCGCGGCGGGGCTCTATCCGAGCCCGGTCGGCATCGCCGACTTCGTCACCAGCACCACGCACAAGACCCTGCGCGGCCCGCGTGGCGGCTTCGTGCTGGCGAAGGCGGAGCACGAGAAGGCGCTCAATTCGATCGTCTTCCCTGGCTTGCAAGGCGGCCCGCTCATGCATGTGATCGCAGCCAAGGCCGTGGCCTTCAAGGAGGCCATGACCGCCGAGTTCAAGACCTATCAGTCCCAGGTGCTCGCCAACGCGCGCGCCATGGCGGCTACCCTCGCCGCGCGCGGCTTGCGCATCGTCTCGGGCGGTACGGAGAGCCATATGTTCCTCCTCGACCTGCGCGCCAAGAAGATCACCGGCAAGGACGCGGAGGCGGCGCTCGGGCGCGCCCATATCACGATCAACAAGAACGCCATCCCGAACGATCCGGAAAAACCCTTCGTGACTTCGGGCCTGCGCTTCGGCTCGCCGGCGATGACAACGCGCGGCTTCGGCGAGAGCGAGGCGGCGGCGGTCGCCGGCCTCGTGGCCGACGTGCTCGACGATCCGCGCGGCGAGGAGACGATCGCGCGGACGGTCGCGAGCGTGAAGGCGCTCTGCGACGCCTTCCCGGTCTACGCCTCGGCCCGCATGAGGGCGGCGGAGTAGCGCAATGGCGGGCCTCGCCCATATCGACGAGGCAAAATCATTGCGGACGCGGCCGTCCGCCGCGGAGACGGTCAAGCCTGCGACAGCGGCCGAGCTGCTCGAGCGGCAGCTTCTCCTCCTGGTCATGGGCGAGCGCGAGCTCGCGGCGCAGGATCCTTTCGGAAACCCGGTGCTGTCGGTGGCTCTCGCCGTCAATCAGCAACTCGAGCGCGCGGAGTTCTCCGAGGACGAGCTGATCGGCCTGGTGCGGCATCTCACCGCCAAGGCCTTGGCCGACCGGGCCGAGCGCTTGGCACTTTATGTCGGCGGGGTGGATGAGGACGCCGACGGCGCGGCGCTCACGGCGGTTTTCGAGAGCATGGCGCGGGGGCCCGGAGGGCGCCGCGCCCGCTTCGAGGAATTTCGCGGCGCCGTCGAGCGGAGCCGCTTCGCCGCGGTGTTCACCGCCCACCCCACCTTCGCGCTGCCGCGCGTCGTCGGGGAGCTCTTGGCGCGTGCGGCGAGCCTGCGCGATCCGCGCGCGCGTGCGACGCTGCTTGCGCAGGCGGCGGGCGTCTCCCATCGTCCCGACGAGACGATCGCCCTCGAGGACGAGTTCATCCGCGCGCGCGACGCCATCGATTGCGGGCGCGACGCGCTCGACCGGCTCGCCGGCATCGCGCTCGACGTGGCGCGCGCCCATTGGCCGGAGCGCTGGGCCGAGCTGCGGCCGCACCCGGTAGCGCTCGCCTCCTGGGTCGGGCTGGATACGGACGGCCGGGCCGACATCGGCTGGTGGGACACCTTGCGCTTGAGCCTCAAATCCAAGCGCAGCCAGCTCGAGCGGCTGGGGCGGCAGATCGCCGAGATCCGCGATCCGTCCGCGGAGCCCGTCCGCGCGCGCTTGGCCCTGGCGCGCAAGACGGTCGAGCGCCAGCTCCGCGAGGCGCCGCCGCCGGCGCTCCCGCCGAGCGCCGAGGCGGTGCGGCGCTTCGCCCATGCCGTCGTGGACCAGCGCGAGGCGGCGCTCTCGGAAGCGGCGCCGCTGCTAGCCCTTTTCGACGAGGCGATCGCGGCGGCGGCGGACGAGGACGCCAAGCGCGAGCTTGCCATCGCGGCCACCGGCCTTGCCGCCAACGGGCTCGCCATGGCGCGGCCGCATCTGAGACTCAACGCCACGCAAATCCATAATGCGCTGCGCCGCGTCGTCGGACTTGACGCCGCGCCGGCCGATCCGGTCCATCGCCGCTCGCACCTGACCGCGATTAACGCGCTGCTCGAGGCGGTCGAGCCGGTGCCGGTCGATTTCGGCTCGCTGATGGTCGAATCGACCTCGGCCGCGCGGCAGATGATGCTGCTCGCGCAGCTCTTGAAGCATATCGACGGCTCGGCGCCGGTGCGCTTCCTCATCGCCGAGACGGAGACGGGCTATACCTTGCTCGCAGCGCTCTGGCTCGCGCGGCGTTACGGGGTCGACGAGATGGTCGAGATCACGCCGCTGTTCGAGACCGCGCAGGCGCTCGAGCAGGGGACGCGCGTGCTCGAGGACGCGCTGCGCAGTGCCCATTTCCGCAATTACGTGCGCCGGCTCGGCCGCATCGCCGTCCAGTTCGGCTATTCCGATTCGGGGCGCTATATCGGCCAGCTCGCGGCAAGCTTCTGGATCGAGCGGCTTCGCCTCAAGCTGGCCGAGCTTTTGCACCGGCATGGGCTCGAGGATATCGAGGTCGTCCTCTTCGACACCCATGGCGAGTCGATGGGACGCGGCGGTCACCCGAAGAGCCTGGGCGACCGTCTCGCCTATCTGGCGCCGCCCGCGAGCGAGGAAAAGCTCGCCTCGGCCGGCTTGCGCCTGCGCCATGAGAGCAGCTTCCAGGGCGGCGACGGCTATCTCCTCTTCGGCACGCCCGAGCTCGCCTTCGCCAGCGTGGCGCGGATCGCCGAGCATGTCTTCGCTCAGGCCCCCGCCGCGTCCGATCCGATCTATGGCGAGCCCGACTACACGGCCGAGTTCTTCGCCGCCATCCGCGACGAGATGACACAGCTTGTCGAGGATCCGGGCTATGCCTCGCTCCTCGGCACCTTCGGGCCCAATCTGCTCGACCAGACGGGCTCGCGTCCGCCGGCGCGCGAGATCGAGGGGCGCGAGGGGCCGCCCACCATCACCCATCCGCGCCAGCTCCGCGCCATCCCCAACAACGCCATCCTGCAGCAGCTCGGCTGGCTCGCGAATTCGCTTCACGGGCTGGGCCGCGCGGTCGCCCATGCGCCGGAGCTGTTCGCGCAGCTGCGCTTGCGCTCCGAGCGCTTCAGGCGGGCGCTCGAGCTGGCCGAAGGGGCCGCGGCGATGAGCGATCTCGACGTGCTGCGCGCCTATATCGATACGCTCGATCCGGAGAGCTGGCTCGACCGCGCCCGCCGCGCCGAAGGCGGCGGGCGGCGCCGGGAGCTCACTGCCATCGCGACGGCGCTCGACCAGCTCGATCTCGCGCCGCGCCTGCGCCGGCTCTTCCTACGCTTCGGGCGCGATTGGCTGCAGCTCAACTCGGTCATGAAGCCGCCGGCCATGGCGCCGCGCCTGGTGCTGCTCCACGCGCTGCGCCTGGCCGCGATCCACCGCATCTGGATCCTCGCGGCGGACATACCGGATTTCAGCCCGCGCTACGCCATGACGCGCGACGCGCTGTTCCAGCGCCTGCTGCGGCTCGACGTGCCGGCCTGCCTGTCGCTGCTTGACGAGATTTTCCCGGTGACGGCCGATCCGGCGGCCGACCTCGATTTCGCCGAGCCCGCGGGCCCGCGCCAGGCCCATACCTACGAGGCGGAGCATCGCCGGCTCTTCGAGCCGATCGCGCGGCTCTTCTCGGCGGTGCGCGAGGTCAGCGCCGCGATCAGTCACGAGATCGGCGCGATGGGGTAGAGGCTCAGGCGGCCGTGCCGCCCACGGTGAGGCCGTTGACGAGGATGGTCGGCAAGCCGACGCCGACGGGCACCGCCTGGCCGTCCTTGCCGCAGGTGCCGATGCCGGAATCGATGCGCATGTCGTTGCCGATCATGGCGACCTTGGTGAGCACGTCCGGGCCGTTGCCGATGAGCGTGGCGCCCTTGACCGCGGGGCCGACCTTGCCGTCCTCGATGAGATAGGCTTCCGAGGTCGAGAAGACGAACTTGCCCGAGGTGATGTCCACCTGGCCGCCGCCGAAATTCACCGCATAAAGCCCGCGCTTGACCGAACGGAGGATCTCTTGCGGATCGCTCGGGCCGGCCAGCATGAAGGTATTGGTCATGCGCGGCATGGGGTGATGGGCGAAGCTCTGGCGCCTGCCGTTTCCGGTCGGGCGCACGCCCATCAGCCGCGCGTTCTGGCGGTCCTGCATGAAGCCCTTGAGCACGCCGTCCTCGATCAGCACCGTGCGCTGGCTCGGCGTGCCCTCGTCGTCGATGGTGAGCGAGCCGCGCCGGTCCTGGAGCGTGCCGTCGTCCACTACTGTGACGCCGGGGACGGCGATGCGTTGGCCCAGAAGCCCGGCGAAGGCCGAGGTCTGCTTGCGGTTGAAGTCGCCCTCGAGCCCGTGGCCGATCGCCTCGTGCAGCAGCACGCCGGGCCAGCCCGGGCCGAGCACGACAGGCATCTCGCCCGCGGGCGCGGGGCGCGAATCGAGATTGACCAGCGCCTGGCGCAGCGCCTCGTCCACTTGAGCGCGCCAGTTGGCCGGATCGATCAGCTCGGCATAGCCGCGCCGTCCGCCGCGCCCGTCCGAGCCGGTCTCGAGCCGCTCGCCCTCGCCCACCATGATGCTGACGTTGAGCCGCACCAGGGGACGCAAGTCTGACATATGATGGCCGCCCGCGCGCATGATGCTGACCGCCTGCCATTCGCCCGAAAGCGACGCCATGACCTGGCGTACGCGCGGGTCCTTGGCCCGCGCATAGGCGTCGATCTCGGCGAGCAGCGCCACCTTGCGCTCGAAGGCGAGGGCGGGAAGGGGATTGGCGTCGCTATAGAGATGACGGTTGGTGCCTTGCGGCGGCTCTGCATGGGTGCCGCCATGGCCCGCGCGCACGGCCTTGACCGTCGCGGCGGCGCGCTTGACCGCCTCCTCGCTGAGCTCCGAAGCATGGGCATAGCCCACGGCCTCGCCGGCCACCGCGCGCAGACCGAAGCCCTGGCTCGTGTCGAAGGCGGCGCTCTTCAGCTTGCCGTCGTCGAGCGAGAGCGCTTCCGATTGGCGATATTCCAGGAACAGCTCGCCGTCGTCGGCGTCGCCGAGCGCATCGTCGACGATCGCCTGCAGCCGCCTCGGATCGAGACCGGCGCGGTCGAAGAACAGCTCCTCGGCGGCTTTGGGCTCGGTGGATTTGGATTTCGCCATGGCTTGCCCTCGGTGGTTTTCGTTGCCTTCGCGCCCACGCGCCGCCTTCGCCTCATGAGGCTGAGAAGGATATATGGCGTCGCGGGGCTCGCATGTCACGTCGCGCGTTATCGGCCGACGCTGCGCCGACGTCGGGACGCAAGACGTGCGATCCGTAATCATTGTTCGAAGCCCTTGAAGCGGCTCGAAATTCATGCGACATATCGTCGCATAAATGAGTTGCGGCGCGGAAACGCCAGGCATTTCGCAGCGTAAGCCGCCGCTCGCGAGGACGGGCTCGAAGCCGCGGAGGCGGACCGCCGCCCGCGCTCCCGTTGTTCACGATGGCGCGGCTATTGTATTGTCCCGGCGCTTGGGGATACGCCCATGTCGGGGCGAGGCGCGCGAGGCCGAGGACGACGCTGGGCGGCGCGCCACACGCTTCGCCGATCCGACTTCCGTTAAAATCGGGGCGAGGACAGGATGACTTCGAAGATCGCTAAACTATCGCTTGCGGCGCTGCTGCTGGGCGCCGGCGCCGCTGCCGCGGACGAGCCGCAACCCTGGCAGATGGGGATGCAGACCCCCGCTTCGGAAGTGGCCGACCGCATCCACGCCTTCCATTCGCTGCTGCTCTGGATCATCACCGCCATCACGATCTTCGTGCTTGCCCTGCTGGTCTATGTGATGTGGCGCTTCCGCGAGAGCCGCAATCCGGTGCCCACGCGCACCTCGCACAACACCCTCATCGAAGTGCTGTGGACGGTGATTCCGATCATGATCCTGGTGATCATCGCGATCCCGTCCTTCAAGCTGCTCTATTACGAAGAGCGCATCCCGCCCGCGGACCTGACCGTCAAGGTGACCGGCCATCAATGGTATTGGTCCTACGACTATCCCGACAACGGCAAGATCCAGTTCGACAGCATGCTGCCCGACGAGAACCCGAAGACCGGGCTTCGGCTGCTCGACGTCGACAATCGGATGATCGTGCCGGTGCATGCCAACGTGCGCATCCTGGTCGCCTCGGACGACGTGATCCATGCCTGGGTGGTGCCCTCGCTCGGGCTCCAGGTCAACGCGGTGCCGGGCCGGCTCAACGAGCTCTGGGTCAACATCGACCGCGAGGGCGTCTATTACGGCCAATGCACGCAGCTCTGCGGCGTCAATCACGGCTTCATGCCGATCGTGGTCGAGGCCGTTTCCAAGGACAAATTCACCAGCTGGGCCGCCTCGCAGAAGAAGGCGGCCGAGAGCCGCTCGCCGGATAGAGGCGCGCAGCTCGCCCGCACCGAAGCCGGGCGCTGAGCAGTAGAGAAGAGGTCACGATCATGGCGCACGAACAGGCTCACGCGCACGCGGCTCATCCGACCGGCTGGCGGCGCTTCGTCTATTCGACGAACCACAAGGACATTGGCACGATGTACCTCGTCTTCGCCGTCGTGTCGGGCGTACTCGGCCTTGCCCTCTCGCTCTATATCCGCACCGAGCTGTTCGAGCCCGGGATGCATATCTATCCGGGCCCGGACGGCAAGCAGTTCTACAACGTCGCGATCACCGCGCACGGGCTGATCATGATCTTCTTCATGATCATGCCGGCCATGATCGGGGGCTTCGGCAACTGGATCGTGCCCATCATGATCGGCGCGCCGGACATGGCCTTCCCGCGCATGAACAATGTGAGCTTCTGGCTGCTGATCCCCTCCTTCATCCTGCTCGTCGGCTCGAGCTTCGTCGCGGGCGGGGCGGGGACGGGCTGGACGCTCTATCCGCCGCTCTCCTCGGCCCTCGGCCATCCGGGGCCCTCGGTCGACATGGCGATCTTCGCCCTCCATCTGGCGGGTGCCTCCTCGATCCTGGGCGCGATCAACTTCATCACCACCATCTTCAACATGCGCGCGCCGGGCATGACGTTGCACAAGATGCCGCTCTTCGTGTGGGCGATCCTGGTGACGGCGTTCCTCCTTGTGCTGTCGCTGCCCGTGCTCGCCGGCGGCATCACCATGCTGCTGACCGACCGCAATTTCGGCACCGCCTTCTTCGATCCCTCGAAGGGCGGCGACCCGATCCTCTTCGCGCATCTCTTCTGGTTCTTCGGCCATCCCGAGGTCTACATCCTGATCCTGCCGGGCTTTGGCATGGTGAGCCAGATCGTCTCGACCTTCTCGCGCAAGCCGGTGTTCGGCTATCTCGGCATGGCGTACGCGATGGTGTCGATCGGCTTCATCGGCTTCGTGGTGTGGGCGCACCACATGTACACGATCGGCCTCGACGTCAATACGCGCGCCTACTTCACCGCGGCGACCATGGTCATCGCCGTGCCGACCGGCATCAAGATCTTCAGCTGGATCGCCACCATGTGGGGCGGCTCCATCCGCTTCCGCGTGCCGATGCTGTGGGCGATTGGCTTCATTTTCCTCTTCACGGTGGGCGGGGTGACTGGCGTCGTGCTGGCGAACGCCGGCGTCGACGTGCAGCTCCACGACACCTACTACGTGGTCGCCCATTTCCACTACGTGCTCTCGCTCGGCGCCGTGTTCTCGATCTTCGGCGGCTTCTACTACTGGTTCCCCAAGATGTGCGGCCGCATGTACAACGAGACGCTCGGCAAGATCCATTTCTGGCTGACCTTCATCGGCGTGAACCTGACCTTCTTCCCGATGCACTTCCTCGGCCTCGCCGGCATGCCGCGCCGCGTGCCCGACTATCCCGACGCCTTCACCGGCTGGAATCAGGTGGCCACGGTCGGCGCCTATATCTCGGCCGTGGGCGTGCTGGTGTTCCTCTATCTCGTCATCAGCACCTTGGTGGCGGGCAAGCGGGTCGCCGCCAACCCCTGGGGCGAGGGCGCCACGACGCTGGAATGGACGGTCTCCTCGCCGCCGCCCTTCCATACCTATGAGGAGCTGCCGGTCATCCGCTAGGCGCCAGCCGGGCCGGGAGAGGAGGCAGCATTGTCCGACACGTCCTACGAACTCGAGCGCCCGCCGGCCGATGCCTCCGGCGAGGAGGGCGGGGTGCGCGACTATGTCGTGCTGCTCAAGCCGCGCGTGATGTCGCTCGTGCTCTTCACCGGGTTCGTCGGGCTCTACATCGCACCCGGCCACGTCAATCCGGCGATCGGCGTCATCGCCATCCTCTGCATCGCCGCGGGCGCCGCCGCCTCGGCGGCGATCAACATGTGGTACGACCAGGATATCGACCGGCTGATGAGCCGCACCATGAAGCGGCCCATCCCGACCGGCCGCGTCTCCTCCGAGGCGGCGCTCGCCATGGGCGTGATGCTCGCCGTCGGCTCGGTCACCGTGATGGGGCTCGGCGTCAATCTCGCCGCCGCGGCGCTGCTCGCGCTCACCATCGCTTTCTATGTCTTCGTCTACACCATCTGGCTCAAGCGCCGCACGCCGCAGAACATCGTGATCGGGGGTGCGGCCGGCGCCTTCCCGCCCATGATCGGCTGGGCCGCAGTGACGGGCGACGTCGGCTTGGCCTCGCTCGCGCTCTTCGCCATGATCTTCATGTGGACGCCGCCGCATTTCTGGGCGCTCGCGCTCTACCGCTCGGACGATTACCAGCGCGCGGGCGTGCCCATGCTGCCGGTGGTCGCGGGCCGGCGCGAGACCAAGCGGCAGATCCTGCTCTACGCCGTGCTGCTGCTGCCGGTGACGTTGGCGCCCTATTTCCTCGGTGTGGCCGGCCCGGTCTATGGCGCGCTCGCCGCGCTCCTCGGCGCGATCTTCATCGGCTGCGCGGTTCGGGTCTATCGCGAGCCCGACGCGGCGCGCGATCGGGCGGCCCGGCGCATGTTCGCCTTCTCGATCCTCTATCTCTTCATCTTGTTCGCGCTGCTCATCGTCGATCGCGCGCCCTATGGGATGGCGGGGCTTGGTTGAGATCAGGCAAAAGGCGAGCGAGGTCCACAAGCGGCTGCGCGGGCGCAACCTCGCGCTGCTGGGCGTGCTGGTCGCGCTCGTCGTCCTCTTCTATGTCATGACCATCGTGCGCATGGGAGGGGCGGGGCAATGAGCGGCGACGTCTCGCGGCGCAAGCGGATCACCGCGCTCGTGCTGACCGGTCTCGTGGCCGGCATGGTGGCGCTCTCCTTCGCTGCCGTGCCGCTCTACCGCGTCTTCTGCCAGGTGACCGGGTTCGGCGGCACGACGCAGCGTGCCGAGAGCGCGCCGGGCACCCTGTCGAGCCGCGTGATCACGGTGCGCTTCAACGCCGACGTCGATTCCGGCATTCCCTGGCGCTTCGAGCCGGAGCAGGATTCGATCGACGTCAGGGTCGGCGAGCCTGCGATCGCGCGCTATCGGGCGCGCAACCTCGCGAACGAGACGGTGATCGGCGCCGCCACCTTCAACGTGACGCCGCTCAAGGCCGGGCTCTATTTCGACAAGATCCAGTGCTTCTGCTTCAGCGAGCAGAAGCTCGGTCCAGGCGCCAGCGCCGAGCTGCCGGTGACCTTCTTCGTCAATCCCGACATCATGAAGGACCGCAACCTCGACGACGTCACCACCATCACGCTGTCCTACACCTTCTATCGCGACAAGGACGCCGAAGCGCGCGACAAGCGCCGCATAGCCGGAGCGTCCGCGTCCAAGACCGTCAACTGACGCCCAGGCAAAGGCCGTTCGGGGGCAAGAGAGAGGAAGCAATATGAGCGAGAGCCACGGCGCCACGCAGCATCAGAAGCATCCCTACCATCTGGTCGATCCGAGCCCTTGGCCCGCGCTCGGCGCCTTCGCCGCCTTTCTCACCTTCGGCGGCGCGGTGATGTTCATGCATCACATCTCGCCCGGCACCTGGATCATGGCGATCGGCATGATCCTCATCCTCACCACCATGGCGCTGTGGTGGCGCGACGTGATCCGCGAGGCGGAGTTCCAGGGCCATCACACGCCCGTGGTGGCGCTCGGTCATCGCTACGGCATGGCGCTCTTCATCGCGTCCGAGGTGATGTTCTTCGTCGCCTTCTTCTGGGCCTTCTTCAATGCGAGCCTCTACCCGAGCGAGGTGATCGGCGGCGTCTGGCCGCCCAAGGGGCAGAAGGTATTCGATGCCTTCGACCTTCCCTTCCTCAACACGCTCATCCTGCTCACCTCGGGCGTGACGGTGACCTGGGCGCATCATGCGTTGCTGGTGAACAACCGGCGCGACGTGCTGCGCGGCCTCGCGCTCACCATTTTGCTCGGCATCTCCTTCACCTGCATCCAGGCCTACGAATATTCGCACGCGCCCTTCCATTTCACGGGCGGCATCTACCCCTCGACCTTCTTCATGGCGACGGGCTTCCATGGCTTCCATGTCATCATCGGCACGACCTTCCTGATCGTCTGCTTCTTCCGCACCCTCAAGGGGCACTTCACTCCCACCCATCATGTCGGCTTCGAGGCGGCGGCCTGGTATTGGCACTTCGTCGACGTGGTGTGGCTCTTCCTCTTCACTTGCGTCTATTGGTGGGGTGGTCGCTGAGCGCAGGGCCCGAAGGAGAAGAGCGGGAAGGCAATCGGCCCGAGGAGGCCTACCGTCCGACGGCGCCGCTCCTCAAGGCCGCGCTGGGCCGCCGCTGCCCGGCCTGCGGCGAGGGACGCCTCTTCAAGTCCTATCTCAAGGTCGCCGAGCGCTGCGGGGTCTGCGGCCTCGATCTCTCGGCGCAGGACAGCGGCGACGGCCCGGCGGTCTTCATCATCCTGATCCTGGGCTTCGTCGTGGTCGGCCTGGCGCTCTGGACGGAAGTGAATTTCGAGCCGCCGCTCTGGCTCCATGCGCTGATCTGGCCGCCCGTGATCCTGGTCGGCTCGCTGCTCCTCCTGCCGCTCTTCAAGGCCACGCTTCTCGCTCTGCAATACAGGCACAAGAGCCACGAACGGCCCGGCGGCCTCTGAGGCGTCGCTCTCGTGGCGCCGCGCCTTGCCGCCCTATATAGAGAGCCATGCGCTTCCGCCCGACCCTCTGGCCCACGCTCTTCACCGTGCCGGCGCTGATCCTGCTGCTCGGCCTGGGGAGCTGGCAGGTCGAGCGGCTCCATTGGAAGGAGAACCTGATCGCGACGCGCGAGCAGCGCTCGAGCGGCGCGCCCATAACCTTGCCCGACGACAAGGCCGATCCGGCAGGCTTCGAGTTCAGCAAGGCCGTCGTCACCGGCCGTTTCCTCAATGACAAGGAGATGCTGCTCGCCGCGCGCTCGCTCAACGGCAATCTCGGCTTCCACGTCGTGACCCCCTTGGTCGAGAGCGACGGGCGAGCCATCCTGGTGGATCGCGGCTGGATCCCACTCGATCTCAAGAACCCCTCCGAGCGCAAGGCGGGCCAGCTCGAGGGGCAGGTCACGCTCGAGGGGCTGCTGCGCGGCAGCCAGCATGGCGGCTGGTTCGTGCCGGAGAACAAGCCGCCGGAGCGCGTCTGGTGGTATGTGGACGTTCCCGCCATGGCGCGCGCGGCGGGGCTCGAGGGCGCGCGGCCCTATTTTCTGGAGGCCGGTCCCGCGCCCAATCCCGGCGGCTACCCGATCGGCGGGCAGAGCCGCATCGAGCTTCCCAACAACCATCTGCAATATGCCATCACCTGGTACTCCTTCGCGGTCTCGCTGGCCGTGATCTATTTCCTCTATCACCGCAATCTCGCGCGCGAGGAGGAGGAGCGGAAGCGGCAGGCCGAGGCGGAAACGGGCGCCAAGGCGGCGGCCGAGCCAGGCAAGGGCGCGTCATGACGGCATCCTACGAGGAGCTCGAGTGCCGCTTTCGGCGCATCACGGTCATCCGGCACGCGCTGGCGATGCTCGGCTGGGACCTTGCCGCGGTGATGCCGCCGGGCGGGCAAGCCGGCCGCGCCGAACAGATGGCGACCTTGCGCGTGATGGAGCATGAGCTGCTGACCGATCCGCGGCTCGGCGAGCTCATCGAGAGCGCCGAGGCGCGCGAGCAAGCGAGCCTCGGCGCCTGGCAGCAAGCCAATCTCGCCGAAATGCGCCGGCAATGGGTCCATGCCACGGCGCTTGACTCCGCGCCTCGTCGAGGCACTCTCCAAGGCCAATGCGGCCTGCGAGGCCGTCTGGCGCGAGGCGCGGCCGAAAAGCGATTTCGCCATGATCCGCCCCCGCCTCGAAGAGGTGGTGCGGCTGCACCGCGAAGCGGCCGAGGCCAAGGCGGCGCGTCTCGGCACGACGCCCTACGACGCGCTCCTCGACGCCTGGGAGCCGGGCGGGCGCAGCGCCGAGATCGACCGGCTGTTCGAGCCGCTCGCGCGCTTCCTCAGGCCGCTTCTCGAGGAGGTGCTGGAGCTGCAGCTGCGCGAGCCCGGCGCCGTCATTCCGGAAGGGCCCTTTCCCATTCCGGCGCAGCGCGGCCTATGCGAGCGGCTGATGCGGCGGGTCGGCTTCGATTTCGACCATGGCAGGCTCGACGTGAGCCGCCATCCCTTCTGCGGCGGCACGCCCGACGATGTCCGCATCACCACCCGCTATGACGACGCCGATTTCACCTCCTCGCTCATGGGGGTGCTGCACGAGACCGGCCATGCGCTCTACGAGCGCGGCCTGCCCGCCGCCTGGCGCTACCAGCCGGTCGGCTCGGCGCGCGGCATGAGCCTCCATGAGAGCCAATCGCTGCTGATCGAGATGCAAGCCTGCCGCAGCCGGCCCTTCATCGCCTATCTGGCGCCGCTCGCGCGCGAGGCTTTCGGCGGCCATGGCATAGCCTGGGAGCCCGACAATCTGGCGCGGCTCTATAGGCGGGTGAGCCGCAGCCTGATCCGGGTCGAGGCGGACGAGGTGAGCTACCCGGCCCATGTCATCCTGCGCTACAAGCTCGAGCGCGCCATGCTGGCGGGCGAGCTCGCGGTGGCCGAACTGCCGGGCGCCTGGGCCGAGGAGATGGAGCGGCTGCTCGGCATAGCCCCGCCCGACGACCGGCGCGGCTGCCTGCAGGACATCCATTGGTATGACGGCGCCTGGGGCTATTTCCCGACCTATACGCTTGGCGCGATGACGGCGGCGCAGCTCTTCGACGCGGCCCAACGGGCCGAGCCCGCTCTCCTGCGAGGCGCTCGGCCGAGGCGATTTCACGCCGCTCATAGGCTGGCTGCGCCAAAATGTGCATAGCAAGGCGTCGTCCCTGCCGACCCAGGAGCTGGTCCGCGAGGCCACGGGGCGCGCGCTCGACCCTGCGATCTACGAGGCCCATCTCAAGCGGCGCTATCTCGAGGAAATTTAGGCGCCGCCAGCCCTCGCGGCGGTCTTACGCGGCTGGCCTCGCCGCGCGTTTCCGCTAAATTGAGCGGCCTTTTCACCGGGAGCCGGGACTTGCGTTATATCAGCACCCGCGGCGGCGCGCCGGCGCTCGCCTTCGACGATGTCCTGCTCGCGGGCCTGGCGCGCGACGGCGGGCTCTATCTGCCCGAGGCCTGGCCGCGCCTGGAGCCCGAGGCGATCCGCAACCTGCGCGGCCTCGGCTATGCCGAGCTCGCCTTCCGCGTCATGCGGCCCTTCGTCGGCGACGCTCTCGACGACGCGACGCTCGGGCCTCTTGTCGAGGCGGCCTATGCCGGCTTCGACCATCAAGGCGATAGCGCCCCTGAAGCAGCTCGGAACCGAGGAATGGCTGCTCGAGCTCTTCCACGGCCCGACCCTCGCCTTCAAGGATCTGGCGCTGCAGCTCGTGGGGCGCCTCTTCGACGATCTGCTGCGCCGGCGAGAGCAGCGCGCGACGATCGTGGGCGCGACCTCGGGCGATACGGGCTCGGCGGCGATCGAGGCCTGCCGCGAGCGCGAGGCGATCGACATCTTCATTCTCCATCCCCACGGCAGAGTGTCGGAGGTGCAGCGCCGCCAGATGACCACCGTCGCCGCGGCCAATGTCTTCAACATCGCCGTCGAGGGCAGCTTCGACGATTGCCAGGATCTCGTGAAGGCGATGTTCAACGACGCGCGCTTCCGCGAGCGCTGGAGGCTCTCGGCCGTGAACTCGATCAACTGGGCGCGCATCATGGCGCAAATTCCCTACTACGTCTGGGCGGCGGTCCAGCTCGGCGCGCCCGAGCGCGCGGTCGCCTTCGCCGTGCCGACGGGGAATTTCGGCAATGTCTTCGCCGCCTATGCCGCGCGCGCGATGGGCCTCCCCGTCGCGCAGCTCGTCGTGGGCTCCAACCGCAACGACATCCTGACCCGCTTCTTCGAGACGGGCTCGATGTCGGTGCGGGCGGTCGAGCCCTCGCTTTCGCCCAGCATGGATATCCAGATCTCGAGCAACTTCGAGCGCCTGCTGTTCGACCTCTTGGGCCGCGACGGGCAGGCGGTCGCCGCCGCCATGCAGCGCTTCCGCGCAGAGGGGCGGCTCGAGCTCGACGAAGCGGCATGGCGGGCGGCCCGCCGCCTCTTCGATGGCTACAGGCTCGACGACGCGGCGACCAAGGCGGCGATCGCGCGCATCCATGGCGAGACGGGCGAGCTGCTCGATCCGCATAGCGCCATCGGGGTGATGGCGGGCCGCGCCAAACGCCGCGACAAGGCGCTTCCCATGGTGGCGCTCGCGACGGCGCATCCGGCAAAATTTCCCGACGCGGTCGAGGCCGCAACGGGCATCCGTCCGCCGCTGCCGGCGCGGCTTGCCGGGCTCTTGGCGGGGCGCGAGCGCTTCACCGTTCTCCCCAATGACCTCGCGGCCGTCAAGTCCTTCATCGCCGAGCGCGCGCGCGGCTGAACGCGATACGAGAAGAACCGCCGCGCCAACTCGCTCGATTAAGCATTAATTAACGCTTACGGATTATTAATTATGTAGGCCGTACTGCGGCTCTGGGCGCGAGCAACTATTGACCATGCTCGCCAAGCGGCGGCCTCGGACGAGCCGCAGCCTTCGCGGCGACAATGAAGGAACGGGTATGGCCAACATCCTGATCATCGACGACAGCAGGCTGGTGCGGAACTCTTTCAAGCGCCAGCTGGAGCTCGACGGACATCATTGCACGATCGCCAGCGACGGTAGCGAGGCTTTGCAAATCATTATCGGCAACAGCTTCGACCTCATCATCACCGACATCATCATGCGCCACATCGACGGCATCGAGACCATCCGCGCCGTCCGCGCGATCGACAAGAACATTCCGATCATCGCCATCACCGGCGGACAGGAGGCCGAGCAGGAGGCGGGCAAGAAACGGCCGACCAATTCGCTCAAGCTCGCCTTGTCGATGGGTGCGACGATGACGCTTCGCAAGCCGTTCTCGTTCGAGCAGCTTTCCAAGCTCGTCCAGATATGCCTCGGCACCGACGGGGATAATAGGGCCTCCATCGGTTTGTAGGCGCGCCCGCGAACCGGCTTGGCCGGCGGTCTTCGCGGCTGGCCTGAGCTCCAATGCCAGGTTTGTTAACAGAATAGATCGTCTAGTATGTTATTTATCAATTTCTATATATAACAACCGCTTACTATTCGACCCCGGTTGATCGGGCCGACAGCTGCCTGAAAACGCCGCCGGCGGGAGCGATATGCCGGCGTCATCTCCCGATCACGATTCTGCCGCTCGACGGCATCGACCCGCCCTCCTAAAATAGCCTTTCTCCGGGCCCGGCCCGGCGCTCCTGAACACAGAGGTATTGGGACCATGGTTGGCTTGCGTCCTTCGCCACCGCGGCAGCCGAGCGGCGAGACGTTGAACGTCGAGGTCACCTCATTGTCGAACGGGCTGCAGCTCGCCACGGATCGGATGGATTCGGTCGAGACGGTCTCGCTCGGCGTATGGGTGGCAGCGGGGACGCGCAACGAACGTCCCGAGATCAACGGCATCTCGCATCTACTCGAGCATATGGCGTTCAAGGGAACGCGGCGGCGCACGGCGCGCGATATCGCCGAACAGATCGAGGCGGTCGGCGGCCAGCTCAATGCTTATACCGGCCGCGAGCAAACTGCCTATTACGCCAAGGTGCTCAAGGAGGACGTCGGTCTCGCGCTCGACATCATCGCCGACATCCTCCAGCACTCCGTGTTCGACGAGGAGGAGCTGGCGCGCGAGCGCGCGGTGGTGCTGCAGGAGATCGGGCAGGCGAACGACACGCCAGACGACATCATCTTCGATTATTTCCAAGAGACGGCCTTCCCCGGCCAGCCGCTGGGGCGCCCGGTGCTCGGCTCGGCCGAGATCGTCCGCGCGCTGCCGCGCTCAGCGCTCGTCGAATATCTCTCCGGTCAATATGGCGGCTCGCGCATGGTGCTGGCTGCGTCCGGGAAGCTCGACCATGAGCAGCTCGTGGCGCTCGCCGGCGAGGCCTTCGGCGAGATGCCGCGCGGCAATCCGGCCGTCTTCGAGCCGGCGCGCTATCTGGGCGGCGAGTTCCGCGAGGCCCGCGACCTCGAGCAGGTCCACATCGTGCTCGGCCTCGAGGGCATGAGCTACCATGATCCGGATTACTACGCGCTCCAGGTGCTCTCGACCTTGCTCGGCGGCGGCATGTCGTCGCGGCTCTTCCAGGAGGTGCGCGAAAAGCGCGGCCTCGTCTACACCATCCACAGCTTCGCCTCGAGCTTCACCGATAGCGGCGCCTTCGGCATCTATGCCGGCACGGGCGAGGCCGAGCTCGCCGAGATGCTGCCCGTCGTCTGCGACGAGCTGGCGCGCGCCGGGACAAGCCTTGGCGACGCCGAAATCGCGCGCGCCCGCGCGCAGCTCAAGGCCAGCATTCTCATGGCGCTCGAGAGCACCGGCGCGCGTTGCGAGCAGCTCGCCCATCAGCTCATGGTCTATGGCCGGCCCGTGCCCACGGGCGAGGTAATCGGCAAGATCGAGGCGGTGGACCAGGCGGCGACGGCGCGCGTCGCCGCGCGGCTGCTCTCGAGCCGCCCGACCGTGGCGACGCTGGGTCCGCTCGGCCGGCTCGAGCCCTACGACGCCATCGCGGCGCGGCTCGGCTGATCCTCGCCAGAGCGCGCCATGCGACTGTTGCGACCGCTTTCCGGAACGCCGCCGCAGCCGAGCCGGCTCATCGGCCGCCGCCTTTATTTGCGCAGCCCCGAGGATCGCGATTGGCGCGCCTGGGCCGAGCTGCGCGCGATCTCGCGCGACTTCCTGGTGCCGTGGGAGCCGACCTGGCCGGCCGACGCGCTGAGCCGCGAGGCCTATCGCCGCCGCCTGCGGCGCTATGCCGCCGACTGGCGCGAGGATGCCGGCTACAGCTTCTTCGTTCTGCGCCAGGGCGACAACGTGCTGCTGGGCGGCGTGACGCTCGGCAATGTACGCCGCGGCGTAGCGCAGCTCGGCACCCTCGGCTACTGGATCGGCCAGCCCTTCGCGCGCCAGGGTTATATGACCGACGCGCTCGAGACCGTGCTCGGCTTCACCTTCCACACTCTCCAGCTCCATCGCATCGAGGCTGCTTGCCTGCCGACCAACCTGCCGAGCCGCGGCGTCCTGCGCAAGCTCGGCTTCCGCCAGGAAGGCTATGCGCGGAAATATCTGCGCATCAACGGCGAATGGCACGACCATCTGCTGTTCGGCCTGCTCGCCGAGGAGGCCAACCTGCCCGAGCAGCCGGAGCGGTAGGACAGGGCGACGGTTCCGTTCGCCCCTACGCGTGGCCGGCGTCGCCCGAGAGCATGCTGGCATCGACGCCGAGCTTCGACATCGCGCGCTCCCACTTGGTCTCGAGCTCGGCATCGAAGACGAGCGCGGCATCGGGCCTGACGCTGAGCCAGCTGTTGGTCTGGATCTCGCTTTCGAGCTGGCCTGCGCGCCATCCCGCATAGCCGAGCGCCAAGAGGGCCTGGCGCGGCCCGCGTCCGTCGGCGATCGCCTTGAGGATGTCGACCGAGGCGGTCAGCGCCACGCCCTCGTCGACGACGAGCGTGCCCTCGATCTGATAGTCGGTCGAATGCAGCACGAAACCGCGCCCGGGCTCGACCGGGCCGCCGCGATGCACGCGCAGCTGATCCTGCCCATGCGTCGACGATATGCCGATCTGCTGCAGAAGCTCGGGGAAGGTCAGCTCGTCGATCAGCCGGTTGATGACCAGGCCCATGGCGCCCTGGGGCGTATGGGCGCACATATAGACGATGGTGCGCGCGAAACGCGGGTCCTGCAGGCTGGGCATCGCGATCAGGATCTGTCCCGCCAGGTAGCCGTTCTCGGTGCCTCGGTCCTTCATTACTCGTCACATGGCATGTCGGGCCCGCGAGCCCATAATATCATAGCTTTGCGGCGCGGGCTTCGGCGATCTATATGGCTATATGGGCTTACGGGCAATGGAGAGAAGTCCCCGGCGCATGCCGACCCGATTCGATCACGCAGGCCATCGGCGCGTGGCCATCGGCGCCATCCTGCTCGCGCTGCTGAGCCTGGCGCCGCCGGCGGGCGCCGAAACCAGCCTGTGGAGCGGGCCGCCCGTCCCGGGCCGTGCAAGCCCAGATTTCCCCGGCGCCGTGACGGCCGCCGAGGCCGAACCGGGCGCCTCGCCCTGGTCGGTTACCGAGCAGGCGAAGGCGAGGCTCGTCTCCGCCGCGGCCGCCGTCGGCGACGCGCCGAGCCTTCGGCTTGGCCTCCACTTCCTGCTGGCGCCGGGTTGGAAGATTTATTGGCGCAGCCCCGGTGCCGCCGGCTTGCCGCCGACCCTCGATTGGAGCGGCTCGAGCAACCTCGCGAGCGCCCAGATCGCATGGCCGGCGCCTCGGCGCTTCGCCCTGCTCGGCCTCGACACCATGGGCTACGAGGGCGAGGTCGTGCTGCCGGTCGACGCGCGGCTCGAGACGCCGGGCAGGCCGCTCGCGCTCGCGGCCAAGCTCGACTATCTGGTCTGCCGCGAGGTCTGCATTCCCTATAGCGCCAAGCTCGCGCTGGCGCTTCCCGCCGGACCGGCCGCGGCCACGCGCTTCGCCCATCTCATCGACCGCTATGCGGCGCAGGTGCCGGGCGACGGCAAGGCCGCCGGCCTCGCGCTGAAATCCATGCGCGTGACCGGCGCAGCGTCGCGGCCCTTGCTCGTCGTGACCGCGGCGTCGCGCGAACCGTTCGATCATCCGGATCTTTTCGTCGAAGGCCCCTCCGGCCTCGCTTTCGACGCCCCCATCGTCGCGCTCGGCGACGGCGGCCACGAGGCCACGCTCAGCGTTCCCATCGAGTCCGCCGCAAAAAGCTTCCCCGATCTCGGCGCGACGCCGCTCACCCTGACGCTCGTCGACGGCGCTCGCTCGCTCGAGGCACGCACGACGCCCGTGACGGTGGTCGAGCCGCCGAATTTCCTGCTGCTTCCCGCGATGCTCGCGCTCGCGCTCGTCGGCGGGCTTATCCTCAACCTCATGCCCTGCGTGCTGCCGGTGCTCTCGCTCAAGCTGCTCGGCCTGGTCGGGCATGGCGGCGCCGAGCGGCGCGCCATCCGCGCGAGCTTCCTTGCCTCCGCCGCGGGCGTCGTCGCCACCTTCCTCGGCTTCGCCGCCATCCTCATCGCGCTCAAGGCGGCGGGCCACGCGGTCGGCTGGGGCATCCAATTCCAGCAGCCGGCCTTCCTCACCACGCTCTCGCTCCTATGCATATTTTTCGCGGCGAATCTCTGGGGCCTCTTCGAAGTCCGGCTGCCCGGCTTTCTCTCCGACGCCTTGACGCAAGGCGGCGAGGCCGAGGGGATCGTCGGGCATTTCCTGACCGGCGCCTTCGCCACCCTGCTCGCAACGCCCTGCTCGGCGCCCTTCCTCGGCACCGCACTCGGCTTCGCGCTGGCGCGCGGGCCGTTCGAGATCGGCGCGATCTTCGCGGCCCTCGGCCTCGGGCTGGCGTTGCCTTATCTCCTCGTCGCGGTTTCGCCGGGCCTCGTCGCGCGGCTGCCGCGGCCGGGGCGCTGGATGATCCGGCTCAAGGCGCTTTTGGGCCTGGCGCTGGCGGCCACCGCCGCTTGGCTCCTCTGGGTCCTGCAGGCCGAGACCGGCCTCGCGGCGGCGCTCGCGGTGGCCGCTACGGTCGCCGCCATCCCGGCAGTCTTCTGGCTCATGCGGCGCTGGCCGGAGGCGACGCGCCACGCCGGACCGGCGGCGGTCATCGCCTGCGCGATCCTGGCCTTTGCATTGCCGAGCAAGCTGCCTGAGCCTGCGCGCGAGGGCTCGGCCGCGCTCCAGAGCGAGGGCTGGCGGCCCTTCGAGCGCGCGGCGATCCCGAGCCTCGTCGCCCAAGGCCGGATCGTCTTCGTCGACGTCACCGCCGATTGGTGCGTGACCTGCCAGGCGAACAAGCGGCTCGTCCTCGCGCGCGAGCCGGTCGCGAGCCTCTTGGCCGCGCCGCGGGTCGTGCGCATGGTGGCGGACTGGACGCGCCCCTCCGACGAGATCGCCGACTATCTCGCGAGCTTCGGACGCTACGGCATTCCCTTCAACGCGGTCTACGGTCCCGGTGCGCCCCAAGGCCTGGCGCTCTCGGAGCTGCTCAGCGCCGATGCGGTGCGCGCGGCGCTCGCCAAGGCCGAGCAGCCGCGTATCTCCGGCCGCGCGGCCGAGGGCGCCTCTTCCGCCGCCAAATAACAGCGCCGGGAGGGGCTGGATTCGGCGCGGCGATTCGGTCATGCTCCGCCCCGCGCGGTCGGGCGATCGCGACGTCGGCAGGCCGCGCCAGGGAGCCAGTAAATCGGAATTCAGCAGATCGGAGAGAGGATCCTGCCATGACCATCAAAGTCGGCGACAAGCTGCCATCCGCGACGCTTGCCTATATGGGCCCGAACGGGCCCGCGCAGATCACGACCGAGGAGCTGACGAAGGGCAAGAAGGTGGTGATCTTCGGGCTTCCGGGGGCCTTCACGCCGACCTGCTCGGCCAAGCATGTGCCGGGCTATGTGCAGAACGCCGATGCGCTCAAGAAGAAGGGCGTCAGCACCATCGCCTGCGTCTCGGTCAACGATCCCTTCGTCATGGGCGCCTGGGGCAAGGACCAGGGCTCGGGCGACAAGGTGATGATGCTCGCCGACGGCAGCGCAGTCTTCGCCAAGGCGATCGGGATGGAGCTCGACCTCACCGTGCGCGGGCTCGGCGTGCGCTCGAAGCGCTACGCCATGATCCTCGATAACGGCATGGTGAAATGGCTCGCCATCGAGCCCAATCCGGGCGAGCTCGCCGTCAGCGGCGCCGACGCGGTGTTGGCGCAGCTTTAGGACGAATGCGACCATTTGTCGGAGACGGCGCTCAGCTCACTTTCAGGTAAGGCAGCATCCCTTCGCGCGCGAGACGGTCGGCGCGCTCGTTCTCCGGGTGGCCGGCATGGCCCCTGACCCAATGCCAGCTCACCCGATGGTCGCGGATCGCCGCGTCGAGGCGCTGCCATAGATCGACGTTCTTGACCGGCTTGCGATCGGCGGTGCGCCAGCCATTGGCGCGCCAGCCGCCGATCCATTGCGTGATGCCGTTCCTGAGATAGGCGCTGTCGGTATAGAGCCGCACGCGGCTCGCGCGCTTGATGGCCTCGAGCCCCATGATCGCCGCCATCAGCTCCATGCGGTTGTTGGTGGTGGCCGGCTCGCCGCCCGAGAGCTCGCGCTCATGCTTCTTGTAGCGCAGCAGCACGCCCCAGCCGCCCGGGCCGGGGTTCCCGCTGCAGGCGCCGTCGGTGAAGACCTCGACGACGGCGTCGCCGCGCTCGCCCGCGCCTTCTGAGCCGCTCATTCCAGGCCATAGGCTTGCGGTCGCGTGATGCCGCGATGGAAGCGCAGCCTCTCGAGATATTCGAGCGGGTCCTTGGGCTTCACGAAGGCGCCCTCGGGATGGTTGAGCCAGTCGAACAGGCGGGTCAGGAGGAAGCGCATGGCGCCGCCGCGCGCGAGCAAGGGGAGCGCCGCCATCTCCGCCTCCTCGAGCGGCCGGAGCTTGCGGTAGGCGGAGAGGAGCAGCCGCGCCTTGGTCACATTGAGGCTGCCGTCGCCTTCGAAGCACCAGGCATTGAGACAGATCGCGAGATCGTAGGCGAGGAAATCGCTGCAGGCGAAATAGAAATCGATAACACCCGAGAGCTTGTCGTGGAGGAAGAAGACGTTGTCCGGAAAGAGGTCGGCATGGATGACGCCCTGGGGCAATCCGGCAGGCCAGGCTTCCTCGAAATGGTCGAGCTCGGCGGCGAGCTCTTCGGCGAGACCCGGCCGCACCTCGCCCGCCCGCGCGGCGCAGCTGTCGTAAAGCGGCCGCCAATCCTTGACCGAGAGGGCATTGGGCCGTCGTCCGGGGAAGGAGAGCCCGGCCAGATGCATGCGCGCCAGCGCCTCGCCAAGCAGCGCGCAATGGTGGGGCGCCACGCGCCGCGGCCACATGCCGGCGAGGAAGCTCACGATCGCCGCGGGCCGTCCGCACAGCTCGCGCAGGGCCCTCCCGTCGCGCCCATGGACCGGCACGGGGCAGCGGATGCCCTGAGCCGCGAGATGCTCCATGAGCGAGAGGAAGAACGGCAGATCCTGGCGCTTCACCCGGCGCTCATACAGCGTGAGGATGTAACTGCCGCGCCTGGTCTGCAGCAGATAGTTGGAGTTCTCGACCCCCTCGGCGATGCCTTTGCAGGCGAGCGCCTCACCGAGATCATACTCGGCGAGAAAGGCCGCGACATCCTCGTCGGAAACTTCGGTGTAGACCGCCATCTCATCCAATGCAGCGCTCGCGGGTCTCGCTCTCGAGTCCTCGTGAGGCTCGGGTTGCGCACCGCGCCGGCGGCTCTAATCTGGCGGTTGGCCCGCGAATGGGCAACAAGGAAGCGCCGCGACCTTGGCCGAACTGCAGCCTTGACCCGCTCTCGAACGGAACCCTAGAGTGCGGCGCCGGGACCACAGGCGAGATGCCCGGACCGGCGGACGGAAGGGATGGAGTCGATGGCGGAGCCTAGGATAGCCCAGAAGGGCCCCTATAAGGTCGACGTGCAGGCGGGCAAGGAATATTGGTGGTGCGCCTGCGGCCAAAGCAAGACTCAACCGTTCTGCGACAGCTCGCACAAGACCACGCCGTTTCAACCGATCCTGCATAAGGCGGCGGAGACGAAGTCCGTCTATTTCTGCGGCTGCAAGCAGAGCAGCCACAAGCCGTTCTGCGACGGCACGCACGGCAAGCTGTGAGAGGCCGAGTCTTGTCGCGGCGTCCCGCCGAGGCGCGGGTCGGCATGCGTGCCTGCCGCGCGGCGCTCGCCCTCGCTGCGTTCACACTGATGGCGCTCGAGCTCGCGGGATGCGGCACGCCGGCGCTGCCCTGCCCACCCGCCAAGGTGCTGCGCGACACCGAGCATATGGTGATGATCGCGCCGCCGGGCTCTGCCAACGAGGGCAAGATCCAATATGTCGGCCAAATCGTCGACGCGAAGCTCAATTGCAGCTACGACCCCAACACCTACGAAAAGCTGACCGTGGTGATGGGCGTGCAGGTCACCGCCGCGCGCGGACCCGGCGACGTGAGCGGCGAGGCCGACTTCCAATATTTCGTCGCCATCGTCAATCTCGAGGGGCAGATCCTCGGCAAGAAGATATTTCCGCTTCACATCGTCTTCCCGCCGGGGCAGAACGAGATCACGAAAATCGAGGAGATTGACGAGCGGATTCCGCTCAAATATCCGCAGAATGGCGGAAGCCTGGAGATCTGGACCGGCTTTCAGCTCGACAACGCCCAGCTCGAATTCAACCGGCAGCATTTCCCGCAGCCGTGACGGGCTAGAGTGGTGGATTTGAAGTTCCTAAGATTTCGATGGCATCCACGTCTAGGAACTTCAAATCCGGGAAGCACACTAGATTCAAAAGATTGGTAGTGTGGCTTTGAATCCGAAATTCGCTTGCGGACTTGCTCCGCTGTGTGGCGAATTTCGAATTCGCTACGTTGGCGCGTCCCGCACGAGGCCACCCCCCGGCCGCCGCAACGCCTGCGGCGCCCGTGCTCCTTAAAGTCGGATGGCCTCGCTTTTCTAGTCGGCGCCCCAGCGCTGATGCGTCCAGAGGGTGGGCAGCTTCCAATGCTTCGGCTCCTGCTGCGCGGCGGCGAGCGTCTGCTCGCCGACGACAGCCGTGCCGACATACGCACCCTCTTCGTTTGCGCCCAGGGGTCCTTCCCAGATCGAATACATCGTGATGCCGATGAGCCATACAGCGGCGATCACGAACGAGGCCTTCAGGTCATGGCCCTGCATGGCTTTCGTCCTTACCCGCGCGCGGCGCGCGACCGCGCCAGATGGTGCCCAACCATCGTCTCGCATATTATACCCCGAAGGTTGCGATGGGAATAAACTTCATGATGGAACGGACGCGCTTCGTCGCAAGTTAACGATTCTTTAGCGCGGAAATTTTTACAATTGGAAAATATATGGTAGGCCAAGCGGACCGCGTCCGCGGCACGGGCTTTCGCTGAAATGCGGCGCAGGCTTCCCGATTCTGCCGCGTATAGCGAGCAACAGGGCGAGAGGGCTCGAGGTTCGGGGAAGCCGGCGAGCCGCGTTTTCTTTACGCAGGTGCGAGATGGCTCTCGTCCAGGCCTTCATCGCGACGACCCGCTTTGGCCTCGGCCCGAAGCCGGGCGAGCTTCAGCATGTCGCCGGCGACCCGCGCGGCTGGCTGCGCCAGCAGCTCGACGCGCCGCGCACGCCGGCGGAGATCGCGGCCATGCCCGCGCCGCGGGAGCAAATTCTACGCTATTTCGCGATTCGCGCCGAGATCAAGCAGGAGCGCGTCCAGCTCGCCGCCCGCACGAGCGAGATGGCACCGGGGCGCCAGGATGACGGCATCAAGGCCGCGCTCGCCGCTTTGACGCAGCCGGTGCGCGAGATCTATCTGGCCGAGGCGATGGCGCGCACGCTGGGCGCGATTCATAGCGACGCGCCGTTCCATGAGCGGCTTGTTGCCTTCTGGTCCAACCATTTCACCGTCTCGATCCAGCGCGCCGAGATCGCCGGGCTCGCCGGCGCGTACGAGCGCGAGGCGATCCGGCCCCATGTGCTCGGCCGCTTCGCCGACCTGCTTCTCGCCGTGACGCGCCATCCGGCCATGCTGCTCTATCTCGACAATGCGCGCTCGATCGGGCCGGACTCCTTCGCCGGCCAGCGCCATAGCCAATTCGGCCTCAACGAGAATCTCGGCCGCGAGCTGCTCGAGCTCCATACGCTCGGCGTCAAAGGCGGCTACGGCCAGGCCGACGTCGTCGCCATGGCGAAGATGCTGACCGGCTGGACGATCACCCCGCCCGCGCAGCCGGGCGGCGGTCTCTACCGCTTCGCGCCGCGCCTGCATGAGCCGGGCGCGAAGACGCTGCTCGGCTTGCGCTACGAGGAAGACGGCGAAGCGGAGGCCGAAACTGCACTGCGTAACTTGGCCCGCCATCCCGCGACGGCGCATCACGTCGCCACCCAGCTCGCCTGCCATTTCGTCGCCGACGATCCGCCGCCGGCCGTGGTCGAGCGGATCGCGTCGGTCTTCCTGCGCTCCGACGGCGATCTCGCGGCGGTGACCCGGGCCGTCGTCGATTCGCCCGAGGCCTGGCGCGAGCCCCTCGCCAAGGTCAAGCAGCCGCAGGACTACCTGATCTCGACCATGCGCGCGACCGGCATCGCCCCGCCCGAGGCGAAGCCGCTTGTCCAGTCGCTGCGGCTGCTCGGCCAAGCGCCTTTCGCCGCGCCCTCGCCGGCGGGCTGGCCGGACACGGCCAAGGACTGGCTCGGGCCCGAGTCGCTCATGCACAGGATCGAATGGGCGCGCGCCTTCGCCGACAAGGTGAGCGGCGCGGTGGCGCCGGGCCAGGTCGTGCAAACCGCGATCGCGCCCGTGGCGGCCCAGAGGACGCTTACCACCATCGCTCAGGCCGACAATCCCGCCGACGGCCTGGCGCTGGTCCTGGCGAGCCGCGAATTTCAGCGCAGATAGTGTTCGGCGTCGATTGGGAGATCGGATCATGGTTGCTCGTCGCGCATTTCTTCAGGGCCTGACCGCCGCCGCGGGCGTCGCCATGCTGGGCCTGCCGCGCATCGCCTTCGCGCATATCCCGGGCGAGCGGCGTCTCGTGGTCGTCCTCTTGCGCGGCGGCATGGACGGGCTCGCCGCAGTGCCGCCTTACGGCGATCCGTCCTACGCCTCGGCGCGCGGCGCGCTCGCCTTCGCCGGGCCGGGCGCCTTGGGCGGCGTCCTGCCTCTCGACCAATTCTACGGCCTCAACCCGGCGCTCGATTCCGTGGCGCCGCTCTTCCAAAAGCGCGAGGCCCTTGTCGTTCATGCCGTCGCCACGGCCTATCGCGACCGCTCGCATTTCGATGGCCAGGACGTGCTCGAGAACGGCACGGCGACCCCGCATTCGACGCAGAATGGCTGGGTCAACCGCGCCCTCTCGCTCTACGGCACGGAAGCGAGCCGAGTTGGACTCGCGGTCGGCCAGGGGGTGCCGCTCGCCTTGCGCGGCACGGTGCCGGTGCATTCCTGGGCGCCGGGAGCGCTCCCGGGGATTTCGCCCGAGCTCGTGCGCAAGCTCGCCTATCTCTATGAGGGCGACGGCAGTTTCGCGCTGGCGCTCGAGGAAGGCGTGCAATCCGAAACCCTCGCCAGCGAGACGCTGGGCGACGACAACAAGATGGGACCGCTCGGGCCGCAGGCCAACGCCTTCGCCAAGCTCGCGCCCGACGCGGGCAAGCTGCTCGCCGCCAAGGACGGCCCGCGCGTCGCGGTGATGGAATGCCTCGGCTGGGACACCCATCAGGGTCAGGGCACGCTCAAGGGCCGGCTCGCCGATACGCTGCGCGCCTTCGCCACCGGCGTCGCGGGCATGGCCGAGGCGCTCGGTCCGGCCTGGCGTGATACGGTGGTGATGGCCTCGACGGAGTTCGGCCGCACGGTCGCCGGCAACGGCACCGGCGGCACCGATCACGGCACGGCCAGCGCCATGTTCCTCTTCGGCGGCAACCTGGCGGGCGGGCGCGTGGTGGCGAAATGGCCGGGCCTCGACAGCGCGCGGCTCTATCAGGGCCGCGATCTCCTGCCGACGCTCGACCAGCGCGCCGTCATCAAGGCGGTCTTGCGCGACCATCTCGAGATGCCCGCCGAGCCGCTCGACCGCGCGGTCTTCCCGCAAAGCGCCGGGTTGCGGCCGCTCGACGGGCTGATGCGGGCCTGACATCCGCGTCCGCCGCCTTGTCGCGACTCGGGCCGACCATAGGTCATCACGACAAGAGCGGCCACAACGACAAGGACTGCCCGCGCCGCTTCCGCTAAGCTCGGGGCGATCTTCCTCGCGGCGGAGCAGGTTGATGCCGGTGACGAGCGAGCAGGGCGCGGTCCTGACGGCGAACGCGGCCTTCTATCAGGCCATGTCCACGTGCGATTACGACAAGATGGACACGCTCTGGGCGCGCGAGGCGCCGGTCGCCTGCGCCCATCCCGGCTGGCCGCCGCTCGTGGGACGCAAGGCGGTGATGGAGAGCTGGGCGGGCATCCTGCGCAATCCGTGGGCGCCCAAGATCCGTTGTCTCGAGCCGCAAGCAATACTTTACGACCGACTCGCCCTCGTCCTTTGCTACGAGGTAATCGAGCATGATGTTCTTCTTGCCAGTAACCTCTTCGTGAAGGAAAAGGAGGGCTGGAAAATGATGCATCATCAAGCGGGCCCCACCATCGCGCGCCCGGAGGAGCCGGCCGAGCCTCTTTCCAAGCGCCTTCATTGAGGGAAACAGGGCGTAAAGGCACCGCAATGTCACAGTGCGTTGCACAGGTAGCACAGTCATTCAGAGACTTTGTTCTGGACGACCGCAAGTGCTTGACCAAGTAGAAGGGAATTGGCAATTATCCCTCACAATGGCTCGGAGCGACGAGGGCTGTGTCCAAATATGGCCAATTGTTAATTGGCGTGGCGGGCAGGCAAATAATATGTTATGGCTCGCTGTAATGTGGCGCAGTCTTCGAAATCTCATGGTGACCCGATAGGCCGCGAGGCCGGGTATCTCGACCCTGTTGCCAAGTAATCACGGCAGGGTGCGGATTGGCGGGACGAAACCGAAGGGGTGTAAAATGAAAATGATCAGAGCGCTCGGCGCCGTTGTCGGGCTGTTACTTCTCGGTGCCTGCACGACAGTTGGTTTTACCACCGACTGGATCGACGAACAGTTGGGGCCGGTCGAGGCCAACCCGGGAACGGGCTCGCCATTCGCCCATGCGCTGCATAAGGAATATAGCTGGCTCGCCAGAACGTTCCAGCACGCCAATTTCCGGAGCGAGGCGCTCTTCTGGAACGCCAAGGCCGCCAGGGCCGCGGGAGGCGAGGAGGTCGCGCCCGAGGTCGCCATCAATCAGGGCATCCCGAAGGGGCCCATGCTGGACTACGCTTTGAAGTCGGAGGCCCGGCTCAAGGCGCAGCTGGCGGGCGACGCGCGGGTGCGTGATCCGGGCGATCTCGCCATCGCGCAAGTGGCGTTCGACTGCTTCGTCCGCGACTGGTGCCCGGACATCTACAAGGCGACGCTCGAAACCTGCAAGAGCCGCTTCGAGGAGGCCATGGCGCGTCTCGAAGGGCCTCGGCCGGCTCCGGCGGCAATGCCTGCGGCGCCGCCAGCGGCCGATTTCTGGCTCTACTTCGACTTCGACCGGTACAACATCCGGCCCGACGCGGCGCGCATCCTCGACGAGGTCATTGCCGCGATCCACTCGATGGGCAACGCGCATGTGATCATCACCGGCCATACCGACACCGTCGGCACGGCCGGCTACAACCTGCTGCTCTCGCGCAAGCGTGCGGCATCCGCCGCGACCTATCTCGAGCATAACGGCGTGCCGAGCAGCGCGCTCACCTTGATCGGCAAGGGCAAGACGGATCTCCGCGTGCCCACGCCGGACAATGTGCGCAATCAGGAGAACCGGAACGTCCATATCCAGCTGCAATAACCCGGCAGCGGAAGTTCCACGCGAAATGGCGGCGCCGGCATCGAGCCGGCGCCGTCTTCTTTTGTGCGCTCGCCGCGATCTCTCACCCGCAAGGAAGTGATCTATCGGGTCTTCTTCACCGAGGTGGCCGAGGTCGGCGCCTATGTATCGGCGATCAACCCGAAATAGCCCGAGCGCCACGCCGCCGATCCCGGCGCCGCGCGACGGATCCCTTGCCTGCGAAACCCTTGTCCAGGTTGACGCGTTTGCCTCGTGCCAATGCGCGCGCGGGCGAGGGGCATGCCCCACTGCCTCCCGCGCACCAACGGGGTCCGGGGATGCCATGACGCAGAAGAAGATCCGCTACGCCGTCGTCGGGCTCGGCTATATAAGCCAGATCGCCATGCTGCCCGCCTTCCGGGGCGTCGCCGGCAACAGCGAGCTCGCGGCGCTGGTCTCGGGCGACCGGCACAAGCTCAGGCAGCTCGGCCGCAAATACGGCGCGCGCCAGCTGGTCGATTATGATTCGTTCGACGCTCTCCTGGAGTCGGGCGATATCGACGCGCTCTATGTCGGTCTGCCCGACACGCAGCATCGCGATGCGGCACGGCCGCTACACGACGTTGAGCTCGCGCAACAGACGCCCCGCCTGCAGCCGCTCATAGCCGAACGCGGCGAGGTCGAGCGTGCGGTAGCCGCCATGAGCGATCAGCTCGGCGACGGCACGGCCGACGGCAGGCGCCTGCTGCACCCCATGGCCGCTGAAGCCCGTGGCGAAGATCAGGTTGCCGACCTCGGGATGCGGTCCCAGGATCGCGTTCTGATCGACCGCGTTGTAATCGTAATGGCCCGCCCAGGCGTTGGTGAGCTTGATCGCCTCGAAGGCTGGGACGCGATGCGCGAGCGTCGGCCAGACCACCTCCTCGAACAGCCGGTAGTCGAGTTCGAGATCCTCGCAATCGCGGTCCTCTTCCTCGGGCGGCGAGACGCCCGAGATGTAGAGCTTGCCCTCGGGCCGCACCCAGACGCCCGTCGGATCGATCAGAAGCGGAAAGCGGGCCAACGCCGTGCGGCAATCGAAGACATAGACGAAGCGCTTGCGCGGGCCGACCGGCAGCGTCACGCCGGCAAGCGCCGCGAGCCGGCCCGAAAAAGGCCCCGCCGCGTCCACCAGCAGCCCGCAATCGAGCGCGCCGCCGGAGCGGAGCGCGATGCCGGCGACGCGGCTGCCCTCGCGCCGCACCCCCACCACCTCGTCGGTCAGATAGGTGGCGCCTAGCGTGCGGGCCTTGCGCTTGAAGCCCTGCAGCAAGGCGTAAGGATCGAACCAGCCCTCGTTGCTGAGCCCGAGGCAGCCGAGCGCCAACCCTTCGCCGCTGAGCCAGGGGAAGCGCTCGGCGAGACGGGCGGGATCGAGCAGAATATTGTCGGCCCCGTGCGCGATCTGCAGCGCGTGGTTCCGCTCGAGCACCGCGCGGCCCTGCTCGGTGGCGAGGAAGAGATAGCCGCCCTCATGGAAGCCGATCTGCGGCGCCTCGCCATCGACGGCAAGATAATCGGCCACATGCTTGAGGAAATGCGCGCCGAATTTCGACATCTCGATATTGCCCGGCGTGGAGAATTGCTGGCGGATCGAGCCGGCCGAGCGGGTGGTGGCGGCGCGGGCGTAGCTCGGATCGCGCTCGATCACCACGACGCGGCCGGCGAAGCCCGCCTCCGCGGCGAGGAAATAGGCGACGGCGCTGCCGACGATGCCGCCGCCGGCCACCGCCACGTCATAGCGCTCGGTCATCGAGCCGCTCGATGAGGCCGCGCAAGGCGGCTTTCAGCCGTTTCGCCTCGGGCGAGCCATAGGCGGCGAGTAGCTCGGCGTCATGCAGCCTGGCATGGCCGAGAATGTCGCGCGCGCCACGCCTGCCGCGGGCCGTGAGATGGATCAGCACCTTGCGCCGGTCGTCGGGCGCCGGCCGCCGCTCGACGAGCCCGAGCGTTTCCATGCGGTCGATCAGCTTGGTCACGGTCGGCTGCTGCGCCAACATGCGGCAGGCGAGCGCCGAGACGGTTTGGCCTTCCTCGCCGGCGAGTGCCGCAAGCGCGCGCCAATGGGGCCCTACGATGCCTAGCGGCCGCAGCCTCGCCTTGAAGCGGCCGCTGGCGAGACGGCTCGCCTGCGCGAGCAACGAGAGGAGATTGTCGTCGGCGCCGCCATTGGCCCTCGCCCGCCGCAGGGCCGGGCGCCCGGCCGCGCGCGTGAGCGACGGGGCCTCCAGGCTCTCGGGATGACGGGCCGTGATTTTGTAGCCGCCGGCATGAAAGGCGAGCGCGGGGCGTTCGGTCACGCGGAAGCGCTCGACCCGGCCGACCAGGATGACATGATCGCCGCCCTCATATTGATGGACGTTATGGCATTCGAACCAGGCCGTGCAGCCCTTGAGCAGCGGCACGCCGCCGATGCCTGCCGTGACCGGGATGCCGCCGAAGACGTCGACATGCCGCCGCGAGAAATGGCGCGACAACTCGATCTGGTCGGCGGCGAGCACGTTGATGGCATAATGCGGCGCGCGGACGTACAGATCGAGGCTGGTGGAGTTCTTGTCCAGGCTCCATAGGATGAGCGGCGGGTCGAGCGAGACGGAATTGAACGAGCTGGCGGTGAGCCCTACCCTGCGCCCGCCGGGCGCGAGCGTCGTCACTACCGTGACGCCCGTCGGAAAGCGGCCGAGAGCGTTGCGGAAGGCGCGCTGGTCGGCGGCGGAACAGCTCTTCGTCATGGTCGGCGGCTCGTGGTTGCGGCGCGCGGCAATTTATCACCAGAACCATTCCTTTTCATATAAAAATCGGCTGGCTTATCTCTGCGTTTGCGTTAGATTCGCGCGAGTCGGCATACCCGGCTTCGGCTCGATTCGGTGGGGCTCATGCGCGCTCTGAGCGTTCTGCTGTTTCCCCTTCTCACCATCCTGTTGTGGGGATTGTGGGGCTTTCTCGGCAAGCTGGCGATGAACCGCGCCATGCCCGCGAGCTCGGTCTTCCTCGCCGGCGGCGTCGTGGGCGCGGTCGCGGTGGCGGCGCTACTCCTCCATTTCCATCGCAGCGGCGGCATCATGCCCTGGGACGCCCCCTTCAATATCTGGGGCTTCCTCGCCGGCGCGAGCCTCGCCATCGGCTCGCTCTTCTTCTACCTGGCGCTCGCCTCGGGCCAGGCAGTGGTGGTGGTGCCGGCGACGGCGACCTATCCGGTCGTCACCGTGTTGTTGAGCATGATCGTGCTGGGCGAGCGGCCGACGCTCGCGCAATGGCTCGGCTTGGCGCTCGTCGTCGCGGGCGGCCTCTTGCTGCTGTCGGGACCGGCGGGCGGTGCCGCGCCGGACCCGCAAGCCTAGGATTTTCCGGCCAGCTTCTCGCGGAAGCGCGCGAGGTCGATCACCATGCGGCCGTGGATGCCCGTCATCAGCGCCGTCTTGTTCCACCGCGCCTCGACCTCGAACTCGACGGCGCGCCCCTCGACCGCGATCACCTTGGCGCTTACCTCGATCACCGCGCCGATCGGCGCCGCCGCGAGATGGCGGACATTGACGAGCGTGCCGACGGAGCCCTCGCCGCGCTCGAAATAAGGCTCGATCGCCTGGTGCGAGACGCCTTCGAGGAAGCCGATCAGCATCGGCGTCGCCACCACCGTGACGCCCTTGTTGCCGAAGGCGTCGGCCGTATGGGCATGCCCGATCTCGATTTTACTGCTCTTGCTCGCGCCCATGGGAACAGGCTTCATGCGGTCTCCGGAAAAGGTTGGTGGAAGACAGGGCTCAGGATGCGGGAGCGGCCTCGCGGCAAAGCTCCAACATCTCAGCCAGGCGGGTAAATTTCTCGCGCGGCCGTCCCGGGGCCGCGCGCTTGATCTCGGCCTCGTTGATGCGCTGCCATTGGGCGAAGCTCACGGGCCGAAGCCCGCGCCCGGCGAGGAGGCGGTCGAGCGCCTCGGCCCCCGGCTTCGCTGCGCCTCCGCCTACGAGATCGGCTGCGATCAGCTCGGCCACGGCGAAGGAATCCGCGCGGTTGGTGGGGATGGTGCCCGAGGGGCCGCGCTTGGCCCAGCCCACGACATAGACGCCCGGCTCGACCCGGCCTGCCTCGTTGCGCAAGATGCCGCGTTGCTCGTCGCTCGGTAGGCCCTCGAAGAGCGCCGCGCGGTAACCGATCGCGGTGATGACGTCGGAGACGACGAGCAGCTCCTCGCGCGGGGCGCCGCCCGCCGGAGAGCCGTGGGCGAGGCGCAAGCCTTCCACGCGCTCCTTGCCCAGGATCGCGAACGGCGCCGACCAGAAGAGGAAATGGAGCTCGATCGGCTTGACGCCGGGCTTGTTCGCGGCGAAGCGGCGCAGCGCGTCGAGGTTCCTCTCCTTGGCCTTGACGGCGGCAGGATCGGCGGCGGCGATGTCGCGCTCGAGCGCTCCTCCGTCGAGCAAGGGCACGCAGCGCTCGAGCTCGCCCAGCTCGGCCAGCTCGACGGGCGTGAAGCTCGCCTCGACCGGTCCCCGCCGCCCGATCATGTAGAGCTTTTCGAGCCGCAGGGCGGCGAGCCGCTCTGCCGCATGGCGGGAGAGGTCCGAGCTCGCCATCTCGGCTTCCGTCTTGGCCAGCACGCGCACGCAATCGATCGCCACATTGCCGTTGCCGATCACGGCGACCGCGGGGCCCCTGAGGCGGGGATCGCGCTCGCGGAAATCGGGATGGCCGTTATACCAGCCGACGAATTCCCAGGAGCCATGCACTCCCGGCAGATCCTCGCCCGGAATGCCGAGGCGGCGGTCGGTGGGACAGCCCATGGCGATCACCACAGTGTCGTAGATTGCTTTGAGCTCGTCATAGCTCACGTCGCGGCCGGCCTCGACGAGGCCGAGGAAACGCGTCCCCGGCTTGGTTGCGATGCGCTCGAAGAGACGCTGCACCGCCTTGGTGCTTTGATGATCGGGCGCCACGCCGGCGCGCACCAGGCCGTAAGGCGTGGGCAGCCGGTCGATGATGTCGATGCGGCAGCCGGGCAGCCTGCGTTGAAGCGCGTCGGCCGCATAGAAGCCCGAGGGGCCGCTGCCGACGATGGCGATCTGCGCGCTCACGAGGCTGCGCTCCCGCGCAAGCCCGCCGCGGCCGCGATCCCGCCGAAGCGGCCGTGGAAAGCGGGTGCTGCCGGGGGCAGCGGCCCCTCCGCCGTCTCGAGCAGCGCCATGATATGGCGCTCCGCCGGCTCGGCCGCGCGGCCGTAGATGTCGCGGCAAAGCTGCCGCGCCGCTGTCCCCGCCCAGTCGCGCGGCAGCAACGCCTCGGGCAGCTCGGGGTCGCGCAGCAGCACGCGGCGATAGGCGTGGATGAGCAGTACGCGGATAAGGAAGCAGGCGGCGGGATCGAGCGCGCCGCCTTGCTCGAGCGCGCGCAAGACGGGGCGGAACAGCTCGAGGAAATCGTGATAGGCGCGGGCGAGCTCGTTCAGGTCCCATGCCGCGCCGACGAGATCGCGCATGGCGCCGCCGCGCGTGAGCGCGTCGCTTCGCGCGCGCAGCACCACGACCTTGCTCGCGAGGCCGAGATGCTGCAGCAGATGGGAAAGCGCTTCGCCGTCGGGCGAGGGATGGGCAAGAAGATGGGGGGTGAGCGGGCCGAAGCCGAGCCAGGCAAGCTCCCGCTTGAGGCGCTCGCGCTCGGCCGCGCTCAATAGGGTGGGCGAGAGGATGACGAGATGCCATTCGCCGCTCCAACCCGCGCCTGCGCCCGGGGCGCCGCCGGCATAGATGCGCCGATGCGCGTCCTCGAAGCGCAGCCTGCCGCTCTCCGTCAGGCTGTAATAGCTCCGCCGGCCGAGCGGCCGTGCCGCGAGCCAGCTCTCGCGCGAGAGGCGCAAGACGGCGGTGCGCACCAGCCGCTCGTTCACCCCGAAGGGCGCGAGAAGCGCTATCAGGCTGCCGAGCCAGACGGCGCCGCCATGGGGCGCTATCGCATCGCCGAACACGGTGACGATGAGAGATTTCGCGCGCGGCGCAAGCCTCGCGAGCAGCTGGGCGGCGATGTCGACGAGGGGCTTGGGACGCGCCATGCGAGGAACCTCCGGCCGGTTCCTTAGACAATTCGGAGAGAGGCGTCGAGCGCCAATCCGACCTATCACACGCGGCGCGAGCGCATCTAAGATGCCATCCGCAAGGCCGGGGTGCTGGAGGGATACGCCCGCTTCTTCCCCTCCACCCCTCCCTGCGGACGTGATAGTCTTGCTCCCCAACCGCCCTTAAGCGGATTCGAAAAATCAAATTCGAACAGGGAGAACGCCAGGATGCTCCAGAAATTGACTCGCGGAATGCTCGGTGGGGCCGCGTCGATGGGCTTTGCGCTCTGTCTTGCGGGCGGGCTAGCAGGTCTCGCGCGCGCCGACGAGCCGATCAAGATCGGCTCCTTCCTCACCGTGACCGGCCCGGCATCGTTCCTGGGCGATCCCGAGAAGAAGACGCTCGAGCTCTATGTCGAGAAGATCAACCAAGCGGGCGGCGTGCTCGGCCGCCAGCTCTCGCTCGTGATCTACGACACGGGCGGCGACGCCAAGCAGGCCGCCACCTTCGCCCGCCGGCTGATCGAGGACGACAAGGTCGATTTCATCATCGGCGGCAGCACCACGGGCGACACCATGGCGGTGGTGCCGCTGGTCGAGCGGGCGGAGCTGCCCTTCATCTCGCTCGGCGGCGCCTCGGTGATCGTCGATCCTGTCAAGAAATGGGTCTTCAAGACGCCCCATACCGACCGGCTGGCCGTGATCAAGGTCTATGCCGACATGCAGAAGAACAACCTCTCCAAGGTGGGCGTGATCGCGGGCGACGGCGGCTTCGACAAATCCTGCATCGCCAATGCCAACGACAAGAAAATCCTCGACCAATATGGCGTGAGCGTGGTGGGGACCGAGACCTACAGCAAGGACGACAAGGACACTACGCCGCAGCTCACCAAGCTGAAATCGGCCCCCGGCATCCAGGCGGTCCTCTTCTGCGGCTTCGGCGCTGCCGCGGTCATCGTCACCAAGAACTTCCACCAGCTCGGCATCCAGGCGCAGCTCTACCATTCGCACGGCTCGGCCTCGAAACGCTTCATCGAGGGTGCTGGCGACGCCGCGGAAGGCGTGAAGCTGCCGGCCGCCGCCGTGCTCGTGGCGGACCAGCTTCCCGACAGCGATCCGCAGAAGGCGCCGGGCCTCGCCTATGTCGAGGCCTACAAGGGGCGCTACCACGAGGACGTCTCCACCTTCGGCGGCCATGCCTTTGACGCGCTCATGATCCTGGTGGATGCCATCAAGCTCGCCGGCTCGATCGACCACGCGAAGGTGCGCGACGCGATCGAGCAGACCAAGAACTATGTCGGCGTCGACGGCATCTACAATCTGTCGCCGACGGATCATGACGGGCTCGACGTGAATTCCTTCAAGATGCTCGAGGTGCGTGGCGGCAACTGGAAATATCTGTATTAAGGGCGGCCCCCTCACCCGCTCGCTTCGCTCGCCGCCCTCTCCCACGGAGGGGAGGGGGGGCCGCGCACAGGCGGCGGGTTGGAGCTGTTCGCGAGGCAAGGTGGCCGAGTTCCTGCAGTTTCTGTTCTCCGGCATCACGGTCGGCGCGATCTACGCGCTCGTCGGCGTCGGCTTCTCGATGATCTTCAATGTGAGCCAGGTGATCAATTTCGCCCAAGGCGAATTCGTCATGATCGGCGGCCTCACCACCGCCATGCTGGTGGGCGACGGGGTGCCGCTGGCGCTTGCCGCGGCCGTCGCCATCCTCGCCGCCGTCGCGGCCGGCGTGGCGCTCGAGAAGCTCGCCGTCGAGCAAGCGCGCGGCGCCTCGGTCGTCTCGCTCATCATCATCACCATCGGCGCGTCGATCTTCCTGCGCGGGCTCGCGCAGGTGGTGTTCGACCGCAACTACCATTCGCTGCGCGCCTTCTCGGGCGACCGCGCCATCGGCGATCGCGGGCGCCACCATCGTCCCGCAGACGCTCTGGGTGCTCGGCGTGACCTTTCTCATCATGCTGGCGCTCTGGTCGTTCTTCGAGCGGACGCTGCTGGGCAAGGCGATCCTCGCCACCTCGCACAACCGGCTCGCGGCCCAGCTCGTCGGCATCGACACGCGCGCCGTGATGATGCTGAGCTTCGCGCTTTCGGCGGCGATGGGGGCGGTGGCCGGCATCCTCATCGCGCCCATCTCGCTGACCTCGGCCGATATCGGCGTGATGCTCGGCCTCAAGGGCTTCAGCGCCTCGATCCTGGGCGGGCTCGGCAGCGCCATGGGCGCGGTCGCAGGCGGCCTCATCCTCGGCATCGTCGAGGCGCTCGGCGCGGGCTACGTCTCGTCCGCCTACAAGGACGCCATCGCCTTCGCCATCATCCTGCTCGTGCTGTTCCTGCGGCCGCAAGGGCTGTTCGGCCGGGTCCGCAACGAGCGCGTATGAGCATGGCGCGCTCGACGGGAACCGGGCGGACATGAAGGGGCCGGGACCGCGCCGCCCGGGGGGGCGGCTCTGGGCCAAACGCCAGCGCGCGCTCGAGCGCTATCGCGGCTTGGCGCTGCTCGCGCTCATCCTCGTCATCCTGCCTTGGCTCCTGCCCAATGATTTCTATTTCAACGTCGCCATCCTCGTCGGCCTCAACGCCATCGTCTGCGTCGGGCTCAATCTTCTCATCGGCTATGCCGGGCAGGTGAGCCTGGGCCATGCCGGCTTCTTCGGCCTCGGCGCCTACAGCTCGGCCGTGCTGACCGTGCGCTATCATTGGCCTGCCTGGGCGGGGCTGCTGGCAGGCATGGCGATCGTGGGCCTGCTCGCCTTCCTCCTCGCGCGGCCCATCCTGCGACTCAAAGGCCATTACCTCGCCATGGCGACGCTCGGCATGGGCGTGATCATCTCGATCGTCCTCGTGCAGGAGACGGGATTGACCGGCGGACCCGACGGCATGCCGCTGCCGCCCGTCCGCGCCTTCGGCCACGACCTCTATAGCGAGCGCGTCTGGTACTGGATCGTCGCGGCGGCGCTCCTGCTCGCCGTCTGGCTCGCCCTCAACCTCGTCGATTCGCCCGCCGGACGCGCGCTCCGCGCCTTGCACGGCTCGGAGATCGCGGCGCGCATGATGGCGATCGACACGGTCAGGTTCGCCACCATCGCTTTCGTCACCTCCGCCCTCTTCGCCGCCGCCGCCGGCAGCCTCTTTGCCCATTACTCGGGCTTCCTCACGCCCAGCGAGGCGAGCTTTCTGCGCTCCATCCAGTTCGTCACCATGGTCGTGCTGGGCGGCATGTCCTCGATCTTCGGCGCGGTCGTCGGCGCGGCGGTCCTGACGGTGCTGCCGCAGCTGCTCACGCTTTTCCATGACTACGAGCAGGTGATGCTCGGCCTCGTCCTCATGGGGGTGATGGTGCTCATGCCCAAGGGGTTGGTGCCGAGCCTCGCCGCCCTCATGAAGCGGAGACGGGCGTGAAGATCCTCGAGGTCGAGGGCCTTGCCCGCGGCTTCGGCGGGGTGCTCGCGATAGACGGGCTCTCCTTCGCGGTCGAGGAAGGCGCCATCTATTCGGTGATCGGGCCCAACGGCGCCGGCAAGACGACGCTCTTCAACCTCATCACCGGCATCGACAAGCCCTCGGCCGGGCGCGTGCGCTTCGCGGGCGAGGAGGTGACGGGCATGGCGCCGCATCTCCTCGCCCGCCGCGGCATCTCGCGCAGCTTCCAGAACCTGCAGATATTCTTCAACATGACGGCTTGCGAGAACGTCATGGTCGGACGCCACCGCCATCTCGACAGCCGCGTGCTGCCGGCGCTGCTCCGCCTGCCGCGCAGCGCGCGCAACGACGCCCTGGCACGCGAGCAGGCGGCGCGGCTGCTGGAATTCGTCGGCCTCGGCGACCATGTCGACGATGACGCCGACGCCATGTCCTATGGCGCATTGAAGCGGCTCGAAATCGCGCGCGCGCTGGCGACCGAGCCGCGTCTTCTGCTGCTCGACGAGCCGGCGGCCGGGCTCAACCCCTCCGAGACCAAGGCGATCGACGCTCTCATCGTCAAGGTGGCGCGCGGCGGCGTCACCATCCTGCTCGTCGAGCATGACATGCGCCTCGTCATGGGCGTGTCGCACCGCATCCTGGTGCTCGACTACGGCCGCAAGCTCGCCGAAGGCAGCGCCGAGGAGGTGCGCGCCAACCCGGCCGTGATCGAGGCCTATCTCGGCCCCGGTGCCGGTGCCGGAGGCGCCTCCTGATGCTGCTCGCAGATCGCCGGCCTTGCCAGCCGCTACGGCCGCATCCAGGCGCTGCGGGAGGTGGCGCTCGAGATCGGCGAGGGCGAGCTGGTGGCGCTGGTCGGCGCCAACGGGGCGGGCAAGACGACCTTGCTGCGCGTCATCGCGGGCGTGCAGCCCGCCTCGGCGGGCACGATGCATTTCGAGGCGCGCGAGATCACGCGGCTCGATCCCGCGCGCAGGGTCAGGCTCGGCATCGCGCTCGTGCCCGAGGGGCGTCAGATTTTCGCACCGCTCTCGGTCGAGGACAATCTGCGGCTCGGCGGCTTCACCCGTCCGCGGGCCGAGGCGGCGGCCAGCCTCCGCGAGGCCTACGGCCTCTTCCCCGCGCTCGCGGAAAGGCGCCGCCAGGTCGCCGGCACGCTCTCGGGCGGGCAGCAACAGATGCTGGCGATGGGCCGCGCTCTGATGGCTCGTCCGCGCCTCTTGCTGCTCGACGAACCGAGCATGGGACTTGCCCCCTTGCTCGTGGCGGAGATTTTCAACACCATCCGCCGGCTGAAGGAGGGCGGCACGACGATTTTCCTCGTCGAGCAGAACGCCCAGGCGGCGCTCGCCATCGCCGACCGCGCTTATGTCATGGAGACGGGTACTGTGGTGATGTCGGGGCCGGGCCGCGCGCTGCTCGAGGACGAGCGGATCAAGACGGCCTATCTCGGCAGCTGAACGCGCTTTCGATGGAGGACGCACCAATGGCCAAAGCATTCGCCTCGCAGGGCGATCTCGGCGAGAAGGAGGCGCGCTTCGACGAGCTCGCCGAGGGCGTCTATGGCTATACCGCCGAGGGCGATCCCAATGCCGGCGTGGTGATCGGCGAGGACGGCGTCGTGGTGATCGAGGCGCTGGCGACGCCGCACCAGGCGAAGCGGTTGTTGAGCCATGTCAGGCGCGTGACAAACAAGCCGATCAAATATCTCGTCCTCAGCCACTACCATGCGGTGCGGGTGCTCGGCGCCTCGGCCTACAAGGCGCGCGAGATCATCGCCAGCCGCGGCACTTTCGATCTCATCAAGGAGCGCGGCGCGCAGGATTTCAAATCCGAGGCGCAGCGCTTCCCGCGCCTATTCCAGAAGATCGAGACGGTGCCCGGCCTCACCTATCCGACGATGGTGTTCGAGGGCGCGCTCACCTTATGGCTCGGCAAGCGCGAGCTTCGCGTCATGCATCTGGGGCGCGGCCATACCAAGGGCGATACCGTCGTCTGGCTGCCCAAGGAGAAGGTGCTGTTCTCGGGCGACCTCGTCGAGGCCGGCGCCACGCCCTATTGCGGCGACGCCTATCTCGCGGAATGGCCGGCGACGCTCGAGGCGGTGCGCGCGCTCGGACCCAGGAAGCTCGTCCCCGGCCGCGGGCCTGCGCTGCAAAGCGCAAAGGCGGCCGACCACGCGATCCAGGGCACGCAGGACTTCGTCCGCGCGCTCCTCTCGACCGTGCGCCGGCGGGTCGAGGCGCATCAGCCGCTCAAGGCCGCCTTCGACGCCACCTATGCCGAGCTCGGACCCAAATACGGCAAATGGACCATCTTCGAGCATTGCATCCCCTTCAACGTCAGCCGAGCCTTCGACGAGGCGAGCGGCATCGCCGATCCGCGCATCTGGACCGCCAAGCGCGATATCGAGATGTGGCGCGAACTGCAGGGATAGAGCATTTTCGCTTCAGGTGGAATCGCAAGCCCCCTCGCCCTTCCCTCTCCCCCGATTCGAGGGAGAAGGTTGTGCAGGGTTGGCGAGGCGAGAGCCGAGCCTTACCCGGAGCTGGGTGAGGGGGCGCACGCATCAACCTAATCGAACCACGCTTAGAACTTGAGCGTGGTCCTAAGTCCGAGCACGAGCGCGTTCTTGACTGGTTTCGTCGCGGCGGGCGCGAACGGGCTCGGGATATTGCCGCCCGGATGGATGATGTATTGCAGGTCCGGCTGCAGGGTCCACCAGGGGGTAAGCTGGGCGCGGTAGGTGAGCTCGGCGACCGCTTCGTAATCCCTGACCGGATAGCCGGGTATGAAAGCGCGCCTGTCCCGGTCGAGCGCGGCCGCGTCGCTGCCGATCGCGCCATAGGCGAAGGCAAGACCGGCGACATCGTCCTCGCGGCCCGGCAGCATGCCCTTATCGGCGATGCCGGTATCGAGATAGAAGGTGAGAAGATTGCGGTCGGCCAATGGCTCGCCGCCGACGCGCAGGAAGACGCTCACGCCCTCATCCTCCGTGCCAGGGGCGCGCCAGATCATTTGGTCGATGACAGCATAGAGCCCGTAATTGCCGTGATGCCGGAGCGCCGCGCCGGCGCCGGGCGAGGCGAGCGAGCCGCCCGTTGCGTCGAGCCGCTCGTCGGCGAAGCTGCCGGAATGATACCAGCCGCCCAGCTTGTAGCTGCGGGGCAGGCCGCCCGACTCCTTCTCCTGATTGATGGCATATTGCGCTTCGAGGATGGCGAGCGCGCCGCCGCTGGTGCTGAAGGCCGTACCGTTGAGATCGCGGATTTGCGGATCGACGGCGCTCGGCTGGCCGGCCGGGTCGCCGGCGAAGAGCGCGCTGCGGACCGCGAGCTGCTTGGTCAGGTCCGCCTCGACCCGCGCCGCCGTGGTGGCGAGCGGGTAGGCAGGGCCGCCGCTCGGCAGATTGGCCGCCATGAAGGGCGGCCAGCCGAAGCAGCTATTGATGAACTGGGCCGCGGTCTCGCTGATGATGAACTCGTCGTCGGCCGCGAGCTCGCCGGCGCGGATCGAGAGCCGGTCGTCGAGCAGGCTCTGCTGGAGCCAGAGCGTGTCGAGGCGCGTCGTGCGGCGCGCCTCGATCTCGCTCGGCGTGAAAATGTCGTGGAGGTCGTTCTGCGAGAGACCGCGGCCGTCGATCTGGAACGCGCTGGCGTGAAAGAGAGTGCCTTTCCACGCGAGCAGCTTCTCGAGATCGAGCTCGACCGTCGCGGTGAAGAGATCCTCATAGATGGCGCCGGGCCGGAAGCCGCCGGTGACGTTGCCGAGCGCCTCGCCGATATAGTCCAGGGTCGCCGTCAGGCCCTCGTCGGAAAGCTTGCTGCGAAGCCCGCGCCAATCGCCCGTCAGCCTGTCCTGCTCCCAGAACGTCTTCTCCGCCGGCGCTGCGGCAGGCGGCGTGACGGCGGGCGGAATTGGACCCACGGCGGCACCGGGCGCCGTACCCGGCTGGTTGGACTCCTCGTCCGCTTGCGTCGCGACCTGGCCCAATTCGAGGCTCGGCCCCGCCGCAACCGGGCCCGGCGCGGAAGCCAAAATTCCGCCGATTGCCGCAAGCAGGAGCCATGGCCGCACGGGCCCGCTCGCTGCGCGAAGATCCCCTGCATCATCCAAAGTTGATACAGGAAGTGCAGTCGAGGAGGCCATGATGTTTTGCATCGGGTCGTGAAAAACTGCAGCACGGAACCGGCGCTAAGGCGCGTCGGTCTTTTCGACCGGCGCGAGGGCGAGGGCCGGGTCATGCGCCAGGATCAGCCAGCCGTCCCAACCGAAACGCACCGTGTGCGGTTCGCGGTAGACAAGCCGCGCCGGCGCGAAGCTATGCACCAGCACCGGCCGCGGCGCATCGATGTCGCGATAGGCGAGGCCGAGCGTCATCAGCGCGACCACGCGGTAGAGCCGCTGCTGCACCACGGCGCCCACCCAGACCGGGTCGTGCCTGCCGTCCTGATCGATGATGACGTTCGAGGGCCAGACGCGGAGGATGAGCCGCGAGCGGTAACGCGGATGTTCCGCCTCGGGATAGATGAGGATGAGCTGAGCCGGATGGCCGTCATGCAGCCGCGTGAGGACCGGGATGCTCGCGGGATCGGCGCGCGCCTCGATCCAGGTGAGCATCGACTCGATCGTCCAGGGCGGCGGCTCCTGCCAGCCTTGCGAGAGCAGCCGGGCCTTGAGGCCGTCGAGTGGCCCGGCCCATTGCAAGATGAGCGGCTCCTCGAGACCGCCGGCGAGATCGATGCGGCGCGCGGGGAGCGCGCTCCAGCCGTCGCGCCACCATTCTTCGGCCGACATGTGAAGCGGCATCGGCGCCACCACATAGCGGTGAACGTCGCGCGAATAATCTTCCGTCGCATGGAAGGAGCCGGCGGTGAGGAAGGCGAGGCCGGCGACGACGAGAAGGCCGCGCGCATGGATGCGCTGCGGCTGATGGGTGAGGTAGGCGATGCCGAGTGCCGCGATCCAGACGAGGCCGAAGCCGAACCCCGAGGCCACCTCGGTGCTCCAATGGGCCCCGAGATAGAGCCGCGAGAAGGCGATCAAGGCGATCAGGAGCGCGGTGCTGGTGGCGAGCGCCACCTGGCCGCGCGGCCCGAGCTCACGCCCGACGAGTATCGCCAGGAAGCCGTAAACGGTGAGATCGATCGCCGTGTGTCCCGCCGGGAGCGCGCCGATGACGCCGTCGGGCTGCAAGGCGGACCAGCCGGGCAGCAGCTGCATCGCGGGCAAGAAGAGCACGAAGCTCACCGCTGCCGCCACCGCGCCGAGCCAATAAAGCGCGGAATGCCAGGCGCGCTGGGCCAGCAGCCATAGCCCGACGACGGCGGCGACGATGAAGGTTACGGCGCCGTCGCCGAACTCCGTCAACACCACCATGGCCTGGTCGCTCCAGTTGGTATGCAGGCCTTGGAAAAAATTCTGCACGGCCGAATCGGCGAGGGAGAGCGGATTGCCGCCGACGAGGTCGTGCAGCACGGCGAAGAAGGTCCACAGCCCGAGCACCAGCACGAAGGCCAGCAGCAGCAGCACCTTGGCCTCGGGATGGCGCGGATCGAGCAGTGCCAAGAGCTCGCGGCCGAACCACCCCTCATGCCGGCCGGCCCAGGTCCATAGTCTGAGAAGGGCCTTGTTCGCCCAGGGAAGACCCCGCCGCAGCGCATATCGGGCGAGCGTATAGGTCGCCCACAGGAGCAGCAGGAGCAGGACGACGAGCACGAGGAGCCGTCCCGCCACCGCGCCGAAGAGGCCGAGCGAGGCGCCGGCGAGCACGGCGGGCAGGATATGGGCGGGCGCCCAGGCGAGCGCGGAGAGGATGTTCACCGCATAAAAGCGTACCGGGCTCATGCGCAGGATGCCGGCGACGAGCGGCACGATCGCCCGGATGGCGGGCGCGAAGCGGGCGATGAAGACGCTCTTGCCGCCATGCTTGGCGAAGGCCTGCTCGCCCAAGGAGAGGATTTGCGGATAGCGGCTCAGCGGCCAGACCTGGACGATCTCGCGGTGATAATGATGACCGAGCCAATAGGAGAAGCCGTCGCCGCCGATGGCGCCCAGCACGGCCGCGCCCAGCAGCGGCCAAAGATGGATGGCCCCGCTCGGCACCAGCGCCGCGACCGCCATGATCATGGTGGTGCCGGGGATGATCGAGCCGACGAGGGGCAGCGATTCCGAGAAAGCGAGGAGGCCGACGAAAAGATAGGCGAGATGCTGGTTCGAGTGGATGACGCGGAGCGCCGCGTCGATGAAGCCGGCCATCGGCTCAGGCCTTGGGGCGCAGATCGAGGATGCGCTTCGCCTTGCCGAGCGAGCGCTCGACGGAGCCCTCTCGCGTCACCTTCACGGCGCTGCTGACGCCGATCCTGGCCTTGATCGCATGGGCGAGATCGCGCTCCGCCGTCTTGGCGGCCTCGTCCGCGAGCCCGCGCGTCCCCTCCACCACCACGGTGAGCGTGTCGAGCCGTCCCGCCCGCCGCAGCTCGAGCAGATAATGCGGCGAGAGCCGCGCGTCCTTGAGGATCAGTTCCTCGATCTGGGTCGGGAACAGGTTGACGCCGCGGACGATCAGCATGTCGTCCGAGCGGCCGGTGATGCGGGCGAAGCGGCGGAAGCTGCGCGCCGTGCCGGGCGCCAGTCGCGTGAGGTCGCGCGTGCGGTAGCGGATGACGGGCAGGGCCTCCTTGGTCAGGGTGGTGAACACCATCTCGCCGAACTCGCCCTCGGCGAGCGGCTCGCCCGAGGCGGGATCGACGATCTCGGGATAGAAATGGTCCTCCCAGATGGTCGGCCCGTCCTTGGTCTCGACGCATTCGTTCGCCACGCCCGGCCCCATCACTTCCGAGAGGCCGTAGATATCCACGGCATCGATGTCGAAGAGTGCCTCGATCTCGGCGCGCATCGCCTCGGTCCAGGGCTCGGCGCCATGAATGCCGATCTTGAGCGAGGAGCGGCGCGGATCGAGTCCCTGGCGGGCGAATTCGTCGGCAATGGCGAGCATGTAGGAGGGCGTCACCATGATGATGTCGGGCTTGAAATCCTGGATGAGCTGGACCTGCCGCTCGGTCATGCCGCCCGACATGGGGATCACGGTGCAGCCCAGCTTCTCGGCGCCGTAATGCGCGCCGAGCCCGCCGGTGAAGAGGCCGTAGCCATAAGCGACATGGACGATGTCGCCGGGCTTGCCGCCCGAGGCGCGGATCGAGCGCGCCATGAGCCCGGCCCATATCTCGATGTCGGCCGCCGTGTAGCCGACCACGGTCGGTTTGCCGGTGGTGCCCGAGGAGGCGTGGATGCGCACGACCTTTTGCCTCGGCACGGCGAAGAGGCCGAAGGGATAGTTCCGGCGCAGATCCTCCTTCGTGGTGAAGGGGAACTTGGCGATGTCCTCGAGGCGCTTGAAATCGCGCGGATGGACACCCGCGGCGTCGAAGGCCTTGCGGTAATGCGGCACGTTCTTGTAAGCGTGCCGCAAGGTCCATTTGAGGCGCGCGGTTTGGAGCGCCGTAATCTCGTCGCGGCTCGCCGTCTCGATCGGCTCCAATCCCTTCCTTCGCGGGCCCCGCGCGGCCATCGTCACAGCCGTTCGATGACGAGCGCGATGCCCTGGCCGACGCCGATGCACATCGTCGTCAGTGCGTAGCGGCCTTGGCTGCGCCGCAGCTGGTAGGTGGCCGTCGCGACCAGCCGCGCGCCGCTGGCACCCAAAGGATGGCCCAGGGCGATGGCGCCCCCGTTGGGGTTGACCTGCTCGGCGTCGTCGGGCAGGCCGAGCTGGCGCATGACGGCGAGCGCCTGGGAGGCGAAGGCCTCGTTGAGCTCGATCACGTCCATGTCCGAGACGGCAAGCCCGAGCCGCTCGAGGAGCTTGCGGCTCGCCGGCGCCGGGCCGATACCCATGATGCGCGGTGGGACGCCGGCGGTGGCGGCGCCCAAGACGCGCGCCTTGGGCTCAAGCCCGTAATCCTTGACCGCCTTGGCCGAGGCGATGAGCAGCGCCGCCGCCCCGTCATTGATCCCCGAGGCGTTGCCCGCCGTCACCGTGCCGCCCTTGCGGAAAGGCGCGGGCAGCTTGGCGAGCGCCTCGAGCGTGGTGTCGGGACGGGGATGCTCGTCGGTCGCGATCTGCTTGGGCTCGCCTTTCCGCTGCGCGATGGCGACGGGCGTGATCTCCTCGGCGAAGAGGCCGGCCGCGACGGCGCGCCCCGCGCGTTGCTGGCTGCGCCAGGCGAAGGCGTCCTGCGCCTCGCGCGTGACTTGGAACTCCTCGGCCACGTTCTCGCCCGTCTCGGGCATCGAATCGACGCCATATTGGCTTTTCATCAGCGGATTGACGAAGCGCCAGCCGATCGTCGTGTCGTAGATCTCGGCCGTACGGCTGAAGGCGCTGTCGGCCTTGGGCATGACGAAGGGCGCCCGGCTCATGCTTTCCACGCCGCCCGCGATCATCAGCTCGGCCTCGCCTGTCTTGACCGCGCGGGCGCATTGCGCGACCGCCTCCATGCCCGAGCCGCAAAGCCGGTTGACCGTGACGCCCGAGATCGCGGCCGGCAGCCCGGCGAGCAGTGCCGCCATGCGCGCGACATTGCGGTTGTCCTCGCCCGCCTGATTGGCGCAGCCATAGATCACGTCGTCGATGCGCGCCCAATCGATCTTGGGGTTGCGCGCGACCAGCGCCTTAATCGGCACGGCGCCGAGATCGTCGGCGCGTATGGCCGAAAGGGCGCCGGCATAGCGTCCGATGGGGGTGCGCAACGCATCGCAGATGAAAGCTTCGCTCATGACGGCTCCTCGGAATGCGGAACGACCTCGCCGGAGAGAGTGCGCGAATTGCCGCGAAAGACGGCGATGAGCGCGCCCTTCTGGTCGATCACGCGGACATCATAGACCCCGCTGCGACCGCTACGCGCCGTCTCTTCCGCGGCCGCGACGAGCCGGTCGCCCTGCCGCGCCGGCGCGAGAAAGCTGATCGTGCAATGTTGCGCGACCGTGTTCTCGTTGTAGGAATTGCAGGCATAGGCGAAGGCCGTGTCGGCGAGAGCGAAGATGAGGCCGCCATGGCAGGTGGCATGGCCGTTCACCATCTCGGGGCTCACCGTCATCGCCACGCGGGCGCGACCCGGCGCGATCTCGAGGAGCGCTATGCCGAGCGCGCGGGCTGCCCGGTCCCGCGCCAGGAAGCCCCGGCCGACCGCCTCGGCCAGCCGTTGCGCGCGCTCCGGATCGCGAGCCGCATGCCTGCTCATGAGAGGGTCTTCATCAGCGGCCCTTGAAGCTCGGCTTGCGCTTCTCGAGGAAGGCGGCGACGCCCTCGCGGTAATCCTCGCTGCGGCCGGCGATACGCTGCAGGTCGCGCTCGAGATCGAGCTGGCGGTCGAGGTCGTTCTGCCAGGAGGCGTTGATCGCCTGCTTGGTTAGGGCTAGGCCCTTGGTGGGCTGGGTCGCGAGATGGCGCGCGAGCGCATGCGCCTCGGTCATCAGCTTGTCGTCGTCGAGCGCCTTCCAGATGAGCCCGATCTCGGCCGCGCGTCCGGCCGGCAGCGCCTCGCCGGTGAGCGCCAAGGCGAGCGCCCTTGCCTGGCCCACGAGGCGCGGCAGGATGAAGGTCCCGCCCGAATCGGGCACCAGGCCGATGCGGCAGAAGGCCTGGACGAAGCTGGCCGAGCGGGCGGCGAGCACGATGTCGCAGGCGAGCGCCAGGTTGGCGCCGGCCCCCGCGGCCACGCCGTTGACGGCCGCGACGACGGGGATGGGAAGCGCGCGCAAGGAGCGAATGAGCGGATTGTAGAGCCGGTCGAGCGTGTCGCCGAGGTCGCGCGCCTGGTCGCCGCCGACCGTGCGGCGGTCGCTGAGGTCCTGTCCGGCGCAGAAGCCGCGCCCGGCCCCCGTCAGCAGGAGGGCGCGGGCCGCGCCCGCTTTGGCGATGCCGGCGAGCGCCGCCGCCAGCTCCCTATGCATATCCTCGGTGAAGGCGTTGAGCCGGTCCGGCCGGTTGAGCGTAATGGTGACATAGCCCTCGCCCGGCTCCTCGAGGATGGTCGCATGGCCCATGCTGGCGGCTTCCTCCGCTGGGACCGGACGGCTTCGCGCCGCCCGATATTGCCTTAGGTCGTAGCGCCGCTTTATGTCGTAGCGCGCCGGGCGCGGCCCATCAACCGTTCGCGCGGGGTGCGCCGTTCGCCTCCTTCGGCGCTACGAGCCCCAGGCGCGCCAGGCGGTCCGCGATCTCGCGCCGCCACTGCGCCAAGAGCTCCGCGTTGGCGCGGCGCCTGAGGCCGTAGCGCCGGTCGAGCTCGATGCGCTCGGAATCGATGCGCCCAAAGCTTGCCTCCACGCGGCCATGCCAATAGGCGACGGAGGCCTCGGCGGCGAGGCTCGCGCCGTCGCGCGCGATGGCCTGGGCGAGGCCCGCCTCGCCCGCCGCGGCATGCTCGGCCTCGCGCGGCACGATCTCGCGCATGGCGCGGGCGAGGGGCAGATAGGAGCAGTCGAGCAGCTCGGCGAGCTGGATGGCGCTTGCCGCACCCATCAGCATGTTCATGGCGACGGCGTCCGTCCAGCCCTCGAGCGGGTAATGGAAGACGTTGAGCCGCTTGTCGCCGCCGATGCGACGGTTGCCGAGATCGAGCGAGCGGTCGAGCCGCGCGGCCCAGGGATGCGAGCGCACATAGAGGCTGGGATTGACGCCGAAGCGCTTGAGCAGCTCGAGCACCGTCTCGGCATGGGCGAACTTCTCGGCGACGATGCGCGCCGCGGTCTTGCGCTCGCGCAAGCCCGGCGCGGCGTTGATATGGTCGACGAAGCCGGCCGCGCCCGCGAGCTCGGAATCGACGAACACCACCATGAGCCGCATGAGCTCGCCGCGGTAGCCGGCGGGCAGCTCTTCTTCGGCGCCCAGCCTGTGGCCGGCCTCGATGCGGGCGACGAGCTCGGCTTCGTCCGTGGCCATGGGGTCTCCTGCTGGAGCGCTCTGCGGCGGCGCCTTCGCTTGGCAGCGCCGGGGCGACATTCTAGAGTGGCGCCCGTGCCGGTGCGGGCTACTGTAGCGCTTAGGCCGGCGCGGGAAAACGTCCCTGCCGCGCCGCGCTCTCGGTCGAGGCGGGATGGAGGATCTTCTGATCATCGTCGGTACGGAATCCGGCAACGCCCAGATGGTCGCCGATATTCTGCAAGAGGAGCTCGGCAAGAGCGGCCGGCGCGTCGCCGTGATGAGCGGCGGCGGGGCGGCCGAGGCGCGGCTCGAGGAGCGCGCGCTGGTCCTCGTCTGCACCTCGACCCATGGCGATGGCGAGCTGCCGGAAAACATCCGCCCGCTCCATGCCGAGCTGGGCGCGGCGCGCCCGGACCTGTCGCATATCCGCTACGGGGTCATCGCGCTGGGCGATCAGACCTACAAGCAGACCTTCTGCCGCGGCGGCAAGACCATGGACGCGCTCTTCTCCAGCCTCGGCGCCGAGCGGCTCGGCGAGCCGCTCGAGATCGACGCCTGCACCCAGCCGCTGCCCGACGAGGAGGCGCTGGATTGGGCGCGGGAGTGGCTCGCGCTACTGTAACGGTGCGGCGGATAATGACGCGCGCGGCCCGCGCGGGACATCAAGGTCTATAGGGACATGGTCAAGGTCTATGCCATCGACGGGGTGACCCCCTATCTGCACCCCGAGAGCTATGTCCATCCGACGGCGTCCCTGATCGGCGACGTCATCGTCGAGGCCGGCTGCTATGTCGGGCCGGGCGCCAGCCTGCGCGGCGATTTCGGCCGGCTGGTGATGCGCCGGGGCAGCAACCTGCAGGATAATTGCGTCGTGCACGGCTTTCCCAACCGCGACACGGTGATCGGCGAGAATGGTCATATCGGCCATGGCGCCGTGCTGCATGGCTGCGTGATCGGACGCGACGCGCTCGTCGGCATGGGCGCGGTGATCATGGACGGGGCCAGGATCGGCGACCAGGCGATCGTCGCCGCGCTCGCCTTCGTCAAGGCGGGCTTCGAGCTGCCGCCGCGCATGCTGGCTGCCGGCATCCCCGCCCGCATCATCCGCGCCGTGAGCGAGGAGGAGCTCGCCTGGAAGGCGCAAGGCACGCGGGAATATCAGGAACTGGCCAAACGCAGCCTCGCCACCATGACGGAGACCGAGGCTTTGCGCGAGCTCGACGCCGCGCGGCTCGCGCAGCGGACGCGCGGGGAGACCGGCATCGAGCCGCTTTACCTGCATAAGCGGAAGCGGCGGCAGGGGCAGTGAGCGCAACGCCCGCCAGGGCCGGCCGGAGCGATCTCGACGCGGTGCTGTCGCAGGCGGCGCGCGGCGACAGGGCGGCCTTCGCGCGGCTCTATGCCGCGAGCGCGCCGCAACTTTTCGCCCTCGCCGTCCGTATCCTCAGACGTCGGGATCTCGCGGAGGAGGCGCTGCAAGAGGCTTTTGTGAGCATATGGCGCAAGGCCGACCGGTTCGAGCCCGAGAAAGGGTCGGCGATGACCTGGATGGCGAGCGTGCTGCGCAACCGTTGCCTCGACATGATCCGCGCGCGCCGTCCCGAGGATTCGATCGAGGACAAGCCCGCCTGGCTCGAATGGCCCGACGATGCGCCGGGGCCGCTCGAGGCGGCGCTCGCCAATGCCGACGGAAAGGCGCTGCGGGACTGCCTCAAAGGCCTGGAGGCGGGCCCACGCGACGCCATCCTGCGCATCTATTTCGAGGGTCTCACCCATAGCGAGCTGGCCGAGCGCGCGAGCATTCCGCTCGGCACCATCAAGAGCTGGGTGCGCCGCGGCCTGATGCGGCTCAAAAGGTGTCTCGAGCGATGAGGTACGATCGTCCCGAGCTGCGCGAGAGGCTGGCGGCCGACTATGTGCTCGGCACCATGCGCGGCCGCGCGCGGCGGCGCTTCGAGAGCCTGCTGCGCGTCGACCCGGCGCTGGCGGAGGAGGTGGCGCAATGGGAGAGCCGCCTCGGCCCCCTTGCCCAGGCGATCCCGCCTTTGGAGCCGCCGCCGCGTCTTTGGCATGCGGTCGAGCGGCGCATCGCCGGCGGCGCGCCGCCAAGGACTAGCGCGCAGGCCCCCGGATTCTGGTCGAATCTCGCCTTCTGGCGCGGCTTCGGCCTTGCCGCGGGTGCGCTGGCGGCGCTGCTGGCAGTTTATGTGGCGCTGCGGCCTCCGGCCCCCGCCGAACCGCCGCAGGCGGTCGCCATGCTGAACGACGAGGCCGGCCGCGCCGCTTACCTGGTCGAACTCGAGAGCGGCGGCAAGCTCGCTTTGCGCGCGCTTGCCGTGGGCGATCCCGGCGCGGGCCATGCTTACGAGCTTTGGCTGCTGCCGAAAGCGGGCAATCCGCGTCCGCTCGGCCTCATGCCGGTCGCGGGCGCGGCGCGGCTGGAGGTCTCGGCCGCCGACGCCGCGCTTCTGCCGGGCGCGCAGGCGCTCGCCGTCAGCCTCGAGCCGGCGGGTGGCTCGCCCACCGGGCTCCCCACCGGCCCGGTGCTCTTCAAGGGCGCGCTCGTCGCTTCGCGCTAGGGCCCCGATTGCAACGCGCGCCTCTTCGGCGCAAACTCCCCTCCTCGTATCGATCGGGACTATTGGCAGCGAGGATGCCGGCATGAGGCCGGAGGTAAGCGCCTTCTTCGATAAGCATACCAAGACCGTGAGCTATCTCGTCGCGGATGCCTTGAGCCGCGCCGCGGTGGTGATCGATCCGGTGCTCGATTACGCGCCCGCGGGCGCGCGGCTCACTACCGGATCGGCCGACGCGATCCTCGCGGCGGTCGCCGCGCGCAACCTCGATGTCGGCTGGATCCTCGAAACCCATCCCCATGCCGATCACGTCTCCGCCGGCGCCTACCTCAAGCGCAAGCTCGGCGCGCGCACGGCGATCGGCGCCGGCATCACGCTGGTGCAGCGTACCTGGCGCGACATCCTTCACCTCGACGGCGCGCTTGCGGTCGACGGCTCGCAATTCGACCGGCTGCTGGCGGAGGGCGACCGGCTCGTCCATGGCGGGCTTACCGTCGAGCTCATGCAGACGCCCGGCCATACGCCGGCCTGCGTCACCTATCTCATCGGGGACGCCGCCTTTGTCGGCGACACGCTCTTCATGCCCGACTACGGCACCGCGCGGTGCGATTTCCCGGGCGGCGACGCCGCGCAGCTCTATCGCTCGATCCGCAGGATCCTGGCGCTGCCGCCGGCGACGCGGCTCTTCACCTGCCATGATTACGGCGCCGCGGGCCGCTCCTACGAATGGGAATCGAGCGTCGCGCGCCAACGCGCCGCGAACATCCATGTCCATGACGGCGTCGACGAGGCCGGCTTCGTCGCGATGCGGCGCGAGCGCGACCGCGGGCTCGAGCCGCCCGAGCTGCTGTTGCCCGCGATCCAGATCAATATTCGCGCCGGCGAGGCGCCGCCGCCCGAATCGAACGGCGTGTCCTATCTGCGCATCCCGCTCAACCGCATATGAACGGCGGCCGGCCATGATCCTCGCCCCATGACCCTCGCCAAAACGCTCGATACGACCGGGCTCAAATGCCCCTTGCCGGTGCTGAAGGCGCGGCGCGCGATGAAGGAGATCGCGCCCGGCGCGGTGCTCGAGGTGCGCGCGACCGATCCCGGTGCCGTCAAGGATTTCGAGGCCTTTTGCGCGACGACGGGCGACGAGCTGCTGGTCTCGCGGCAGGAGGGCCGGGTCTATATTTTCCAAATCCGCAAGGCGCGCTGAGGCGATGCACACGCTTCTCTTCACCCATCCGGCTTGCCTGGAGCATGATACGGGGCCGCATCACCCCGAGCGGGCCGAGCGCCTGCGCGCCATCCTCGCCGCGCTCGAGACCGAGGCCTTCGCGCTTCTGGGGCGGCGCGAGGCGCCGCGCGCCGAGAAGGCGCAGCTCGCGCGCGTCCATCCGGCATGGTACGTCGATTGGGTGATGGCGCGGGTGCCCGAGCATGGCCTGGCCGGTGTGGATGGCGACACCATCGTCTCGCCGGGCTCGGGCGAGGCGGCGCTGCGCGCGGCCGGAGCGGCGATCGCGGCCGTCGACGCGGTGATGGCGGGCGAGGCGCGCAACGCCTTCTGCGCCGTGCGGCCGCCGGGCCATCATGCCGAGCCCGAGCAGGCCATGGGCTTCTGTCTCTTCAACAACGTCGCCGTGGCGGCGCAGCATGCGCGGGCCGTGCATGGCCTGAAGCGCGTCGCCGTGATGGATTTCGACGTCCATCACGGCAACGGCACGCAAGCGGCCTTCGAGCACGACGGAGGTCTCTTCTACGCTTCGACCCACCAGTCCCCGCTCTATCCCGGCACCGGCTCGGCCCAGGAGCGCGGCGTCGGCAACATCGTGAACGCCCCCCTGGCGCCCTTCGCCGGCTCGGAGCAATTCCGCGCCGCGATCTCGGAGATCGTGCTGCCGGCGCTCGATGCCTTCGCGCCCGAGCTTCTGCTGATCTCGGCCGGCTTCGATGGGCATATGCGCGACCCGCTCGCCTCGCTCAACCTGGTCGAGGCGGACTATGCCTGGGTGACGCGCGAGCTTTGCGCGCTCGCCGAACGCCATTGCGCGGGCCGCGTCGTCTCGACGCTCGAAGGCGGCTACGACCTGCGCGCGCTCGCCGCCAGCAGCGCCGCCCATGTCGACGTGCTGATGGCGGGGTAGCGCGCAGCCGCGGCGCCCCCGCATCCCTTGCTCCGCGCCAAGCGCCTCTCTATAGTCGCGCCATGCAGGACGAGGGCATAAACTCATGGCCGACAAGGCGATTCCGGCCGATATCGCAAGCCTGAGCTTCGAGGACGCGCTGGCCGAGCTCGAGACCATCGTGCGTCAGCTCGAGGACGGCAAAGGCAAGCTCGAGGAACTCGATCAAGGCCTATGCGCGGGGGGCCGCCCTCAAGCAGCATTGCCAGGAGAAGCTGGCCGAGGCGCAGGCCAAGGTCGACAAGATCGTGCAGAACCAGGATGGCAGCATCGGCATCGAGCCGGTCGAGCCCAGCTAACCAGTCCGACGGTCGCTTGGGGACAACGTCGCGCGAGTTCGAAGCAGCCTTGACCAGGGCCGCGTCCGCCGTGGAGACGGCGCTCGACCGCGTGCTGCCGCAGGGCGAGGGACCGGAAAGCCGGCTCTTCGAGGCGATGCGCTATGCGACGCTCGGCGGCGGCAAGCGCTTGCGGCCCTTCCTGGTGATCGAGGGCGCGCGCCTCTTCGACGTGGCGGAGGAGCATGCGGCGCGCGCGGGCGCCGCCGTCGAGCTCGTCCATTGCTACTCGCTCGTCCATGACGACCTGCCGGCGATGGACGACGACGATCTGCGGCGCGGCCGCCCCACTTGCCACATCAAGTTCGACGAGGCGACGGCCATCCTCGCGGGCGACGCGCTCCTCACGCTCGCTTTCGAGGTCCTGGCGCAGCCCTTGACGCACCCCGACCCGGCCGTGCGCGCGGCGCTCGTCCTCTCGTTGGCTCAGGCCGCGGGCGCCCTCGGCATGGTCGGCGGGCAGATGCTCGACCTCGAGGCCGAGAAGCGCGCGCTTAAGCTCGAGGAGATCAAGCGCCTCCAACGCATGAAAACGGGCGCGCTCTTCACCTTTGCGTGTGGGGCGGGGCCCATTTTGGGCGCGGCCTCCGAGACGGCGCAACAGGCTCTCGCCGGCTATGCGGAGGATTTGGGCTTAGCCTTTCAAATCGCTGACGATTTGCTCGATGCGGTAGGCAGCGAGGCCGAGGTCGGCAAGAAAGTGGGCAAGGACGCGGCCGCCGGAAAGGCTACATTTGTTTCCCTTTTGGGCCTTGAAGAAGCCCGACGCGAGGCCGACCGGCTGATCGAGCATGCGGTTTCTCGCCTTGATATTTTCGGGAAAAAAGCGGAACCTTTGCGGAATTTGGCGCGTTTCGTCGTGACTCGGCGAGCGTGAAGGGAGCGTGGATGAGCGATCAAAGCAAGACCCCCCTGCTCGACCAGGTCAAAGCGCCGCGCGACATACGCGGTTTCAGCCTTGATGAGATCAAGCAGCTCGCGGATGAATTGCGCACCGAGACGATCGACGCCGTCTCGGTGACGGGCGGCCATCTCGGCGCGGGACTCGGCGTCATCGAGCTCACCGTCGCCATCCACCATGTCTTCGATACGCCCGACGACCGGCTCGTCTGGGATGTCGGTCATCAGGCCTATCCGCACAAGATCCTGACGGGACGGCGCGACCGCATCCGCACGCTCAGGATCGGCGGCGGTCTCTCCGGCTTCACCAAGCGCACCGAGAGCCCCTACGATCCCTTCGGCGCCGCCCATAGCTCGACCTCGATCTCGGCCGGCCTCGGCATGGCGGTGGCGCGCGACCAGCAAGGCCGCAAGAACAACGTCGTCTGCGTCATCGGCGACGGCGCCATGAGCGCCGGCATGGCCTATGAGGCGATGAACAATGCCGGCTCCATGTCGAGCCGGCTGATCGTCATCCTCAACGACAACGACATGTCGATCGCCCCGCCCGTGGGCGCGCTCAGCGCCTATCTGGCGCGGCTCGTGTCGTCGAAGCATTACCGCTCGCTGCGCCAGCTCGGCAAGGAGATCAGCAAGCACATGCCGCGCTCTCTCGGCCGCGCCGCGCGCCGGGCCGAGGAATATGCGCGCGGCATGGTCACCGGCGGCACGCTCTTCGAGGAGCTCGGCTTCTTCTATATCGGGCCGATCGACGGCCATAATCTCGACCACCTCATCCCCGTGCTGAGGAACGCGCGAGACTCGGAGGATGACGGGCCGCTTCTCATCCACGTCGTGACGCAGAAGGGCAAAGGCTACGGCCCGGCCGAGAGCTCGGCCGACAAATATCACGGCGTCACCAAGTTCGACGTGGTGACCGGCAAACAGTCGAAGCCGCAGACCAATGCGCCCGCCTATACCAAGGTGTTCGGCACCGCACTGGTGAAGGAGGCGGAGAAGGACAATCGCATCATCGCCATCACCGCCGCCATGCCGTCGGGCACCGGCGTCAACATCTTCGCCGACCGCTTTCCCGAGCGCGCCTTCGACGTGGGCATCGCCGAGCAGCATGGCGTGACCTTCGCCGCGGGCCTCGCGACCGAGGGCATGAAGCCCTTCTGCGCCATCTACTCGACCTTCCTGCAGCGCGCCTACGACCAGACCGTCCATGACGTGGCGATCCAGAAGCTGCCGGTGCGCTTCGTGCTCGACCGCGCCGGCTATGTTGGCGCCGACGGCTGCACCCATCACGGCTCGTTCGACCTGGCCTATCTCGGCTGCCTGCCCGATTTCGTGCTGATGGCGCCCTCGGACGAGGCCGAGCTCGTGCATATGGTGGCGACCCTGGCGCAGATCGACGACCGGCCAAGCGCCATGCGCTATCCGCGTGGCGAGGGCATCGGCGTGACCTTGCCCGAGGAGGGCGTGCCGCTCGCCCTCGGCAAGGGACGCATCATGCGCGAGGGCACGACCGTCGCCATCCTCTCCTACGGCACGCGGCTCGAGGAGGCGCTCAAGGCGGCCGACGAGCTCGCCGCGCGCGGGCTCTCGGCCACGGTTGCGGATGCGCGTTTCATGAAGCCCCTCGATGCCGATCTGGTGCGCCGCCTGGCCAGCGAGCATGAGGTGCTGATCACGGTCGAGGAAGGCGCCATCGGCGGCTTCGCCAGCCATGTCATGCAGCTCTTGAGCCATGGCGGCCTGCTCGACCGCGGCCAGCTCAAGTTCCGGTCCATGATGATGCCCGACCGCTTCATCGACCATGAGCGGCAGGATCGGCAATATGACGATGCCGGCCTCAACGCCAAGCATATCGTGGCCCAGGCGCTCATGGCGCTCGGCCAGGACGTCGCGGCCGAGCAGCTTCTCAGGGCGTAAGCGCGACGCGCCGCGGCCGGCGGCCTCCTAGAGTTCGTGCGGTGCCGCCGCGCGCCGCCCATATGAGCGGCATGACGACGCCCGCCGGCAAGATCCGTCTCGACCAGCTCCTCGTCGAGCGCGGCTTGTGCGAGAGCCGCAGCCGCGCGCGCGCGCTGATCATGGCGGGCCAGGTCTTCACGGGCGAGCGCCGTCTCGACAAGGCGGGCGCGCTTCTGGCGCGCGAAGCGCCGCTTGCCTTGCGCGGGCGCGACCATCCCTGGGTATCGCGCGGCGGCGTCAAGCTCGCGGCAGCGCTCGACCATTTCGCGCTCGACGCCGAGCGGACGGGTGGCGCTCGACGTCGGCGCCTCCACGGGCGGCTTCACCGAGGTGCTGCTGACGCGCGGCGCGCGGCGGGTCTACGCCGTCGATGTGGGGCGCGGCCAGCTCGCCTGGAAGCTGCGCCAAGACGACCGCGTGGTGGTGCTGGAGCGGATCAACGCGCGCGCCATCGACCATGCGCTCGTTCCCGATCCGGTGGATGCGATCACCTGCGACGCGAGCTTCATCGGGTTGGAAACTTTGCTTCCCGCGCCCATGGCGCTCGCGGCGCCCGGCGCCTGGCTTGTCGCCCTCATCAAGCCGCAATTCGAGGTCGGGCGCGCGGGCGTGGGCAAGGGTGGCGTGGTGCGCGACGAGGCGCTGCAGCGCGAGGCCTGCGCGCGCATCGCCGCCTGGCTCGCCGCGCGCCCGGGCTGGCGCGTGCTCGGCGTTATCGAAAGCCCCATCCATGGCGCCGACGGCAATCGCGAGTTCCTCATCGCCGCGCGCCGCGAGGCGGGCTGAGCATGCGGGTGGAGCTCGAGGTCGAGATCGCCGAGCTCGGCGCGCGCGGCGACGGTATCGCGCGGCTGGCGACGGGCGAGCGGATTTTCGTGCCCTACAGCCTGCCGGGCGATCGCGCGCGCGTGCGCCTGGGCCAAAAGCGGCCCGACGGCTTCGCCGCGCGCATCGTGGCGCTCCTCGCCGAGGGGCCGGGCCGCGCCGCGCCGCCCTGCCGTCATTTCGGCGCTTGCGGCGGCTGCGCGCTGCAGCACCTCGCGCCCGAGACTCTATCGCGCCTGGAAGCGCGGGCTGCTCGAGGGCGCGCTCGCGCGCCGGGCCGTCGCGGCGGGGGAGATTCTGCCGCTCGTCTCCACCCCGCCCGCGAGCCGTCGCCGGGCCGACTTCACGGCGCTGCGCCGCAAATCCGACCTGCTGCTCGGCTTCAACGCGCGGGCGAGCCACGAGGTGGTCGATCTCCTCGAATGCCATGTGCTGCGGCCTGCGATCGTGGCGCTCATGGCGCCGCTGCGCGCGCTTCTGGCGGCGCTGCTGGCGCCCTCGGAAAGCGCCGAGGCGATCGTCACCGAGAGCGACAGCGGGCTCGATCTGCTGCTCGTCACCAAGGCCGAGCTCGGCCTCGCGCGGCGCGAGCGGCTGGCCGCCTTCGCCGACGCGCAAGACCTGGCGCGGCTCTCCCGGCGCCATCCGAAACGCGGCGGCGCCGAGCTCCTGGTCGAGCGGCGGCCCGTGCGCGCGCGCTTCGGCGGCCTGTCGGTCGATTTGCCGGCGGGCGCGTTCCTGCAGGCAAGCCGCGAAGGCGAGCTGGCCTTGCAGGAGGCGGTCGGCCGCGCGGTGGGCGGCGCCAGGCGCCTGGCCGACCTCTATGCGGGCTGCGGAACGTTTGGGCTGCCGCTCGCGGCGGCCGGGCACGGCGTCCATGCGGTCGAGGCTGACCGCGCCGCGGCCGAGGCGCTCGAAGGAGCGGCGCGCGAGGCGGCGGGTCGGCTGCGCCTCACCGTCGAGCGGCGCGACCTCGACCGTAGGCCGCTCGCCGGCGTCGAGCTCGAGCGCTTCGATGCAGTAATCTTCGATCCGCCACGCGCGGGCGCGCGGGCGCAGGCCGAAGCGCTGGCGGCGAGCCCGGTGCCACGGGTCGTGGGTCTATCGTGCAACCCGGCGAGCTTCGCGCGCGATGCGCATATCCTCGCGGGCGGCGGCTATCGCCTCGATTGGGTGCTGCCGGTCGACCAGTTTCTCTGGTCGCCCCATCTCGAGCTGGCGGCGTGCTTCACGCGCGGCTGACCGGCTAGCGCACGTCGAGCGGCGGCATGAGCATGAAGGCGTCGCTCGGGCCCATGAGCGCGGGCAGCTCGGTCAGAAGCGGGCGGAGGACGGCGACCTTGTCGCCCAGCGCCGAGGCGAGGCGCGGCGCCAGCACGTCGATCGAGAGCGCCGTCGAGCCCTGGTTGATCCCGCCGAGGAGATTGTCGAGCAGCTCGCGAAATTCCTCGCCGGGAAGCGGATAGGCGCGGAAGCCCAATTTCGCGGTCTCCGGCAGCCCGGCCGCCTCGCGCGCGAGCGCGACCGCCTCGGGGAAGCCGCCCAACGCATCGACGAGCCCCAGCTCCCGCGCCTCCTCGCCCGTCCAGACGCGGCCCTTGGCGACGGAGGGGATGCGGCTCGGATCGAGCCCGCGCGCCGCGGCGACCTTGCCGGTGAAATCGGCGTAGATCGCATCGAGCAACGCCTCGAGCTTGACCCAGCCGGCCTCGGAAAAATCGCGATTGCCGCTCCACATGCCGACATTGGTGCCGAGCTGGATCGAATCGACCGAGAGGCCAAGCTTGTCGTACAGGCGCTCGAGCACGAACTTGCCCGCGAAGACGCCGATCGAGCCGGTCAGGGTGGCGGGCTCGGCCACGATCTTGTTGGCGGGCAGGGCGGCGAAATAGCCGCCCGACGCGGCGACGTCGCCCATCGAGACGATGACGGGTTTGCCCGCCTTGCGCGCCTCGGCGACGGCGCGACGGATCGTGTCGGAGGCGCTGTAGCCGCCGCCGGGGCTGTCGATGCGGAAGACGATCGCGGCCACGTCCGCCGCGCGGCTCGCTTCGTCGAAGGCCTTGGCGATGGCGCCGGCCCGCGCCTGCGCCACGCCGAAGAGCCCGTCGCTGCCGCCCGAGGTGATGGCGCCGTCGGCATCGATGGTGGCTATGAAGCGGTCGTTCTTAGGCTCGGCGCCCACATCGCGGAGATAATGCGCCAAGGTGATGAACTTCGCGGCCGGGCCCGCGCGCGAGCGCGCGTCGCTCTCGACCTCGTCCGCATAGCCGAGCCGGTCGACCAGCTTCTCCTTGAGCGCCCGATCGCCAAGGAACGGCCCCGCGTCGATCAGCGCGCGCACCGCCTCGGGCGTCATGGAGCGTCCGTCGGCGATGCCGCGGACGACCTGGCCATAGAGCGAGGACAGCAGCGATTCCATCAATTCGCGGAAGGCGGGGTCGTAGCGCGTGTCGGTCAGCTCGTTGACGGCGGTCTTGTATTCCTCGCGCTTGTCGAAATGCGGGACGACGCCGAGCTTGTCGAGCGTGCCGCGCACGAACAGGGTCTCGGCGATGAGCCCGGCCAAGCCGACCTCGCCCGACGGCTGCAGCCAAATCTCCTCGAAGGCGGTGGCGAGGTAATACTGGCTCATGCCCGAGCTCAGCTCGTCGTAATTCTCGGCGAAGGCGAAGGCGAACTTGCCCTGCGTGCGAAAGCGGAGGATCGCGTCGCGGAGCGCCTGGGCGGTGGCGAGCGGGACGGATTCGCCGATCTCCGCCACCAGCCCCTTGACCCGCCGATCTCGGCCGGCGCGATCGAGCGCCTCCTCGATTTGCCGCAGGCCGATCTGCTGGCCGGAGAGGATGGCGAGGAGGCGATCCTGCGCGCCCGCGTCGGCGAGCGGCTTCGTCAGATCGAGCCTCAGCACCGTGGTCTCCGGCACAGCCTGGTTCCGGTGGCCGAGCAGGCTCCAGCCGACGACCGCGCCCACCACGACGAGCAGAAGGACGAAGCCGCCCAGGACGGCAAGAAAGCCTACGACGATCCGCCTACACCATCGCAACATCTCCAGCCTCCCCGTTTGACCCGACGCGACGCTCAGCCGCACTGGCCGCGCTGGCGCAGCAGATGATCGGCGAGCACCAGCGCCATCATCGCCTCGCCTACCGGCACGGCCCGGATGCCGACGCAAGGATCGTGGCGGCCCTTGGTCACCACCTCGACCTCGCGCCCGTCCGTCGTCACGCCGCGGCGCGGTATGAGGATGGAGCTGGTGGGCTTCACCGCGAAGCGCGCCACCACGTCCTGCCCGGTCGATATGCCGCCGAGGGTGCCGCCGGCATGGTTGGTGACGAAGGCCGGGCGGCCTCCCTCCATCCGCATCTCGTCATGCGCCTCCTCGCCATACAGCGCGGCGCCGGCGAAGCCGTCGCCGATCTCGACGGCCTTGACCGCGTTGATGCTCATCATCGCCTTGGCGAGATCGGCGTCGAGCTTGTCGTAGACCGGCTCGCCGAGCCCCGCCGGCACGCCCGACGCCACGATCTCGATCATGGCGCCGACCGAGGAGCCGCGCTTGCGCACCTCGTCGAGGAACAGCTCCCATTCCGCGGCGGCCACGGGATCGGGACAGAAGAAGGGATTGGCCTCGACGGCCGACCAGTCCCAGCGCGCGCGATCGATCTTGCGCGGGCCCATCTGCACCAAGGCGCCGCGGATGGCGACGCGCTCGCCCAGCACCTTGCGCGCGATCGCTCCGGCCGCCACGCGGCAGGCCGTCTCGCGCGCGGAGGAGCGCCCGCCGCCACGATAGTCGCGGATGCCGTATTTGGCGAGATAGGAATAGTCGGCGTGGCCCGGACGGAAGACGTCCTTGATCTCGCTATAATCCTTCGAGCGCTGGTCGACATTGTCGATGACGAGCGAGACGGGCGTGCCGGTGGTCAGGCCCGCGAACAGTCCGGAAAGGATGCGCACCTGATCGGGCTCGCGGCGCTGCGTGGTGAAGCGCGATTGGCCGGGCCGGCGCTTGTCGAGCCAGCGCTGGATGTCCGCTTCCGCGAGCGGCAATTTCGGCGGCACGCCATCGACCACGCAGCCGATCGCCGGCCCATGGCTCTCGCCCCAGCTCACATAGCGGAAGGCCTGGCCGAAGCTGTTGCCCGGCATGCCAAGCGACCTAGAGGTTCGCCCGGAAGGTCTTCAACAGATCGACCGCGCCGTCGACCGCGTCGGTCGCGAGCATGCCGACGACATGATAGCCGCTGTCGACATGATGGACCTCGCCGGTCACCCCGCTGGAAAGCCCGCTCAGAAGGTAGAGCGCCGCGTTTCCGACATGATCGATCGTCACGTTCTTCCGCAAAGGGGCGTTGAGCTCGTTCCATTTCAGGATATAGCGGAAATCGCCGATGCCGGTCGCCGCGAGCGTCTTGATCGGGCCGGCCGAGACGGCGTTCACGCGGATCTGCTTCTTGCCGAGATCGGCGGCGAGGTAGCGCACGCTCGCCTCGAGCGCCGCCTTCGCCACGCCCATGACATTGTAATGCGGCATCACCTTCTCGGCGCCGTAATAGGTCATGGTAAGCAGGCTGCCGCCGTTCGGCATGATCTTGGCGGCGCGCCGTGCAAGATCGGTGAAGGAATAGCAGGAGATCAGCATCGTCTGGACGAAGTTGTCGCGGCTCGTATCGACATAATCGCCGCTGATCGCCGCGCGGTCCGCATAGGCGATGGCGTGGACGACGAAATCGATGCTGCCCCAATGTGCCTCCATGGCGGCGAAGACCTGGTCGACGCTCACCGCGTCAGTCACGTCGCAATAGAGCACCAACGGCGCGCCGATCGAGGCGGCGAGCGGGCGCACCCGCTTCTCCACGGGCGGTCCTTGGAAAGTGAGGCAAATCTCGGCGCCGTGCGCGGCGATCGTCTTGGCGATGCCCCAGGCGAGCGAGCGGTCGTTGGCCACGCCCATCACGAGGCCCCTCTTGCCGGCCATTAGCGCCGATTGTTCGTTCATCCAGGGCCTCGCTCTAGGCGGCTTTCGCGGACGCGGGGCATCCTACACAAATCCCCCCAAGGGGCAAAGCGGAACCCCCGGGTGCCGGCGTCATTGTCAGCGGGCGGTCAAATGAAGGGCCGCGGCTCCGGAGAACCGCGGCCTGTTACGAGATTTCAGCGAGAGGCAAGCGCCTATTGCGCAGGCGTCACCGTACCCGGAGGCGGAACCGGCGTCACGACGGGACCGGTCGGGGGCGGGGGAAGCGGATAGCCGGCGTTTGGCGCGAAGCCGGGAACCTGATTGCCGCGCGCAAACATGCATTGCTCATAGGCAATGTCGTAATGCTGCTGGATGCTCATCTGGTTCCAGGCGCTCCCATTGGCGCCCGCCGCCGTGCCCACGACCGCACCGCTCGCCGCACCGATCGCGGCACCTCGGCCGCCGCCAATCGCGGCGCCGAGCCCGGCCCCAAGCAAGGTGCCGATGACCGCCGTGCCGACGGCCTGATTGTTCGCCGCCTGCACGGCGCCGCCGACCGTCTGCTCGGCGTAGCCTTTGCAGATCATCTGGTCCTGCTGGAACGCCGCGAAGGGCTTGTTCGGCCCCGGCATCACCGGCACCTCCGGGCCCGGGGGCGTCTGGGCGCAAGCACCGACCATGAGCAATGCCGCCAGCCCGGCGATTCCCTTCTGATATTGCTTCATCGCGCGTCTCCGTTATTTGCCCCTGCGGGGCGGGATTTGACCTCGCCGCCGGAATTGGTGGAAGCGTCTCTCTCTTCGCCGACGATGGACGTAAAATTGACCTCGCTTTATGTAGTAACGGCGGTGTGTCACAACAAGACAGCCATGCCCGGCGCGCGGCTCAGGGCTTTGCCGCGGCGGAGCGAAGGCGCCGATTCGGCCTGTATCCTGGCCGCCATTCGCGCTATAGAGTCCGCCGGCTGAACGCGAGATGAACGAAATCGCCCTCGAGGATCCGATCGACCTGTTCCGCCGCCTGCTCGGCGAGGCGGAGGCCAAAGAGCCGTCCGACGCCAACGCCGCGGCGCTTGCGACGGCGGACGCGACGGGCGCCCCCTCCGTCCGCATGGTACTGCTCAAGGACGCCGACGAGCGGGGCTTCACCTTCTACACCAACCTGGAGAGCCGCAAGGGCGAGGAACTACGCGCCAATCCGCGCGCGGCGCTCTGCTTCCATTGGAAGTCGCTGGGTCGTCAGGTGCGGGTCGAGGGGCCGGTCGTCCTCGTGAGCGAGGCCGAGGCGGACGCCTATTTCGCCACGCGCCATCGCCAGAGCCAGATCGGCGCCTGGGCCTCGCAGCAGTCGCGCCCGCTGGAGGGGCGTTTCCTCCTGGAACGGCGCGCGGCGCAGTATGCGGCGAAGTTCGGGCTCAAGCCGGTGCCGCGGCCGCCTTACTGGTCGGGCTTCCGGCTCGCGCCCGCGCGGATTGAGTTCTGGACCGAGAAGCCCTTCCGCCTGCATGAGCGCCTGGTCTATCGGCGCGGCGAAGCGGGCTGGCAGACGGAACGGCTATTCCCGTGAGCCGCGACGCTCGCCGCGACGTTGGAGGCGGCGGCGCGCACCCGGGCGCGCGGCGGGAGGCTCATGCGCAATGCGAGCTACGCTTCCGTCACGGTGGCGGGTCTGCTCATCCTGATCAAGGCAGGGGCTTTCATCCTCACCGATTCGGTGGCGCTGCTCTCGAGCCTGATCAATTCGATGCTCGACGCGGCGGCGGCGGTGGTGAACCTGCTCGCCATCCGCCAGGCTCTCACGCCGGCCGACCGCGAGCACCGCTTCGGCCACGGCAAGGCCGAGGCGCTCGCCGGGCTCGGCCAGTCCGCCTTCATCGCGGGCTCGGCGATCTTTCTCCTTTTCGAGGCCGGCCATCGCCTGTTCGCGCCGCAGACCCTGCATAACGGCGCGATCGGCACGGGCGTTATGGCCTTCTCCGTGCTGGCGACCTTTGGCCTCGTTATCTACCAGCGCCATGTCACGCGGGTGACGGGATCGATCGCGATCGGCGCCGACCTCCTGCATTATGTCGGCGATCTCCTGGTCAACGGCAGCGTCATCCTCGCCATCTTCCTCGCCACCGCGCTCGACTGGCGGATGGCCGACCCGGTCTTCGCCATCCTGATCGCCGTTTATATCGTGACCAGCTCATGGCGGATCGGGCGCCGATCGCTCGACCAGCTCATGGATCACGAGCTGCCCGACGAAGCCCGCGAGCGCATCAAGACGATCGCCCTGACGAATCCCGGCGTCCTCGCGCTGCATGATCTGCGTACGCGTGCGGCGGGCCCCAACCGCTTCATCCAGCTCCATCTCGAGATGAGCGCCGAGATCCCGCTCACGCGCGCACATGAAATAGCCGACGAGGTCGAGCTGGAGCTTCTGAAGGCCTTTCCCGGCGCCGAGGTGATCATCCATCAGGATCCCGCCGGGATCGAGGAGGCGCGGGCGCAGTTCGCCGGCTGAGACGAGGTTCGCGGCATCGGCCGCGCGAGCGCGCGATTCGCCCGGCAGCGCGAGCGCGCGATTCACCCGAACCGCGCGATAACGCGATTCACGAGGAGACGACCGCAGGGAGAATCCGGCAATGTCGATCAAATGCATCCTGGCGCCTGTGATAGGCTACGAGAAAAGCGAGGCATGGCTCACCGTTGCGCTCAAGCTCGCGCGGCGGCTCGGCGCGTCTATCACGGTGCTTCATGTGAGCCCCGACCCGCGCGACGCGATCCCGTTGGTGACCGAGGGCGCCGGTGCCGTGATGATGGACCGCATCATCGAGACGGCGGAGGCCGAGGCGAAGATGCGCGCGAAGCGGGCGGAGCGACTCTACAACGCGGCGCTCAAGAAAGCCGGCACTCCGGGTGGCCGCGCGAAAAGCTCGGCGCGCTACGTCACGACGGTAGGCCGCGCGCCTGACGAGTTGGCGCTCCGGGCGCGGACGCATGACCTCGTCGTCTTCGGACGACTGTCCGGCGCCGGCGACATCGAATGGCGCCTTGCCTTCGAGGCGGCATTGATGGCGGGCGGGCGGCCCATCCTGCTTCTGCCGGCGAAGCCCAGGGAGATCGCGGGCAAGTCGATCGCCATCGCCTGGAACGGCAGCGTCGACGCCGCGCATGCCGCAAGCGCGGCGCTTCCGCTGCTCGTCCACGCGAAGAAGGTCCTGCTGCTGGCGGGGGCGCGCGACGAGCCGATCGAGCCCCCGCTCGAGGCGGTCGCCGAATGGCTCCATCGCCACGGCGTCGCGGCCAAGCCCAAGCAGGTTTCGCTCGAGGCCTGGCCGGTCGGCAAGCACCTCGTCGCCGAGGCGGCGGCGGCGGGCGCGGACCTCCTGGTGATGGGCGGATATGGCCATAGCCGCCTGCGCGAGACCATCTTCGGCGGCGCCACGCGCGCCGTCATCGAGGAGGCGAGCCTGCCCGTGCTGATGGCCCATTGAGCCCGAGCTGCCGCGCCCCGTGCCTGGCGCGCGCGGGAATTTGCGCTACTATCGCGGCCATGAGCAAGGCGCCATGAGCAAGACGATCGTGTTGACCGGGGCGAGCCGCGGCATCGGCCATGCCACGGTCAAGCGCTTCTCGGACGAGGGCTGGCGCATCGTCACTTGCAGCCGCGAGGACGTGCCGCCCGACTGCAAGCGCGACCCCAACTGGACGCATCATATCGTCGCCGATCTCGGCCAGCCGGCCAGCGTCGAAGAGTTTGCGGCGAGTGCCATCGAGCTACTTGAGGGGGTGGCGCTCGACGCCCTCGTCAACAATGCCGCACTCTCGCCCAAGACACCCTTCAAGGAACGGCTCGGCTGTCTCAACGGCAGCATCGAGGAATGGCGCCGCGTCTTCGAACTGAATCTTTTCGCGCCGCTCGCCTTGTCGCGCGCGCTCGCGCCCGCGCTCGCCAAGGGCAAGGGCGCCATCGTCAACATTACCTCGATCGCCGGCCATGCCATCCATCCCTTCGCGGGCTCGGCCTATTCGACCTCGAAGGCCGCTTTGTCGGCGCTCACGCGCGAGATGGCCGTCGAGTTCGCCGAGCTCGGCGTGCGGGTGAACGCAGTGGCGCCCGGCGAGATCGAAACGGCGATGGTGGGGCCGGAATATGACAGCCTCATCCCGCGCATACCGCTCCATCGGCTGGGCAGCCCGGAGGAGGTCGCCGGCGTCGTCTTCCAGCTCTGCAGCGGGGATTTCGGCTATGTGACGGGCACGGAAATCTTCGTCACGGGCGGGCAGCATCTGCTCTGAACGGCAGCAACCGCTTTGAGCGGCGACCGCTCAGTCTTTCGGAGTCCGCCCTCGATGCGCCGCGAACCAGGCGCGGCGCGCGTCGAGCTGGGCAAGATCATGGTCGAGCCATTCGGCGAGCAGACCCGTGCCATGGCGCGCGCGGAGATCGGCGAGCCGGCTGATCTCGCCTTGCGTGCTTTCGATCAGCAACTCGATCTGCTCGTCCCGCTCCGCAGGCGCGAGGAGATGCAGATAGCGCATCTTGAGGGCGGTCACGAGTTTGTTGAGATCGTCGACGGGCGAGCGCACGCGGCTCCTGAGCAAGGTCGCGAGCTCGCTCCGCCCGGCCTCGGTGATACGCAAGAGCGCGTCGTCGTGAGGGCCTTCGCCCTCGACCGGCTCGACCAGCCCCTCGAGCCGCAGCAGCTCGATCGAGGAACCCAGTATGTCGAGCGACGGTCCCATTACGCGGCTTGCGAAATGACGCACCTCGCCGGCAAGAGCGCCATAGCGTTGCGGCCCCTCGGTCAGGATGCCGAGCGCGCAAAGGCGGATGGCCTCGGTCGGGATCAGCGTCTTGTCGCGATACATCAGGGAGCCTCCGGCCTTGCGACCATTATAGCGCGGCGAGAGCGGAATTGCCACGGGCGCGCGCCGGCGCGGCGTCGCGCAGCTCATCGGTTTGGCCGTTCATTGCGGAAAGGGCGTTCTGACACTCAATATGCCGCGCTCGACGAGATCGACGCTGTCGCGGAAGCGAAGCGAGACATCGGGTTTGTAGCAGGAGCCGTCGGGTAGGCGGCCAAGCGCCGCCGCCATGACCCTGTATTCGCGGGCATTGTCGTAATGTTCGCGCCGCTCGACTTCCAGCCGGCACTTTTCCGGGAAATCGTCCAGCATCTTGAAATGCAAGAGTCCGCCACGCATCGGCGCCAGCCGCATCGGCGTCGCATAGAGATGCGTGCCCATGGCAAACTGTTGTCCCCGGCGCCACCGGACAAGCGGCATCTTGCTGATGGTTGGCGGCGGCACTCGGTGGTTGGGCACGGATTGGAACAGGCGCTGACGGACGCCACCGCGAATTTGGCGAAAGGGAAAATTTTCGGCTGAATAGAGATCGTAGGGACGCCGATCGAGGAACGGAAAGTGATCGATGGGATTGTCACCGGCACGATAGCCGATCGCGCCGAAGGGCCGGTCGGAATACATGTCGATCATCACGGTGAAAAGTGCCTCGGCGGCCTTGGCCGTCATCTCACGGATCAGATCCGTGAGCGTTTGGCCTTCGTATCCTGGCCAGATCAGCAATTCATCGGCGTCCGCGAACATCACCCATCGATCGGTACAATATCGATCGAGTAGGATTTGCAGCCACGCGGCGCCCCACTCGCCTCGGGCGAAGCTTTCGCTCGTCCCAAAAACGGTGGTATTCGTCTCGCGCAGAAGCAATTCCGGCGTTCCATCGGAGGAATTGTTGTCTATAAACAGAAACCGGTGGACCCCGAGACGTCGATAGTAGGAGAGAAAAAAGGGCAGGCGTATCGCCTCGTTCCTGACCACGGCTAACAGGGTGACTTGGTCAGGCTCGATGCCGGGCCACGGAGCACTGAGCCGTTTGAGTTGATGGGTGATCACGTTGTAACCGGACATGAGGAACTTCCGTCACGCCGCACGGTCGCACGCATCATCCCCCCTTTCAAGTGGACGGCAACCGAAGAACCGAAATCCATATCTTAACATGCACATTCGCGGCCTTCGTCGCAACGCGGATGAATGCGCGGCGTTGGCGGCGCGACCGCATTGATCAGCCACCTTATCGACGGCATTCGTCAGAAGCGGAAAATCGAAGCGAGCGGCGGTCCTGCGCCCCGCCGTGCCCCTACGCGGCGCGGCGCAGCTCGAGACGCGACCAGACGTCCTCGAGTGCCGCGACCAGCGCATCCATCAGCGCGTCATCGTGCAATGGGCTCGGCGTCAGCCGTAGCCGCTCGGTGCCGCGCGCCACGGTCGGGTAATTGATCGGTTGCACATAAATGCGGTGGCGCAGCAGCAACTCGTCGGCGGCCGCCTTGCAGAGCCGGGCGTCGCCCACCAGGATCGGCACGATATGGCTCGCAGACGGCATGAGCGGCAGCCCCGCCTGCGCGATGCGGCGCTTCAATGTCGCGGCGCGCTCATGGAGGCGTAGCCGCTCCGCCTGGCTCTTGCGCAGATGCTCGATGCTGGCAAGCGCGCCGGCCGCGATCACGGGGGGCAACGCGCTCGTGAAGATGAAGCCGGCGGCGTGGCTTCTGACCGCGTCGATCAGTGCGCTCGAGCCGGTGATATAACCGCCCATGACGCCGAAGGCCTTGGCGAGCGTACCCTCGATCACGGCGAGCCGGTTGGCCACGCCGTCGCGCTCGGAAACGCCGCCGCCATGCGCGCCGTAGAGGCCGACCGCATGCACTTCGTCGAGATAGGTGAGCGCGTCATGGCGTTCGGCCGCGTCGCACAGCTCCGCGACGGGCGCGATGTCGCCGTCCATCGAGTAGACGGATTCGAAGGCGACGATCTTGGGCGCCGCAGGGTCCGCGGCGGCAAGCTGCCGCTCGAGATCGGCCGGGTCGTTGTGCCTGAAGATGCGCTTCTCGGCGCCGCCATGGCGGATGCCCTCTATCATCGAGGCATGATTCATGGCGTCCGAGAAAAGAATGCAGCCGGGCAGCAGACGGCTCATGGTCGACAAGGTCGCCTCGTTCGAGACATAGCCCGAGGTGAAAAGAAGAGCCGCCTCCTTGCCGTGCAGCGAGGCGAGCGCGCGCTCCAGCCGCACGAGATCATGGTTGGTGCCCGAGATATTGCGCGTGCCGCCGGCGCCGGCGCCGCAACGCTCGAGCGCCTCGTGCATCGCGGCGAGCACCGCCGGATGCTGGCCCATGCCCAGATAGTCATTGCTGCACCAAACGACGACGCTCTCCGCGCGGCCGTCAGGACGGTGAAAGGTCGCATGAGGAAAAGAGCCCGCCCGCCGCTCGAGGTCGGCGAAGATACGATAGCGTCCCTCGGCCTTAAGCCGGCTCAGCGCCTCGCGGAAATGGCGGTCGTAATCCATGCGCTCCGTCCGCCTGGGGCCGGTCCGACTGCGGTCATGTAAATTAGCGGCCGGCTCCGCCCCGACGAGATGTGTCAAAATGTCACGTGCCATGCGGCATACTCTCCTATCATAGGCCATCGCGGCAACCGCGTCAGCAGCGTTGCGCCCCATCGTTCCGGCCGGACGGTGACCCTTTTCGGAACGATGGGCCTTGAGGCATGTCAATGCAGGCGAGGCGCCGATAGGCTCGATTGAGGCGGCGGGGGCCGGCGGAATTTGGCAGGCTCGGCTGTCGCGGCCGGGCGAGGAGGGAGGACGATGGGATACAAGGACATCCTGGTGCATGTGAACAGCTCGAAACATTGCGCCGCGCGCATCGACGCGGCGATCGTTCTGGCGCGCCATTTCGAGGCCCATCTCATCGGCCTCTATACGGCGCAGGAGCTCTATTTTCCCGCCTTCATCACCGCCCAGCTCTCGCCCGACCTGCTGATGTCGCAGCAAGCGCTCTCGCGGGAGTTGCGCGATCGCGCGCGCGCGCTGTTCGAGGAGCGTACGCGGGGCACCGAGCTCAATATCGAATGGCGCGAGGCCAACGGCGAACCGGCCAACATGGCGGCGCTCCATGCCCGCTATGCCGATCTCAGCGTGATCGGGCAGAACGATCCCGACGAGGCGCTGTCCGATTCCGACTATGATCTCGCCGAGGCAGTGGTGCTGCATTCCGGCCGCCCGGCCCTGCTCATTCCCTATGCCGGGAATTTCGCCAAGATCGGAACGCATGTGCTCGTGGCCTGGAACGCGAGCCCGCCCGCCACGCGCGCCGTCAACGACGCCGTGCCGCTGCTGCGGCGCGCGAAGAAGGTGACGGTGCTCGCCGTCAACCCCGATGGCGGCGCCAGCGGCCATGGCGACGTTCCGGGCGCCGACATAGCACTCCATCTCGCCCGCCACGGCGTGAAGGCGGAGGCCGACCATGTCCATGCCGACGACATCGCGGTCGGCGAGATGATCCTCTCGCGCGCGGCCGATCTGGGCGTCGATTTGATCGTGATGGGCGCTTATGGCCATGCCAGGTTGCGCGAGACCGTGCTGGGCGGCGCCACGAAGACCCTGCTCGAGCATATGACCGCCCCGGTCTTCATGTCGCACTAGATCGAACATCCTCCACGGTTCGAGATGCGCGGCCAAGAGCCCGCGCTCCTCACCCTGAGGAGGCGACGAAGCCGCCGTCTCGAAGGGCGAGGGCGCGTTCATGTTTCACATTCCGACAACGCCACGGTCGAAGGCGCGGGGCTGCAGCGCCTCCTGGAGCGCGTCGCCCACGAAATTGAAGGCGATGACGGTGGCGAAGATCGCCAGCCCCGGCTCGATCACGAGCCAGGGCGCCGAGCCCAGAAGCTCGAGCCCGCCCGAGAGCATATTGCCCCAGCTCGCCGTCGGCGGCTGAATGCCGAGACCGAGGAAGCTCAGCACCGATTCGAAGAGAATCACCTGCCCGATCGACAGCGTCGTCGCGATGATGATGGGCGAGATGCTGTTGGGTAGTATATGCACCGTCATGATGCGCCATGCGCCGGCGCCCTGCGCCTCGGCGGCGAGCACGAATTCGCGCTCGCGCAAGGAGAGGCTGGTATTGCGCACGAGACGCGCGGCGCGCGTCCAGCCGACCAGCGAGATGATGGCGATGATGCGGTAGAGGCTCGCGCTTGCCGAGCCGGCGAACTCGGGCGAAAGGCCGAGCTTCATCGGATCGACGGCGGCGAGCACGATGAGGATAGGCAGAAGCGGCAGGGTGATGACCCCGTCGGTGAAGCGCATCAGCAGGAGATCCGCCCAGCCGCCGAAATATCCGGCGAGGAGCCCGACGGCGGTGCCGAGGATGGCCGCGGCAAGTGCCGCCGTCAGTCCGACGAGCAAGGACACGCGCCCACCATAGAGCAGGCGCAAGAGCTCGTCGCGGCCGAGCTCGTCCGTGCCGAGCGGATGGGCGAGGGAGGGCGGGGCGAGGCGCGCCATGAGATCCACCTGGTTTGCGTCATGGCCGAGCAATGCCGCGACGAGCGGCGCCGCCGCAACGAGGACGGCGAACAGCAGCAGCAAGGCGAGGCCCGCGCTGCCTTGCGCGCGCTCGAAGAAGCGCCGCGCCGCGAGCCGGGCGGGAGAGCGGCCGCGCATCAGGGCCTGATTCGCGGGTCGAGCCAGCCGACCGCGAGATCGGCGAGCAGATTGGCGACGAGCGTCATCAGGGTGGCGAAGAGCAGCGCCACCATGGCGAGGTTGAAATCATTGGCCATGATCGAGTCGTAGATCAGCTTGCCCATGCCCGGATAGGCGAACATGGTCTCGGTAATGAGGGCGCCCGAGAAGAGCGCACCGAAATCGAGGCCGATGACCGTGACCACGGGAATGAGCGCGTTGCGCAAGGCGTGCTTGAGCAGCACCACGCGCTCCGGCATGCCCTTGGCGCGCGCGGTGCGGACATAGTCCTGCGCCAGCGCTTCCAGCATCTCGGCGCGCAGATAGCGCGTGAAGCCCGCGATGCCGAGCAGGGTGAGCGAGAGGACGGGCAGCACCATATGCCGCGCGCGGTCGAAGAGGCTCGCGGCGAGGCCGCCCGTCTCCAGACCCTCGACACCGCTCGCGGGCAGCCAGCCGAGCGCCACCGAGAAGAGGAAGATCAGCATGAGCGCGAGCCAAAAGGGCGGCACCGAAATACCGGCGAAGCAAAGCAAATTGACCAGACCGTCGCCGGCGCTGCCCGGCTGCCGCGCCGCGAAGACGCCGATGGGCAGCGCAAGGGCGACGGCGATGGCGAGGCTCGGGATCATGAGCCAAAGCGTATTGGCAAGGCGCGGCAACAGCACTTCGAGCACCGGCCGCGCGAAGGCCCGCGAATAGCCGAGATCGCCGCCGAGCGCCGCCTCGAGCCAATGGAGGTAGCGCGTGGCGAGCGGCAGATCGAGGCCGTAGAGCGCCTTGAGTCGCACCGCGTCGGCCGAGGTGAGCTTGGGATTGGCCGAGAGCATGAGGTCGATGGGATCGCCCGGCATGAGCCCGATGAGGGCATAGATCACGAAGGACATGATCGCCATCACCAAAAGCGCCTGGAGGAGCCGGCTCGCGACATGGCGAGACACGGTGCCGCGCCTAGCTCGGGAAATGGCAGGCGACGCGGCGGCCGGGATCGTCGCCGGGAAGCGCCGCAAGCGGCGGCCGCGCGGTCGCGCAAATCGCTTGCGCCTTCGGGCAGCGCGGATGGAACGGGCAGCCCTTGGGCGGATCGAGCGGGTTGGGCGCGTCGCCGCGCGGCGCCGAGCCGGGGCGCCGCTTGCCTTGGCCGAGCCGCGGCACGGCGGCGAGCAGGGCTTCGGTATAGGGGTGATGGGGATGGGCGAAAAGCGCCTGGCGCGGCGCCTCCTCCACCACGCGGCCGAGATACATCACGGCGATGCGGTCGGCGATGGCGTCGACCGCGGCGAGGTCATGGCTGATGAAGAGATAGGAAAGGCGGAAGCGGTCGCGCAAGGAGCGGAACAGGCTCAGCATCTGCGCCTGCACGGAGACGTCGAGCGCGGACAGCGGCTCGTCGGCGATGACGAGCGCGGGTGCCAGCACGAGCGCGCGGGCGATGGCGATGCGCTGGCGCTGGCCGCCCGAGAACTCGTGCGGATAGCGCTCGAGCTCGGCTGCACCCAGCCCCACCCAATCGAGCGCCTGGCGCGCCCGCTCGCGCCGCTCGCGTCTATCGCCCACGCCATGGATGACGAGCGGCTCGGCCACGGTCGCGCCGACCGGCAGGCGCGGGTCGAGCGAGCCGTAGGGGTCCTGGAAGACGAGCTGGATGTCGCGACGATGGGGCTTGAGGCGGCGGCGGGGCAGGCCGGTGAGCTCGATCCCGCGCAGCCGCACGCTGCCCTCGCTCGGCTTGTCGAGAAGTGCCGCGTTGCGGGCGAGGGTCGATTTGCCGCTGCCCGATTCGCCGACCAGCGCCAAAGTCTCGCTTTCGGCGAGCGCTAGGCTCACCTCGGCGAGGGCGCGCAGGCTCCCCCCGCCGCGCAGGCGGTATTCGCGGCCGAGCCCACTGAGCTCGAAGAGCGGCGCGCTCATGCGGTTGCCGCCGTCATGAGCCGGCCTTGAAGCAGGCGACGGCGCGGTCGGCGTCCCGGCTCTCGAGCGGCGGTTCCGCGGCCCGGCAGCCCTCGTCGGCGAGCGGGCAGCGGTCGGAGAAGCGGCAGCCGCGTGGCCGCTCGAAGGGCCCCGGCATCTGGCCGGGAACGCCGGCCTCGGGGCGCGTGCGGCCGATGCGCGGGATGCTGGCAATCAGCGCGCGGCTATAGGGATGCAGCGGGTTATCGAGCAGCGCCTCGACGGGCGCGCGCTCGACGAGTCGGCCGGCATAGATCACGGCCACCTCGTCCGCCACTTCCGAGATCACCGCCATATCGTGGCTCACGAACTGGATCGCCATGCCGAGCTCCTCCTGCATCTCCAGCATGAGCTCGAGGATCTGCGCCTGCACGGTCACGTCGAGGGCGGTGGTGGGCTCGTCGGCGACGAGAAGTGCGGGGCGGCAGGCGAGCGCGATCGCGATCATGGCGCGCTGGCGCTGGCCGCCCGAAAGTTGGTGGGGATAGTCGTGCGAGCGGCGGACGGCAGGGGCGATCCCCACGCGCTCGAGCGCCGCCACCGCCTCGTCCCAGGCGGCGCGGCGCCCGAGTCCGCGATGCTGGCGCAGCACCTCGGCAACCTGCTCGCCGACGGTGAGCACGGGATTGAGCGCCGTCATCGGCTCTTGGAAGATCATGGCGATGCGGTCGCCGCGCAGCGCCACGAGCGATTCGGGGGTGAGCGTCGCGAGCGCTAGGCCGTCGTAACGGATGGCGCCGCGCGCGACGAAGCCCGGGCTAGGCACGAGGCCGAGGAGGGCCAGCGCCAGCATGGTCTTGCCCGAGCCGCTCTCGCCGACGATGCCGAGCGTGCGGCCGGCCGGAAGCGCGTAGGTGATTCCGTCGAGCGCCATCAGCGGCCCGCGTCGCGTGGGAAAGGCGACTGCCAGATCGGTGACGGCGAGCAGCGGCATCCGCCCCGCCTCGCTCATGGCGCGGCACGCCAAAATTCGACCCAAAGGCTGGACGGGTCCTCGTTGCCGGTCGGCTCGATGCCCGCGAGCCATTTGGGAATGACGAAGGGATCGACGCGATAGAACAGCGCGATCACCGGCAGGTCCTCGATATAGAGGGCCTGGATGCGATGCCACAGCTCGAGCCGCTTGGCACGGTCGAGCTCGATCTCCACCGCGTCGATCAGCTTGTCCATCGCGGGGTTCTTGTAGTCGGTGTAGTTCTGCCCGCTCCAGCCATTGGCGGCACTCGGCACCTCGCTCGAATGGAGGGACGAGCGCGGCACGTTCTCGGGCGAGGAGACCCAGGCATACATGGCCATGGCGGAGAATTTGCGGTGGCTCACCGTGTCGCCGAAGAAGACGCGCGCGGGCTCGTTCCTGAGCCGCACCTCGATGCCGACCGCGCGCCATTGGCTCTGCAGCACCTGCTCGACCAGCTCACGCATGCGGTTGCCGGCCGTGGTCATCAGCTCGAGGGCGAGCTTCTCGCCCTTCTCGTTGCGGCGTATGCCGTCGGCGCCGGCGCCCCAGCCGGCCTCGTCGAGCAACGCCGCCGCTTGCTTCGGATCGTAGCCATAGCCGGGCAGGTCCTTGGCATAGACCCAGTCGAGCGGGTTCACGAACGAGGTGGCGGGCGGCTGGTGGCCGGCAAAGAGCTGCTTGTCGATCACGGCGCGGTCGAGCGCCAGCGCGAGCGCGCGGCGCAGGCGCAGGTCCGCGAGCACCGGGTTGTCGAGATCGAGATCGATATGCTCGTAAGTGAGGCCGGGCTTGTAGAGCACATGGAAACGGTCGCCATGCGCCGTCTCGAAGGCGAGCGCCTGGTCGAGCGTCAAGCCGAGCTCGCCCGCGATATAGTCGATGCCGCCCGAGAGCAGGTTGGCCTCCAGCGCCGCGGTGTTCTCGATCACCTTGACGAGGATGCGCTTGAAATAGGGCTTGGCGCCGTACCAGGTCCGGTTGGGCTCGAGCAGCACGAAGGCGCCGGGGGAGACTTGCGCGATTCGGTAGGGACCGAAATAGAGCCCGGGGTTGGTGGTGTCTGCATCGAAACGCGTACGCGCATGATAGTCGACAGGGCTCGCGAAGGCCGCTGCCTCGAGATGCTCGGGCAGGACCCGGAAGCCGTTGATGGCGTTGTAGTCGAAGGTGACGCGGTCGACATGGAGGGTGAAGGTCTTGTCGTCGAGCGCGTCGATCTTGAGGATGCGGCGGTAGAGCTCGGCCTCGCCGACGCCGCTTTTGGGCTCCAGCCCGACCTTCCAGGTGAAGATCACGTCCTTGGTCGTGACCGGCACCCCGTCGCCCCAGGTGGCGCCCGGCTGGATCTTGTAGGTCACCGCGATGCCGTCCTTGCCGTCGGGCGTCTTCTCGCGCTTGGCGCCGCCGTTCTCTAAGGTCGGCAGCTCGGTGCAAAGCATGCAGACGAGCTTCCAATCCTTGTCGTAGGCGGTGAAGGGGCGCTGGGCCATGGCGAGGATGAAGCTCTTCGCCACCATGGCGTCGATCGAGGGATGGAAGGTCGAGGGGAATTGCGTGATGCCGATGACGAGATCGTCCTTGGCGCGCGCGTCCGGCGCCAAGGCGATCGAGCAAAGCAGAGCGAGGGCGGCGAGCGCGAGACGGAGCCGGCCCCTCATCGCCCGCTCAGACCGAGCGGGTGAGCCCGCCATCGACCCTGAGGCTCTGGCCGGTGATGTAGCCGGCGTCCTCGGAGAGGAGGAAGGCGGCCGTCTTGGCGACCTCGCTGACATGGCCATAGCGGCCCATGGGGATGGCGGCGCGGCGCTTCTCGTCCTCGGGATAGGAGTTGATGAAGCCGGGCAGGAGATTGTTCATGCGGATGCCGGCCTTGGCGTAGCGGTCGGCATAGAGCTTGGTGAAGGCGCCGAGGGCCGCGCGCAGGCTCGATGAGACGGGAAAGGCGGCGTCCGGCTCGAGCGCGCCATAGGTCGAGATATTGACGAAGGCGCCGCCACCCTGGCGCTCCATCACGGGCGTGACGAGGCGCGCCAGCCGCACGACGTTGAGGAACACGAGGTCGAGCCCGGCATGCCAGGCTTCGTCGGTCACGTCGAGCAGGGGCCCCGACGGCGGGTGGCCGGTATTGTTGACCACGCCGTCGATGCGGCCATGGGCGTCGAGCGTCGTCTCGACCAGACGCTCGAGATCGCGCGGCTCGGTGACCGATCCGGTAAGGCCGATCGCGCCCAAGCCATGGGCCAGCCCCTCCGCCCCGCCCGAGGGGGACATTAGCGCAAGCCGATAGCCGCGCGCCTTGAGTTCGACCGCGATGGCGGCGCCCATGCCGCGCCCCGCGGCGGTAACGATCGCGACCTTGGATTCGGTCATAGCGGCTCCCATGCTTCGACGCCGTGAAGGCTTGCGTTCACTCTATAGCATAGAGGGAGGCCGCGGATGAGCGGCAGAAGGAGAGGCTCGCTTCGCATTCCTTTTCCCCATGCTACCATCGCGCCGGCTTGCCGCGTCGGGGAGGGGAAATTGCGTCCGTTGCGGGATTTCGAGATCTCCGTCCGCACCGCCCTCTCGATCGGCGTGGTGGCGGCCGTTCTGCTGACGGCCGCGATCGTTTATCTGCCCTGGTCGCTGGCCTCGCGCAGCAATATCGCCGATCTCAACGGCCGGCTCAACGCGCTGGTCATCCGCACGATCGCCGAGAAGATCGACGCGCTGCTCGACAATGCGGTTGCGGCGCGCCAGGCCATCGCCACGAACCTGAGCCAAGGGGTGATCGACATCGGCGACAAGGCGAAGCGCGCCTTCCTCTTTCTCTCGTTCATGCAGAGCCAGCCGAGCCTGACCGCGATCGAGTTCGCCCGGCCCGACGACCGCTCCTATCTCGCGCTCCGCGCCGCTGAAGGCAGCATCAGCATGGAGGAGACACTGCCGGATGGCGCCGCCGCGACGCGCTACATGAGCGTCTACCACATCGATGCCGCCGGCGGCCTCACGCTCGAGCGCAGCATGACGAGTCCGAGCGACTATCTGGTGACGCGGCAATTCTGGTACTTGACCGCCTTCGACAAGGACCAGGCGGTGTGGAGCAACATCTATCGCCTGCCTTCCAACGCGCGCTACGGCGTCACTACGGCCCAGGCCGTGATGCATGAGGGCGGGCTCTTGGGGGTGCTCGGCGTCTCGATCTCGCTCGACCGGCTCTCGCATTTTCTCGAACTCGATCGAGGTGAGCCCGCACGGCGCGGTCTTCCTCACCAACATCTATGACGAGCTGGTGGCCGTGCAGAAGAGCATGATGGGCGAGGGCGAGTCGCCCCCGCAAGTGCCCAAGCTCGAGGAGGCGGCATACCCTTCGGTCAAGGTCGTAGTCGGCGCGCTCAAGGCGAACGGCACGAAGCTCGCCGCCCTCGATCGCTTGCGCCAGTTCACCTACTACGATCCCGCGCGCGGCGAGAGCTTTTTCGTGACTTTGGCGCCGCTCGCCCAGATGGAACTCGTCGCTTGCGTCGTCATCCCCGAAGCCGACCTGCTCGGCACGATCGAGCGCAACACGCGGATGCTCCTGCTCGCCCTCGCCGCCTTCCTCGTCGTCATCGTGGTGACGGCGACCCTCGTGGCGCGGCGCGCCGTCGGCCTGCCGCTCGCGCGCGTGACGGCCAACCTGAAACAGCTCGAGGATTTCCGCCTCGACAAGGTGACGGCGATCCCCTCGCGGCTCAGCGAGATCCGCCAGGTGTCGGCCGCGACGATGCGGATGAGCGCGAGCCTCGCCTCTTTCAAGAAATATATCCCGACCGAGCTGGTGCGCAGCCTGTTCGCGCGCGGGATAGAAGCCGAGCTCGGCGGCGAGCGGCGCGAGCTCACCATCCTCTTCATGGACCTCGCCAACTTCACCCAGGTTGCCGAGCGGCTGGGCGAGGCGGTGGTCGAGTTCCTCGGCCTCTATCTCAGCGAGATGTCGGCGCAAATCCAAGCGGAGCAAGGGACCATCGACAAATATATCGGCGATGCCGTGATGGCGTTCTGGGGCGCGCCGGAGCCTAGCGAGCGTCATGCGATCCAGGCCTGCCGCGCGGCGCTCGCCTGCCAGGCGCGACTTGCGGAGCTGCGCGCGGCCGTGCGCGACGGCGATATGTCGGGCCTGGAGATGCCGACCCTGACCGCGCGCATCGGAGTCAATACGGGCCTGGTGCTGGTCGGCAATGTGGGCAGCCACGATCGGCTCAACTATACGGTGATCGGCGATCCGGTGAACGTGGCAAGCCGCCTCGAGATGCTCAACAAGCTCTACGGCACCTCCATCATCATCGGCGAGCGCACGCGCGAGGAGGCGGGCGAGGAGATCGTCGTGCGGCCGCTCGACCGGGTTGCGGTCTACGGCAAGGAGATGGGCCTCGAGATGTACGAACTCGTCTCGTTGGCGAGCGACGCAACGGTCGAGATGAAGGAATGGATCGCGCTCTACGAGGAGGGGCGCGCGGCGCTTATTGCGCGCGATTGGGACCGCGCGATCGCGCTCTTCCGCCAAGTGATCGCGCGCCGCGGCGGCCATGACAGCGTCTCCGAGCTCCAGATCGCGCGCGCGGACGGCTTCAAGACGGCGCCGCCGCCGCCCGATTGGGACGGGCTCGTGGTGATGGAGTCGAAATGAGGGCAGCGAGGGCGAGCCGCGCGCCGGGGAATCGATACACGCGGCCAAGAGTCGTTCAACTGCGATTGAGTCACTTGTGGCTGGCGAGCTACCCGCAATTTCTCAGCCTCGCAAGGAGCGGTCGGGGCGCGGTAACAGAAGGCCATCGCCTTGCGGCGGCGCTGCGCTAGCGGCAAGCGGCTGTGTAACGGACGCCGTATTGGCGAAGTGCTGCCGCAGGGAACTCATGCTTGCGGCAGCTCTGGACGTATTCTCTTCGACATCGATAAAAATTTGAGCGACTTCACCTATGAAAATCGAGATAAGCCCCGCAAAGGCGATGCCCAGGGCCACGCCGATTTTGGCCAAGCCCTGAATGGCCTCCAGCGGAATTGATGCCGAATATTGGTTGTTGTTATAGGCTTGGAAGGCACGCGCGAAATCTACTATCCCCCACGTCAGGACTAATATGGCCAAGATCACCGCCACCCAGCCGATGAATCTCAGCAAAGCCGCTATAGTCCGAACGACAGGATATTTCGACATTCATCCCCCTTGGCAGCTACCTCAGATCTCCGTCCTGACCTCCCAGAGCTCGGGGAAGAAGCGGATGTCGAGCGCCTGCCTCAGATAGGCGACGCCGGCGGTGCCGCCGGTGCCTGGCTTGCCGCCGATGATGCGCTCGACGGTGGTGACATGGCGGAAGCGCCATTGCTGGAAGGCGTCCTCGATGTCGAGCAAAATAGCTGACGCAAGATGCGTGGTGCAATCCGACAGTTCTCGCCAACAATCTTAGATAAAGCGCCACCAAGTTGCACGGTCGGCATCGCTGATTGTCATTTGCGTGGTCCCATCACGCCTCCCCTCTTCGAGGGATGTCATAATCTGATTTCCCTGCGGTGAGCCCACATCGTAGGCTTCATACACAATACCCTCCGGTGTTTTCTCGAATCGGGCGACGGGCTGGACGAAGTCCTTCATTTCCGGCATTTCGAGCTTTATCGTGTTCCTAGTCCCTCTGGCGGATGCTTCGATTATGCCATGCACTTCAGCGGAATGAGTGCTTCGAACTTCGCTTGAGCCGGTGAAAAAGGTATCCACAACGCGAAATGGGATCTGTGTTTGGGTCGGTCGGTCGGTTACAGACGCTTTTCTCAGGCGCATCAGAAGAACCGTTCCCGCTGCTACAGTTGCCGCACCTGCAACCGGGACCGGGCCAGGGCTCCGCGGCGCGCGTGCCGCAGCAGAGGCTGCCGAGCGGGCGGCGGAGCGTACCGGCGTCGCAAATCGCCTTGAAGCAAATAAAGGCGGCGTGTCACGGCGGGAACTCGCGGTTCTTTTCCGCTGTTGAGCTCTGGCCGCTGCTTCGTCGGGCAAATAGCCCTTGCCGATCAGGTGGTCGAGGAAATCGCTATCGAGCCGAACGGCAAGCCGGCCTGTAGTGTCCTTCCATGACGAGAGCGCATCAAGCGCCTGCGCTATGACGGTCGAGTTCACGCTGGTATCGACCTGTAAGCCAGCCTCCACGTTCACATATAGTCCGGACTCAGTGATATTATTTGATCCCACAATGAGGCGTGCCTCCTCCTCATTGCGGAATAGGTACAGCTTCGGATGGAAAATGCTTCCAGCTTCGTTGTGATACACGAAAGTTTCGCAGTGCCCGTGTTGTTCTAGGTCAAGAAGGGCCTGTAAGCCCTCGCGCGTTGTGTTCTGAAGATCGATTCCAACAATGATTGATAGCCGACCACCGTGCTGTAGAAAGTTGGCGAGGCGATCGGATAGGTAGGCCATGCCCGAGGCCCGGACCCACGCTACAGCGATGTCGAGCGTGTCCCAGAACGGATTGATCTGATCAACTTGATCCACATGCCGGAGCAGCTCCGTGCCAAACCGAACCGCTAGCGGCTGGTTGTAAAACACAGCTCTTGCCCCCACCACTTGGTCATGATTGCAAAGAAGGCCGCACCGGCTCCCCATCGGCCTCAAGCGCGTCGGAGTGGATGACTCGCTCCATGCCGGCCATTAAGTCCTTGTAAGGCTTCACCTTCGGTCCCTTGGTCTTGGTTAGAGGCGGCTTGGCGAAAATGAGAACGTACTCGTGGACGTTTTTGAACAGGAAGTTGGGTGGATAAGGATAGCTTCCGAATATCGGGCGCTGCGCACCGTACGATCCCCATTTTCCGCCTGATCCATCTTTCGACCAGATGATTTCGTTGACCATCACGAATCCGATGTCGCGCAGCTGGACCGCGAGGTCGGTAGCGAGCGGAAATGTTAGCAAACCGTGATCTGTGTGCTGGTTAACATTGGCCGTCACGACGCAGATTTTGCGGCCAGACACCAGAACCCGGAAGCATTCCTCGAAGACCGGGCGTGTCGACTTAAGGAAGGAGGCGTAACTGGCGATGTTGCCGAGATTTTCATCGCCGCTGCCGTAGTTTGCTTTGTTCCAGTACGGTGGACTGGTGACCACAAGACCAACAGTATCGTCCTTGATGAAGTCGAGTTTCCGGCTGTCGGCACGCACCGCGATAAGAGATTCAAAATCTGGCCCGTGGCCGTTATGAATCTTGCGGCACTCATTCTTGATGGTGCGGACGTAATCGGCATTCTGGTCGACGCACACAGCACGCCTACCGAGGGGAATGACGGCGCGAGCTGTCGTTCCGGTACCAGCAAAGGGATCGAGAACCGTCTCGCCGTAAAAGCTAAACAGCTTTGCAAGGCGAAGCGGTATCTCTTCAGGGAATACTGCCGGATGATCATCCCGGCTCGTGTTGGCGATGGTCCAGACGGTCTTTGTATACTCCCGCCACTCTTCCTTCGTGACTCTACTCTTTTCTTTGATCCGCTGGCTGATCGCCTTTGTCATATCCCCTCCTGTTCGTCGGTTCCTGAGTTTGTGTGAACGCGCAGCGTGACTGCGACCGTGCGCGCGGTGAACTGCTGAAGTTCGTCAACGAAAGTTGTCTGGAGACCGGCGAGATCGGCCAGAACCTGATCGATCTTACGTCTTATGGCGTCATGCCCGTTAGGGGTAAACGCCAGAGACGTTCGCCCGCGGTTGAGACTGATGATGGGGCTGATTCGGATTGTAGACCAAAGCTCCTCGCCATATCGCGAAAGCGCTTCTCCTGGCGGACCGCTCAACGCGTCGAGGCCGAAGGGAAACTCGCAAAGAAAGCGTCCAGACACGTGGAAACCATCACCATGCGCATGCCACCACCAATATGCGAGATGGCTTGATAGCAGCGCAAAGACTGCAAGCGCGTCGTGATGCGAAGCACATGTGATGGCGTGCAACGGATGCTCTGAGAGAAGTCACATACTTCTGAGGGAGACCACACGGCTTCAGAAAGATGTTAAGAAAGTTATAGGCGGTCGGTCCAACAAAGACCGTTTGCTCGTTGGCGTTCATTGCAGTAGCCAGAGATCGCCGCCCGATGTCTTGCACCGCTCGCTCAAGACGACTCCAGCGGGTGACCAGCGTCTCAAGAGCCACAGCTTGACGTGCGCCATCAATTTTTGGAATGCCACCGCGGATGTCACCGCCAATGGCTGTGAAGCTCAGGCTTTTGAACATTAGGGAGCGGCCGTCGCCGCGCCACTTGCGGAGCGGCCCTGTCGCCAGCACGGTATTTTTGTCGTGTGGTGCCCTCGACCAGAGCACGATGGCATTCCTTGTCTTTACGTCCTCGCCGAATAATGCGTGCGGTTCCCTATCGAAAAACGCAAAGCGCCATCGCCCTCGCGTCTCGCCGATCAGCTTCCGCGCGGCGGCAAACTGCGGACCAACGTTGCAGGCGATGGAGAGCGGAAGAACAAGTGCTCCGGCGCTCGCCTCTGGAGCGGCCAGCTGGATCATCTGTTCGATGAATGCAAGATAGATTTCGGCGCCCGGCTGTTGCTTGACGGCAATTGTCCGAAACACGCTTCCGATCTCGGAGAGGTCGGCACGCGCGCCTAGGTCTGCATAGGGCGGATTTCCCAGCACCACAGCCGGCCCGTCTTGGAGCGCTGGGAACAGGCGGTGGATAGGGATACGACCTCGATCACTGCGGTTCTCTTGAATATCCGACGGCGCCTGCGCGGCTGGATTAATCCGCAAAGCGTCGATGCGGGCGAAGTTGCGCCGCATCCGCTGCCATAAGGCGACGGGAGGCAAGCCTGTAGCTGCGGGATCTGTCGGGATGTCGGTGACGATGACGAAGGACGTGGCGTCCAGTGCCCAAGGATCGATGTCGGCGCCAAACAGGCATTCGGACGCGAGCGAAAGTGCGTCAGTGCCCGGAAAGCGGCGCCGCAGTTCAACAAAGGCAGCTTTGAGAAACACGCCGGTGCCACAGGCAGGATCGAACACCGGCAGCGGCAGGTCTGCGCCCAGTGCATCAAGGCAGGCACCGGCCATGTATTCGGCGACATCTGCGGGCGTATAGAAAACGCCGTTGGCCCGTTTCCGGGAACGCGCCGTTCTGGTCGATGGATCGCGCCTGACGCTTAGCCTGCTGCCCGGCCCGTGAGGGTCGAGGATGTATGGGAGCAAGTCAAGGTACGCGGCTGTATCGGCCTGCTCTCTGAGCGATTTCTCTGCTGTGGCAACTGCGTCGGCCGAGGGGATCGCAGTCAAGCTGTCGGCGGGGTCGCCTCCGAAGAACCACCGCTCAGCGCCGCGGAGAGATGCCGATATGGGAATTTTCTTGCCGGCCACGCCAACGATCCACATGCCAGCAATGAACCATGCGGCCATTTCCGTATCGGATCGGCAAACTTCGCTGCCGTAGTCGGCACCTTGCAGCGGACGCATACATCGGGCGATGTCCTCGTGCGGTTTGCGCGCGAGGGACGCGGACAACACACCGACAGCCTCTCGGATCGGGTTTCCGTAGAACTCCGCGGCTGTTGAGAGAACATGGCCACGATGAGGAACAGCCAGACGGAACGTCTGCTCCATACCCGCGTGCCAGCGCGCCGACCCTGTGCTCACCTCGCTTTCTGAAATCGCACATCCGGGAAACGCCATCTCTTGAAGGGCATCGCCTCGGGATCGCATTCCAAGGGTCGGCGCGGGCAAAGTCCTCCTCCTTCAAGTTTTGTGTTTGTCGGCGAGCCGTAAGGCAAGCTCGGGCTGTCCGCGCTCACCGTACTTGTCGAGGAAGTCACGTATCGCCTGTCGTGTCAGCCAAGAGGCAGAGACTTCCATCCGCTCGGCGAGCTTTCCCAGCGCCGTGTAATCATTCTTGTCGAGGCTAATCGTCGCGCGTACGAGGCGCTTCTTTGCCGCCATGCCCGGGCCTCCCGCGTAGACCTCCAATCATCATAGCATATCCGGGCTGCATAAATGATGCATAATCGACAGCACAGGAGCTCCACACACAACGAATTACCTCAATTTGGAACATAACATGAACATAGCCCATATGCAAGCCTTTTGGCCAGATGTTATCCCTACGCCGGGTAGAGGGGTTTCCTGGAGACAGCACCGCGCCTCGCCGCGGGTTCAACACAGCCCCCCTCAGATCTCCGTCCTGACCTCCCAGAGCTCGGGGAAGAAGCGGATGTCGAGCGCCTGCCTCAGATAGGCGACGCCGGCCGTGCCGCCGGTGCCGGGCTTGCCGCCGATGATGCGCTCGACGGTGGTGACATGGCGGAAGCGCCATTGCTGGAAGGCGTCCTCGATGTCGAGCAGCTCCTCGGCCAGCTCGTAGAGCTCCCAATGCTCGTCGGGACGGCGGTAGACCTCGAGCCAGGCGCGCCGCACGCTCGCCTCCGCGCGGTAGGGCTGGCTCAGATCGCGCTCGAGATGGGCGGACGCGATGGCAAAGCCGCGCCGGGCCAAGAGACGCTGCGCCTCGTCGTAGAGGCTCGGGCCCGCGAGCGCCGCCTCGAGCGCACTCAGAATATCGGGGCGATGGCGATGCGGCTCGAGCATGGCGCGCTGCTTGTTACCGAGCAGGAACTCGATGAGCCGATACTGGTAAGATTGGAAGCCCGAGGATTGGCCGAGCGCCTCGCGGAAGGTCATGTAGTCGGCGGGCGTGAGGGTGGAGAGCACGTCCCAGGACTGGATGAGCTGGTTCTGGATGCGCGTCACCCGCGCCGTCATCTTGAAGGCGGGCTGCAGCCGGTCAGCTCGGATATTGGCGATCGCCGCCTCGAGCTCGCGGATGACGAGGCGCATCCAGAGCTCGCTCGCCTGATGGATGGTGATGAAGAGCGTCTCGTCATGCTGCGGGGAGAGCGGCTTCAGGCAATCGAGCAGCCGGTCGAGCTGGAGATAGTCGCCATAGGACATGCGCCCGCGGAAGTCGGTATGGACCCCGCCCGGCGGCTTCTCCTCGGCCTCGCTCATGACCCTCGAGCTCACATGCCGAGCGCGCGCTTGTAGATGTCGAGCAGGCTCTCCTGCTCCTGCCGGTCGGCATTGTTCATCTTGCGCAGCCGGAGCACCTGGCGCAGCACCTTGAGGTCGAAGCCGCTGCCCTTGGCCTGGGCGAAGACGTCGCGGATGTCGCCCGCGAGCGCGGCCTTCTCCTCCTCCAGCCGCTCGATCCGCTCGACCAGCGAGCGGAGCTGCTCGGCCGCGATGCCGCCGACATCCGCCATCCCCATACTCCTTCTCTCGATGGCGCGACGATAGACGCGCCGCTTGGCAGGATCAATGGCTATGGCCGGAAGAGGTTTTGGCGAGAGCCTCCTTTTGCGCGGCGCTCGCCTCCGTCTGATATTTGCGCTTCCACTCGGCATAGGGCATGCCGTAGACGCGCTCGCGCGCGGCATCGTCGCTCACGCCAAGGCCGCGCGCCTCGGCCTCCTCGCGATACCAGCGGCTCAGGCAATTGCGGCAGAAACCGGCGAGGTTCATGAGGTCGATGTTCTGCACGTCGGTCCGCGTGCGCAGATGCTCGACGAGCCGGCGGAAGGCCGCGGCCTCGAGCTCGGTTCGGGTCTTGGCGTCCTCGGTCATCGCTTTTCCTCGGTTGCGGCAGATCGCTTTGCCTATATGTGGCGATCGCGCGCGCGCCGGTCAAATTGTTAGACGGTCAAATCTCTCGGTAAAGCATTGGATCGGCGAGAATAGGGGCGAGGGCTCGCGCCAGACGCTCGGCCCATTCCTCGGCACCGCCGCGGCTCTCGACGACGTCCTGGCGCAGCTCGAGCGCGACATGGGGCCAGCCCTTGGCGACCGCATGCTCTTCGACGGTGTAGCCCATGGGCTCGCGGCCCGAATAAGGCTCGTTGTCGCCTACCAGGATCCCCGCCTGCGCGCGGAGTGCGGCGATAAGCGGGCGGGCCATGCGGCCGTCCTCGGCCCACAGCACGCCGACCTGCCAAGGCCGCGAGCGGCCGGACATGACGGGCGTGAAGCTATGGACGGCGACGAGCGCGGGCGGGCGGCCGCGCGCGTGCAGGCGGTCGAGCGCCGCGGCAACGGCATGATGATAGGGGTGGAACAAAGCCGCGGCGCGCTGCGCGCGCTCGGCCGGCGAGAGGCCGCGATTGCCGGGCACGGCGATCCCGTCGCTCTCTTGCGCGATCGAGCTCGGGTCGTCGAGATAGCGGTTGCAGTCGATCGCGAGCCGCGAATAGCCGGCGAGCAACAGCGGCGCATCGAGACGGCGTGCGAGGAGGCGGGCCGTGGCGGCAGCGCCGATGTCCCAGGCGATATGGAGTGTCAGCAAGTCGGACGCCAAGCCGAGCGAGCCGAGACGGCGCGGGATGAGCGCGCTGGCATGATCGCAGACCAGCAAAAGATCGGCGCGACCGGCCTCGTTGTGAAGCTCGAACGCTGGCGGCTCGTCGGCCGTCAGGAACGCGCCCCCTGCCGCGCCGGCCACCGGTTCGTGTTTTTCCATTTCCCGTCCCGGCGAAAAGTCGATGCCTGCAAACCCGCCAGAACCTGCGTTATACAGCACGCGCGGCTGAACGCCATCGCTGCCCTCCCTATGCGCCGCGCTCCGGAGGCATTATAGAATTTGGCTCCAAGAGCCAGGAAAGGCCCGATCCGATGCCGAAGCTTGCCGCCAATCTCAGCATGATGTTCGCCGAGCATGAGTTCCTGGACCGCTTCGAGGCGGCGGCCAAGGCCGGGTTCTCCGCCGTCGAATATCTCTTCCCGTACTCCTATCCGAAGGAGGCGATTCTCCAGCGGCTGCGACAGCACGGACTCGAGCAGGCGCTCTTCAACCTGCCGCCGGGCGATTGGGAGGCGGGCGAGCGCGGCCTCGCCATCCATCCCGACCGGGTGTCCGAGTTCCGCGACGGCGTGGGGCGCGCCATCGATTATGCGACGGCGCTGGGCTGCAAGCGGCTCCATGCCATGGCGGGGGTGGCGCCTTCGGGCGTGCATCCGGCTCGCTTGCGCGAGATCTATGTGCAAAACCTGAAATATGCCGCCGAGCAGGCGGCGAAGGTCGGCATCACCATGCTGATCGAGCCGATCAACAGCCGCGACGTGCCGGGCTACTACCTCGTCACCTCGACCCAGGCGCTTGCCGTGATCGGCGCGGTCGGCACCAGCAATCTGCGCCTGCAATACGACATTTATCACGCGCAGATCATGGAGGGCGACATCGCCCATACGCTTGAGCGTAATCTCGGCGTGATCGGCCATATCCAGATCGCCGACACGCCGGGCCGGCACGAGCCGGGCACCGGCGAGATCAATTACGGCTTCCTGCTCGGCTTCATGGACAAGGTCGGCTATGCCGGCTGGGTGGGCTGCGAATACCGGCCCTTGGCCGGCACGCTCGAGGGGTTCGGCTGGGCCAGGTCCTATCTGCAGGGCAACTGACGGGCGCGGACCTTCGGGAGGCGGACATGACCGATATCGGCTTCATCGGGCTCGGCATCATGGGGCGGCCCATGGCGGGCCACCTGCAGAAGGCCGGGCACAAGCTCGTCACCCTGCGCCACCGCAGCCCGACGCCCGAGGAGCTGCTGAAGGGCGGGGCGGTCCTGCTCGGCTCCGCGGCCGAGATCGCGGCGCGCACCGAGGTGGTCATCATCATGGTGCCCGACACGCCCGACGTGGAGGGCGTGCTGTTCGCGCCCGGCGGCGTGGCGGAGGGGCTCGCCCCCGGTAAGCTCGTCATCGACATGAGCTCGATCTCGCCCACGGCGACGCGCGATTTCGCCGAACGGGTGCGCGCGAAGGGCTGCGACTATCTCGACGCGCCCGTCTCGGGCGGCGAGGTGGGGGCGAAGGGCGGAACGCTCACCATCATGGTGGGCGGGCCGGCAGGCGCCTTCGAGCGCGCCAAGCCGCTTTTCGAGCTCATGGGCAAGTCGATCACACATGTCGGCGAGAGCAACGGCGACGGACAGACCTGCAAGATGGCGAACCAGATCGTCGTGGCGCTCACCATCGAGGCGGTGGCGGAGGCGCTGGTCTTCGCCTCCAAGGCGGGTGCCGATCCCGCCAAGGTGCGCCAGGCGCTCCTCGGCGGCTTCGCCGCCTCGCGCATCCTCGAGGTCCATGGTCAGCGCATGATCGCGCGGACTTTCGAACCCGGCTTCCGCATCGAGCTGCATCAGAAGGACCTCAATCTGGCGCTGCAGGCGGCGCGGCAGCTCGGCCTCAGCCTGCCCAACACCGCGACCGCGCAGGAGCTCTTCAACGCCTGCGTGGCGCAAGGGGGCCGAGCCTGGGACCATTCGGCGCTCGTGCGCGCGCTTGAGGCGCTGGCCGCGCATCAGATCGCGAAGCAGGGCTGATGAGTGCCGTCGCCGATCCGCGCGCGTTCCTCCGCGCCCTCTTTGACGCGGCGGTGGCCGCGGCCCAGCCCGAGCGCTGCCTGCCGAGCCACCTGCCGCCGCCGCCCCGGGGGCGCACGGTGGTGGTGGGCTGCGGCAAGGCCGCCGCCGCCATGGCGCGCGCCGTCGAGGATCATTGGCGGGGACCGCTCTCGGGGCTGGTCGTCACGCGCTACGGCCATAAATTGCCGACTGCGAAGATCGAGGTAGTCGAGGCGTCGCATCCGGTGCCGGACGCGGCGGGCGAGGCGGCGGCCAAGCGCATGCTCGCGCTCGTCGCGGGATTGCGGCCCGACGACCTCGTGCTGTGCCTGATCTCGGGGGGCGGCTCGGCGCTCCTGACGCTGCCCGCGCCGGGTCTGACCCTGGACGACAAGAAGGAGGTGGTGCGCGCGCTCCTGCGCTCCGGCGCCGACATCCATGAGATGAACTGCGTGCGCAAGCATCTCTCGGCCATCAAGGGGGGACGGCTCGCCGTCGCCTGCGGCGCCACGCCGCTCGTCACGCTGGCGATCTCGGACGTGCCGGGCGACGATCCGAGCGTGATCGCCTCCGGCCCGACGGTGCCCGATCCCACAAGCTTCGCCGATGCGCGCGCCGTGCTCGCGCGCTACGGCATCACGCCCTCGCGTGCGGTCGACCGGCGCCTCGCCTGCGGTGCCGAGGAGGAGACGCCCAAGCCCGGCGACCCGCGGCTCGCGCGCACGCGCTATGCGCTCATCGCCACGCCGCAGCAATCATTGGAAGCCGCGGCGGCGGTGGCCCGGGCGGCCGGCATGGCGCCGATCATTCTGGGCGACGCCATCGAGGGCGAAGCGCGCGAGGTCGGCCGCGCCTTCGCCGGCATCGCCCTCCAAGCCCTGCGCCATGGCCAGCCCGCGCCGCCGCCGGCACTCCTGCTGTCGGGCGGGGAGACGACCGTCACCGTCCGCGGCAAGGGACGTGGCGGGCCCAATGCCGAGTTCCTGCTCGGCCTTGCCATCGCGCTCGCCGGCGCCGAGGGCATCCACGCGCTCGCGGCCGACACGGACGGCATCGACGGCACCGAGAACAATGCCGGCGCACTGCTCGATCCGGGCAGTTTGGCGCGCGCCGAGGCAAGCGGGTCTCGACCCGCGCCGCCATCTGGCCGAGAACGACGCTTACGGCTTTTTCGAAGGCCTCGGCGATCTCCTTGTCACCGGACCGACGCAAACGAACGTGAATGACTTCCGCGCGATCCTGATCGACGGCGCGCGCGAGGGCCGCTAAGTTCGCCTCATGCAGCGCAAGCGCAAGGCCAAGATCGTCGCCACCCTCGGTCCGGCCAGCTCGAGCTACGAGCGCATCGGCGCGCTGTTCGAGGCGGGCGCGGACCTCTTCCGGCTGAATTTCAGCCATGGCAGCCAAGAGGACCACAGGGCGCGCCACGGCCATATCCGCCGGCTCGAGCAGGAGGTCGGGCGGCCGATCGGCATCCTGGTGGACCTGCAAGGCCCGAAGCTGAGGATAGGGCGGCTCAAGGGCGGCATGGTGCGGCTCGTCGCCGGGCAAAGCTTCCGCCTCGATCTTTCGCCGGAAATGGGGGACGCGACGCGCGCGCCGATGCCGCATCCCGAGATCTTCGCGGCCTTGCGGCCGGGCTCGGAGCTCCTGCTCGACGACGGCAAGCTGCGCCTCACCGTCTCGCGTTGCGGGCCCGACTTCGCCGAGTGCAAGGTGGCGGTGGGAGGCGAGCTGAGCGATCGCAAGGGCGTCAATGTGCCGGGCGTGGTGCTGCCGATCTCGTCTTTGACCGAGAAGGACCAGAGCGATCTGCAGTACGGGCTCGATCTCGGCGTCGATTGGATCGGGCTCAGCTTCGTGCAGCGCCCGGAGGACATCGCCGAGGCGCGCAGGCTCATCGCCGGCCGCGCCGGGGTCATGGCGAAGCTCGAGAAACCGGCGGCAATCGAGCGGCTCGAGGAGATAGTCGAGCTCGTCGATGCGGTGATGGTGGCGCGCGGCGATCTTGGCGTCGAGCTGCCGCCCGAGGACGTGCCGAGCCTGCAACGCCAGATCGTGCGGGCCTGCCGCTTCGCCGGCCGCCCCGTGGTGATCGCGACGCAGATGCTGGAATCGATGATCCACGCGCCGACGCCGACGCGCGCCGAGGCGTCCGACGTGGCGACCGCCATCTACGAGGGCGCCGATGCGGTGATGTTGTCGGCGGAATCGGCAGCGGGCGAATATCCCGTCGAGGCGGTCACCATGATGGATCGCATCATACGCCGCGTCGAGCGCGATCCGCGCTATCGCCGCATCATGGACGCCGAGCATCCCGACCCGGAGGCGACTCCCGCCGACGCCATCACCGCCGCCGCGCGCCAGGTGGCGAGCACGATTTCGGCCCGCGCCATCGTCACCTACACGACCTCGGGCTCGACCCCGTTGCGCGCCGCGCGCGAGCGGCCCGACGTGCCGATCCTCTGCCTGACGCCGCGGCTCGAGACGGCGCGGCGCTTGGCGCTCGCCTGGGGCATCCATTGCGTCTCCACCGACGACGTGGCCAGCGTCGAGGAGATGGTCGAGCGCGCCTGCAAACATGCGCGCGACGAGGGCATGGCGGCGGACGGCGAGCGCATCGTCATCACGGCCGGGATGCCCTTCGGCACGCCCGGCGCCACCAACCTGCTGCGCATCGCCTGGGTCAAGGGCTGAGACAAAAGCGTAGGGAAGGGACCATGCTCGAGACGACGATCGCGGGCAGCCTGCCGAAGCCGGCATGGCTCGCCGAGACCGAGAAGCTGTGGCCCGCCTGGAAACTCGCCGGCGCGGCGCTCGCCGAGGCGCAGCGCGACGCCGTGCTCGTCTGGCTCAAGGAGCAGGAGACCGCCGGCATCGACATCGTCACCGACGGCGAGCAATTCCGACAGCATTTCGTCCATGGCTTCCTCGAGCGCATCGACGGCATCGATTTCGCGCGCAAGCAGCGCATCGGCATTCGCGACAATCGCTATGAGGCGATGTGCCCGACCGTCGTCGGTCCGGTCGCGCGGCGCGGCGCCGTGCATGGCGACGAGGCGCGCTTCACCCGCGCCTATACCGCGCGCAAGCTGAAGGTCACCATGCCGGGGCCGATGACGATCGTCGATACCCTCGCCGACGCCTATTACAACGACAGGCCCAAGCTCGCCATGGAGTTCGCCCGTCTCGTCAACGACGAGGCCAAGGAGCTCGCGGCCGCCGGGGTCGACGTGATCCAGCTCGACGAGCCGGCCTTCAACGCCTATCTCGAGGAGACCCTCGACTGGGGCGTCGCCGCGCTCGATCGCGCCGTCGAGGGCGTGGCCTGCCAGACGGCGGTGCATATCTGCTACGGCTACGGCATCCGCGAGAACATCGAGTGGAAGAAGACGCTGGGCAGCGAATGGCGCCAATATGAGACCATCTTCCCAGCGCTTGCCCGCTCGCGCATCGGCCAGGTCTCGCTCGAATGCGTGGGCTCGCGAGTGCCGCTCTCCTTGCTCGAGCTGCTCACCGGCAAGGACGTGCTGGTGGGCGTGATCGACGTCGCCACCAACGAGATCGAGACGCCGGAGGCGGTCGAGGCCGCCATCGCGCGCGCCGCAAAGCACGTTCCCCTCGAGCGGCTCATCCCCTGCACCAATTGCGGCATGGCGCCCTTGCCCCGCGCGGTCGCCCGCGGCAAGCTCCAGGCTCTCGCCGCGGGCGCCGCCCGCGCCCGCGCCTCGCTCGGCACGCGTTAAGCAGGGGAACGACATGCGATTGATGAGCTTCGAGCATAAGGGCCGCGCGAGCTACGGCGCCGTCAAGGAGGACGGCGTCGTCGATCTGGGCGCGCGCATCGGCGCCTCATACCAAACCTTGCGCAGGCTCCTCGCCAAGGACGGGCTCGCCGAGGCGAAGCGCATCCTCGCCAAGGAGACGGCCGACCACCGCCTTGCGGAGGTGACTTTCCTCCCCGTCATCACCGATCCGGGCAAGATCCTCGCCATCGGCCTCAACTATGCCGACCATGCCGCCGAGGCCAAGGCCAAGGTGCCGGATAAGCCCATCGTCTTTACCCGCTTTTCCGACAGCCATGTCGGCCATGAGCAGCCGCTGGTGAAGCCCAGGGAATCGGACAAATACGACTACGAGGTCGAGCTTTGCATCGTCATCGGCAAGCCCGCGCGCCGGGTCGCCGCCAAGGATGCGCTTACCTACGTGGCCGGCTATACCATCTACCATGACGGCTCGGTGCGCGATTGGCAGTTCCATAGCTCGCAATTCATCGCGGGCAAGAACTTCCCCGGCTCCGGCGCTGTCGGGCCCTGGCTCGTGACGGTGGACGAGCTGCCGGATGCTTCCGCGCTCGGCCTCACCACCAAAATCAACGGCCAGCTGCTGCAGAACGGCAACACCAGGGACATGATTTTTCCGGTGGCGGAGCTCGTCTCCTATTGCTCGCAATTCACCCAGCTCGGGCCGGGCGACATGATCTCCTCCGGCACGCCCGACGGGGTGGGCTTCGCGCGCAAGCCGCCGCTCTATATGAAGCCGGGCGATCTCGTCGAGATGGAGATCGAGCGCATCGGCCGCTTGCGCAACCGCGTGGTCGAGGGCTGATTCGAGGGCAACTCGTTGAAAATACGGATATCCTCACGGCGAGGAGCGCGCATTCTCGGCCGTGCGTCTCGTACCCTGAGGATTTGCGAACGAGCAATTCCGCAACCTGCTTCCCATCCCGCGCAACGGCGATATTGCGGAAAGCCCGCGCCCTTGGCAGAATTCCTCTCTCGCGGCGGCCGTGACTGAAGCGGCGCGCCGCGGATCATGGGACAGGCGGTATGCGGTTGCGGGGCGCATCAGAGCGTCGGCCGTTCTCGCGGCTGGCGGCGGGGCTCGGGCTGCTCTCGTGGCTCGCGGCCTGCTCGGGCGGCCCGCCGGGAACGGGCGGCGCCGGCGCCGATGCGAGCGCCAATGCGAGCAAGGATGCGCCCCTGCCGCAATATCGCCTCGGCGACCTCTTCACCTACGAGCAGGACGGCCGGAAGCTCCGTGCCCGCGTCGTGGCGGTCAATGGGGAGCTGGTGAGCTGGGCGGACGACAAGGGCGCCAGCTGGATTGCGCCCCTCGATCCCAGCCTCGAGCCCTTGAGCGAGACGGCCAAGCCCGGCGCCCCGCCGCTGCTGCGCCTCTACCCGCCCGGCGCGCCCAGCCTCTTCCCGCTTCACGCGGGCAAACGGGTCGATTTCCAGGTCGCCGTCACGAGGTCCGGCGAAGCGGCGAAATTCGAGCATGAGAGCTGCGAGGCGCACGAGCCCGGGGCAATCACGGTCGCGGCCGGGACTTTCACCGCCTATGAGATTCTCTGCCAGCGCCCCGGCTATCGCGAGATCCTTTATTACGCACCCTCCATCCAGGCCGTGCTGATGAAGCGGCGCGACCCCGCGGGCGGAACGGGACTCGAGACGCTGGTCTCGCTCGGCACGGCCGAGGCGGGCGTGATTCCCGCGCCCGTGCCGCCGCCCGCGCCAATGGCGGCGCCGGCCGCGCCGCCGGCGGGCCCGGCGACGCCCCCGACCGGCAAGCCCGCCGCCGCAAGCTCGGCGATGCGCAAATCCGAAACCGCGATCGCGCTGGCGCTCGCCAATTCCAGCAAGAGCCCCGCCGCGGTGCCAGCGGCGGTCCTGCCGGCAATGCCCGCGACGCCGCCTGCAGCGGCCACGGCTGCTCCCATAACCGCCGCGGCGCCCTCCGCGCCTCCGAGCCCGCTGCACACGAAGTCGGCGACGGCGGTCGAGGCAGCCTTGCCGGCGCCGAGCGCGGGCCCGAGCGCGAGTACGCTGCCGCCGGCTGCCGCGTTGCCGCCGCTGGCCCGCCCCGCGACGCCCGTCGCGCCGGCGCCCGCGCCCATGACCGCCTTAGCAGCCGTGACCGCCCCGACGCCGCCACGCGTGCCCGCCGTCCGGACGAAGTCCGCGACGGCGGTGGAAGGGCCATCCGCGAGCGTGAAGCCCTCGCCTGCGCCGATGCCTTTTACCGCCGCTGCCGTCGCGCCCGCGCCCGTCCCGGCGTCAGCGGCTCCGCCGGCGATCCCGGCAACGATATCCAATTCACCGCCCGGCGGCGCGGCTGCCGCCGTCCGCGCTTCCGCCAGCTCGATTTCGTCGCTGTCGCCGGCCTCGATATTGGCGCCAACGCTGCCCCCCACGCCGCCGGCGCCCGGTCCGGCAACGCCGCCCATTGCTGCCGCGACACCACCTTCCGCCGCCGCGACCGTCGCCGCCGCGGTACCACTCTCCACAGTCGCAGCCACCCCGCCGCCAGCCGCGGCCGCGCCGCCGCCGGCCGTCGTCGCGCTGCCGCCAGCCGTGGCCGCGCCGCCGTCCGCGCAAGCCGCCGTTCCCCCGGCGCCGCCGCCGGCAGCGCCCTTGCCCACGATCGGCCCGACGGCGAGCCTCACGCCGGTGACGACTGCGGCCTTGCCCGCCTTGCCGCCCGCTCCCGTAACAGCCCCGGCGCCGGTCTCGCGGCCGGCTGCGCCTCCCCAGACCGCGACTGCGATGCCGGAGACTGCGACGCCGATGCCGGCCGCTCCCTTATCGCCTCCGCCAGCCATCGCGCCGCCGGCCGCGCCGCTATCGCTTCCGCCGGCTACCTCGACGCCGGCGGTGCCGTTATCGCCTTCGGCTGCGACCGCTTCTGCGCCGCCGCCGTTGAAACCGCCGCCGCTCGATCTGGCAGCGCCGCCGGCGGAACCGCCCTCGCCCGCGTCCCTTGCCAACGTCAACGCGGCGAAGCCGCTGACGGCGCCTGCGGCGACACCGGCTGCGACGGCGCCAAATACGCCCGCGACGCAGAGCCTCTCATCGGAGGTCGATCCGCGCATGCTGCAGATCACGGTGGATCGCTCGCTCTTCTCGCAGAACCCGCCGCTCGACACCAAGCCCCCACCATCGCCGGCGCAGCTCGCCGCCTTGCCGCCCACACAGAAGCCGGCCTCGGCGCGGCCGGTCGCCTCCGACAGCCCGGTGCAATCCTCCGGCTCCATGGCCTTGCCGGCCGTGGCCGCGTTGGTGCCGCCTCGTCCTGCGGCACCCCCGGTGCGCCAGGCGCTCGCCGAGCCGAGCGGCAGCCTTCCCGACAGCATCCCCATGCCGCGCAACGAGCCGGCCGGGTTCGGCGTGCAGCTCGGCGCCTACAACTCGCAAGCCGAGGCCGACCGGAATTGGCAGGAGATGCGCGCGCGCCGGCCGAACCTCTTCCTCGGCTTGCGGCCCATGATCCAGGATGCGCAAACGGGGGCGGGCACGCAGCTCACGCGCCTCATGATCGGGCCGTTCGAGAACGAGGGCTCGGCGATCGAGCTCTGCAGCCGTTTCCGTTTGGCAGGGCAGGATTGCGCGGTGCGCCGGCTGCCTTGAGGCGGGGCGCCGAACAGACCGGAATTTTAGAACGCCGAATCCGGCTCCTCGAGGAAGGCCGCCTCCTCGGGCGTGGTCGCGCGACCGAGGGTGGCGTTGCGGTGGGGAAAGCGGCCGAAGCGGGCGATGATCTCGCGATGATGCGCGACGGTCTTGCCGATGCCGGCGGTCTCGGGAAATTGCTCGAGGGCGGCGAAGAGCGCGACCGCGCGGTCCTGGTCGGCCAGCCGCTCGCTATGCTCGAAGGGAAGATAGAGGAACAAGCGCTCCACGGCGGAAAGCGCGCGGTCGAAGCCGCGCTCGATCGCCTGCTGCGCCACCGCGCGCGCCATCGCGTCGCTCCGGTAGCAGCGCGCCTCTCCGCGATAGATGTTGCGCGGCACCTGGTCGAGCAGGATGACGAGGGCGAGGGCGCCCGGCGCGCTCGCCGCGAGACGGCTGAGCTCTCCCGCCGCCGCCGCCCGGTGAGCCACGCCGAAGCGCGCGCGCACCTCGTCGTCGAACGTTGCATCCTTGCGCCACCAGGCGTCGCGCTGCCGGCCGCGCCCGGACGAGCCCGGCGGGCCGAACCAGAAATCGAGCAGCGATTGCGGCAGGGTGGAAAGGGGAGCCGACTCGGGCTCAGTCGCCCGCTCTCCGGCCTGGCTCATGCCGCGCGCGTCACATTGCCGCGCTGCTCGCGCCAGAGACCGAGCTTTTCCTGAACCGGGCGGTCAGAGAAGCTGAACAGCACGGCGTCCTCGCTCGGCTGGTGGCTGTAGGAATGCCAGCTCGGCACGACGAAAATATCGCGCGGACCCCATTCCAGGCTCTGGCCGTTGACCTGCGTGCGTCCGCGCCCCTCGACGCAGGCGAAGATCGCGCCGTCGGTCGAGCGGTAGGGCGTGCCGGTGAACCCCTTGGGCAGGAGCTGCATGAAGCAACCGATGGTCGGCATGGCGTAGTCGCCATTGACCGGATTGACATAGCGCAGCTTGAGCCCATGGCACGGGTCCCATCCCTCGCTGCGCCGCAGGGTCTCGAGGGCGGCGCGCGTGCGCTCATAGGGGTAGTTGAAGATGGGCGAGCATATTCCCTTATGCTCGTAGCCGTCGGGCATCAGCCCCTGGCCGTAGCGCGCGAGCGAATCCCCCGAGGGCCGGGTGACCGGCTGGGTCTCCTCCGGATAGGGCTCCATGAAGCCGGCATTGAGGAAATTGACCAGCGGCATATCAAGCCCGTCGAGCCATACCATCGGCCCGTCGCTCTCGTTGCCGTGATCGTGCCAGGTCCAGGAGGGGGTGATGACGAAATCGCCCTCGGACATGATCGTCTTCTCGCCGTCGACCGCGGTGTAGGCGCCCTTGCCCTCGACAATGAAGCGCAAGGCGGCGGCGGTATGGCGATGGCTGCGCGCGATCTCGCCGGGCATGATGAGCTGGAGCCCGGCGAACAGGCTCATGGTGATGCGCGAGAGGCCCTTGAGCGCGGGGTTCTCGAGCAAGAGCACCCGGCGCTCCGCCTCGTCGGTCGTGATCAGGCGCGCCGCCTCCATGATTGCCGGCCGGATCGCCTGGTAATGCCAGATGGCGGGCTGCTCGCGCACGGTCGGTTGCTTCGGCACGAGGCCATACAATACCTCCCACAAAGGCGCCAGATTGTCCTGGCCGATGCGGGCGCGATAGGCGTCGCGCTCGGGCGTGCTGGCCGGTGCTGCTTCCATGGCCTCTACTCCCTCGTCGGCCGGCGGCCGAACTCGACCGGGTCGGTTTATCTCCAGGATGATATCGGCCCGGCGGCGGCCGATGCAATCGCCCTCAAACGACGGGCTCGCTATCGAAGGCTTCGAGATCGGTCGAAAGCTCGGTGAATTGGCCCGCGAGCTCGCGCTCGACGGCGGCGGCCAGGCTCGCTTCTGTCCAATCCTCGCCCTCGCGCACGACGCGCGCCACCGGCCGCGGCTGCGAGAAAAGAAAGACCTCGCGGCCGCGCACGCCGAAGAGCTGGCCGCTGATTTTGCCCGCCCCCGGCCCGCATAGAAAGGCGACGAGCGTCGCGACATGACGCGGCGCGAGCTCGAGGGCGCGCGCCTTATATCGCGCCTGGGCCTCGTTCGCGGGCTTGATGATCTCGGTGACGCGCGTCGCGGCGAAGGGCGCCACGGCGTTCGCCGTGATGGCGTTGCGCGCGAGATCGAGCGCGGCGATGCGCGAGAGCGCGATGAGGCCGCCCTTGGCGCTGCCGTAGCTCGCCTGGCCGTAATTGCCGTAGAAGCCGGCCGTCGAGACGATGTTGACGATGCGCCCCCAGCCGCCGCCGCCGCGCCCGGCCTTGGCGGCCTCGCGCATCAAGGGCGTGGCCGCCGCCATGAGATAATAGGCGGCGGAGAGATTATTGCGGATGACCGCGTCCCAATCGCCGGGATCGCCGCGGAAGATGAGCGCGTCGCGCAGGATGGCCGCGTTGTTCACGAGGATGTCGAGGGCGCCGAAGCTCTTGACCGCGAGGCCGACGGCGGCGGCGGCGGCCGAAGGGCTCGCCACGCTTTCGGTGAAGGCCGTGGCGCGGGGACCGAGCCGCGCCGCTAGCTCGTCGGCAAGAGCGGGGTCGGCGCCGCGGCCGTCGATTTCGGTGCCGTTGTCCGCGACGACGAGGCTGGCGCCTTGCTCGTGCAACGCCTCGACGATGGCGCGGCCGATGCCGCGCCCGCCGCCCGTGACGAGCGCGACCCGGCCTGCGAGCTCTCCTGTCAAACGCCTCTCCTTTGCGATGCTGTCGCCATGTCTTCGCGCCGTTGCCGCCGGGACTGGAGGTTCATCGGCGCTCAGCGCAGCAGGCCGCCGGCCGCGAGCCCGTCCTTGATGCAGCCCGCCATGAGCTCGCTCATCTTAGCGGAATAATGCGCGGCGTCGACGTAGAGCGGATCATGCCGGCCGCGGGGAAGCTCGGCGCACCAGATCAGGCGGCCGGGCGCAGTCCGCGCGGCGAATTGCGGCTTGAGCGCCGCGAATGCGTCCTCGAGCGCGTCGTTGGGACCGGGCCGCGTATAGAAGGGGTTGGTCTCGGCGTCGGTCGCGTAAGGGGCGGCGGGCTGCCAGACGAAGGCCACGGGAATTTTCGCCGCATCGGCGACGGCCGCGATCATTTCCTGATTGCGCCAATAGCGCGCATAGCGCGTCGCGAGCTCGGCCGCGGTCGGACCCGCCGGCGTCGCGTCCCCGGCGGGCGGCTTGTCCGGCGCCGCCAGCCCCTCGAGCCAGGCCACGACCCGCGTGATGGGAAGGGCCTCGAGGATCAAGCGCACCCGATCGCTCAAGCGCTGCGAGAGCGCTTCGCGCAAGCGGCTCGTCATCAGGGGCTCCTTGTCGAGAATCGAATCATTGAGGCCGTCGATGAAGATCGCAAGGTCAGGCTTCGCGCCGTCCAGCAGCAGCTGTTGGAAATAGATGCGCTCCTGCGTCGAGCCGTAATAGGCCTGCCCGAGATTATAGACCTCGACCTGGCGCCCCTCCTGCTTGGCGAGCATGCGGCCGAGGGCGGCCGGAATCGTCTCGTCGTCGGCCAGGCCATAGCCGAAGGTTGTGGAGCCGCCGAAGACGAAGATGTTGTAGCGGTCGGCGACCGGCGGCCAGGGCTGATCCTTGCCGCCGAGCCGCATGCCGCTCGCGGTGACGTTGACGAAGCGGCTCTTTGCCGGGCCTTCGTGGAATTGGACGAACGGCGCGTAGACCAGCGGCCGGTTCCACGTCACGGCAAGCAAGTCGTTCACCTCCCCGAGGTTGTGGTCCGGATAGGCCTTGGCCAGACTGGCGCTGTATTTCGCGAAGACAGGCGAGGCACCGCCCAGGAAATGCTTGACATATTCGCGCAGGCCGAGCCCGAGCGCCGCCAGTAGATTGACGACGACGAAGAGGATGAGCAGATTGACGAGGACCGTCGCGGCCGTCTTGTAGAGCGATCCTAGCCTATGCATGAAGCGCTTTCCGCGGACCCTATGGGATAAAAGGAACGGGGGAGGCTCTCTATCATATGAATGCGAAATCCGGTAGGTTCCTGCGCGGAAACTGCCCAACGCGAAAAGAGGACCCGTTCCCATGCATGAGGATCTCGGCCGCGCCGAGGAAATCAAAGGCTCGTCCGACCGCTCCTTCGGCCTGGTGATGACGGGGTTCTTCGCGCTTGTCGCGCTATCGCCGCTCCTTCACGCGCGCGAGCCGCGCTGGTGGGCGTTGCTGCCCGGCTTCGTCTTCCTCGCGCTTGCCCTTGTACGCCCCGCGCTGCTCGCGCCGCTCAACCGGCTTTGGCTCAAGCTCGGCCTCCTGCTCAATAAGGCGGTGAGCCCGGTGGCGCTCGCCATCCTGTTCTATCTGGTGGTGACCCCGACAGGCCTCGTGATGCGCGCTTTCGGCAAGGACCCGCTGCGCTTGCGGCGCGACCCGGCCGCCGCGAGTTATTGGATCGCGCGCAGGCCGCCGGGCCCCACGCCCGAATCGATGAAGCAGCAGTTCTAAAGGGCGCGGCGGTGTTGTCGTTCCTCGGCGAATTCTGGGATTTTCTACGGGTGCGCAAGAAATTTTGGCTGCTTCCGATCCTGCTGATGGCCGTGCTGCTGGGCGCGCTCATCGTGCTGACTCAGGGATCGGCGCTGGCGCCCTTCATCTACACGATCTTCTAGGACCAAACGGGTGCGGATTCTGGGCATTTCGGCCTTCTATCACGACAGCGCGGCCGCTCTGGTCGAGGACGGACGCATCGTCGCGGCGGCGCAGGAGGAGCGCTTCAGCCGCAAGAAGCACGATGCGCGCTTTCCCCGCCATGCGCTCGACTACTGCCTGCGCGCCGGCGGGCGTCGGCCTCGACGCGGTGGACCACATCGTCTTCTACGACAAGCCGTTCCTCAAGTTCGAGCGGCTGCTCGAAACCTATCTCGCCTTCGCGCCGCGCGGCTTCCGCTCGTTCCGCATGGCGATGCCGCTCTGGCTCAAGGAGAAGCTGTTCCAGAAGAAGCTGCTCGCGGACCTGCTCGAGGAATGCCTCCCGGGCTTCGATTGCAAGGACCGGCTGCTGTTCGGCGAGCATCACCAGAGCCACGCCGCCTCGGCCTTCTTCCCCTCGCCCTTCGAGGAGGCGGCGGTGCTGACCATGGACGGGGTCGGCGAATGGGCGACCACCTCGCTCGGCTTCGGCCAAGGCAACCGCCTCGAGATGGCGAAGGAGCTGCATTTCCCGCATTCGCTCGGCCTGCTCTACTCGGCCTTCACCGCCTATACCGGCTTCAAGGTCAATTCGGGCGAATACAAGGTGATGGGGCTGGCGCCCTACGGCGAGCCCAAATACGCGCCGCTCATCCTCGAGCGGCTCATCGATCTGAAGCCCGACGGCAGCTTCCGGCTCGACCAGAGCTATTTCGACTATTGCACCGGCCTCCGCATGACGAACCCGCGCTTCGACGAGCTGTTCGGCGGGCCGGCGCGCAGGCCCGACGAGCCGCTTGACGACGCGCCATATGGATCTCGCCGCCTCGGTCCAGGCGGTGACGGAGGAGGTCGTGCTGCGTCTCACGCGCGCGATCGCGGCCGAGACGAAAGCGAAAAATCTCTGCCTGGCGGGCGGCGTCGCGCTCAATTGCGTGGCGAACGGCAAGGTGCTGCGCGACGGCCGCTTCGAGGGCATCTGGATCCAGCCGGCGGCGGGCGATGCCGGCGGCGCCTTGGGCGCGGCGCTCGCGGCCTACCATATTCACAAGGGCGCGGCACGCTCGGCCGCCAACCGGCTCGATGGCATGAGCGGCGCCTATCTCGGCCCGGCCTACGACGACGATGAGAGCGAACGGCGCCTCGCGGCGGCGGGCGCGCGCTTCGTCCGGCTCGACGAGCAGAGCCTGGTCGCGCGCGCGGCAACCGACCTGGCGGCGGGCAAGGCGCTCGGCTGGTTCCAGGGCCGCATGGAGTTCGGGCCGCGCGCCCTCGGCAACCGCTCGATCCTCGCCGATCCGCGCTCGCCCACGATGCAGTCGGCGCTGAATCTCAAGGTGAAGTATCGCGAATCCTTCCGCCCCTTCGCGCCGGCGGTGTTGCGCGAGGAGGTCGCGGACTGGTTCGAGATCGATGCCGACAGCCCCTACATGCTGCTGGTGGCAGACGTGCGTCGAGCGCCGGCGGCGCGCCATGACGGATGCGGAGCAGGCGCTTTTCGGCATCGACAAGCTCAACGTGCCGCGCTCCGACATCCCGGCCGTGACCCATGTCGATTATTCGGCGCGCATGCAGACCGTGCATCGCGGAGACCAACCCGCGCTTCCACGCGCTGATCTCGGCCTTCGCCGGCCTCACCGGCTGCCCGGTGCTGGTGAATACGAGCTTCAACGTGCGCGGCGAGCCGATCGTCTGCACGCCGGAGGACGCTTTCCGCTGCTTCATGGGCACCGAGATCGAGGCGCTCGCCGTGGGTGGGCTCTACCTCGTCAAGGACGAGCAGGACCCGGCCTTGAAGCGCGACTATCGCGACGCCTTCGAGCTGGATTGAGGGCGCGGCCCGGGAGGGAAACCCATGACGTCTCCCCGCGCGGCTCCCCCCGCTCGCATCTCCGTCCGCTGCTGCATCGCAGGCGGTGGCCCGGCCGGAATGATGCTCGGCTTTCTCCTGGCGCGGCGCGGCGTTCCGGTACTGGTGCTGGAGAAGCATGCCGACTTCCTGCGTGATTTCCGCGGCGACACGATCCATCCCTCGACCCTCGAGCTGATGCATGAGCTCGGGCTGCTCGACGAGTTCCTGCTTCTGCCGGTGCAGCGGGTGACGGAGATCGGCGCCTCGATCGGCGGGCGCTTCCTGCCGATCGGCGACTTCACCCATCTCCCGACGCATTGCCGCTACCTCGCTTTCATCCCGCAATGGGATTTCCTCGAATTCATCGCCAAGCATGCGCGGCGCTACCCGAGCTTCGCGCTCCGCATGCGCGCCGAGGTGACGGAGCTCGTCGAGGCGGAAGGCCGCGTGCGCGGCTTGCGCGCCGCGACGGCCGAGGGTCCGCTCGAGGTGAGCTGCGATCTCGTCGTCGGCGCCGACGGGCGCCATTCGACGGTGCGGAAGAAGGCGGGCTTCACGGTAGAGAATTTGGGCGCGCCCATGGACGTGCTCTGGATGCGCCTTTCCAGGGAACCCGGCGACCCGCGCCAGGCCCTAGGCTATGTCGACCGCGGCAAAATGCTGGTGATGCTCGACCGCGGCAGCTATTGGCAATGCGCCTACCTGATTCCGAAGGGCGCGATCGAGCAGGTTCGCGCGCGCGGGTTGGAGGCCTTTCGCGACGACATCGCCTCGCTGGTGCCCTTCACGCGCGCCCGTCTCGGCGAGCTGGAGGACTGGGACGACATCAAGCTCCTCGCCGTCGCCGTGGACCGGCTCCATCGCTGGTACCGTCCCGGCTTGCTCTGCATCGGCGACGCCGCGCACGCCATGTCGCCGATCGGCGGCGTCGGGATCAATCTCGCCGTCCAGGATGCCGTCGCCGCCGCGAATATCCTGGCGCGACCCCTTCTCGCGGGCGCGGTTTCGACCGAGGCGCTGCGGCGCGTGCAGCGCCGGCGGCAATGGCCGACGCTCCTCACTCAGCGGCTCCAGATCTTCCTGCAGAACAATGTCGTGGGTCCCGTGCTTTCCGGCGAGCGGCCTGTCGCCGCGCCCTGGCCCGTGCGCCTCCTCGCGCGCTGGCCCTGGCTGCGCCGCCTGCCGGCACGGCTGATCGGCGTCGGCTTCCGTCCCGAGCATATCAAGGACGGGGTGGGCTGATCGGCCTTGTCAGTCCGGCGGCCGGCCACCAGAATGCGCGGCAAAAATCGGTCCCTTGGGAGGGTATCGCGAACATGTTGCTGGCGGGCGATGTCCTGCGACGCACGGCACGGCGGCTGCCGCGCAAGACGGCGATCCTCTGCGGGGACGAGCGGCTCGATTATGCGAGCCTCGACGCCGCCGCGAACCGCTTCGCCCAGGCGCTGATCCGCCACGGCGTCGGCAAGGGCGACGTCGTGACCATCATGAGCGCGAACCTGCCGGAATACGGCATTGCCTTCTACGGCGCCGCGCGCGCCGGCGCCATCCTCGCCAATCTCAACGCGCGCGGCCACGCGGCCGAGGTGGCGCGCGTGCTCGCGCTCGTCGAGCCGAAGCTGGCACTGGTCGAGGCGAGCCTGCTGCCGATCTTCGAGGAGGGGCGCCTCAAAGCGGCGTCGGATTGCCGCGTCGTCGCCTTCGGCAAGGGCGCGGCGAGCTCGGGCGATAACGGCAGGGGCGTGCTCGGCGCTGGCCGATTTCATCGCCGGCGCGTCCGAGGAGGAGCCGCGCCTCGCCCTCGACGAGGACCATCCGCTCGGCCTCACCTTCACCGGCGGCACCACCGGCCTGCCCAAGGGCGTGCTGGTGTCGCATCGGGCGCGCGGGATGTCCGCACTCGCCTGCATCGTCGATTTCGATCTCGAGGAGCGCGACATCGCCGCCGTCACGACGCCGATGTTCCACTCCGCCGGCCTCTATATCTGGTTCCATCCCGCCGTGATGGTGGGGGCGGGCGCGCTCTTGCTGCCGCGCTGGAACTGCGAGGCTTTCATGAGCGAGGCCGCGCGCCACGGCGCGACCACGGCGCTCCTCGTGCCGACCCAGCTCAACGATCTGGTCAAGCATCCGGATTTCGACCCCGAGCGCTTGCGCGGCTTGCGCAAGATCCTCCATGCCGGCATGCCGATGCCGACGGCGCTCATCGACCATGTCCGTCGGGTCATGCCCTGGGTGGAGCTCACCGACAATTACGGCTCGTCGGAGGCCGGCGCCATGACGGCGCGCCGGCATCACCATCTGCCCGACAAGGCGAGAAGCGTCGGGCGGCCTGTCTTCAATGTCGAAATCGCGATCCGCGCGCCCGACGGCAAGGAGCTTCCCACCGGCGAAATCGGCGAGGTGACGACGCGGGGCGAGCAGCTCATGATGGGCTACTACAAGGACCCGCAGGGGACGCGCGCCGCCTATAAATCGGGCGACGACTGGTTCTGGACCGGCGATCTGGGCTATCGCGACGAGGACGGCTTCATCCTGCTCGTCGACCGCTCGAAGGATGTCATCGTCCAGGGCGGCGAGAACATCTTCCCGCTTGAGATCGAGAACGCGCTCTATCAGCATCCAGCCGTGCAGGAATGCGCGGTGGTCGGCGCGCCCGACGAGCGGCTGGGCGAGGTGCCGGTGGCCCATGTCGTGCTGCGCGCCGGGATGAGCCTCACGGCCGAGGAGACGGTCGCGTTTTGCCTGGCGCGGCTCGCGCGGCATAAGCGGCCGCGGCAGGTCAGCTTCGTCGACGCGCTGCCCAAGAGCCCCGTCGGCAAAATCCAGAAGCACAAGATCCGCGATCTCTATTGGAGCGGCCGCGAGCGGCGGATTTGAGGATCGCGCTTCCTCGGCCCGGCGCAGCCTACGCCTTGCGTACCGCGACCTCCATGACGCCGATGCCTTCGATCTCGCAGCGCATGACGTCGCCCGGCTCGACCGCGCCCACCCCTTCGGGCGTGCCGGTCATGATCACGTCGCCCGGATAAAGCCGGTAGAAGCCGGAGGCATAGGCGATGAGGCGAGGTATGTCGAAAATCAGGTAGCGCGTCGAGGATTTCTGGCGCAGCGCGCCGTTGACCGCAATCGAGAGCGCGAGATCGCCCGGCTTCTTGATCTCGTCGCGCGTGACGAGCCAGGGCCCGAGCACGCTGTAGCCATCGATCGATTTGCGCAGGCTGCGGTCCTCCGTGCCGCGCAACGTCATGTCGAGCCCGATGGCGTAGCCCGCGACATGGTCCATGGCGCGCTCGGCCGTGATGCGGTCGCCGCCTTGGCCGATGACGACCGCAAGCTCCACCTCATGGTCGTTGCGCCGCTCGGTGAAGCGCAAGGCCACGCCTTCGGAGGGGCCCACCAGCGAGGTCGAAGATTTGAGGAAGAGGCCGTAATGGTCGATGGTCTGCACCTGCTGGCCGAAGCTGATGCCCTTGTCGGCGACGGCCTCCGCCCGATGCTTCGCATAGTTGACGGGCGCGCCGATGATCTTGCCGGGATTGGCGACCGGACTCAAGAGGCGCCGGCCCGCGAGCGGCAGGCGCCTGGCGTCGGGCGCGAGCGCCTTGGCGCGGAACATCACGGCATCGAGATGGGCGATGAGATGGTCGCCCGGCGGCACCGGATAACGCAAGGCGGGAAGCGCGGCGAGCGCAGCCGTCACGTCGAGCAGCTCCTCGCCGTCGACCAGCCCGAGCCGGTTGTCGTCGAAACGGCAAAGCTTCATGCGCGTCTCCTCTTCACACCCCGAGATAGCGATGGCTGAGCTCCGCCCGCGCGGCGAGCTCGGCCGAATCGCCGGTCCAGACGATCTGCCCCTTCTCGAGGATATAATGGCGGTCGGCGATGCGGGTGAGGGCCGCCACGTTCTTGTCGATGACGAGGATGGCCTGGCCGACGGATTTGAGGCGCTCGAGGCAGCGCCAGATCTCGTTTCGAACGAGCGGCGCCAGGCCCTCGCTCGCCTCGTCGAGGATGAGCAGGCTCGGGTTGGTCATGAGGGCGCGGCCGATGGCGAGCATCTGCTGCTCGCCGCCCGAGAGCAGGCCGCCCAGGCTGGCGAGGCGGCCGGCGAGCGCGGGGAAAAGCTCGAGTACGCCCGCGAGCGTCCAGGGCTGCGCCCGCTGCGCGCGGTTGGCGCCGGTCGCCACCAAATTCTCGCGCACGGTGAGATTGGGGAAAATTTGCCGGCCTTCGGGCACGAGCCCGAGGCCCGCTTGCGCGATCCGGTAGGGCGGCAGCCCCTGGATCGGCTTGCCCTCGAACAGAATTTCGCCGGCCCTGGGCGGGACGATGCCCATGATGGCGGAGATCGTCGTGGTCTTGCCCATGCCGTTGCGCCCGAGAAGGGTCACCATTTCGCCCGGCGCCACGGCGAGATCGATGCCGAAGAGGACCTGGCTTTCGCCATAGGCGGCCTCGAGCCCGCTGACCTCGAGCATCATGCCGCCGCGTCCTCGCCGAGATAGGCCTGCCTGACCGCGTGATTGCGGCGGATCGCCTCGGGCGCGCCGGTCGCGATGACCCTGCCCGAAACCAGCACCGAGACGCGGTCGGCGAGGGCGAAGACCGCGTCCATGTCATGCTCGATGAGGAGGATGGTGAGCCGGCCCTTGAGGTCGGCGAGAAGGCGCACGAGGCGCGCCGAATCCTCGAGCCCCATCCCGGCCATTGGCTCGTCGAGCAGGAGGAGGCGCGGTCGGCTCGCCAGCGCGAGCGCGATCTCGAGGGCGCGCTTCTCGCCGTGCGCCAAGCTCGCCGCAGGCAGCTCCGCGCGGGCGCCGAGCCCGACCTGGTCGAGGATGGCGCGCGCCGGCTCGCGCAAGCTGGCCTCGCGACGGGCCGGCCGCAGGAAGCGGAAGCTGTGCCCGGCGCGCGCCTGCACCGCGAGCGCCACGTTGTCGAGCAGCGTGAACTCGCGAAAGATGCTGGTGATCTGGAAGGTGCGGGCGAGGCCGCGCGCGGCGCGCGCATGCGCGGGCAGACGGGTCAGCGCCTCGCCGGCGAATTCGATGGTACCGCCGTCGGGCCTGAGCTCGCCCGCGAGCTGGGCGATCAAGGTCGTCTTGCCGGCGCCGTTGGGGCCGATGACGGCATGAAGCTCGCCGGCCATGACGTCGAGCGTCACCTGGTCGGTCGCGACGAGCCCGCCGAAATGCTTCATCAGGTCACGAACGGCGAGAAGCGTCTCAGCCATGGCTGCCGAGCTCCGGGGCGGATTGCGCGCGCGAGGCCATGAGCCCGAAGAGGCCGCGCTTGGCGAACAGCACCACGAGGATGAGAAGCGGACCCAGGATGATCTGCCAATGCTGGGTCAAGTCGGCGAGCAGGTTCTCGAGCAGGAGATAGATGACGGCGCCGAGCACGGGTCCGAACAGAGAGCCCATGCCGCCCAGGATCACCATCATCATGATCTCGCCCGAGCGCGTCCAATGCATGATGCCCGGCGAGACATAGAGCGTCTGGTTGACGAGGAGCGCTCCCGCCAGGCCGCAAAGGGCGGCCGCGATGACGAAAGCGGCGAGCTTGTAGCGGAAGGTGGAGAAGCCGAGCGAGGCCATGCGCCGCTCGTTCGACTTGGCGCCGCGGATCACCATGCCGAAGCGCGATTCGACGATGCGGTGGCAGAGCCAGAGCGCCGCCAGGAGCAGGAACAGGGTGAAATAATAGAAGCTCGTCATGCGGTCGAGATCGATAAGGCGGCCGAAATCGCTGTGGCGGGGAAGACTCATGCCGTTGTCGCCGCCGAACTTGTCCAGGCTGATGGAAAGGAAATAGAGCATCTGGGTGAAGGCGAGCGTGATCATGATGAAATAGACCCCACTCGTCCTGAGCGAGACGATGCCGATCACCGCCGCCGCCAGCGCCGAGGCCAGGATGGCGGCGCCGAACTGTAGCGGGCCGTTGGTGACGCCGTAGAAGGCGAGGATCGTGACCGTGTAGGCGCCGATGCCGAGATAGGCCGCATGGCCGAAGCTCACCATCCCGCCATAGCCGAGGATCAGATCGAGGCTGAGCGCGGCGATGCCGAAGATCATCACGCGCAGCAGGAGATCGAGATAGAAGGGCTGCTGCAGCGCCGCGGCGACGGGCGGGACCAGCGCCAAGACCAGGAGCCCCGCGCCTGCCGCGAGCCGCTGCCGGTGCCAACCCGCCACTCAGCGCCCCCGCGGCGGAAAGAGGCCCTGCGGCCGGAAGAAGAGGACCGTCGCCATCAGGATATAGATCAGCATGGAGGCGAGCGCCGGGCCCGCGCTCTCCGCCGCGGCGGGGGCGAGGAGGGTCGCGAGCAGCGGCTGGAGGAACGAGCGGCCCATGGTGTCGACCAGGCCGACCAGCAGCGCCGCCACGAAGGCGCCGCGGATCGAGCCGATGCCGCCGATCACGATGACCACGAAGGCGAGGATGAGCACGCTCTCGCCCATGCCGGATTCCACCGTGAAGATCGGCCCGGCCATGAAGCCCGCCAGGCCGGCGAGCGCCGCGCCGAGGCCGAAGACGAGTGTATAGAGCAGCTTGATGTTGACGCCGAGCGCGCCCACCATGACCCGGTTGGAGGCGCCCGCGCGGATCAGCATGCCGAGCCGCGTGCGCGCGACGAGAAGATAGAGGAGTGCTGCCACCACGAGGCCCGCCAGGATGATGGCGAGCCGATAAAGTGGATAGGGCACGCCGGGCAGGAGCTCGACGCTGCCCGCGAGGAAGTGCGGCACGGCGGCATAGAGCGCCGTCGAGCCCCAAACGATCCGCACCAGCTCGTTGAAGAAGAGGATGAGGCCGAAGGTTGCCAGCACCTGGTCGAGATGCTCGCGCGCATAGAGGCGGCGGAACACCACGATCTCGATGAGGATGCCCGCAAGGAGCGCGCCGAGGATCGCGGCCAGGAGGGCGAGGAGGAAGGAGCCCGTCGCCTGGAACGAGGCGGCGCCGAGATAGGCGCCCAGCATGTAGAGCGAGCCATGGGCCAGGTTGATGAGGTTCATGATGCCGAAGACGAGGGTCAATCCCGCCGCCATCAGGAACAGCATGATCCCGAACTGCACGCCGTTGAGCGCCTGCTCGAGCACCAGCAGGGAATTCATTCTTTGCCGCCTCCCAAGCGCGCTTGCATAGGCCGACCGCGCGGTCGCGGCAAGGGCCGGAGGCAGGGTCGCAGAGGCTAAAAGCGGGACATGGCCCGAGCGACGCGGTCGAGGAAGGCCGCGAGAGCGGCGGGCTTGGCCTTGTCCATATCGTAGAGCGCCAGCCAGCTTATGCGGCAGTCCGCGGCGCAGAGCCGCCCGAGCCCGCGCTTGATGATCTTGCGGTCCGGGCCGCCGAGATAGAGCCGGATCAGCCACCAGGGCGAGCCATAGGTGGTGACGACGGCGAACCGGCGGATGTTCTTCAGGCGATCGGTGACGACGCCGCCCTCGGGCCCGATGTCGAACGCCACGCCCGGCTTCCAGACGCGATCGAAATAGCCCTTGAGGAGGGCCGGCATGCCGAACCACCAGGTGGGATAGACCAGCACGACGCCCTCGACCGTCTCGAGCTGCCGGGCGTAAGGCTCGAGCGCGGGCGGGAGGTGGCCCACATCGTAGTAGTGCAGGCGCTCCTCGCGGCTGAGCGCCGCGGCGAAGCCGGCCGCATAGAGATCGAGCGCCACGACCTCGTGCCCCGCCGCCGCGAGGCTGCCCTGCACGCGCTCATAGAGGGCGGCCGAATAGCTGGTCTCGACCGGATGGCAATGGACGACGAGGACGCGCAAGAGAGGATTATGTCAAGAGACTAGCGTAAGGGCGGCTGAGTTATACGCATAGGTGTTCCATGTGGGCTGGTAGCCCTTGCCTGCTTCATTGCCCCAGCCGAGCCAATTGTCCCGCGTTCCGCGGGCGAAGAGTTCGATAGCAGGAGCATATGAGCAGGCCTCAATAATTTTATATTGCTCGTCGGGCTTCCGGCTATGTTCACGTTTACGTGTCGCCATCAAATTTATCTGTCTTCGGCCTGGCTGCAATGTCCGAGCATTTTTGCCGCGAACGCCGAACAGGATCATCTCTGTTACGTTCCGAAAATAAAACCCCACCCCACGGCCGTCACTTCCGCCGTCTCTGCGCACCTTGTGCCAAATAAGATTAGATTTATAAGTGAACCCCCAGGCCTGCATCACGGAGATGCCCTCTGGGAGAAGCGCGTTAGGGCACCATAAATAAAGATGCGCGATTTCGGCCGTGATCTCCGCCACTGGTAGGGATTTTATTTGTTCGAGTTTCATCGTCTCATAACGCGACAATCGCCGATTTTCTGGTGCGATCTTTCCTGTCTTATTGCGGAATTGCCACGGAGGGTCGGCCAAAATTGTCCCGAAGCGGCGGCCGTCTACGAATGTCAGAAGATCTGCTGCTGCCGGCGTTAACGACGCAATTTCCGAAATGTTCTGTTGCTTCTTCTTTGGTGTCCTGCCGCTTTTCGTACCCATCACTCAAACCTTCCTAAATACCGATTCATCTTGGCCGATTTTTAGTCGTGATTTATGCTCTATCGAGGAGGAATTGAGTGTGCTCTAGTCGGCTATAGATTTGCGATTTCACCCAGTCGACAAACAAGAGATCATTTTCTTCAAACTTTCTAAAATCCGTCTTGTGAGCGGCAATACGCCGGAGCTTGTTCAGATCCTCAAGCCAGTCTAAGTAATATTTCTTTCCTCGCTCATCGGGAAGAGGGATGCTCAGAAATTGTTCGAAATGTGACCAATTATTTGGTTGCTTTATAATTTTAACACAATCGATCAGTTCAAGATACGCTTCCTTCGGAGCTTGTTGCTCTACTGGGTCCATTTGCTGCTTTCGATATGCTTCCTGCTTGATGCTCGTATCTTGAATTCCAACACTCCAAAAAGCGGGATCTCCTGATTTAAGGGATTTTTCTCCGTGGATTTCCTTCAGCTTGGCAACTACAAATTCGACGATCAACTGTTGGAGATCCAATACCTCCTGGCGCGTCCTTTCCTGACGCTCGTCCGTCTGCTTTAATTGGTACTCGCGAAAGTCGGCTGGACCAAATTCAGAGTTTTGTTTTTGCGCCAACTCGCATAGCTCATAAAAATACATCTTTACACCACCCTCACCAAATCTTCGGGAGAAGCGGCGTTCAATTTCCTTGTCACTGCCGGATTTAATAAAATCAATAATCGGGTTAATAAAAGAAATTAATCGCTTGGAAATGTCATCGTCTGCAGCAGTAAAGGGTTCATAGCCCTCGCTCAGTTGAAAATGCCGGAGGATTTCATAAATAAGCTGCAAATGAGCTCTAACGCCAGGGTTTACACAAATATAAGCACTGCGACCTGCGTTCCACCGCAGAACGTTGGCTTCCATAATCGCGCGAAAATAAGCATTTATAATTCGTCTAGCTCGCCGTAGAGTCTGCTCGTCTATAGCCGATGATAAATAACCAGGCGCGGTCGATTTTTTCTGCAGCACCTTTCCAATCAGCGTTGATCGAAGGAGACCTTTAACGAGTTCGGGAATCGTCAGATTCTGGCTCTCCGATGGGTTGATTCCCGGTATCGAAATTCTGCCGAAGAATGGACTGGTACTGTCAACCGAAAGCGATTTGACTAGGACGAATCGACATTCAGCGCATCCAGATCATGGCGCTGGCGAGGTAGAGGGCAGCGAGGAAGTGAACCGCGCGGCGGTCGTATCGGGTGGCGATGTGGCGATAATGCTTGAGCTTGTTGAAGAAGCGCTCGATCCGGTTGCGCAGCTTATAGGCGACGGCATCGTAGGGGACGATGATCTTGCGCGTGCTGATGGAAGGAATGACGGCGGTCGCGCCGCTGTCGCCGATCAGCTCGCGCAAAGCCTTGCTGTCGTAGGCTTTGTCGGCGATGACGCCGCCGGCAGAGAGGCCGGCCAGGAGATCGGGCGCCATCGTGATGTCATGGGCTTCGCCGCCGGTAAGAATGAAGCGCAAAGGACGCCCTTGCGCGTCGGTGAGGGTATGGATTTTGGTCGTCAACCCTCCTCGGGAACGCCCCAGAGCCTGATTTTTGGCCCCCCTTTTCCGCTCGCGGCCTGCTGGTGGACGCGAACGAGCGTGGTATCGAGCATGAGATATTGGTTGTCGGGATCGCCGGTGAGCGAGGCGAAAACCTTCTCCCAGACCCCTGCCTTGGCCCAGCGTGTGAAGCGCTTGTGCAGGGTCTTCCATTTGCCGTATCGCTCCGGAATATCCTGCCATCGGGCGCCCGACCGAAGGACCCACAGAACACCGTTCACGAACAAGCGGTTATCTGCGGCGCTGCGCCCCGGATCGCCAGGCTTGCCCGGCAGCAAATCTGCAATCCGAGCCCATTGGGCCTCTGATAACTCGTATCGTTTCACCATCGCTGGAACTCCAGATCGTCGAATCTGGAGCTCCATGAATCACACATTCAGGCCAAATGGAATCCTGAATGTCGATTGGACCTAATGCCGAAGCCAAAGCCGAAACTGCTTCGTGGGGATCCTCCGCGCCGAACTTCAGGTCGGCCTGCAAAGCTATCAGCAAGCTCTTCGGTACGCTTTTTTGTTCATGGTTGATCGTAACAAACAAATTCGCCTCAGTGGTCGTATCCATCTTTTGAAATGCCAAAACAAAGAGACTCTGATTTAGATATTTTTCGTCTAAATGTGAGTAGCCATATAGTCGATGCTGACCATCAATCACCCAAGCTGATTTATATTTATTTGGTAGATAAAGCCAGCCGAATTTAATATTATTGTCCGTGTTCTCTTTGTTAGAAATTGAATCAAAGCGACATTCTTCGACAAAATTTATCAAAATATTCGTCGGAAAATAACCTCCACTTTTAATGAAATTTCCAATCTTTTCGATTCTAGATTTACTCACCATCCTCTGATAGGCCGGCTGACCGCCGGGATGATTTAACGCTTGATGATTGACGTAAGCGATTTTGAGCAAATGCTTTGGACTAGCCACAAAACTGTAAAAGACATGTTTTCCCAATCGGCCTCGGACGGCAGGTATCCTAATATTCGAAAGATTCGGGATTTCCTGCCCCCGCAGAAATTCTGAAAGAAATTGGAATCTACCCGCAGGACCTAAATGCGAAATAAAGGCTTCAAAATATTGAAGTTCGTTCTCCGTGATTACCTTTATATTGTGCGAAATAGATTGATCTATATCATTTTCAGACCAAATGATATTATTCGTAGCATACATCCATATGAGCTTAAGTTTAGTCGTTTCGCCAAATTGTCGCCGTATGGCGTTTGCTAGGCTTTTTTGAAGAGTTTCAGTTTCCTCAAGATCCCGCTGCAACGCGCGTCTTCCACGTTGATCGCGTGATTTGCACTCGATCAGTAGGCATGTCTCTTCGTCTCTAGCGAAAACGTCGATCTTTCTCTCGCCTGCCGATCCGTCATTTAGCTTATGTCTGATTTTAAAACCTCTACCGCTAAGAATGGGGTACCCCATTCGGTATAGAAGCACCCAGATTCTATCTTCGAGGAGAGTAGAGTGATCTTTTTTTCGGCGTAATTTCAGCTTACTTGTCAATAGCTTGATCGACTCCCATCCTTTTGCAATTAGTTGTTCTTCGTCAGCAGGATCGCCGCTTGTGTATTCGAAAGTGTCCTTTCGCTGGCGATAGGCGGCACGCAACAGATTTTTGTCATCCAATAGGGGATGAAGGGCAGGAAGATCCTCGACGGTTTGCCCTTTTCGTGAATGCATGCCAGGAGGTCAGTTTTTGAAATTAACGATATTTTTTCAGTTGGCAGTTTAGGGCAAGTTCCAAAGAAACTTCAACCGAAACGAGGTCATTTGCGGTTTCTGCTGAACCAGCTTCGGAAGTCCTACGCGGCACTAAACCCCACCACCCTTCCCCCCTCACTGCGGCTTGCATTCCTCGTAATAGGCGTCCTTGTGGTCGGGGAACACGACCTTGTCGACCTTGCGGTAGAAATTGCCGTCGGCGTCCTTGGCGATGGTGAAGAGGTAGAAATTCTCGATCGGGAAATGGTTGATGTTGTAGGTGAAGGGCCCGCGCGCCGATTTGAAGTCGGCCTTCGCCATCTCGGCGATCATGCCCTTCTTGTCGGCAAGGTCGCCCTTCACCGCGCGCACCGCGCTGTCGATCAGCAGGATGGCGTCGTAGCTCTGCTGCGCATAGAAGGAGGGCGGATATTTATACTTCGCCTTGAAGGCGTCGGCGAAAGCGCGGCTCGCCGGGATGTCAAGGCCGGGGCTCCAGGTGCCGGATTCGAAATTGCCCAAGGCCGCGTCCTGCTGGGCGGGCAGGGTGGTCTCGTCGGAGGTGAAGGAGGAGTAGAGCGGGATCGTCTCGCGCAGGCCCGCTTGCGCATATTGCTTGACGAACTGGATGCCCATCCCGCCCGGATAGAAGACGAACACCGCCTTGGGGTTGGCCGCGCGGATCTGGCTGATCTCGGCCTGATAGTCGGACTGGCCCATCTTGGTATAGACCTCGCCGATGATCTTGCCTTTGAAGTAGCGCTTGAAGCCGGCGATCATGTCCTTGCCGGCGGCATAGTTCGGCGCCATGACATAGACGTCGTCCAGCTTCTGGTCGTTCATGTATTGGCCCATCGCCTCGGGCGTCTCGTCGTTCTGCCAGGAGGTCGAGAAGAAATAGGGCGAGCAGCGCGCGCCCGCGAGCTCGTGCGGCCCCGCGTTGGCGCTGATCAGGATGGTGCCGGACTTGATCACCGGGTCGTAGATGGCGAGCAGCACGTTCGACCAGATGATGCCGGTCATGAAATCGACCTTGTCCTTCTCGAGCAGCTCCTGCGCCACCTGCAGGCCGATATCCGGCTTCTGCGTGTCGTCGCGATAGATGATCTCGGCCTCGACGCCGCCCACCTTGCCGCCGAGCTGCTCCAATGCCAGGTCGGCGGCGTCCTTCATATGCTTGCCGATCACGCCGCCCGGGCCCGAGAAGGTGCTGATGAAGCCGATCTTGACCTTGTCGGCGGCGAGCGCGGGCGACGCCAGCAACGCCAGCGCCGACATGAGGGCGATCAATCGCGCGACCATGGTAGCCTCCCTTTGTTCCTCGTTGCCGGCAGTCTACCGCAGTTGCCCCCGGGGTGGAATCGATTAGAGCGCGCTGTCGGCGCCGCGCGATCGCTGTTGCATCGAGGCTCAGGAGCCGGCCCGCGCGGGCTCGGCCGCGCGCGCGACGCCGCGGCCGGCGATGTTGTCGAGGAACCAGCGATAGGTGAGCGCGAGCCCGCCCGCGAGGTCCGTCCTCGCGCGCCAGCCGAGCGCCTTCAGCCGGCTCATGTCGGTCAGCTTGCGCGGCATGCCGTCTGGCTTGCTGCGATCGAAGACGAGCGCGCCCTCATAGCCGACCACCCGGCGCAGCGCCTCCGCGAGCTCGGCGATGCTCACCTCGGCGCCGCTGCCGATATTGACATGCCCCTCTTGCGAATAATGCCGCATCAGGAAAACCAGCGCGTCGGCCAGATCCTCGACATAGAGGAACTCGCGCTTGGGCGCGCCCGTTCCCCAGATCTCGACCGACGGGCGGCCGGCCATCTTCGCCTCGTAGAAGCGGCGCATGAGGGCGGGCAGCACATGGCCCCTCTCGAGATCGAAATTGTCATGCGGGCCGTAGAGGTTCGTCGGCATGGCCGAGATGAAATCGCTGCCATATTGCTGGCGATAGGCGTCGCACAGCTTGATGCCCGCGATCTTGGCGACGGCATACCATTGGTTGGTCGGCTCGAGCGGCCCCGTGAGGAGCGCGTCCTCCGGCATGGGCTGGGGCGCCGCCCGCGGATAGATGCAGGTCGAGCCGAGGAAGAGCAGCTTCTCGACCCCCGTGCGCCGCGCCGCCTCGATCAGGTTCGCCTCGATGGCGAGATTGTCGTAGAGGAACTCGGCCGGCCGCCGGTCGTTGGCGAGGATGCCGCCCACGGTCGCCGCGGCGATGAACACCGCGTCGGGCCGCGCCGCCGCCATCCAATCCTCGACCTCGGCCTGGCGGCGCAAATCGACCTGGCCGCGGTCGACGGTCAGGCGATCGCAATTCTCGCGCGCAAGGCGGCGCATCAGCGCCGCTCCCACCATGCCGCGATGGCCGGCGACGAAGACGCGCTTGCCGTCGAACTCGAACAAGACGCGTCGCGGCGAGGTCATCGAGTTGCGCCCTTGGCCCGGGCGCCCTTGGCCTCGCCGGTCTTGGGTGCATCGCGTCGGGCGCCGAGCGCCGCCGCGCAGCGCGCCTCGATATGCTGGCAGATGAAATGATAGAGGCAGCTATGCATTTCCTGGATGCGCGGCGTGGCGCGCGAAGGCACGTCGAGCAGGATGTCGGCGAGCGGCGCGAGCTTGCCGCCGCCCTCGCCGGTCAGCGCGATCGTCGTCATGCCGCGCTCGCGCGCCGCCTCGAAGGCGCGCAGCACGTTGGGCGAGTTGCCGCTGGTGCTGATGCCGAGCAGCACGCCGCCCGGCTCGCCATAGGCCTCGACCTGGCGGGAGAACACCGTCTCGTAGCCATAGTCGTTGCTCCAGGCGGTGAGCACGGCGGGATCGACCCCGAGCGCGATGACCTTGAAGCCGGGACGCTCGACGAGGAAGCGCCCCACCAGCTCGCCCGCGATATGCATCGCATCCGAGGCCGAGCCGCCATTGCCGCAAACGAGGAGCGGCAGGCGTTGGGTGAGGGCGTCTGCGATGCGCGCGATCGCCTGCTCGGCGCGCGCGTCGAGCCCGCTCGCTCGCGCCTTTTCGAGCAGCGCCACGGAACCGGCCAGATAGGCTGAAAGCGTATCGGTCAAATCATGAATCCCAGCCACGCGGCCGCTGGCGCGTCGCTTCGACATGACCGCGACGCGCCCGGCAGCCGGTTTCTGCTATAGCCGATGGGCCAGTCGCGCACCAGCCCCCCGAGGTTAACGTTGCGCGCCTCGGCTCACGGCTTTTCGTTGTTTATCTCGAAATGGACATTGGGTCCGTAGCCAAGCTCGTTGACGGCGACGTCCGGGTTCACGCGCACGGCCACCACGCGCAAGATATGGCCCTTGGCCCGCGCGACGTTGGTCTCGAGGTTCGCCTCGAAGCCGACGCTGCCGTTCTTGAGGTTGAAGCCCACCAGCAGGTCGGGGCGGAAGACGCGCGCCGCGGTGCTGCCGATGAAGCGGCCATCGAGGAAGACGATGACGAACGGCTTGTCGTCGGGATCGTCGTCGTCGATCGCCCAGCCGTCGATATGAAGTTTGCCTTCCGAAAGGCTCGCGGCGTCGACCGTGCCCTTGAGGCCGACGGCGACGGCGTAGGTTTGCGGCTTGGCGCTCGCCTCGGGTGCGCCGTTATGCAGGGCGAACGGCAAAGCGAGCTGCCCTTGCTTGACGGGCACGAGGTAATAATCGAAGGCCAGGAAGAACAACGCCGCGAACGAGCCGATGGCGATGATGGCGAGCGGCCAGAGGACCGCCCCCAGCCTCCTCAGCGACCGGTCGATCAAGGACCCGCTCTGCCGCGTCTCGGTATGCGCCGCCATCGTCCGCAGATAGACCGATGCTCGCCGCAAGGCAATCCTGCAATGCGCCTCGACCATCGCCCGTTCAGTTCGAGGCCATGCGCCGGCCTCGACGAGGCGGACGGGCTTCCATATGCTGAAAGACCGGCGCCGCCCGCGCGCGCGCCGCATTGCGCCCAAGGCCCGAGCATCCGATGCCGCTTTCCCCCGATCCGCCCGCATCGATCCCATCCGACGAGAGCAATCCCTGGACCACGCTCGACTTGCGCGAGCTTTACGACAATCGCTGGATCAGGGTGACCGAGCACCGGGTGCTCGATCCGAGCGGCCGGCCGGGCATCTACGGCACGGTGCATTTCAAGTATCTGGCGACGGGCATCCTGCCGCTCGAGCGCGACGGCAGCACCTATCTCGTCGGGCAGTACCGCTATGTGCTCGAGCGATATTGCTGGGAGATTCCGGAGGGCGGCGGCGCCCCGGACCAGCCGCCGCTCGTCTCGGCCCAGCGCGAGCTGCTCGAGGAAACGGGGCTCGTCGCCACCCATTGGCGCGAGATCCTGCGCCTCGACCTCTCCAACAGCGTGACGGACGAGCAAGCCTTCGTCTATCTCGCCTGGGGCCTCGAGCAGCGCGAGGCGCGGCCCGAGGAAAGCGAGCGCTTGCAAGTGCGGCGCCTGCCTTTCGCCGAGGCGCTGGAAATGGTCTTGCGCGGCGAGATCACCGACGCCATCAGCGTCGCCGCCATCCTCAAGCTACGTCTCATGGCGCTCGCGGGCGACCTGCCCGAGGCGCTGCGCCGGAGCTTCGGCTAGGCTTAATTTGCCTTCTGCGCCTCAAGCAGCGGCAGAAGCGGCGCTAAGTCCCTGATCGAGGCGCCGAGGCGCAGCTCGAAGCCCGGTGCGGCAAGAGCGACCGCGCGCGCGCGATGCTCCGGCCCCCAGCCCGTCAGCAGATGCAGCCCGCCTGCGCAACCGGCGTTGCGCGCCGCCTCGATGTCGCTCGCCTTGTCGCCCAGGAGCCAGGAGCGCTCCAGCTCGAGCCCCAGCGCGTCGCGCGCGCGGAACAGCATGCCGGGATTGGGCTTGCGCGCGGGATGGTTCGGGTGGCGGTAGGGCGGCCGTCCGTCCGGATGATGCGGAGAGGCGTAGACGGCGTCGAGGCGGGCGCCGCCCTTGGCCAGCGCTTCGATCATCGCCTCCTGCACGGCGAGGAAGTCCGCCCAGCCATAGAGCCCGAGCGCGATGCCGCCCTGATTGGTCACGAGCACGACCGGGATCGAGCGGCGGTTCGCCGCGGCGACGACCTCGGCCGCGCCCGGAATGAGGGCCGTATCCTCGGCGCGCGAGAGATGGGCGACCTCCACCAGCACGACGCCGTCGCGGTCGAGGAAGAGGGCCGGGCGCGCCGGCCCGCGCGGGGAGAAGGCCTGGCACCAGACGCCCTCCTCGTCGATGAAGCGCTCGTAGCCCTCCGCCATGAACGCAGCCTCACAGCTCCCAGCGGATCATGCCCGCGGGCAGCGCCGTCCCGCGCCAGATCGCCTTCGCGTCGGCCACCAGCCCGCCCGGACTGACGAGCCGCTCGAAATCGGCGGCCTCGAGGCGGCGATAGGCGTTGTGGGCGACGGCGCCCACCAGGCAATCGTAGGGCTCGACGTCCTCGAGGTTGCGTCTGAGCTCGATGCGATAGCTCTCGCGCGCCTCCTCGGGGTCCGCCAGCGGATCATGCACCTCCACCTGATGGCCGGCCGCGCGCAGGCCCCGGATCAGGTCCACGACCTTGCTGTTGCGCAGATCGGGGATGTTCTCCTTGAAGGTGAGGCCGAGCACGAGGACGCGGGCGCTCTCGTGATTGCCCCGCCACTCGGCGAGCGTGCGCGCGATGGCGTTCGCCACGTAGCCGCCCATGGAGTCGTTGATGCGCCGGCCGGCCAGGACGATCTCGGGATGATGACCGAGGCGATGGGCGAGGTGCGCGAGGTAGAAGGGATCGACCCCGATGCAGTGGCCGCCGACGAAGCCCGGCGTGAAAGGCAGGAAGTTCCACTTGGTCGACGAGGCCGCGAGCACGTCGTGGATCGAGAGCCCCATCTTGTTGAAGATCATCGTCACTTCGTTGATGAAGGCGATGTTGATGTCGCGCTGGGCGTTCTCGATCACCTTGGAGGCCTCGGCCGTCTTGATGCTCGCCGCGACGAAGACCTGCCCGCCGTTGACGGCGCCGTAGATCTCGGCGAGCCGCTGCGCCACTTCCGGTGTCTGGCCGGATACCACCTTGACGATCCTGTCGACGGTATGGGTTCTGTCGCCCGGATTGATCCGCTCGGGCGAGTAGCCGAGATGGAAGTCGCGGCCCGAGACCAGCCCCGACACGGCCTCGATCTCGGGGCCGCATATTTCCTCGGTCACGCCAGGATAGACGGTGCTCTCCAGCACCACGACGGCGCCCTTACCGATGACGGTGCCCACGGTGCGGCAGGCCGCGCACACGGCCGAGAGGTCGGGCAGATTGTTCTCGGTCACCGGCGTCGGCACGGTGACGATGAAGACATCGCAGCCCTTGAGGCTGGCCGGCTCGCTCACCAGCTCGAGCCGGCTTCCGCGCAAGAGCTCCTCCGCGACTTCGCCGGTGCGATCGTGGCCGCGACGGAGCTCCGCCATGCGCCGCGCGCTCGCGTCGAAGCCGCTCACTGGAAAATGTCGCGACAGCGCGATGGCAAGCGGCAGCCCGACATAGCCGAGGCCGATGACCGCGATACGGGGAGGCTTGCTCATAGGGGCTGTGCTCAAAATGACGCGGCCGGCAAAAACGGCGTGACGAGGTGGAATTGCGCGCGCGGCGCGAGGCAAGCCCTAGCCTTCGCTCAGGTCTCCTGTCAATGCCGGCCGCACCTTTCGCCGCCGTCCGTTCGCTCGTGTTTTTCTTACGCCTCGAGCGCCGGCGGGCGCGTGCGCGCCCTTGGCTGCCGCGCTCAACGCGCGCGGTTGTCTCCGACGACGCCATTCCTGAAGGCAGCGACCGCCTTTCAGCCGATCGCCTGGTGCGCTCGCTCGCGATTTGTCCTCTATGCTAAGCTCGTCTCCTCACTCCAAGCGACGGTGCCATGCGCGAGACGATCCATCCTGTCATTCTCTCGGGCGGCTCCGGCACGCGGCTTTGGCCGCTGTCGCGCCGCTCCTATCCGAAGCATCTACTGCCGCTGGTCTCCACGCGAAGCCTGCTGCAGGACACGCTGCTGCGCGTGGCGGATGGAACGCGCTTCGCCCCGCCGCTGCTCGTTTGCAACGAGGATTACCGCTTCGTCATCGGCGAGCAGGCGCGCGAGGTCGGTATCGCCTTGCAGGGGATTCTGCTGGAGCCGATGGGGCGCAACACGGCACCGGCCGTGACGGTCGCAGCTTTGATGGTGGCCGCCGAAAACCCCGAGGCGCTGATGCTCGTCCTGCCCTCGGACCATGTCATCGAGAACGAGCCGGCCTTCCTCGCCGCGATCGACCGCGCCGCGCGGGCCGCCGCCAAGGGCGCCATCGTCGCCTTCGGCATCGCGCCGGACGCGCCCGAGACGGGTTACGGCTATATCCGCATGGGGGACGCGCTCGAGGGAACGCGAGGCGCGTTCGCGGTGCGGCGCTTCGTCGAGAAGCCGGCCCGCGCGACCGCCGAGCGCTTCCTCGCCGAGGGCGGCCATGTCTGGAACAGCGGCATGTTCCTCTTCCGCGTCGACGGCTTTCTCGCGGAAGTCGAGCGGCTCGCGCCCGAGGTGCTGGCGGCGTGTCGCGACGCCCTCGCCGGCGCTGTGCGCGACCTCCATTTCCTGCGGCTCGACCGCGAGGCCTTCGCCCGCTCGCCCTCGATCTCGATCGACTACGCGGTGATGGAGCGCACGGCGCGCGCCGCCGTCGTGCCGGCCGATATGGGCTGGAGCGACGTCGGCTCCTGGGCGGCGCTATGGGCGCAGGGCGGCAAGGACGAGAGCGGCAACGTGCTGAAGGGCGACGTGGTGACGCGCGGCGTGCGCAACAGCTACATACGCGCCGACGGCAAGCTGGTGGCCGCGGTCGGCGTCGAGGATATCGTGCTGGTGGCTACCGGCGACGCGATCCTGCTTTGCCGCAAGGACCGCGTCGAGGAGGTTAAGCAGATCGTCGAGGGGCTGGAGCGCAAGGGGCGGAGCGAGGCCGTGCTGCATCCAAGGGTGCACCGCCCTTGGGGCAGCTATGAGGGCATCGACGCGGGCGAGCGCTTCCAGGTCAAGCGCATCACCGTCAAGCCGGGCGCCAAGCTCTCGCTGCAGAAGCATGCCAAGCGCGCCGAGCATTGGGTGGTGGTGCGCGGCAGCGCGCGGGTCACCATCGACGAGCGCGAATTCACGCTCGAGGCGAACCAGTCGACCTATATCCCGCTCGGCTCCGTCCATCGGCTGGCGAACGCCGGGCCGGGCCCCCTCGATCTCATCGAGGTGCAGACCGGCTCCTATCTCGGCGAGGACGATATCGTGCGGCTACAGGATGATTACGGGAGGTCGGCGGCGGCGCGCCGAGGGCGGAAGCCCGCGGCGGCCAAGAAGCCGAAGCCGGCGGCAACAAAGAAGCGGAAGCCGGCGACGACAAAGAAAAGGCGGCGTCAGGGAAAGGCGTAGGACCCTATCCCTCGGTCATCTCCCGTTTATCCGCCATCGCCGCATAGGCCTTGTACCATTCGACGAATTTCGGCACGCCCACATCGATCGGCGTGGTCGGGCGAAAGCCGAGATCTCGCGTCGTCGCCGCGATGTCGGCGTAGGTCTCGGGCACGTCGCCGGGCTGCAGCGGCGCCAACTCGACGATCGCCGGACGCCCGCATTCCTGCTCGAGCAAGCCGACGAGCCGGCGCAGCTCCTCGGCGCGGTGGTTGCCGATATTGTAGAGCCGGTGTGGTGCTCCCCCGTCGGCGGCCGGCGGACGATCGAGCGCCGCCACCACGCCCGCCACCACGTCGTCGATGAAGGTGAAGTCGCGCCGCATGTCGCCCTGATTGAAAAGCTGGATCGGCCGGCCCTCGAGGATGGCCTTGGTGAAGATGAACATCGCCATATCCGGCCGGCCCCACGGCCCGTAAACGGTGAAGAAGCGCAGCCCCGTCGCCGGAAGGCCGAAGAGATGGCTGTAGACATGGCTGATCAGCTCGTCGGCGCGCTTGGTCGCCGCGTAGAGCGAGATCGGCTGATCGACGCGGTCCTCGATGGCGAAAGGCAGCTTGCTGTTGCCGCCATAGACCGAGGAGGAGCTGGCATAGACAAGATGGCGGAAGCCCGGGAGCCGCCGGGCGAGCTCGAGAACGGCATGATGCCCGGCTATGTTGCTGTGGATATAGGCCTCGGGATGCTCGATCGAGTAGCGCACCCCGGCCTGCGCGGCGAGATGGACGATGCGCGCGATGCCGGGATGCCTCTCCACGGCCGCCGCGAGCGCGGGCGCGTCGGCGATGTCGAGACGGGCGAAGGCGAAGCCGGCCTTCGTCTCGAGCCGGGCGAGCCGCGCCTCCTTGAGACGCACGTCGTAATAGTCGTTCAGATTGTCGACGCCGAGCACGCGCTCGCCGCGCGCCAGCAGCGCCTCGGCGACGTGGAACCCGATGAAGCCGGCGGCGCCGGTGACGAGGACCGTCATAGGATCACGACGGGCATGGGATCAGGACCGGCATGCTCTGCCTTGCGAAAAGGACCGCCCTGTATAGCGGACGGCCTCGCGGGGTGTCCACGGCCGCTCGGGGCAGTCTTTCAGGGCGATCGCATGAATGCGATCGCCCTTAGTCTTCTTCAGCCTCAAGCGCCGCGGGCACGTCCGTGCCCTTGGCTGCCGCGCTCAATGCGCGGGTTTGTCTCCGGTGACGCCATCGATAGAGGCCAGGACTGCCCTTCATCCGGTCGCTCCGGGCAGTCTTCCGCCGCTTGCGCGCGGATGATAAAGAGATTGCGATGAATGCGATTCCGCAGCCGAGCGAGACGGAGATCGCCGCGCCGGGCGCACCGGCACCGGCGGCCGAGACGCCCTCGGGCAAGGGCGCCTCGGACGAGAATTTCCCCGTCGGCTCCTGGCTCATCGCGCCGGCGCTTCGCCCGCATGTGGCGCTTTTCTATGGCTTCGCGCGCGCGATCGACGATATCGCCGACAATCCGGCCCTCGCGCCCGAGGAGAAGATCCGCAGGCTCGACGGCTTCGAAGCCGCGATCACCGGGCGCGAGCGCGAGGACCCCGCCTATGTCAAGGCGCACCGGCTGCGCGCGAGCCTGATCGAGACCGGCGTGACGGCGCAGCATTGCGTCGATCTCATCGCCGCCTTCAAGCGCGACGCGACTCGGCTGCGCTATCGGAGCTGGGACGAGCTGATCGAGGATTATTGCATGCTCTCGGCGGCCCCGGTGGGACGCTACCTGCTCGACCTTCATGGCGAAGCCAAGAACGATTACCCCCCTTCGGACGCGCTTTGCAACGCGCTTCAGGTGATCAACCACTTGCAGGATTGCCAGGCGGATTACCGCCGGCTGAACCAGTCTATTTGCCGCTCGACTGGCTGGAGGCGGCGGGCGTCGGCGTCGAGGCGCTCGAGGCGGGTAAGGCGGACAAGCCCCTCCGCTTGGTGCTCGATCGCTGTCTGGACGGGGTGGAAATGCTGATTTCGGAAGCGCGCTCCTTGCCGGGACGCCTGCGCAGCCGGCGGCTGGCTTGCGAATCAGGCGCCATCCTGGCCTTGGCCGAGGCCTTATGTCGCAGCCTGCGGCGACGCGACCCGCTGGCGGAGAGGGTAGAGCTGGCAAGGCCGGCCTTCTTTCTGACCGCGGCGCGCGGCGCCTTCGGCGGCTTTTTTCCCCGACCCGCCAGGCTTACCTGACGATTACCCACGCGGCCGGCGAAATAACTTGGCTTGGCCTCGGGCATCATGTATCCAGCGTCGTTTATGTCCGGATCGCTCGCACCGCTGGCCCTTGCCGCCCTGGCCGCCTGGCTCGTGCTGTTGTTCCAGCGCGGCGGCTTCTGGCGCGCCGACCAGCGCCTGCCGGCCAAGCCGGCCCTCATCCAGCAATGGCCCGACGTCGTCGCCGTCATACCGGCTCGGAACGAGGCGGGCTTCATCGGCCGTGCCGTGACCTCGCTTTTGACGCAGGATTACCCGGCCAGCCTCAGGATCGTCGTGGTTGACGACCGCAGCGAGGACGGCACGGCGGACGTCGCGCGCGCGGCGGCGGCGGCGCTCGGCGCCCAAGGGCGGCTCGCCATCGTCTCCGGCTCCTCGCTGCCGCCCGACTGGGCGGGGAAAATGTGGGCCCTCGAGCAAGGCATTTCCCAGGCCAAGCTTCTCTCCGAGGCGCCGTATTTTCTCCTGACGGATGCCGACATCGAGCATGAGCCGCGCAATCTGCGCCAGCTCGTGGCGCTCGCCGTGAGCGAGCGACTCGATCTGGTGTCGCTCATGGTGCGGCTCCATTGTCGGACGGCATGGGAGCGCCTGCTTATCCCCGCCTTCGTGTTCTTCTTTCAAATGCTCTATCCCTTCCCGCTGGTCAACCAACCGCAAAGCCGCGTCGCCGCGGCGGCGGGCGGCTGCATGCTGGTGCGACGCCGGGCCATCGAGCGGGCGGGAGGCATCGAGGCCATCCGCGGGGCCATCATCGACGATTGCGCGCTTGCCTTGCGCATCAAGTCGACCGGGCAGGACGGCGGCCCCGGCGGCGCCATCTGGCTGGGCCTTGCCGAAGGCACCTGCAGCATCCGGCCCTATGGCGGTCTCGGCGCCATCTGGGCCATGGTGGCGCGCTCGGCCTATACGCAGCTCAGCCATTCGCCCGTGGCGCTGGTGCGGACATTGACCGTTCTCGCACTCACCTTCCTCGGCCCGCCGACGATCCTCGGCGTGGCGCTTGCCGGCGGCGAGCCGGTTGCGGCTGCGGTCGCGGCGCTCGCCTGGGGAATCATGGCCTATTGCTATAGGCCCACTTTGGAGCTCTACGGCGAGGCGGCGATATTCGCGCTGTTTTTGCCGGCGTCGGCGGTGCTCTACATTGCCATGACCATTGATTCCGCGCGCCTCCATTGGCGCGGCCGCGGCGGGGCCTGGAAGGGCCGGACCTATCAAGCCAGTCAGAGGCGCTCGGCCTGAGGGTCGGCATGAACCCCGAGGTTCCGCTCCCCATTTTCACCGACGAGAGCGCCCGTGCCCATGTCCAGGCGGTGACCGCGCGCTCGGGCACTTCCTTCTTCTGGGCGATGCGCATGCTGCCGCCGGCGCGGCGCGAGGCCATGTTCGCCATCTACGCTTTCTGCCGCGAGGTCGACGACATCGCCGACGAGCCGGGCCCGCTCGCCGACAAACGCGAGGCGCTGGCGGAGTGGCGCAACGAGATCGACCGGCTTTACGCAGGCCGGCCGCAATGGTCCACCACGCGGGCGCTGCTAGGGCCGGTGCGGGCGTTCGATCTCCTGCGCGAGGACTTTCTTGCCGTCATCGACGGCATGGAAATGGACGCGGCCGAGGATCTGCGTGCGCCGAGCCTCGCCGAGCTCGAGCTCTACTGCGAACGGGTCGCGGGCGCGGTCGGGCAGCTCTCGGTGCGCGCCTTCGGCGATCGCGGCGAGCAAGCGCGGCGGCTCGGCCTCGTCGAGGGGCGGGCGCTCCAGCTCACCAATATCCTGCGCGATCTGGCCGAGGACGCGGCGCGCGGCCGGCTTTATCTGCCCCGCGAGCTGCTGCGCAAGCACGGCATCGCCACGGCCGAGCCCGCGCGCGTGCTCGGCCACCCGGCGCTGCCCGCGGTGTGCGAGGAGCTCGCGGCGATGGCGCGGGCGAGTTTCGCCGAGGCCGAGGCGCTTCTCGCAGATCTCGATCGCGTGCAGATGCGTCCCGCGATCATCATGATGGAAGTCTACCGCCGCACCCTCGAAGCGCTCGTCGAGCGCGGCTGGCGCGATCTCGACCGCGCCGTCGGGCCGTCGAAGATGAGCAAGCTGTGGATCGCCCTGCGCCATGGCGCGTTGAGAGCGGGCTAGAGGGGGATGCGGCGCGTTCACATCGTCGGCGCCGGCCTCGCCGGGCTGGCCGCCGCCGTGCGCCTGTCGGCAGGGCCGGGCTCGTCGCTCGCCCTCTATGAAGCGGCGGGACAGGCGGGCGGCCGGTGCCGCTCCTTCCATGACGACGTCATCGGGCGCATGATCGACAACGGCAATCACCTGCTGCTGGCGGGGAACCGCTCGGCGCGCGCCTATCTCGAGGAGATCGGCGCCGCGGACACCCTTTATGTCGCGCCGGAGCCCGCTTTCCCCTTTCTCGATCTGCGGAGCGGCGCGCATTGGACGGTGCGCCCCAACCCGGGCCTGCTGCCCTGGTGGATATTCTCGTCCGCCCGCCGCGTGCCCGATACGCGCCCGCTCGACTATCCATGACGAGCTCCTCGGTGTCCATTGCCCAGAAATAATCCGAGACATGCACCGGATTGAGCGGGTGTTCGACGAAACGCCTGGCAGGAACACGCTTGCCGCGGAAGATCCCGTTGAGGTCGCTCGCACCGGCGACGACGACCTCAATGTCGTTCTCCTCCAGGATCCGGCGCGCCTGGTCGATCAGCGGTCTCTGCTGTGCCACGAAGTCTTCTGCTGTTGCCGCCACGACGCTCACTCCTCGATTCGTCACACGCCCAGGACCGATCGGTCGAGGTCCCGGCTCGTCCAGACTGGCCTAGGGAGCAGATGCAGTTATCGGACCAGCCGAGAAGGCCGGCGAGAAAGATGGTGCCACCTCGCGCGAACATCGAAGCCCAGCGACGTCGCACCTCCGCGCGGCACTCGCGGCGTCGAGAACTGAAGGATGAAGTGGTTGAAGCCGATGTCGACGAACACGCTCAGTTTGGAGGCGACGGTTGCCGGCGAACCGATGAGGTGCCACCGGGTTCAAGGCACGATCCCCTCGGGCTTGGTCCGTGCCTGCATCCCGGCGAAGATCTGCTTCCATGCTTCGTAGCCGGGCGTGTTCTCCCAGTCCGTGACCTTAGGCGTGTAATGGTCGATCTGAGCTTGCATGTAGCGAGGCTTGCACTCGCAGGCCTCCTCGACCGCTTGATCGTCGGTTTCAGCGACGATGCAGTCGACGATGATCGGGCAGGTGACCTCGCCGACGCGGCGCCCGCTTGCGGCTTCCAGTTGCGGAGCGACGCGCTCTGCTTGTCGAGGTCGCCGATCGAGGTGCACAAGGGTCGCAGACCGAGCTCGCCCATGATCGAGGCGCTGTCGGGACTTCCGATGGCACCGTAGAAGTCCAGCCGTTCTCTCCTCGTCGCGGGCGCAACCTGATCTGCTTCGGGACGCGGAGATACCGGCCCTCGTACGAGAAGGGCTCCCCGGTGAGCGCCAGATCGAGGATCTCGTAGGTTTCCTTGAAGCGCGCACGAGCCTCGGACATGTCCAGGCCGAAGGCGTCGTACTCGTACTTGGCGGTGCCGCGCCCGAGCCCGAGGTGTATGTCGCTCTCCGTGAGCAGCGACGCCATCGCGATCTGGCCGGCGAGTCGCAGAGGGTCGTGCCGGGGGTGACGATGACACAGGTCCCGTAGCTGAACTCCGGGTACCGGCCGGCCAGGTGAGCCATGAGCAGCATCGGGTCCGGCGTGGGGAAGTAGTCACTGAAATGATGCTCGAGCAACCAGGCGTTGCGGTATCCGAGAGCGCCATAAAGCTCGCAATCCTCGAGGAACCAGCCGTACATCGACGAGTCGGACGAGCCCGGCGCCCCGGCCGCGGTGACCACGAACCCGAACTCCACCTGACGTCCGCTCATCGCTCCTCCCCTGTAGCTCCGGCTTTGGACTGGACTATAGACCTTTGACCTGGGTCAGCAAATGGCCTCGGCGAGTGGTACGCCCGTCTCGTGGAGGCCGCCCGTGGGGGTTCAACTGCGCCTTCCGCTTCCCCGGTCGCTCGAAGAAACTCGCTTGGTGACGGTTGTTTCCGACCGTCCGAGACCTTGACAGTGCTACCGGCTGGTCATAAGGTTCGCGCCGTAGTCCAATCCAGATTGGGGGGGATGGGGTATGGACACCGAGGATCGCACGGGCTCCGCAGCCGGCGGCGGATCAATGACGACGCTCGGAGATGGCGGCGCTAATCTCGACGTTTCGCAGCGAACAGACGTCCAGCGACTGAAGAAGGCTGCCGTCGGCCTCGGGGGCGTCCTGTTCATCAGCTGGGCAGCTATGTCGCCGCTTACCGGCCAACTCGGGAACGTCCCGATCGCCATCGGCCTCGGCAACGGGACTGGAGCCCCGGCCGGCTTCGAGATCGGCATCGTCATGCTCGTCCTCTTCGGGGTCGGCTACATGCAGCTGCTCCGGCGGGTGCCCTCCAGCGGTGGCTTCTACTCATTCATCGCGAGAGGCATCGGCCGACCAATGGGAATGGCGTCCGGCTTCACGTCCGTCTTCGCCTATGCGATCGTCGTCGGATCGCTCCTTGGCGCGTTCTCGTACTTCGGCCGAATCACGATCCAGCAGTTCTTCCACGTCTCTATCGCCTGGCCGATTCTCGCCTTCGGTGCCCTGGCGCTGCTCGGAATACTCGGGCACTTCGATGTTCGACTGAATGCGCACGTTCTCGGCATCGCCCTCGTCCTCGAGATCCTCGTGCTGACGATCATGGACATCGCGGTGTTCGTCCACGGGGGCGGGCCGAGCGGAATCTCGACGACCCCGATCGACCCCGTGAACGCCTTCAAAGGTGTCGCACCCGGAGTCGGCATCTTCTTCGCCGTCTGGTCGTGGGTCGGTTTCGAGACGATCCGAACTACGCGGAAGAATCGACGCAACCCCAAGCGCATCGGGTCCCAAGCGCTGTTCATCTGCATCATCGGAGGCGGCCTCTTCTTCGCCTGGTGTGCCTGGTCGGTCGTGCTCGGCTGGGGGCTCCAGGCCGGGCCTACGGGCGCGGTCTATCAGGCGGCCCACAACGGCGGAAACCTCTACTACGCCGTTACGACCAAGTTCGCCGCCAAGTGGGTCACCGACGTCATGGAGTGGCTGATCATGACGTCGTCGTTCGCCTGCGGTCTGTCGTTCCACAACACGACTTCGCGCTACTTGTACGTCATCGGTCGCGAGGGCGTGTTCCCGAAGACTCGGGAGGACCCACCAGAGGTGGGAGAGCCCGTACGTAGCCAATGCCACCAGCGTTGCGATCGTAGGCGCCCTCACGCTGATTTTCATTGGCCTTTGGTACGCGATCCATTCGTTCCAGAGCTTCGCCCCGTTCGAGGTCTCGCCGTATTACGAGCTGTTCGGCTGGTACGCCATCATCGCCACCTTCACCGTGCTCGTGAACCAGTGTGATTTGCTCGATCGCCTGTATCACGTTCTTCCGGCAACCCGACAACCGAGACGGTTGGAACCTCTGGACAACGGGGATAATCCCTGTGCTCAGCGTCGGCGGCCATGTGGACGGGTGCTCTGACTGCTTTGGGCGAACCTTTCGAAGATCGGCGGCACGGCATCCTCTTTGTGACTTCGATCCCATGGATTTGCCTCGCCATGGCTGGCGGTCGGGCTCTGGGGCGCTAGTGATGACGTGCGCGCAGCCCGCAGAAGTACGAGGTCCTCGGCCACATGGTCAATACCGGCATCGAGTGATCGTGGCACGCCCCACGCGGATCACGCGTAGCGAGCGACCGCTTACGGAGCTAGTCCTTGCCGCCCTACGGCCGGGCCGTCGCGGACGAGCCGAGCACCGCCGGCTTGCGCTCACCACGTGCTCGTAGATCTCGTCAGGGACCATTGAAGGGTTCTTGTAGATCGTCCAGGTGCACCGGCCTTCACCTCGAGCCTCGGGCCAGACCGGCGGGTCGATCACTCGCAGCGGATAACCGAATCTGCGCATCGGGATCCGCTCCTGCAACTGGCAGCAGTGCACGCAATAGAGGCACACGCCGGCCTTCCCCCACGACCAGTCGGTGCCGGCGCGTGTCGTCACGGCGAACCGGTCCGGGTAGTCGAGGGGCGCTCCGGCGCCCGTTTCGTCGAGACTCTCGCCGCCGACGAGGTCCTCGGCGAAAGTGCGGCCCCCCGCTGCCACAAGGCGAGAAGCTGAACACCAACCGGTCAGGTTCCTCGGTGATCTCGATGTCGCCGAGCCGATCCGGTCCCGAAAGGTGGCCGCGGAAGGTTTCGGCTGTGTCCACCGCGAGCAACTCGACGGACTCCGCGCCAGGGCGACAGGTCGATGTCGAAACGGTCACGGTAGGAGTAGAGGTCGCCCATCAGCTCGTCCCAGAACTCCGCCGACGCTCTCTTCGCCGAGCGCGGCTGGCGCACAGGTCGACGTAGAGGTACACCCGGTTGCAGGCGAGGTCGTGCGCAAGGCGCCACGCCGAGACGGCGGCTTTGTAAGCCGCAATCGCTTTGTTGCGCGGCCGGTGGCACATGCCTGCACGAATTCGTCGACCGCGGTCTCGTGGGCCGCCCACGATCGGGCAGGTCAGGCGAGCCGGCCCCGTTCGTCGAAAAGCGTGACTCGAAGCCGTTCCTCGGCTGCGACGAGCTCGGCTTCTACGACGCCTTCACGCAGCAGGAATCGCCTCGATGACTCGAAGAAGTCCGGGAACAGGACGGAGGGCTCGCGCATCTCGATCAGGCTGTAACGTGCCAGCGCGCCGGCCTCGGCGTCACGACCTTCCGCCACGGCATCTTCGATCAACCGTGCGTGGAGACCGCGCTTCTCGGCCCAGGTGCCCGTCCGAGTCTCACGGCCGAGCTGGCGATGGTATGCGAGCGGCCCGCCCACCTCAGCCCCGTTCGAAGTAGCGCCGGAGCTCCCAGTCGGTGACCTCCAGGTTGGGGTCCATGCGGTCTCGTACAGGTACCGCTCGAATGCCTTCTGCTCGTGACGAGCCAGCTGCAGGAGGTGGCCGAAGGCCTCGTCGCCGAGTGATTTCCTTGCGACCGCACTCGATGCGAACTCTTCGATCGACTCTTCGAGGGAGGTGGGCAGGCGAGGTCCGTCGGCCGTGTAGGCGTTGCCTTCGTGCTGAGGGCCGGGATCGAGCTGGTCTTCGATGCCCCGCAGACCGCCGGCGATCGGTGGCGCTGAAAGCGAGGTACGGATTGGCATCTGCGCCCGGAATCTCTGCTCTCGACACGAAACGACCGACCTTCGCCGATCACGCGAAAGGCGCACGGTGCGGTTGTCCGCGGCCCCAGGTGACAGTCGTCGGTGCGAACGAGTCGGGCACGTATCGCCGGTAGGAGTTCGGGTAGGGAGCGAACATCAGGGCCAGCTCGCGTGCGGTCGAGAGCAGCCCACCGAGGTAGCGCTCGAAGAGCTCGGACGGCTGTCCCGGGTTCGAGGCATCGGAGCTCAGCGGTTCGCTTCCTTCGGCGTCCCACAGGCTCGAGTGGACGTGAAAGGAGGAGCCGACCTCTCTGGCGGACCACTTGGCCATGAACGTGGCGGAGAGGCCGCCGAGCGCGGCTATCTCCTTGATCCCGTGCTTGTAGATGGCGTGCCGGTCAGCCATCTCGAGCGCGTCCGCGAAGACGAGATTGACCTCGTGCTGACCGAGTCCCCACTCTCCCTTCGACGACTCGATCGGAACTCGTGCGCCTTCCATGCCGTTTCGAATCTGGGAGATGAGCCACTCGTCCTTGGTCGTCTGGAGGAGGTGATAGTCGGTGCGGTAGTACGACAGCGGGTGAAGGTCCCGGTACATCTGATGCCAGGCGTCGCGATAGCGTCTCTGAAACAGGAACACTTCGACCTCAGAACCGCAGAAGACCGTCAGTCCGGAGCGTGCCGCGCGCGCTCGATCTGGCGTTTCAAGATCTGACGTGGTGACATCTCCACCGCTCGTCGCTGTTCTGCTGAACCGCGTCGCATAGCACCAATGCAGTTCTTTCGAGCCACGGCACGATTCGCAGAGTCGACCAGTCCGGCACCATCGAGAAGTCATGAAAGCCGCGCTCCCAGTCGGTGAGCGCGAATCCCGGCAACGGTTCCATATCCATGTCGACGGTGAACAGATAGTTGGATGCGTGCAGCCGGTCGCCATGCAGGAGCCTGCGACACGTCCGCGGCGTGACCCGCTTGCCGACGAGCCGGCCGAAGAGATCACGAAGCGCGCAGACGACGGTGTCGACGTCGGCCCGACGCTGAACAAGCTTTCAAGTTTGTCGGGTTCAACAGGACCTGCAGTCTCCGTCTCCACGCCGACAAACTACATGCGGACGCCGGCATGCGGACGTCCTCGAGAACACGAGCCACTACCGTCTTGTTGAACAGGCAAACCGCCGGTTGTTGAACAGGCAAACGGCCGGGTCTTCGCTCGCATGCACACGGGAGGTGCAGTTGAAGCCCATCGTCGGGGTCACCTCGGTGCCGAAGATTGCACACTCCGGCTTTGGCGACACTCCTCACGAGTCGGCCCCCGAGTTGTATCTGGACGCCGCTACGGTTGGGCCGGAGCGACGACGGTCATCCTGCCGGTGCACTCGGAGCCGGACGAGCGGCTCCTCTCGCTGTTCGATGGGCTTCCTCCTCACGGGCGGTGGGGACGTCGACCCCGCTCGCTACGACGGCGAGCAGAACGAGTGCGTGTATGGCGTGGACCAAAGGAGGGACGCGTACGAGGCCGCGGTTGTCCGTTACGCAGTGGAGAGCGACGTTCCCCTGCTGGCGATATGCCGCGGCATACAGATCCTGAACGTCGCGCTTGGCGGAAGTCTCCTTGCCGACATCCGCTGCACAGCGGCCGGGATCGCTCGATCACCTTGATCTCGCGCACTGGACCGGAGCGGCTCACACTGTCAACACCGCAGCTGGCAGCACGGTGTCGAAGTTGGTGGGCGACGAGCTCGAGGTCAACTCCATGCACCACCAGGGCGTTGCAGTGCCGGCCGGCGCACTCGTCCCGGTCGTGGGCACCGGACGGAATGGTGGAGGCCGTCGAGCATCCCGGCAGGCGATTCATCGTAGGAGTCCAATGGCACCCGGAGTGCCTTGACGCGGACCACCCGATTTCGGGTTGTTCGAGGGGTTCGTCGAGGCGGCCAGGGACAGTGAGGAGCGTGGGACCGGGCATGAGGCTTTGACTGTGGACTCCCGAGCCGTGGCAGGCTTTAGGTTAACTGCGGGGGATGAAAGTGCGAGCTTCCGCGTGGAGAAGAGCGTTCGAGTTGATATTGATCGTCGCCGGTGTCGCGGGGGTAATCGGTGCGTGGTGGGCGGATGCTCGAGCTCAACCCCGACCGGGCCGAGCGGGCTCGCCGCCGTGGAACGGTTCCCGAGCACGATCGACCCGCCAAGCACTGCGGACCCGCAAAGCACTACCACCACCGAAGTCGTGACATCGACGACGGCTCGACACGCCACACGACTACAACGGCTGCTCCGGTTAGCGGCTCGACCTCGATCCCGATACGCCGGTCGCACTGCAAGTTCTTTCGGCAATCGGCTTCGCGACCGGTCCGATTTTCAGAGTTCCCGCGAACATGAAGGGTTGGACGATCGGCTGGTCGTATGACTGCACGTCGTTTGGGGCTCAGGGCAGCTTCATGATCACTGTCGTCGGATTGTTCGGGTCCAGCGCTCTCCAACGCCGGCGTGAATCAGTTCGGCACCGAGTTCAGCTGGCAGTGAGTACGTCATCTACGACACGGGGACTTTCGAGCTCGAGATCAGCTCCGAGTGCACTTGGAGCTACACGGTCGAGACAGTGCCGGCGTGACCTGCTGGTTTCCGGGCGTTCCGAGGCCTTTCGATGCGTTCAGAGCAGGTGGGCCGGTTCCAGGACGACCCATCGGTGAACCGGCTCGAGCGGAAGGGCCTCAGGTCGAATGGGACGTCCTCTCCGTTCACCGAGCGCGGCCACGATCTCGCCGACGACCGGGGAGACGCCGAAGCCGTGACCGCTGATGCCGGCCGCGATCGACGAGCCCGGACGGCGACGCACGCGCACTCCAGAACCGGGAGGGCGTCAGGAGTGGCATCGATCTCTCCCGCCCAGCGCGGCAGCAGGCGCAGCTCGGCCAGATCGGGAAGTAGCCCCGGATCCGGCTGAAGGCAGAACGCGACGTCGTCGCCGTCGGGCGCCGGGACGGCCAGATCGCCCCCGGCCGAGCCCAGCGATCTCGTGGCCGCGGCGCGAGCGAGCCCTCTCGGCCCGACCCGGACGCGAAGCTGTGACCGGTTCGCCAGGTAGCTCTTGAGGAAAAGGCGTGTGTGGCTGAGTGATGAGGCGTCGAGGACGACCTCGTTTCTCGTCGCTCCTGCCAGCCGTAGCGAGCCGGACTTGTCCTGGCGTATGAAGAGGTCGCCGGTCCACGCGGCGGCGCGCGTGACCGCGGGCACCGGCTCGGTGAGCACGACGGTCTGGCGGACGAAGCGCTGAGGGATCTCGACACCGACCGGCGTGCGAGCTTGGCGCTGGCTCCTCGCCGCCGCCAGCACGACGACGGAGCGGAGACATCGCCGAGCGCGGTGCGGACCCCGGTCACCCGGCCCGCGGCGGTGACGATCTCCTGCGCAGGTAAGCCTTCTCACGAGCGTGACTCCGCGGGATCGCAGCGCCCGCTCGTAGGCCTGGCAGGTCGCGACGGGATTGGCATGGCCGTCGCTCGCGGTGAATATGCCGAGAAGCCAGTCGCCGGCCGTGGCAGAGAGGATCGACCGGATCTCGCGATCGCCGACCACACGAGTGTCGAGCCCGCGGTCGGCCGCTTGCTTCGCCCAGTCCTCGTAACGACGCGGCCTGCGCCGGATCGTTCGTCAGCCTGAGGTTGCCGCCCATCTGCCACTCGAGGTCGGCAGCCGAGCTCCTCGGACAGCCGCCGCCAGCGTTGGTTGGCTGCCATCATGATCGGAAGCTCGGCTGCTGCGCGCCCTTGCTGGCGGACGAAGCCCAGGTTTCGCCCCGACTGGCCGGCCCCGAGGCGGTCGCGCCGAGCAGGACGACCGAAGCGCCGCGCCGGTCGAGCTCGTAAGCCGAGGCGAGGCCGAGGATGCCCCCGCCGATGACGACGACGTCGCAGGTCGCCGGAAGGCCGGCGCCTCCGTGGCGGTGAGCTGCTCACGTCGGTCCGCCGTCGGCGGCCCTCGGCCAGCAGGCGTCGGAGCGGCAGGCTCAGCGCACGACCAGGACCGGCAGCGTCCCGAGATGGAGCATCTTGTGCGTCGTGCTGCCCATGACCAGGCCTTCGAGGTCGGTCAGGCCTCGTCGAGCCCATGACGATCACCGAGGCGCCGGAGTCGGCTGCGTCCTGCCAGGATCACCGATGCCACGCGCCCGGTGTGCGAGTCGTGCACGACGCCGGTGGCGTCGATACCGTCGGCCGTCAAGGCCTTGACGGCGTCGTCGACGAGTGCGTTGCCTCGTCGGTGTCCTCCTTTGGCACCGGGCCCGGCTTTGCCGATCGACATCTCCCGAACGTGGACGACGCGGACCTTGCCGCCCGAGCACTTGGCGAGGTCCATTGCGGCTGAAAGCGCGTGCTGCGAGTGGTCGGAGTGGTCGATGGCAACGAGAATTGTTCGAACACGGACGTTCCCCTTGATCTGTCAACCTGAGCTACCCGGCTGGGTACCGACAGGCTACGGCCGAACCGCTCACTGAGGCCAGTGGGTCGGTAGGTCGGCGGACTCGCATGGCCTGCCGGCTACCTTGACACGCGGTCTGGCGCGGTGTTGCCTGATGACCGATGCCCGCGCACCGAAGCCGGTCGAGCGCGTCGTGGACGCGGCCCGCGACGGTGACGGGCTGGCTCGGGCTTCTCGGCAGCAATTGCTGTGCCGGACGCTCGTACCGCCGATGGGACAGCGCCAAGGAGCGCGCGGCGTGCGATCTGGCTGATCCAGAGGAGCCGCTGCCGAGGCCAGAGCCCCGCACGGAGGTCAGCCGGTCTTGACGCTGCGGGCGGCACGGGTGCTCGAGCTGGTGATGACGAGCGAATCGGCGGTGGCTCGGCTGAGGCCGATGCGCCGGGCGGAGATGTTGTCGGTCGTGTCCGGTTCATGGACGCGCAACGGGTGAACCTGGATGGTTTCGCCCTCGAGGACGTCGACCTCGGGCTCATCGCGATGTCGTCTCCGTTCGACCCGGAGCCCAGCCTCGTCGTGCGCGACGGGCGAGTCGTTGAGCTGGACGGCAAAGCCGAGGAGGACTTCGACTCGATCGACGAGTTCATCGCGAGGCACGGCCTGGACCTCGGTGTCGCGTCCGAGGCGATGTCGATGGACGAGGTCGCCTTCGCCGGCGTGCTCGTCGACCCGCGAGTGAGCCGCGCGGAGGTCATCCGGCTTTCGGCAGGGACGACGCCGGCAAAGCTGGCCCGAGTGCTCGCACGGCTGCGGCCAGCCGAGCTCGTGATGGCGATGACCAAGCTGCGGGCGAGGCGCACGCCGAGCAACCAGGGCCATGTGACGAACCGCCTCGACGATCCGCTCCTGCTCGCCGCCGACGCCGCGACCGCGGCGTTGTTCGGGTTCCGGGAGATCGAGACTACGGTGCCGGTTCTGGCCGACGCGCCGAGCAACGCCGTCGCCTGCCTGATCGGCTCGGTCGTGGCGTCGACGGGGGTCCTGATCCAATGCTCGGTCGAAGAGGCGCTCGAGCTCGAGCTCGGGATGCGCGGCCTGACCTCATATGCGGAGACGATCTCGCTCTACGGCACCGAGCAGGTGTTCGTCGACGGCGACGACACGCCGTGGTCGAAGGCTTTTCTCACCTCTGCCTACGCCTCGAGAGGGATGAAGATGCGCGTGTCCTCCGGCTCGGGCGCCGAGGCACTCATGGCGGGAGCAGAACGCAAGTCCATGTTCTACCTCGAGGCCCGGTGCGTGTCGCTCGCCCGGGCGATCGGTGCGCAGGGCGTGCAGAACGGGGGCATCGACGCTGCCAGCGTCGCTGGGTCGGTTCCCCGTGGTGTGAAGGCCCTCATGGCGGAGAACGTGATGGTGATGATGCGCAATCTCGAGTCCTGCTCCGGAAACGACGCCTTGATGAGCGAGTCGGACATGCGCCGCACCTCGCGGACGCTCCCGATCGTGCTAGCCGGTTCCGACTACGTCTTCAGCGGGTTCGGGACGATCCAGCGATACGACAACATGTTCGGCCCGAGCAACTTCAACGCCGAGGACATGGACGACTTCCTCGTCATGCAGCGCGACTGGGGGATCGACGGCGGTTTGCGGACCGCCACGCCCGAGTCGATCGCTCTCATGCGCCGCCGTGCGACCGAAGCCTGCCGCGCCGTGTACCGTCACCTCGGCCTCGCCGACTTCACCGACGCGCATCTCGAGCGGGCCGTGGACGCTGCAGGCTCCAAGGACCTCGGCGACACCGACACCCTCGCCGTGCTCTCGGCGGCCCAGGCGATCCGGGATTCGGCCATGACGGTGCTCGACATCGTTGCGGCGCTCGACGACACGGGCTTCGAGGACGAGGCGGAGCGAGCCCTCGCGATGGCCCGGGCGAGGGTCTCCGGCGACTATTTGCAGACGGCCGCCATATTCGACGAGGAGATGAAGGTGCTCTCGCTCGTCACCGACCCGAACGACTACGCCGGTCCGGGCACTGGTTATGAGCCTTCTCGTGCCCGCCAGGACGAGATCGACGCCATTCGCCAGGCACGCGGCGTCGACGACCTCGCCGCGGAACAGGCCGGCTGGGCATCGCAGCTGCTCCGCCCCATCGGTCCGGCTCGGCCCGGCGAGGACCCACGCGACGTCATCATCGGTGTCTCGCCGGCCGTCGGTCGCGACGTCTGGCGGACTTTGTCCGGCCTGCTCGTCACCGACGTGCTGGCGGAGCTGCTCGCCGGTCTGGAGGAGGAAGGCTGTGTCGGGAGGGTAGTCCGGGTGAACGACACGGTCGATCTCGGGCGCATCGGACTGAGCGTTGCCCGGCTCTCGGGCTCAGGGATCGGCATCGGGCTCCAGGGCAAGGGAACGGCGCTGATCCACCGGCGCGACCTGCCGCCGCTCGCGAACCTCGAGCTGTACTCGACCGCTCCCGTCGTGACGCCGGCGCTCTACCGCCTTCTCGGTGCCAACGCGCGCTCGTCATGCCAAGGGGACCACGCCAGACCCGGCGCGCAATCCCTACACGGACGAGGCGATCGAGGCGCGCTACCACACCAAGGTGATCGCCCTCGTCGCCCTCGAGAGGCGTCGGGTGAGCGAGGGCTCGGCTCCGGAGGAGCTCTCGCCAGAGGGACTGCGGTGACGGCAGGCGACCACCCAGCCGAGCCCGAGCTCCGCGCCCTGTCCGGCCGGAGCGCGAGCGAGCTCACCCTCGCCGCGGTCCGGCGCGGCGAGCTCGGGCTGTCGGACCTCCGAATCCATCCCGCCACACTCGAGCACCAGGCGGAGGTCGCCGAGCGCCATGGGAACCCGCAATTGGCCGCGAACCTGCTCCGTGCCGCCGAGCTCACGCGACTCAGCGACGAGGAGGTGCTCGGCATCTACGAGAGCTTGCGACCTAGACCGCTCCACGCAGACCGGGCTCGTGGCGCTCGCGGACTCGCTTGAGGCGCGCGATCTGCCCCTTACGGCTGGGTTGGTGCGTGAGGCTGCCGCAGTCTACGGACGGCGCGGGCTGACGGGCTGAGGCGTGACGGTCGTCGCCGGCATCGACGTCGGCAACGCCACCACCGAAGTCGTAGTGGCCCGCCATCTTCCCCGCGGGCTCGATGTGCTCGGGGCCGACTTCCTGCCGACCCGTGGCCCGAAAGGTTCGATCGAGTCGTTGCGCGGCGCGGCCGCGCTTGTGCGCCGGCTCGAGCGGGCGCTCGGCACCGCTGTCGACGCCGGCGTCGTCGCACCGCTTCGGGCCGTCGAGACCTCCACGTTGTCACTACCCGAGCTTCCCCTCGCGACAGGCCGCCTCCGCATATTCTCGTTCGCAGCCGATACCCCCGGCGGCCGGGGCGCCTGCATTGGGCAACCGGTGCCCCTCGAGTCGCTCCGGATCGGCTCTGGCGCGGTGACGGGAGCCGGCCGGCGTGGCGGGCCGTTCGTCGTCCTTGTTCCGGCGGGCCTCGGGTTCCGGACCGCAGCCGAACGGATCCGGACGCTCCGGGGCGAAGGCTGGCCGATCGGCGCGGTTGTGGTGCCAGGCGACGAGGCCGTGCTCTTGTCGAACCGAATCGGTCCCGACATCCCTGTCGTGGACCTCGTGGACACCGAAAGACTGGCTGAGAGCCGCCTCGTCGGCGTCGAGGTGCGCGATCCGGGCCAACCCCTCAGAGTGCTCTCCGACCCGGTCGCACTGGGCGCCGGATTCAGGCTCACCGGCCGCGAGCTCGCGGACGCGACAGCGGTGTGCAGGCTGTTGCTCGACAGCTCGAGTGCCGTCGTCGCTCTCGGTGAGGTGGCGGCGAGTCCGCCCGCGGGCGGCGAGGGCTGGCTCGAGGTTGACGGGGAACGAGGCCCGTTTCGTGAGGTCGCGGGTGAGCTTGCCGACCTGTCCGCCTGGAGCCGTGACGGCCTTCGCGGCACCGGGGGCGACCGAAAGCTCCGTCATCGACGACTTGTGGGCGGTGGATCTGGGGGCCGTCGCCGACCACGCCGGTCAACGGAAGGGAAGCCTTGCGTCGCGCACCTTCGTGGTCGCTGTGCTCGGACGGGGACGGGCCAATGAGTCGCCCGCCGCGCCCATGTCCGAGCTCCTGCAGGTGAAGGTCCTGTGCGCCCCGAGCGAGTCCGCAGCGGCCCGCGCGGGCGCGCTCGACCTCGCCCGGCGCGCTCGGCCATGCGCTCGTCATCGATATCGGTGCCGGCACTATCGACCTGATCTCGCCCGAGAGAGAGGTAGTGGCCGCAGGCGCCGGCGAGATGTTGACCATGGCAGTCGCGGTAACCCTCGGTGTGCCGCTTGCGGCCGCGGACTGGGTCAAGCGGGGACCGAGCGTGCGCGTGGAAGCGGGGCGGCGATACGAGGCGGAGGACGGCACCCGTGGCTTCCTCGAACGGGCCGCGGCGCCAGCTGCAACGGGCACTCTGGCCGTCATGGGCCCAGCAGGGCTCATGAGCTTCGACCGGAGACACTCGCCGGCCGAGTGGCGGACCCTCCGCCTCAGGCTCAAGGAGGCAGTGATCGCCACGAACCTCACGCGGGCTCTCCCGGCTCTAGGCGACAGCCGGCACAAGCCTCGCCAGGTCCTGATCGTCGGCGGTCCCGCCGGCGACGACGAGCTGGTTGGTGTGCTGGCTCGATCGCTTCCCACCGACGTCGCCATCGGTCGAGGCGCGGTCGGAGGCTCCCTCGGCGCGGTCGGCGGCCCGAGTGTCGTGCTCGGCCACCGCTACGCGGCCGCGCTCGGACTCGCGATGAGCCGCGAAGCCTCCTGCGGCTGAATGAGAGAGAGGATTGCGCGCGTGAGCGACGACGGCGCGAAAGCGTCCGGGCCGTATTGCTCTCGGGTACGCGGGGAGGGAGAATCCACCCATGACAAGCACCGCTGGTTCTGCTCTTCCCCTCGTGACGCACTGGATCGGGGGGAAGTCCCACGACGGTCCCGCCGATCGGGTCGGCGACGTGTACGACCCCTCCACCGGCAGGCTCACCAAACAGGTCGCCTTCGCGTCCTCATCTGAGGTCGACGAGGCGGTGGCGGCGGCCTCGAGCGCCTTTGCCACCTGGCGGCACTCGTCGCTCTCCCAGCGGTCGAAGCTGCTGTTTGCCTTCAGGGAGCTCGCAACCGAACGGGCATCGGAGCTGGCAGGGATCATCACCTCCGAGCACGGCAAGGTGCTCACCGATGCCCTCGGGGAAGTCAATCGCGGCCTCGAGGTGATCGAGTTCGCCTGTGGCATCCCGCAGTTGCTCAAGGGAAGCTACTCCGAGGACGTGTCGACGAACGTCGACGTGTATTCGATCCGTCAGCCGCTCGGCCCGGTCGCCATCATTAGCCCCTTCAACTTCCCCGCAATGGTGCCGGCGTGGTTCTTCCCGATAGCGATCGCATGTGGCAACACCGTCGTGCTGAAGCCGAGCGAGAAGGACCCGTCAGCCTCGATCTGGCTGGCCGAACGGTGGGCGGACGTCGGTTTGCCTCCCGGCGTATTCAACGTCGTGCAAGGCGACAAGGTGGCGGTCGACCGCCTGCTGGAGCACCCGGACGTGAAATCCGTCTCCTTCGTGGGCTCGACGCCCGTGGCCCGATACGTGTACGAGAACGGGACCCGCCACGGCAAGCGCGTACAGGCGCTCGGGGGTGCCAAGAACCACATGGTCGTGCTTCCGGACGCCGATCTGGACCTTGCCGCGGACTCGGCTGTGAATGCGGGGTTTGGGTCTGCCGGCGAGCGCTGCATGGCGATCTCCGCCCTCGTCGCGGTGGAGCCAGTCGCCGACCGGCTCATCTCGAAGATCTCCGAGAGGATGTCGAGCCTCAAGGTTGGCGACGGGCGGCGGGGCACCGACATGGGCCCACTGGTCACCAGGGCGCACCGTGACAAGGTGGCCGCGTACCTCGACGCGGGTGTGGAGGAAGGCGCAGAGCTCGTCGTCGACGGCAGGGACACGACGCCCGATGGCGACGCCGACGGTTTCTGGCTGGGGCCGACCCTGTTCGACAAGGTGACTCCCTCGATGTCGCTCTACACCGACGAGATCTTCGGCCCGGTGCTCTCGGTGTTGCGCGTCCCGACGTATGACGCCGCCCTCGAGCTCGTGAATCGCAACCCCTACGGGAACGGCACCGCAATCTTCACCAACGACGGGGGAGCTGCCCGTCGCTTCCAGAACGAGGTCGAGGTCGGCATGGTCGGCGTCAACGTGCCGATCCCTGTTCCGGTCTCCTACTACTCGTTCGGAGGCTGGAAGAACTCGCTTTTCGGCGACAGCCATGCGCACGGCACCGAGGGCGTCCACTTCTTCACCCGCGGCAAGGTCGTGACGAGCCGCTGGCTGGACCCGAGCCACGGCGGCATCAACCTCGGTTTCCCGCAGAACACCTAAGAGCCGGCGGCGCGGGCGGGTCCGGCGCCGGCCTTGGACAAGGACGGCGCAATGCGCTCGAGTCGCGTCTGACCGGCCGGTCGGCCGGTCCGGTGGGCGAGGGGGGAGTTGAACCCCCACGTCCTTGCGGACACAGGAACCTGAATCCTGCGCGTCTGCCTATTCCGCCACTCGCCCGGTGCCGCGACGATAGCCGCCGCCGAACACGTTCGACCGGGCGATTCAGTCCTCAGGCCGAGGCTGTCATCTCGCGCCATCAGCCCAGTTCACCCGCCCAGTAGTCTCTTTGTGCATGGGACTGCAGCAGTTCGAGCGCCGCCTCGAGCGTCTCGTCGAGGGCGCGTTCGCGAAGGCGTTCCGGGGCCAGCTCCAGCCCGTCGAGCTCGGCCGCCGGCTGACGCGCGAGATGGACCTCCGCCGCGCAGTCGGCATCCACGGCTTCATCGTGCCCAACCAGTTCAATATCTTCCTCTCGCGCTGCGGACTTCGACCGGTTCGAAGCCTTCGGTGACTCGCTGGCCCGCGAGCTGGTTGCGGCAGTACGGGAACATGCCGGCCGCGAGGGCTATCAGTTCGTCGGCCCGGTTCAGGTGGATCTGCATCTCGACCCTGAGCTGTCGGTCAGCACCTTCGCGATCGAGAGCGAGCTGCGCGAGGGCGACGACCGCCCGAGCGACTGGCTCGTGTTCCCCGACGGACGCCGCGTCGGCATCGGCGCTCAGGTCGTCACCATCGGGCGTCTGCCCGAGTGCGCCATCGTCCTCGAGGACCCAAACGTCTCCCGCCGCCATGCCCAGGTGCGGCGAGAAGGCGACGCGGTCTTCGTCGTGGACCTCGGCTCGACCAACGGAACCCGGGTCAACGGCGTGCCGGTGCGCGAGCATCGCCTTGTGCCGGGTGACGTGATCTCGGTGGGCACGACGGCTCTGAGGTTCGAGCCCTCCTAGCCGATCGCGACTTCATGCCCCACTCTCTCCTGCAGATCCTCCGGTACTCCCTGCTCGCGGCGATCTGGCTGTTCTTCGTCTACGCGGCGCGTATGGTCTGGGTCGAGGTGCGGCGCTCGCGCGCCGAGCAGCCGGCCAAGGCGGCGCTCGCGGCTCCGGTCGCCGCCGACAAGGCGCTCGCGCTGCGCTTGCGCGTCGTCGACCCGCCTCAGCGGCGCGGGCGGGTCTTCGAGCTGGGCGACGAGGTCACGGTCGGACGTTCGCCCGGCTGTGCCGTGCCTCTCGACGACGACACGTTCGCCTCCTCGATCCACGCCCGCGTCTTCAGGCGCAGCGGCGAGCTCTGGCTCGAGGACCTCGGCTCCACGAACGGCACCTGGGTGAACGACGAGCGTCTGAACGTGCCCGTCCGGCTCCGCCGCGGAGACCGGGTCAAGATCGGGAGCACAGTCCTCGAGGTCGCCCGATGAGCCGTCTCAGGACCGCGGCGGCGACCGACACGGGTTACCTCAGGGTCACCAATCAGGACCTTGCACTCGCGAGCGACGATCTGGCGGCCGTCGCCGACGGCATGGGTGGGCACCTCGGCGGCGAGGTCGCGGCCCGCATCGCGGTCCAGCGGCTGTTCGAGGCCTACCGCCGGGACCGCACGACGCAGGGTCTGGTCGCGGCTGTTCGTGAGGCCAATGACACCGTGTATCGCCGCGGCAGGTCCGATCGCAATCTTCGCGGGATGGGCACGACCCTCACCGCGGCTGGGGTCGTCGGCGGGGACGAGGACGGGCAACTACGCCTGGCGCTCGTCAACGTCGGCGATTCACGGGCCTATCTGGTCGACTGGCAGGAGCGGAGGGTTCACCAGCTGACCGAGGACCACAGCGTGGTCGAGGAGATGGTCCGCAACGGCGAGCTGACCCCCGACGAAGCCGCCGTCCATCCTCACCGCCACATCCTCACACGGGCGCTCGGGATCGAGCCCTCGATCGAGCCTGACTGCTGGGAGCTCGACCTCGAGCGCGGGAGCCGGCTTCTGCTTTGCAGCGACGGGCTCACCAACGAGCTCGGCGAGGACGAGATCGCCGAGGTGCTGCTCGATGAGGCCGACACCGAGGTGGCCGCGAACGAGCTCGTGCGCAGGGCTCTGCGACGCGGCGGGACCGACAACGTGACCGTCGTCGTCCTCGACGTCGTCGCCGGGCAGGCATCGACTGACGGTGAGGATGTCGTCGTCGTTCCTACCGTCGTACCGGGCGCGCCGATGACGGTGTCCGGCACCGAGACGTCGGAGATCACCGAGGCGATCTCGGTCACACCCTCGGCGGGCGTGAGTGCGGAACCGCCGGCGGGCGTGAGTGCCGAGCCCTCCGCACCCGCCGACGCCCAGGGAGCGGCTCATGGCCGTCCGATCGTGCTCGTGCCGAGGGCAAAGCGAGGCAGGGGGCATCGTGACCGTATCGTCACGGTCCGGGTGGTCTTGTTCGTTCTCGTCTTCGCAGCGGTCCTCGGTGGCACCGCGGGCGTCGTGGTCTGGTACAACAAGGCGTCGTTCTTCGTCGGGCTCGATCAGGGTCACGTGACCATCTTCCAGGGTCGGCCCGGAGGCCTACTGTGGTTCAAGCCCTCGGTCGTGGAGCGGACGGATCTCACGCCTGCCGAGCTGCTCGCTTCGGACCTCGTATACCTTCAACACGGCATGGAGGAAGGCTCTTACCGCGCAGCCCGTGAACTCGTTCACGGGCTGTCGCTCGAGCGCGCCAAACTGAAGCCGAGCGAGCCGATCTTGACGACCACGACGACCGCGACAACGACCACACTCGCCGACGCGGCCCGGTCCGCGACCACCACGACCACGACCACACTCGCCGACGCGGCCCGGTCCGCGACCACCTCGACCACCTCGACCACCTCGACCACCTCGACCACCGCGACCACGGCGCCGAAGAAGTCGAAGAAGTGAGGAGAGACCGATGAACCGCCGCATTCGCTGGCTCGGCATCGTGCTTCTGGCGTGCTTTGCGCTGTTGTTCGTGCAGCTCAACAACTTCCAGGTTCGCGAGGCGAAGGTGCTCGTGAACAACCCGCACAATGTGATCTCGCAGCCCGACCCCTACACGCTGCCTCGGGGCGACATCCTGAGCTCGGGGGGCGTTGTCCTCGCATACTCGAGGCACACCGACGACGGGTACCGCGAGCTCCGGCGGTACCCGGTGGCCACGGCCAAGCTCTTCGCCGGGATAACAGGATACGAGTCGGTTGCCGTGGGGAACGCGACTGGGCTCGAGCTCGAGTACAACCAGTACCTCACCCAGCACAACTCACCGGTGTCCACGCTCGGCCAGCTGCTCGGCCAGCACGAGATCACCGACGACGTCGTGCTCACCGTCTCAGCCCAGCTCCAGGCGGTCGCCGCGGACGCCCTCGCCGGCAGGACCGGCGCCGTGGTCGCGATCGACCCACGGACAGGGGCCATCCTGGCGATGTACGGGAACCCGACCTTCAACCCCAACCTCTTCTCGGTCCACAGCTACAACGCGGTCATTCGCAACTACAACACGCTCATGAAAGAACCCGGCGACCCGCTCGTCAACTTCGCGACTGCTCAGGCGAAGGCACCGGGGTCTACCTTCAAGGTCATCGACACCTCGGCCATCTTCGATCACGCGCCGCGAATCGCGACCGAGACCTGGCCGACGAAGCAGCTCCATCGTGCTCCCCGACACGAACGGCCAGACTCTGCAGAACTTCGACGGCGAGGCTTGCCCCACCGTCGGGGACGACCTGGCGGCGATTCTGCTCCAGTCCTGCGACACCGCCTTTGCTCTCGTCGGTCAGCAGCTCGGCGCGGAGAACCTCTATCTTCAAGCCGCGGCGTTCGGGTTCGACAGCGTGCCTCCGATCGACCTGCCGTGCTCGCCGAGCTTCTGTGAGACAGCTGCGTCGAATTTCCCCCCGCCCCAGGACTTCGTCGGCAACACGCCCGGGCTGATGAAGTCGGCAATCGGTCAGGAGAACGTGACCGCGACGGCCCTGCAGATGGCGCTCGTCGCGGCAGGTATCGCGGACAACGGTGTCATCATGACGCCACACTTGATGGACAAGATCATCGACAACGAGGGCAACCTCGTGAAGACCTACCACCCTCACCCTTGGAGGCACGCGGTCTCTTCGACGACAGCGACCATGGTCCGGCAGCTGATGCTGGGCGTGACCGAGAACCCCTTCGGCACCGCCTACGGACTGTTCCCGTCCGACGAGTTCCCGCCCGTTGCCGCCAAGACCGGCACCGCGGAGATCACGCTCGGCTGCGGGACCTACAACTGGCTGATCGCGACCGCGCCGGCAGGTACCGGCGAGACCCCGACGGTCGCGGTCGCTGCGATCGTCCCGACACCTCCGGGAGCCGGGTGCTCGAACGACGCCACCGGTGCGAAGATCGCGGGGCCGGTTGTGGCGGACGTTCTGGCGAAAGCCCTGGCGATGCAGCAATGAGCACCTTGCCCCCCGACCGAGTCCCCGGCCGCGCCGGACTGACGAATAGGCTTCCCCCGACGATGTCCGAGACCCCGCCACCTGTCTACAACGGCCGCTACGAGCTCAGCCGCCAGATCGCAAGGGGCGGGACAGCTCAGGTCTACCTAGCCCATGACCTGCTGCTCGGTCGTCCGGTGGCTCTGAAGATGCTCTTTCCCGGAGCTGTCGTCGGACCATTCGTTCGTCGAGCGCTTCCGCCGGGAGGCCCAGGCCGCCGCGAACCTTTCGCACCCGAACATCGTCCCGGTGTTCGACTGGGGTGAGGCAGACCGGACGTACTTCATCGTCATGGAGTACGTGGACGGCGAGCCCTTGTCCTCGATCATCCGCACCCAGGCCCCGCTCTCGCCGACGCGGGCGGCTGCGATCGCCGCCGACATCGCAAAGGCTCTCAGCTACGCGCATCGGCACGGCGTCGTGCACCGGGACGTGAAGCCCGGAAACGTCCTCATCACCACCGATGGCCAGGTCAAGGTCGCCGACTTCGGTATCGCCCGGGCGATCGGCGCGAGCGAGAGCGTCACCCAGACCGGTCTCGTGATGGGCACCGCAACCTATTTCTCGCCCGAGCAGGCACAGGGCCTCGGCGTCGACGGCCGCAGCGACGTCTACGCCCTCGGCGTGGTGCTCTACGAGATGGTCACGGGCCGCCCGCCCTTCACGGCCGACACGCCGGTGGCGATCGCCTACAAGCACGTTTCGGAGACCGCCGCGCTTCCGAGTGAGATCGAGCCCCGTGTGCCACGCGATCTCGAGGCGATCATCATGCAGGCCATGGCCAAGCAGCCACAGGCGCGTTACTCGACGGCCCAGGACTTCCACGACGACCTCGAACGCTTCATACGCGGCCAGCCGGTGTTCGCTCCGACGCCGCCGGTGAGCTCGCCGAGCGCGCCGACCTTGGCGGTCGCGTCTCCACCCGACACTGTTGCTGACCGAGACCGGTGCCCCGGTACCGACGACCGTTCTGCAGGCGCAGGTCCCGCCTCCCTCCAAGGGTGGCGGACGACCACAGCTTCCCAAACGACGTTACGTGCCCTGGACGGTCGCCGTCCTCCTGCTCGCCGCGGCCCTCGGCGCGATCGTCTTCTTCGGAGGCCGCTCGCTCGGGTACTTCGACGGGAAGGCCTCGTTCCATCCCAGCGATGTGCTCGGCATGTCGTACTCGACGGCCGGGCCGGAGCTGAGACATGAGGGTCTCGTGCCCGTGCCCAGGTACCGCATCGACGCCGGCGCTAAGAAGGGCTTTATCCTCAACCAGGATCCCCTGGCTAGCGCGCTCGTCACCAAGGGCGACACAGTGATCGTGACCGTCTCGAGCGGTCCGCCGCCGCCGAAGCAGGTCCTGCTTCCGCCGGTCGCTGGACGACTCGCTCACGCTGGCCAAATCGCTGCTCCAGCCCGTCGGCTTCATCGTTCTCGTGACCTACAAGGCGACGGGCCCCGATGTCGCCGTCGGCACGGTGCTGGGGGAGAGCCCGCAGTGGAACCTCAAGTACACGTTCGGCACGAAGGTGACCCTCACTGTCGCAAAGGGGGCCCAGGACGTCAGGGTGCCGTCCAAGGGAGTCGTCGGCCAGACCGTCTCGATCGCCCGCGATGCACTCGCCATCGAAGGTTTCGTAGTCTCGTCGGGGACGCCGCAGTTCTCGAGCAGGGTCCCGATGGGCAATGTCGTCAACACCGATCCGGTGCCGGGATCGCTGGAGCCGCCGGGATCGACCGTGTACATCATAATCTCCGAGGGGCCGGCCGCGACGGTCCCAGATGTGGTTCTCGACACGCAGGCGCAAGCGATCAGAGCACTCAAACACGCCGGCCTAAGGGTTTCCGTCAATCTCGTTGATACGCCCGGATACCTGCCCGGCTACGTGACCGCCCCCCAGTTCCCGGCCGCGGGAACTCAGGAGAAGCCGGGCTACGTGATGACGATCGACGTCGAGCAGCCCACATCGCCGACCTCCACCTCGACCTCCACGATCCACGACTACATCCACGACTTCGACAACTTCCACGACCACGACCACGCTCCCGTTCATTTCTTGACGTCGGGTGAGGCGGTGTGTGGCGCTTCCGGCTAGGGGGCTCCCGGGCGAGGCGGCTCGTGGCGAGGCGGCTCGGGAGCTGGTGGGTCACCCAGCGGTGACGGCGCCATATGAGGCGAGCGCGAGGAAGTTACCCAAGAGGTCGTGACCGGGCGCGCCCGTGAGAATCGACTCAGGGTGAAACTGCACTCCCTCGATCGGCAGGCTCCGGTGGCGCAGACCCATCACGATGCCGTCGCTGGTCCAGGCGGTCACCTCCAGGCAGTCGGGGACCGAGTCGGGGTCGACGACGAGTGAGTGGTAGCGGGTGGCTTGGAACACCTCGGGAAGACCGGCGAACACACCCCGCCCGTCGTGATGGATGGCAGACGCCTTCCCGTGCACGATCTCGGGCGCACGCACGACCTTCGCCGCCGAAGACCTGGCCGATGCACTGATGGCCGAGGCAGACGCCGAGGATCGGGAGGCCCTCTGCGCCGAGCTCGGCGATCGCAGCCGAGCTCACGCCGGCGTCCTCCGGCCGGCCCGGGCCGGGCGACACGAGCAGCGCCGCGGCCCCGAGCTCGCGGATGCCGTCGACGTCGACGGCGTCGTTGCGGACGACGACCGGCTCGGATCCCAGCTCTCCGAGGTACTGCACGAGGTTGTAGACGAAGCTGTCGTAGTTGTCGACGACGGCCACCCTCATGTCCACGACAGGCGAGGTTACCGGGTCGGCGCGATATCGTGGGTATCCTCGAAGACTGTGGCCAAGGCACGTGCAGGATCGGACGACGGCGCCTCCGCGAAGGAACGTCCCGCCAAGAGCGGGCCGGGCCACTCCGCCCAAGGACAAACGGGAGGTCAACAAGCGCTACACGGCGCCGATCCCCAAAAGCGTCCGGCACAGCCCAGGCTGGTTCGGACCGATGCTGCTCGTCCTGCTCGTCGCCGGGCTGCTGCTCATCGTGGGCAACTACGTCGGGATCCTCCCGGGCGGCACGAGCAACTGGTATCTCATCGGCGGCCTCGTCGGCATCGTGGTCGGGGCGATGATGGCCACCCAGTACCACTGACCCCAGACTCCGAACCCGACGACCCGGCGCCCGGCGCCGCCGGCTAGTCCGGCCCGCGGCATCGCCGCGAAGCTGGCGGGCCGGCTGGCCCGGCCGGATCAGCCCAGGCGTTCGATGATCGTGGCGTTGGCGAGCCCGCCACCCTCGCACATCGTCTCGAGGCCGTAGCGCCCGCCGCTGCGCTCGAGCTCGCAGAGCAGGGTCGCCATGAGCTTGGCGCCGGACGCACCGAGCGGGTGCCCGAGCGCGATCGCACCCCCGTTGACGTTGACACGGCCCATGTCCGGACGGTGCTCCTTCTCCCACGCGAGCACGACCGAGGCGAATGCCTCGTTGATCTCGACGAGGTCGATCTCGCCGAGCTTCATGCCGGCGCGCTCGAGCACCTTGCGGGTGGCGGGAATCGGGCCGGTGAGCATCGTGACGGGGTCGACGCCGACAACGGCGAACTCGACGAAGCGGGCCCGAGGCGTCAAGCGGAGCTGCGCCGCCTTCTCCTCGCTCATGATGAGGACCGCCGAGGCTCCGTCGGTGATCTGCGACGAGTTGCCGGCGGTGATCTTGCCGTCGGGCTTGAACGCAGGCTTGAGCGTCGCCAGGGTGTCTCGACGGTCGTGCCTGGCCGTATGCCCTCGTCGGCACTGAGGATCTCGCCAGTGTCGTGGCCCTCTGCGTCCTTGATCGCGACCGGGATGAGCTCACGCTCGAAGCGGGCCTCGTCGGTCGCCGTCGCCGCCCGCTGCTGGCTCGTGGCCCCGAAGGCGTCGAGGTCTGTCGCGCGAGAGGTCCCACTTGTCTGCCACCATCTCAGCCGAGATGCCCTGGTTGACGAGACCGCCCATCGGCTCGTAGCGGGCCAACACGCGTGGGACCGAACGGGAAGCCGACGCCCGAGCCGATCGAAGCCCCCAACGGGACCCGAGTCATGCACTCGACGCCGGCGGCGATCACGACGTCGTACGCACCGGCCATGACGCCCTGGGCGGCGAAGTGGATCGACTGCTGGGACGAGCCGCACTGGCGGTCGATCGTCGTCGCAGGGACCGACTCGGGGAAGCCGGCAGCGAGAACAGCATTGCGGCCGACGTTCAGCGCCTGATCGCCGACCTGCATGACACAGCCCATGATCACGTCGTCGACGAGCTCAGGGTCGATGTCGTTGCGAGCGACGATCGCCTTCAGCACCTCGGCCGACAGGTCAGCGGGATGCCATCCGGACAGCTTGCCGTTGCGCTTGCCACCGGGAGTGCGGACGGCGTCGATGATGACAGCGGTGGGCATGCAGCCCAAGGATACTGGCGCTTACTTGGTGGTTGTCCTGGGCTCCGAGCAACGCGCCAAGGAGTACGGTGAGTCCTGTGGCGAAGCAGATCTCCGATCCCATCGGTCTCGAAGGCCGGCCTGCCGGCAAAGACATGAGCCGGTGGCTGGGCGACGGCGGCATGCCGATCCTGGCCGAGATAGGAGTCTCGTTCGACGACTACGGGATCGAGGACGACGACCGGGCCGGTTGGGCCACCGCTCATGGGAGCCGAAGCCGCTGGCCTGCAACCCGCACGGCGTCGTCCAGGCCGGTGTCCATGCGGTCGTGCTCGACGCGGCGATGAACTTCGCGGTGAACGCCGGTCTCCCGGGCAAGGATCGCAGCCGCGCCACCCTCGAGCTCAAGACCGAGACGATGCGAAGCCGCGGCGGCCGGCGACCGGCTCGCGGTGCGCGGTGCTGTCATGCGCCAGACCAAGCAGGTCGCCTTTGCCGAGGCGCGTGTCGAGGACGCTGAGGGGCGACTCGTCAGCCGCTCGACGGGAACGTTCCTCCTGCAGCGCGAGGACTGACCGCGCTTGTTGTCTGGCGCCAGCCCTAGGTTCGGCTTAACAGGGCGCCGGCGAACAAGCTGGACTGCTCGGGGACGCTGGGCTGTCTGGCCGGGTCGGCGTCTCCTGGCGGGTCCTTTGCCTCGGGCGGGTCCTTGGCACCGGGCCCTTCGCGTCTCCCGTCGGGGTGCACCCAGATCCAGGCCCCGGGCTCTCCCTCCAGGCGGTAGCCCTCGTAGGTCTTCAGGTGATGGTGGTGATGTGTTTCACTCATGATTTGCTTCGGGGTCCCGGTCCGCCGGGAGTGGGCGAAGCCTCTGCCACGAACGCGCCGATTCCACCGTGACCTTCAGGTCGACGGCTTCGAACTGATCGATGAGGCGGCGCTGTCAGATCTGATCCGCATGCCGAGCCGGCGGCCGAAGTAGTCGACTCCGAGGTCGTTTAGGCAAGTTCGGCCGACGGGCGGGTCGCAGCCTCATCGCCGAAGTCGACGGCGTTGCCGATACGCGCCGCCCGGACGCCGGCGATCGTGTTCACGGGAAGGTCGATGAGCCCCTCGACGACGAACCGGTCGCCCCCGGTCCGACCGAGGACGCGCGCCGGGACGCCTGCTCGCCAGGGCCGCCTCGAGCATCGCGCCCGGATCCGGGGTGCAGATCACGACTCGCGACGGCGACTCGCTGAACAGTTCGGCCGCGCTCGTCCACAGCCCCGACCGCCAGTCCGGTGGCTCCCGACACGGCCATCTCGGCCAGGCAGAGAGCGAGGCCGCCGTCGCTCACGTCGTGGATGGCGGAGATGAGCGGCCGTCTCGGGCTGTCGTCGATGACCAGCTCGCGGACACACTCGCACAACCTGCGGTGAGCTTCGAGGTCGAGCGGGGCGAGCGCTCCGCCGGTCTCACCGTGCAACTCGACGAGCCCATCGGGACCCCGCCAGCAGTGGGACGGTCTCACCCACGAGCACGAGCGCCTCGTCGGCTCGGGCCGCGACGCCCGGCGGCCGGCGATCGAGCCACTCGATGACGCCGATGACCCCGACGACCGGCGTCGGGTCGATGTCGACGCCGCCGCTCTCGTTGTAGAACGAGACGTTCCCCCCGATGACCGGGATCCCGAGCGCGAGGCACGCCTCCGCGATGCCGTCGACGGTCTCGGAGAGCTCCCACATCACCTCTGGGTGCTCGGGGTTGCCGAAGTTGAGGCAGTCGACGAGCGGCAACGGGCCTCCCGCCGGCGCAGGACGACGTTGAGCGCCGCCTCGGCGACGGTGGCTGCCGCGCCGGCCCTAGGGTCGACGGCACACCACCCCGGATTGGCGTCGGTCGAGAGCGCGAGGCCCTTGCCGGTCCAGGCGACTCCGGGCCCGGCCAGCCGGAGAACGGTCGCATCAGCGTCGCCGGGGCCGAGAACCGTGTTTAGGAAGAGCTGATGGTCGTACTGGCCGAAGACGAAGGCCGGGTCGTAGCAGAGCTCGAGCAGGTCCGCGCCAGGATCTTGGCTCGACAAGGTGTGCAGCGGGCTCGCGCAGGCGGCGAGTGCTCGAGACCGGCCGGAGGCGCAAGCGGGCGGCGATAGCGCGGCGCGCCGTCGGCGAGTGACCTTGCCGGGATCTCGCCGAGGATCTCACCGTCGGCTCCGGCCCGCACGCGCAGCACCCCCGGGCTCCCGTCCGACGGGGCAGCGACGACACGCCCGACCACGCTCGCACGGATCTCGAATTGCTCGCAGATCTCGACGACCTGCTCGAGGCTGGCTGGCTCGACGATCGCGAGCATTCGCTCCTGGCTCTCGCTCGTCATGATCTCGACCGGGCTCATTCCCGGCTCGCGAACAGGGGACGGCCGTGATGTCGACGTCCATTCCGAGCCCGGCCCGCGAGGCCGTCTCGCATGTCGCACAGGTGAGCCCGGCGCCACCGAGATCTTGGATACCGACCACGAGGCTGCGCGTCGAGGAGGGCGAGGCAGGCCTCGATGAGCCTTTTCTCTTCGTAGGGATCGCCGACCTGGACGCTCGGCCGCTTGTCGGCGTGGCTTGCATACCGGCGGTCCGAAACCGGCCGAGGCCAGCACGCTCACGCCGCCGATCCCGTCGCGGCCGGTGAGCGACCCGAGCAGCACGGCGAGGTTGCCCGTCGCCGGAGGCTCGAGCGAGCACGAGCCGCTCGACCGGCAGCACGCCGAGGCAGAGCACGTTGACGAGCGGATTGCCGAGGTATGCGGTGAGAACGTGAGCTGGCCGCCAACTGTCGGGACCCCGACGGAGTTGCCGTACCCGGCGATGCCCGCTTACGACGCCGTCGAAGATCCAGCGGCTTCGGGCATCCTGAGGGGTCCCATGAAAAGCGGGTCCATGAGCGCGATCGGCCGGGCTCCCATGGTGAAGACGTCCCGCAGGATGCCCCCGACTCCGGTGGCAGCGCCTTGGTGCGGCTCGACCGCCGACGGATGGTTGTGGCTCTCGATGCGAACGGCGACCGCGATGCCGTCACCGACGTCGATGACGCCGGCGTTCTCGCCCGGTCCGACGAGCACATGGTCGCCTTCCGAGGGTAGCCGTGCGAGATGAACGCGTGACGACTTGTACGAGCAATGCTCGCTCCACATCACCGAGTACATCGCCAGTTCCAAGCTGGTTCGGCTCGCGACCCGAGTGCGACGATCATCTCGAACTCGTCGTCGGTGAGCCCAAGCGACCGGTGAAGTGACGACTTCGGACTCATTCGTGTGCCCGATAAGCCTGAGCGGGATGGCGGCTAAGCAGCATTGGATCTAACGGCCCGTTATCGGCAATACTGGTTGCATGCCACCAAGAAAGAAGCCAACCAAGCCAGGTCTCTCGGCGTCCCACAAAGACGCGCTCGCCGAAGGTCGTCGCCAAGGAAATGCAGTGCGCCGGTACCTTGTTGCTCTTGAGCGTTCCAGGCCACGTCGTGGGCGCTCGACGAGCGCGGATGCCTTGAAACTGCGCCTCGAAGATCTCGAGTCCAAGCTCGCCGTTGCCGATCCGCTCCAGCGCATCCACCTGATCCAAGAGCGGCGCAATCTCGAGCGGCGGATCGAAGGGGCCAGCGCCGAAGCCGAGGACGACCTCCCTGAGCTCGAGGAGGCTTTCATCGCGGTTGCCGCCGAGTATGGAGACCGTAAGGGGATCGACTACGCGACCTGGCGTGAAGCCGGCGTGTCCGCCGAGGTGCTGCAGAGGGCCGGAATTCACTGGAGCCGTCGCTCCTAAGCCGAGGCCGGTCCGGATGCGACGAACGCTCCCGGACCGAGGCCGTACTCGGCGGTGTCCACGGATGCCGAAGACCGAGCAAGGACTCGAGCAACACCCGCCCGTCGGTTGAACCGAGAAGCGGGCTGCTCGCGCGCTCGGGATGTGGCATCACGCCAACCACATTGCGCACGCGATTCGCGATCCCGGCGATCGTATGGACCGAGCCGTTGGGTTCTCCCCACGGTAGCGCAGTACGACTCGACCTCGTCCTCGAGCTCGGCGAAGTGTCGTCTCGTCGCAGGTGTAGCTGCCCTCGGTAGTGGTTGATCGGGAGGCGCAGCACTTCGTTGCGAGGTGCTCGTCGTGAGCACCGAGGTGGTGGAGGCCACCTCACACTCGACTGTCCTGCAGAGGAACCGGAGCCCCGCGTTCCGCCGGAGCGCGCCCGGCAGCAGACCCGCCTCGGTCAGCACCTGGAAGCCGTTGCAGATCCCGACGACCGGCCCACCTTCGGCGGCGAAGCGGGCAACGGCCGCCATGACGGGGGAGAACCTTGCGATCGCCGGGCCGGAGATAGTCGCCGTGGCGAAGCCTCCGGGCAGCACGACAGCATCCTCGGCGCCGATGGACGTGGCGGTGGTGCCAGACGAGTTCGGCTGGCCGCCCAGCGTTTCCCAGGCCGAGGCGACGTCGTGCTCGCAGTTGGAGCCAGGAAAGTAGACGACGGCGAGTCGCCCGCTCATTCGGCTCCATGGGCGGGGTCTTCAGCGGCCTTTATGGAGGCGGCGCGTGTCGGATCCTCGCTCGCATCAGACAACTCGCGAGGCGCCGGCCTCGGATAGGGCTCGACACGGATCGAAGCCTGTTCGATGACGGGGTTGGCGAGGAAACGGTCGCACATCGAACCGACCTTTTGCTGAGCCTCGGTCTCGTCGGGAGCCTCGATGAGGAACCGGACAACTTTGCCGACATGGACGTGCTCGACGCCGTCGAACCCGAGCGCAGGGAGACGCCTGCTCGATCGTCTGACCTTCGGGATCTGCGATTCCCTCGAGGCCCGTTATCTCGACGACGACAACGAACCTCAGTGTGCGCTCCGTACCAGTCGGCGAAGGTTAGGCCGGTGATCTGTTCGTAGGCGGCGACGTAACGTGCCGGGTGGCCTCGACGACCGCCGCGGGAATGGGCGGTGGTGCTGTCTCCATGTCCCACCCGGTACTGAGAGCCCAGTCGCGCACCGGCTGCTTGTCGAACGACGGTGGTGTCGCACCGGGCGCCCAGACATCCGAAGGCCAGAAGCGGGAAGAGTCAGGCGTCATGATCTCGTCGCAGATCGCGAGCTCGCCGTCGATGAAGCCGAGCTCGAACTTCGTATCGGCGATGACTATCCCGCGTGCGAGCGCTCGGCTCGCGCCATGCTCATAGGCATCGAGGCAGATCGCCTGCGCCTTGCTCAGCTGTGTCATCGCCGACCAGGACTGCGGCCTCGTCGAAGCTGAGATTGACGTCGTGGCCCTCGGTTGCCTTGGTCGACGGCGTGAACACGGGAGTCTCGAGACGCTCTGATTCACGGAGACCCTCCGGGAGCGCGATCCCGTGCATGGTCGAGTCCGCACGGTACTGCTTCCAGGCCGAGCCGGTCAGATAGCCGCGGACGATGCACTCGATCGGGAGCATCTCGGCGCGCCGCACGAGCATCGCCCGGCCGGCGAGCTCCTCAATGGCAAAGCCCGGCACGTCCCTCGAGCCGGCCGGGAAGTCCGCCGGATCCGCCGACACCAGGTGTGTCGTGAGATTTCCTCGAGCTCTCCCGCCCAGAAGGCGGTGATCGCTGTGAGCACTCGTCCCTTGTCGGGGATCGGTTCCGTGAAGACCTTGTCGAAGGCGGAGATCCGGTCGGAAGCCACTATGAGAAGCAGTCCGGCTCCGACGTCGAAGACCTCCCGGACCTTCCCCGAGTAGATGTGTGACACGCTCATCCGGTCACGTTCTCGAGAGCGTCGAAGAACCGCTGAATGTGTGCTAGGGAGCGGGAGAGGTCGAACGCCTCGTCCAGCGACTTGCTGGCCGCCTCCGCACCGCCGAGGGCGCTGGAGACCTCGGGGTCGGCATCGAGGACCGCCCGGAAGGGCCTCTCCTCCTCGTGGGCAATCCGCGCGTCGCGTTGGACGATTCGATAGGCGACATCGCGGGTGAGGCCCGATGCGACGAGCGCCAGCAGAACGGGCTGAGAGAACACGAGCCCGTGGGAGCCTTCGAGCAGGTTCGCGCGCATTCTCTCCGGACGGATGATCAGGCCGTCGGCCAAGCGGGTCATCGTGCGCCGCAGCGTAATAGGCGACCAGGCTGGCGTCAGGGAGCACGATGCGTTCGACCGAGCTGTGGGAGATGTCGCGCTCGTGCCAGAGTGCGACATCCTCGAAGCCGGAGACGAGATATCCCCTGAGAACTCGGGCGAGACCGACGAGGCGTTCGGCCGTGACCGGATTGCGCTTGTGCGGCATCGCAGACGAGCCCTTCTGGCCGACTCCGAAAGGCTCTTCGGCTTCGCCGACCTCGGTCCGTTGCAGGTGCCGGATCTCGGTAGCGAGAGCCTCGATCGTCGTGCCGAGAGCAGTGCACGCGTACAGGTACTCGGCGTGCCGGTCACGGGCGATGACCTGGTTCGCCGGAACGGGCCGAAGCCCGAGCGCGTCGCACACGAACCGCTCGACCGACGGGTCGATGTTCGAGTAGGTGCCGACGGCTCCCGAGAGCTTGCCGACCGCGACCGCATCGCGCGCCGCCGAAGGCGAGTGCGGTCCCGGTCAGCTTGCAGGCAGGCGAGAGCAAGCTTGGTGCCGAACGTTGTCGGCTCGGCGTGCATGCCGTGGGTCCGGCCGACCGTGGGGACGGCGGCGAACTCGAAGGCGCGCCGTTTGGTGACAGACACCAGGTCGTCGACCGCGCCGATCAGGAGATCGGCGGCGCGGACCAGGGTCGCGGACAGCGCGGTATCGACCACGTCCGAAGCCGTGAGGCCGTAGTGGATCCACGACCCCTCGGGCGGGCCGATCGATTCCTGGACGACGTCGACGAAAGCAGCGACGTCGTGGCCCGTCACGTCCTCCCGTTCGGCGACGCACCTGACGAACGCGGCATCGACCTTGGGCGCACGGGCGCGGCAGGCCGCGGCTGGCCGGCCGGAACCACGCCGAGCTTGGAGAGGGCCTCCACCGAGAGCAGCTCGACCTCGAGCCAGAGACCCAGGCGCGGTCTCGTCGGCGAAGACCTCGGCCATCTCGGGTAGCGAGTAGCGGCGGATCACGAGGGGGCCGTTCCGGCACCGGCGGCGATGTCGAGACGATACTGAATACCCTCGAGACCGATTCGCGACGACTCCCGCGTACGGCGCTGCTGCTCGCGTCGTCGAGCCCGTGGCCGAGCGAAGTGACGACGAGCACCCTCCCGCGGGCGGTCCGCAGGACGCCGGAGGCGTCGCGGGATGTCCCTGCATGGAACACGGTCACGCCGTCGACGCTACCGGCCTCCTCCACACCTTCGACGGGATCGCCGGTGCGAGGCGCGTCCGGATAACCGTCCGCCGCGATCACGACTCCGACGGCCGCCGCCTCGACGAAACGAACGGACCCGGCGGCGCCCCCGATACCGCGCCTGTCGCCGAACCGCGAAGTGCGGGCCACCGGGACAAGGGCGCCGCCACCGGCTGCCGCTGCGAGCAGGTCGGTTAGATCCGTGGCCAGCCGGGGCAGGACCACCTCGGCCTCGGGGTCACCGAAACGGACGTTGTACTCGATGAGCTGCGGGCCCTCGGAGGTCAGCATGAGCCCCGCGTAGAGCACCCCCCGATAGTCGATCCCCGCCCTCTTGAGAGCTCTCAGCGTCGGCTCGACGATCGTGTCCATCGCCGTGTCGACAACGGCCGCCGGGGCTCTCGGCACAGGCGAGATGGCCCCCATGCCGCCGGTGTTAGGCCCGGTGTCGCCGGTCCCGAGCCGTTTGTAGTCCTGAGCCGGGGCGAGCGGTACGGCGTGGGCCCCGTCGCAGACGACGAGCAGTGACATCTCGGTTCCGTCGAGAGCCTGCTCGATGACTATCCGCCGCCCCGCCGCACCGAAGGCGGCTCCCGACAGCTTTGCTGCCACATCTCGCTCCGCTTCTGCGAGGTCGTCGGTGACGAGCACGCCCTTGCCCCCTGCGAGCCCGTCGGTCTTCACGACGTAGGGTCCTGGCAACGATCGGAGGTAGGTCGCCGCTTCGTCTGAGGCGGGAGAAGGCTCGCCAGCGTGCCGTGGGAACACCGGCACTCGACGTGCGCACCGCTTCATGAATTCCTTCGAGCCCTCCAGACGGGCGCCGTCGGCTCCGGGCCCGAACACGAGACGGCCGCGCGAGCGCAGGCGGTCGGCCAGCCCGCCCACGAGAGGCTCCTCCGGGCCGATGACGTACAGGTCGGCTTCGATCTCCTCTGGCGGGAGCCGGCGTCGACACCGAGCTCGTGCGCCTTCGGCCGAGCATCCGGAGATGCCCGGATTGCCCGGCGTAACGACGACGTCAGCGCTTCGGGCGAGCACCACTGCGAGGGCGTGCTCGCGGCCGCCCGGAGCCGACGACGCAGACCTTGCGGCCCCGAGACGGGTCACGCGGCGAGACGCACGTACTGCTCCCGGCCGGGCCCGACACCGACATAGGTCACGGGCACGCCCGTGTACTCGGCGACGACTTCGAGGTAAGCGTGCTGGCTCGCGGGAGATCGCTGACCGTCCTCGCCTCGGAGAGGTCCTCGTGCCAGCCAGGAAGGTCCCGGTAAACGGGCTTCACGCGATGAAGTACGGACTGGTGGTAGGGCACGTACTCGTACAGGTCGTCGCCGTCGGTGTAGCCGGTGCAGACCTTCACCGTCTCGAAGGCGGAAAGCACGTCGAGCTTGGTGACGGCGATCTCCGACAGAGAGTTCAGGCGTACGGCCTGACGCGAGCAGTACCAGGTCCAGCCACCCGGGCCGGCGGCGGCGCCCGGTGTTGGTCCCGGACTCGTGCCCGAGCTCGACGAGCATGTCCCCTGCTCGCCGGCGACCTCGGTCGGAAACGGTCCCGAGCCGACCCTCGTCACGTAAGCCTTGGCGATGCCGAGAATCCGGTCGATGTCCCGAGGGCGCGATCCCGTGCCGACGCATGCCCCGCCGGCAGTCGGGTTCGAGGAGGTGACGAACGGGTAGGTGCCGTGATCGACGTCTAGGAAGGAGGCCTGGGCCCCTTCCAGCATGCACCTGCTGCCCGGCCTCGAGCGCATCGTGCACGAGCTTGACGGAGTCGCCGATCATCGGCGCCAGCGCAGGTGCGACTTCGTCGAGGTACTGCGCGGCGATCCGGTCGGCGTCGAGAGGGAGGCGGTTGTAGACCTTGGCGAGGATCGCATTCTTCTCTCTCAGCACGACATCGAGCTTCTCGCGGAAGATCTTGGGGTCGCAGCAGGTCCTGCACGCGAAGCCCGATGCGAGCCGCCTTGTCCGCGTACGCGGCCCGATCCCGCGCTTGGTGGTGCCGAGCTTGTTCTTGCCCAGGTAGCGCTCGGTGACCCGGTCGAGCTCGACGTGATAGGGCATGACGAGATGGGCGTTGCCGGAAACGACGAGCCGGCTCATGTCGACGCCACGTGCCCGCAACCGCGCACACTGAGCGAGCAGCACCGTCGGCTCGACCACGACGCCGTTGCCGATGACGGGCACGACGTGGTCGTAGAGCACGCCGCTCGGGATGAGCTGCAGGCGCGAACGTCTCGCCGTTCACGACGATGGTGTGACCGGCATTGTGGCCGCCCTGGTAGCCGGACGACCAGGTGCATGTCCTTGGCGAGGAGGTCGGTGAGCTTGCCCTTCCCCTCGTCGCCCCACTGGGTTCCGACCACCACGGTCGCGGGCACGTCGCGCCTCCGGATATTCCTGCGAGAAGTTGCGCCGTTGCCTGGGCGGCTCTGCTCCGGGTCTCGGCACGCGCAGTGTAGTCCAGGGTCAGGGGAGGACGAGCTTGCCCTCTTCGACCTCGACGGAGACCGTGTCGCCTTCGCTGTAGCGGCCCTCGAGGAGGGCTAGCGCCAACGGGTCAGCGATCTCGCGCTGGATGACCCGGCGCAAGGGGCGGGCACCGAAGTCAGGGTCATAGCCGTGATCGCCCAGCCACATCTCGGCCTCGGGCGTGACCTCGAGGGTTATCCGGCGGTCCGCAAGACGACGTCTGAGGCCCGCCAGCTGAATCCCGACGATGGCGAAGAGATCCTCGCGACCGAGCGGCCGGAACCGGACGATCTCGTCGATGCGGTTGATGAACTCGGGTTTGAACACATCGAGGGGCTCGCCCCGGAGATTGGACGTCATGATGAGGACGGTGTTCGAGAAGTCGACGGTGCGCCCCTGTCCATCGGTCAGTCTCCCGTCGTCGAGCACCTGCAGGAGGATGTTGAACACGTCAGGGTGTGCCTTCTCGATCTCGTCGAGGAGCACGACCGCATACGGGCGCCGGCGGACCGCCTCGGTGAGCTGTCCGCCCTCTTCGTAGCCGACGTAGCCGGGCGGGGCACCGACCAGGCGGGAAACGTTGTGTTTCTCCTGGTACTCGCCCATGTCGATCCGGATCATCGCCCGCTCGTCGTCGAACAGCACCTCGGCGAGGGCCTTTGCGAGCTCGGTCTTGCCGACTCCGGTCGGTCCGAGAAACAGGAACGAGCCGATGGGCCGGCTGGGGTCCGACAACCCGGCCCGGCTCCTGCGGATTGCGTTCGCTACCGCCGCCACGGCCTCCGTCTGGCCGATCACGCGCCGGTGCAGCAGATCCTCGAGCTCGACGAGCTTGCGGATCTCGCCTTCCATGAGGCGTGAGACCGGGATGCCCGTCGCCCGGCTCACGACCTCGGCGATGTCCTCGGCGTCGACCTCTTCCTTCAGCATCTTCTGCTCGGACTGGAGCCCGGCGAGCTTGTCGGTTGCCGCCTGGATGCGGCGGTCGAGTCGGGGAACACGGCCGTAGCGGATCTCCGACGCCTTGGCGAGGTCACCGCGCACGCTCGTAGCGCTCGGCCTCCTGCCGTGCAGCCTCGAGCTCGCCTTTCACGTCGCGGATGGCCGCGATGGCGTCCTTCTCGGCTTGCCAGTGCGCCGTCATCGCCGTCTGCTGCTCGCGGAGATCGGCGAGCTCGGCCTCGAGCCTGGCGAGCCGCTCGACCGACGCCGGGTCCGTCTCCTTCTGCGAGCGGCGACGCGTTCGATCTCGAGCTGCCTGACGCGGCGAGCGACGACGTCGATCTCGGTGGGCATCGAGTCGATCTCGATGCGGAGGCGGCTCGCGGCCTCGTCCACGAGATCGATCGCCTTGTCGGGCAGGAAGCGACCCGTCACGTACCGGTCCGACAGCACGGCCGCCGCGACGAGAGCAGCGTCCTGGATCCGTACGCCGTGGTGGACCTCGTATCGTTCCTTCAGCCCGCGCAGGATCGCGATCGTGTCGGTCACCGAAGGCGGTTGGACCATGACGGGCTGAAACCGACGCTCGAGAGCGGCATCCTTCTCGACGTACTTGCGGTACTCGTCGAGCGTCGTCGCCCCGATGAGACGAAGCTCGCCGCCGCGCCAGCATCGGCTTGATCATGTTGCCGGCGTCCATCGCACCCTCGGCCGCCCCGGCACCGACGATGGTGTGGAGCTCGTCAATGAATGTGATGATCTCGCCCTGCGAGTCCGATATCTCCTTCAGGACTGCCTTCAGGCGCTCCTCGAACTCGCCGCGGTACTTCGCTCCCGCGACCATCGAGGCAAGGTCGAGGGCAATGATCCGCTTGTTCTTCAGCCCTTCAGGAATGTCGCCCTCGACGATGCGTGTGGCGAGACCCTCGACTATTGCGGTCTTGCCCACGCCCGGCTCGCCGATCAGCACCGGGTTGTTCTTCGTGCGCCGCGACAGGACCTGGATCACGCGGCGGATCTCGTCGTCGCGCCCGATGACCGGGTCGAGCTTGCCGTCGCGGGCCAGATCTGTGAGGTCGCGTCCGTACCGTTCGAGTGACTGGTACTGCTCTTCTGGAGTTTGCGACGTGACGCGGTGGCTTCCGCGGATGGCCAGAAGCGCCCGAAGCAGGTCATCGCGGGTGACCCCGAGCCGGTCTGACATCGCGAGCAGAAGGTGCTCAACCGATATGTACTCGTCGCCCATCTCCTTTCGGGCGGCGTCGGCGCGCTCGAAGGCATCGTCGAGCTCCCGGCTGAGGGACGGCTCGGCACCCCCATAAGCCTTCGGGATCTTGGCGAGCGACTCTGCGATCCGGTTGCGAACTGAGAGCGGCGAGATGCCCAGGCCGTCAAGGATGGGTATGGCGACACCGCCATCCTGTGACAGCGCGGCCGACAGCACATGCTCGGGAGTGACCTCGGGGTGGTGCGACGCCTTCGCGAGGGCGAGGGCGTCTCTGACCGCTTCCTGGGTCTTAAGGGTCCAACGGTTCGGGTCGAACGGCATTTCAGGTGATCCTCGTACTTCTTGCTTTCGGCTCTGTTCGAGAAGATGCCGCCTGAGCGGTCATCTCCTTTCTCATCTGTGAGTCGTCCTGCGGGCCGGGAGCCGGTTCGTAGAGACGGGCACCAGATCGCGCCGGTACTGACGATGCGTCAGCTCCACCGCCTGACGTGCCTCGGTCCTGGTCCTGTCGAGCTCTGCGCGCAGGCGGCCGATCTCGCTCTCCAGTGCGATGACCCGTCTCACCCCTTCCAGGTTCAACCCTGCAGAAGTGAGCTCTTGGATCCGCCGCAGGTGAGCGATGTCCGCCTCGCTGTAGCGGCGATTGCCGCCGCCTGTGCGCGCAGGGTCGAGCAGGCCTTTCCGCTCGTAGATGCGAAGTGTCTGGGGGTGAACCCCGGCGAGCTCTGCGGCAACGGAGATCACGTACACGGCTCTGGTCGCTCGATCCGGCGGGCCGATCTCAGACGGGTCGTAGCTCACGGTCACACTCCTAGATGCTCACGAGGTGAGACGTTCATGGTTTTGGCGAGTGCCTCGACCGCCTTGCGCTGGTCGTCGTTGAGCTCGGCAGGAACGATGACGTCGACGGTCACCAGCAGGTCGCCGGTCGAGGAACCGGTCTTGATGCCTCGGCCCTTCACCCGGAAGGTCTGGCCCTGACGTGTGCCGGCCGGGATCTTCAAAGTGACGGGACCCGTAAGCGAAGGCACGGTGATCATCCCACCGAGCGTTGCCTCGGGGAACGTGATCGGCACCGCCAGCGTGAGGTTGCGCCCTCGCCGCCCGAAGAGCGGGTGAGGCGCCACGTGCACGATGACGTAGAGATCGCCCGCCGGGCCACCGTTGGCTCCCGGCTCACCGCGCCCTTTCACGCGAATACGCTGACCGTCCTCGACGCCGGCGGGGATGCGAACCTTGACCTGCCGCTGCCGCTGCTCGAGTCCCGAGCCGTGGCACGTCGGGCAGGGATCGACGATCTTGGTCCCCCGGCCTTGGCACTCCGGGCACGGGGATGACAACGAGAACATTCCCTGGTTGTCGTTCAGCACGCCGAGGCCGTTGCACCGCGGGCACACGACCGGAACGGTTCCCGGGCGCGAACCTGATCCGCCACACGTCGAGCAACGCGTCCCGCTCGACACGTTGACCGCCGTGACGGCACCGTCGACTGCCTCCTGAAAAGAGAGGTGGAGCTCGGCCTCGAGGTCGCGCCCGCGGCGCGGACCGGTTCCGGGCGCGGAGCGACCGCCGGTGCGCCCGGCACGGCCGAAGAGGCCCCCGAATATGTCCGAGAGGTCCTCGACACGGAAGTTGAAGTTGCCGTTGCCCCCTCCGGCAGAGGTGCCGAAGCCACCGAGGCCGCTCAGGGGACCGAGACGGCGGACCTCGTCGTACTCCTTGCGTTTCTCCGGGTCGCCGAGGACGTCGTAGGCAGCAGAGATCTCCTTGAAGCGCTCCTCGGAGCCCGGGTGCGAGTCGGGATGGAACTCCTTCGCGAGCTTCCGATAGGCGCGGCGAAGCTCCTTCTCGGTCGCCTTATCAGGGACGCCGAGCGTCTTGTAGTAGTCGGTCGTGTACCAGTCGCGCTGCGGTGCCATCCCGGAGCTCCTCAGGGTCCAACGAGGACCATCGCCGGTCGCAGCACTTTCGACTTCAGCCGGTACCCCGCGCGCATCACCTCGGCAACAACCGGGCCGCTCGAGGCCGCCTGCTCGCCGGGAGGGCTTGATTTGCGGGCAGGCCCACGGGCGCTCGGCTTGGCGGCTTCGCCGGTCTTGCCGGTGTCGCCGGTGTCGCCGGTCTCACTGGTCTTACCGGTCTCACTGGTCTTACCGGTCTCACTGGTCTTACCGGTCTTGCCTCCGCTCGAAGTCGCGCCACTTCTTGACGGTTTCAAGGGCTTCTCGGGCTCGGCGGCCACTTGGCCGACGGCGTCATGGATCGTGGGGTCGAACGGGACCCCTACCGCGTCGATCCTCTCGATGCCCTCTCGGGCGAGGATGTCCCGAAGGAGCGAGTCGATCTGCTCGAGGGCCTTGGCCGCGTCGCTCACCTCGCCGTGGCTGCGAACGTGAGCCACCGCGAGGTCGAGCGCGTCCAGCACCGGAAGCAACCGGAGGCAGAGGCCTTCGGTTGCGCGTTCCAAGAGCTCGGTCTGCTGGCGCATGGAGCGCTTGCGGAAGTTGTCGAAGTCAGCCTGAAGGCGCCGAAGCGCGTCGAGGTATTCGTCGCGTTCGGCGGCCAGCATGGCCTCCTCGGTCTGGGTCTCCAACGTCTTGTCAACCTCCCTGGGGTCGGTTCCCCAGTTGAAGAGGGCTTCCAGAGACAGGTCGAGCTCCCTGGCCAGCTCGTCTCCAATGGCCGGATTGGCGTCACCGGGTTGCGGCGTCGAGCCGTTCGCCTCGGCTTCCGGCTCGGTCGTTCCATCGGCCGCCGACGATCTCGGATCGCCTGCCTCGCTGGTCACGAAGCCGCCGTGCCCGGTTCGTCGACGATCTCCGCGTCGACGACCTCGTCGTCGGACGGGCCGCTCGAGCTGCTGGAGCTCGATCCGTCGCCACCGGCGCCGCCTGCGGCTTGCTGCTGTGCCGCCTGCTCGTACAGCCGCTGGCCCAGGGCCTGGGAAGCTGTACGGAGCGAATCGGTGTCGCGCCGGATCCTGTCCACATCGGTCCCGGCGAGGGACTCGCGGAGGCTCCTCAGGGCGCTTTCGACGCGCTCGCGCTCATCCGCCGGGACCTTGTCGCCCTGGTCACTCAGGAGCTTGTCGGTCTGGTAGACGAGCGCATCCGCGTTGTTGCGGGTCTCGGCCTCTTCCTTGCGCTTGCGGTCGTCAGCTGCGTGCTGCTCCGCGTCGCGGACCATGCGCTCGATGTCCTCCTTCGGGAGCGACGTCTGGCCTGTGATCGTTATCGACTGCTCCTTTTGGGTGGCGAGGTCCTTGGCCGAGACGTGGACGATCCCGTTCGCGTCGATGTCGAACGCGACCTCGATCTGTGGCACGCCTCTTGGCGCCGGCGGCAGGTCCACGAGCTGGAACTTGCCGAGCGTCTTGTTGTACATCGCCATGTCGCGCTCGCCCTGTAGGACGTGGATCTCGACCGAAGGCTGGTTGTCGTCGGCCGTGGTGAAGATCTCGGAGCGCTTGGTGGGGATGGTCGTGTTGCGCTCGATGAGGCGGTGGGTGATCCCGCCCTTGGTCTCGATCCCGAGACTGAGGGGGGTGACGTCGAGCAACAGGATGTCCTTCACTTCGCCCTTGAGAACACCGGCCTGGATCGCGGCACCGACGGCGACCACCTCGTCAGGGTTCACTCCCTTGTGAGGCTCCTTGCCCGCGAGCTGCTCAACAAGGTCGTATATGGCGGGCATGCGCGTTGCCCCGCCGACCAGCACCACATGGTCGATCTCGCTGACTGTCATGCCTGCATCCTTGACGGCCTGCTCGAAGGGTCCCTGGCAGGCCTCGACGAGGTCAGCCGTCAGCTCCTGGAACTTCGACCTCGTGAGCTTGAGGTCTAGGTGCTTCGGTCCCTCGTTCGTCGCGGTGATGAAGGGGAGGTTGATGGTCGTCTCCTGTACCGCTGACAACTCGATCTTGGCCTTCTCAGCGGCCTCCTTGAGGCGCTGCAGGGCCATCTTGTCGTTGGAGAGGTCGACACCCTCGGTGTCCTTGAACGTCTTGACGAGCCAGTCGATGACGCGCTGGTCCCAGTCGTCCCCACCCAGGTGAGTGTTGCCGTGGGTCGCCTTAACTTCGAAGACGCCCTCGCCGATCTCGAGCACCGAAACATCGAACGTGCCTCCGCCGAGGTCGAATACCAGAACCGTCTGGTCAGCCCGCTCCTTGTCGAGGCCATAGGCGAGCGCGGCCGCCGTCGGCTCGTTGATGATGCGGAGTACCTCGAGTCCGGCGATCTGACCAGCTTCCTTGGTCGCCGTGCGCTGGGCATCGTCGAAGTATGCGGGAACCGTGATCACAGCCTGGGTGACACTGTCGCCCAGGAACGCCTCGGCATCCCGCTTCAGCTTCTGCAGGATCCTGGCGGAGATCTCCTGTGCCGTGTAGTGCTTGCCGTCGATGTCGATCGTCCAGCTCGTTCCCATGTGCCGCTTCACCGAGCGGATCGTCCGCTCCGGGTTCGTGATCGCCTGTCGCTTTGCGACTTCGCCGACCAGCACCTCGCCAGACTTGGCAAAACCAACGATTGATGGCGTTGTTCGTCCACCCTCCGCGTTCGGGATCACCGTGGGCTCGCCCGCCTCGAGGAACGCGACCACCGAGTTCGTCGTACCGAGGTCGATTCCGACGGCCTTGGACATTTCTGAATGCCTCCACTCCTAGGGGCGCCCAGGCGGCACCCGCACGTCTTTCGTACAGGAGCCAGTATAGCAAACTTGAGCGGAGGATTGTCAAGATCAAATCAAGCGGGTGCGGTGGTTGAGACACTCACCCACCCGACATTCAGCTCCCGGGCAGGGTAATGCGCAGAAGTCGTCCTGATGCCGTGGTCACCCACAGCGCTCCGGGGGCCCCCGTGACGAGACTCTCGGATTCCCGGATCGAGCGAAAAGCTCGAACCCGCTGGCCGGGTTCTATGCGGAACACGAGACCTCGTGCGAGGTCCGCGGCGTACAGAGCGCCGTCGTCATAGACGATCGAATCGTCGGCCCCGGCGATACGCCATTGGCCCACCGTCCGAAGACCTCGCGGCTCGACTGCGGTGACGACGCTAGCGTCGTTCCCGCCGGCATCGTCGAGCGTTGAGCCGTATGCCCAGATCAATCCGCCCCCGGCGGCAAGAGCGCTGACATCGACTGCTTGAGCAGTTGACGAAACGGGATCGATGGCGAGCTGATGCCCGCCTGGGCCGATAACGCCCAGGCCCGCCAGGTTCTCGGCGACCCAGGTTCCATCGCGTCCCGCGATCATGTTGGCTTGCTCGCCTGGAGATCGCACCATCGCCTCGGTCCGCAATGTCCGTGGGTCGATCTCCGCGATCTGACCGCGAGCCGTCGAAACCCAGACTGCCCCGCCTCCGACGCTGATGCTGGCTGGGAGGAAGCGACGATCGTTGCGAATGACCGGCCTGGGCAGCACGAGGTGGATCGTCGCTGTGGTTCGTCCGCTTCGCGGGTCCAATCGTGTCACGCTGCTCGTATTGAAGTGGGCCAGCCACACGACTCCAGCGCCGACGGCGAGCGCCTGTGGGTCTACAACGGGAAACTGTTTGATGACACGGTCGCTGCGGGTCGAGATCACGGAGAGCTCTCCAAAGCTCAACTGGGCGCCCGAACATCTCAACGTGCAGCTAAGGACCCAGATCGCCTCCCGGGTGGCGACGACATCGACCGGACTGCCACCGAGTCGCAGATCGGCGGTGAGCCGCGGGGTCGATGGCGGCGGCGATGCCGGAGCTCGGTGAGCCGGGTCGAAGCCGCGCCACGCCCACCCGAGTACGGCCAGTGCTAGAGCTGACGCCAGCGCGATTCGCGAGCGGCGCTGACGCTGGCGGTGGCGAGCGTCTCTGATGACGGCCATGTGGGACGAATTCTGCCGCCGGCCCCGGATGCCGATACCTGTCCCGACCACTGCCACCATAACGCTATTGTAACTAGCATCATTACGGAGGTCAATATCGGCCGGAGCCGGGGCGAAGCCGGCGCCCACGTTGAATCCTCGCGGCTCAGCCTGGCAATCGCTGGAGCATCTCAATCAGTTCGTCACGGCGGTAGCCGTTGCGGCGCGCGAGCTCGATGAGCTCGTGCATCTTGTCGACAAGGACACTGCGCTCCGGTGTGCCCGAGACACGGATGGCACGTCCGCGGCCGATCTCGAGCAGCCCTTCGTCACGCAGGACGCGCAGTGCCCGCAGCACGGTGTTGGTGTTCACTCCGAGTACAGCCGCGAGGTCCTTGGCCTGTGGTATTCGCTCGCCCGGACGTGCCTCGCCGTCGGCGATGGCACGTCTGAGCTCAGCGGCGACTTGCTCGTGCAGGTAGGTCGACTCGGCACGGTCGACGGCGGAGAAGGCCAGTACTGCGGCGCCGGCGGACCGGGCAGTCGGGCCACGTCCTTGCGCAACGTCGACCTTCGATGTGTTCGGCGTCTTCGGCATGACGACAACCAGGCTAGCGTCTGTGGCGTTGCGGAGGTGGCCGCCACAGAGTCAGTCGGTGCGCCGGGGTGCGGGGTCGGCTCGGGGCGGGGGCCCCGTGGCCTATCCGACCGCCGGGTAGCCTCGCGCCTATGCCGACTCTCGTCGTCCTCCGCCACGGCGAGAGTACCTGGAACGCCGAGAACCGCTTCACCGGCTGGACCGACGTCGACCTGAGCCCCGCGGGCGAAGCCGAGGCGCGCTGGGCGGGCCGGCTGCTGGCCGAGGAGGCCGGGCTCGAGCTCGGCACCGTCCACACCTCGGTGCTGGTGCGCGCCGTCCGAACGGCGAACCGGGCTCTCGACGAGATCGGCCGCTCTTACCTGCCCGTCCGCCGGACCTGGCGTTTGAACGAGCGTCACTACGGCGCGCTGCAGGGGATGAACAAGAAGGAGATGGCTGCGAGTTACGGGCCGCAACAGCTCAAGGCGTGGCGACGGGGCTACGCGACGCCACCACCGCCAGTCGAACCCGGTGACCCGAGGCATCCCGTGAACGACTCCCGCTACCGGGACGTGCCTCCGAGCGCGCTGCCCGCGTCGGAATGCCTGGCCGACGTCGTTCGCCGCGTCGTTCCCTACTGGGAGGATGTCCTCGGGCCGGAGCTGATCGCCGGCGTGACACCGTTCGTCGTAGCGCACGGCAACAGCATCCGGGCGCTGACTATGTTCCTGGAGCAGATCTCAGAGCAGGACATCGTTGGCCTGGAGATCCCGACCGGTTGGCCAAGGGTGATCTCGCTCGACGGCCGGCTCAAGTTCGTCGAGGGCCGCTACCTCGGCGACCCGGTGGCCATCAGGGAGGCCGCCGAGGCGGTCGCGCGCCAGGCCGGGCCCTAGCTGCCGGCACGGCCCGCGCCCGGGTGACGCGGCGCGAGGCGTCTGGGACTTCCCGCTATGGCCCGTATACGCTGCGGTCATGGGTCGCGCCCGCGCATCGGAATCAGTCGAGCTCAGCGACGTGTGGCTGTTCAGCGGGTGCTCGAAGGGGGAGCAAAAGTCGATCGCGCGCAAGGCCAAGCGGGAGAACGTGCCGGCTGGCGCGACCGTCGTTCACGAGGGAGACCTCGGAAGGACGTTTTATTTCATCGTGGACGGCAACGCGACGATCCTGCGTAATGGCCGGAAGGTCGCCGACCTCGGTCCCGGCAAGTACTTCGGTGAGCTTTCACTGCTTGATCAGCTGCCGCGCAATGCGACCGTCAAGGCAGTGACCGATATGACCCTGCTCTCCATCGACCAGCGCGACTTCGAGGCGATCCTGACCGAGTCGCCGACAACGATCAAAAAGCTCCTCGTGGCCACGGCGTCGCGCCTGAGGCTCGCCGACTCCAGACCGACTGCCGCGATCGTGCACTGAACCGAGATCGTGCACTGAATGGAGCGCCGAGGCTGCCAGCCGCATCCTCGGCGTCAAGGGCTGTCGGGGTGCCCGCTGGCCACTTCCATCGAACGCTCGAGCAGCTGGGCAACGTCGAGGACCTTGACCTCGTCGTCGCGGCCACGCTCCTTTACGGCGTCGTCCAGCATGATCAGGCAGTACGGGCACGCCGTCGACACGACGTCGGCGCCAGTGCCGAGCGCCTCGTCGGTGCGCTCGAGGTTGATGCGCTTGCCCTGCCTCTCCTCGAGCCACATCCGGGCTCCTCCCGCCCCGCAGCAGAAGGCCCGGTCGCGACAGCGTCCCATCTCCACCGAGGTGACTCCGGGCACCGACTCGATGATCGAGCGCGGCGGGCCGTAGATATGACTGTGGCGGCCGAGATAGCAGGGGTCGTGATAGGTGACCTTGGCCTCCAAGCGGTTCGGATGCAGCCGCCCGTCGGCCACGAGGCGCCCGAGCAGCTGCGAATGGTGGATGACCTCGAAGTTCCCGCCGAGCGACGGGTACTCCTTCCCCAGGGAGTTGAAGCAATGGGGGCACGAGACGACGACCTTCTTCACGCCGGCGGTCTTCAGAGTCTCGATGTTCTGTTGGGCCTGCATCTGGAACAGGTACTCGTTGCCGAGTCGGCGAACAGGGTCGCCGGTGCAGGACTCAGCCGGTCCCAGGATCGCAAAGCTCACCCCTGCCTGATGAAAGAGGCGGGCGATCGACTGTGTCGTCTTGCGGGCACGCTCGTCGAGGGCGCCGGCGCATCCGACCCAGAAGAGGTACTCGACGTCCTCGGGGATTGTGGTCTCGACAACCGGGATCTCGAAGTCGAGACTCTCTGTCCACTCGAGCCGTTTGGCTGCCCCGAGTCCCCACGGGTCGCCTCGGTTCTCGACGTTGCGCAGCATCGTGCCGGCCTCCGAGGGGAAGCGGGATTCGATCAGGACCTCATAGCGCCGCATGTCGATGATGGCGTCGACGTGCTCGATGTCGACCGGGCACTGCTCGACGCATGCTCCGCAGGTCGTGCAGGCCCATAGGACGTCCTCGGCGATCACCTCGGGCACGAGCGCCTTGTGGGCGCCGCGGAACAGCTCGTCCCGGAGGTCCATGATCACGAGCTTGGGGGACAGGGGCTTTCCGGTGTTCCACGCTGGGCACTGGCTCTGGCACCGGCCGCACTCGGTGCAGGTCACCAGGTCCAAGAGCTGCTTCCACGTGAAGTGCTCGATCCTGCCCGCGCCGAAGATCGTGTCCTCGTCCATCGTCTCGATGTCAATCTCGGGCGTCTTGTCGAGGGCGCCGAGGCGCGTCGGTTGACGGGAGAAAGCGACGTTAAGCGGCGCCATGAAGATGTGAAGGTGTTTGGAGTAGACGACGAAGACCAGGAACGACACGACGACGACGACGTTCAGGTCGACAAAGACCGTCTCCAGTGTCCGATTGGTCGCCACGCCGAGCGGGTGCAGCGCCCGCCCGATGACGTGGGAGGCAAATGCCCACCAACCGTAGGGGAAGTCGCCGGTGTTGGTCTGGGCGGCCCTGTACATGAGGAGGGTGATCATCACGAGGGCGATCATTCCGAGCGTGATCCATGCAGCCGTCGTGTGTGAGCCGTAAAAGCGCGAGGCGCGATCTCTCCGTTTCGGTGACTCGCGAAGCCGGGTGACGGCGAAGACCCCGAGGGCAACGAGCACCGCACACGCGAAGAAGTCCTCGACAAAGCCGACGAAGGCCGCGTGGCCAATGCCAGGGATGGCGAAGTTCTGCTGGAAGAGCGAGCCGTATGCCTCGATGATCGTGAGGATGAGAACCGTGAAGCCCCAGAAGGTGAACGCATGAGCGAGACCAGGGACTCTCCAGCGAAGCAGCCGGCGTTGGCCACCGACCTCGGTCAGCTCTACCTCCGCCCGCCTGCCCCAGTGACCCAGCCGGTCGGGCGCCGGCTTGCCGGAGGTGACGAGCCGAGAGAGGTACAAGAGGCGGGCGCCGGCGATCCCGAGCGCGATCGCCGTGGCCGCCATACCGATCGGGTATCTCGTGAGCACTTCTCCTCCCCGCTCCTCAGGACGGCCGGTCGCGGAAGTTCTCGAAGTAGCGGCTCGGGGTAGGGCCCCGCTGATGCTGGTACTTGGAGCCGAGGACCGACGAGCCGTAAGGGATCTCGGCAGGAGTCGTCATTCGGAGAAAGCTGATCTGTCCGATCTTCATGCCTGGATACACGGTGATGGGGAGGTTGGCGACATTGGACAGCTCGAGTGTCAAATAGCCGTCCCACCCCGCGTCCACGAAACCGGCCGTCGAGTGAATCAAGAGCCCCAGCCTCCCAAGGCTGGACTTGCCCTCGAGGCGGCCGACGAGGTCGTCGGGAAGGCGAACGCGTTCCACCGTCGCACCGAGCACGAACTCGCCCGGGTGGAGCATGAGCGCCTCGGGCTCGGGAATCTCGACCAGCTCGGTGAGCTCGGACTGGTCCTTCTTGACGTCGATCGCCCGGAGACTGTGGTTGCGGAACAGGCGAAAGAAGCTGTCGACGTGCAGGTCGACCGAGGAGGGCTGGATGCAGCCTTCGCCGAGAGGCTCGATGCCGATCCGACCCGAGGCGAGCTCTTCACGGATCGTCTGGTCGGACAAGATCATGGTCCCGAGCAGGTTAGTCGTCAACGGCGGCCGGGTTCCGGGTAGCAACCTTACCACGCTTGTGGTAGGGTTTCTGGTGTGGCTTCCGACGCGCTGACGATCCACGAGGCCGCCGGCACCACCGGGTGGTCCGCACGGATGCTGCGTTACATCGAGGAGTCCGGTCTCGTGGCGCCGCGCCGGTCGCCGTCGGGCTACCGCCTCTACGGTCCCGCCGAGTTGCAACGCCTCCGGACGCTCCGCGAGCTCCTCGGGTCGTTCGGCATCGAGCTGAGCGATGTGGGCTTCGTGCGGCACCTTCGTGACGACCCGCAGCTCAGGGAGGCGCTGGATGCCTGGTTCAGCTTCGAAGCCGTGCGTCCGGTGGAGGTGCCTGCGGGGGAGTGGTTGCGTTTCGAGCAGCAGAAGCACACACAGCTGCTGGCCGCTGCCGCGGCCGGCCCGAGCAAGGAGATCTCATGAGCTTCGATTACAAGGTGGCCGACCTCGCCCTCGCCGAGTTCGGCCGGAAGGAGATCCAACTCGCCGAGCACGAGATGCCCGGCCTCATGGCAATCCGCGGCGAGCAGCTCGCGGCCCAGCCGCTCCGGGGTGCCCGGATCTCGGGCTCGCTGCATATGACGGTGCAAACGGCCGTGCTGATCGAGACGCTCGTCGCCCTAGGGGCCGAGGTGCGCTGGGCGTCCTGCAACGTCTTCTCCACCCAGGACCATGCCGCCGCGGCAGTCGTGGTGGGTCCTGAAGGATCCGCGGCGGAGCCGAAGGGGGTGCCTGTCTTTGCCTGGAAGGGCGAGTCGCTCGACGAGTACTGGCAGTGCACCGACAGGATGCTGCGGTGGGCTGACGGCGGCGGCCCGAACATGATCCTCGACGACGGCGGCGACGCGACCCTACTTGTGCACAAAGGTGTCGAGTTCGAGAAGGCCGGCGCCGTACCCGACCCGGAAGGCGCCGAGAGCGAGGAGCTCGCAGTGATCCTGCGCCTTCTCGGACGCTCGCTGGCGGAGGATCCCCATCGCTGGACCGAGATCGCCAACCACATCCGTGGCGTCACCGAAGAGACGACGACGGGCGTCCACCGGCTCTACCAGATGCAGGAACGTGGCGAGCTGTTGTTCCCTGCCATCAACGTCAACGACTCGGTGACCAAGTCGAAGTTCGACAACAAGTACGGCTGCCGGCACTCGCTCATCGACGGGATCAACCGTGCGACCGACGTGCTTATCGGAGGCAAGGTTGCTCTCGTGTGCGGTTACGGGGACGTCGGCAAGGGCTGCGCCGAGTCGCTTCGCGGCCAGGGCGCCCGCGTGGTCATCGCCGAGATCGACCCGATCTGCGCGCTCCAGGCCGCAATGGACGGCTACCAGGTCTCGACGATGGAGGACGTGGTCGAGATGGCGGACATCTTCGTGAGCGCGACGGGCAACAAGTCCGTCATCACGACCGATCACATGAGACGGATGAAGCACCAGGCGATCGTGGGCAACATCGGTCACTTCGACAACGAGATAGACATGGCCGGGCTCGCAAGGTTCCCGGGCATAGTGCGCGTGAACATCAAGCCGCAAGTGGACAAGTGGGTCTTTCCTGACGGCCACGCGGTGCTGGTGCTGTCGGAGGGCAGGCTCCTGAACCTCGGGAACGCGACTGGTCACCCGAGCTTTGTGATGTCGAACTCCTTCACCAACCAGACCATGGCTCAGATCGAGCTTTTCACGAAGGCCAAGGACTACGAGCTCAAGGTGTACGTGCTGCCCAAATACCTCGACGAGAAGGTCGCGCGGCTGCACCTCGACGCCTTGGGCGTGCACCTCACGGTGCTCACACCCCGAGCAGGCCGAGTACATCGGCGTGCCGGTGGACGGGCCGTACAAGTCTGCTCAGTACAGATACTGAGCGGGCCGATGCCGGAGCCGCCGGCGGAGCCGGGCCGGCGACGGGGTTCGGCTTGGACTTAAGTTTTGAGCCGCTAGCCGACGGTGGGCAGGCAGCTCCCCCTGGTCACTTGAAATCGCCGCACAACTTGCCTCCCGAAGTGATTGTGACCGGTCTTTAACTTTTACCGCGCGGTCAGAGCCTCAACATAGAGATCCGGTGTGATGTTGCGCCCCGAGACAACTATGACGAGCTGACCGTTCACGTCGACTCTGCCACCGAGCACCGCTGCTACCCCTGCGGCACCGGCAGCTTCTGCCACGAGTCCGTGGTGAGTGAAGAGCCAGCGAATCGCGACTCGAAGCAACACGTCGTCGACAGCGACGATAGGGACATTCGCCAGCAGGCCGGGCGTCACCGAGCCAGGCTCCAGGTTGCCTGCGAGGCCGTCCGCGATCGTGTCACCGACCGGCACCCGCTCGAGGCGCCCCGTGGCGATCGCTGTCGAGACCGCGCGGGACTCGCTCGATTCGACACCCGTTAGTTGGACGCCTACACGCGACTGCGACCACAGCGCGAGTCCTGAAAGGAGGCCCCCACCACCGACCGGCGCGACGACGGTCAGCTCGTCGCCGGCTTGACCGTCCAGCTCGCGACCGAGCGTCCCCTGTCCTGCGATGACGATCGGGTCGTTATACGGCGAGACGTACCAGGTTCGGTCACGGGTAGCGAGGCTCAGGGCGTAACTCTCGGCGGCCTCGTAGTCGGCACCGTGCTCAATCAGCTCGATCGGATAGGCGCGTAGTGCCTCGAGCTTCGCTGGCGAGGCATGCTCAGACACGACGACGGTCGCTCGTCGCCCAACGTGTTCCGCCGCCCAAGCCACGCCGAGGCCATGATTGCCGGCGCTCGCCGTCACGACACGTTCGCCCTCGGGGAGGGCGGTGATCGCGGCGAGAGCCCCGCGCACCTTGAACGCTCCCGTGGGTTGGAGGGTCTCGAGCTTTAGAAAGCCGTTGCTGGCGATCGAGCTCGGCACGAGCGGAGTCGGCTCCAGCGCCGAGCGCACCGACTGCCAAGCCACATCGAGGTCGGCGAGCGTCGGCGCACGCACCTCTCGTTCGGTCACGGCCATGGGCCGACGATATCGATACTCGACACAAATCATCCGAGTGAGAATGTGGCCGGCGAGCCGGTCAGGAGTCGACTCAGGCTCGGATTGCGTTTCGGTGCTCGGCTAACGTGAGGGCAGCTTCGCGGGCGTAGTTCAGCGGCAGAACATCAGCTTCCCAAGCTGGAACGCGGGTTCGATTCCCGTCGCCCGCTCCAGCTAGAAGCCCTGGTCAGCGGCTAGAAGTGTCTACCACAGCAAGACCGCCACTCCGGCGCGTGCCGGGAGTGTGCCGGGAACCGCGGGGCTTTCTCTCCTGGGCGATCAGGTTGCCGAGCTGTCGGGCGATCTCCTGGTCCCGCTCGTCGCTAGCGTGCTGGTAGATCAACGCCGCTCGCGGGCTGGCGTGCCCCATGCGGCGCATCAGCTCAGCCGTGCTCACGCCGGTCCCTGCGGCGATGGAGATTCCAGTGTGCCGAAGGTCGTGAAAGTGGAGCGTCTCGAGCCCGAGCTGGCGGCGTGCTCGCTCCCATGCCGTGTAGAAGCTGCCGCGGCGCAGAGCGCCGCCCTTCGGTCCCACGAACACGAGAGCGTCGGGCTCTGGTCCGGTGAACTGCGCCAGGTGCTTGCGAAGCTCGGAGACGACCGGCTGCGGCAGAGCGACTGATCGTGTCCCAGCATCGGTCTTCGGCGGTCCGATGAGGCGGGTGCCGTCTTTCAGCTCTGAGGCAGACTCCTCGACCCGGACGGCTCCTGCCTCGAGGTCGATGCGCCTGCGGGTAAGCGCCAGCAGCTCTCCGAGGCGCAGCCCTCCGAACGTGGCGAGCAGCAGCAGAGCCCGGTAGCGAGGCTCGATCGTATCCGCCAGCTCGAGGACCTTCCTGACTGACAAGATCGGGCGCTCAGGTGACCGCTCCATGCCCGCCTCCGGGATGTTGCAGGGGTTAGCGATAATGCGCTTGTCCTGGACGGCGGTGTTGACGGATTGCTCGGAGCAGGCGGTACGGTTTCGCGACCGTCACCTCTCCGACGCCGGAGTCCCTGAGGCGCGAGCGCCACCTGCGGACAGCTGCGGTGTCAAGACGTGCCAGTTCCACCGAGCCTAGGAATGGGGCGATGTGGTGGTCGAGCAGCCCCTGGTACAACTGCTTCGTCCGTGGTCGGAGGTCTCGGGGTGGTGCTTTCAGCCAGTCGTCTGGCGTAGACGCCCAGCGTCATGTGTCCTTTGTCCGGGTCTACCCACGCGCCGCGGCGGAGGTCGGTCTCCTGGGCTGAGAGCCACGCCCGCGCCTCCGTCTTTTTCTGAAAGGTCTCCGGCGCGTAGCGCTCCCGTCCATCAGGTGCCTGCCAGCGAGCCTGCCAGCGCTTCGAGGGGAGCTGGCGAACGTTTCCGAACCGGCGTGTAGTCACCGATAATGAGCTTAAGGCACCACTCGGCAACGAGCGGAAAGGACGGGGGCCTGAGATGGCTTCGACGAGATCTCTCGCTCTGATTCGCTCCTTTCCCCCCCGGGGTCGCGTGCCAACCGAAATGCCGGTGACGCATGACGCGGTGAGTCGCCGGGAGAGGGACATTCGAGTTGACGGAATCCTCCGCGCCGTGGCATCATTTCCGTCCCTGCTACGGAGACAGCGCCATCAGGCGCTGACGTGAGCAGAGGAGGAGAAGTAGGACCATGCCGAATAACGGCTTGCCAGACCTGTTCCGGGTGCTGAACCTAAAGAGTCAAGCGCTCGTTACGGATGGGCACAAGTATGCAACCACCGACCGGCACGCGGGTGGAGTTGCCCGACTGGGAGGGCTTCCGCAAGGAGGTCGACTCCATCGTAATGTCGCTACCTGACCGCGACGATGTCGACCAAGAGGACGAGGGGGCGCACGTTCCACTCCATCCTGGTGGAGCTGTTGCCGAGCTTGAAGGTGGACAACCTCGATATCGATGAGGACCGCGTTTACCGAGAGCTCCTCACGGACGTGAGGCGCAGGTGCAACTCCGGCACCACAGGGACGGTTCAGCTTCGCCTCCAAGGGCGCGTGCTTTGCACCGGGCCAATCCTCACCAAGGATGGTCGGCTTCCCGGGGTTTGGATCACCTCGAGCCCGAGCCCGACCGGCCCCTTGGCGGAGGCGTGGGAGAAGCGTGTCGTTGACTGGGCAAAGGAGATCAAGGCACTGACCGGCTACGGTCGGAATGGTCACCACCAGGGTACCGAAGTTCTCTCAGCACACGGTCGCCGCACTGGAGATTCACCACGCCGAGGTCACCGCGGCGCTGGAGGCGTTCAAGAAGGCTGCCTTGACCACAGGACAGGCGACCCGAAGAAGACGCCGAGAATGACGACGAGCTCGAGGAGGAGCTCGAGGAGGAGCTCGAGGAGGAGCTCGAGGAGGAGCTCGAGGTCGAGGCTGCCGAGTAATGAGCAACGAGCGTGAGCCGGAGCCCCCAGTGGGCTCCGGCTCCACGACCGGTGCCCAGCGCCAGCAGGTGCTCGAGCTGCTTCGTCGGTCAGAAGCTCCGCTGACGGACGAAGAAGTTGCCCAATTGCTCGGAATCAAGTATGCCGGCCGCGGGGGCCGCGTCTCTCGAGTTGTATGACAAGGGCCCTCGTTGAACCTCTACCGAAGCAGAGGCAGAAGGACCGGAAGAAATGGCGGGCTGTGCCGCCTGGTCGCCAGAGCGACGTGAAGGCCGCCACGGTCGTCGCCGGAAGAAGGCTTTGTTGGGCACCGCGTCTCTACAGACGGTATGGTTTCAGGCCGGCTCGTGAACAGGGTGCTCTCCACCAATGACCCTCAGCAGGAGCAGCTGCTAAAAGAACAGTGCCCGGGGGTCACCGGTGCGGGACCTTGCACATGCCCGACCCCGAACGTATGGGTTCGCAGGCATGAGCAGAAGAAGAAGACATATTCGCGGGTGCGGCGGGAAGCAGCGGCGGCTCGGCAGAACGAGATGCGGGCGATGAAGGTGGAGCTCGAGAGAGCGCAACGACAAGACCCGCCCGCCGTGCAGTTCCTACAAGATAAACAACTCGCCCGTGAAGCTCTGCACATTCTGGTCCATCTTGAAGCCCGCGTGGAGGAGGAGGACCGCCTTCGTCGTGAGCGTGGATACGGCGACGTGAATGACGGGAGCTGGGGCGTAATGCAGTCTCATGTCGCGGAGCTGGAGCTAGCACTCTGCAACTTGAAGTCCGCGATGACATTAATGCTCGACGAGGAGACCGACATCATCGATGCTGAGCCCATCGACGACTGGGACGAGCACGAGCTCGAAGCAATGGCAGAGTTGGAGGCCGAGATCGTGGTTTACGACACCGAAGTCGAGTAGCTGCTGTTCCGTCGGCGGGTCGGGACAGGCGGCGCGCTGACGACAGTGCCTGCGGCACTCCGGTAACCGCGCTCGATCCGTGCCGGTGGCCCAGGGTGTGAGCCCGGGGGGGTCTCGCTCGCCGAGCATTCTACGAACGTGGCGCTCCTACTCGCGGCGGGGTTTACACGACGTTCGCAGCTCCTCCGTTTGTCCCACGAGCGGCTCCGGGCTCGAGCCTGAGGGTCCCCGCCAACGGACACGCCCCCTCTAAGCTTCGACCAAATGACGGCGGAGCCCCAGTTCAGGCGGTCAAAACGCAGAGCTACGGGAATCAAAATCCCGGGCTTGCCACTGATGACGAGGATCGCCAGGCGATGAGGAACGCTGCCATCGCCGACTTCAACAAGCGAGAACGAGCCCTACAGAGGCTGCGAGAGGCGTCGCTCGAGACGGACTACGTGTCGCTCGGCAGTAGGCGGACCGGCTCACCGCACGAGTTCTATCGCTATCCCGGTCGGTTCCCCCGGCTCTCGCTCGAGCAGCAATCGAGGCGTTCACTAAGACCGGTGACCTCGTGGTCGACCCCTTCTTAGGCGGCGGCACGACCCTTGTCGAGGCTCGCCTTCTAAGCCGGATCGGTCTGGGGTCCGACGTGAACCCCCTTGCGGTTTTCGTGAGCAAAGTGAAAACCAGACCTCACTCGCAAACCGAGCTGGACCACGGTGACACAATGGATAGATCGGCTGCCCAGCGTCCTGGCGTCTGGTGATGCGCCCGGCACGGACGAATGGATTAGGGAGGGATAGTCTGCGCAACCTCGACACCCGGAACTCTCGGACCTGAGAATCGTCCTGGCACAGGTTCGACACTCGCTGGTAAGCATCTATCCTGCCGCCGCAGAGTCCTTTGCCCGATGCATCTTGCTTCGGGCTGGCCAATGGGCGCTCGACATGCGGAAAGAAATCCCCCCACGGTGGGAGGTCACGGACAAGCTCGCTTCGATGGGCGAGGACATGGTCGAGGCAGCGACGCTCTACCGCCGCCAGGTCCGAGTTGCCGATCACGCTTGCGACGCCAAGGGCTCGCGGCGCACCACGATCCTGCGACAGGAGCTTCCCGGATTGGCCGGTCGCATCGCTGGGCGGTTGCACGCTCCTCGGCTAATCCTCG
>CAWJFP010000039.1:0-91385 GCA_963842155.1 uncultured Pseudomonadota bacterium
GTGGTGGGCCTCTACGTCGCGCCGCCGCAGCATGCCGTGGTTCTGTGCGTGGACGAGAAGTCGCAAATTCAGGCTCTCGACCGCAGCCAACCGATGCTGCCGATGCGTCCTGGCCAGGCGGCACGGCGCAGCCATGACTATGTTCGTCACGGCACTACGTCACTCTTCGCGGCCCTCGACATCGCCACCGGTCGGGTGATCGGCAAGTGCTATCCGCGCCATCGTGCCGCCGAGTTCCGGCGCTTCCTCGACAAGATCGAGGCCAACGTGCCGCGCAATCTCGATGTCCATCTCGTCATGGACAGTACCGCGACGCACAAGACAGCGCTGATCCGCAGATGGTTGGCGCGTCGCCCGCGCTGGCACGTGCACCACACGCCGACCAGTTCCTCTTGGCTCAATCAGGTCGAGCGGTTCTTCGGCATGCTGACCGAAAAGCAGATCCGGCGCGGTATCCACCGCAGCGTCGCCGCCCTCCATGCCGCAATCGCCGACTTCATCGCTCAGCACAACGCCATCATCGGCCCCTCGTTGGACCAAATCAGCCGATGACATCCTCGCCTCGATCTCGAACGCTTCTGCGTCCACAATGCGGCCGTCAAAGCCCAACCGATCTTGTGAACTTCAGGTTCAGCGACACTAGCTGATGAAGGCGCCGGGCACTGGATTCTCGCCCAGCGCGTTGCGCAAGACCGCCCAATGCATCGTCTCGTCGCCGAGGATGCTGGCGGCGGCCTTCTGCAGGTCGCTGTTGCCGAAGGCGGGGATGGCGCCGAGATAGGCGCTCGCCGCGCCCTTCTCGAGCGTCGCGGCGAAGCGCAGCACGTCGGACTGGCTCTTGAGCGTATCGACCGGGAAGCTGTATTCGGCCGGTTTCCTCGCCATGACGGGCGTGCCGCCGAGCTTGCCGATGGTGGAGGCGAGCACCTCGGCATGCTGCTTGTGCTGGCCTTGGAACTGGACGGCCAGGTCCAGCACCGGCTTCTGCAAGAGCCCGCTCTCCGCGCCGACCTGGTAGGCGGCGATCGCCTGATATTCGAGGCCCAGCGCGGTATTGAGGATATTGAGGTCGCTTGCCATGTCGCCCTTGGCCGGAGCGGCCATGGTCTTGCAGCCGACGAGCATGGCGACCGCGGTCGCCGACAAGGTCGCTTGGCCGAGGCCGGCGAGGAAGCCGCGCCGGGTCGGGACAATTCTCCCCTGAGGGAAGAGCAGGACAGGTTGGTTCATTGCCGTTTCTCCCGCCGATAGTTAAAGCGCCGGGCGGGATGCCGGGTCGCCCGATGACGGGGCTAGCCGCTTATCGCATCCCGCATGTGGGCTCTACGGGCGAGGGGGGAGGCCGGATGCAGGGGCGCAGAAGATTCGGCCAGCTGGCAGGGTTGGTGAGCGCGCGGCGCTATTGCGCCGCCGTGGCATGGGCGGGAACGGGGTCGCCGTCGACGCGCACTCTAACCAGGAGCTCGAGCATCTCGCGCTTCAGGCTCGCGGCCGTCTTGCCGGTCACGGGATAGCACACGGTGCCCAGCAGCTGCTGGTCGCCGCGCGGTCCGCCGCTGCCGAAATTATGGTGGAACATGAAGCAATTGAATGCGCTCGAGCTCTGCAGGAGATAGGTGAAGGAGCCTTCGGTCTTGACCTTGGCGCGATCGAAATGGATGTCGCGGTCCTTGTAGAAGGGGTCGGCCATGTCGACGCGCAGCGCATCGGCGTCGGAGAAGCGGCCGGGATAGGCGCCGCCCTTGAGCCTCACATAGCTGATGATCGCGCCGTTCTTGAGGGTGAGCTTCTCGACCGTGCGGTCGTCGAGATCGTTGAAGCTGCGCTCCTTGATCGGATCGTCGCCGAGGAAGCTGACATGGGCGACGAGGGCGGCCACCGGTGGGGGCGCCGGCGCTTGCACGACCGGGGCCGGCGCTCCGCCCGACGGGCCTCCGGAAGCGGCGCAGCCGGCGAGCGCGACAAGCGGCAGCAAGAGGAAAACTCGCCTCATCGCCTTCTCCTCGGTCGAGAAGCTGATTATCCGGCAATAGGAGCGCCTGTCAACGCGCCGGCGCGCCGCCCGCTTACTCCTTGGAGAGCTCGCCGAGCGGGATGTTGCGGCGGATCTCGGGCGAGCGCGGCGGCAGGAAGGTCATGCCGGCGGCGGCGGCGAGAGGCGGCAGCTCGTTTTTTGCCAGCATCTCGGCGATCGCCTTGTCGACGGCGGCGATGAGGTCGGCCTCGGTCGCCAGCCCGACGAAGCCCATGTTGAAGCCGAAGCGGTGGTAGTAGCCGGAGAGCCGCAGCTTGGTGTCGGGATGCTCGCCGCGATAGACGTCGAAGCGCTGCAGCTCGACGAGCGTCGCGTCGTAGGTCCCCTTCTCGAGCTCCGCCAAGAGCTCACCGCGGCCGGGCACGACATGGGTGACCTGGTCGGCGAAGCGGCCGTCGTCGTAGGTCATCAGGATCGAGTCCCCGAGCGTGCCCTGCTCGATGCCGAGCCTGACGCCGGCGAGATCCCCGAGATGCTCGATCTTCTTGCCGAGCGCGGCGCCGCCCAGCACGACGGCGAGCGGCGCGAAATGATAGGCGCGCGTCGGCGCAAGCACGCCGAGCGCGATCCAGCGCCGGCGGTCGCCCGGCTTGGCGCCGTCGTAATCGGGCAGGCGCGCCTTCTCTGCCTCCGGCTTGCCGAGCGCGTCGGCATAGAGCGGATAGCCGCCGATGAGCCGGCAGTGCCCGTCCGAGAGCAGCGCATTGGCCTCCAAGGTCGGGTCCTTGTCGAGATCGCGTTCGGTTTCGAACCATTGTATGGCGAGGTCGCGGTCGAGCTTCTTCGCCAGCAGCGCCGAGACGGCGAGGTCGAAGCCGCCCATCCGTCCGGGCTCCTTGAAGGAGTAGGGCGGCGTGCTTTTCTCCAGGCAGATCCTGAGCGTGTCCGCGGCGCGCGCGGCGGGCGCGAGGATCCCGGCCAGCGTGACCGCAAACAACGTCGCCGCGGCTGGGACGCGCATCCCTTGGGCGCTCATCCTTTGCCCCCGGTCAGCACATAGGACCAGATGCAGTCGATCTCCTCGAGCCCGAGCAGATCGCCCCAGGCGGGCATGCGGCCTCCCTTGCCGTTGATGACGGATTCCTGGAAGCGCGACTTCTGGTCATGCGGAAACTGGCGCAGATCGTAGGTGATCGTGCCCGGATTGATCATGTTGAAGCCGTGGCAATGGGAGCAATTATGCGTGTAGAGCTCCTTGCCCTTGGCAACGAGCGCCGGATCGGGCGCCCCTTCGGCCGCGCCGGGCGGCTGTGCGGCGAGATTGGTCTCGCCCGCGCCAAGCGGCGAAACGGCGAGCGCGAGAGCCAGAAGCGCAGCACCAGCCATTGAGACGATGCGAACCGTCATGGGACGAGCTTGGACATCGAAAAAAAGCGCCGGGGCCGCGGCTTGCGCGCGCGGCCCCGGTCGTGACGCGCTCCCTATTGCATGAGGGAGAAGGCCCAGAGCGAGCCGCCAGCAGGCACCTTCGCCAGCCGCTCGTCGCCCGAGAACAGCGAGTAGACGCCGCCGATCCCGACGGAGACGGCGACATATTGCTTGCCGCCCTGCTCCCAGGTGATCGGCTGACCTTCGATGCCGGAGCCGGTCTGGAAATGCCAGAGCTTGTTGCCGGTATCGGCGTCGAAAGCCTCGAACTCGCCGGTTAGCTGGCCCGAGAAGACGATGCCGCCCGCGGTCGAGAGCACGCCGGAGAAGCGCGGCATGTCGCTCGGCTGCTCCCATTTGGCCTTGCCGGTCATCGGGTCGATCGCCTTGAGATAGCCGCGCGGGCCGTCCTTGAAGTTGAAGACCTTGGAGAGGTCCATGCCGACATACCATTCGCCGGCCTTGTAGACCGCCGGGACGGACTTGTAGTTGCCCGGGAAGTTGAGCGTGTTGGCGTAGAGCAGGCCCGTATTCGGATCGAAGGAGGCGGGCTCCCAGTTCTTGCCGCCGAGGATCGAGGGCCAGACCTCCACCGTCTCGCCCGCGCGCGCCTTGGCCGAGATCTCGGTCTCGATCGGGCGGCCGCTCTTCATGTCGATGCCCGACGCCCAGTTGACCTTGACGTAGGGGTTGGCGGCGAGCAGATGGCCGTTGGTGCGGTCGAGCACATAGACGAACCCGTTGCGGTTCGCGTCGATGAGCACCTTGGTCTCCTTGCCGTTGACCGGCAAGTTCGCCAGGATCATCTCGGCCACGCTGTCATAGTCGAACGGATTGTTGGGCGAGAACTGGAAATACCATTTCATCTTGCCGGTCTTGGGATCGAGCGCCATGACCGAGCAGGTATAGAGGTTGTCGCCCTTGCGGACGGCCGCGTTGAAGGGCCCCGGATTGCCGATACCCCAATAGACGGTATGGAGCTGGGGATCGAAGGAGCCGGTGATCCAGGTCGAGCCGCCGCCGAGCTTCGCCGTGTCGCCTTCCCAGCTATTGCCGCCCTTCTCCCCCTTCAGCGCCGTCGTGTAGGTGCGCCAGAGGTGATTGCCGGTGTTGGGGTCCCAGCCGTCGATGAAGTCGCGCGTGCCGAACTCGGCGCCGGAAACGCCGGTGATGACGACGCCGTCCGCCACGAGGGGCGCCACGGTCATCGAGTAGCCGACATGGATGTCGGCGGCGTTCGACTTCCAGAGCTGCTTGCCGGTCGCCGCGTCGAGGGCGAGGACGTTGCCGTCGAGCGCGGTGCGGAAGATCTTGCCTTCGTAGAGCGCCAGGCCCCGGTTGATGATGCCGCAGCAGACGATGCGCGGCGTCTCGGGCGGATATTCGAGCTTGGTCTTCCAGATCTGCTTGCCGGTCGCGGCCTCGACCGCCATGGTCGCATTGTTCGTCGTGACGTACAGCACGCCCTTGTAGACGAGCGGCTGCGACTCCTCGCTCTTGTTGTCGTCGTAGCTATAGTTCCAGGCGGGAACCAGACGGCCGATCGTCTGCTTGTTGATCTGGTCCAGCGGGCTGAAGCGCTGGAGATTGTACCCCATGCCGTAATTCAGCACGTCGTTGGTATCCATGGCGCCCACGGCCAGCTCATCGGCCGTCTGGGCGAAGGCGCCGTTTGGAACGAGCGCCGCGATCGCCGCAGCGCCCGCTGCGGCAAGCAATAGTCGCCTCATCGATTCTCCTCCCTAGCTGTCGCGGCGGATGCCGCTATTCTTGATCTTGCCGCCTGAGTTTCCCGCCACCCTATGCTGCGCAGCGGGCCCGTCGTTCACGCGGACCCCGGCATCTTGCATCACTTCGATGGGGGCAGCAAGTCTTTGTTAGATTTCGCTTAACGACCGGCGATCACCGCCCGAAAGGCGAGGGCGATTCCCATCCGGCAAGCGATGATTGCGACCGGCGAGCCGAGCATAACCCAAGCGCGACGCGGAGATTTCAGGGCCTCGGCGCGGCGACGACTGTCCTCGATAACCGAGATTTCAGGCCGCGAGCGGCCGCGCCCGCTCGAGGATCGCGTCCAAATCGAGGCCGGAAGGCAAGGTGCCGAAAGCGAGGCCCTGGTCATGCTCCAGGCGGGCGGCGCAGAAGCCCTCGGCCACGGCGGCCGGCGCATGGCGGATGAGCAGCCCCGCCTGCAGCGCCAGCGCCATATGCTCGACGAGGCGGCGCGCGTTCGCCTCATGCTCCTCGCCGCGGCTCAAGGCCGCCATGAGGCGGTCGAGGAAGCGCTCGTAACGCCGGTCGCCGCCGCGCGCAAGGTCGAGCTCGCCGACGAAAGTCGCCAGCGCCTCGGGCTCGCGTCGCATGGCGCGCAGCACGTCCAGGCAGATGACGTTGCCCGACCCCTCCCAAAGGCCGTTGAGGGGCGCCTCGCGGTAGAGCCGGGGCAGGATCGATTCCTCGACATAGCCGTTGCCGCCGTGGCATTCGAGCGCCTCGCCCACCAGCGCGGGCGCGCGCTTGCAGACCCAATATTTGCCGACGGCGGTGGCGATGCGGGCGAAGCGCCGCGCGCCTTCGGAGCCGGCGGCCTCGTCGAAAGCGCGCGCGAGGCGCAGCATGAGCGCCGTCGCGGCCTCCTGCTCGAGCGCCATGTCGGCGAGCACATTGCGCATGAGGGGCTGATCGATGAGGCGGCGCTGGAAGGCGCTGCGGTGGCTCGCATGATGCAGCGCCTGGGCGAGGGCCATCCGCATCAGTCCCGCCGAGCCGATGGCGCATTCGAGCCGCGTATGATGGACCATCTCGATGATGGTGGCGACGCCGCGACCCTCCTCGCCCAGAAGCCTCGCCCAGGCGCCGTCATATTCGATCTCGGCCGAGGCGTTGGAGCGGTTGCCGAGCTTGGATTTGAGGCGCTGCAGCAGGATGCGGTTACGGCTGCCGTCGGGCAGCCGGCGCGGCACGAAGAAGCAGGAGAGCCCGCCCTCGGCATAGGCCAAGGTCAGGAAGGCGTCCGACATGGGCGCCGAGCAGAACCATTTATGGCCCCGCAGGCCATATTCGGCGCCCGGCCCCCGACGCCCCAGCGGGCGGGCGCGCGTCGTGTTGGTGCGCAGGTCCGAGCCGCCCTGCTTTTCGGTCATCGCCATGCCCATGGTCGCCCCGGTCTTCTGCGCCGCCGGAATGGGGCGCGGATCGTAATGTTCGCTTTGCAGGCGCGGCGCCCATTCGGCGGCGATCTCGGGCTGGCGGCGAAGCGTCGGCAGCCCGGCATAGGTCATCGCCATCGGGCAGCTCACGCCGCTCTCGGCCTGGTACTGCAGGTAGGAGAGGGCGGCGCGCACCACCTGGGCGCCCGGGCGCTGCTCGTTCCAGGCGTAGGCATGCACGCCGAAGCGCATGGCGAGCGCCATCAGCTCATGCCAGGCCGGATGGAACTCGACTTCGTCGATGCGGTTGCCGAAGCGGTCGAAGACGCGGAGTTCCGGAGGATATTTATTCGCTTGGTCGGCGCGCGCGAGGATCTCGGCCCGTCCCGTCTCGGCGCCGAAGGCGGCGAGACGCTCCTCGCCGAAGCCGCCGCCCTCGCGCCGCACCCCCTCGCGCAAGGCGCGGTCGGCGAGATAGGGATTCCAGTTCTCGAGCGGCGGCGGCTGGTTGAGCACCTCATGGGTCGCGTGGGAGGCAAGCGGCGCCTCGCTCTCTTGAGCTGTCGCGGCCGCAGCGGGCTCGGTCATGGTCATCCTCGTCGACAGGGGGGCTATGGCGCGCATCATACACCGAATCGGCCACGGCCGCCGGAGACCGTCCGGCGCAACCCCGGTCACGATCTATCCCTCTAATGCAGCGCGCGAAAACCACCCGGCAAAAAGGCGGGCCGCTCTCAGGCCGCCTGGAGGAGCTCCTCGAGGCGCTGGGTGGCCTCCTTGTCGTCGATCTGCTCGACCGCGGCCAGTTCGCGGGCCAGGCGGTCGAGCGCCGCCTGGTAGATTTGCCGCTCGCTATAGGACTGGTCGGGCTGGTCCGAGCTGCGGTGCAGGTCGCGCACCACCTCGGCGATCGAGACGGGATCCCCGGAATTGATCTTGGCCTCGTATTCCTGCGCCCGCCGGCTCCACATGGTGCGTTTGACCCGGCTGCGTCCCCGCAAGGTCTTGAGGGCCGAATCCATCACCTTCCGGCTGCTCAGCTTGCGCAAGCCCGCCTGCCGCGCCTTACCGGTCGGCACGCGAAGTGTCATCTTCTCCTTGTCGAACTGGATGATCAGCAGCAGGAGCGCATAGCCCGCGATCTCTTGCGTCTCGATGCTGGAGATGCGTCCCACCCCATGGGTCGGGTAGACGACGAAATCGCCGATCTCGAAGCCGATATCCACCGGCGCAGGCGCCACTTTCGCCTTCGGCGCGGGCGCCTTGAGGAGGGGTGCCTTCGCCACCGGCGCCTTCGCGACCGGCGCCTTCGAGGCGGGCGCCCTGACGGGCGGCGCCTTTGCGGGCGGCGTTTTCGCGGGGGTAGCCTTGGCGGCGGAGGTCTTCACATGGGTAGCCTTTGCGACGGGCTTGGCGGCCGGCTTCGGAGATTTTGCCGGGGCAGCGGCGCCGCGTCGGCTGCGCCGTGGCTGCGGCCGCGCGCGTGCACGCTTCTTATCGGCGGTCTTCGGCGCGGTTTTGGCCATGAGGGGCTCTCATGAACCCGATGGGGCGGAGATGATCCGGCAGGGAGCCGGAATTGCAGGCCAATTTATATATCATGTTTGGCGGTTAAATAAAAGCCCTCGCGCCTGCGGCTGTCCGCCGCTGGATGACAAAACTCAAATTAGTGCAGGCGCGCGCGTTACTACCGCTTGCCGGGATTAGGACTGAAATATTGGTCGAATTTGTTGGGGACGTCCTTCCATTGGTCGGCGTCGGACGGCACTTCGCCTTTGCGGGTAATATTGGGCCAGGATTCCGCATATTTGCGATTTTGCTCGACCCATTTCACCACGTCGCCCTCGGTATCCGGCTTGATCGCCTCCACCGGGCATTCCGGCTCGCAGACCCCGCAATCGATGCATTCGTCGGGATGGATGACGAGCATGGTCTCGCCCTCGTAGAAGCAGTCGACCGGGCAGACCTCGACGCAGTCCATGTATTTGCATTTGATGCAGGCTTCCGTAACGACGTAGGTCATCGATCTCTCCAGCGCCTTGCCAAAGCGGGGTCGTGGCCGAGAGCAGGGACATACTCCCGCCGGCCTTCGAGGGCAAGCCCGCACTGTAATTGTGCACCCGCCTTTTTGTTCCGCGAAACGATCGCGCTGCGTTTCGGAGGCGAGCGACGCCATGTCTTTCCGCTCAACTTATTATTGCCGCATGCCGTCGTCGTATATAGAAACTGAGAAATAGTCCGGGGCGCTAGAAAAGGGGGGATGATGCGGAAGCTCCTGTTGGGGTTGGCCGCCGCCGGCGTGGCCGGCTGCGCCTCGAACACGGAAGGCATTTCGCAAAGGATTGCCGTCTGGACCGACCCGCCAGGCGCCAATTGCAGCTTGAACCGCAAGGGCGTCAGCATCGCGCGCATTTCGCCGACGCCAGGCGAAGTAACGGTAGAGAAGACTAAAGACGACATCACCATCATCTGCGACTTGGAAGGATATCAGGAGGTGACGCTGCTGAACCGCCCGGACCTGGACAGCGCCACCTTGGGAAACATCCTGGCTGGCGGCGCTATCGGCCGGGCGATCGATTCCGTTTCAGGCGCCGACAAACTCTACAGAAGCGCGGTCTCCATCAGGATGACACCCGCGGATGCGCCGCCGCCGACCGCGCAGACGCAACCGCCCGCGCAGGCGCCGGCGAAACCTTGATCGGTCGGGGACAAAGGCGGCGAAGGCGAAAATAAAGTGTGGCGTCGCCTAGGAAGCCGCTACGAGGCCGCCTTGCCCGGAGGGTCGAGATCCTCGTAGAGCAGTCGCGCGGCCGCAGCCGACTCGCGCCGCTCGCCGAGCGCGCGGACGCGCACCACGCGGATGAGCCGTCCTTGCGGAAAGGTCAGCACGTCGCCCGGCCGCACCGGCGCATGCGCCTTGCGCACCACCAGGCGGTTGAGCCTGACACGCCCGGCCGTGCAGATCACGGCGGCGAGCGCGCGCGTCCTGAAGAAACGCGCATGAAAGAGCCATTTGTCGAGCCGCAGGCTGACGCCGCTTTGGCTCGCGTCTTGCTCGGGCTCGCTGGAGTCCGCCGCGTCGCCCGCCTCCTCGTCAGCGGACAAACCGCAGCTCCTTGAGCGCGGCGAAGGGCGACTGCGCCCGGCGCGCCGCCGCGCGGGCCTCGTCGTCGGCGCGCCGTGCCTTGCTCTTGCCGCGCTCGCGCAGCACGTAGCGGGGCTCCCCCTCGCCCGGCTGGGGGCGATAGCCGACGGCGGCGAGCAGAGGGGCGATCTCGGCCTTGCCGCAGCCGACGAGCGAGAGCAGCGCTGCGTCGGCGACGAAGGGGCCGCCGGCGGCGCGCTTGCGCGCTTCGCTCGCCAGGCGATCGAGCCGGTCGGCCCGGACCGCGATGCGGCCGAGCGGTCGATAGCCGACCGCCTCGTAGAAGGCCGCGGGCAAGGCGGGATCGAGGGGCAGCGAGAGCCGTCCGGGCGGCGGCGGCGGCACCAGATCGACCATGTCGTGATGGATCGCCCAAAGCAGCGTCTTGAGCGCGGTCGGGGCGGGCTTGAGCAAGGCCGGCAGATAGACCGCCTCGACGCCGAGCGCGACGCCGAGCCGCGCCAGGGCGCGGCGAGCCGGACGGTCCAGCGCCGCGAGCTGGGCGCCGAGCCCGCGGCGCGGCACTAGGCCGAGCCCCTCCCTGAGGCGGAAGGCGAGGCCGCGCGCGGCGCCGGCGAGCGGCGCTTCCTGCAAGGCGAAGAGCGGCCCGAGCCGCGCCCGCAAATGGCGCGTCACCCAGCCCGCGAGATGGCGCTTCAGCCCCTCGCGCGCGGCCGCGTCTTCGAGATCGGCGGGCAGCAGGGCGACGCGCGGCTCGAGCGGCTCCTCGCCGGCTGCGAGCAAGGCGAGCGGCGTGCCCCGCCACAAGATGCGCGCGTCGGCACCGAGGGCGAAGGCCTCGTCGGGCTCCTCGGCCGCGCGCCGCGCACGGGCCGGCAGCTCGGCCCTGAGCGCGCGCTGCGCCGCGCTCAGAAGCGCCTTCGCCTCGTCCGCCGATGCCGCCTCCTCGGGGATGAAGCGGAAGCCCTCGAGACGCCCGACCGTCTCGCCTTCGACCAGCACGACGCCGTCCCGCGTCACCGCGCCCAGAAGCTCGCGCCCGTCGCGCAAGCGGCGCTGCAGCGAGGCGGCGCGGCGATCGACGAAGCGCTGGGTGAGCCGCTCATGCAGCGCGTCGGAGAGCCGGTCCTCGATCGCCCGCGCGCGCTCCTGCCAATGGGCGGCCTCGGGCAGCCAGTCGGCGCGATGGGAGATGAAGGTCCAGGTGCGCACGAAGGCGATGCGCTGGACGAGCGCCTCGATATCGCCGTCCGGCCGGTCGAGTGCCGCGAGCTGGGCCGCGACCCAATCCTCGGGCAGCCGCTCCTCCGGCCCGACGAGATGGAGGAAGATGCGGCGCAGCAGCCGGACATGGGCGTCGCTCATGATTTTGCGGAAATCCGGAATTTGGCAGACCTCCCACAGGAGCCTGAGGGCGGCCTGGCCCGCCGCGAGCGGCACGAGCTCGGGATCGCGCGCGAAGGCGGCAAGCGCCGTCACGTCCTCCGCCTCGCGCGCGCGGCGCAGGAAGGGCGCGGGCGGCGGCGCCTCGAGGCTTTTCAGCAGCGCCGGAAGCGAAGCGAAATCGAGCGCGACATTGCGCCAATAGAGCGCCTTCAGCGCCTCGAAGCGATGCTCCTCGATCGCCTCGACGAGCTCGGGCTCGAGCCCCGCCAGATCGCCCGTGACGCCGAAGCTGCCGTCGCTGGTGAAGCGCCCGGCGCGGCCGGCGATCTGGGCCAGCTCGGCCGGCTGCAGCCGGCGCGGCGCGCGACCGTCGAACTTCACCAGGCTGGTGAAGGCGACATGGCCGACATCCATATTGAGCCCCATGCCGATGGCGTCCGTCGCCACCAGATAGTCGACCTCGCCCGCCTGATACATGGCGACCTGGGCGTTGCGCGTGCGGGGCGAGAGCGCGCCGAGCACCACGGCGGTGCCGCCGCGCTGGCGGCGCATCTGCTCGGCCAGCGCGTAGACGTCCTGCACCGAGAAGGCGACGATGGCGCTGCGCGGCGGCAGGCGCGCGAGTTTCTTATGACCGCCATAAGTGAGGCGCGAGAAGCGCGGGCGTGCCACGAAGGCGACCTGGGGCACCAGCTTGCGCAGGAGGGGCCGGATGGTCTCGGCGCCGAGCAGCATGGTCTCCTCGAGCCCGCGCGCATGCATGATCCGGTCGGTGAAGACATGGCCGCGCTCGGGGTCGGCCGCGACCTGCACCTCGTCGATGGCGAGGAAGGCAACGGCACGGTCGAGCGGCATGGCCTCGACCGTGCAAACCCAATAACGCGGTTCGGGCGGAAGGATCTTCTCCTCGCCGGTGACCAGCGCCACCGCGCGCGGCCCCTTGAGCCGGACGATGCGGTCGTAATTCTCGCGCGCGAGAAGCCGCAGGGGAAAGCCGATCATGCCCGTGGCATGGCCGAGCATGCGCTCGATGGCGAGATGGGTCTTGCCGGTATTGGTCGGGCCGAGGACGGCGATCGGCGGCTTGAGATCGCGGACCATGATGCCGGCAATAATGACGCTTCCGCACGCTAATGCAAGCCGCGGCCGGCGACACAAGCGCCGGCGATGCGTCGTCCTGCGACTGGCGGCCCTAAACCAGCGGCACGAAGGCTACGGGCAGGGTCACGCGCTCGCTGGTCAGGCCCGCTTCGTCCTTCTCCACGATGACGAGATCCTGCGTTTCGCCGGGCTCGCCCACCGGCAGGACCAGCCGGCGGCCCGGCTTGAGCTGGGTCACGAGCGCCGGCGGGATGCGCGCGGCGGCGGCCGTCACGATGATGCCGTCGAAGGGCGCCTCCTCGGGCCAGCCGAGCGCGCCGTCGCCCTGACGCAGCTCGACATTGCCGTGGCCGAGGCGGCGCAGGCGCTCGGCGGCTTCGACCGCCAGCGCGGGCAGGAACTCGATGCTGTAGACCTTGGCCACCAGCTCGGCCAAGAGTGCCGCCTGATAGCCGCAGCCCGTGCCGATCTCCAGCAGCCGGTCCTCGGGCCGCGGCGCCAGCATGTCGGTCATCACCGCGACGATATAGGGCTGCGAGATGGTCTGACCCTGGCCGATCGGGAGCGGCAGGTTCTCGTAGGCGCGGTCGCGCAGCGTAGGCGGCAGGAATTCCTCGCGCGGCACGCGGCCGAGCGCGGCGATCACGCGCGGATCGAGCCGTTCCTTGCCGAGATAGTCGCGCGTCGCCCGCACCTCGGCCTCGACCGCCCCGACCATCGCCTCGCGCCGGCGCATGTCGCGCGCACCGGGGTCGCGCGCCTGCGCGCGGCCCAGCCTTCGTCGGAGCGGTTCGAGGATCACAAGCGGAGCATAACAGGAGGGAGCTATTGGCTCCAACCAAGCTGCCGGGGGGCTTGCGCCCCGGCCGCCGCCTCCACATATCACGCCACAGACTATTACGCCCCAGGCGCGCCACCAAGAAGACGAGGGGACCATGGCGGAGGAACGACTCGGCTTCCAGGCCGAGGTCAGCAAGCTCTTGGATATCGTCGCCCACTCGCTCTACAGCGAGAAGGAGGTGTTCCTGCGCGAGCTGATCTCGAACGCGTCGGACGCCTGCGACCGGCTGCGTTACGAGGCGCTCACCAAGCCGGAGCTTCTGGCGGGCGATCCCGGCTTGCGGGTGACGATCGAGATCGACAAGCCGCATTCGCGGCTCACCGTCGCCGATAACGGCATCGGCATGAGCCGGCAGGAGCTGATCGACAATCTCGGCACCATCGCGCGCTCGGGCACCGCCGCCTTCGTAAAGGACAAGACCGGCGCGAAGGACCAGGCTGGCCGGGCGACCGGAAATGGCGGAGCCGAGGGAGCCGCCGATCGACGTGACGACTTGGCGCTCATCGGCCAGTTCGGCGTCGGCTTCTACTCGGCCTTCATGGTGGCGGACCAGGTCGAGGTCGTCTCGCGCAAGGCCGGCGAGGCCGAGGCCTTTCGCTGGAGCTCGGACGGCAAGGGCAGTTTCACCGTCGCCGAGGCCGAGCTCCAAGGCCGCGGCACGCGCATCACCCTCCACATGAACGAGGCCGGCCAGGAGTTCCTCGAGCCCGACCGCATCCGCCAGATCGTGAAGCGCCATTCCGACCATATCGCACTGCCGGTCGAGCTCCTCGACGGCGCCAAGCGCGAGACGCTCAACGCCGCCTCCGCGCTCTGGACGCGCCCCAAATCCGAGATCACCGAGCTGCAATACAAGGAATTCTATCGCCACGTCGCCCATAGCTTCGACGATCCCTGGATGACCCTCCATTACCGGGCCGAGGGCAAGCTCGACTATTCAGCACTCCTCTTCGTGCCGAGCCACCGCCCCTTCGATCTCTTCAATCCCGACCGCAAGGGCGGGCTACGGCTCTATGTCAAGCGCGTCTTCATCACCGACGACTGTCCCGAGCTTCTGCCGCCCTATCTGCGCTTCCTGCGCGGCATCGTCGATTCCGAGGATCTGCCGCTCAATGTCAGCCGCGAGATGCTGCAGAAGAACCCGCTCCTCGCCCGCATCCGCCAGGGTCTCGTCAAGCGGCTGCTCGACCAGCTCGAGAAGAAGGCCAAGGAGGACCCGGCGGACTATGCCCTCTTCTGGGAGAATTTCGGCGCCGTGCTGAAGGAGGGGCTTTACGAGGATGCCGAGCAGCGCGAGCGCCTCTTGGCACTCGTCCGCTTCCGCTCCACGGCGAGCGAGGGTTGGACGAGCCTCGAGGATTATCTCGGCCGCATGAAGGAGGGGCAGGAGGCGATCTTCACCATCGCCGGCGAGACGCAAGAGGCGGTCGCCAGGAGCCCGCAGCTCGAGGGCTTCCGTGCCAAGGGCGTCGAGGTGCTGCTGCTGACCGACCCTGTCGACGAGTTCTGGATGCCGGCCGTCGGCGTCTACAAGAGCAAGCCCTTCAAGTCCGTGACGCGCGGCGGCGCCGATCTGGACAAGATCAAGGCGAGTGCGGAGGCCAAGCCCGCGGCGGCGGAGGCCTCATCGGACGTCAGCGGCCTCGTCGCCCTCTTCAAGCTCGCGCTCAAGGACGCGGTCAAGGACGTACGGACCTCGGAGCGGCTGACCGACAGCCCCGTCTGCCTGGTGGCCGACGAGGGCGACATGGACATGCATCTCGAGCGGCTGCTGCGCCAGCATAAGCAGCTCGAGCGCCAGAGCCGGCGCATCCTCGAGCTCAATCCCAAGCATGCGCTGATCAAGCGGCTGGCCGCACGGGTCAAGGAGAAGGGCGCCGAAGCGCAGCTCTCCGACTACGCCTTCCTGCTGCTCGACCAGGCCCGCATCGTCGAGGGCGAGACGCCGCCCGACCCCGCCGCCTTCTCGCGCCGCCTCGCGAGCTTGCTCGAGCGGGGCCTCGGCGCCTGAGGCTGCTACTCGCCCTTCCCGGGCTCCTTCGGCATCAGCTTGAGCGCGGCGGAGTTCATGCAATAACGCGCGCCGGTGGGCGCGGGCCCGTCCTCGAAGACATGGCCGAGATGCGCGTCGCAGCGGCTGCACAGCACTTCCGTGCGGCGCATGAAGAGCGAGTTGTCGGGACGCAGCGCCACCGCCTCCTTGGCGACCGGCTGCCAATAGCTCGGCCAGCCCGTGCCGGAATCATATTTCGCCGCGGCATCGAAGAGCGGCTGGCCGCAGCAGACGCAGACATAGATGCCGGGCGCCTTGCTGTCCCAATATTCGCCGCTGAAGGCGGGCTCGGTGCCATGGCGCCGCGTCACCTTATATTGCATCGGCGTGAGCTTGGCGCGCCATTCCTCGTCGTCCTTGACGGTCTTGTCGATCACTTTGTCGTCGGGCATTTTCCTCTCCTCCTATTCGCTCGCCGCGGCGGCGGCGGCGGCATCGCGCCGCGCGGCGAAGAAGCGCCGCAGCAAATCGCCGGCCTCGCGCTCGGCGATGCCGCCATAGACCTCGGGCCGGTGATGGCAGGTGGCTTGCGCGAAGAAGCGCGGGCCATGCTCGACCGCACCCCCCTTGGGATCGGCGGCGCCGAAATAGAGCCGGCGGATGCGGGCGAAGGCGATCGCCGCGGCGCACATGGCGCAAGGCTCGAGCGTGACATGGAGATCGCATTCGACCAGCCGCTCCGCCCCGAGGGACGCGGCGGCCGCGCGAATGGCCAGCATCTCGGCATGGGCGGTCGGGTCGCCGAGCTCGCGCGTGCGGTTGCCGCTCGCCCCCCGCACCCGGCCCGCCGCATCGACGACAACAGCGCCGACCGGCACCTCGCCGCGCGCGCCCGCCGCCTGCGCCAGCTCCAACGCCATCGCCATGAAACTCGGTTGCTTCGCCGCCACGCCTTAACGATGGTGGCGCGGCAGCCAGGCGTCAAGCGCCCCCCAATTGCACGCGCCTTTTCGGCCTCATGCGCCGGCGGCCCAAGGGGCCGCTCATTGTCATATTGAGAAATGGAGGCGCCGCGAGAGCAGCGCCTCCGGGCGCGTCCGCGCCCTTGGCTACCGCGCTCAACGCGCGGGTTTGCCACCGCCATGGCTCTGCGTCATTATTCGCGTTTCTTCATCCGATTACCCTAATTGCGCGACCGTGAAGCGCACCCTAGATTGCCCGCCATGACCCGTCCCGCCATCGGCATCACCTTGGATGCGGAGCCGGCCGGCGGCTATTCCAAGCTGCCCTGGTACGCGCTGCGCCAGAATTATTGCGAGACCATCGCGGCGGCCGGCGGGCTTCCGGTGCTGCTGCCGCACGAGCCCGACCGCGCGGGCGACTATCTCGCGCGCATCGAGGGGCTGGTCGTGACGGGCGGCGCCTTCGACGTCGATCCCGCCCTCTTCGGTGCGGCGACGCGCCATCCCACGGTCAAGACCAAGGACCGGCGCACCGAGTTCGAGCGCGTCATCCTCGGCCAGGCGCTCGAGCGCGACGTTCCGGTGCTCGGCATCTGCGGCGGGCAGCAGCTCTTGAACGTGGTGCTGGGCGGCACGCTCGTCCAGCATATCCCCGACGAGGTCGCGGGCGCGCTGCCCCATGAGCAGCCCAATCCGCGCACCGAGGCCGGCCATCTCGTCCGCGTGGCGCCCGGCACGCTCCTCCATCGCATCACGGCGGCCGATTCGCTCGCCGTCAACAGCGCGCATCACCAGGCGGCCAAGGCGACCGGGCCCGGCGTGCTGGTCAACGCCACCGCCGAGGACGGGGTGATCGAGGGCATCGAGCATCCCGGCTACCGCTTCTGCCTGGGCGTGCAATGGCATCCCGAATATCTCATCAGCAAGGGCGACGCGCTCATCTTCCAGGCCTTCGTCGCCGCGGCGGCCTGAGCCATGGCGGCGGCCGCGCCAGAGAAAGGCGAGCGCATCGCCAAGCGGCTCGCCCGCGCCGGCCTCTGCTCGCGCCGCGAGGCCGAGCGCTGGATCGCGGAGGGCCGCGTCGCGGTCGATGGCAGGACGCTCGCTTCGCCCGCCGTCACGGTGACCGACGGCTCGCTCGTCACCGTCGACGGCAAACCCTTGCCGGAAGCCGAGCCGCCGCGGCTCTTCCGCTACCACAAGCCGCGCGGCCTCCTCACCACCAACCGCGACCCGGAGGGCCGGCCGACGATCTTCGAGCGCCTGCCCGAGGGCCTGCCGCGCCTCATGGCGGTGGGAAGGCTCGATATGGATTCGGAAGGGCTTTTGCTGCTCACCAACGACGGCGAGCTCGCGCGCCATCTCGAGCTGCCGGCGACCGGCTGGCTCCGGCGCTATCGCGCGCGCGCTTTCGGCAGCGTCGAGCCGCAGCGCCTCGCGGCACTCGCCAAGGGCGTGCGTATCGACGCGATGCAGTACGGGCCGATCGAGGCCAGCCTCGACCGCACGCAAGGCGCCAATCAATGGCTTACCATCGCCTTGCGCGAGGGCCGGAACCGCGAGGTGCGCCGCGTGCTCGAGCATCTGGGCTTGAGCGTAAACCGCCTCATCCGCACGGCCTACGGCCCCTTCCAGCTCGGCGCGCTGGCGCGCGGCGCGGTCGAGGAGGTGCCGCGCGGCATGCTGCGCGACCAGCTCGGCGGCGCCTACCAGGCCCTCAAGCATAGGCCGCGTCACGATGCGCATCATCGCCGGTAGGCTGCGCGGCCGCAGCATCGAAGCCCCCGAGGACGGCTCGGTGCGCCCGACCTCCGACCGGGTGCGGGAGAACCTGTTCAATCTGCTCGCCCATGGGCGCCTCGTGGTGGACGGCGTCTCGCCGCTCGAGGACGCGCTGGTGCTCGACGCCTTCGCGGGCTCGGGCGCGCTGGGGCTCGAGGCGCTCTCGCGCGGCGCGCAGGAAGCCGTGTTCCTCGACCGGGATTTGACGGCGCTGCAATGTCTGCGCGGCAATGTGAAGCGGCTCGGCGAGGAGGCGCGCGCCATCCTCGTCCAGGGCGACGCCTTGCGCCCGCCCAAGCGCGAAAGCGTGCGCGGCCATCCCGCGCCGCGCAGTCTCGTGTTCCTCGACCCGCCTTATCGCTCGGGCGTCGCGACCGAGTCGCTCGCCGCCTTGGCGGCGGCCGGCTGGCTCGCGCCCGGCGCCCTCGCCGTGCTCGAGCTCGACCAGGCGGACGGCTCGGCGCTTCCGCCCGGCTTCACGCTTGCCGATGAGCGGCGCTATGGCCGCACGCGGCTCGTTTTCGCCAGATGGGGGAGAGATTAAATCCGCCGCGCCTCATCGCCTTCCGAACAGCTTCTCGATATCGGCGAGCTTGAGCTCGACATAGGTGGGCCGGCCGTGATTGCACTGGCCGGAATGGGGCGTCGCCTCCATCTCGCGCAGGATCGCGTCCATCTCGGCGGCCGAGAGGCGGCGGCCCGCGCGCACGCTGCCATGGCAGGCGAGCGTGCCGCAGACCTCGGCGAGCCGCTCCTTGAGCGCATGCGTTTCGCCGAGCTCGGCCAGCTCGTCGGCGAGATCGCGCACCAGCCCCTTGATCTCGCATTCGCCGAGCAGCGCCGGCAGCTCGCGCACCACCACGGCACCAACGCCGAAGGGCTCGATGGTGAGCCCCAGCTCGTAGAGCTCGGCGGCGCGGGCGAGCAGCCGCTCGGCGGCTTGCGGCTCGAGCTCGACGACCTCGGGGATGAGGAGGAGCTGGCGCTTGACGCCGCTTGCCTCGAGCGCGCGCTTCATGCGCTCATAGACCAGCCGCTCATGCGCCGCATGCTGATCGACGATGACGATGCCGTCGGCCGTCTGGGCGACGATATAGGTGCCGTGGAGCTGCGCCCGCGCGGCGCCAAGGGGAAAGCCGCTCGCGCCGGCGGCGGCCTCGGCCTCGCCGCTTGCCATGGCCGCGGCCGCGCTTTCCGCGCCAGGCGCCGAAGGCCGGGTCAGTCCCGGAAGCGAAGCGTCCGAGGGCGACGCCAGATATTGCGCCGCCGCCTCGGCGAAGCCGCGCGGAATGGCGCCGCCGCCGCGGGGATGGGAGTAGCCGCCATGGCCCGCTCCGCCCGCGGGCAAGCTGGCGGGGCGGAAGGCGCCGAGCGCCGCACCCGCGACCGTGGTCGAGGCGCGATGGCCGGCTCCCGCAAGCGCATGCTTGAGCGCGCTCACGATGAGGCCGCGCACCAGGCCCGCGTCGCGGAAGCGCACCTCGGCCTTGGTGGGGTGGACGTTCACGTCGAGCTGCTCGGGCGGCAGCTCGAGGAAGAGGGCGAGCATCGGGCTGCGGTCGCGCGCGAGGAAATCCTGATAGGCGCCCCTGACCGCGCCGGCGAGCAGCTTGTCGCGCACCGGCCGGCCATTGACGAAAAGATATTGCTGCTGCGCGGTGCCGCGGTTGAGCGTGGGCAGGCCGGCATAGCCGGAAAGCCTGAGCCCCTCGCGCTCCGCCGCGATGGCAAGCGCGTTCTCGGCGAACTCGCGCCCCATGATGGCGGCGAGGCGCGCGAGCCGCGCGTCGAGCAGGTCGCCTTCGGCCGCATTGAGCTTGACCAGCGCCCTGCTGCCGTCCGAGAGGGCGAAGGCGACGGCGGGATGGGCCATGGCGAGGCGGTTGATCGCGTCGATGGCATGGCCGAGCTCGGTGCGCTCGCTTTTGAGGAATTTGAGGCGCGCCGGGGTGGCGAAGAATAGGTCGCGCACCTCGACCCGCGTGCCGGGCGGCATGGCCGCGGGCTCGGGCCGGCCTTTCCTGCCGCCCTCGACCGCGAGGCTCCAACCGTTGGCGGCGCCGCGCGGGCGGCTCGCGATCGAGAGCCGGCTGACCGCGCCAATCGAGGGCAAGGCCTCGCCGCGGAAGCCCAGGGTCGCGATGCGGGTGAGATCCTCGTCCGGCAGCTTGGAGGTGGCGTGGCGCTCGACGGCGAGGGTGAGCTCCTCGGCCGTCATGCCGCTGCCGTCGTCCGTCACGGCGATGAGGGCGCGCCCGCCTTCGCGTAGGCTCGCCTCGATGCGCCCGGCGCCGGCATCGAGGGCGTTCTCGATCAACTCCTTGAGGGCCGCCGCAGGCCGCTCCACCACCTCGCCGGCCGCGATCTGGTTGACCAGATTGGGCGGCAGGACGCGGATGGCCATCAAGCGTCCCTTCGCGTCAGAACCAGTCGAAGAGTCCGCCCAGGAAGCCGCTGCTCGAGCCCTCGCCCTTGCGCTCGATGCTGGGCGTCTGGTCGGCGTTGGAGCTGAAGATGTTGTCGAAGAAGCCGTTATCCTTCTTCGGCGGCGGCGGCGGATTGAGCAAGGCGTTGGTGAAGCCCTGCTCCTCCTGGTTGAGCGCCTGGGTCTCGGAATCCACTTTGTTGCGCACGGTATTGTTCGGCCGCACCGCGCCTGCATGCTGGAGCAGCGCCGACTCGCCGAGCGAGAGGCCGCCGCGACGCTGCACCGCGCCGTTGCCGGCCTCCTTGTCGAGACCGAAGACGGCGGCGCGCGCCGAGGCCGCGGCCGACAGGTCGGTCGTCGGCCCGCCGGTCGCCGGCGGGCGGAGATTATAATCCGGCGGCAAGGTGAGCGGCGGCCGGCGCACCGAATCGTCGTTCACCCCCGGCTGCGGGCCGTTGCCCGCGACCACGTTATAGACACCGCGAGCCGTGTCGCAGGCGCCGAGCGCTAGCAAGGCGGCCGCGGCGATGCAAAGCTTGAGTCCCGTTCGCGTAGCCATCCCCACTCCCGTCCATCGGCCGCCGCCCTTAAACCGGGCGCGGCCTTGAAGCCCTCGTCGCGCGCATTTTAGGACTTTTCGCCCTTGGCAAACAAGGCCTCGGCCAACAGCAGCACGACGCCGACGGTGATCGCGGAATCGGCGAGGTTGAAGGCCGGCCAATGATAGTCGCCGAGATGGAGATCGATGAAGTCGGTGACCGCCGTCGAATAGAGACGGTCGGCCACGTTGCCGATGGCGCCGCCCGCGATGAGCCCGACGGCGGCGGAGACGAGCCGGCTGCGCGCGCGCCATTGCCAGAAGAAGAGCCAGCCGACGATGACCAGCGCCAGTGCGGAGAGCAGCCACGGTCCCCAGGGCGCGTCGAAGCGGAAGAGGCTGAAGCTGATGCCGCGGTTGCGCGCCAGCACGAGGTCGAGGAAGGGTGCCAACTCGACGACGCGCGGCGGATGCATGACGATGGCGAGGATCCACCATTTGCTGAGCTGATCGAGCAGGATCACGAGGAGGGCGAGGACGAGGGAGAGCCCGGTCATGCGGGCCGAGCTCCGGCTTCCCCAGGCCGCGCCGAGCGGGCGCGGGCGCTCAAGCGGCGGCGACAAGGCCGGTCACCACGCCGTGGCAGCGGTCGCAAAGCCCGGGATGGTCGCGATGGCGCCCCACCTCGGGCAACACCATCCAGCAGCGCTCGCATTTGGCGCCTTGGGCCAATCCCGGCACCACGCCGATGCCGTCGAGCTCCGGCAGGGTGAAGGCGCCCTCGGGCGGCGGGCCCTCGCGCAGCGTCGCGCCCGAGGTGATGGCGAGCTCGGCCAAGTCGAGGCCAGCGAGGGCCGCGACATATTCCGCGGTGGCGTAGACAATGGGGTGCGCCTGCAGGCTCGAGCCGATGCGCTTTTGCGCGCGCTCGACCTCGAGCGCGCCCGTCACGACGCGGCGCAGCCGGCGCACCATCTCCCATTTCGCGGCGAGCGCCTCGTCGCGCCAGCTCTCGGGCAGCTCGGGGAAGAGGCGCAGATGGACGCTGCCCTCGGGGTCGGCATGGCGGGCGAGCCAGGCCTCCTCGGCGGTGAAGCAAAGCACCGGCGCGAACCAGGCGGTGAGGCAATCATAGAGCCGCTCGAGCACCGTGCGCGCCGCGCGCCGGCGCGGCGAGCTCGGCGCGTCGCAATAGAGCGAATCCTTGCGAATGTCGAAATAGAAGGCCGAGAGGTCGGTGGCGCAGAAATTATGCAGCTCGGTGAACCAGCCATGGAGGTCGAAATCCTCGACGGCGCGGCGCCCGAGCCGGTCGAGCTGCCACAGGCGATGGAGGATCCAGCGCTCGAGCTCGGGCATCGCCGCGGGCTCGACGCGCTCGGCCGGATCGAAGCCGTCGAGATTGCCGAGCAGATAGCGCAGGCTGTTGCGCAGGCGGCGATAGATGTCCGCCACATGCTTGAGGATCTCGGGGCCGATGCGGAGATCGTCGGAATAGTCCGACCACACGACCCAGAGCCGCAGGATGTCGGCGCCATATTGATCCACCACCTCCTGCGGCGCCGTCACGTTGCCGAGCGACTTGGACATTTTGCGCCCCAGCTCGTCCATGACGAAGCCGTGGGTGAGCACGGCCTCGAAAGGCGCACGGCCGCGCGTGCCGCAGGATTCGAGGAGCGAGGAATGGAACCAGCCGCGATGCTGGTCCGAGCCCTCGAGATAGAGCGAGGCGGGCCACTTCAGATCGGGCCGCCGCTCGAGCACGAAGGCGTGCGTCGAGCCGCTGTCGAACCAGACCTCGACGATGTCGGTGACGGGCTCGAAGTTCGCCGGGTCGTGGTCGTTGCCGAGGAAACGCGAGGGCGGGCTCGCAAACCAGGCCTCGGCGCCCTCGCGCTCGAAAATCTCGGCGATGCGGTCGATAACGGCCTGCTCGCGCAGCGGCTCGCCCGTGCGCTTGTCGACGAAGACGGCGATCGGCACGCCCCAGGCGCGTTGGCGCGAGACGCACCAGTCTGGGCGGTTCTCGATCATGGCGTGGAGCCGCTCCTTGCCTTGCGGGGGGACGAAGCGCGTGGCCGCGATGGCGGCGAGCGCCTTCTGGCGCAGATCGTTCGTCTCCATCGAGATGAACCATTGCGGCGTGGCGCGGAAGATGAGCGGCGCCTTGGAGCGCCAGGAATGAGGATAGGAATGGGTGAGCGGCGCTTGGGCGAGGAGCGCGCCCGCTTCCCTAAGCGCGGCGATGATCGGCTTTTCGGCAGGCGAGTAATATTTGCCGTTCTTGCCTTGGGCAAGCACGAAAAGCCCGGCGAAGAGCGGCACGCGCGGCGCATAGCTCCCATCGGCCAGCACCGTCTCGGGCACTTCGATCCCGTGCGCCTGGGCAAGGTCGAAATCTTCCGCGCCATGGCCGGGTGCGGTATGAACGAAGCCGGTGCCGTCGCTCTCGCTGACATGATCGCCCGGCAGCAGCGGCACGTCGAACTCGTAGCCCCGGCCGCGCAAAGGATGGGCGCAGATCGCGCCGGCGAGAGCCGCGCCCGGCAGCCGCGCCTTCACCTCGTAGCTGGCGATGCCGGCGGCCTGCGCGAGTGCCTCCATGAGCCGCTCCGCGACGAGAAGCCGCTCGCCCGGCCGCGCCAGGCTGCCTTCGGCCGTCGCCGTCACCTCGATGGCGACATAGGCGAAGCCCGGCCCGTAGGCGACGGCGCGGTTGCCCGGAATCGTCCAGGGCGTGGTGGTCCAGATCACGACCGAGGCGCCGGCGAGCGCCGGATCGCCCGCGCGGAGCACGGGAAAGCGCACATGGATCGCGGTCGAGCGGTGGTCGTGATACTCGACCTCGGCTTCCGCGAGCGCGGTCTGCTCGACGATCGACCAAAGCACCGGCTTCGAACCCTTGTAGAGCCCGCCATTCATGAGGAACTTGCCGATCTCGCGCACGATCTGCGCCTCGGCGCCGAAGCTCATGGTGGTATAGGGATGGGCCCAGTCGCCCTCGACGCCCAGGCGGCGGAACTCGCCTTTCTGCACCTCGAGCCAATGCTCGGCGAAGGCGCGACAGGCGCGGCGCAACTCGGCGATCGGCACGTCGTCCTTGCGCCTCCCCTCGGCGCGATATTGCTCCTCGATCTTCCACTCGATGGGCAGGCCGTGGCAGTCCCAGCCGGGCACGTAGTTGGCGTCCTTGCCCAGCATCTGCTGCGAGCGGTTGACCGCGTCCTTGAGGATCTTGTTGAGGCCGGTGCCGATATGGAGATGGCCGTTGGCGTAGGGCGGCCCGTCATGGAGGATGAATTTCTCGCGCCCGGCCGAGGCGATGCGCAGGCGGCGATAAAGATCGAGCGCATTCCAGCGCGCCAGCCAGTCGGGCTCGCGCTTCGGCAGGTCCCCCCGCATCGGAAAATCCGTGCGCGGGAGGAAGACGGTCGCTCGATAGTCGGTGGCCATGCTCGGTCGCGGGCGGCTGATAGGCTAGGGAGGTGCCGGGAGGGGCGGATGTTAGGGACGCCCCCTTGGAGCGTCAAGGCGCGCCGCCACGTCGAGCCTCGAGTTCAGAGTCGGCCGACCATGATCGGGCAGCGGTCACCCATCTCGTATCTCGGCAAATGGCGGTCGAGGAGCGAAACCCCTTCGGCTTCCAGCATGGCAATCAACTCGTCGAGGGTGGGAAAGTTTAGTCGTACCTGTTTGCCTCGAAAGAGCTCGATGGTCCGGACCACTTCCGGCCGCCAGCCGCATCTCTCCGATAGCCCTTCGACTTCGGACTCGAGCCGGCGCCAGAATCGCCAGACCTCATCCAGCGTTACGCCCTCTTCCGGGCGGGATTGCAGTGCCATGGCCAGACGAAACTTGAAGGCGTGAAAGCTCCCGGCTGCGCCGGTTTGCGCGGTCTGGAAAAGCGCCGGGATGCTTTCCGGAATGGCCGGACGGGCAAAGCTGCGCAAGATCAGGAGGGCTCGCGGGCGCGCCAGCACGGCCAGTCTTGCCAGCAATCGCCGCATCTCTCCCGGATACCTCAAGGCGTTGATGCTGCCGTCGCCGATCACCATGTCGTACGGCCGCGCGGGCCGGGGGAGCGCGAACCAATCGTCGCACAGCGCATGGCGTAAACCGGGTACGTCGCCGGGCCACACGCTTGTGACCATTTCCTGCGCTTTATCGACACCGGTGACGACCGTCCGCGCGGGCCATGACATGGTCGCTATCTCGGGCGTAACACCGAGTATGAGCGCCGTGCTTGCGGCATCCGGGGGGGTGTCCGAATAGGCATTGATGAAGCGCAGGAAAGCGGTCAAGTCCTCGCCGCAAGGGCGCAGAGGCGACGAGTAGAGGTCCCAGCTCCGAGCCGTAGAATTCCAGTGTGCGCGTCCGTACTCGTCGGCCAGTGACATCGATTATCGCCCTTGTTCCAGCCGTTCGAGCGCCGCTCGGTGAGCGCGAGGATCGATCTCGGTTTCCGGATCGGGATAAAAGTCGGAGTCGAATTCGGCTGCTTGCCGCTCGGGCTCGCTTGGATCTCGTCCACTTCGACGATGCGCAGCAGCGATAAAGCGGATGTTATGGACGCCCCCTCGGAGCGTCAAGGCGCGCCGCCACGTCGAACCTCGAGTTCAGAGCCGGCCGACCATGACGGGGCAGCGGTCGCCCATCTCGTATTTCGGCGAGTAGCGGTCGAGGAGCGAAACCCCTTCGGCTTCCAGCGTGGCAATCAACTCATCGAGGGTGGGAAAGGTCAGTCGCATTTGGTTGCCGCGAAGGAGTTCGATGGTCCGGACCACATCCGGCGGCCAGCCGCATCGCTCCGACACGCCTTCGACTTCGGCCTCAAGCCGGCGCCAGAGCTGCCACAGCTCGTCCATACCGACACCCTCGTCCGGGCGCGGCTGCAGTGCCATGGCCAGACGGAACTTGAAGGCGTGAAAGCTCCCGGCCGACGCGGATTGCGCGGCCTGGAAAAGAGCTGCGATGCTTTCCGGGATGGCTGGACGCGCAAAGCTGCGCAAGATCAGGAGAGCTCCAGGGCGCGCCAGCTTGCGCAGTTTTGCCAGCAATCGCCGCATCTCTCCCGGATACCTCATCGTGTTGATGCTGCCGTCGCCGATCACCACATCGTACGGCCGCCCAGGCCGGGGGAGCGCGAACCAATCGTCGCACAGCGCATGGCGTAAACCGGGTACGTCGCCGGGCCACACGCTCTTGACCATTTCCTGCGCTTTATCGACACCGGTGACGACCGTCCGCGCGGGCCATGACATGGTCGCTATCTCGGGCGTTACTCCTAATATTAGCGCCGTGCTTGCGGCATCCGGGGGGATGTCCGAATAGGCATTGATGAAGCGCAGGAAAGTGGTTACGTCCTCGCCGCTAGGGCGCACTGGCGAGGAGAAGAGGTGCCAGCTCCGAGCTCTGGAATTCCAGTGTGTGCGTCCGTACTCGTCGCCATGCGGCATCGATTATCGCCCCTGTTCCAGCCGTTCGAGCGCCGCTCGGTAAGCGCGAGGATCGATCTCGGCTTCCGGATCGGGATAAAAATCGGAATCGAATTCCAGCTGCTTGCCGCTCGGACTCGCTTGGATCTCGTCCACTTCGACGATGCGCAGCGGCGTCTTATCGCTGCCGGCGATCGCCGTCCAGACCCGCATCAGCCGTTGGGAGAACTCCGGCGACATGCCTCCCGCGGAACGCACGCGCAATTCGAAACTATGATCGCGAAACTGATGGAGTTGATATTGGCGCAGGGGCCTCAATAGCTCGATAGGCATCGCCTCTATTGCATCGAGCAGGGAATAGTGACGCTCGCGGGTGCCCTCCGGCAGGTAGCCGAAGCGGCGAAACCGTCCGGCGATTTCGCCGATCACCGGGAGGTTACGCCCGCAGGGGCAGGGCAAGATCGCCGCGCGCGCGACGTCGCCGGTATCGTAACGGATGAGAGGCATCGCCAGGTTCTGCAGCGCCGTAACCAGCACGCGCCCGAGCTGGCCGGCCGTGCAGGCCGCGCCTCGCGCGTCGACCACCTCGACGATGCAATGCTCGACATTGATGTGATAGAGCCCCGCCTCGCAGCGTACCGCCACGGCGCCGATTTCATTCAAACCGTAGGCATCGTGGAGGGGCGAGCGATAGATGCGCTCGACCTGGCGACGGGTCGATGGAGCCGTGCTTCCCGCACTGCTGAATAAGGCGGAAATCGAATCGGCCGGATTGGCACAATCATTGGCATAGGCCAGTTCCTCGAGGACATTCGAATAGGTCGCGAGATAGTTGGGTTGGATTTCCTGCAACCAGCGAAGTTGTTGCCCCATCGAATTCCACACGTTAAATCGATAACCCGGTCCGGTTTCGAAATAATTCCCCAAATAATCCCACCTTTCGGTTCGCCATACCTCCCCACTTTGCAGCAATGCGCCGTTCTTGCGCGGAAAGTGGCTCGGTATTTTGATGGAGCATGACACGCCTCTGGGGTCGACGCGCGCCCAGCGCCGCCGACGGTGGGCAAGGATGCCGAACATCGCATCGCTTTGCCGTGTCGCTAAGACCTTTACCGGACGGCCGGTGGTGCCGGAGGACTGAGTGACAGCGAATATCTCTGTGCCTTGCGGCAGCGCCCGTGCACGCATTTCGTCGAACTGATCGATAACCTCCTGCTTCGAGAGGATCGGCAGCCGCGGCAAATCCTGCTGCCCTTTGATATCCGCCGCCTGCAAGCCGAGGGCTTCGAAACGCGCGCAATAAAATGGAACATGCTTGCCGGCGATGGCGAGTATTTGCGCCAGACGGCGATCTTGTTGGGCGAGGAGAGTCTCGGGCGCGGCAAACTCGTTTGCGATCAACGCAGTGAACCAACGACCATCGGCATTTCCGGGCCGCAATCGCCAACGGGACAGCTCGGCTTCCTCTTGGGCACGCGTGCTCATGGCGCGACGGAGTTATTGACCCAGACTATCGACCGCTGTCCATGCGATCGACCAACCAGCCTGTCCTGCACGGAATTCCTGGCCAAATTCTTCATCGATATCATCGTTGTCGCATTGTACCACAAGCGCGCGGGGAACGATCCGCCGGCCGTCAATAGTCAATCCGAATGCAATCCGACGCGCAAGCCGGCGAGGAGATCCCAGCCCGACGAATGGCCGAGGACGGCGAGCGAGCGCGCGGCAAGGAGGGCGCCCTCGCGCTCGCCCGAGGCCAGCGCCAGGCAAAGCGCATGAGCCGGCGCGAAGCTCATGCCGTGCGTGGCGTCGACGAGGATTGCCGCGCTGACGCGGCCGGCGCGTAGCCGCGCCTCTTGGCGCAGCAGTTCGCCCCAGGCCTCGACGCGCGTGGCGCGCGCCGGCAAGGCTACGGCTTGGAGCCGCAGACCGAGATGGAACCCGGCGAGGAAATCGTCGCCCGAGGGCGTCAGGCCGGGGCCGAGGCCGATCAAGCGCCGCACTGCCTCGCGTCCGGCGACGAGGTTGTCCGCCGCCGCGCTCTCGCGCAACAAGGCGATGCGCAAGGCGGCATCCTCGAGCGGAAATTCCGCGCGCGCGCCCGCGAGCCAGACGCCCAAGCCGCGCGGCGTCGCTTCTGCCAAGAGCGACGCGGCGAGCCTCTCTATGCGCTCGCCGAGTGCAAGCGGCCCGCCCGCGATTTCCCTCGGCCAAGCGGGACGCCAAGGCGCCAGACCGTGCAGTGCGAAATGCACCTCCCGCCAATCGGCCGGCAACGCGCCTCCGAGCAGGACCGAGCGCGGATGGAGCAACGCGTCGCCGCCTCCCGCCCAGATGATCTCGGGGCCGGCCTCGAGATAAGCGGACTCGCGTAAGGCGGCGACGAGGCGCGCCATGCCGCGCGACGCGGCCAAGGCCTCGAAGGCGAGGCAGCCGATATGGACGGGGCGGAGCGGAGGCGGCGCCATGCCCGTAAACCTAGGGGAGCCGCCCGCGCCGATGCAAATTAGGCGGGAATATCCCCTGCCGGCGCGACGTTCGGCCTCGCAGCTGCGGCTCCGTCGCCAGGCGCCGTTCGACGCCGGTCGCCACAACTCCTAGGCGAGGTACAAAGAGAACGACTCTCGACCACAATATTTCGTGGGAGCGGTTCAAGAGGACCCCTACATGAAGTCGAAAAATTGACGCCGCAACTCCCCGCGAGAAAGGATTTCGCGCGGCGGAGATTGACCAGGCTCAACAGTGAACGGACTCGACCGCAGCTCTACAAGAGTTACGCAGATATTTCACAGAGCGTTCATGGAATGTAGTCTTCGCAATAACATTCACTATTCCGATGTTTCGGTAGACAAGCAGTGCAGCTTTTTATAGCATGGTTAACTCTGGCAATAAATTTGCCGTGGGGGAGCCCCGCAGAGGGCCAAATTGGGCAATGGCTGAAATCGCGCACTACGAGGACCTTGCCGGCGCGGAAGGCAAGCTGATCTATTACCGGCCGCAACGCTTCACGGCGCGAGAGATTTACAAGCAGATCGTCCCCAGCCTGCGCGTCAACAAGATGCCGTTCGTGCTGCATGATCTGAGCATCAGCGGCATGGCGGCCTGCACCGAGGTCAATCAGAGCCCCGATGCGGAGATCGGCGAGGAGGTGCCCGTCCTCCTGCAGCTGGGCGACACGGATCTCTATCGCGGCAAGGGCCGCGTCACGCGCGTCGAGCCCTTCTATGCGCGCACCAAGATCGCGCTCAGCCTGACCAGCGGCTATATCGACATCGCGAAGACCATCGCCGACCATCAATCGGCCCTCTTCAAGGTCTCGCTCGAGAAGAGCCTCGCCTTGCGCACCGACCTCTTGAGCGCCGAGTACCGCACTCTCGTGGCCGACCTGCTGCGCTTCTTCCGCCAATATCGCCTGCCGCTCGAGCAGCTCGAGAGCAACCTGCCGAAGGGCGGCGCGGGCCAGGAGGAGCAGATGATGCGCGTGCTCGCGATCTGCGAGGATCGCGCCTTGCCCGAATGGCGCCGCCTCTGGTTCCGCGCCAATGAGCTGGTGGCCCCCATCATGAAGGACGAAGAGACGCTCAAGGCGACGAAGACATTGACCACGCTCGTCATCACGCCGGAGTTCGTCGAGGGGCCCGTCATCCGGCGCAGCTACGAGAAGCCGCTGGGCTATCCGGGCGACTACGAGGTGATGAACATCATCTACCGCTGGCGCTACGAGGGGAAGACGATGTTCGGCCAGCTGCTGCATCGGCTCGGCCTCGACGTCGCAGAATGCATCGCCATGCGGATGGTGATGATGCAGCAGACGATCGCCCAGGTGCTGGCGGAATCGCCGGGGGGACAGGCGGTGCATGTCACCAACCTCGCCTGCGGCCCCGCGCAAGAGGTGGTGAACTGCCTCAAGATCCCGGCCTTACCGGCGCCGGTGCGCTTTACCCTCGTCGATCAGGACGCCGACGCGCTGTCCTACGCCTATCAGCAGACCTATCCCGAGGTGGTGCGCCATCAGGGCCGCGCCACGATCCAATGCCTGCATGTGTCATTCAGCCAGCTCATGCGCGCGGGCAGGCTGTTCCGCCGCATGCCCGACCAGCATCTCATCTATACCGTCGGGCTGCTCGACTACCTCTCGACCGTGCGCGCCCGCGCGCTCATCGCCGATCTTTACGGGCAGCTTTCGGACGGCGGCATGCTGGTCGTCGGCAATATGCGCGACACGCCGACCGGCATTCTCTGGCCGCTCGAGTTCATCTGCGACTGGAGCCTGATCTACCGCACGGAAGAGGAGATGCACGAGCTGGCGGCCGGGCTCGACGCCGCGAGCGTCGAGGTGCGGCCGGACCCGACGGGTCGCGTCTATATGCTCTTCATCCGCAAGCCCAAGCGGGCCTGAGGCGCGCCCACCGCCCCCCGCTCTCCGCTGCGCCTCCCTCTGCGCGCGGAAAACCGCGTCGCATTTCGGCGCCGGCTCGTCGAGACGTCGGCGCCCAGAGCGTTTTCACATCGAGTGGAAACGCGAAAAGCCCGAGGCACCGCGTATGCGGTGCCTCCACTTGTCTCGCGAAAAAAATGCGGGCCGGTGGCCCGCAGGCGCTTGAGCGGCCGGAAACAAGATATGCTAGAGCGATTCCGCGTGAGCGGATATCGCTCTAGGCGCTGCGCGCGATGGCGTGAACCGGCGCCGCATCGGCGGGCCGCTGCAGCCTGATCACGCGCTCGGCCGGCAGGCACACCGTCATCCGCGTACCGATACCGAGCTCGCTCTCCAGCAGCAGCGTGCCGCCATGGAGCTCGACGATGCGCTTCACCAGCGGCAGGCCCAGCCCGGTGCCGCCATGCTTGCGGTTATGGGCGCTCTCGACCTGGACGAAGGGCTCCAGGATCTTCTCCAGATCGTCATGCGCGATGCCGATGCCCGTATCCTCGATGCGGACGCGGCAGCCCTCGGCGTCGTTCTGGATCGAGATGACGACCGCGCCGCCGGTGAGGGTGAACTTGATCGCGTTCGAGACCAGGTTGATGAGCACCTGGCGCAGGAGGCGGAGATCGGCACGCAGGATGGGTTGCTCCTTCGGCAGGCTGAAGGCGAGCCGCACGCCCTGCGTCGCCGCGGTGTTGCGGAACATTCGGATGCAGCCGTCGACCAGATCGCAGAGGTCGACCTCCTCCTCGGAAAGGATGAGCTTGTTGGCCTCGGCCTTGGCCAGATCGAGGATGTCGTTGATCACCGAGAGGAGGTGCGTGCCGCTGCTGTGGATGTCGTCGACATAGCCCATGTAGCGCTCCGAGCCGATGGGCCCGAAGATCTGCAGCTTCATCACCTCGGTGAAGCCGATGACGGCGTTCAAGGGCGTGCGCAGCTCGTGGCTCATGGAAGCGAGGAACTCGCTTTTCGCGCGGTTCGCCGCCTGTGCCTCCTGTCCCAGCCGCTCGGAGCGGACCTTTTCGAGGATGAGGAGATGCGTGTTGATGAAGTTGCGCCGCCGGTAGAGCTCGTGCGTGTAACTCGAGAATATGCCCACGGCCAGGGACGCGCTGAAGAAGAAGTCGTTGTTGATGAGGATCGCTTTCGGGATATGCGCGACGAGTATGGCGCCCAGCTGGTACAGCAGGAAGAGCGAGAGCGAGAGCAGCGCGGCGTAGAAATGATCGAGGCGGATGATGCTGGAGCAATAGATCACGACGAGGATGAGGCCCGCGTAATAGAGATAATTGGCGGGCGCGGGCATGATCGTCGTCATGGCGAGAATGCCGAAGCCCGATGCGAAGCTGCCGACGGCGAGGAAGAACTGCGAATAGCGGATGAAGACGCGCGTGTAGGTCGCGACGAGCACGGCAACCAGGATGGGGCAGACGATGCCGTAGCGGATCAGCCAGATGCCCGGCAGGTCGTCCGGCACCATGTAGGTGTCGAGAATGCCGAAGAGCGCATAAAGGACTGTGCCCAGAACAATGGTCAGCCGAATGAGCCGCATCGAACGCTGCAGCTCTTCGGTCACGAAATGCTTTTCGATCTCGCGATCGTGGAACTTGAGCGTGATCGGACTATACTGGACCGAACGGCGCGTCTCTTCGCTCTCGGCCGACACGTCTTCCCCGCTATCTTTCTCAACCTTGCCAGGCTCCAAGAAAAAATAGCGCCCTAATCTTAATGAAAGGTGACCATGGCGCCGCCGTGCGCGGCCCGGCTGGGCTCGCGGGAAAGCCCGTTTCGCCGTGCGCCGCGCCCGCCACAAGGTTAATTTTTCCCGAAGGCGCTCATGCCGAGCGGGGAGGTCCCCGATTTCAGCCCAGGCGGGCGAGAAAGGCCGCGATCGCCGCGTTCACGGCCGCCGGTTGCTCGACGGTCGAGCTATGGCCGGCGCCGGGGATGCGCAGGAGCTCGGCACCCTTGATCGCGGCGGCGATGCGCTCGGCCTGGGCCGGCACGGTGGCGACGTCCTCCTCGCCCACCAGGACGAGTGTCGGGGTCGCGATCTTGCCGAGCTCGTCATGGATGGCGGGGCGCTCGAGCACGCCGTTGAGCGCGCGCCAGATCGAGCGTCGATCGGTCGCCAGAATCTGCGCGCGCCAGGCCGCGCGGTCCGCGGCGCGCGCCGGATCGGCGAGCACGCTGCGGCCGAAGAGGATCGGCATCACCGAGGGCAGCACGAGCCTCGTGCCGAGCCAGCGCGAGACAAAGGCCATGAGCCTGTATTTCGGCTTCCGCCCGGGAGGCTCCGCGTCGGCCGTGGTCTCGAGCAGGATGAGCGAGCGCAGGAGCTCGGGCCGGCGCGCGGCCAGCCGCATGCCGACGAAGCCGCCCATGCTGAGGCCGCAGAAATGCACCCGTCCGAGGCGCAAGGCGGCGATCAGCTGGGCGGCATCGTCGGTCAGCGTGTCCATGTCGATCGAGCGCAGCGACGACTCGCCGCTCTGTCCCTGGCCGCGATGATCGTAGGCGACGCAGCGATAGCGGCCCCGCAGCGCCGCCACTTGCGGCGCGAACAGCGTGGTGTTCCAGAGCAGCCCATGGCTGAACAGGATGGGCTCGCCCTCGCCTCCGCTGTCCTCGTAATGAAGCTCGGCGCCGTTGATGCGGATCGTCGTCATGGGCGTCAGGGAAGGGCGCTGCGCTGATCGAGGATCATGGCCGTGAGATAGGCTTCCGCCACGAGCGCGCCGGCGACCCACGCCTTGCCATGCACCTTGGAGGTGGGACCGAAGGCGCGCTCCTTGACGAGATGGAGCAGCATGACGTCGCCCGGGCCGACCGGCCTATGGACGCGGAATTTCTGCAGCCCCATGAAATAGATGTACTTGCCCGACCTGTCGCCGCCGAGGGTGTGGATCGCCGCCACCGCGGCCGTCTGGCCCATCGCCTCGATGATGAGCGTGCCGGGGACGAACAGCCGGCCGGGCGGCAGGCCGCGGAAGAAGGGCTCGTTGACCGTCACGTTCTTGACGCCGACGGCACTCTTGTCCGGGACGACGTCCTTGACGTGATCGATCATCAGGAAGGGATAGCGGTGCGGCAGCATCGCCTTGATCTGGTCGAGATTGAACTCGACGGTCGGCCCCATTCCCCCGCTCCCCTCCGGCCCAAAACCGAGCCGGGTCCGCATTGCACGGCCTGGCGCCCCCTCGCGCCATGGCCGGCGAGGGAACCTTCATTTCGCCAGCGGCATTGAGTTAAGCATCAAACGCGGCGTAAGCTCGCATGCAGCGTTCGATCCCCAAGCGATGGAGCATGGGCCATGGCGATGCGCTTGCCTTCGAGAGCCGCTACGGGCCGGCTTGCAATCGCGGCTTTCGGCCTGGCGCTCGCCGCTCCGGCCGCCATTCCGCTCGGCTCTGGGGCCGAGCTCACCGTCACCGTCGAGGGGCTGCGCAACGCCAAGGGCAATGTCGAGCTCTCGATCTACAACGACCCCGCGCAATGGCCCGACAATCCGACGCCGGACCATCATCAGGTCAAGCCGGCTGCGGAGGGCAGCGTGACCTTCAAATTCGATCTGCCGCCCGGCACCTATGCCGCGGCCGGCTATCATGACGAGAACGGCAACGGCAAGTTCGACAAGAGCTTCCTCGGCCTGCCCGAGGAAGGCTACACCATGTCCAACAACGCCAGGCCCTTCCTCTCGGCCCCGGCCTGGGGCAAGGTGGATTTCCCGCTTCCTGCCTCGGGCGCCTCGATCACGATGAAGATGATCTATCCCTGAGCGGGGCGCGAAGCGCGCAAGCCTCTTGTCGCTTGCCGCGCGCCATGGTACAGACTACGGGATCATTATTTCAAATAAATCGACCAGCGGGGCGGTCTAGAAGAGCAAAGCCCCGTTATACGGGGATCTACAGCCAGTGGAACGGGGAATATTACTTAAGAGCAGGACTTTATTCTTGGCGGCTGCCTGGAATCCTGTCGCCGTCTCCCAAAGAGGCAAACTAATTCCCCATGACGGCTCCCCAGGCGACGAACCAGAGACGAACTAGAGAAGCGAGGCTGGGCGGGGGGCGAAGCCCCGCAACCGGCTCCGAGCGGAGCGACCAAATCCTTCTCCACGCCCGGAGGCGCGGGCCTGGAGCCAACCAGGAGGCATTCGAATGTCACGCAAGCTTCTCTTCGGCCTGACGGCCGTCGCCGCGGCCGCCCTCGGCCATTCCGCATTCGCCTGCCAAGGCAGCAAAATCCTGTTCGAGGACAAGTTCGCGACGCTGAATCAAGGCTGGGGCCAGGACCAGAACGTCTCGGTGGCCGGCGGCAAGCTCGTCGCCAAGGCGCCGGACACCAATGGCGACCATATCCTCTATCAGGGAAACGTCTTCCCAGATGCGGGCGTCTGCGTCACCGAGGATTTCGCGGCGAGCCCTGATCCCGCCAACGCGGTCGCAGGCGTCGTCTTCTGGGCGGTCGACGATTCGCATTACTACGTGCTCGAGATCTCGGCCGACGGCAGCTGGGCGGTCGCGCGCAAGCTTGCCGACAACCGCTGGATCCTGCCCATCAAGTGGAACGCCAATCCGGCGGTCAGGAAGGGCCTCAATACGCCAAACGAGCTCGAGGTGCAGACCAAAGGCAATAATGCCGCGCTCTTCATCAACGGCACCAAGATGGGCGAGGTCTCGGGCCAGATGCCCGACGGCGGGCAGCTCATCGGCTTCTTCTGGCAGGGCGTGAACGGTGGCGAGACGCGCGTCGAATATGTCGACGTGAAGGTGACGAACTGAGGGCGCTTCCGCTCGTCGGCTTCTATGGGTGGCAGGACGAGACCAAGGGCGCCGCGAGCATGGAATTCACCGACATCAAGGTGGCCAATTAAAGGAGCCCGCCTGTCGGGCGGCGGCCGCGCTTGCGGTAGGCGCTCGGGCTCGCGCCCATCACGCCGCGAAAGCGCCGATTGAAGCTCGCGAGATCGTTGAAGCCGGCATCGAAGGCGATGGTCGAGATGAGCTCGTCCGAGCGGCTGATGCGCAGCGCCGCGCGATGGAGGCGCGTGCGCAGGACATATTGATGCGGCGTCATGCCCGCCACTTGGCGGAAGACGCGCAGGAAATGATAGGGGCTCATCGCGGCCTCATTTGCGAGCTCGGCGAGCGCCAGCGGCTCTTGCGCCCGGGCCTCGATCCGCCGCAAGGCCCGGACGATGCGCCGCTCGTCCCGCCGGCTCGGCCTACGCGCGGCGGGCTCGGCGCCGGCGAGCGTGGCGACGACGGCGGCCGCCAGCGACACTGCCAGCTCTTCGAGCGCGGCGCCGTCGCCCTCTTGGCGCGCGGCCTCGGCCGCGACCAGCAGCGGCATGAGCCTCGGCAAAGGCGGCAAACGCGGGACAGTGAAAACCATGCGCCGCGCGCCCGCCAAACTCCCGAGGACCGGCAATTCGGCCAGGATCGCTTCCAGCCGGTCGGGCGCGAAATGGAAGGCGAGGCAGCGGTCGCCTTTGCCATGGTCATGGCCGCATTCGAAGCCATCGCCCTCGTTGCCGAGCAGCAACGCGCCCGGCGCGAGCAAGGCGGCACCTTGCGTCGAGCGGTACTGGAACATGCCTTGCGTCACGGCGGCTATGCAGGCGTCACCGTGGCGCTCCTCGAAGGGCGGGTCGCCCGGGCCGGCATCGCAGACGACGTCGCTCACCGACCAGCCGGGGCCCGACACGAGGAGACGCGATATTGTCGCCATGCCTCATCATAGCAATTTTTCCCAAGCACGGACATCGCGCGGGGGTCTAAAGAGAAAGTCATCGACGCCCAACGAAAGGCCCGGCTATGTCGATTACCACGTCCTCGACCCTTATCGACGCGCTCCATAGCGCCGGCCCGGCCCCGGAGCGCGCGGAAAAGCTGGAGCTCTACGGCTGGCTCGTCGGGCGCTGGGAGATGGATGCCGCCTACCATCTGGCGGACGGCGCGACCCAGCGCAGCCGCGGCGAGATTCATGCCGGCTGGGTGCTCGACGGCCGCGCGATCCAGGACGTCTGGATCGTCCCGCCGCGCGGCGCGCAAGGCCGCAGGCCCCCGGCCGCGACCGATTTCTACGGCACCACCTTGCGCGTCTACGACCCCGCGATCGATGCTTGGCATATCTTCTGGATCGACCCGGTAAAGCAATCCTACAGGCGGATGATCGGCCGCGCGCGCGGCAAGGATATCTTGCAGGAGGGCAAGGACGAGGCGGGGGCCGCGGTGCGCTGGAGCTTCACCTCGATCGCGCCCAACTCCTTCCATTGGCTCGCCGAGCGCTCGCCCGACGATGGGGCGAGCTGGCGGCTCCTCGTCGAGTTCTTCGCGCGCCGCGTTTCCGCTTGACGCGAAAACGTTCTAGCTTCGCGACTTCACCACAAGGGAGCAGCAGCGATGTTCGACCATGTCTCGATCGGCGTCCGCGATCTCGCCCGCACCAAGCGCTTCTATGACGCGGCGCTGAAGCCGCTCGGCTACAAATGCTTGAGGCAGCAGCCGGGCTTGCTCGGCTACGGGGCCGACGCCGTGGCGTTCTGGATCAGCCCCTCGGAGCATCCCGTTCCGCCCCACGACAAGTCGGGCCTGCATTTCTGCTTCGCCGGGCCGACGCGCGAGAGCGTCGACGCGTTCCACGCGGCGGCAATCCGCGCCGGCGGGCGCGACAACGGCGCGCCCGGCCTGCGTCCCGATTACAGCGCGGATTACTACGCCGCCTTCGTCGTCGATCCCGACGGCTACCGGCTCGAAGCCTATTGCGGCCGGCCCGCGCGCTGAGCGGCGGCATGACCGCAAGAGAGAACCGCCCTCACGCCGCCACGATGACCATCCACGACAGGCCGAAGCGGTCGGCCACCATGCCGAAGCACGGGGAGAAGAACGTCTTGCCCAACGGCATCTGCACCTTGCCGCCCTCGGCGAGCGCGGCGAAGAGCCGCTCGGCCTCGGCCTCCTTCGCCACGGTGAGCGAGAGCGAGATGCCCTGGAAATTCGGCTTCCCCTGGCAGCGGCCGTCGGACGCCATCACGCGGCTCTCGCCGATGCGCAAGCTCGCATGCATGATCTTCTCGCCGGCACCGGGCGGCATCATGCTCATCTCCTGCGGCTGGGGGTGATCCTTGAAGCGCAGCATCATCGTCACCTCGGCGCCGAGCGCCTTGCGGTAGAAATCGAGCGCCTCCTCGCAGCGGCCGTCGAAGGACAGATAGGGTTGGACTTGCATCTCTACTCCTCCGGTTTTGGAGCTATCGCCAGCGGGGGCGCCTCAATCATCGATCGCCTGATAGACCGAGGTCCAGAAATCGCGACAGACGGGCGGCGGGCTGGGCGAGGTCCAGGCGCGCTGCGTCATCAGGATGCCGACCAGCTCCTCCCTCGGATCGACGTACCATGACGTGCCCAAGCCGCCGTCCCAGCCGAAGCGTCCGACGGAGCCGGCCAGCGTCTCGCGCCTTGTGGCGACCGAGAGCCCGAAGCCCCAGCCATGGCTCTCGAAATAGCCGGGGACGATGGCGCTGACCGCCTTCTGCGCCGGCGTGAGCTGGTCGGTCGCCATCAGCTCGACCGTGGGGCGCGACAGGATGCGCGTGCCGCCATGCTTGCCCTTGTTCAGCATCATCTCGCCGAAGGCCATGTAATCGTCGATGGTGGAAACCAGCCCCCCGCCGCCGGAGGGGAAGGCAGGCGGGCGGCTCCATTGGCCGCCCACGGGCTCATCATAAAGCTCGAGCGCGCCGGTCTCGAAATTGGTCCAATAGCTCGTCGCGAGCCGGTCGAGCTTCTCCGCCGGCACGGCGAAGCCCGTATCCTTCATGCCGAGGGGCTCGAAGAGCCGTTCGCGCAGGAATGTCTCGAAAGGCTGGTCTGCCGCGCGCGCGATCAGCACGCCGAGCAGGTCCGAGCCGGTGTTGTAGAGCCATTTCTCGCCCGGCTGATGCATGAGCGGCAGGGTCCCGAAGCGGCGGAGCCATTCGTCGGGCGCGGGCGGAACTTGCGGGCGCGGCGGCCCCTGGCCGAGCTCGAGCGCGCTCGCGGCCTTGAGGATCGGCATGCTGTCCGGCGGCGCCATGAGCATGCCGAAGCCCATGCGGAAGGTGAGCAAATCGCGCAGGCTGATCGGCCGCGACGCGGGCACCGTATCCTCGAGCGGCCCGTCGAGCCGCTTCAGCACCTTGCGGCCGGCGAGCTCGGGCAGCAGGCGATCGACCGGCTCGTCGAGGCGCAGCTTGCATTCCTCGACCAGGATCATCGCCGCCGCGGCGGTGACCGGCTTGGTCATCGAGGTGATGCGGAAGATGGTGTCGCGCTGCATCGGGTCGCGCAGCATCGTGGTGCCGCCGGCGGCGGTCTTCATGCCGAACGCATCGCCATGGAACTCGCCGCGCCGGCTCACCGCCGTGACGATGCCGGGCACCTCGCCGCGCTCGACATAGCCCGCCATGATCTCGCGCATCCGCGCGAGGCGGGGTTTGGAGAAGCCGGAGGTGGTCATGGAGTGCTGATTCCGTGCCGTTTCATACGAATGTAATCATCGCTTAATATCCCGAACTTCAATTTCGGAACATCCCCCATCTCATGTCCCGGCGTAGGCCGGGACCCAATTCTAGCATGGATACCGGCTTCCGCCGGTATGGCGAGGAGGAGACCTGGCGATGGTGGCCGAACGAAGCTCCGATCCACCACTTTAGCAGCAAGCAGATTACGCTGAGCGGCTCCGCTCGACGGGCTTGTCCTCATATTCGTCATGGCGCCGCACCCAATCGCCCAGATTATGGTTGGGCCCGGTCTCGTTGCGCCCCTTCGGGGTGAGGTCGAGAATCATATAGGTGCCGATCAGCTCCTCGTTACCGCGCGCGAAGCTCGAATAGGTATGGAAAATATCGCCGGCCTCGTCCTTATAGAACACGCTGAGGCCGGGCAACTCCTCCATCGCGCTGTCGATCATCTCGAAATTATAGAACAACTTGCCCTTGGCGATCTCCTCGGGCTTGAAGGAGACGTGGAAATCGTAGTTGAAGTCGCTGCCGTGCGACGACACCCAATCGAAGCTCCAGCCCATGCGTTTGCGATAGGCTTCGATCTCGGCGAGCGGCGCGCGCGAGACCGCGACCACCGTGACGTCGTGATGTTCCAGATGGGTGAGCCCGCCGCCGATATGGTCGGCGCCGAAGGAGCAGCCGACGCAGCCCGCCTGCCAGCCAGGCCCGAGCATGAAATGATCGACGACCAGCTGGCTGCGGCCGTGGAAAAGCTCGGCGAGCGACTTTTTGCCGGCGAGGGTCTCGAAGACATAGGGCTTCTCGACCTTGATCCAAGGCAGCGCGCGCCGCTCGGCGCTCACCTTGTCGCGCTGCCTAGTCAGCTCCTTCTCCTGCGCCAGAAGCCGCCGGCGTGCGGTCAGCCATTCCTCGCGCGATACGATGGGGTGTTGCTGCATAGCCGGCACTCCGTCATGGAAGGGGAGGGCGAAGGCACCGCGCCGCGCTTTCGCCTTGACAGATAGGTTGATATCAACATAATAGGGATCATGTCAAGACGGAATGCGCCAAGCGCCGAAATCACCCATCACGTTCGGGACGCCTGTCTCTGCCTCCATGTCCAGCGCGCGGCGCGCACGCTGGCGCGGCGCTTCGACGCGGCGCTGCGGCCGCTCGAGCTGACCAGCGGCCAGTTCTCGCTGCTTGTCTCCCTCAATCGCCCGACGCCGGCGAGCATTGGCGAGGTCTCGGCCTTGCTCGCCATGGACCGGACGACCCTAACCGCCAATCTCAAGCCGCTGGAACGTCGCGGGCTCCTCATTGTGACGGTCGACGAGCGTGACAAGCGCAGCCGGCGGCTCGGCCTGACCGCCGCCGGCCGTGCCTTGCTCGTCGCGGCCCTCCCGATCTGGAAGCGGAGCCACAGGGCGCTCGAGCGCCGCCTCTACCGCTCCAGCGTCGATCGCCTGCGGGACGATCTACAGGCGCTGGGGTGAGGGGCGGCGAATACGATCGCCAGCGCATTTTTATTCAAGCGGAAGCGCCGCTCCCCTCATTCTTCCCTCTCAGCCCATTCGGAGGCTTGACGCCGCGGCGGTGACGGGCTTGGTCATCGAGGAGATGCGGAAGATCGCGTCGCACTGCATCGGGTCGCGCAGCATCGTCGTGCCGCCGGCGGCCGTCTTCATGCCGAACGCATCGCCATGGAACTCGCCGCGCCGGCTCACCACCGTGACGATGCCGGGCACCTCGCCGCGCTCGACATAGCCGGACATGATCTCGCGTATCCGCGCGGTCATGGAGCGCTGACTCCGTGCCGTTTCATACGAGCATGATCATCGCTTAATATCCCGAACTTTAATTTCGGAACATCCCCCATCTATATCCCGGCGAAGGCCGGGTCTATTTCTAGCATGGATACCGGCTTCCGCCGTCATGTACGACTTTAGCAGCAAGCGACGGTTTATCCTTATATTCATCATGGCGCCTTGTTGACCTCAAGCGCGTCTTGCATTGGCGCGTTTGCGATCGGCGCTGCGGGCATATCGGCCTACCTGTGCGCAACGCGCCGCGGTAGCAGAAGGGCGGACCCTTGCGAGCCCGCCCCCATCGACCTGTAGGATATTTCATTTACATCGGCTGCATCATTTCGGCCGACGCTCTAGCATAGAACGGCACCAGGCGCAGAGCAAGCCCCGGCGATGACCTGCGTTTAGGGCGCTCTGCGCTTCGTCTCACGCGTCAGCTTGGACGACACCTTCACGGGTCGCGAGTTCCCAAGGTAGAATTGCCGCAGGCGGCTCGACTTATAGTCGAGCCGTGACGGAACGGTCCCAGTGCGCTCAAACTCTTGGCGCGCTTCCATATGGCCCCGTTTGAAACCACGACGATACATTTTCTCGGAAAGGTCAGCGAGGGCCTGTTCCGATACTCGACGAAGGCCGCGGGTCGGAATTTTCTGACGGCGGCCGGTGGTGTTTTGCGTGCGCCTGATTGTCTTCTTGAGCGATGCGGAAGCGCCCGCGGCGAAAGCTTTCTTCATGGTCTTCTCCATATGAAATTGGGGTGAAAACTCGTTCTCGATGAACACGGCACGATAGCGCGCGCAGCACGCTGCTGCAACCGTAGGGGCTCGCGTCTCGCTAAGGCACGATCTCCTGGGAACGCACTATAATTAACTTTACATCGTTCTTAGAACGATATACTAAGGACTTTCGATTGAACGGAGGCAGCCAATGATCGTCAAATATATCGGGCTCACGGCGGAAACCAGTGCGCTGATAGAGCGCTTCCGCACTAATCCGGCGCAAGCAGAAGACGAGATAATTAGCGTTATATTTCAACTACTTATCAGCGACCAAAGATCGGCTGGGCAAGCAGGCGCGAACCTGGGGGCGCAACAAGGCTGCGACCTCGGAAAGGGCGTTGTTTTAGATGAAGGGGAAGCAATGTTTTGCTATCGTTTCAGGCATTCCTTCAAAGCTCGGAAGCCGGAGGAGTCGCAACTGCAAGGGGGGGCGGCCTCTATATCGACGGACAAAGGGTAGAGCGGTCGAAAGGTAGTTTTGTTCAACCGGCCCTTCAGATTGTCCAACGGAAAATCAATGATATCAGCCCCACCAATGGCGGATTTACGTCACTGGACGCCTGGAAATACTGGTACGTTTCGCGCGACCAAAAGCTAATTCGCGTCGGTGATCTTCGGACCAAAGACCAGATCGTCCACAGGCGTAAAGCTGCGCTATTGAGTGATCGCACCGCGGATGACCTCGGCCTCTAGTGCCCTAATTGGTAGGCCGGCTATGGACTTAGTCAAGTACGCGAAAAGCATCCTCGCGCGCCGTTCAGAGGCGGTCACGCTCAAGCGCGCTACCGCGAGTATCGGAGATTGGAAGCCGCAAGCACACCGCTGCCACGAAAACGTCCGGGCGTGGGTCCAGCGCAATCCGCACCATAAGCAAGTGTTCGGATATGTACTTTTCAACTTTGGCATACTCGGCCAGCGAGTGATGGCTCACTCCGCTGTCGAGGACGAAAACGGGATTCTCCACGATATCACGCCGCACGGCGCGTCAGGCGATTACCCTTTCGTCCGGCATGTCGGCTCGAAGGATGAATTTGCGCAGATGGCCGTCGCTATTCAGGTTGACGTTCTGCTAGAGGATTAGGCGTGCTCGGGTAGAGTTCGCCTTCGGAACCGCCATGTCCACAACCTTCCTCTACGTCACCTACATCCGGACGACGCCGGAGCAGCTCTGGCAAGCGCTGACGGAGCCCGCCTTGACGCGGCGTTATTGGTTCGGCTGCTGGCAGGAATCGAATTGGAAGATCGGCTCGCCCTGGCGGCTCATGATGCCGGACGGGCGCCTGGCCGACAGCGGCCTGATATTCGAGCCCGACCGGCCGCGGCGCCTGGTCATATCCTGGCACAACGAGTTCCATGATTGGGCGCGCGATCTCGGCTTCACGCGCGCGAGCTACACCCTGGAGCCCACCGGCGCGGTCGTCAAGCTCACCCTCACCCATGAAGTGCCCGCGGACGGCGCCAAACTGCTCGAGGCCTTGTCGCAGGGCTGGCCGCTTATTCTCTCGAGCTTGAAGAGCCTGTTGGAGACGGGCGAGGCGCTGCCCGGCACCGATCGTCTGCCGCCCGGGAGCTGAGCGTCGCGCGCTTGTCCGGATTATTTTCGCTTCAGGTGAACCGCAAGCCCCCTCACCCTCCCCTCTCCCCCAATGGGGGAGAGGGTTGAGTAGGGTTGGCGAAGCGAGAGCCGAGCCTTACCCGGAGCTGGGTGAGGGGCGCATGCTTATACCTAATCGGACCGCTCTAACGTGACGCGAGCGGGCTTACAGCAGCTCGAATCCGGGAAGCCGGCGCGCCCTCCGGTCGAAGGTCACAATGCGGGAACAGCCCGCCTTGGCGGCCAACGCCCCGATGAGGGCATCGGCGAAGGAGCCTCGGCCGTCCTTGAACGCGATCATGGCGGTAAAGACTTCCTGCTCGTTTTCGACCAGGAGAACGTCGGCCTGGAGCATGCGTTCGATGGCCGCGGCGATGCCGTCGTCGGAGAGGCCGTAAGCGCGCTCGAGCACCCATACGGTCTCGACCATCGCCACGACACTGACGAAGCCGGGATCGTCCTCGGAGACTCGCCGCTCGATGAGCGCCGTCGCCTTGGGCGATTGAACCGGATCGTCTTGGGCGAGGTAGCGGACGAGGATGTTGGTATCGAGTCCGATCATCGCCGCTTGCGGCGCGAGACGCCGGCGGCGGCGGCGGCAGCGATGGCCGCGCTCATCTCCTCGATCGTGACGGGCCGCCGCCGCGCGCCCGCCATGCCGCGCAAGGCCGCGGCGGGAAGCTTCGGCAAGAGAACCACGCTGCCATCGGGATGCAGGAAGAACTTGACCCGATCGCCCGGCTTCAAGCGAAGATGCTCGCGGATGGCTTTCGGAATCGTCGCCTGGCCCTTCGAGGTGATCGCGGATTCCATGCGGGCCTCCATTACATTCCCGGAAATGTAATACCGCTGCACTCGTCGCGCGTCAAGCCGGATGCGGCAGACAGCTTTCGCCCTGGCAGAAGCCGATCCCTTCGGCCTTTATCATTATATTGCCCAGGAAGCGGGCCATGACGTCGCAGGCGCGCCGCGCGCTTAAACGCCAGCGATGACAGATGTCTCGCTCAGAGATCGTCGGGCCGAAGGCCAGTGTGCTTTGCGATGCGCGCAAGCATCGCCGGTCCCAGCTCATCGCCACCATGAAAGGCGAACACGTAGTCGGGCCAGCCTTGGCGCGCGAGCACGCGGTGCGAACCACGTTGCCGCTTCACCGTCCATCCGACGCGCTGAAGAGCCCGCAACACGCGGGCCGCCTTCGCGGCCGGCCACGCGCTCACGCGGCGAAAAGATCCCGGGCTTCGTTGGGCACCGGCTCGCCATGCTCGATGCGATCGGCGATGACGCGAAGGGCCAGCGCGGTGACGTTCATCCGCGCTTCGGCTTCGCTCTTGCCGTAAGCGAGTACGCCGGGAAGCGCCGGCACCTCGCCGATCCAGCGGCCATCCTCCTCGCGTGCGATCTCGATTTTGAGCATGCCAATTCTGCCTCAAACCGCGAATTGGCGTCCCCAAGGGGAGTCGAACCCCTGTTTCCGGCGTGAGAGGCCAGCGTCCTGGGCCACTAGACGATGGGGACCCGCGCGAGCGATCGGTTCGCTGCGACGGCCCTTCAATACAACGCGCCGCCTCTTGTTGCAATGGCGCCGAAGCTCACCCCGCCTTCGCCGCTTTCGCGGCATCGCCATGGCGGCGCAGCGAGGCGACGAGCGCATCGACATCCGCGGCGCGGGTGGAGAAGGCGCAGACGAAGCGGCATTGCACCATCCCCTCGCCCGACCAGCGGTAGAAGGTAAAGCCGTCGGCGAAGGCGCCGGCGATGGCGGCCTCGGGCAGCATGGCGAAGATCTCGTTCGCCTCCACCGGATGGACGAGCTCGACGCCGGGCAGGCTCGCCAGGCCCTGCGCCAGCCGCGCGGCCATCGCGTTGGCGTGGCGCGCGTTCCTGAGCCAGAGATCCTCGGCGAGATAGGCCTCGAGCTGGACCGAAAGGAAACGCATCTTGGAGAAGAGATGGCCCGCGCGCTTGCGGCGATAGTCGAAGCCTTGGGCCAGCTCGCGCTTGAAGAAGACCACCGCCTCCGCCGCCAGCGCGCCGCCCTTGGTGGCGCCGAAGGAAAGCGCGTCCACGCCGGCGCGCCAGGTGAGCGCCGCCGGCCGGCAGCCGAGCGCCGCCACGGCATTGGCGAAGCGCGCCCCATCCATATGGACATGGAGGCCGTGGCCATGGGCGATCTCGGCCAGGGCCGCGACCTCCTCGGGACGATAGAGCGTGCCGGCCTCGCTCTCGTTGGTGAGGCTCAGCGCCGCCGGCTGCACATGATGCACCGTGCCGGCGCCCGCCGCCGCCAGCGCCGCCGCGAATGCCGCGGGCGCGATCTTGCCATGCTCGCCCGGCACCGCGACGAGCTTGGCGCCGCCCGAGTAGAACTCGGGCGCGCCGCATTCGTCCGCATTGATATGCGAGTCGGGATGGCAATAGATGGCACCCCAAGGCGGCGTCATGGCGGCGAGCGCGAGCGAGTTCGCGGCCGTCCCCGTCGCCACCGGGAAGACCGTCACCTCGCGCTCGAAAAGCCGCGCGAAGGCCGCCTCGAGCCGCTCGCTCACGGCATCGTTACCGTAAGGCATCGCGGCGCCCTGGTTCGCCCGCGCCAGCGCCGCCATGATCTCCGGCGCCACCTCGGCCGTGTTGTCGCTCGCGAAGTTCATGGCTTTTTCCCTTATGAGCAAAGGATTACGGCGCAAGACCGAAATGTCTTGGAATATTCCGGCCTAATATCTTGTCGGTATTTTGTCATTCCTCCCAGGGGGACCGCTCCAGATGAGGACGTTCTTAGGCGGCTGCGAAGCCGCCGGGAAGGCCGGGTGGGCGCCGTACCATGGGAGCCGCGTCACGGTTGCGGCGTGAGCTCGAAGCTGCCGACGAGCGCCCCGTTCGAGAGATCGAGCACGAGCAGGCGCCGCACGCCGCCGGCGAGCTCGAGCTGAAGGATCATCCGGCCCTGGTCCGTCCGCGTATCGACGATGCGCGCGCCGGGCGGCAAGGCAATCGCCACAGGCCCGAAGGGATGGGCCGGCCCGGACGAGACGGTCGACGAGGCGCCGGTGGAAGAGGCAGCTGGCGCCTCGGGTCCCGCGCCTCGCTTGACGAGGCCGTAGATAAGGAGGCCGAAGGCCAGCACGATGAGTATGCCCATGCCGATGACCAGGGCCTTGAGCGCGCGCATGATTCCGGTCCACTGTCTCTTCATGACGACGGCGGAGAAGGAGATAGCGGCCGGCCCGGACAAGGTCAAACCCGGCGCCGTCGAGGCGAGGGCCGGCGCGGCCGATGACGGCATGCGGCTCGACGCCTATCTCGCGCGCGCGCTGCCCGCCCTCTCGCGCTCGCGCCTCAAGCAGCTGATCGTGGCGGGCCATCTGCGCGCGGACGAGCGGCCGCTCACGGATCCCTCGGCGAAGGTGCGGGCCGGCCAAAGATTCACCCTCGTTATTCCTCCGAGCGTCGAGGCGCGGCCCGAGGCGCAGGCAATTCCGCTCGAGGTGCTTTACGAGGATGACGATCTCATCGTCATCGACAAGCCGGCGGGCCTCGTCGTGCATCCCGCCGCCGGCAATCCCGACCGGACCTTGGTGAACGCGCTCCTCGCTTATTGCGGCGCCAGCCTCGCCGGCATCGGCGGCGTGCGCCGGCCCGGCATCGTGCATCGCCTCGACAAGGATACCAGCGGCCTCATGGTCGCGGCCAAGACCGACCGCGCCTTCGCCGGGCTCGCGGCGCAGTTCGCCGCCCATGAGGTCGAGCGCGCCTATCGCGCGTTGGTCTGGGGCGCCCCGCGCCCGGCGCAAGGCGAGATCGCCGGCAATATCGGCCGCAGCCCGCGCGACCGGAAGAAGATGGCGGTGCGGGCGCAAGGCGGCAAGGCCGCGCTCACGCGCTACCGCACCCTCGCGTCCTATGGCGGCGTGGCGAGCCTGCTCGAATGCCGCCTCGCCACCGGGCGCACGCACCAGATCAGGGTGCATCTCGCGAGCCTCGGCCATCCCGTGATGGGCGACCCGCTTTACGGCAAGGCGACTGCCGCGCGGCGTGCCTCCTTGCCCCCGGCGGCGCGGGCGGCGCTCGATCGGCTCGGGCGCCAGGCGCTCGACGCCTATCTGCTCGGCTTCATCCATCCGGCGAGCGGCACGCGGATCAGAATCGAGCGGGAATCGCCGGGCGATTTCAGCGAGCTTAAGAAAAATTTAGAATCTTTTAAGTGAACGGAACCAGGCCTATGCTAGATTCTCCCGCGACTCAGCGAAAACCGGCCGGCATGCCGGGCCTCGGCAGGCCCGCGCGGGCCGGTTGGAGGGGAGCCAAAATGGCCACCACCGCGCTATCCAGCGTCGGCTCGTTTCATCCGGAAGGCAATCTCGCGCGCTATCTGCAGGAGATTCGCCGCTTCCCCATGCTCGAGCCCGAGCGGGAATACATGCTCGCCAAGCGCTGGCGCGAGCATAACGACGTGGAGGCGGCCCATCAGCTGGTGACGAGCCATCTGCGGCTGGTGGCCAAGATCGCCATGGGCTATCGCGGCTACGGCCTGCCGCTCGCCGAGCTCATCTCCGAGGGCAATGTCGGGCTCATGCAGGCGGTGAAGCGCTTCGAGCCCGATCGCGGCTTCCGCCTCGCCACCTATGCCATGTGGTGGATCCGCGCCTCCATCCAGGAATATATCCTGCATTCCTGGTCGCTCGTGAAGATCGGCACGACCGCGGCGCAGAAGAAGCTGTTCTTCAACCTGCGCAAGATCAAGGGCCAGCTTCAGGCCATCGAGGAGGGCGACCTCTCGCCCGAGAACGTCAAGAAGATCGCGACGCAGCTCGCGGTCGCCGAGAGCGACGTGGTGCAGATGAACCGCCGCCTCGCCAGCCCCGACCATTCGCTCAACGCGCCCCTGCGCGACGAGGGCGAGGGCGAGTGGCAGGACTGGCTCGTCGACGACGAGCCGAGCCAGGAGACCAAGCTCGCCGAGAGCGAGGAGCTCGGCAACCGCCATCGCCTGCTCGAGAGCGGCCTCAAGGTCCTGAGCCCGCGCGAGCGGCACATCCTCGTCGAGCGGCGCCTGCGCGAGGATCCCACCACGCTCGAGGACCTCTCGCAGGAATACGGCATCTCGCGCGAGCGCGTGCGCCAGATCGAGGTCCGCGCCTTCGAGAAGCTGCAGAAGGCGATGAAGAACCGCACCATCGAGCAGTCGCTGGCGAGCTGAAGGCCGCGGCGCGGCACGATTCCAAGCCTCAAGGCGCGGCACGGCTTTCCGTTTCCGACATCTTGGCCGTGAACACGACTATCGATGGCGCGAAAAATCGTCGCCAGCGGGCTTGTCCCGGTGGCCCACCACTTCCTAAATCCTAAAGACAAGTCGTGGATCGCCGGCACGGAGGCCGGCGATGACCAATTAGGATTGTCACGGGGCGTTGAGTTCTGTTTTCAAGCCCCGCCAACTAAACAGGACAGCGGTGACATCGATGGCGCATTGCCATCAATTTCACCTCTGTATCGTCCGCAATATCCGGATAGCGCCGGCCGAGCCGCCTCGCCATGATCCGCCCCATGCGCGCGCGGAACCGCGGGACGGCAGTCAACAAGGTCATGGGGCCGCTCGAATGGCTCCTGCTGCTGGCGCTCGCGGTGTTGTGGGGCGGCTCCTTCTTCTTCATCAAGCTCGCGCTCGGCGGCTTCCATCCCTTGACCATCGTGCTCGGCCGCGTGGCGCTCGCGGCACTCGCCCTCAATCTCGCCGTCCTCGCGAGCGGGTTGCGCATGCCGTCCGACCGGCGCCTTTGGGGCCGCTTCTTCGCGATGGGGCTCATCAACAATCTCGTCCCCTTCTCGCTCATTATCTGGGCGCAGAGCCATATCGCGAGCGGCTTGGCCTCCATCCTCAACGCCACGGCGCCGCTTTTCACCGTGCTCGTCGCCTATTTCCTCTCGAAGGACGAGCGTTTGACCTGGGGCCGCGCGATCGGCGTGCTGGTCGGCTTCCTCGGCGTCGCCATGATGATCGGGCTCGATGCCCTGCGCCTCGCCGGCAGCGAGGTGCTCGCCGAGACGGCCGTGCTCGCGGCCGCCCTCGCTTACGCCTTCGCCGGCATCTATGGCCGCCGCTTCGCCGGCCTGCCGCCGCTCCTCGCGGCGACGGGCCAGCTCACCGCCACCACCATCATGATGACGCCCTTGGCGCTCGTCATCGACCGGCCCTGGACGGAGGCGCCCGGCCTCGCGGCCTGTGGCGCCTTGCTCGGCCTGGCGCTGCTTTCGACCGCCGTCGCCTATGTGATCTATTTCCGCATCCTGGCCACGGCGGGAGCCGTCAATCTGCTGCTCGTGACCCTGCTCAATCCGGTGACCGCGGTGCTGCTGGGCGCGCTGGTGCTGGGCGAGCATCTCGCCGGCAGCGCCTTCCTCGGCATGGCGCTGATCGCGCTCGGCCTCGCCGCGATCGACGGCCGGCCCTGGAGGGCGCTCGCGGCGCGGCGCGCTCCGCGCCGGCTCAATCCTCGAAAGGGTCGCGCACCAGGATAGTGTCGGCGCGCTCGGGGCTGGTCGAGAGCAGCGCCACCGGCGCCTCGATGAGCTCCTCGATGCGGCGAATATATTTGATCGTGGTCGCCGGCAGCTGGGCCCAGGAGCGCGCGCCGCGCGTCGATTGGCCCCAGCCTTCGAAGCTCTCATAGACGGGCTCGACCGCCTCCTGCGCCGAGAGCAGCGGCGGCAGCCGGTCGAAGCCGGCATTGCCGAGCCGGTAGCCGACGCAGACCTTGATCTCGTCGAAGCCGTCCAGCACGTCGAGCTTGGTCAAGGCCACGCCGTCGATGCCGGCGACGCGGATCGCCTGGCGCAGCAGCACGGCGTCGAACCAGCCGCAGCGCCGCTTGCGGCCGGTCACCACGCCGAACTCTTTGCCCCGCGCGCCGAGGAGATCGCCGATCTTGTTGTCCTGCTCGGTCGGGAAAGGGCCGGCGCCCACGCGCGTCGTATAGGCCTTGGTGATGCCGAGCACGTAATCGACCGCGCCCGGCCCGAGGCCCGAGCCCACCGCCGCCTGCCCCGCCACCGTGTTGGACGAGGTCACATAGGGATAGGTGCCGTGATCGACGTCGAGCATGACGCCTTGCGCACCTTCGAAAAGGATGCGCCGGCCTTCGCGCCGGAGCTGATCGAGCCGCCGCCAGACGGGATCGAGGAAGGGCAGGATCTTGGGCGCGATCTCGAGCAGCGAGGCTCGCAGGCCCGCGCCCTCGACCTCGGCGGCGCCCAAGCCCCGCCGCAGCGCGTTGTGATGAAACAGCAGCTCGTCGAGCCGGTCGTCGAGCGTCCCCTCGTCGCCGAGGTCGCAGGCACGCAGCGCGCGGCGCGCCACCTTGTCCTCGTAGGCCGGGCCGATGCCGCGGCCGGTGGTGCCGATCTTGCGCCCGCCGCGCTGCTCCTCGCGCAAGCGGTCGAGCTCGCGATGGAGCGGCAGGATGAGGGGTGCCGTCTCGGAGAGCCGCAACGTCTCGGGCGTCACGGTGACGCCCTGGCGCGCGACGGTCGCGATCTCCTCGAGCAGCGCCCAGGGATCGACCACCACGCCGTTGCCGATGACCGAGAGCTTGCCGCGCACCACGCCCGAGGGCAGCAGCGAGAGCTTGTAGGTGACGCCGTCGATGACGAGCGTGTGGCCGGCGTTATGGCCGCCCTGGAAGCGCACCACCACGTCGGCCCGCTCGGAGAGCCAATCGACGATCTTGCCCTTGCCCTCGTCGCCCCATTGGGCGCCGATCACGGCTACGTTCGCCACTTAGGATATCCTCCTTTTCAGCCTTTCACCCGATCTTCTCGACCCGTCCCTTCGCATAGAGGTGGCTGCAGCCGAGCCGGCGCGCCTCCTTGCGGGGATCGGCGACGGGCGCGAGCCCCGCGAGCGCGATCCAGCCCGCCGCGCGCAGCTTCTTGGCCTCCGCCGCCGGCACGCCATGGGGCAGAAAGAGGCGCGGCTTCGTCTCGGGCTCCGGCACGGCGCGCGACACGGAATCGAGGAAAAGGGTGAAGCCCGTCGCCGGCTCGCCCACGCCGTTGCCGGCGCGATAGCGTCCGCCGCGGCCGAGCTCGCCGCGCACGCCGCGCGCGAAGAGGGTGAAGCTCACGCCGGTCTGATATTCGAAGCCGCGATATTCGACCGGGTCGATGGTGAGCTTGAGCGCGGGATTGGCCCGGCTCACCAGATGCGCGACCTCGGCCAAGCGCCTCGCCTCGGCGGCAGCCCCTTGCGGCAGCTTGATCGCCTTGAGCCGCTTCAAGGCGGACTCGGCCGTGCCCACCGCCTCGAGCAAGGCGCCGCAAAGCGCCGCCGGCTTGCCGCCGACGGCCGCCACCTCGGCGATGCTCTTGCGATCGAGTGCCGCGCGCAGGCGCTTGGCGGCGCGCGCATCGCAGCCGAGGCCGCGGCAGAGCTCGTCGACCAAGGTCGGCGAGTTGAGGTCGACCGAGAGCCGGGCCGCCCCCACCCCATCGAGCGCGTCCACCGCGAGCAGCACGGCTTCCGCGTCGGCCGCGACGTCGTCCGAGCCGATGAGCTCGGCGCCGACTTGCGCGAACTGCCGCTCGGGCCTGAGCTGGCTGCCCTTCACCCGCAGCACGTCGCCCGCATAGCTCAGGCGCAAGGGGCGCGCCGCGTCGGCGAGGCGCGTTGTGGCGATGCGCGCGACCTGCAAGGTCATGTCGGCGCGCACCGCCATCATGCGCTGGCTCACCGGATCCATGAGGCGGAAGCTGTGCGCCGCCATCGCGGCGCCGGGGCCCGAGAGCAGGCTGTCCTCGAACTCGACGAGGGGCGGCCGCACCAGCTCGTAGCCGGCGGCCGCGAGCGTGGCGAGCAGCCGCTCGCGCAGCTCGGCGTCCTGGCGCGCCTTGGGCGGCAGCAGGTCGCGCAAGCCCGCCGGCAGAAGCGCCTTGTGGGCCTCCTCGCTCATGCGCAAGAGCCTATCCCTGAAGGGGCGCGCGCGCTCGCGCGCCGACCGTCCCGCTCGATGCGGGGCCGGGCCAGTACCTAACGTCTTTGGCAGTCGAGGGCAAACGGAAAAGGGGGTCCGGGCGAAGACCCGCGCGCCATATCCGCGGTGGCGCGCAAGGCTCGCGGCGACTATTCTCCCTCCCGACCGCGGGCACCACCTGGAAGGGCAGCGACCGCAATGCCGCTGGTAAAGCAAGTCTACCTAGCCGGCCCCGACGTGTTTCTCGCCGACGCCCGCGATATCGGCCGGCGCAAGCAGGAGATATGCCGGGAGCTCGGCTTCGAGGGGCTGTTTCCGCTCGACAAGGACGAGGCGGTGGGCCGCGACGCGGCAAGCATCTTTCGCGCGAACTGCGCCCTCATGCAGCAGGCGGATATCGGGCTCTTCAACCTCACGCCCTTCCGCGGGCCGAGCGCCGACGCCGGCACCGTGTTCGAGCTGGGCTACATGTATGCGCGCGGCAAGCCGGTCCATGGCTACAGCAGCGTGCCGGCGACCTACCGCGCGCGCGTCGGCCCCGCGCTCGGTTCGCGCGCGGCGCCGCGCGACGGCGAGGGCTATGCGATCGAGGATTTCGGTTTGCTCGACAATTTGATGATCGTACGCGCGATCCTCGAGGCCGGCGGCGAGCTCACTTCCATCGAGGAGAAGCCCGGCGCGGCGGAGGGTGCGTCGTTGGCGGCCTTTCGGGCTTTCAGGGCTTGTCTCGAGGCCATAAGCGCTCGGACCGACATGGCGCGCAGCGGAAAGAGGGAGACTGTCGCGAAGGGGGGTTAGCATGACCGCAGGGGCATTCGAGATCCACGGACATGACGAGAATTTCGATCTGAGGCCGAAGGACGTCGCGCATCCCATCCCCGACGACCAGCGCAAGCTCAGCAGCGAGGTCTACGAGGCGGTGAATATCCTCAAGCTCCTGAAGGCGCAAGGGGCCTTCGGCAGCGACGACAAGGCCCACCATAAGACGCACGACAAGTCCTTCGAGGAATTCGTCGCGCGAATTCTTCAGGCGGCGCACGCGGGCTGCGTCGCGCAACATGTCGACACCAATCTCGCGGCGGCGGCCCTCGAGCAAATCCGCGCCGATATCCTACGGCGCAAGGGAAGGGCCCTCGTCTATCGCTATCTGGCCGCCCTCTCTCTCTGGGCCTTGGCGGGCGGGCTCGTCGGCGTGGCGATCGTCGCCGCGACGCACTTTCTTCATCCTGCCTGGGAGGGCTACGGCTGGGTCATCATCGGCGCCATGGCGGGCACCTGGCTCTCGGTGGCGGCGACGCGGCTGGAGGTTTCCTTCGCAGGCATACAGGACTATCTGGATCTCTGGTACGAGCCGTTCGTCCGCATGTCGTTCGTCGGGCTGCTCGCCACCCTCTTCGCGCTCTTCCTCAAGCTGAAGATCCTGTCGCTGTCGATCGGAGTCCTCGATCTCAGCGACTTCGCCACCGATCATATCGGCGCGGCGCTGGCGCTCGGCGCGATCTCGGGAATCGCCGAGAAGGCGATATCGGTCGAGCTGATCGAGCGCGCACGCCGGCTGCTCGCGCCGGAAAAGAGCTAGTGTCCTGAACCAGAAGTTCACAAGATCGGTTGGGCTTTGACGGCCGCATTGTGGACGCAGAAGCGTTCGATCGAGGCGAGGATGTCATCGGCTGATTTGGTCCAACGAAAGGGCCGATGATCGGCGTTGTGCTGAGCGATGAAGTCGGCGATTGCGGCATGGAGGGCGGCGACGCTGCGGTGGATACCGCGCCGGATCTGCTTTTCGGTCAGCATGCCGAAGAACCGCTCGACCTGATTGAGCCAAGAGGAACTGGTCGGCGTGTGGTGCACGTGCCAGCGCGGGCGACGCGCCAACCATCTGCGGATCAGCGCTGTCTTGTGCGTCGCGTAATTGTCCATGACGAGATGGACATCGAGATTGCGCGGCACGTTGGCCTCGATCTCGTCGAGGAAGCGCCGGAACTCGGCGGCACGATGGCGCGGATAGCACTTGCCGATCACCCGACCGGTGGCGATGTCGAGGGCCGCGAAGAGTGACGTAGTGCCGTGACGAACATAGTCATGGCTGCGCCGTGCCGCCTGGCCAGGACGCATCGGCAGCATCGGTTGGCTGCGGTCGAGAGCCTGAATTTGCGACTTCTCGTCCACGCACAGAACCACGGCATGCTGCGGCGGCGCGACGTAGAGGCCCACCACGTCACGCACCTTGGCGACGAAGTCGGGATCGGTGGAGAGCTTGAATGTCTCCATCCGATGCGGCTGAAGGCCGAACGCACGCCAGATCCGCTGCACCGTGGAGACCGACAGGCCGCTGGCCTTTGCCATGCCGCGCGAGCTCCAATGCGTTGCGGCGGGCGGCAGGCTCTCCAGCGTCTGCACGATAACCGCCTCGATGCGAGCGTCATCGACCGTGCGTGGTGCGCCGGATCGCGGCTCGTCCCGCAACCCGTCCAGGCGTTGCTCGACAAATCGCCGGCGCCACTTGCCAACCGTCCCCTGATCCACGCCGAGACGGCTCGCGACCCCCTTGTTCTGCTTGCCCTCGGCACAGCACAGCACAATCCGCGCCCGCAGGGCCAACGCCTGCGCCGTATTCCGTCGAGCCGCAAGCGACGAGAGCTCCGAGCGCTCCGTCTCGCTTAGCACCAACGCCGCCAATCGTCCCCTCGCCATCGCAGCCCCCCTGCCATTCCTCGCAAGAGTTTGGCATGGCACCGCGAATTGGCGATACTGCGAACTTCAGATTCGGGACACTAGAGCACGATCCGATCAGGTCGAAGCACGTACCCCCTCACCCAGCTTCGGGTAAGGCTCGGCTTCGCCTCGCCAACCCTTCACAACCCTCTCCCCCCGTTGGGGGGAGAGGGTAGGGTGAGGGGGTGGCGATTCGGTCTGATCGGATCCCGCTCTAGGAAGCGCCGCACGCCCCTAAAAACTCAGCGCGCGGACCTTGATGATATTGGGGAGCCGCTCGACCAGCGCGACGAGCGCCGGCGGAATCGGCTGGTCGAGCTGCACCAGCGCTATGGCCTCGCCGCCGGCCTGGGCGCGGCCGAGATGGAAGGTCGCGATATTGATGCCTGCTTCGGCGAGCGCATGGCCGAGATTGCCGACAAAGCCCGGCCGGTCCAGGTTGCGCACATAGAGCATATGCGGCCCGAGCTCGGCCTCGACCGGGATGCCGTTGATCTGCACGATGCGCGGCCGGCTGCCGCCGAAGAGGGTGCCCGAGATCCAGCGCGTATGGTCCTCGTTCTCGACCGTCACGGTGATGAGGGTCTGGTAGTCGGGCGTCGTGTCGCTCTTCTCCTCGCGCACGGCGATGCCGCGGTCGCGCGCGATCTGCGGCGCGTTCACCATGTTCACCGTCTCGAGCGAGCGCTTGAACAGGCCCTGCAGGATGACCGCGTTGATGGGGCGCGTATCGAGCTCGGCGACATGGCCGGCATAGGCGACGTTGACCGCCTTGGGCGCCGTGTCGGCGAGCTGGCCGAGCAAGCCGCCGAGCTGCTCGGCGAGCGTCATATAGGGCTTCAACAGCGGCGCCTGCTCGGGGCTGATCGAGGGCGTGTTGACGGAGTTGACCACCGCGCCCGCGAGGAGGAAATCCGCCATCTGCTCGGCCACCTGGATGGCGACGTTCTCCTGTGCCTCCTCGGTCGAGGCGCCGAGATGGGGCGTGGCCACGAAGCCGGCGACGCCGAAGAGCGGATTCTCCTTGGCGGGCTCGGTCTCGAACACGTCGAAGGCCGCACCCGCCACCTGGCCCGAGAGCAGCGCCTCCTTGAGCGCCGCCTCGTCGATCAGCCCGCCGCGCGCGCAATTGACGATGCGCACGCCCTTTTTCATGACGGCGAGCGTCTCGCGATTGATCATCAGCCGCGTCTCGTTGGTGAGCGGCACATGGAGCGTGATCAGGTCGGCGCGGCGGAAGAGCTCGGCCAGCTCGACCCGCTCGACGGAGAGCGAGGCGGCGCGCTGCGGCAAGAGGAAGGGATCGTAGGCGATCACCTTCATATGCAGGCCGCGCGCGCGGTCGGCCACGATCGAGCCGATATTGCCGCAGCCGATGATGCCGAGCGTCTTGCCGGTGAGCTCGACCCCCATGAACCTGCTCTTCTCCCATTTGCCGGCCTGCGTCGAGCGGTCAGCCTCGGGGATCTGGCGGGCGAGCGCGAACATGAGGGCGAGCGCATGCTCGGCCGTGGTGACGGCGTTGCCGTAGGGCGTGTTCATCACCACCACGCCGCGCTGGGTCGCGGCGGCGAGATCGATATTGTCGACGCCGATGCCGGCGCGTCCCACCACCTTGAGCCGGCTCGCCGCCTCGATCACCTTGGCGGTGACCTTGGTGGCCGAGCGCACGGCGAGCCCGTCATAGGCGGGAATGGCGGCCACGAGCTCGGGCTCCTTGAGGCCGGTCTTCACCTCGACGGCGATGCCGCGCTCCTGGAAGATCTCGACCGAGCGCGGGCTGAGCTTGTCGGCGATGAGAACGCTGGGGCTCGCAACCATGGGGGTCTCGCTGCTGGGGGTCAGGCGGCGGCCACGAGCTCGGCGCGCACCGTCTCGAAGGCCCAGTCGAGCCAGGGGAAGAGCGCGTCGAGATCCGCGCGCTCGATGGTGGCGCCGCCCCAGATACGCAAGCCGGGCGGCGCATCGCGATAGGCGTTGATGTCGTAGGCCACGCCCTCGCTCTCCAGCAGGTCGGCGAGCTTCCTCGCCACCGCGGCCTGGCCGTCATGCGGCAGGGCCTCGATCACGGGATCGGCGAAGGCGAGGCAGACGGAGGTGGAGGAGCGCGTCTTGGGCTCCTTGGCGAGGAACTCGATCCAGGGCGTGCGCGCGACCCAGGCGGCGATCGCGGCGAGATTGGCCTCCGAGCGGGCGATGAGCGCCTTGAGCCCGCCGATGCGCGCGGCCCAATCGAGCCCGTCGAGCGCGTCGGCCACGCACAGCATCGAGGGCGTATTGATCGTCTCGCCCTTGAAGATCGCCTCGGCGAGCTTGCCCCCCTTGGCGAGGCGGAAGATCTTGGGGATCGGCCAGGCCGGCTCATGGCTCTCGAGCCGCGCGACCGCGCGGGGCCCGAGGATGAGCATGCCGTGCTGCGCCTCGCCGCCCAGGACCTTCTGCCAGGAATAGGTCACGACGTCGAGCTTGCTCCAGGGCAGCTCCATGGCGAAGGCGGCGGAGGTGGCGTCGCAGATGACGAGCCCCTCGCGCCCGTCGGGGATCCAGTCGCCGTCGGGCACGCGCACGCCCGAGGTCGTGCCGTTCCAGGTGAAGACCACATCGCGCGCGAAATCGACTTGGCCGAGCTCGGGCAGCTCGCCATAAGGCGCTTCGATGACGCGTAGATCCTTGAGCTTGAGCTCCTTGGCGGCGTCGCTCGCCCAGCCCTTGCCGAAGCTCTCCCAGGCCAGCACATCGACCCGGCGCGGGCCCAGCAGCGACCACAGGGCCATCTCGACCGCACCCGTGTCGGAGGCGGGCACGATGCCGATGCGATAGTCGCGCGGCAGACCGAGCAAAGCGCGGCTCTTCTCGATCACCTCGACGAGCCGCGCCTTGCCTTGCTTGGAGCGGTGCGAACGGCCGACCAGCGCGCCGGCGAGCGCGTCGGGCGTCCAGCCTGGGCGCTTGGCGCAAGGGCCGGAGGAGAAATGGCCGTTGCGCGGCCGCAAGGTAGGCTTCATCGCAGGACTTCCCGTCGCATGTGAGGGGGGCGGCGCACCGACCCTTTTGAGGAGGGCGGAGTGTATGTGGCCGCGCGCGGTCTCGTCAACGCAGGGCCGCGAGCGGCAGCGCTTGCGCCGCGAAGATAATAAGGAGGGCGGCGACGAGGCCAATCACCAGCCCGACATCGCCGCCCGCGAGATGCGTCGCGAAAGATTAAGACCTAGGCAACCCGCGAAGGATGATGGGGACGCCTGTTCTCGTTCACCGCCAGGGGCCGGCGCGCGGTCTCCGCCGCATCGAACCGGCCCGGACCGGGGGGCTTGCCGGCCGCGATATAGGGTATCTCGCCCGGCGTGACGCCGAGATCGGCGAGTTCCCGGTCGCTTAGCATGGAGAGCTCGCGGATCATGCGCTCGCGCTCGAGCCAGCGCCGCAGTGGCTCGACGACGAGCTTGTGGGCGAGCCAGGCGACGCCATGGAGGAAGAAGGCGGCGAGGGCCTTCGCCGTCGCCGCATCGCGCTGGGCGCGGGCCGCCCGCAGGACGGCATCCTCCGCCAAGAGCCGCGGCGCCGTCCAGCGGTCCGGCTCGGCCAAGGGCCGCACGGGCGATTCGATCGCCTTCGGCTTGGTGATGATCGACATGGCTGAACTCCTTCCTTTTCCGTCGGCGTTGATCCTGAGCTTGCCCCGGCCGCGTCATCAAAAGTTACGGTTTATACCGCAGTGCAACAACCGATGCTTCGACATGAACATGATGAGAAAAAGACATAGCTCGGTTTTTCAAAAAGTCGAATCGGCGCTTGTCATCGGTTATATAACGCCTTAGGATGCATGAAAAAATCTCATGGAGGAGAAGCTCATGACGAGGCGCTTGCCGCCGCTCAATGCCTTGCGGGCCTTCGAGGCGGCCGCAAGGCTGATGAGCTTCACCCGCGCCGCGGAGGAGCTCGAGATCACCCCCTCGGCGGTGAGCCACCAGATCCGCGGGCTCGAGCGCTATCTCGGCTTGCGCCTGTTCCGGCGCGCCAATCGCACCCTCATGCTGAGCGACGAGGGGCAGAATTACCTGCCCGCCTTGCGCGAGGCCTTCGACATGATCCACGCGGCGACGACGCGGCTCGGCGCGCGTCAGGCCGGCGGCACGCTCACCGTGAGCCTGCTATCGAGCTTCGCCGTGCGTTGGCTCATTCCGCGCCTGCCGCGCTTTCAGCTGCTGCATCCCGAGATCGAGGTGCGTCTCTCGACCTCGACGCGGCTGGTCGATTTCCGGCGCGAGGACGTCGATTGCGCGATCCGCTACGGGGCGGGAAGCTGGCCCGGCCTCGCCGCCGACCGGCTGCTCTCGGAAGACATCTTCCCCGTGGCGAGCCCGCGCCTTCTGCGCGGGCCCTGGCCGCTCAAGGAGCCGCGCGATCTCGCCCACCACAGCTTGCTGCATACCATGTCCTGGCGCGAGGGCTGGCGCCAATGGCTGACGGCGGCGGGGCTGGCGGGCGCAGCGCTGGGCGAGATCGATCCCGAGCGCGGCCCGCAATTCGAGACCTCGGACCTGGCGCTCGCCGCCGCCGCCGAGGGGCTCGGCGTCGCCATGGGGCGCACGGCGTTGGTGGCCGACGATCTGCGCTCGGGCCGGCTGGTGGCCCCCTTCGACGTGCGCCTCGCCTCCGACAGCGCCTATTACCTGGTGACCCCGGACGACCGCCGCGACCAGAGCAAGATCGCCGATTTCCGCGCCTGGCTCCTCTCCGAGGTGGCGCGCGGGCGGCAGCTCATCGAGGCCGCGTAGCGGGACGCTATAAGGCGGAGGCGATCGCCTCGCCCATCTCGCTCGTCGTGGCCTTCCCTCCCATGTCGCGGGTGCGGAGATCGCTTTCCGCCAGCACCTTCTCGATGGCGCGCTCGATGGCGCGCGCGGCGCTTTGCTGGCCCAGATGATCGAGCATCATGGCACCCGACCAGATCTGGCCGATGGGATTGGCGATGCCCTGCCCCGCGATGTCGGGTGCCGAGCCATGCACCGGCTCGAAGCAGGAGGGATGCTCGCGTTCGGGATTGATGTTGGCGCCGGGTGCTATGGCGATGGTGCCGGTCACCGCCGGCCCGAGATCGGAGAGGATGTCGCCGAAGAGATTGCTCCCCACCACCACGTCGAACCAGTCGGGATGGAGCACGAAATGCGCCGTCAGGATGTCGATGTGATATTGGTCGGTGCGCACGTCTGGATATTGCGCCGCGATCGCGCGGAAGCGCTCGTCCCAGAAGGGCATGGTGTGCTTGATGCCGTTGGATTTGGTGGCCGAGGTGAGATGCTTCGCCGGCCGGCTCTGCGCGAGCTCGAAGGCGTAGCGCATGATGCGGTCCGTGCCCTTGCGGGTGAAGCTCGACTGCTGGACGCAGATCTCGTCCTCCGTGCCGTCATAGAGCCGGCCGCCGATGTCGGAATATTCCCCCTCGTTGTTCTCGCGCACGATCATGAAGTCGATCTCGCCCGGCTTGCGGTCGCGCAAGGGCGAGCGCACGCCCGCGAGCAGCCGCACCGGACGAAGATTGACATATTGCCGGAAGCCGCGGCGGATCGGGATCAGCAGGCCCCACAGCGAGATATGGTCGGGCACGCCGGGATAGCCGACGGCGCCGAGATAGATCGCGTCATGGCCCTGGAGCTGCTCGAGCCCGTCCGCGGGCATCATGCGCCCGCTCCTCTTGTAGAGCTCGCAGCTCCAGGGGAAATAGCTCCAGGCGAATTCGATGCCGTAGCGGCGTCCCACCGCCTCCAGGAGCCTGATCCCCTCGGGCACCACCTCGTTGCCGATGCCGTCGCCCGGAATCACGGCAATGCTGAATTTCGCCACCGCACTCCTCCCCCAAGATGCGCCAGCCGGTATAGCATGAGAGGTCGCGCCCGCCCATGGCGGCGAGACCCTGGAGGCGGAACGGGTGGCCAGCAGCGAAGGGAGGCAGTCGCATGAGCGAGAGCCAGAGCGAGAAGGCGCGAAAATTCCGTGCGCTGCATGAGCGGGGCGAAGCCTTCGTCATTCCCAATCCTTGGGATGCCGGCTCCGCGCGCATCCTCGCAGCGTTGGGCTACGAGGCGTTGGCGACGACGAGCGCGGGCTTCGCCTTCACGCTCGGCCGGCGCGACGGGGCGGTGACGCGCGACGAGGTGCTCGCCCATTGCCGCTCGATCGTGGCGGCGAGCGAGCTGCCCGTCTCCGCCGACCTCGAGAATTGCTTCGGGGCCGCGCCCAAGACGGTCGCCGAGACCATCCGGCTCGCCGCCGGCACGGGCCTCGTGGGCGGCTCGGTCGAGGATGCGAGCGGCGACAAGCGCCAGCCCATTTACGACCATGCGCATGCCGTCGAGCGCGTGGCGGCGGCGGCCGAGGCCGCGCGATCCTTGCCCTTCCCCTTCACGCTTACGGCGCGGGCGGAGAATTTCCTCCATGGCCGCGCGGACCTCGAGGACACGATCCGGCGGCTTCAGGCCTTCGCCGCCGCCGGCGCCGACGTGCTGTTCGCGCCGGGCCTGCCGAGCCTCGAGGCGATCGAGGTGGTCTGCAAAGCCGTGGCGCCGCGCCCGGTCAACGTGCTTGCCGGCCGCGCCGGGCCGATCACGGTCGCCAGCCTCTCCGCGGCGGGCGTGCGCCGGATCAGCCTCGGCGGCGGATTGTCCCGCGCAGCGCTCGGCGCCTTCCTGCGCGCGGCGCGCGAGATCAAGGAGAAGGGCAGCTTCACCTTCCTCGACGAGGCGGCCGGCTATGCCGAGATCGGCGGCTTCATGGCGGGGAAATCGAGACGCCGCCACTTACGCCTAGGGAGACTCTGATCGCGTCGAACCAGCCTGATCGTCACCCCCGCGAAAGCGGGGGTCCAGGGCCCTCGATTCCCGCTTACGCGGGAATGACGATAGATTGTGGTCGATTGAACTCGATCGGATCATGCTCTATCGCAAGGTAAGCTCGAAGAAGGCGGTTCCGGCGACCGGCGTCTCGTAATAGGCCGCGATGGGGCGGAAGCCGCGCGCGCGATAGAGCGCTATCGCCGCCGCCATCCTGGCGGGAATGGTGTGGAGCCGCATGAACCGGTAGCCGGCGAGGCGCGCCTCGGCAATCACGCAATCGACCAGCGCCTCGCCGATTTTCAGGCCGCGAAAGGCGGGGTCCACGTAAAGCCGCTTCATCTCGCAAATCTCGCTCGTCTCGCCGGTTGCCAACGCGAGCGGCCGCAACGCCACCACGCCCGCCACGGCGGCCCCCTCCTTCGCCAGCAGAAGCCTGCCGCGCGGCAGTGCGTAAGCGCCGGGCAAGCCGGCAAGCTCCTCATCGAAGCCTTGGAAGCAAAGGCTGAAATCGAGCGTCGCGGCATAGGCGAGGAACAGCGCCCTTGCCGCGGCGATGTCCTCGGCGCCGGCGGCATCGCGGATGCGGATGGCTTCGCCGCTCGCTCCCGTGGCTTGGGGCGCTTTTGTCATAGCTCGATGCTGCCGGTCATGAAGGGCGCGCAGCGGCCGGCGATGCGGACGCGGGACCCGCGATCCTCGCACCAAATCTCGCCGCCGCGCCGCGACAGCTGGCGCGCGAAGAGCCGCTTCTCGCCAAGCCGCTCGGCCCAATAGGGGATGAGCTCGCAATGGGCCGAGCCGGTCACCGGATCCTCGTTGATGTCATGCTTCGGCGCGAAGAAGCGCGAGACGAAATCGGCGTCGCCGCCCGCCTTGCCCCGCGCGGTCGCGATGAGCCCGAGACCGTCCAGCGCCGCGACCTTGCCGAAGTCGGGCTCGAGCGCGCGCACCTCTTCCTCGCGCGCGAAGACGGCGAAAAGATCGCGCGCGGCGAGGAGCGCGTGCGGCCGCGCGCCGAGCGCCGCCGCGACGGCGTCGATGCCGGAAGCAGGCTTGGGCGGGGTCGCGGGGAAATCCATGGCCAGCCGCTCGCCCTCGCGCTCGACCGTGAGCATGCCCGATTTCCGCGTGTGGAAACGCACGGAGGGCCGCTGCGGCTCGAGCAGCTCGAGGATGACATAGGCGGTGGCCAAGGTGGGATGGCCGGCCAGGTCGATCTCGGCCACGGGCGTGAACCAGCGCAGCTCGAAATCCGCGCCGCGCGGGACGAAGAAGGCGGTCTCCGAGAGGTTGTTCTCGGTCGCGATCGACTGCATGACCGCGTCGTCGATCCAGCTTACGAGAGGGCAGACCGCCGCCGGATTGCCGCCGAAGACGCGCGCAGCGAAGGCATCGACCTGGTAGAGTGGAATACGCATCAGCCGGTCTTTCGCAAGAGCGCGCGGATGCCGAAGCAGTTCTCGAACGTCGCCAGCCCGATCGTCATCCCGAGGCTACTCCACGAACGCCAGATTGACCCGGCGGTTGCGCTTGCCCTTGCTCTCGATCTTGGTGACGAGAACCGGGCCGATCTCGCTCGTCGTCGCGACATGGGTGCCGCCGCAGGGCTGCAGGTCGACGCCGTCGATCTCGAGCAGTCGCACTCTTCCCTGCCCCACCGGCGGCTTGACCGACATGGTGCGCACCAGCTCGGGCTGGGCGGCAAGCTCCGCGTCGCTGATCCAGCGCACGCGCACCGCATGGTTCTCGGCCACGAGGCGATTGATCTCGGCGGCGATGCGCTCCTTGTCGAGCGGCTCGGGCGTATCGAAATCGAGCCTGCCCTTGCCGTCGCTGACCTGCCCGCCGGTGACGCCGGCCGCGACGACGGCGCTCAGCAGATGAAGACAGCTATGCATCCGCATGAGACGATGGCGCCGCGCCCAGTCGATCTCGGCCGTCACACGCTCGCCTGCGCGCGGCAGAGGCGCGCCGGGCTCCGTCAGATGCAGGATCTCGCCCGGCGCCGCGCCCTTGCGCGTGTCGATCACGGCGATGCGCCGCCCGTCGGCGAGCGTCAGGCCGCCGATGTCGCCGGGCTGGCCGCCGCCCGCGGGATAGAACACGGTGCGATCGAGCCTTATGCCCGCCTCGTCGGCCGCCACCACCACGGCCTCGCAAGCCCGGGCATAGTGATCGGCGCGGAACAGCTCCTCGGTCATGCCTCCTCCCATTGAGCGCCGCCTATCGCCGCCGCGCCAGATAGAGCCCCGCGAGGATGATCGCGGCGGCGAGGATGATGGGCAAAGTCGGCCGCTCGCCCAAGCATAGCATCGCGAGGAGGAGGGCGGAGAGCGGCTGCAGGAATTGGAACGGGCTGACCCGCGCGACCCCGCCTTGCGCCAAGGCCCAATACCAGGCGAGATAGCCCAGCAGCGAGGAGACGATGCCGAGATAGAGCACGGTCAGCCAGACGACGGGCCCAGCGGCGCGCCAGTCGGCGCCGATGCCGAAAATGCCGAGCAAGGGCAGCATGAGGATGCCGCCCAGCGCATTGCCCCACAAGGTCGTGGCGCGCGTGCCGATCAGAAGTGCCAAGCGGCTCCCCGTGACATAGCCGGCGGCCGAGCCGATCGCGCCGAGCAGGATCAGGAGATCGCCCAACACGCTGCTCTTGTCGCCGAGCCCGAGGCGCGAGCCGATCAGGATCGCCTCGCCCGCGAAGGCGACGGCGCAGCCGAGCCACCAGCGCCCGGCCGGCCAGCGCCGATCAGCCGCCGCCGCGAGCAGACCGGTGAGGATCGGCAGGCAAGCGAGGATAAGGGCGCCATGGCTCGCCGAGGTGAGCCTCTGCCCGTAGCAATAGGCGATCGGCAGGACGACGAAGCCGCCCACGGCGCTGACCAGAAGGAGCAGCCAAGCTTGCCGCCCGCTCGGGCGCGATAAGCCCTGCGTCAGCAGAAACGGCGCCGAGGCTGCCGCCGCCACGAGGCTGCGCAAAGCGGCTACCAGCATCGGATCGAAGACATCGACCGCCAGCTTGGTGAAGACCGTAGTCCCGCCCCAAACGGCCACGGCAAAGATCGCGGCGCCCACGATCGCGGCCTTCGAGCTCGCGCCTTCGTCGCCGCGCGACAGCGCGATCATGCTTGCATTCGCTCGGCTCACATGAGTTGCGTTCGCTTCGCTCATATGGCTTGCCTTCGCTCCGCTCATATGGCTTGCGTTCGCTCCGCTCATATGGCTTGCGTTCGCTCCGCTCATGGCCGCCAAAAAGGCTTCGCGGCCTCGGCTGCGGCGTCGGCGCGGCTCACGCCGATATCCTTGAGCGCCGGATCGTCGAGCGCCGCGAGGGCGCGGCGTTGGCCGGCACGCTCCGCCCAGATTTGCGCAAGCTCGACGAACGCGGTCAAACGCAGGCCCGCGAGCGCGGCTTGGCCCCGCAATTCCCACTTCCGTCCGCCCGCCTGGTGCCCTCCCATGACTCGCTCCAATGCCAGAATTGTCCCCGGAAACGAGGGGTACATTCTGGAAAATACTTGACAAAAACACGCAGTCAATTCTTATATTGTATGATGACAATATGGGAACCCGCTTTGGACAAGGCGGTCCGGCCGCGTTACCTTGCGATCGCCGGGGCGCTTCAACGGGATATCGAGGCGGGCAGGCTGCAGCCCGGCGCGCGGCTTCCAACTCATCGCGATCTTGCTTTTAGACTCGGCGTCACCGTGGGCACCGTCTCGCGCGCTTATGCCGAGGCCGACCGGCGCGGCCTCCTCCATGGCGAGGTGGGGCGCGGCACTTTCGTGCGACCGCGTCTCGGGCCGGGGCTGTTGCGCCTCTATCCCGAGGAGCCGGGCATCATCGATCTCTCGGTCAGCCGGCCGCCGGACGGTGCCGCCGATGCGGAGCTTGCGGCGGCCCTCGGCGAGCTGGCGCGGCGTCAAGATTTGGCGCCGCTTCTGGCTTATCAGGCCGAGGCCGGGCTGCCCGCCCATCGCGCCGCCGGTGCCGCATGGCTCGCTCGCTCGACCGGGCTCGCCGCGCAGGCCGAGCGGCTCTTGGTAGTCAGCGGGGCGCAGCATGGGCTGCACGCCGCCTTGGCCGCCACCGTGCGGCCGGGCGAGGTGGTGCTCACCGAGGCCCTCACCTATCCCGGCTTCAAGCTCATCGCCGGGCAGCTCGGTTTCGATCTTCGAGGCGTGCCGATCGACGATGACGGGCTCCTACCGGATGCGCTCGAGGCGGCCTGCCGGCGCTGGCGCCCGCGCGCGCTCGTCACCGTGCCGACCATCCATAACCCGACGAGCGCGATCATGCCCGAGGCGCGCCGGCGCGAGATCGCCGAGATCGCGCGACGCCACGGGCTGCTGGTGATCGAGGACAATATCTACGGCTTCCTCGCCGAGGAGCTTCCGACCTTGCTCGCCGATTTGGCGCCCGAGCGGGTGATCCATATCGCGAGCCTGTCGAAGAGCATGGCGCCGGGCTTGCGCGTCGGCTATGTGCAGGCGCCAGCCGAGCTGGTGCCGCGCATCGGCGCCATGCTGCGCGGCTCGGTCTGGATGACCTCGCCGCTGCTCGCCGAGATCGCGCGGCTCTGGATCGAATCGGGGGCGGGCGAGCGCTTGGCGGCGCGGCGCCAAAGCGATGCGCGCGAGCGCCAGGCGCTTGCCGCGCGCTATTTCGCCGGCCAGCGCTTCGTCACCCGACCGACGAGCTTCCATCTCTGGCTCCATCTGCCGGAGCCCTGGCGGGCGGGCGATTTCCTGGCCGAGGCGCGCGGGCGCGGCGTGCTGGTGACGGCACCCGAGCCCTTCACCACGGGGCGCGAGCAGGCGCCGCATGCGGTGCGCGTCTGCTTGAGCGCCGTCGAGAGCATCGAGCGCCTGGAGACCGCGCTCGGGATTCTCGCCTCCTTGCTCGCGGCACCCATGGGCCCCGGCCTCGCCGTGGTGTGAGCGCATCCCGCTAGAGAGAAGTTGGCTTAGCATTAATCGCGCGGCGCACCGTCATTCCCGCGAAAGCGGGAATCCAGCAGCCACTGGAGCTCCGCTTGCGCGGGGCGACGGGCGGAATGTTTCAACTCGCTTACGTCATGCGCTAGGCTCGTCCGCTTCGCGGCTCGTTTCGGCAGGTGCCCATGTTATGGATCGAGGCCTTTTGCGTGGCGTTCGGCCTGCTCGGCCTCGCCGAGATGGGCGACAAGACGCAGTTTCTCGCCGTCATGTTGGGGGCGCGCTTTCACAAGACCTGGCCCATCGTCGGCGGCATCGTGCTCGCCAGCCTGGTGAGCCAGGGGCTCGCGGTCGTCATCGGCCAGTGGCTCGGCGAGCTGCTGACGCCCGAGCGCATGCGCTGGATCGTCGGCCTCTCCATGATCGCCGTCGCGATCTGGACGCTGCGCCCGAGCAAGCTCGAGAGCGAGGGGGAGCCGAGCAAAAGCGCGCGCGGCGCCTTCAGCGCGACCTTCGTCGCCTTCATGATCGGCGAGATGGCCGACCGCACGCAATTCGCGACCGCCGCGCTTGCCGCGCGCTACCAGCTCTTCTGGCCTGTGCTGCTGGGCAGCACCCTCGGCATGGTGGCGGCGAACCTGCCCGCCCTCTGGCTCGGCCGCGTCGCGGCGGGACGCATCCCGCTCAAGGCGCTGCGCTATGCGAGCGCGGCCGTCTTCGCCGCGATGGGATTGTGGATATTGCTCGCGTGAGGACAGAGTGACGCACAGGTCGGACGCGTCGGAACATCCGTTCGTCATGGTTGCGGCGCGGGGCCCCTCTGCCGCTGGCGGGAGGACGAGCCCCGACGGGCGCTATTGATGGGGACAGGAAATTTGGGCTTCGCGCGTAGGTACATGCGGGGAAAATGGCGGCTCCAACGACCCACAAGGCAGGCGCGATGAGGTTCGGCGCGGAAGCCCACAAGGAACTGTTCTGCCGCGATTTCATCGCGGGCCACAACCCCTATGATCCAAGACGGCTGCCATGGCCCGAGCTCGACCCGGCCTCGCTCGCGCGGCTGCGCGCTGTGCCCTTCTGGCAAGAAGTCTTCTATGCCGAGCGCCAGGCTGGCGCAATGGTGCGCGCCTTCGCCGAAACGCTCACGGACCCGCTGCTCCGAGAGGCGGTGGATCTGCAAGGCTTCGAAGAGGCACGCCACGCGACTCTCATCGCCATCATGATCGAACGCTACGGGCTAGACGCGGCGGCGCAGCCGATGGAGCCGCTGCCCGCCGACGTCGAAACGGCGTTCATCGATTTCGGCTATGGCGAATGCGTCGACTCGTTTTTCGGCTTCGGCGTCTACGAGGCGGCACGGCGCTCGGGCTTCCTCCCCGAATCGATGTTCGCCATCCTCGACATGCTGCTGCAGGAGGAAACGCGCCATATCGTCTTCTTCGTGAACTGGATGGCCTATCGCGAGGCGCGCCGCGGCGGCGCCGCCGCCCTCTTGCGCGGCCCGACCTCCGCCTGGTTCCATGGCCGCGCCGTAGGCCGCCATATCCGGGCCATCCGCAAAGGCGCCCACGCCGGCGGCAGCAATTTCTCGGCCACCCAGGTCGACCTATTCCGCAATGGCTTCGGCATCCGAGATCTCCTCGAGCACTGCGTCCTCGAAAATGAACGACGGATGAGCACGTTCGATAGGCGGCTGCTCAGGCCGCGCCTGCTACCGGCGCTGGGGCGCCTCGCTCTCTTCGCAATGAAGCCCTGGCCGCGGCGCCAACGCCGTGCCAAGCGGGCGTGATGGCGCGGAGCCAGCGGCTCTAATCGTAGTCGATGGGCGTCGCGTCGCAGCCTTCGTCGTGGCGTTGCCAATAGAGCGTACGCAACCGACTGCTCAACGGCCCGATCTCGCCGTCGCTGACCGGTTTTCCGTCCACCCGCGTCACCGGCAGGATGCCGCCTGCCGTGCTGGTCAGGAATATCTCGTCGGCCGATCTCAGCGCTTCCGACGACACGGTGCCGATCACGGCTTTGACGTTGAGCTCGGAGAGGAGGTCAAGTGCGGTTTGCCGCGTGATGCCCTCAAGACAGGTTCCGCCCGGCGTCGTCACGAGTCCGTCGCTCGCGGCGAAGAGATTGAAGCCCGGGCCCTCGGCGATGTTTCCCTCGGCGTCGACCAGGACCGGAAGGTCGCAGCCATGGTCATAGGCCTCGAAGATCGCCCGGATCATGTCGCCCCAATGGAAGTTCTTATAGGCGGGGTTGACCGATTCCGGCGGGATACGCAGGACGGAAGAGACGTGAAGGTCGATGCCGCGCCGGCGCATCTCCTCGTCGGCGATCCAGACGAACGGGATGGCGAATGCGATGAAGCGGTTCTCGAACCGCCGCGGATCGCGCGACCCGGCCGGTGCCACGCCGCGCGTGCAGATCACCTCGACATAGGCGTCGCGGAGGCCGCTGAGCCGCACCAGCTCGTGGAGGATCGCTTCGATCTCATCCCGACCGTGCGGCAGTTTGAGGCGCAGCCCGGCGACGCTCCTTTCGAACCGGTCGAGGTGATGCTGAAGGCGGAAAAAGCGGCCTTTCCACACATGGACGACGTCATAGGTCACGTCGGACTTGATGAAGCCCCAATCGAGAACCGAGATCTTCGCCTCGCCGATCGGGACGTACTCGCCGTCGATGAAGGCAACACCGCCGGCATGCGCGAGATCTTGCGCCGCCACTCGCCTCGTTGCGGCCGAGTTCGACATTCTGACCTCCTTCCAAGCGCGCACCGTGACGACAGGCTGCGGCCTTACAGCATAGCATAGGCGATGACTGCTTTGGCTCGAAAGACGAGGCTCGCCGCATCCATCGTGAACGTCCGCATTTGGCATCTCCGCGACGTCTAGCAATAGATAACGCGTGGCTGCTTTCGGGCCAGGAACGAAACCGGGGACGCTGGACTAGATTGGGGCGGCCTGCCGAACGATGGCAGGTTATCGGGGAGTGGCGACCGTTACGCTAATACGAGATCGATTTTGCCGCAAAACTTGAACCGTACCCGGCCCCCGACTCATCCGGCCGCGAACGGCCTTACCGTATGGCCATGGTTGAGCGGGCCATGGCCGTGGCCCAAGCCGGGCGCGGTGCGGATCGCCTCGGCGACGAAGGCGCGGGCGCGCAACACGGCCGCGCGTAGCGCCAGCCCCTGCGCGAGCCCGGTCGCGACGGCCGAGGCGAGCGTGCAGCCGGTGCCGTGCGTGTTGCGGCTCTCGATGCGCGGGCTTTCGAAAATCTCGGTGCCCTCGGGGGTGGCGAGGATGTCGTAGACGATGGGGCCCGGCAGATGGCCTCCCTTGAGGAGCACGGCCCGGCAACCCAGCGCCAGCAGCATGGGCGCCGCCTCGACCATCGCCTCGCGCGTGCCGATGGCGCGGCCCCGCAGCGCCTCGGCCTCGGGCAGGTTCGGCGTGATCACGCTGGCGAGCGCGATGAGCCGGCGCTTGAGCGCCAGGATGGCGCGCTCCTCCAGAAGCTGCTGTCCGCCCTTGGCCACCATCACGGGGTCGAGCACAAGCGGGATGCCGCGCGCCTTGCGCGCGATCATCTCGGCGACCGCCTCGATGACGTTGCCGGTATGCAGCATGCCGATCTTGATGCAGTCGGCGCCGATATCGTCGAGCACCACCTCCATCTGTCGCGCGATGAAGGCGGGATCGATGCCGACGACGGCATGGACGGCGAGCGTGTCTTGCGCGGTGAGCGCGGTGATGGCGGTCGCGGCATAGCCGCCGAGCGCCGTCACTGTCTTGATGTCGGCCTGAATCCCCGCCCCGCCACCCGAGTCCGAGCCGGCGACGATCAGGACCCTGCCTTGCATGGGCGAGCGGCGCTCAGCGCGCGGCGCGCTCGATGGCGTGCGCCACGGCGCCCACCACGCGGTCGATCAGCTTGTCGTCCTCGCCCTCGGCCATCACGCGGATCAGCGGCTCGGTGCCCGATTTGCGGATGAGCAGCCGGCCGCGCGCGCCGAGCTCGGCCCGGGCGTCGCGGATCGCCGCTTTGACGCTGGCCGAATCGAGCACCGTCCCGCCGCCGACGCGCACGTTCATGAGCCGCTGCGGCAGCGGCTCGAAGAGCCGCACAGCCTGGCTTGCCGGCCGCTGCTCCTCGACCAGCGCCCCCAGCACCTGGAGCGCCACGATCAGCCCGTCGCCCGTGGTGGCGTAGTCGGCGAGGATGATATGGCCCGACTGCTCGCCGCCGACATTGAAGCCGCCTTCGCGCATCGCCTCGAATACGTAGCGGTCGCCCACCTGCACACGCACCAGCGCGAGGTCGAGCTCGCCCAGGAAGCGCTCGAGACCCAGGTTCGACATCACGGTTGCGACGACGCCTTTGCCGGCGAGCCGGCCGCTCGCCTGCCAGGTGCGCGCGACGAGCGCCATGAGCTGGTCGCCGTCGAGCACCTCGCCGCGTTCGTCGATCATCACCACGCGGTCGGCATCGCCGTCGAGCGCGATGCCGAGATCGGCGCCCTGGGCCAGCACCTCGCGTTGCAAGAGGGCCGTGTCGGTGGCGCCGCAGCCCTTGTTGATGTTGAAGCCGTCGGGCTCGACCCCGATCGACACGACCTCGGCGCCGAGCTCCCACAAGACCGTCGGCGCGGCGCGATAGGCGGCGCCGTTCGCGCAATCGACCACGATGCGCAGGCCGTCGAGCCGCCGCCCGCGCGGAAAGCTGCTCTTCACGAACTCGATATAGCGCCCCAGCGCGTCATCGAGCCGCCGCGCCCGCCCAAGCTGCTCGGGGGCGGCCAACGCGGAAGCGGTGCCGTCGGCGACGTGGCGCTCGATATCGCCTTCGACCGCGTCCGAGAGCTTGTAGCCGTCGGGACCGAAGAGCTTGATGCCGTTGTCTTGATAAGGATTGTGCGAGGCCGAGATCACTACGCCGAGATCGGCTCTGAGGGAGCGCGTGAGCATGGCGACCGCCGGCGTCGGCAAGGGGCCCACCAGCACCACGTCCATGCCGACGGAGATGAAGCCCGCCGTGAGGGCCGGCTCGATCATGTAGCCCGAGAGGCGCGTGTCCTTGCCGATGACGACGAGATGGCGGTGCGCGCCGCGCGTGAAGCGCAGGCCCGCCGCCTTCGCTACCTTGAGCGCGGTCTCGGCGGTCATCGGCTCGCTGTTGGCCGTGCCGCGAATCCCGTCCGTGCCGAAAAGCTTGATCATTTCCAACCGATCTCTTGTGTCCCGCGACCCTATAGCACAACCGGCGTGGCCGTTACATGACCGCGTCGCCCGCGGCGACGGCGCGCGCTTCCGCCTCCGGCGCGCGCAAGGCGGTCCAGAGCTCGATCGCCTGCGCCGTCTCCGCCACGTCATGGACGCGCAGCATCTGCGCGCCTTGGCCGGCGCCATGCAACGCCGCAGCGAGCGATCCGGCGAGCCGCCCCTTGGGCGGCAGCGCGCCCTCCGCTTTCGCGAGCGAGAGGAAGCGCTTGCGCGAGGCGCCGAGCAGCAGCGCGCAGCCCAGCCCGTGAAGAAGAGCCAAGCGCTCCAGCATGGCGAGGTTGTGGCTCGTCCATTTGCCGAAGCCGATGCCGGGATCGATCGCGATGCGCGCGCGCGGGATGCCGGCGGCGACGCAAGCCGCCACGCGCGCGGCGAGCGCGTCGTAAACATCGAGCGCCACGCAATCGTAGCGCGGCGCCTTGTTCATGCTGCGCGGCTCGCCCGGCATATGCATGAGGATGACGGGCGCTCCGCTCGCGGCCGCGACGGCCAGGCTCTCGCGATCGCCCGCCAGCGCCGACACGTCGTTGATGATGGCAGCGCCCGCGGCGAGTGCGGCGCGCATGACCGCGGCGTGGCGCGTATCGATCGAGAGCGGCAAGCCCAAGGGGCGCAAGCCCTCGAGCACCGGCCGCACGCGACGCAGCTCCTCCTCGGGCGGGGTGGGCTCGGCGCCGGGGCGCGTCGATTCCCCGCCGATGTCGATGATGTCGGCGCCCGCCGCCGCGAGCGCCTTGCCATGGGCGATGGCCGCGGCGGGATCGATGAAGGCGCCGCCGTCGGAGAAGCTGTCGGGCGTGACGTTCACGATGCCCATGAGGCGCGGGCGGTCGAGTGCCAATCCGGCGAAGGGCGGGCGGGGCGCCGAGAGCGCGTTGAGCAGGCCCGCGACTCTCTGCTCGAAGGCGCCGCCCACCTGCCGCGCCCAGGAATTGAGCTCGGGGAGGCCGGCGAGCGTCGCCTCGATGCGGCCCTCGCCGCGCCGCAGGACCTCGCAATGTGCGAAGGCAAGCGGTCCGCCGGCGAGCGGGAGCGCGCGCCTGCCGAGGATGCCCGCGCGCGCGGCGGCGCCTTCGAGCAGCCCCACCGGGCGCAGATAGAGCGACCCGCTGCCCCCCGACGCAAAGAAGCCCCGGTCGAGACCGGGGCTCCATTCGATCGCGAGGCCGGCGGCCGGCTCACGCACCGGGCTGCGGCTCCGGCTCCGGCTCCATGCCGCCGGTCTTGGGTTCGCGTTGCGGCTTGCTGCTCGGCACCGAGGCGCGCGGCTTGGGCGGCTCGCTCGGCATGTCCTTGTCGGGACGGAGGATGGGCTCGCCGCGCAGCAGGCCGCGGATCTCCTCGCCCGAGAGCGTCTCATGCTCGAGCAGCGCCTTGGCGAGCAGATGCAGGTCGTCGAGATGCTCGGTCAGGATGCCGCGCGCCGTCGCCTCGCCCTCCTCGACGATGCGGCGCACCTCCTCGTCGATGATCTTGGCGGTCGCCTCGGAGACGTTCTTGCGCTGGGTCACGGAATGGCCGAGGAAGACCTCCTGCTCGTTCTCCGAATAGCGCAAGGGCCCGAGCTTGTCGCTGAAGCCGAACTCGGTGACCATGCGCCGCGCCAGCTCGGTCGCCTGGCGGATATCGCTATAGGCGCCCGTCGTCACGTCGTCCTTGCCGTAGATGAGCTCCTCGGCGACGCGGCCGCCGAACATCATGGCGAGGCGCGCCTCGAGCTCCTTCTTGGTGTTGGAGAAGCGGTCGCGCTCCGGCAGATTCATGGTGACGCCGAGCGCGCGGCCGCGCGGGATGATCGTCACCTTGTGCAGCGGGTCGTTGCCCGGCGCATAGAGCCCGACCAGCGCATGGCCGCCCTCGTGATAGGCCGTGCACTCCTTCTCCTTGTCGCTCATCACCAGCGAGCGGCGCTCGGCGCCCATAAGCACCTTGTCCTTGGCGCCCTCGAGCTCGAACATGGTGACGAGCCGCTTGCCCCTGCGCGCGGCGAGCAGCGCCGCCTCGTTCACGAGATTGGCGAGATCGGCGCCCGAGAAGCCAGGTGTGCCGCGCGCGATCGTCTTGGCGTCCACGTCGGGCGCGGTCGGCACCTTGCGCAGATGCACCTTAAGGATCTTCTCGCGCCCCAGGATGTCGGGATTGGGCACCACGACCTGGCGATCGAAGCGGCCGGGCCGCAGGAGCGCGGGATCGAGCACGTCGGGCCGGTTGGTGGCGGCGATCAGGATGACGCCTTCGTTGGTCTCGAAGCCGTCCATCTCGACCAGCAGCTGGTTGAGCGTCTGCTCGCGCTCGTCGTTGCCGCCGCCTAGGCCGGCGCCGCGATGGCGGCCCACCGCGTCGATCTCGTCGATGAAGATGATGCAGGGCGCGTGCTTCTTCGCCTGGTCGAACATGTCGCGCACGCGCGAGGCGCCGACGCCCACGAACATCTCGACGAAGTCCGAGCCCGAGATGGTGAAGAAGGGCACGTTCGCCTCGCCGGCGATGGCGCGGGCGAGGAGGGTCTTGCCGGTGCCGGGCGGGCCGACGAGCAGGCAGCCCTTCGGGATCTTGCCGCCGAGGCGCTGGAATTTCTGCGGGTCCTTGAGGAACTCGACGATCTCCTCGAGCTCCTGCTTGGCCTCGTCGATGCCGGCCACGTCCTCGAAGGTGACGCGGCCCGACTTCTCGGTGAGGAGGCGCGCGCGCGACTTGCCGAAGCCCATGGCGCGGCCGCCGCCCGACTGCATCTGGCGCATGAAGAAGACCCAGACGCCGATCAGCACGAGGAAGGGGAACCAGGAGACGAGGATGCCGAAGAGCGAGGGGACGTTGTCGTCCTCGGGCGTCGCGCGGAAGCGCACGTTATGCTCGGTCAGCCGCCCCACCAGCCCCTGATCCGGCGGACCATAGGTGCTGAAGCTGCGGCCGTCGCTCATCTGGCCGGTGATGTTGTGGCCCTGGATGGTGACCTCGCGCACCTCGTTCGCGTTGACATGCGAGAGGAAGTCCGAATAGGCCATGGGGGCCTGTCCGGAATGGTTCGAGGAGCCTTGGAACAGATTGAAGAGCGCGACGAGCAAGAGCCCGATGATGATCCAGAGGGCGATGTTCTTCCCGAAATTGTTCAAGTCCCTGCGCCCTCCAAATTCCCGGCCGGCCGGCAGCCGGGGCAACGCGAAGACGGCCGCCTTGCTGCGGAAAAGGCGGCCTTCCCCTCGTCGAAATACTGCGCTTGGCCCATTAAGCAACCGTTAGCGCTACCGCGAGGCGGCCGTCGATCCGATGGCCAGCGTCCGGGATGGGCGGAATTCCGCCCGGCAATGCTCGACGCTATCAGGTCCAAGCCCGCCCCGTCCATAGCACAAGTGGGGTACGGCGAGAGGCCCGTCAAGGTCGAAGAGGGCCGGGAGCGAGGGCCGCGCGGGGGTCGGAATCGGGCAATGTTCGAGGTCCGCGGCGCGCAAACCGCGCCAGCCCTGGGCGCCAAGCGCCGCCACATGCAGCGCGCCGCGCGCCGCGCGCGGCCGGCCGGTCAGGGAAATAACGAATCGCCCGTCCCAATGGAGAGACCCGCCGGGCACGATCTTTTGCCCTCGCGCGACCGCCCCCGGCTCGCGGCAGACGAGAAGCCGCCTTGCGTCGCCGGGCAGGAGGCGCATTATCCGACAGCCGCCGAGCGTGCGGGCCTTTGGCAGGCCGTCCAGGCGAAGCGCGCGATAAAGCCGCTCCAGCCGCGCGAGCCGGGGCGGATAGCCGCCGCCGCCCAGGCATTGCAGGAGAGCGGCGAGAGCGCGCAAGCCGAGCTCCTCGGGCGCCGCGGCAAGGGGCCCCCGCTCCAGGATCGCGTAGCCGGCGGGATCGAGCGTGACGGATGCGGCCAAGAGGGCTTCGAGCGCTCGCTCGAGCGCTCGGCGCGCGCGCGCCAGCCGCGCGGCCGTCGCGGCGAGCCGAGTGGCCGTGAGCCCCTCGCGCGCCAAAGCCGGCATGAGCGCGCGGAGCCTTGCCCGCGCATGCCTTGGGTCGCGGTTGGCCGGATCCTCGATCCAAGGCTGCTTTTGCGCCGCGAGCGTGGCGGCGAGCCGCGCGCGCGGGAAATCGAGCAAAGGCCGCAGCAGGCGAAGATCGGCGCCGGGAGCGAGCGGCGCCATGGCGGCGAGCCCGTCCAGCCCGCTGCCGCGGCCGAGGCGGAGCAGCAATGTCTCGGCCTGGTCGTCCTGCTGATGGGCGAGGAGGAGATGGAGAATGCCGGCCTTGCGGCACCAGCCGGTCAGAAGGGCGTAGCGCGCGGCGCGCGCGGCGGCTTGCAGATTGGCGGCAGGCTTGGCGCCGCGCCAGCGCAGGATGCGACAGCCGATGCCGCGGGCGCGCAGCCAGGCTCGGACGCGGCCTGCCTCTGCGGCCGACCCGCGCCGCAAGCCATGATCGACGATGAGGGCCGTGGCCTCGCCGCCTTTCGCCTCGGCCCAGGCGGAGGCGAGCAGCGCCAGCGCCATGCTGTCGCTCCCGCCCGAAACCGCGAGCGCGAGGCGCGGCGCGCTTTCGAACGGCCCGAGCGCCGCCATCGCGCGTGCGAACTCAGGCCCGCCGACCGGCTTGGCCGCGGCGGCGGCCTCGGCTTGTCTCGGTTCCCGCAGCGCCGCGCCGCGTCTCACCCGCAGCCGGCGAGCTTGCGCTCGCGCGCGGCGCTCTGCCGCAGGGTCGCGGGCGCGGCGGGATATTTGGCGGCGAGCGAGGCGTAGACGTCGCAGGCGTCCTTCTTGCGGTTGAGCTTGCCGAGCGACATGCCGAGCTTGAGCAGCGAATCGGGCGCCTTGACGCCCTTGGGGAATTTCTCGTAGCCCGTGGCGAAGGCGGAGGCCGCGTCCTGGAAATTGCCGCGAATATAGTAGGTCTCGCCGAGCCAATATTGCGCCGCGCCGGCAAGCTGATCGTCGGGGTGGGTGTTGACGAAGGCCTTGAGGGCCACTTCGGCCGCGTCGTAATCCTGCTGCTTGAGGAAGGCGAGGGAATAATCATATTGCTGCTGCGGCGTGCCGAGGGGCAGCACCTGGCCGTTGCCGACGACATGCCCGACGGGCTTGGCCGGCGCGAGCGCCGGGCTCGGCGTCGCGCCCGGCGGCGGGGTGAGGACGGGTGCCGCCTGCTGCTGGGGCGGCGGCACGAGCATCACCGGCTGCTGGCCTTGCCCCGGCTGTTGCGCTTGGCCCGGCTGCTCGGCTTGCGCCTGCTGGGACGCGACGCCGGCGGCCTGGCTCTGCTCGAGCTTGCCGAGCCGCGCATCGATATCCTTCGACAGGCGGTCGAGCCGGTCCTTCATCTGCGCGAGATCGTGGTCCATCTCCTCGACTTGGCCGGTCAGGCTTTGCATCTGGTCCTCGAGTTGCGAGACGCGCACTTCGAGGGCCGCCGTGGCGCCCGGTGCGGCAGGGGCGGCCTGGGCGATCTGCGGCACGCCGCCCGGCGCGCGCGGGCCGAGATTGACCTGGCGCTGCAGGATTTGCAGATCGGCCTCGAGGCGCTGCAGGCGCTGCAGCAGCGCCGCGTTGTCGCCCTGGGCGAAGGCCTCGCTTGCGGGCGCCCAGAGCAGGAGCGCGAGCGGCAGCGCGCGCAGCAGGCTCGTCGCTCTCGGCGGATATGCTGCGAAAAGGCGCGGCATCATCGACCTCTCGGCTGGAATGGGGGCACGCGCGATGCCGGCGGGGAGAGGCCCGGCCGGCCCGCGAAGCTGCCCGCTATTCTAGGCGAAATTATGGCGCGGCGGCGAGGGGTACTGTCCGATGGCTCCTACCCTGGCTAGGACAGAACCGGCGTTTCGATTTGTTTAGTCTTGGTATTCATAATCGGAGTGGGTTACGGCTTCAAACCGGCCCTCGCCCAAGCTAATGGCGTGTTTCGATGGGACATATTCACGACAGAACCCCATCAATCGCTCTTTCAGGTCCCAATCGGAGTAGCGAATAAACCCCATCACATAGATGCGTTGGCCGCCACCCGTTGGATTGATTTTCGGGTCGCCGCTAAGAGGGCTCCGGCTTTCTACTGGGATGATGCACGACCCGTAACCATCGATCGTGTCGCCGTAGTGCAGCAAGACAGTGGTTTCTTCGTCTTCCAGTGGCGGCGTCATCGGCAGGCCGGAAATGGACCAGTAGAATTTATAACGGCTTTCGATAATTTTAGCCTCGGTCGCGCCGCTATTAACAACGACCAAACTCCCCTTGATTACCCTCCCTTTGGCAAACAATGGCTGGCCTGGCCCCTATGGATTCGATACTGACGCTGCGAATACGAAAATAGGGACGGTGCGTGGCGAGATATTGCAGGCGCGCAAGCCCATGTTGTTTATCCGTAATGTCGGCTTGACGGCCGGAAAGGAGAGCGGCCTTGTGCGCGGCATCAGCGGCTTGCATCGCCGCATCAGCGTGAATTTTTTCGACGGCCCACAGCTTCTCAGTAGAGCGCCAAAGGGTGAGGGTAAAAGCGGCGATGGCAATTGTGGCGAGGGCGTTAATACCCACCCCGTAGTCGTTAAGAATTTTTCCAGCCTTAATGGCGAGGAAAAGAGGGAAGCTATAAATGGTACAATCTTCTTGGCCGGTTTGGGGGTTTTGCTGGCATATCTCTGCATACGTTTGAATCGATAATTCCAATGCTGCAACAATTAAAATCCCGCCGCCAACCGCCAGCGCACCAGCCATGCGCCATTTCGTTGGCCTCGGCATCGTTGCTGCGGCAGTCCGGCGCATTCAGGTTCAAAAAACGGCGATTATGCACTATTAGACATAAGGCGGCGCGGGGTCTACGCTGGGCGCGACAGGCCGGCGTTCTAATCGTTTTATTTGGTTGCCTGTGGGGAGGATCGACGCTCGCTAGCGAAGCGTCAGGTGGCGCTATTGCCATCCGTCATGTAGACCAAAATCGTGCCGGTGGGACGCGGGTATGCCCCAGCGTAGCCCAGGCAATAGTTTGTTTCGTGTTGGATACCAAACGAATCCTCATACGTAATCTTTCCATAGGAGATTATTGCAAAAGCAGGATTTGCCAAAAGACCGATTTCATAAGGCGTTATTGTACGCATCAGATTCCTGGTGAGCGTGCTTGTGGCGCCAGGGGCAATCGTTGTGGGCGAACAAATATTGGTGATATCGGCTGGGGCGTCCAATACGCCAGCCGGAAGCCGAGCGTCCAACGTAACATGGGTGAGCTTTACGGCGCTCCAGTGTCGAGTTTTGAATGCTGGCGTAACCCCGGAATTCTTTATAAGAAGACCGCTGTTTGGGCAGCCAGTTTGCGCTGGCGCAGAGACATTTGGTGGCGTAGCACCATCTACAATGCTGCCGGAATCGATAAAAACATATGGCCTCAATTGGGCGCGCGTTGTGACTATTTGTCGGTAGCCAATCCAGGCGAGAGCGCCCGTATTGATCATGAGAAGAACAGTCGCGACGGCGGTTATGGCACCGTCGTGAGTCTCCAGAAAAACGCGGACGCATATGAGAAAGTCGCGCATGATCGCTACCTCATTAGCGGCGCGCTGTTCATTTTTGGGATTGTGGCTATCTTCACAATCGGCCTATTGCTCGTTGCCTATTTTTGGTTGCGGCGATGAATTTAGCACCCCTTGATCGCTTCTCCAAAGATATCCTCATTCTCCCTGTTGTTGTAGCGGAATTGAAACTCGGCGACATAGAGCGGCAGGTACTTCTTGCTGACCTTGTGAAACGTGCCGATCATGCCCCGCTTAACGAGCGACCAAAAGCCTTCAATTGTGTTGGTATGGACAGCGCCAATGACGTACTGGCCACGCGCGTGATCGATGGTGGCGAGCGGGTAGTCAGCACGAAGTGGGTTATAGCCGGGATATTGATCCGCGCAGAGCAAGCTGACTTTCGTCGAGACGGACTCACGAACAAAGGCCGTCAGTGTGGAAGCTTGGACGTTTTCGATGACGCGGGCCACGACACTACCCTTGCGGCGCACGGCCCCGACGATGACGGCCTTTCCAGAGCCGACGCCACCCGTTCCGCCGCCACCGCCGCGCTTGTCCCAATGTCTGTTTTTCGCCTTGCCGCCGATGAAAGTTTCATCGACCTCGACAACACCTATGAGTTTGCGAAATTCCTCGTTCGCCAGCCCGGCGCGGATGCGATGGCACATGTGCCAAGCGGTGCGGTAGGAACCAGTGCCGATCACGCGATGGACCTGCAAGGCACTGATGCCCTTCTTGCTGGTCAGCATCATGTGAATGACGCGAAACCATGTGCGAAGCGGGTAATTCGTGTTCTCGAATACCGTTCCGACCAAATGGGAAAAGCGGTAGCCAGCCGATCCGCCAGGGGCGCAAGCGGTGCATTGCCAGTGCCAAGGGCGGCTAGGAAGCTCGTAGGGGTTTTCAGCGCCGCAACGCGGGCAACGGACGCCCTGGGGCCATCTATGGGCAACCAGATAGGCACAGCAAGCGTCTTCGTCCGGGAAAGCCTTTTCCCATTGGCCGATTGTCATTTGGTGGATGCGCTTCTTGGTAGCCACGGCTCGCCTCCCTCGATGGTAGGGAGAGCCTAACATATGAAAATCCTTATGTCAAGTAGTGCACAATCGCCCAAAAAACAGGTGGCTTACCGCCAACCATAATTGTGACCTTGTCACGATGCTGGTCACCTATTGCGAATGGGATCCCAGTCGCCTTAAGAGCCTCGGCCAAATTCACGGCGGCTGGGTCGCTTGTCTGGAACACGATAAGACCAGTCCAAATAACCCCAAGAGGGAAAGTCTTTTTATCTACATTCCAACCTGCATCCGTAAGAGTTTTTAAAATGTCTGCGGCATATAGGCCGGATTCAGAATCACCCATCGTTTCTATATCAAATGTAGCGGGATTCTGTGATAGCAGCTTGACTAGCGTTTTGTGCTGCTCGTTCGTAATTCGCCTGTTGGCAAATTTCTGTCTAAGGTCAATATTTTGTCTTTCTAAGTTGGCGGCCCGCTCTTCTAGTTTTCCGGCCCGCTCTCTTGCTTCGCCAGCCTCTACATTTAGGGCGGTCATTGTCGCTTCAGAATCGTGGTCACGGACGCTTGTCCCCCACATTAAAAGGAAGACACCAATAAAGGTGACTGCGGCTCCGATAATGGAGGCTTTCCACCCCCATGCGTAAAAACGGTTTGCCGTCTCAAGCGAAATATCTAAAAGCGCCATCGCCGCCTCCGTGGGTTTTTGTGGCCGCAATAATTTTTGTGCTGATATGGGCCGCCCTCATGCTGTGCGTCACGCCATGAAATCAGCATCCCCTAATCGCTTCTCCAAAGATATCCTCGTTCTCGCGGTTGTTGTAGCGGAATTGGAATTCCGCGGCGTAGAGCGGGAGGTATTTTTTGCTGACTTTGTGGAAGGTTCCGACAACGCCGCGCTTGAAGATGCTCCAAAAGCCTTCATCGTATTGGTGTGGATCGCGCCGATAACGTACTGACCGGCCGCGTGGTTGATGACGGCATGCTGCGGGAATTCGTCGGCAAGATGCTTGTAGCCGACCCAATGATCCGTGACGAGCAAGCTGACCTTGTTCGAAACGCTTTCGCGGATGAAGCCGGTCAGCGTCTCGGCGCGGACATTCGAGATGACACGCGCCACGACATTGCCCTTGCGCTGGACGGCTCCTGCGACAACGGCTTTCCCCATGCCGCCCGTCCCGCCGCTCCCATCCCCGTGCTTGTCCTTGTGTCCGTTCTTGGCCTTCCCCCCGACGAAAGTCTCATCGACTTCCACAACACTGGCCGATCCCATCTTAGGACACTCTAAAAGGTCTCGGACAGTACCGCAGCGTTTATGTTGCTCGATACAATCTCTGCTCGCGAAGGCGGAGCCGGCTTAGGAACGCTCCTGCGCCGCCAGACTCGAGTCATCCGGCGAGGGACAAGTCGGGTCGGCTCGCTCAGGGCTGCTTGAAGAGGTAATGCCGCAGCATGTAATCGAGGCCATGGCGCCATGACTCGTCGGTGTTGCCGCGAATGTCCACGCTCTTGACGAACTCCATCTTCCCCACGCCGCGCGCGTCCTCCATATAGAGATTGATGTTGAGGATGAGGTTGCTCACCTTTTGCACGGTGCCCCAGGCGGCCCAATCCGCACCCGCCGCCAGCGCATAACCGCGCTCGCAACCGTTGCAGCCGGTGATCTCGGGGCCGGCGGCGATCTTCGCGCGCAGCTCGGGCGGAATGGGGAGGATCTTGAAACGGCCCGAGGCGTCCAGCTTTTCGCGGAACAAATCGTCGAGCATGCGGAGGCGCTCGTTTTCGGCCGGCTGCGTCGGCTCGAGCGAGGTATTGATCAATTGAAAGCCGAAGAACGCGACGCGGGGCACGGCGTCGTCCGCCACGGCACTCGCGGGAACGATCGGCGCGAGGGCGATCGCCGCGATCACGGCCTTCGTCAGCGACATCTCTTTCTTCATGCGCGCTTGCCCTCGAATTCTTCGCGTTGTGGGGGATGGAGCGGACGGGCCTGGCTGCCGCGTTGCCTGGTCCCGACGGCGTGGCGTGGCGGGTCGGCCTCGAGCTCGGCCCCTCGGGCCATGGCTGAAAATTGGCGGGGAATTTGCCCCGATGCAATGAAAAAGGCGGCGGTCTCGCCACCCTCGGGCGATTGCGTCGGCAGGCTCAATGGAAGCGGGCCGCGCTCCGCTTCGCCGCCGACGCGGCCCTGAGCGCTGCGAGATGCGCGCCGAGCGATCGGACCAATTCCTGCGCGGACAGAGTGGTGACGACGTTGAGCCCGTATGCGGTGGCGAGCTCCTCGGCCATTTTGCCGTAATTGCCGATCTCGCGGTCGACGATGATGATCCATGCCCGGCATTGGCGCTCGGCGAGATATTTCAGCAGCTCGAAGCCATCCATGTCGGCCATGAAGAGGCCGAGGGCGATCGCATCGGGAATGAACTCGTCATAGAGCGCCATGAAGCGAGCGCCGTTGCGCGTCGTCCGCACGACGAAATTCTCGCTTTCCGCCGTTTCGCGGATGACGCCGACGGTGGCGATATCCTCATTGATGGCAAGCAGCCTATTCATAGCCATGGTGAACCTCCATCAATACTTAACAATAGATAGTAGAATCACCGGGAAGGAATTTCTCGCATAGCTAGACATATTGTTCCTCCGACACGGCAATGGGCGTGACAAAATCATGTCGCGAATAGACTAACGGTCATTAAGGAATTACAGTCGTCGCTTAACGTTTTATTTACCATGCGGTCTTTCGCCAGTGGCGCGACTTGAATTCGACGCCAAGACGCGAGCGGATGGACCTCGCGTCCCGACGCGGCGGGAAAACAGGGAAATCAGGACCACGATTAGGGATTGTGCAGAAAGCGGTGCCTGGGCAGAATAGTGGAACGCGAGGCAGAGTCCTATAAAAACGCGCGAATCCCGCTGCTGCGATGCGTTCGCCCGGCCGCTGCCATCGAGAGGAGGGAGCGTGGCGGCCAGCAAGGTTCGAAGCGTTTTCGGGGGGAAAGCGAATGGCCGACTATGTCATCACCGTCCGGACGAAGAATGCCGCCGGCCAGTTCACGGACGATCCCGGGCCCACGACGTTCCTCGAACTGCCCGACGGCCAGTCGGACTATTCCAAAGCCGTTGCCCTGGCGCCCAATGACTGGGCGGATCGGGTCCAGGCAATCTCGGGTCGCGTCAACGGATGCTACCGGCGTCGAGCGCGGCGACGTGCTCGTCTTCATCCACGGCTACAACAATACGATCCCGGACATCCTGGCGCGTCATCAGATATTGAAGCAGGATCTCCCCGCGCATGGTTTCGACGGCGCGCTTGTCAGCTTCGATTGGCCGTGCGACGACGTCGCTCTGGCCTATTTGGCCGACCGGCAACGAGCCAAGGAGACGGCCTTTCAGCTCGTCAAGGACTGCATCGTCCTGCTTGCCCAGCGGCAGAGCGAGGGCGGTTGCGACGTGAACGTGCATCTTCTCGCCCATTCGACCGGCGCTTACGTCGTCAGGGAGGCCTTCGACGACGCCGACGATCGCAATGCGATCGCCGCCGCCAACTGGACGGTCAGCCAGCTCGCCTTGATCGCGGGCGACATATCGAGCGGCTCGATGGCGCTTGGGAATGCCAGCAGCGAATTGATCTATCGCCATTGCATTCGCCTCACCAATTATTCCAACCCCTACGACGAGGTGTTGCAGCTCTCGAACGTCAAGCGCGTGGGCGTCGCTCCGCGCGTGGGCAGGGTCGGGCTGCCGACCGAGATGCCGCCGACGGCCGTCAACGTCGATTGCGGCGAGCACTACCAGACGATCTCGCAATTGCCGGCGCCGCCCACGATGACCGGCGTGCGGTCTCACTCGTGGTATTTCGGCGACGCACTTTTTACCGAAGATCTGGCGCAGACCCTGAACGGCAATCTCGACCGCGGCGTGATCACGACCCGGTCGCTCTTGAGTCCCGGGCGCTACAAGCTCGTTCCGGCGCCTACGCAGCCATAGCCGATCGGCCGAGGCGCGCTCCTCCGCGATTTCGCGTTCAAGCCGCAGCCGCGGCGGGCGGGTCGTTTATCGGGGGGATAGGCGTCGATCGAGCCGGCTTCCGAGGAAGCCGGCTCGATCGGAATGCGGAGGACGGCGCCGATTGCCTTTTAGTTCACCACCATCACGTCGCGGCGGTTCTGCGCCCAGGCGGCCTCGTTCGAGCCGACCACGGCGGGGCGCTCCTTGCCGTAGCTGATGGTGGCGACGCGCTTGGCGTCGATGCCGAGGGCGATGAGGTATTTCTTCGCCGCCGCGGCGCGACGCTCGCCGAGGGCCAGGTTGTATTCGCGCGTGCCGCGCTCGTCGCAATGGCCTTCGATCGTCACCGTGTCCTGCGGATATTTCTTGAGGAACGACGCCCATTTCTCGATCTGCGCGCGGGCGTCGGCCGAGAGGTCGGCCTTGTCGAACTCGAAGAAGATGCGATCGCCGAAATTGGCGACGAGGTCTTCCTGGCTGCCCGGCACGATCTGCGCGGAGCTGACGCCGCCCGGCCCCGGCTGCTGGGTCGTGGCTTCGCCGGTTCCCGTGCCGGCGGTGGAGGGGGCGGGCTTCTCGTTGCCGCCGCAGGCGGCGAGCATCGCGGTCAAGGCGAACGCGGCGAGGATCGGATACAATCGCATGTCTCTAGCCCCTTTGCTTGTGGCTCCCGGATCGGGCGCGTGCCCGAGATGATCGCACGCGCCGGCTTGCAAACCGTTCGGCCGATGAATTGCGATCGGCGGACCGGTCCGCGCATGCCCAGCCGCTTCGCCATGGACCTACGGGTTCAAGGGAGACCATGCCGGGTCCGAGGCGTCCGTCGGCGTGATCGTCTCGCGCTCGTTATAACCAGTCACATCTATGGTGTAAAGGCGGCTGGAATAGCCCCGTCCGCCCGCCTCGACCGGCGTCTGCCGGAAGTAGACCAGCACGCGGCCGTTGGGCGCCCAGCTCGGCCCCTCGACGAGATAGCCGTTGGTGAGCTCGCGCTCGCCCGAGCCGTCGGAGGCCATCACGCCGATGAAGAACTTGCCCTCGTGCAGCCGCGTGAAGGCGATGAGATCGCCGCGCGGCGACCAGACCGGCGTGCCGTAGCGGCCCTGGCCGAAGCTGATGCGGTGGATGTTGGAGCCGTCCGCGTTCATCACGTAGATCTGCTGGCTGCCGCCGCGGTCGGAGTTGAAGGTGATCTGGCTGCCGTCGGGCGAATAGCAGGGCGAGGTGTCGATCGAGGGCGAGTTGGTGACCTGGCGGAGCTGGCGGGTGCGCAGGTCGAGCGAGTAGATGCTCGAATTGCCGTTGACCGCCATGCTCAGGATGAGTGTGTTGCCGTCGGGGGAGAAGCGCGGCGCGAAGGTCATGCCGGGATAGTCGCCCACCACCTCCTGCTGGCCCGTGTCGATGTTGTAGAGGAAGACGCGCGGGCGGTTGTTGACGTAGGCGAGATAGGTGATCTCCTGGCTCGAGGGCGAGAAGCGCGGCGTCAGCACCAGCGCGCGCCCGTCGGTCAGGAAGCGGTTGTTGGCGCCGTCCTGGTCCATGATGGCGAGCCGCTTGATCCGCCGGGTGAGCGGCCCCGCCTCGCCGATATAGACGATCCGCGTGTCGAAATAGCCCTCCTCGCCGGTGATGCGCTTGTAGATCGCGTCGGCGATGATGTGCGAGATGCGGCGCCAATTGTTCGGCGCGGTGAAGTAGGCGAGCCCCACCATCTGCTGCTCGGCGAAGACGTCCCACAGGCGGAACTCGACGCGCAGCCGCCCGTCGGGCTGGCGGTCGACGCTGCCGCTGACCAGCGCCTGGGCGTTGATCAACCGCCAGTCGCCGAAGCGCGGTGCCACGCGCAGCGAATTGGGCGTCTGCACGAAGGCCTTGGGATCGATCGGCCGGAAGAGGCCCGAATGCTCGAGGTCGGCCGAGACCACCTGGGTGATGTCGCGTCCGACCTGCCCGTCCTCGGCGTTCTGCCCGAAGAAGCTGGTGATGGCGATGGGGAGCGGCTCGACATGGCCGCGCGTGATGTCGATGCGCAAATCCGCGGCCGCCGGCCCCATCGCGGCCAGCAGGAGGGCGAGCGCGCCCATGAGCGGGGAAAGCACGCGGCCGGGAAGCGCGCGCGGAAGCGGCGAAGCGAGGGTCATGGCGATATCCGGAGCTGTTTCCACTGGATTCGTCGTCGCGTCATAGCACTTGGCTCGGATCGAAGTTGAGGATCATGTCCTGCCATTGCGAATATTTGTCGGGCGGCAGATGGAGGGGCGCGCATTCATAGACGGCGCGCTCGGCGCTTTCGGCGGCGGCGCGGAAGAAGCCGTCCGACTGCAGCCGGCCCTGGTCGGTGATCGAGACGGCGCGCACCGAGCCGTCGACATTGAGCTGCACCCTGAGCTCGACGACCAGGTTCTTCGCGTCCTTGGCGCCGGCCGGGATGTTCCAGCAGCCCTCGATCTGGCGCCGCACGGCGTCGATCTCGCTGATGCTGAGGCGCTGGTCCAGGCTGGCGGTCGTCTGGGTCGGGCGGGCGAACTCCCTCACCACGTTCTGCGCCTGGTCCTGGCGCGGCGTCGCCTGCGTCACGGTCTTGAGCACGCGCTCGAGATCGGGCTGCTGCGGCTGAGGCTTCTGCTCGATCCTCGGCTTGTTCTCGTCCAGGCTCTTGAGGATCGAGGCGAGTTGGTCGGGCTGCGGCTTGGGCTCGGTCTTCTGCTTGGGCGGCGGCGGCGGCGGCGGCGGCGGCGGCACGCGCGCCTCGGGCTTGGGCGGTTCGGGCTTGGGCTTCGATTTGGGCGTCGACTCCTCGGCGGGCGGCACGGCGGCGACGACGGGCGGCGCGGGCTTGGGCGGCTCGGGCGGCGTCGGCGGAGCCGGCGGCGGGAGCTGCGGCGGCGTGGGCGGTGCCGCATTGACGATCGGGGGCGGTGGCGCGGGTGGCGGCGTGGTGACCACCGGGGGCGGCGGCGTGGGCGGCGCCGAGTTCTCGACGGGAGGCGGCGGCGCGGGCTTGGGCGGCTCGGGCAAGGGCGGGGGCGCCGGCGGCGTCACCGCTTGCTTGGGCAGCGGCTTGGGCTCGGCCTGGGGTGCGGTGGGCGGAATATTCGTCTTCTCGGCGAGCGTCACCAGCTCGACCGGCACGGCCTCGCCGATATCGAGGGGCGGGCGCATCAGATGCGGCAGCCCGAAATAGGCGAGCAGGATCACCGCGAGATGCAGCACGGCCGAGAAGAAGGCGCCCCTCCGCATGGCGTCACTGCGTTCCCTTCTTGGCCGGCGCGACCGGCGCTGCCGGCGCGGTGGGCAGCGCGGGCGCCTCCACGACGAGCGCCACCTTGCGGAAGCCCGCCTGATTGATGGTCGACATCACGTCCATGATGCGCCCGTAATTGATGCCCTTGTCGCCGCGCACGAAGATGCGCGTATCGGGCTTGCTGTGCGTGATCGCCTCGAGCCGCGCGCCCAGCTCGTCGAGCTGCACCGGGCTGTCCTGGATGTAGATGTTGCCTTGCGCGTTCACCGTGACGACGAGCGGCTCGTCCTGGCCCGAGATCGGGTTGGCGTTCGCCTTGGGCAGGTCGACCGGCACGCCCACGGTCAAAAGCGGCGCCGTCACCATGAAGATGACGAGCAGAACCAGCATCACGTCGACCATCGGCGTGACGTTGATCTCCGACATGGGCAGGCGCTTGACGCGGCCGCTCTGCCGCCGGGCGGTTCGCTCCGTCATCGCCATGTCAGGTCCTTTCCTCGAGCTGGCGCGAGAGGATGGCCGAGAACTCGCTCGAGAAGGCGTCGAGACGGCCGGTATAGCGGGTGAGATCGCTCGAGATCTTGTTGTAGGCGATGACCGCCGGGATGGCGGCGACGAGGCCGAGCGCGGTCGCGAAAAGCGCTTCCGCGATGCCGGGCGCCACGGCGGCGAGCGTGGTGTTGCGGGTGGCCGCGATCGCTTGGAAGCTGTCCATGATGCCCCACACCGTGCCGAAGAGGCCGACGAAAGGTGCCGTCGAGCCGACCGAGGCGAGGAAGGAGAGATAGCGCTCGAGCCGCGCCATCTCGCGCGCCAGGGTCACCTGCATCACGCGCTCGATGCGCTCCTGCAGGCTCAGGCGCACCTCGCGCATGTTGACGCCCTTGCTCATCGAGCGGCGCCATTCCCGCATCGCCGCCGAGAACATCGCCGCCATCGGATCCTGCGGCTTGTTCTGGATGCGGTCATAGAGCTCCTCGAGCGAGCCGCCCGACCAGAAGGCGTCCTCGAACATGGAGGTGTGGCGGCTCAACCGGCGCAGCCGGATGAGCTTCTCGAAGATGATCGACCAGCTCCAGAAGGAGGCGGCGAGCAGCATGATCAGCACCAGCTTGACGATGGTGTCGGCGCGCAAGAAGAGCGTCCACATCGACAAATCGGGCGGCACCGATCCGGCGAGACTCAAGGCGTCTACGGCTGTGTTTTGCATGGTTTCAACTTCTGCCCTCAGATTGCGACAAAATTACGAGCGGGTTGCGTATCTCCGCGGGCAGGCGGGCCGGCCTGCCGGCGCGGTCGACGCAGGCGATGAGGAGGCCGATCCGCGCGAGCTCGGCCCGCTCGCGCTTGACGATCTGCTCGGCCTCGAGGCTCGCATGCCGAACCACGATCAGACGGCTATGCACCTCCAGCGCGTCGTCGAGGCGCGCGGGCTTGAGATAGTCGATCAGGCAGCGCCGCACCGCGAAGAAGACGCCGCTCCGCTCCAAGAGCGCGCCATGCTCCACGCTGATGAGGCGGAGGAGCTCGGTGCGCGCGCGTTCCACGTAACGCAGGTAGTTAGCATAATAGACGATGCCGGCGGCGTCCGTATCCTCGTAGAAGACGCGGATGGGGTAGATATGCACGTCGCCGCGGATGACGCCACTGGTGGGCCGCGTCTCGCTCATGGCACGCCGCGCTCGTCGGCGTCCTTGTCGAGGAGCGGCATGTCGAGCTGCGCCGCGCGCTGCGGCGGGGGTGCCAAGCCCAGGTAGCGGTAGCCCTGATCGGCCAGCATGCGGCCGCGCGGGGTGCGCTGCAGCAGGCCCTGCTGGATGAGATAGGGCTCGATCACCTCCTCGAGCACGTCGCGCTGCTCGCCGAGCGCCGCGCACATGGTCTCGACCCCCACCGGCCCGCCGCCGTAATTCTCGGCGACGCAGCGCAGATAGCGCCTGTCCATGGCGTCGAGCCCCTGCTGGTCGACCTCGAGGCGGGTGAGGGCCGCGTCGGCGGCGGCGCGGTCGATCCGCTCGAGCCCCGCCACGGCGGCGAAATCGCGCACCCGGCGCAGCAGCCGCCCGGCGATGCGCGGCGTGCCGCGCGCGCGCCGCGCGATCTCGCTCGCCCCGTCGGCGGAGAGCGCGACCGCGAGCACGCGCGCCCCGCGCCGCACGATCTCGACGAGCTCCGCCTCGCTGTAGAAGACGAGGCGCAGCGGAATGCCGAAGCGCTCGCGCAAGGGCGTGGTGATGCGGCCCGAGCGCGTGGTGGCTCCAACAAGCGTGAAGGGCGGCAGGTCGAGCCGCACCGAGCGCGCGGCCGGCCCCTCGCCGATGATGAGGTCGAGCTGGAAATCCTCCATCGCGGGATAGAGGATCTCCTCGACCGCCGGGCTCAGGCGATGGATCTCGTCGATGAAGAGCACGTCGCGCGGCTGCAGGTTGGTGAGCAGCGCCGCGAGGTCGCCCGCGCGCGCGATCACCGGGCCCGAGGTGGCGCGGAAGCCCACCGCGAGCTCGCGCGCGATGATCTGGGCAAGCGTGGTCTTGCCGAGACCGGGCGGGCCCGCCAGCAGCACATGGTCGAGCGCCTCGCGACGCGCGCGCGCGGCGGCGATGAAGACGCCGAGATTGGCGCGCACCTGCGCCTGGCCGACGAACTCCTCGAGGCTCTGCGGCCTGAGCGAGCTCTCGGCCGCGTCGCCCGCGGCGGCGGCGGGCGCGATCACGCGCGGCTCCTCGGCGCGCTCGGCGGCGCTCACGCGCTGAGCTCCTTGAGCCCAGCCCTCACCAGCTCGCCGAGCCGCGCATCGGGCCCAAGCCGCCCGGCGGCATGGCTCACCGCCCCGAACGCCTCCGAGCGGCCATAGCCCAGATTGACCAGCGCCGAGACGGCGTCGGCCAGCTCGCCGCTCACGCCGGGCGCGACCCCGGCCGAAGGCTCCGCGAGGCCCGCCGGGCCGAGTGCGATGGCGCCGACCTTGTCCTTGAGCTCGGCCAGGATGCGTTGCGCGAGCTTGGGCCCCACGCCCGGCGCCCGGGTGACGGCCGCGCGGTCCTGCGCGGCGATGGCTTGCGCGAGCGAGGCGGGCTCGAGCACGGTCAGAATCGCGAGCGCCACCTTGGCGCCGACGCCCTGCACCGTGTCGAGCAGGCGGAACCATTGCCGCTCGGCGGGGTCGGCGAAGCCGTAGAGATGGATATGGTCCTGGCCGACGCGCGTCTCGACGAAAAGGCTCGCCGTGGCGCCGGGCTGGAGCCGGCCGAGCGTGCGACCGGAGCAGAAGAGGAGATAGCCCACCCCGCCCACGTCGAGCACGGCCGAGCTCTCGGCCACCCCGTCGATGACGCCGGTGAGCTTGGCGATCATTGGGGTTCGGCCATCATCGCGGTCTCGCGTTCATGGCCGCGCCCTGCCGATCGAGACGGCGATGCCCGCGCGCTCCGCCCGCCGCCATCGCGCGAGCGTGGCGTCGTGATGGGCATGGCAGATGGCGACGGCGAGCGCGTCGGCGGCGTCGGGGCCGGCGATCTCGGCCGCGGGCAGCAGACGGCGCACCATGGCCTGGATCTGCTCCTTGCCGGCATGGCCCGCGCCGACCACGGACTTCTTCACCAGGTTGGTGGGATATTCCGCGACCGGCAGCCCGGCGCGCGCGGGCGCCAACAGCGCCATGCCGCGCGCGAGGCCGAGCTTCAGGGTCGAGCTCGCATTCATG
>CAWJFP010000040.1:0-257219 GCA_963842155.1 uncultured Pseudomonadota bacterium
ACGGCGGCCAGATTTGGTCGATCAGCTCAAGATCACGGCGTCGAGCTGTCCGTGCGGGGAGAAGGCCATTTTGCCGTGCTGGACGCGCTTTACGACGCCCGTGACGCCATAATGGGCCGAGTTTGCGGGGAGGACGGGCCGCCTATGGCCGAGGCCTATGGCAAGCTCACGGGCATCTGCATGGTGACGCGTGGCCCCGGCGCCGCCAATGCAAGCGTCGGCATTCATACCGCATTCCAGGATTTTGCACGCCGCTGATCCTGACGGCCAGGTCGCGCGCGGCCACGCGGAGCGCGAGGCCTTCCAGGAGGTCGATTTCCGCAAGATGTATGCCGCGCCGCTCGCCAATGGGTGGCGCAGATCGAAGCGACCCCGGCCGCATCCCCGATATTTATGGCCCGCGCCTTCCAGACCGCCACCTGCTCGGGCGGCCCGGCCCCGTCGTCCTCGTCCTGCCCGAGGACATGCTGCGGCTGAACCGGCCGCGCCCGTCGACGCAGCACCTTATCGCGCGGTCCGGCTTCCCGGCCCCGGCGGACACCTGGGAAAAGCTGAGGGCGGCGCTTGCCGGTGGGCGAAGCCACGATCGTCGGCGGCAGCACCTGGAACGCTCAGGCGGTCTCGCGCTCGACATCACCGCCTTCGCCGAGGCGGACCCGCAATCGCCATCTTTGTTCCGCGCGCAGGATCATTTCGACAATTCCCTCATCCTTGCTATGTCGGCGATGTCGGCATCGGGCCGAATCCCGTCCAAGCTCGCCGCGCGGATCGAGGAATAGCGAACCTCATCCTGGCGGTGGGCTGCAGGTTGGGCGAGGCACACGGGGCTACACGCTGAGCCGCCGCGCATCCGGCAGCGCCTGTCACGTTCATCCCGCGCTGAGGAGTTGGGGAAGGTCTATCAGCCCGACCTTCCGATCAACGCGGGCATGCCGGCGGCGGCGTGGGCGCTGCCGCCCGTCAAAACGGCAGCTTGGGCCGCCGACCGGCGGCGGCGCGCGCCGACTACGAGCAATATTGCCGGCCTGTTCCGGCGCCTTGCAGACGGCCGAGCTCGTCGCTCCCGCGCGACAGCCTTCCCCCCGACACCATCATCGCCAACGGCGCTGGCAATTTCAGCGGTCGCTTACTCCTTCCGACGATAGGCAAATGCAACTCGGCCTGACAACGGCTCGGACGGCTACGGCGTGCCGGCTGCTGTGGCAGCCGCGATCCTCCATCCCGACCGGCTCGTGCTCTCCTTCTCGGGTGACGGCTGCTTCCTCATGAACGGGCAGGAGATCGCGACCGCCATGCAATATGGCGTGGCGCCGATATTCGTGGTGAACAACGGCATGTACGGCACCATCCGCATGCACCAGGAGCGCGAATATCCCGCGCGGGTCAGCGGCACCGATTTAATCCCGATTTCGCCGCCTATGGGCGTGCCTCGGCCTGCATGCGGAGCGGGTCGAGCGCACGGAGGATTTCGCGGACGCCTTCGCGCGCGCGCGCAAGGCAGGCCGCGCTGCGCTGATCGAACTCAAGCTGGATCCCGAGGCGATCACCACGTGCGGCGTGAGTCTCAGCAAGATTTGCGAGACGGCGCTCGCCGCCAAAGGCCGAAGTGACGCGGTGCGCGCAGCGCGCCAGGATCATGCTGACCTGACAAAGCGGCCGGCGCCCCTCGCGGACCAGGCGAGAATGGCCTGAGCCGCCTTGGCGCGGCCGGCCTTGCCTTTGGGCTCGGTCGCGAGCGCGCCCCAAACAACAAGCGCGCGCGAGACAAAGGGGCGTCAGGATGAAGCTGTCCTTGCCCGCCATGCGCAAAAATAGGCCGCGGAATTGCCGCCCATCTGCGTGAAGCGCCGGGCGATGGTCCCATACGCCCACCACTGCCGTGGGCCATGCTGCGAGATAGCGGCCGAAGCCGCCTTTCTCCTCGGCGACCTTGCAGATCGCGGCTGCATTCTCGCGTACGGCATTCAGCTTGCCCCGAATGGCGTATGAGGCGTTTGTCCGCCGAGCAGCCGCTCGAGCCGCTCGTCGCTGTCGCGCGTACGCGGCGCGGCTCGAAGCGGTGGAACGCCTCCTCGAAGGCGGGCCATTGGCGTCGTCATGTCGTGCCTGAGACCGGCGCGAAATGCGCAGTGACATGAGCGAGAGATAACGGTCGTCGTGGCCGAGAGGCGCCGCCGCCGATTTGGCTTTGGGCAGGAGCTTCGCGAGCGCCTTGCTGCCGCCGGCGCGGCGCTTGGCTTCGGCCAAGACGGCGCGGAAGGGCGTCTCATGCGGAAAACCTATGGGCGCGCCGCTGCCGCGCGGGCAGGAGTCCAGTTTGCGGCCTGGTGAATTGCTTTCCGTCTTGCCCCCCTGTAACAGTGGCGCGATCTACCAGCAGCCTGCCGCTCAGGCTACCGCCGGCTCTCCGTCGCGCCGATGATGGAGCGCACGGACCGGCCTCATCTCCGTGCATTTCCTGCGGCTGTTGAGCCGGCGGACCTTGCTTTATACCGAGACTATCACGACCGGCGCGGTGCTGCGCGGCGACCGCGAGCGTTGGCCTCGGTTTCGATCTGGCCGAGCATCCTGGCGTTGCAGCTCGGCGGCGCCGACGCGCGCTTGGCGGCATGCGCAACCATTGCCGAGACGTTCGGCTATGACGAGGCTAATCTCAATCTCGGCTGTCCGAATCCGCGTGCAACATGCGCGGCTCGGCGCCGTCATGGCGGAGCCCTGTCCCCTCCGCGCCATGATTGCGGCAAGCGCCCGCCCGTCACGGTCAGTGCATCGGCATCGACGGCACTCGCGATTCCTATGACGTGTGCCGCCTCGCCGACGCCGGCTGCAGGACCTTCGCCATCCATGCCCGCAAGGCCTGGCTCAAGGGATTGAGCCCGAAGCAGAACCGGCCGCTGCGTCAGGAGCTGGTCATTCGGGGCCGAAGCAGGACAATCCCGGCCTGGAGATTCTGCTCAATGGCGCATTTGCCGGAGTTTCCGCCGAGGCCGAAAAAACGAGCTAGCCTTCGTCACGGCGCGATGATCGGCCGCGCCGCCTATGCCAATCCCTACTCCCTGCGGCAGCTGATGGATCCTCTTTGGCCAGTAGCTGCGCGGCGCCTACGCGCGAGGGGATCGTCGCAGCCCTCCAATCTTATGCGAAAGGCGTGACGGAGCGAGGCGTAGCGCTCCATGCCCGTTTCTCGCCATGGCCCTGTCCCGGCGGCAGCCACCGCGCCATTTGGCCACCCCGCGCATCGGCCCGGCGCCGGGCCCGGATGATCGTGGAGGCCTTGTCCGCTCGCTCAGGAGCCGAGCGTCGGCTGGAGCTGGGCGGAAGTGCGCCCGGCTTGCCGAGCGCGGCCTAGGTTCTGGAGGCAGGCTCCGCAGCCGCCTTCGGTCACTCGGAAGGCGGTGGTGACCGCACTGGCTCGAAATATCGGCGCATCCCTTCTCCAATTCATGGCGATGCGACGCCAACCCCCGTTCCGCCGCGTCTCATTCGACGCGCAGCGTCGTGGACGCACAAGGTGTCCCGATTCTGCTCACGAGCGTGCGGCGGATAAGGCTGCGTGCAATTGATGTTTCCAGCCATTGAGCGGGCTGGCCGAGGGAGGATTACTCGGCCGCTTGCGCACCCTCCGCGGCATCTTGCCGCCATTCCGCACAGACCTCTGGACTTGCTCAGTGGGCAACCGGTTCGCGCGCAAGGCGAAAAGAGCCCGGATTGAGCAGCCGGCCGAGTGCCCAGACCGCCATGGCACGGACCAAGGGCGAGGGATCGTCAAGCAAGGCCACCGCTCGCGCCCTAAAGCCGCTGTCGCCACTGTTTCCGATAGCAATACAGGTTGCGCATAAATCTCGAGTGACCGATAATGGCCGTGCCGAGGCGCGGAAACCGGCATCGTCCAACATGGCAAGATCGGCGAGGCGAGGCGCCGTGAGCTCGATACGCGGCATGAAGCCCGGCTCGCCGGCGCGTCGGGGGCGAACTTGTTCCAAGGGACATGCAACACAATTGTCTCTAAGTATTTACTTGCCCATGGCAGGCGGAATTCGCGCGCGATATGCCCCTTACTCATCGTCAGATAGGAGATGCAGCGCCGGGCGTCGAGCCGGTGGGGCTCGGGGAAGGCGTTCGCTCGAGGCAGCGCCGGCAAGTGCCGCAATGGTCGCTTTCGGGCGGGTCCGAACCTAGGTCGCAGTATCGTAGTAACAGCCCCGAGGAAGAGCCAGGAGCCGTGCTCGCGCGAGACCAGATCGGCGTGCTTTCCCTGCCAGCCGATGCCGGCGGCCACGACCGGCGCGGATCGAAGACCTTGACCGCGGCGTCGGCTCCGCCGCGAGACCCAGCGGCAAGAGCCTTGAGGCGCTTCTTGATAAGCGCGCGATACCTGGGCCGCGCGCATAGGACGCGATCGAGGCGCGCTCCGGGCGGCTCAGAAGGGCGAGGCACTTCCGGAGCGTAGCTCATCCCGAGCATGACGACGCTGCGCGCCTCGGGCCAACTGTGCATCTTGGGCGCGGCGCGCCATGGCAGCGGCGAGCCAAGCCATATCGCCGTGATAGCCGCGCTGCGACATAGTCAGCGAGGCCCTGCTCGGCCTTCCTTGAGCCGGCCCGCGCGGAGGGCGACAAGATCGAAGCCGAGAGCCATGCCCGGTCGCGGAGGCCGAGCATCGGGCTTTGCCGTCTCGCGCCATTCTATCCCGCGCCTCAGCCGCGGCCACGATAGGGCGCTACCCCCTGGTTGGGCAGCCAAATCCCTTCTCGGGTGCCGGGCCGGATTGGTAGAACACATCGATTGGCGCGGATACCAATAGCCGCCGATTTCGCAGCGACGAGGGGCCTGATGGCCGCGCCGAGGGCTGCGGGTCATGTTCGAGTGTGCAGCTCGTGGAAGGTGCTCGGGGAGCAGCTCATAGAGTGAGTGGATTTTGCCCACTACGTGGCCATTGAATCATCACGGAGACGGCGAAGTTGGGTGGCCGGCTATTGGGAAGGGGAGGTGGAATTCGGGACAAAGTGAAACGAACAAGATCCGGGCATGGGGTTGGGCATCCTCGCAGGCGCCGAGGGCTGTGTCTCCGCCTTGCCGCCGAGGATGGTGAGGTTCTCATAATGAGCTTAGACATTCATGCCAATTCCTTGAAAAAGCCAGAATACCATTGCGGCATGAACGGTCGACCGAGAATTCACTTGGCTATCCGCGTGATCGAATTCCGATGCCGCGTCAACGCGCCTCGACATCGCCTTCAGCCTGAGCGGCGTGGAAGCATGCGATAAAGGGAGCAAGCCTCGTTTCCTCGATCGCCAAGCCAAGATTCGGCCATCAAGTCCTGGTAATACGAAAGATTATGCCAAGTGAGAAGCATTGCGCCCAAAATGTCGCCCGCCTTCACGAGGTTGACGAGGTAAGCGCGGCTGAAGCCGCGGCAAGCCGGGCAGCGGCAGGAGGGCGCGATCCTCCGCGTGGCGCGCATTGCGGACGTCGAGCGCGCGCGCCCCGCCTCGTAAAGGCCTGGCCCGTCCGGCCGAGCGCGTGGGAATGACGCAATCGAACATATCGATCCCCGGGCCACCGCGGCCACCAGATCGGCGGGCTTGCCGACCCCCATCAAATAGCGTGGTGGTCTCGGGAGATGGACGTTGCTCGAATCTCGCGAGCATCCTGCTCCTTCGCCTACGCGGAGACCGCCGACAGCATAGCCCTCGAAGCGGATCTGGCCAGGGCCTCAGCCGATTTCCGCCGCAGGCCGCGATAGTAAATGCCGCCTTGCACGATGCTGAAAAGTGCGAAGCCCGGCCGCGGCTCGAAGGCGTGCCGGCAAGGCGCCTCTCGGCCTAGCGCACGGAGAGCTGCATGGAGCGAGCGGCCTCCAACTCGTCGATGGCGGCCAGGGCGTGCATTCGTCGAGCGCCATGGCGCAATGGTTGAGCCGAGCAGACGCCGGATTTCGACAGCGCGCTCGGGCGTCAGTAGATGCCGGCTGCCGTCGAGATGGGGACTGGAAGGCGATGCCCTCCTCATCGATGGTGCGTAGCGCCGCGAGCGACATGGCCTGATAGCCGCCCGAATTCGGTGAGGATCGCAGCCCATGAAGCGATGCAGCCCGCCAAGGCGCGCCACCGTGCCCGGGGCGCAACATGAGATGGTAGCTGTCGGCGAGGATACTGCGTGCCGGTGGTGGGCCGACTGGAACTGGGGCAACATGGCGGCGCTGCCCACCGGCATGAAGCGGGCGTGTCGATGATCCCATGGTGGTGAACATGGCGCCGGCCTGGGTGCGGCCAGCCCCTCGAAGGCGAATTCCGTCATGCGGCGTTGCTGCCAGGACGTCGCCTGGCCGCGCTCGATGAGGCAGCAATCGCCGTAGGAGTAGAAACGGTAGCCTTCGGCGATGGCATCGGCGTAGGCGCCCTTCATGCGCTCAAGCCCGGCGAAGGCGGCGACGAGCGCGAATAGGGTCGAGCGCGGCAGATGGAAGTTGGTCAGCAGCAGCTCGACCAGCTTGAAGCGGTAGCCCGGCGCGATCTGAGCAGCCGCGTCGTACCCAAAGGGCTCAGCTGGCCGCTTCCTCGCCGCGCTTTCGAGCAGCCGCAAGCTGGTGCTGCCGATGGTGAGGATGCGCGCCGCGTCTCATTGACGCAGCGCCGCCGTCTCCTGAGGGATGGTTCCGAGCTCCGGAAGCCCACGGACGGCGGCGGAAGATCGGCGACCTTCACCCGCAGGAAAGTGCCGGCGCCGACATGAGGGTGAGGAGCGCGCCTCACTCCGCGCGCGTTGAGCGCCTGCAGGAGCGCTGGTGTGGCTGTCGGCGCCGCCGACGGCGCCGCCTCGCGCGAAGACGGTCCGATAACTCCGCGGTCGCGCGCGTCGGGCCCCCGAGGCCCGCTCGGACAAGCTGCAACGGCATGGCGCGCGGCGTCTCGAGCGCCGCCATCAACGCCGCGTCGTCCCGCGCGAAATCGACGACTTCGCCGCCATCGCCCTTCGCGCTCACCTTGGCCGCGAAATCCGCGGCGAAATCGACGCGGTCGCCGGGGGAAGTGCCCGCCGGCTTGGCGAAGGCGCGCCAGCGGCCCCGGCCGAGCGGCTGATGGAGGGTTATCTCGAGCTTGGCGCCGCGCCGGCGGCTGGTCAGCCGGCAGGAATCACCTCGGACTCGTTGCGGACCAGGTCCTGCGCGGGGAGCAGGGAAGGGAGCTCGCGCACGCGCGGTCGCGCAGCTCCGACATCGAGCAGCCGCGCCGCGTCGCGCGGGCTCGCGGGCGATCGGCGATAAGCTCGGCGCGGCAGCGCGAAGTCGAACGCCTCGATCGGCAGCGGTCGATAGGCGGCCGGATTGCTGTCGATCATGAACGGCCCGCCGCCGCGCCGTTAGGTGACGCCTCGGACGCGATGAGCGTGAAGGTGTCGCGGATTCCGGGGAATGCGTTGGATTCGCCAGGCCCTACGGCAAAATGGCCGATGACCGGCAAATAGCATTTCACCAACAGGCTTATTGCCCCGAGCTCGGCAAGACCTACGACGTCGCCAGCGATCTGGTCGGCGACGTCGAGCAGGTATCGGAGGTCCATTCGATCTCGGGGCAATATGACCTGTTGGTGAAATGCTATTTGCCGGAGGACATGGATATCGGCCATTTCGTGGCCTCGCAGATCCAACGCATTCCCGGAATCCGCGACACCTTCACGCTCATCGCGTTCAAGGCGTTCACCTAACGGCGCGGCGGCGCGCGTCATGATGATCGACAGCAATCCGGCCGCCTATCGACCGCTGCCGATCGAGGCGTTCGACTTCGCGCTGCCGCGCGAGCTTATCGCCGATCGCCCGGCGAGCCCGCGCGACGCGGCGCGGCTGCTCCATGTCGGGAGCGAGCTGCGCGACCGCCGCGTGCGCGAGCTCCCTTCCCTGCTCCGCGCGGGCGATCTCCTGGTCAGCAACGATACCAAGGTGATTCCTGCCCGGCTCGCCGGCCGCCGGCGCGGCGCCAAGCTCGAGATAACCCTCCATCAGCCGCTCGGCCGGGGCCGCTGGCGCGCCTTCGCCAAGCCGGCGCGCAGGCTCGCCCCCGGCGACCGCGTCGATTTCGCCGCGGATTTCGCGGCCGAGGTGAGCGCGAAGGGCGATGGCGGCGAAGTGGTGCTCGATTTCGCGCGGGACGACGCGGCGTTGATGGCGGCGCTCGAGCGCCACGGCGCCATGCCGTTGCCGCCTTACATCAAGCGGCCTCGGGGGCCCGACGCGCGCGACCGCGAGGATTATCAGACCATCTTCGCGCGCGAGGCGGGCGCCGTCGCGGCGCCGACGGCCGGGCTTCATTTCACGCCAGCGCTCCTGCAGGCGCTCGACGCGCGCGGAGTGAGGCGCGCTACCCTCACCCTCCATGTCGGCGCCGGCACTTTCCTGCCGGTGAAGGTCGCCGATCTTCGCCGCCATCCCATGCATGCGGAGCTCGGAACCATCCCTCAGGAGACGGCGGCGCTCGTCAATGAGACGCGGCGCGCGGGCGGCCGCATCCTCGCCGTCGGCAGCACCAGCTTGCGGCTGCTCGAAAGCGCGGCGAGGGAAGACGGCCGGCTCGAGCCCTTTTCGGGTACGACGCGGCTGCTCATCGCGCCGGGCTACCGCTTCAAGCTGGTCGAGCTGCTGCTGACCAATTTCCATCTGCCGCGCTCGACCCTGTTCGCGCTCGTCGCCGCCTTCGCCGGGCTTGAGCGCATGAAGGGCGCCTACGCCCATGCCATCGCCGAAGGCTATCGTTTCTACTCCTACGGCGATTGCTGCCTCATCGAGCGCGGCCAGGCGAGCATCCTCGGCAGCGACGCCGCATGACGGAATTCGCCTTCGAGGGGCTGGCCGCGGCCGGGCCGGCGCGGCGGGGCCGTCTCACCACCGCCCATGGGATCATCGACACGCCCGCCTTCATGCCGGTGGGCAGCGCCGCCACCGTCAAGGCCATGTTGCCCAGTTCGGTCGCCGCCACGGGCGCGCAGATCATCCTCGCCAACAGCTACCATCTCATGTTGCGCCCCGGCGCCGAGCGGGTGGCGCGGCTTGGCGGGCTGCATCGCTTCATGGGCTGGCCGGGTCCGATCCTCACCGATTCGGGCGGCTATCAGGCCATGTCGCTCGCGGCGCTACGCACCATCGATGAGGAGGGCATCGCCTTCCAGTCCCATCTCGACGGCAGCCGGCATCTACTGACGCCCGAGCGCGCTGTCGAGATCCAGCATCTGCTCGGCTCGACCATCGCCATGGCGCTCGACGAATGCACGCCCTGGCCGGTCGACGAGTTGGAGGCCGCTCGCTCCATGCAGCTCTCCATGCGCTGGGCCGAGCGCTGCCGGCACGCCTTCGAGCCGCGGCCGGGCTACGCACTTTTCGGCATCGTGCAAGGCAGCGTCTATCGCGGCCTGCGGCGGGAATCGGCTGAGGCCCTGGGCCAGATCGGCTTCGAGGGCTATGCTGTCGGCGGTCTCGCCGTAGGCGAAGGGCAGGAGCGGATGCTCGCGACCATCGAGGCGACGATTCCCCATCTGCCCGAGGAGCGGTCGCGCTATCTGATGGGGGTCGGCAAGCCCGCCGATCTGGTGGCCGCGGTGGCCCGAGGGATCGACATGTTCGATTGCGTCATTCCCACGCGCTCGGGCCGGACCGGCCAGGCCTTTACGAGGCGGGGCGCGCTCAACATCCGCAATGCGCGCCACGCGGAGGATCAGCGCCCTCTCGACGAGGCCTGCCGCTGCCCGGCTTGCCGCGGCTTCAGCCGCGCTTACCTGCATCACCTCGTGAAGGCGGGCGAGATTTTGGGCGCAATGCTTCTCACTTGGCATAATCTTTCGTATTACCAGGACTTGATGGCCGATCTTCGCTTGGCGATCGAGGAAACGAGGCTCGATCCCTTTATCGCATGCTTCCACGCCGCTCAGGCTGAAGGCGATGTCGAGGCGCGTTGACGCAGCATCGGATTCGGTCACGCGGATAGCCAAGTCAATTCTCGGTCGACCGTTGATGCCGCAATAGGTATTCTGGCTTTTTCAAGGAATTGGCATGAATGTCTAAGCGCATTTATGAGAACCTCACCATTCTCGGCGGCAAGGCGGAGACGCCAGCCTCGCCCGACGAGGCGCGCCTCGAAGCGGTGCCCAACCCCCATCCGGGAACGGATTATCTTGTTCGTTTCACCTGTCCCGAATTCACCTCCCTTTGCCCGATCACCGGCCAGCCCGACTTCGCCCATCTCGTCATCGACTATGTTCCCGATCGGCTTCTGGTGGAGAGCAAGTCGCTCAAGCTCTATCTCGGCTCCTTCCGCAATCAGGGCGCCTTCCACGAGGCCTGCACACTCGACATCGCCAAGCGCCTGGGCGAGGCCATCGGCCCTCGCTGGCTGCGAATCGGCGGCTATTGGTATCCGCGCGGCGGCATGCCGATCGATGTGTTCTACCAATCCGGCCCGGCACCCGAGGGGCTTTGGCTGCCCGACCAGGGGGTAGCGCCCTATCGTGGCCGCGGCTGAGCCGCGGGATAGAATGGCGCGGGAGACGGCAAAGCCCGATCTGCCGCAGGCCATCCGCGACAAGGCGATGGCGCTCGGCTTCGACCTTGTCGCCCTCACGCCGGCCCGGCTCGAGGGAAAGACCCAGGCGGGCCTCGCTGACTATGTCGCACGCGGCTATCACGGCGATATGGCTTGGCTCGCCAGTACCATGGCGCGCCGCGCCGATCCGCGGGTCCTTTGGCCCGAGGCGCGCAGCGTCGTCATGCTCGGGATGAGCTACGCTCCGGAGGTCGATCCCCTCGCCCTTCTGAGCCGCTCGGAGCGCGCCTCGATCGCGTCCTATGCGCGCGGCGAGGATTATCACGCGCTTATCAAGAAGCGCCTCAAGGCTCTTGCCCGCTGGCTCGCGGCGGAGGCCGACGTCGCGGTCAAGGTCTTCGTCGATACCGCGCCGCTCATGGAGAAGCCGCTGGCCGAGGCCGCCGGCATCGGCTGGCAGGGAAAGCACACCAATCTGGTCTCGCGCGAGCACGGCTCCTGGCTCTTCCTCGGGGCTGTTCTTACCGATCTCGACCTAGGTTCGGACCCGCCCGAAAGCGACCATTGCGGCACTTGCCGGCGCTGCCTCGACATCTGCCCCACGAACGCCTTCCCCGAGCCCCACCGGCTCGACGCCCGGCGCTGCATCTCCTATCTGACGATCGAGCATAAGGGGCATATCGCGCGCGAATTCCGCCTGCCCATGGGCAATCGAATCTTCGGCTGCGACGATTGTCTTGCGGTCTGCCCTTGGAACAAGTTCGCCCGACGCACCGGCGAGCCGGGCTTCATGCCGCGTATCGAGCTCACGGCGCCTCGCCTCGCCGATCTTGCCATGTTGGACGATGCCGGTTTCCGCGCCTTTTTTGCCGGCACGGCCATTAAGCGCATCGGTCGCTCGAGATTTATGCGCAACCTGTTGATTGCTATCGGAAACAGTGGCGACAGCGGCTTGGCGCCGCGAGCGGTGGCCTTGCTTGACGATCCCTCGCCCTTGGTCCGTGCCATGGCGGTCTGGGCACTCGGCCGGCTGCTCGATCCGGGCTCTTTTGCCGCCTTGCGCGCGAACCGGTTGCCCACTGAGCAAGTCCAAGAGGTCTGTGCGGAATGGCGGCAAGATGCCGCGGAGGGTGCGCAAGCGGCCGAGTAATCCTCGCTCCGGCCAGCCGGCTCAATGGCTGGAAACATCAATTGCACGCAGCCTTATCACACGCTACAGTCGTAACAAGATCGGGACGCCTTGTGCGTCCACGACGCTGCGCGTCGAATGAGAGCGCGGCGGAACGGGGGTTGGCGTTCGCATCGCCATGGATTCAAGGGATGCGCCGATATTTCAAGGCCGGTCGTCGCCGGCCGGCCTTCCGAGTGACCGAAGGCGGCTGCGGAGCCTGCCTCGGAACCTAGGCCGCGCTCGGCAAGCCGGGCGCGGCTCTTTTTTCCCGGCCCAGCTCCAGCCGACGCTCGGCCTCGAGAGCGAGCGACAAGGCCTCCACGATCACCTCGGGCCCGGCGCCGGGCCGATGCGCCGCATCGCTCAGATGGCGCCGCCATGCCTTGCCGCCGGGCACGCCCTGGAACAGGCCGAGGATATGGCGAGAAACGGCATGGAGCGCTACGCCTCGCTCGGTCACGCCTTTCGCATAAGATTGGAGGGCCGCGACGATTTCCTCGCGCGTAGGCGCCGCGCGGCTCTCGCCGAAGATGCGTCCGTCGGCCTCCGCCAGGAGATAGGGATTGGCATAGGCGGCGCGGCCGATCATCGCGCCGTCGACGAAGGCTAGCTGCGTTTCGGCCTCGGCGAGAGTCTGCGATGCCGCCATTGAGCAGGATCTCCAGGCCGGGATTGTCCTGCTTCAGCCGATGAACCAGCTCCTGACGCAGCGGCGGGATTTCCCGGTTCTGCTTCGGGCTCAATCCCTTGAGCCAGGCCTTGCGGGCATGGATGGCGAAGGTCCTGCAGCCGGCGTCGGCGAGGCGGCGCACGAAGGAAAGCAGCTCCTCATAGGAATTGCGGTCGTCGATGCCGATGCGGGTCTTGACCGTGACGGGCAGGCGCGTTGCCGCGATCATGGCGCGGAGGGCCCGGGCGACGAGCTCGGGCTCCGCCATGAGACAGGCGCCGAGCCGCGCATGTTGCACGCGGTCGCTCGGACAGCCGAGATTGAGATTGACCTCGTCATAGCCGAACGTCTCGGCAATGGTTGCGCATGCCGCCAAGGCGTCCGCGTCGGCGCCGCCGAGCTGCAACGCCACCGGATGCTCGGCCGGATCGAAACCGAGCAGACGCTCGCGGTCGCCGCGCAGCACCGCGCCGGTCGTGATCATCTCGGTATAAAGCAAGGTCCGCCGGCTCAACAGCCGCAGGAAATAGCGGCAATGACGGTCCGTGCGCTCCATCATCGGCGCGACGGAGAGCCGGCGGTCGAGCCTCTGAGCGGCAGGCTGCTCGGTCATCGCGCCACTGTTACAGGGGGGCAAGACGGAAAGCAAATTCGCCAGGCCGCAAACTGGACTCCCCGCTTGCCGCGCGGCGGGCGCGCCGATAGGTTTTCCGCATGACGCCCTTCCGCGCCGTCTTGGCCGAAGCCGAGCGCCGCGCCGGCGGCAGCAAGGCGCTCGCGAAGCTCCTGCCCAAAGCCAAATCGGCGGCGGCGCTCGCCGCCTTGCCCGACGACCGTTATCTCTCGCTCATGTCGCTGCGCATCTTTCGCGCCGGTCTCAGGCACGACATGGTCGACGCCAAATGGCCCGCCTTCGAGGAGGCGTTCCACGGCTTCGAGCCGCGCCGCGTACGCGCGATGAGCGACGAGCGGCTCGAGCGGCTGCTCGCGGACAAACGCCTCATACGCCATTGGGGCAAGCTCAAATCCGTGCGCGAGAATGCAGCCGCGATCTGCAAGGTCGCCGAGGAGAAAGGCGGCTTCGGCCGCTATCTCGCAGCATGGCCCACCGAGGAGATCATGGCGCTATGGGACGATATCGCCCGGCGCTTCACGCAGATGGGCGGCAATTCCGCGGCCTATTTCCTGCGCATGGCGGGCAAGGACAGCTTCATCCTGACGCCCTTTGTCTCGCGCGCGCTTGTTGTTTGGGGCGCGCTCGCGACCGAGCCCAAAGGCAAGGCCGGCCGCGCCAAGGCGGCTCAGGCCATTCTCGCCTGGTCGCGCGAGGGGCGCCGGCCGCTTTGTCAGGTCAGCATGATCCTGGCGCGCTCGGTCGACTGAGGCGCGCCGCCGTCACTTCGCCTTGGCGGCGAGCGCCGTCTCGCGAATCTCTGCTGAGACTTACGCGCGTGGTGATCGCCTCGGGATCGAGCTTGAGTTCGATCAGCGCAGCGCGGCCTGCCTTGCGCGCGCGCGCGAAGGCGTCGGCGAAATCCTCCGTGCGCTCGACCCGCTCCGCATGCAGGCCGAAGGCGCGCCCATAGGCGGCGAAATCGGGATTGTGCAAATCGGTGCCGCTGACCCGCGCGGGATATTCGCGCTCCTGGTGCATGCGGATGGTGCCGTACATGCCGTTGTTCACCACGAAAAAGATCGGCGCCACGCCATATTGCATGGCGGTCGCGATCTCCTGCCCGTTCATGAGGAAGCAGCCGTCACCCGAGAAGGAGAGCACGAGCCGGTCGGGATGGAGGATCGCGGCTGCCACGGCGGCCGGCACGCCGTAGCCCATCGAGCCGTTGGTCGGGCCGATTTGCGTTCCATATCGTCGGAAGGAGTAGAAGCGATGCACCCAGCCGCTGAAATTGCCAGCGCCGTTGGCGATGATGGTGTCGGGGGGAAGGCTGTCGCGCAGGGAGGCGACAAGCTCGGCCATCTGCAAGGCGCCGGGACAGGGCACGGGCCGGCAATATTGCTCGTAGTCGGCGCGCGCCGCCGCCGTCCAGGCGGCCCAAGCTGCCGTTTTGACGGGCGGCAGCGCCCGCGCCGCCGCCGCGAAGGCCGGCATGCCCGCATTGATCGGAAGGTCGGGCTGATAGACCTTCCCCAACTCCTCCGCGCCGGGATGAACGTGGATCAGGCGCTGCCGGATGCGCGGCGGCTCGAAGAGCGTGTAGCCCCCCGTGGTCGCCTCGCCCAACCTGCAGCCCACCGCCAGGATAAGGTCGGATTCCTCGATCCGCGCGGCGAGCTTGGGATTCGGCCCGATGCCGACATCGCCGACATAGCAAGGATGGGAATTGTCGAAATGATCCTGCGCGCGGAACGAGGTGCCGACCGCGATCCGGCTCGCCTCGGCGAAGGCGGTGATGTCGGCGACCGCCTGAGCGTTCCAGGTGCTGCCGCCGACGATCATGAAGGGTCGCTTCGCCGCCGCAAGCGCCGCCCTCAGCTTTTCCATGTCCGCCGGGGCCGGGAAGGCCTGGACCGCGCGATAAGGTGCTGCGTCGACGGGCGCGGCCGGTTCGCGCAGCATGTCCTCGGGCAGAACGAGGACGACGGGCCCGGGCCGGCCCGAGGTGGCGGTCTGGAAGGCGCGGGCCATGAATTCGGGGATGCGGCCGGGATCTTCGATCTGCGCCACCCATTTGGCGAGCGGCGCATACATCTTGCGGAAATCGACCTCCTGGAAGGCCTCGCGCTCCGCGTGGCCGCGCGCGACCTGGCCGACGAGCAGGATAAGCGGCGTCGAATCCTGGAATGCGGTGTGAATGCCGACGCTTGCATTGGCGGCGCCGGGGCCACGCGTCACCATGCAGATGCCGGGCCTGCCGGTGAGCTTGCCATAGGCCTCGGCCATATAGGCGGCCCCGCCTTCCTGCCGGCAGACCACCAATTTGATCGCGTCGCGGGCGTCGTAAAGCGCGTCCAGCACGGCGAGGTAGCTCTCCCCCGGCACGCAAAAGGCCAGCTCGACGCCGTGGATCTTGAGCTGATCGACCAGAATCTGGCCGCCCGTGCGCCTGTTGGGCCTCTCGCTCATTCCTCGCCTCTTGTTCCTGACGCCGGTCGCGACGGACATTGGTAGCCGCGGCTTCCGGCCTTGTCCACGGGCGTCGGCGCGGCGATCGACGGGCCGCGACGATGGCGCCTCGCCGTCGATTTTGCGCCGTATTCCGGGCTTTCGCGCCGTATTCCGAGCCGATCTTACAAAAGTTTAATGCTTGGGACAGAGCGGAGTAAGGCGACTTCGCCACATCCTTAGCCAGTTCGCCGGCGGCTCTGCGGCCGGCAACGCGCCTTTACGAATGAAGGAGTGGGACATGGCAGCGCCGATTGTCGCGGAGGCGATCCTGCAGGGTCGCACGGGCCGCGCCGGCTTCGCCGCCGCGGCCATGGCGGCGATGCTGTTTGTACTGCCGGCGCACGCGCATGAGGCGCCGGCGAGCTTCGCGCCTCTGGTGAAGGAAGTGGCCCCGGCGGTGGTCAACGTCTCGACCACCCAGAAGGTCGAGGGCGGTCCGGTGGCGGATTTGCCGAACCTGCCCGAGAACTCCCCGCTGCGCGATTTCTTCAAGCATTACTTCGGTGGCCAGGGCCTGCAAAACAGCCAGCCGGCCTTGCAGCATTCGCTCGGCTCCGGCTTCATCATCGATCCGGCCGGCTATGTCGTCACCAACAACCACGTCATCGGCAAGGCAACCGATATCGACGTGACCTTGAGCAGCGGCAAGTCCTACAAGGCGAAGCTGGTGGGGCGCGATACCCGGACCGATCTCGCCCTCTTGAAGATCAGCGCCGAGCAGCCGCTGCCCGCGGTGCAGTGGGGCGATTCCGACAAGGCCCAGGTGGGCGATTGGGTCATCGCCGTCGGGAACCCCTTCGGCCTCGGCGGCACCGTTACCGCCGGCATCGTCTCGGCGCGCGGCCGCGATCTCCACGAAGGGCCTTTTGACGAGTTCATCCAGACCGACGCCTCCATCAACCGCGGCAATTCGGGCGGTCCCATGTTCAACATGGACGGCCAGGTGATCGGCATCAACAGCGCCATCTACTCGCCCAACGGCGGCAGCGTCGGCATCGGCTTCGCCATCCCCTCGGTGCTGGCCCAGCCGGTGGTTATGCAGCTCAAGGAGCATGGCAAGGTCGAGCGCGGCTGGCTTGGCGTCGAAATTCAGGAAATCAGCCCGGAGGTGGCCGACAGCCTCGGCCTCAAAGCCGCGGAGGGCGCGCTCGTCATCACGGCCACCCATGGCGGCCCCGCCGCCAAGGCGGGTGTCCGGCAGGGCGATGTGATCCAGGGCTTCAACGGCAAGGACGTCAAGAATTTGCGCGACCTCACCCGCGCGGTCGCCGACAGCAAAGCGGGCAGCACGGTGCCCATGACGGTATGGCGGGAGGGCAAGACCGAGCAATTGCAGGTGGCGGTCAGCGAGGCGCCCCAGACGATCGCGGCGGAGGCGGACCAGCAGAGCGAGAGCGCCGCACCGCCACAGGCCGAGGAGGTCAAGGTGCCCGAGCTTGGCCTCACCTTCGGATCGCTCACGCCGGACGCGCGCAAGGAGCTCGGCCTCAAGGCGAGCGTGAAAGGCGCGCTGGTGACCGATGTCGACGAGAATGCCGCAGCCGGTCAGCAGGGCATCAAGCCGGGCGACGTCGTCGTCAAGGTCGGCTCCAACTTCGTCCATTCGCCGAAGGAGGCGGCCGATCTGCTCAAGAAAGCCAAGCAGTCGAATGGAAAGGCCGTGCTGCTGCTGCTCGACCGCCGCGGCGAGGAGCGTTTCGTCGCCGTGCCGTTCTCGCACGCTTGATGAGCCCGAGCCTAGCATCGCCCGAGGACGACCTCGGACCGCACCGCCCGGGCCGCGGGCGCCGCTTTTGTGCGGCATTTCGAGCCTGCTAGACTGTCCCATGCAAATCCTGGTTATCGAGGACGACGCGGACACGGCCGACTATCTCGTCAAGGGACTCAACGAGGCCGGCTTCGTCGTCGATCGCGCCGCCGACGGTCGCGAGGGCCTGTTCATGGCGCTCGGGCAAAACTACGACACCTTCATCATCGACCGCATGCTGCCCGCCTTGGATGGGCTGCAAATCGTGCAGACGCTTCGCGCCCAGGGCGACCGCACGCCAGTGCTGATCCTGAGCGCGCTCGCCCAGGTCGACGACCGGGTCAAGGGCCTGCGCGCGGGCGGCGACGACTATCTCACCAAGCCCTATGCCTTCTCCGAGCTGCTCGCCCGCATCGAGGCGCTGTTGCGGCGGGGCAGCGCCGACGGCGCCGAGCCGCGCCTCAAGATCGGGGACCTCGAGATGGACCTCCTGGCCCGTACGGTCAAGCGCGCCGGGCGCGCGATCGAGCTGCAGCCGCGCGAGTTCAAGCTGCTCGAATATCTGATGCGTCATGCCGGACAGGTGGTCACCCGCACCATGCTGCTCGAGGGCGTCTGGGACTATCATTTCGATCCGCAGACCAACGTGATCGACGTGCATGTGAGCCGCCTGCGCCAGAAGATCGACAAGGGTTTCGAGCGGCCCCTCCTGCATACCGTGCGGGGAGCCGGCTACACGCTCCGTGCGGACGGTTAGGCTCCTCCACACCGCGACCTTCCGGATGGCGCTCATCTACCTGGCGCCCTTCGGGGCCCTGGTGATCATCTTCTTCGGCGTGCTCTATTGGGGCACGCTCCACCTCATCGACGCCCAGACCAACGCCACCATCGACGCGGAGATCGGCGGCCTCGCCGAGCAATACAGCAACCGCGGCCTCGGACGGCTCATCGAGGTCATCGCCGAACGCAGCAAGAGCAAGGGCGACCAGGGCGCGGTCTATCTATTGACCAGCCCGGACCTCAAGCCCCTTGCGGGCAATCTGGATGAATGGCCGGATGTCCCCGTCTCCCGCGACGGCTGGATGAATTTCGAGCAGGAGCGAGGCGAAGGCGAGCAGGATCGCTCGATCCGCGCCAAGCCGTTCCGCCTTGCCGGCGGCTTTCGTCTCCTCGTGGGCCGCGATACCGCCGAGCGCGGCCAATTCCAGGCCGTCATCGGCACGACGCTCGCTTGGGCGCTCGGCATCACCATCCTGCTGGGCGTCGCCGGCGCGCTTTATTTGAGCCACAGCCTGCTGCGACGGGTCGAGGCGGTGGCCGAGATCAGCGGCAATATCGTCCATGGCCGGCTTGCCGAGCGCATCCCGCTCGACGGCAGCGGCGACGAGTTCGATCGGCTTTCGATCAGCCTCAACGAGATGCTCGAGCAGATCGAGCAGCTGATGACCGGCATGCGCGCGGTGACCGACAGCCTGGCGCACGACCTGCGCAGCCCGCTCACGCGCCTCAAGGGGCGCATCGAGGTGGCGCTGCGCGCCGCGCCCGACGCCGCGAATTACCGCGCGGCGCTCGAGCAGACCATCGCCGACGCGGACGCCATCCTGGGGACCTTCAACGCCCTTCTCGCGATCGCGCAGGCCGAGGCGGGCACGCTGCGTGCCAATATGACGCTGCTCGACCTCAGCGTCGTGGCGCGCGACGCGCTCGAGCTTTACGAGCCGCTCGCGGAGCAGCGCAAGCTGACGCTCGACCGCGCGGTCGAGGACGGCGTCACCATCATCGGCCATGCCCAGCTCCTGGCGCAAAGCCTCGCCAACCTGCTCGACAACGCGATCAAATACAGCCCCGTCGGCGGGCATGTGTCGATCTCCGTCCGCGCGGTCGGCGACCGGGCGGAGTACACCGTGGCCGACAACGGCCCGGGCATCCCGCCGGAGGAGAAGGAGCGCGTGCTCGAGCGCTTCGTGCGCCTCGACCAGAGCCGCTCCACCCCGGGGAGCGGGCTCGGGCTGAGCCTCGTCGCGGCCGTCGCCAAGCTTCATCGCGCGACGCTGCGCCTGGAGGACAATCATCCAGGGCTCAAGGTCACATTGTCTTTCGAAAGGGCGGCCGCGCAGCGCGGGGCGGCGAATTCGACGCCTTAAGCCGCCATGAACGTTCGTGATAGGCTGCGGCACGGCTTGCAGCCTTGCCGGGTAGCCGCCATCGATCGATGGCGGCGAAATCACCGACAAGGTCTACATCAACCAACGCGCCGTGCTCGAGCGCCGCGCGATGCTGGTCGAAAGACTGTATAATGAGGCCAAGGACCCCGACGTGATCGTGATCGATCGGGACTGAGCGGTCCGAGCAGCCAGGAAAGGGCGGGCAATGCGAAGCTATCAATTCAAGGCCTTCGGCGCCGCGCTCGAGCCGGTCGACGCGGCGGCGCCCGAGCCCAAAGGCAGCGAGGTCCTGCTCAGGGTAACCGCCTGCGGCGTTTGCCACAGCGATCTCCATCTGCGCGACGGCTATTTCGGCATGGGCGAGGACCGCAAGCTCGATCTCAGCCGCGGCATCCCGCTTCCCCATGTGCTCGGCCACGAGATCGTCGGCGAGGTCGTGGCGCTGGGTCCCGACGCCAAAGGCGTGCGACGGGGCGACCGCCGGGTCGTCTATCCCTGGATCGGGTGCGGCGAATGCGTCGTCTGCGCACGCGGCGACGAGCAGCTCTGCGCCAAGCCGCGCGCCCTCGGCGTCAACCTGGCGGGAGGCTATGCCGATCATGTGCTGGTGCCGCATCCGCGCTACCTCATCGATTTCGCCGGCATCCCCGAGGAGCTTGCCTGCACCTATGCCTGCTCCGGCCTTACCGCCTATGGCGCGCTCAAGAAAGTGGCACCCCTCGGCGAGCATGACCCGCTCCTCATCATCGGCGCAGGCGGCGTCGGCCTCGCCGCGGTCCATATGGCGAAGCAGGTGACGGGCGTGGCCCCCATCGTCGCCGATATCGACGAGGCCAAGCGCGATGCGGCGATGAAGGCCGGCGCGCGCGCCAGTCTCGACCCGAGCGAGGATGCCGCGACGAAGAACCTCGTTCGCGCGACGGGAGGCGGCGTCGCCGCGGCGATCGATTTCGTGGGTGCCGACAGCTCCTTCCAGTTCGGCTTCGATGCGTTGCGCAAGGGCGGCAAGCTTGTCTCGGTCGGCCTCCTCGGCGGCGCCTTCCGCCTCGCGCTCCCGCTGCTGCCGCTCCGCGCGATCTCGCTGATCGGCTCCTATGTCGGCACGCTCGCCGACCTGCGCGACCTCATCGGGCTCGGCCGCTCCGGCGCCATCCCCGCCATTCCGATCTCGCCACGCCCGCTCGCCGAGGTCGAGGCCGCGCTCCAGGACCTCAAGGCCGGACGCATCGTCGGCCGCGCCGTGGTGAGGCCTTGAGGCTCGCCTTGCGTCCGCCGCCCTTTCCCGATTGACTGCGGGCACGGCAAGCCGGAGCTCCCGATGCCGACCAAGACCGATGCCCCGCCCGCCGCCGCGCGGACCGAGACGGCGGAGATCGACCATATCCGCGCTTCCGTGGCGGCGCTGTGCGCGCGCTTTCCGGGCGACTATTGGCGCAAGCTCGATCGCGAGCGCGCCTACCCTACCGAGTTCGTGCGCGCGCTTACCGAGGCGGGCTTCCTCGCGGCGCTCATTCCCGAGAATTATGGCGGCAGCGGGCTCGGTCTGTCGGCCGCCGCCGCCATCATGGAGGAGATCCACGGAAGCGGCTGCAACGGCGCCGCTTGCCATGCGCAGATGTACATCATGGGGACTATCCTCCGGCATGGCAGTGCCGCGCAGAAGTCGCGGTGGCTTCCCCCTATCGCCAAGGGCGAGCTGCGCCTCCAGGCCTTCGGCGTCTCCGAGCCGGGATCGGGCACCGACACGCTCTCGCTTGCCACCACCGCCGAGCGCCGCGGCGGGCACTACCTCGTCAACGGGCAGAAGATATGGACCTCGCGCGCCGAGCATTCGGATCTCATGCTGCTGCTCGCCCGCACCACGCCCAAGGACAAGGTCGCCTCGCGCACCGAGGGGCTCTCCGTCTTCGTCGTCGACATGCGCGAGGCCAAGGGCCGCGGCCTGACCATTCGCCCGATCCGCACCATGCTGAACCACGCCACGACGGAGATTTTCCTCGACGATCTCGAGGTGCCGGCCGAGAATCTCGTCGGCGAGGAAGGTCAGGGCTTTCGCTATATCCTCGATGGGATGAACGCCGAGCGCATCCTGATCGCGGCGGAATGCATCGGCGACGCGCGCTGGTTCATCGCCAAGGCAGCGGCCTACGCCAAGGAGCGCGAGGTGTTCGGGCGCCCCATCGGGCAGAACCAGGGCGTGCAGTTCCCCATCGCGCGCGCCTACGCGGCGAGCGAAGCCGCCGCCCTGATGGTCGCGCGGGCGGCTGCGCTCTTCGAGCGCGGCGAGCCCTGCGGCCCGCAGGCGAACATGGCAAAGCTCCTGGCCGCCGATGCCTCCTGGCAGGCGGCCGACATGTGCCTGCAGACCCATGGCGGCTTCGGCTTCGCCGAGGAATATGACGTCGAGCGCAAATTCCGCGAGACGCGGCTCTATCAGGTGGCGCCCATCTCGACCAACCTCATTCTCTCCTACCTCGCCGAGCATGTGCTCGGCCTGCCTCGGTCCTATTGAACGGAAGGATCGCGCCATGACCGCCCGCTTGAGGCCGCCCGCGATCGATCCCGAGAGCCTGCCGGTGCGGATCGGCTCGTCCTATCCCAAGCAATTCAAGGAGCCGGTCGCGGCGCGCCGCAAGCGCGCGCTCGGCGATCCGGTCGGCCTCACGCAATTCGGCGTCAATCTCGTCGAGCTGCCACCGGGCTGCTGGTCGTCGCAACGTCATTGGCACAGCCAAGAGGACGAGTTCGTCTATGTGCTCAAGGGCGAAGTGACGCTCGTCACCGACGAGGGCGAGCAGCGTCTCAAGGCGGGTAGCGCCGCGGGCTTCGCCGCCGGCAAGCCCAACGGCCACCACCTCGTCAACCGGAGCGCAGACATCGCCCGCTACCTGGAGATCGGCAGCCGTGGGGCGGCGGACGAATGTCGCTATCCCGACATCGATCTTTTTGCCGGCCGCGATGCCAAGGGCGAATTCTTCGCCGACAAAAAAGGCAAGCGCTATTGAGGGAGCCGCCTTGCGGCGCCCTGACCGCGGCAGATGACCTAGCGCCTGAGTTTCTGCGGAGTATACCCCAACCAGGCGGGCTCTCCCGCCCAGCCCTTCGACCAGTCGAGCGCCTGGGGCGCAGCCAAGGGCTTCGAGATATGGTAGCCCTGCAGGCAGGTCACGCCGAGCTCCTGCAGCAGCCGCGCGACGTCCGCCGTCTCGACGCCTTCGGCCACCGTCTCGAGCCCCATATGGGTGGCGAGCCCGACGACCGATTTGACGATGGCGAAGGAATCGCGCGATTCGATCAGGTTCGTGATGAAGGATTTGTCGATCTTGAGCTCCGAGAAAGGCATCTCGCGCAAGGCCTCGAGCGAGGAATAGCCCGTGCCGAAATCGTCCATGGCAAGGGCGAAGCCCTTGAGGCGAAGCCGCGTCAGGATGTCGGCGGTGGCCTTGGGGTCCTTCGTCGCCACGCTCTCCGTAATCTCGAAATGGAGCGCCGAGGGCGACACGCCGCGCTCGGCGATGAACGAGCTGACGACGTCGGGAAAGTCGAGCCGGCGCAGGTTGATGCCGGAAACATTCACCGCGATGGGCAGCGTCGCGAAATTGGCCGCAAAATGCTTGTGATGATCGACAGCGGTCTCGACCACCCATGTCGTGAGACGATCGATCACCGCTTCGTCCCGTTCCGCCAACGGGATAAAGCGATCCGGCGGGATTATGCCGAGCTCTGGATGCGTCCAGCGGATCAGCGCCTCGAACTTGATGATTTTGCCGCTCGATGCAGAGACCAGAGGCTGCAGCGCGAGATGCATCTGGTTGCTGGCGAGGGCATTGCCGACGTCGGTTGCGGTCAGGAGCTCGACGCCCTGCGCACCCGGGCGAAAGCCCGCACCCGGCTTGGCTTTCACGGCATCCGCTTCCAACGGCTCGGCCGCCTCGCGCAAAAGGCGGCGCAGGTCGCCGACGCGCGCGGGCTTGCTCATGACGCCGCGTATCGTCAGGCCGATCGATTCCCCGAGCTGGCGTGCCGCGGCGAGCACCCGGGCGTCGACCCCGCTCATGAGGATCACCTGCCCGCGATAATTCTCCGAGCGCAGATAGCGCAGCTGCTCGATGCCGTCGGACTGGCCCAATTGCAGGTCCAGCATGACCAGCTCCGGGTTATGCGTGCGCAGCGCCGCGCGGAAGCTCGCCACATCCAGCGCCGTCTCCACCTTCCATCCGAGATCCCGCGCCACCGCACCGACCAATGTCACGATCGAGCGTTCGTCGTCGAGCACAAGGAGACGCATGGTTAAAATTCCGCGCTGGCGCTGGCGATGGCGATTTCGGCCAGCCCACCGGAGAAGGGGTCTCGATCGGCTGAAAATATGTTTGCGATCCACTGTCATCCGCCACCTGTTTTGCAGCTATTCACCAGAAGATTTCGCGTTTTTCCCGTTTTCGTTTACCGGCACTCCGGCGATCAAGCATGCCGCCTCGGCAACCGGTCCCGGGCCGCGGCGCCAAGCATTCCTTCGCTTACAGGAAGTATGAAACAAGCTGGCTTAATAAAGAGTTAAGCGCCGCTCTTGGGCGAGCGCAACCCAATGGTTCGCGCAAATCTGGTACGAAGTCGGACAAAGTTGGCGCGGTTCGAGGAGACACAAATTCGACGGATTGACCTCGCGCGTTCTTTCGCTTTAGCGTGCGCCGGCTTGTCGGAAAGCCTCGGATCGCACGGGACGCCTCATGGGCTGGCATATCGCGGCAAAGGTCGAGGAGCTGAGCGAGAGCGAGCCGCTCGGCGTGATGGTCGCCGGCGAGCCCGTCGCGCTGTACCGCCTCGGCGGTCAGATCTTCGCGACCCACAATATCTGCACTCATGAGCAGGCTCTGCTGTCCGACGGCTTCATCGAGGGCGATTGCATCGAATGTCCGCTTCACCAGGCGCGCTTCGACATCCGGACCGGGGCGGTCGTGAGCCCGCCGGCGACCGAGCCGGTCAAGACCTATCCCGTGAAGGTCGAGGACGGGCGGATCCTGGTCGAGCTAGCGTGAGCCCGACGCGCATCCAAGCGCCATGACCGGACCGATCCTCCGCATCGGCACGCGCGGCAGTCCCATGGCGCTGACCCAAGCGCGCCTGGTGCGCGACCGGCTTGCGGCAGCCCATCCCTCCCTCGCCGAGCCCGATGCCGTCACGATCGTCGTCGTCCGCACCACCGGCGACCGCGTGCAGGACCGCCCCTTGGCCGACATCGGCGGCAAGGGCCTATTCACCAAGGAAATCGAGGAGGCGCTGTTGGAGCGGCGTATCGATCTCGCGGTCCATTCGGTCAAGGACGTGCCGACATGGCTTCCGTCGGGGCTCGAGCTCGCCGCAATGCTGGAGCGCGACGATCCACGCGACGCTTTCGTTTCACCCGTCGCCGAAAGCCTCGCGGACTTGCCCGCCGACGCCGTGGTGGGCACCGCTTCGCTACGCCGCCAAGCGCAAATTCTTCATCGCTGGCCGCATCTCAGGATCGAGCCCTTGCGCGGCAATGTCGATACGCGGCTGCGTAAGCTCGCCGAGGGCAGGATGGACGCGACGATCCTGGGCGCGGCCGGGCTCCAGCGCATCGGCCGGCTCGACGAAGCGCGCCATATCCTCGCGGCCGAGGAGATGCTGCCCGCAGTCGGCCAAGGCACGGTCGGCATCGAGATCAGGGCCGACGATGGCGAGACGCGCCGCTATATCGCGGCGCTCGACCATGCCGAGACCAGCACCGCCATCGCGGCCGAGCGCGCGCTGCTGGCGGAGCTCGAGGGCTCCTGCCGCACGCCCATCGCCGCCTATGGCAGAGATCAAGGAGGGAGGCGCGCTCAGACTCCGCGCCCTCATCGCGCTGCCCGACGGGACGGCGCTGCACGAGACCGAGCGAAAAGGCGCGTCACGCGACGCACTCGCCATCGGCAGGGAGGCCGGCGCGGCGCTCAAATCGGCGGCCGGGCCCGGTTTCTTCGAGAAGCTTCGCTAATCGGCCCGGACGCCGCACGCAAACACGCCGCCCCCTTTCCCCGCGCTTGGAGGAGAGGGAGCGGCGGAGTGCTAGCCCGCGGCTATTTCATTGATTTCTGCGAGGCTTCCCAAACGGCGTGGGTCCAGGCGCCTTCCGGCTTCTTCGTGATCACGGGAGTTGACTTGGAGGAAAGCAACACCTCGACGGTCCGCTCGTAGGACTTCGGCTCCAGATAGCCGAGCTTGCCGCCGTTGATGAGCTTGGCGATCTCGGCCATCTGCTGCGTCTGGTGATGCTCGGTCTGCGCGCCGGTCGTGTCGTTCTCGAGCACGATCTTGACCGCCTCGGGCTGGTTCTTGTCGGCATAGGCCCAGCCCTTGCTCGAGCCGGCGACGAAGCGCGCCATCTTGTCGGCGAAGGCCTTGTCCTTGAGCTTGTCCTCGAGCGCGTAGAGCCCGTCCTCGAGCGTTGCCACGCCTTCATCCGAATATTTGAACACGATCAGGTCCGAGGGCTTGTAGCCCGCGTCGATGACCTGCCAATACTCGTTATAGGTCATGGTCGAGATGCAGGCCGCCTGCTTTTGCAGCAGGGGATCGACGTTGAAGCCCTGCTTCACGACCGAGACGCCGTTGGCGCCGCCCTCGGTCGGGATATTGAGCTTCGCCATCCAGGCGAGGAAGGGATATTCGTTGCCGTAATACCAGACGCCGAGCGTCTTGCCGGGGAAGTCCTTGGGGCTCTTGACGCCGCTCGACTTGAGGCAGGTGAGCTCGAGGCCCGATTTCTGGAAATACTGCGCGATGTTGACGAGGGGAACGCCCTTCTCGCGCGTGGCGAGCGCGTCGGGCATCCAGTCGATGATCACGTCGGCGCCGCCGCCGGCGATGATTTGCGGCGGGTTGATGTCCGGCCCGCCGGGCTTGATGGTGACGTCGAGATTGAGCTCCTTGTAGAAGCCCTTGTCCTTGGCGACGTAGTAGCCGGCGAATTGGGCCTGGGTGACCCATTTGAGCTGGATCGTCACCGGATCGGCGGCCTTGGCCGCCACGGTGCCGAGACAGAGCAACGCCGAAAGTCCCAATAGAGCGTAGCGTTTCATGGAAGTCCTCTCCTGTTGTCAGTCCTTCTGATGGTTGGCCTTCTGGTAGTTGGAGGGGTGCCAGAACGTCAGGCGCTGCTCGAGCAGCGCCAGGGCACCGTAGAACGCCGAGCCGGCGACCGCGGCCACGGCGATGGTTGCCCACGCCATGGCGATATTCATGCGCCCGACCTCGGTCGAGATGCGGAATCCCATGCCCACGACGGGCGTGCCGAAGAACTCGGCAACGATGGCGCCGATGAGCGCGAGGGTCGAGTTGATCTTGAGCGCATTGAAGATGAAGGGCGCGGCGTTGGGCAGGCGCACGCGGAGCAGCGTCTGCATCTCGCTCGCGCCGTAGGAGCGCATGAGATCGCGCTCCGAACGGTCCGTGGCGCGCAGGCCGGCGAGCGTGTTCACCAGCATGGGGAAGAAGGTCATGATCACCACGACCGCCGCCTTGGACTGCCAATCGAAGCCGAACCACATCACCATGATCGGCGCGACGCCGACGATCGGCAGCGCGCTGGCCAGATTGCCGATCGGCAGGAGCCCGCGCTCGAGGAAATCGAAGCGGTCCGCGAGCACCGCGACGAGGAAGCCCGAGGCGCAGCCCATGATGAAGCCGGGCAGCACCGCCCGAATGAAGGTCTGGAAGAAATCGTGCCAGAGCGTGACGTTCGACTGCACGATCGCGGCGAAGATCGCGCTCGGCGGCGGCAGCAGCACGGAGGGCACGCCGAAGCCGGTTACCGCGACTTGCCAGAGATAAAGCATCCAGATGCCGAACAGCCCGGGCACGAGCGCCGCATCGAGGCGGCCGAGACGGCCGTGATGACTGCCGATCACCCCCAGCAGGCGCCAGACGAGACAACAGAGGCCCAGCACGAAAAGCCATGGCGCGAGCCCGTTGCCCGCGCCGCGGGCGATGAAGGCGAGCGGAAGCAGCGCGCCGATGACGGCCGCCGCGAACGCCACGAGCGCGGCCGCAAGGCCGCGAATCGTGCCGCTCGCGAGGCAGAGCCCGGCGGTCATGCTGACCATCCAGGGCAGAACGACGGAAGAATCGGCGAAAAACTCGACATCCCACAGGGCCGTGGCGGCGGCCGCGAGCACGCCGCAACCGAGAAAGCCCGCGATCGCCGGGTCCAGCCGCCGGGCCATCGCTAGCTCCCGCCCATGTGACGGATGGTAAGGCGCTCGATCCCGGCCACGGTCGCGACCGAGAGCCCCGCCATGACGGAAGCGACGACGAGCGCCGACCAGATCTGCACGGTCTGGCCGTAATAGGAGCCGACGAGGAGCCGCGCGCCGATGCCGGCCTGGGCGCCCGTCGGCAGCTCGCCCACGATGGCGCCGACGATGCTGAGGGCGACCGCCACCTTCAGGCTGGCAAAGAGATAAGGCATGGAGGCGGGCCAACGCAGCTTCCAGAAGGTTTGCAGCTGGTTCGCGCTGTAGGTGAGCAGGATGTCGATCTGCAGCCGGTCGGGCGAGCGCAGCCCCTTGGCCATGCCGATGGTCACCGGGAAGAAGCAAAGATAGGCCGAGACCATCGCCTTCGGCACCAATCCCACCAAGCCGATGCTGCTCAACACCACGATGACCATGGGCGCAATTGCCAGGATCGGGATGGTCTGCGAGGTGATGATCCAGGGCATCAGCGAGCGCTCCAAGATATGCACATGGACGATCGCGACCGCGAGCAGGATGCCGAGCAAGGTTCCCATGGCGAAGCCGAGAAGGGCCGAGGAAAGCGTAACCCAGGCGTGATAGAGCAGGCTGCGCTTGGAATCGATCGGCGTCTCGATGGTGGTATGGATGACCTCCTTGGCCACCTGATGCGGCGAGGGCAGCACCGGGCGATCCATCTCCCACGCGTCGGCGACGAGCTGGGCCGCCGTCCATTTCTGGTCGTCGCGCTCATAGCGATCGATGACCTGCGGCGCGTTGAGGAAGACGGCACCGGCATACCAAAGCAGGATCAAGGCCAGGATCACCGCGCCGACCGGCCAGACCTTATGCGCCATGGCCTCACTCCTGGTCATAGCTATGTCCCGCCCGCAAGCCCTCGCGCACGCGATGGGCGATGGCGATGAATTCCGGCGTCTCCCTGATCTCGAGGCTCCGCTCGGCGGGCAGATCGCACTCGATGATGTCGATGATGCGGCCGGGCCGCGGCGACATGACGACGATCCGCGAGGAGAGGAAGGTCGCCTCGGGAATCGAATGGGTGACGAAAATCACCGTCTTCTTCGTGCGATGCCAAAGGCCGAGGAGCTGCTCGTTGAGATGATCGCGCGTGATCTCGTCGAGCGCGCCGAAGGGTTCGTCCATCAGCAGGAGGTCGGGCTCGAAGCTCAAGGCGCGCGCGATCGAAACGCGCTGCTGCATGCCGCCCGAGAGCTGCCAGGGGAATTTCTTTTCGAAGCCCTTGAGATTGACAAGGCCGAGATAGTGAGAGGCGCGGCGCGCGCGCTCCTCCGGCGGGATGCCCATGATCTCGAGCGGCAGCGTGACGTTGCGCTCGACGGTTCGCCAAGGGTAGAGCACCGGCGCCTGGAAAACGTAGCCATAGGCCCGCTCGAGGCGCGCGGCAGCGGGCGAGAGGCCGTTGACGGTGACATGGCCCGAACTCGGCTGCTCGAGATCGGCCACCACCCGCATCAGTGTGGTCTTGCCGCAACCAGAGGGACCGATGAAGGAGACGAAATCGCCGCGGTTGATCACGAGGTCGATGTCCGCGAGCGCATGGACGGGCGTATCGGCGGTCTCGAAGACGAGCGACAGGTCCTCAATCCGGATGACGGGATCGGCCGGCTGAGCGAGCTTGACGCTCAACGGTTCCGCCCTGGCGATGCTCGGCTGCTGGATTGCCGTCACGACGACGCCCCTTCAAGGTTCGCCCGGTGCCCTCCTCCGGTGACGGGCGAGCGGCTGCTCGCCCTCCTCCGCCCTGCCGCTGCTTGCTGCGTTCCCCCTGGAGATTTTCTTATCGGTCCCGAGATTCTCCGTCGGTCCGCCATCCCTACCTCAAAGGACCGCCCGCGACAGCATGGCCCGCAGCAGCACGTTGCAGCCCGCTGCCAGATCGTCCGGCGTGGCGTCCTCGACCTCATTGTGACTGATACCGTCCGCGCAGGGAACAAAGATCATGCCGGTGGGCGCGACGCGGCTGATATAGCAGGCGTCGTGACCGGCGCCAGAGACGATCTCCATGCTCCGGAATCCCGCCGCGCCGGCCGCCTGGCGCACCGCCTCGACGCAGCCGCGGTCGAAGACAATGGGCGGCGAGTACCAGATCTCCTTGAGCTCGTACGCGAGGCCGGACTTGCCGCAAATCTCATCGGCCGCCGCTCGCAGCTCCGCCGCCATGGCGGAAAGCACCTTGTCCTCGGGATGGCGGAGATCGATCGTGAAGAAGACCTGCCCCGGTATCGTATTGCGGGAGTTCGGGCTCGATTTGATCAACCCCACCGTGCCGACGGCGTGAGGCGCATGGGCGAGAGCGATGCGGTTCACCTCGGCGATGAGGCGCGCGGCGCCCAAAAGCGCGTCCTTGCGCCGCTTCATGGGCGTGGTGCCGGCATGGGCTTCGGCGCCGGTGACGGTCGCTTCGTACCAGCGCTGGCCCTGCGCGCCGGTGACGATGCCGATGGTCCGCTTCTCGGCCTCGAGGATGGGACCTTGCTCGATATGGGTCTCGAAGAAGGCGCCGAAGGGCCGCCCGCCGCAGGGCTCGGCGCCGAGATAGCCGATGCGCTCCAGCTCCGCGCCCAAGGTCTTGCCGTCGAGATCGGTGCGCGAATGGCCATAGGCTTCGTCGAACACGCCGGCGAAGACGCCGGAGGCGGTCATCGCCGGAGCGAAGCGCGAGCCCTCCTCATTGGTCCAGACCGAGACCTCGATCGGCGCGTCCGTCTCGTAGCCCAGATCGTTCAGCGTGCGGATCACCTCGAGCCCGGCGAGCACGCCGTACACGCCGTCGAACTTGCCGCCCGTCGGTTGCGTGTCGAGATGGCTGCCCGTCACCACCGGCGGCAGCGAAGCATCGCGTCCCGGCCGCCGCGCGAAGATATTGCCCATGCGGTCGATCGTGATCTTGCAGCCCGCCTCCTCGCACCAGCGGACGAAGAGGTCGCGTCCCTCCTTGTCAAGATCGGTCAAGGCGAGCCGGCAGCAGCCGCCCTTGGCCGTGGCCCCGATCTTGGCCATCTCCATGAGGCTGTCCCACAGGCGGTCGCGGTTGATCGCCAGGTTCGTCGTGCTCGCTTGTCGCTCTTCCGTCATCGGACGCCCCGACCTATTCCGCCGCCTGCTGGCGGCGCGGATTGCGCGGGTCGTGCAGCCAGTCGAGCGGCGGCTTGCCGTTGTCGACCTCGACCATGCTGATGCAGTCCTCGACTGGGCAGACATACATGCAGAGATTGCAGCCGACGCACTCCTTGTCGATCACCTCGTAGCGCCGCTCGCCGTTCGTGCGCTGCGCCGCGATCGCCTGGTGCGCCGTATCCTCGCAGGCGATATGGCAAAGGCCGCACTTGATGCATTTGTCCTGATCGATCTTGGCGATGATCTGGTAGTTGATGTCGAGATACTGCCAATCGGTCACGTTCGGTACGGCAAGGCCGCGGAAATCGTCGAGGCGGCGATAGCCCTTGCCGTCCATCCAGTTCGCCAGGCCGTCGATCATGTCGTCGACGATCTTGAAGCCGTAATGCATGGCTGCGGTGCAGACCTGCACGGTGCCGGCGCCAAGCGCGATGAACTCGGCCGCGTCGCGCCAATTCTCGATGCCGCCGATGCCGGAGACGGGAAGACCCTTGCATTGCGCGTCGCGCCCGATCTCGGCGACCATATGGAGCGCGATCGGCTTCACCGCGGGGCCGCAATAGCCGCCATGGGTGCCCTTGCCGCCGACCACGGGCTCGGGCGCCATGCGGTCGAGATTGACGGCGATGATCGAGGTGATCGTGTTGATGAGCGAGACGGCGTCGGCACCACCCTGCTTCGCCGCTCGCGCCGGGCCGAGGATGTTCGCGACGTTGGGCGTCAGCTTGACCAGGACGGGCATCCGCGTGTGTTGCTTGCACCAGCGGGTGACCATCTCGACATATTCGGGCACCTGGCCGACGGCCGAACCCATGCCGCGCTCGGACATGCCGTGCGGGCAGCCGAAATTGAGCTCGACGCCGTCGGCGCCGGTCTCCTCGACGCGGGCGAGAATGCTCTTCCAGCTCTCCTCCTCGCACGGCACCATGAGCGAGACGACGAGCGCCCGGTCGGGCCAATCGCGCTTCACCTGCTTGATCTCGCGCAGGTTCACCTCGAGCGGCCGATCGGTGATGAGCTCGATATTGGTGAAGCCGGCGACGCGCTGGCCGTGAAAGCTGATCCCGCCATAGCGCGACGAGGTATTGACGATCGGCGGGTCCTCGCCAAGCGTCTTCCATACAACGCCACCCCAGCCCGCCTTGAAGGCGCGCACTACGTTGTATTCCTTGTCGGTCGGGGGCGCGGAGGCGAGCCAAAACGGGTTGGGCGACTTGATTCCGGCGAAGCTGTTTCTGAGGTCGGCCATGTCCTCACCCATTCCCACGTTCGAGGAACCGATCGATCGAGCGCGCCGCGCGCTTGCCGTCCTCGACGGCGGACACGGTCAGATCGAGCCCCGAGATCATGTCCCCGCCCGCCCAGACGTCGGGCAGCGAGGTCTTCCTCTCCTCGTCCACGAGGAGCTTGCCGCCCTTGGTCTCCAAAAGTCCGCGCGCGCCGTCGGCAAGCGGATCGGCCACCAGGACCTGCCCGATCGCCTTGAAGACCATGTCGGCCGCCAGCGTGAAGCGGTCGCCCGTGCCCGTCAGCCGTCCCTGCCCGTCGAGCTGGGTATATTCGAACTCGACCTCGCGCAGCTTGCCCGCCGCGCCGACGAGGCGAAGCGGCCTGGCCCACAGCTTGATCTTCACGCCTTCGGTCTGCGCGAATTCGCGCTCATGCCAGGTAGCCCCCATGGATTCCTTGCCGCGCCGATAGACCATGGTGACGTCCTCGGCGCCGAGGCGCTTGCTCTGGACCGCGATATCGATCGCCGTATTGCCGCCGCCGATCACCACCACCTTGCGCCCGACGGGCAGCGTCGAAAGGTCCTTCGTCTGGCGCAGGGTCGCGATGTATTCGACGGCGTTCTGGACGCCCGCCAGCCCCTCGCCCTCCAGCCCGAGCGCATTCACCCCGCCGAGGCCGGCGCCGAGGAAGACCGCTCCATAGTCCCGCCGCAGATCGGCCAGCTTGAAGTCGCGCCCCAACGCCTTTCCTGTCGCGAGCCGGATGCCGCCGAGGGCGAGGATGAAATCGACCTCGCGCTGGGCGAAGTCATGCGCCACCTTGTAGGCGGCGATGCCGTATTCATTGAGACCGCCGGCCTTCTCGCGCGCCTCGAAGACCACGACGTCATGGCCGAGCCGGGAGAGGGCATGGGCGCAGGTCAAGCCCGCCGGGCCCGCGCCGACGACCGCCACCTTCTTGCCGCTCGGCGCCGCGCGCCCGAACGGTTGGATGCCTTGCTCGAAGAGAAAGTCGGTGGCATAGCGCTGCAGCCGGCCGATCCGCACCGGCTTGCGCTCCTGATCGTTGCGCACGCAAGCGTCCTCGCAGAGGACCTCGGTGGGACAAACCCGCGCGCAGGTGCCGCCCATGATGTTCGCCTCGAGGATGCGGATCGCCGAGCCCTTTATATTGCCGGTCGCGATCTTGCGGATGAAGCCCGGTATGTCGATGCCCGTCGGGCAGGCCTCGATGCAGGGCGCGTCATGGCAGAAATAGCAGCGGCTCGACTCGATCACCGCCATGTCGCGGTCGAGCGTCGGCTGGAGATCGTCGAAATTCTCCGCATATTGCCCGCTCGCGAGACGGCCCGCGGCGATGTCACCGTCAGACACGATGCTGCCCCTTCGCGACGCCGAGCGTGCATTTTTGCCCGGCTTGCCATCTTCCCTGCCGGTCGCGGCCGATCCATCGACGGGATTTCGCGCCTTGACCGATCCTTGCCGCAAAAGATATGGAAACTTGACCGATCGGTCAACTCCTGCTTGGCCAGGCGTTGCGAAATATGTTAATCGGTAGCGGCCTATCCGGACGCCGCGGCGTCCGCAAGAAAATCTTGCAACCTCAGGGGACCGGACATGCGCGCCTCCGTGAGCAACGCGTCACGCGGCAGGGAGGAGGAGCGCGTCGCCCCGCCGCGCGCCGCGCGCACGCGCAACGGCAGCGGCGACGCCGGCAGCATCAGGGCGCGCAACCGCGCGCGCATCCTCAAGGCGGCCGAGGCGGTATTCGCCAAGAAGGGCTTCGACGGCGCCACGACGAGCGAGATATCGCGTCTCGCCGGCCTGCCCAAGGCGAACCTGCATTACTATTTCCGCACCAAGGAGGACCTCTATCACGCGGTGCTGCAGAATATCATCGATCTGTGGCTCGGTGCGCTCGACAGGCTCAAGGCCGAGGCGGAGCCGGCCGACGCCATCGCCGACTATATCCGCGAGAAGATGGCCTATTCGCGCGACTGGCCCAATTCATCGCGCATCTTCGCCATCGAGGTCATCACCGGCGGCAAGCGCATCGCGAATTTCCTCAAGCGCGAGCTGCCGCGGATCGTGCGCGAGAAGGTCAAGGTGCTGGAGGCCTGGTCGCGCGCCGGCAAGATCGACCCCGTCGATCCCGCGCAGTTCCTCTCGCTCATCTGGGCGACGACGCAGCATTATGCCGACTTCGCCGCGCAGGTCGCGGCCCTTCACGGCAAGCCGCGCATCGACGAGAGCATCATCGCGTCCGCGACCAAGAACGTGACGGCGATCATTCTCAAGGGCGCCGGCGTGCGGGGCCACAGCGTTTTCACGTCAAGTGGAAACGCGAAAAGCCCACGCGGCGCTTGAGCGGCCAGAGGCAAGAAATGCTGGAGCGACTCCGCCCTAGCGAATATCGCTCCAGCCGCGGTCCGTTTCATGCCGCCTTTTTCAAGATGCCGCGCAAGACGTCGAAGATCTGGTCGATCTGGCCCTTCTCGACGATGAGCGGCGGCGAGAGAGCGATGATGTCGCCCGTCGTGCGGATGAGCACGCCCGCCTCGTACGCCGCAAGGAAGGCCGCGAAGCCACGCGCCGAAGGCTTTTCCGGGATGGATTCGAGCTCGATGCCGGCGACGAGGCCGAGATTGCGCAGATCGACGACATGCGGCTCGCCTTTGAGCGAATGGACCGCGTCCTGCCAATAGGGCGCGAGCTCGGCCGCACGCTCGAACAGCCCCTCCTCCTTGTAGATGTCGAGCGTGGCGAGCGCGGCGGCGCAAGCGAGCGGATGGCCCGAATAGGTGTAGCCGTGGAAGAGCTCGATCACGGTCTCCGGGCCCTTCATGAAGGCGTCGTAGATCGCCTTCCGGGCGAACACCGCGCCCATCGGCACCGTGCCGTTGCTGATGCCCTTGGCGACGGTCATCAGGTCGGGCACGACGCCGAAATAATCCGCGGCGAAGCCGGCGCCCAGCCGGCCGAAGCCGGTGATCACCTCGTCGAAAATGAGGAGGATGCCGTGCTTGTCGCAGATCGCCCGCAGGCGCTCGAGATAGCCCTTGGGCGGCACCAGCACGCCGGTCGAGCCGGCGACGGGCTCGACGATGACCGCCGCGATGGTGGAGGCGTCGTGCAGCGCCACCAGCCGCTCGAGATCCTCCGCGAGATGCGCCCCCCAGGCCGGCTGCCCGCGGCTGAAAGCATTGTGCTCGATGTCATGCGTATGGCGCAGATGATCGACGCCGGGAAGCAGCGTGCCGAACGACTTGCGGTTGCCCGCGATGCCGCCGACCGAGATGCCGCCGAAGCCTACCCCGTGATAGCCGCGCTCGCGCCCGATGAGCCGCATGCGCGTTGCTTGCCCGCGCGCCTGATGATAGGCAATGGCGATCTTGAGCGCCGTGTCCACGGCCTCGGAGCCCGAATTGGTGAAGAACACATGGTCGAGATCCTGCGGCAGCATGGCGGCAAGCCGCGCCGCGAGCTCGAAGGCGCGCGGATGGCCCATCTGGAAGGCGGGCGCATAGTCCATCTCGGCCACCTGGCGCTGCACCGCTTCGACGATCCGCGTACGGCAATGGCCGGCGTTCACGCACCAGAGCCCGGCCGTGGCGTCGAGCACGCGGCGGCCGTCCGCCGTCACGTAATGCATGCCGGAGGCGCCGGTGAAGAGGCGCGGATTGGCCTTGAACTGCCGGTTCGCGGTGAACGGCATCCAGAAAGGATCGAGATCGTTCGGCGCCGCGCCGCCGCGCCCTGCCATAGCCATTGCCGCGCCCTCCCCGGGTTGAAGACGAACGACCTTGTTTTTGCCGCGTTCCGTCACTCTAATAACAGCTGACCAACCGGTCAAATTCCCTGACGCGAGCGTCCCTCGCGAATTGACCGGCCGGCGGCAACTCGCTTATGCTTTCGCCGTGCCCCGGATCTCTGGCAAGGTCTTTGAGGAACGTGCTCTCATGGAGGATCAGCGGCCATGTCTATCCTGATACGCGGCGGCACCGTGGTGAACTCCGACCAGTCTTTCCGGGCGGACGTGCTCATCGAAGGCGGCGCGATCGAGGCCGTCGGGCCCAACCTGGCCATCCCCATGGGCGCCGAGGTGGTGGATGCCGGCGGCTGCTATGTCATGCCGGGCGGCATCGATCCGCATACTCATATGGAGCTCCCCTTCATGGGGACCGTGGCGTCGGAGGATTTCTTCAGCGGCACTACGGCCGGCGCCATCGGCGGCACCACGATGATCATCGATTTCGTCATCCCCGATCCCAAGGAGAACCTGCTCGCGGCCTTCAAGAAATGGCGCGGCTGGTCGGAGAAGGCCGCGACCGATTACAGCTTCCATGTCGCGGTAACCTGGTGGGACGACAGCGTGCACAAGGACATGGGCACGCTGGTCGCCGAGCATGGGGTGAACAGCTTCAAGCATTTCATGGCGTACAAGAACGCCATCATGTGCGACGACGAGGTGCTGGTGAAAAGCTTCACCCGCGCGGGCGAGCTCGGCGCACTCTGCACCGTCCATGCCGAGAACGGCGAGCTCGTGTTCCATCTGCAGCAGGAGCTGCTGGCGCAGGGCATCACCGGCCCGGAGGGCCATCCGCTCTCGCGCCCGCCCGAAGTCGAGGGCGAGGCCGCCAACCGCGCCATACGCATCGCCCAGGTGCTGGGCGTGCCGCTCTACATCGTGCATAACTCCTGCAAGGAGTCGCTGCAGGCCATCGTGCGCGCCCGCACCGAGGGTCAGCGCGTGTTCGGCGAGGTGCTCGCCGGACATTTGCTCGTCGACGACAGCGTCTATCGCAATCCCGACTTCGCCTTCGCGGCGGCCCATGTGATGAGCCCGCCCTTCCGGCCGAAGGCCAATCAGGAAGAGCTCTGGCGCGGCCTGCAATCGGGCAACCTGCAAACCACCGCCACCGACCATTGCTGCTTCTGCGCGCCCCAGAAGGCGATGGGCCGCACGAACTTCACCAAGATCCCGAACGGCACGGGCGGCGTCGAGGACCGCATGCATGTGCTGTGGCATCACGGCGTCAATACGGGGCGCCTCACGCGCAACGAGTTCGTCGCGGTGACCTCGACCAACGCCGCGCGCATCTTCAATCTCTATCCGCGCAAGGGGATCGTGGCGGCCGGCTCGGACGCCGACGTCATCGTCTGGGACGCGCGCAAGACGCGGCGCATTTCCGCCAAGAACCATCACCAGAAGGTGGACTACAACATTTTCGAGGGGATGGAGGTGCAGGGCGTGAACACGGTGACCGTCTCGCAAGGCAAGATCGTCTACCAGGACGGCGACGTTCGCACGCAAAAGGGCGCCGGCCGCTACGTCAACCGGCCTCCCTTCGCGCCCTATTACGACGCCCTCAAGACGAAACGCGACCGCGAGAGGCCGAGGGCCGTGGCCGGGCGCGCGTGAGGGTGCGGCGCCCGGACATCGACAGCGCGTCCGCAAGCCGGCGCCGCTTGCCGCCGGCACATCCTCGTCCAGCAATCGGGTAGCCCGCCTTGGCTACCCGGGACAACGCGACTCCCCTACTCGAAGCGAAGAAAGGCGGCGCCTCGTCGGGCCAGGGCGGGCGGCCCAGCATGCGAATAGGCCTCACCATCGTCGCCTTCTCCATCGTCGCCTTCTTCGCCTTTGTCGTCGTCTTCGTTCTCTATTCGCTGCACGAGCGGCGCGCGACGATTGAAGACGCCGGCCGGGAAAATCGGAGCCTCGCCCGCACGCTTGAGCAGCATGCCGCCCGGACCTTCGACACGGTGGATTTCCTGCTGCGCATCGCGACCACGCTGCTCCCTCCGGCGGACCGCAGCATGGACGCCGCGACCGCTCAAGCGGCGCTTCAAAGCTGGATTTCATACGCGCCGCAGGCACTCACAGCATTCATGCTGAATGCGGACGGCAAACCGCTTTATGCAAGCTGGTCCCCTGCGCCGGACGACGATTTCGCCGATCGCGAATATTTCCGCTTCCATCTGACGGAGGCCAATCGCGGCGCCCTCTTCGTCGGCCAGCCGCTCCTGGGCCGGCATAGCGGCGTGAAGGTCATTCCGGTGAGCCGCGCCGTCCGCGACGCGGACGGCAAGCTTCTGGCCGTCATGGTCGCCACGATAAAGTTGAGCTATTTCAGCGACTTCTTCGAATTCGATCAATATCGGGCGCAACGGCGTGATCGGGCTTTACCGCAAGAGCGGCCAGACGCTGGTCAGACGGCCGATGGACCAGGGCGATAGCTCGATGGCTCAATGCCCCACCTTTCGGGAGCTGGCGCAAGGCCAGACGGAAGGGACGCTCGAGAAGGAGGTTTGCGAGGACGGCGTGCCGCGCATCACCGGCTTCCATGTCGTCGCCGGCTACCCGCTGGTCATCAGAGTGGGCTTGGCGCGCAACGACGTGCTGGCGACCTGGCGCATCAACGGTTGGCGCTACGGCGCCGCCCTGCTTGCGATCGCCATCGGGCTCGCGCTCTTCAACCTGATGCTTGTGCAGCAGCTGGCCGAGCGCGACCGGGACCGCCAGGCGCTCCGCACCGCCATGGTCGAGGCCGAGTCCGCCAACCGCGCGAAATCGGAATTCCTCGCCAATATCAGTCACGAGTTGCGCACGCCGCTCAACGCGATCATCGGTTTCTCCGAGATCATCGAGAGCCGCCTCGCCGGAGCGCCGGAAACGCGGGTCTTTGCCGACTACGCCCGGCATATCTGCGACAGCGGCAATCACCTGCTCGGCCTCATCAACGATCTGCTCGATCTTTCCAAGGCCGAATCCGGGCGAATGGAGCTGGAACAGGAGCTCATCGACGTGCGCGTGGCGATCGAACGCTCGCTGGCGACGATCACGACGCTTGCCGCACGCGGCCAGATCGCTCTCGCAGTCGAGGCGCCGGAGCATTTGCCGCTCCTGCGCGCCGACGAAGTCAAGCTGCGGCAGATCCTGATCAATTTGCTGTCGAACGCGGTCAAGTTCACCCCGGCGGGCGGCGCCGTGACCGTCCGCGCGGGGCTCGAAGCGACCGGTGAGTTCGCCATCTCGGTCGAGGATACCGGGATCGGCATGAGCGCCGCGGATATTCCCGTGGCGCTCGAGCCCTTCGGTCAGATCGGCAGCGCGCTCAGCCGGCGCCACAGCGGCACCGGCCTCGGCCTGCCGCTCACGAAACGGCTGGTCGAGCTTCATGGCGGGCGGCTGGAGATCGTCAGCAGGCCTGGCAAGGGCACGGTCGTGGCGGCGCATTTTCCCGCCTCGCTGGTGGAAGCCGAGCACGCCGAGGCCGCCCCGATCGGCGCGGCAACGTGAGGCGCCGCCCGGCAGCCCGATCGCATCCCGCGTTAGTCGATGATCTTGAGCCGCCGCAGGGTCTCGTCGATCTCGGGACGGGTCAGGACGCCCTTGTCGATCTCGGCGAGGCGTTTTCGCTCGCGCGCCGCCTGCTCCGTCGCGAGCTTGGCGACCGTGGCCGCATCCTCGAGCGGCACCACCGTCACCCCGTCGCGGTCCGCGACAACGAGATCACCGGGGCGCAGCGCCACGCCCCCGCAAGCAATGATCCCGCCCATCTCGCCCGTGCCGTCCTTATGGCAGCCGTTGGGATTGAGTCCGCGCGCATAAACGGGCAGGCCGAGCGCCTCGATCTCCGGCCCATCGCGCACCGTGCCGTCGACGATGAGCGCGCGCAGCCCGGCCTTGACCGCGCTCGTGGCCATGATCTCGCCGAAGCTGGAATTGGTCCTGTTGCCTTGCGTATTGACGACGACGATGTCGCCGGGCGCCGCCAGCGCCAGCGCCTTGTGCAGCATGAGATTGTCGCCCGAATGAAGCCAGACGGTCAGGGCCGGGCCGATGATGCGCGACGAGGGCCAGATCGGCTTGATGCCGCTGTCCATGGCGCCGAGGCGCGACATGCTGTCCGCGACTTGCGCAGCCGAAGCCTCCCCGAACGCGGCAAGAAGCGCGGGCTCGGGCCGCCGCCAAGGCGGATGGACGCGAAAGCCGACTTTTCCCGCCATCGGGCCTCTCCATCCCGCGCGCCAGTGCTACCGCCCTGGCTTGTTCCGCGGTTGCCCGAGCCTTATATCAGCGGGTCACGGTGCCGGCCAGAACCCGGCAGAAGGAGGAGGATATGAGCGAACCCGCCGTCAAGACAGCCGCTGTCGAGCACTCGGCCGAAGTCGCCGCCACTGGTGCCAAGGCCGCGACCGAGCGCAAGGTGACGCGGCTCGTGACCGCCATGCCGACCTCGGACGGCGCCGGCGTCAGCCTCAACCGCGCCATCGGCGGCCCGCGCCTCGGCGAGCTCGATCCCTTCCTCCTGCTCGACGAGATTCGCTCGGACGATGCCGCCGCCTATATGGCGGGATTTCCCGAGCATCCCCATCGCGGCTTCGAGACGGTGACCTATATGCTGGCGGGGCGTATGCGCCATCGCGACAATAAGGGCCATGGCGGCGTGATCGAGACGGGCGGCGTGCAATGGATGACCGCCGGGCGCGGCATCCTCCATTCCGAGATGCCCGAGCAGGAGGGCGGGCTGATGTGGGGCTTCCAGCTCTGGGTCAACCTGCCGGCGCGCGAGAAGATGCGCGCCCCGCGCTACCAGGAGTTCAAGGCGAGCGATATTCCCGAGCTTCAACCGGCGCCCGGCGCGACCGTGCGCGTCGTCGCCGGCCATATCGACGGGGTGACCGGACCGGTGACCGGCATCGCGATCGAGCCGTTGCTGCTCGACCTGCGCTTGGCGCCCGGCGCGCATTGGACCGCGCCGGTGGCGGCCGATCATGCCGCTTTCGCCTATGTCTATGAGGGCGCCGCCATGATCGGAGGAAAGGAGGTGCCGCGCGGCACCGTTGCTGTCCTGGGCGAAGGCGACGAGGTCGCGCTCGCCACCGCGGGCGCCGGCAAGGCGGGGCTGCTGCTGGCGGCGGGCCGCCCCATCGGGGAGCCGGTGGCGCGGTACGGGCCTTTCGTCATGAATACGCGCGAGGAAATTCTCCAGGCCTTCCAGGATTACGAGCGCGGGCTGCTCTGACGCCGCCTCGGCGATGACCGCGAACCCGCGCTGGAAGCGCCGGCCGGAAGGCTCGACCTGGGGCGATTTCGGGCCGGACGACCAGCTCGGCCGGCTTAATCTCCTCACGCCCGCCAAGGTGAAGCAAGGCGTCGCCGAGGTGCGCGAAGGGCTCGCCTTCTGCCTCAGCCTGCCGCTCGATTATCCGGGCGGCAACCTGCTCAACCCGCGCCGCTACCCGCCCGTGCTGCGCCCCACCCTCTTCGACGGCAAACCCATTTTCAATTATCCGCGGGCGCATCAGCATCCGAGCTTCGACGACATCGTCTGCGACGACCTTGCCATTCTCCATCTGCAATATTCGACGCAATGGGACAGCCTGGCCCATGTCGGCATGATATTCGACGCCGACGGCGACGGGGTGGCCGAGCCCGTCTATTACAACGGCTTCCGCGCGGGCGAGGATATCGTGGGGCCGAGCGAGGCAAGCGACGGCGGCCCGAGCGAAGCGCGCTCGACCTCGGCGGCGCGCGCGCTCGGCGTCGAGAACATGGCGGCCAAGGGCGTCCAGGGCCGCGGCGTGCTGATCGACCTCCACGCCCATCTCGGCCGCGCGCGGACGCTCGTCGGATTCGATGCGCTGATGCGCATCCTGGACGCCGACAAGGTCGAGATCGAGGCGGGCGACATGGTCTGCCTGCGCACCGGCTTCGACGAGGTGATCCTCGCGATGGCGCGGCAGCCGACGAAGGAGGCGCTGCAGAATTCCTGCGCCGTGCTCGACGGTCGCGACGAGAGGCTGCTGCGATGGATCGGCGATAGCGAACTCGCCGCCCTCATCGCCGACAATTACGCGGTCGAGGCCGTTCCGGCGCGGCGGGTGGAAGGGCGGCATGCCTCCCTGCCGCTGCACGAGCATTGCCTGTTCAAGCTCGGCGTCAATCTGGGCGAGCTTTGGCATCTCTCGCCGCTGGCGGAATGGCTGCGCGCCCATGGGCGCAGCCGCTTCCTCCTGACGGCACCGCCCCTGCGGCTCCCGGGCGCCGTCGGCTCGCCCACCACGCCGATCGCCACGGTGTGAAGGGCGCCGTCGGCCGCGCGGCCCCTTGCATCGCCGCCCGCTTCGGTCTTATAGCTGGCGCCGTAACCACGCCATGGGAGCCTCGTCGAGCCATGCCGAAAGTGCGGATCTTTCGTCCGGCCAAGTCCGCCATGCAATCGGGCTGGGGCAATACGCGCGAATGGGTCATGGAGTTCGAGCCGGACCAGCCGGAGCATCACGAGCCGCTCATGGGCTGGGTCAGCTCGGCCGACACCAAGGGCCAAGTGAGATTGCGCTTCGAGAGCGAGGAAGAGGCGATCGCCTACGCCCGGCGGCAAGGCTATGAATTCAGCGTGATCGAGCCCGAGACGCGTCATATAAAGCCGAAGAGCTACGCCGACAATTTCCGCTGGAACCGCGTTCGGCCTTAAGATGAGCGGGAAGCCGTACCGGGCGCCCTCGCCGCCCAAGCGCCGCCTAGGTACCGATATCGAGATAGGGGCCCTTAGCTCAGCTGGATAGAGCAACAGCCTTCTAAGCTGTGGGTCGTGGGTTCGAGTCCCGCAGGGCCCGCCAACACTTAGCAGCATTTTCATACCCCTTGAATAACGAACTGAATAACTTTTCCGGGAGTTTGCGGACTCCATAGGCGCAATTTCGGACGCTATCGCGCACCCTCCTAAATCTCCCCTAACGACTGCGCCCGCCGGGTGCGAACGAGCGAGCCCCCGTCAACCTTTCTGTCAAAGTCCATGAAAATACATGGACTTCTGGATCGCCGATAAGGCGACCTATCCCGGTCGATCATTCCAAATGGATCGCCGAAATCCGAACGCGAGCGATGGGCGCTCACGCTCGCGGCCATGGGGTTCTATATCTTCCCGTTACAACCAGGCAGCCGCGAGCCCATGCCTGGCGTGTCACGGCTTGCCATGGCCCACGACGCGACGCAGATTTTGGGCGACGTCGGCGCAGCCCGTTGCCATTTATCCTCGATCTCGATCGCGTCGTTTCGAGCCGGCGGACAGTCGGCTAGCGCGGCCGTTGCCTCGTGCCACGAGGGAGTCCGTCGCCGCTCTTCGCCTCATGGTGGAGTACCACGACTTGGCCGTCCGTCTCTCGCTGCATACGCAAGAGCGAGGCATTGACAACGCGCTCGGCCTTCCCTCGGCAACCGATGGCAGCAACTTGGTTGGCACGACCGGCGGGGCCTAATCGTGGTATCGATCTGGGATCACAGCGCTTAAGATGCTTAGATGGCAAATGTGCCTGATGATCCAGAGCGGCATCCGAAAGCACCTTCCTCCAATGTTGAAGGCGTGCCACAACGCGTAGTCGGCGAACTATCGCCAATCGCCAAGCGGTACGAGCGGCACCCGGCCCTTTGCCAGCGCGCGTATACAAATTTCCGAGACAGCATTTTTGAAGCCCTCACAAAACCCCGACGAAGCTGGCTATCGAACGGGATTCAGTTCGCCGCACGGGCAGGGCTGCTAGTTGTCGATGCCCCCGCACGTTGGTTGATGGACTTCTCCGATGCGGTCATTGGCAATCGAGGATATTTTGCCGTCGGCTCAGTGCTCGCTGTTTACCTCGCCGTCTTAGGGCTGACTGATGCCAAATCCACACAACAGGAAACCCGCGCGAGCGTGGAATTGAGCCTATTTATCTCGCTCATCAGCTCCGGTAATGCCGCCTCTTTCGTAGCGGCCATGAAGGAATTTGGCCCAACTCAGAGGCAGTTGGCTACTGAGCATCCTTCTTGGTTCAAATTTTGGGAATGGGGCCGCCTTTATCAACCAAATCAGGAACCTATGCTGCGCTGGGCTCGATGGCGTCTCATACTGTGCACGAAAGAGAGTAGAGATTGCAGCTTAAGCAATGACACACGCCTCGACCTGAGCTTTGGCGACCTGAACTTTACCAATCTGAGCGAGGTCGGCCTGAACGCCACCGGCCTTTACGGCGCCCAACTGATCGGCGCCAACCTGAGCGGCGCCGACCTGAGACAGGCCAACCTGATCGGCGCCAACCTGATCGGCGCCAAACTGAGCGGCGCCCACCTGACCGGCGCCGACCTGACCGGCGCCGACCTGAGCGGCGCCAAACTGAGCGTCGCCTACCTGAGCGGCGCCAACCTGAGCGCCGCGAACCTGGGCGGCGCTGACCTGGGCGGCGCCCAACTGATCGAGGCGAACCTGGGCGGCGCCGATCTGAGCGGCGCCAAACTGATCAACGCGAACCTGGGCGGCGCCGACCTGGGCGGCGCCAAACTGATCGAGGCGAACCTGGGCGGCGCCGACCTGAGCGGCGCCGACCTGAGCGGCGCCAAACTGAACGGCGCCGACCTGAGCGGCGCCAACCTACACGGTGCCAAATACACCGATAAGACGGAATATCCCCGATCCTTTGACCCCAAAGCAGCGGGAATGATTCTAAAGTGATCCCGTCCGCCATGTTTTAGATCGTGGGGTTTGGCCTCTCCACGTGGCGCGTCAGCTTCGATCTTGCATTGCGTGACTTGGCGCGGAGATGATTTGCCGTCTTAGGCTTTAAATGATTCAGAATCCGGCCACAGCTGGCGCGCGATCCTAAGCCGCTCGCTGATTTTCTCGCGCATCACGTCCCGCACGTCTTTGGGAAGGCCCTGCTCTAACCCCGGCTTGACTATAAAACGGTCGAGGATGAATCCAATCAATTGCAACTGGGTGATAAGTACATCTACAACTCCACGAATTTCACCAGGCCCAAGAATCGGATTAACTAACCCGGAATGAACGGTCACATTCACCACGCCGCGTAGCTCCGACATCCCCGTGTAAAAGGCGACAACGAGCATCGCGCAAGGGATACGACTGATGCGATCCGCTACGGCTGGAAAGATAACCGGGTCTGGCGATTCCATTGCGTGCGACAATTCAATCTTTGGTGGATGGATATGGCCGGCCTAAATCGCTTCGCACATTTCAAGCTGGCCCATGGGAAATTTTGCAAGTGCCATTATCTCCGCAAAAATGGCTGCAGAAATCTTTTCGATTTCATCCTCGCGCTGCCCGGCCAACATAATGTAGACTGCCAAGGCCGCGCCGAGGGCGCCGAGCGCTCCCCCGATGATGCTGCCTAGCGCGCTCGCGATCTCGCCGCTTCTGGCCCCAAGGAGACTTACGAGGAATCCGGCCAGGATCGCCGCGACAATGACGATAAAAAATCCTACGCCAAAATTGTACCGCTGGTCGTTCATTGCGTCACCTTTTGCCAAGGCGGGCGACATGTCGAGAATATCGATCCGTCATCGGCGGGCCAAGGCGCAGGGCCAATAAAGGATTTTCCCCCTCATTGGCCGTCGCCTCATTCTGAAATTGACTCCCTTTCTCGTGTTCTTATAATGTTCTCATGGATGAGCCCGCGCCGCGACCGCCGCTTTACGCCTTCCAACTCACCGATCTTCGGCCGCGGCACGTTGTCGAAGCCGCTTGCTTCGCCTGCAATCGCGTCGAAGTCATTCCCCATGACGTGCTTCGACGCGGGCGCGGCGATCATGACCGCTTGATGGACATTGAGCGAAAGCTACGCTGTCGGTGCGACGGTCGCGGCGAGAATATCAGCCTCACAGTGCCCAACGCGCCGCGATGACCTCGGCTGTTGTGTACGCTTAGTCGGGAATTCAAACTGGCCGATTGTTAGGGAAAAATAGTGAAGCAAGCCGCATGAATAGCAAAGCGTGCACCAACGGAGGCGCGCATGACTGAGTTACAAGAAACCGAACATCCATCGTTCAAGATGCCTACCGACAAGGATATAAAGATTTGGCGATATTCGGACCTTGCGAAGTACCTCGCGACGTTGCAGAAACAGTCCCTGTTTTTCTCGCGAGCGACGCTCCTAGGCGATCCATTTGAAGGATCATCGACTAAGGCGATGGTTGCTGGCAGGGAGTATCTTCTGAAGAACAAAGATACCGATCCAAGGCTTGAAGCGTACAAGAACATGCCGGACGCGATCTTGAGACAGATGGGCGGCATTGCTAAACAAATGATCGTCAACTACCTGACAAGCTGCTGGCACATGAACGAACACGAGTCGGCAGCGATGTGGAGCCTTTATTCGCGTTCTAGCGATGCTGTTTGCATTCAATCCACATATCGAAGGCTGCGTTCCAGTCTCCCTAGGTGTGTGTTCGTCGGCGAGATGCGGTATATCGACTACAACACAGATGGGTTTCACGCCGATCAAGTGTTTAACTTCATCATGCATAAGCGCAAGTCGTTCGAACATGAGAGAGAGCTTCGAGCGGTGTTTTGGACGCTGGATGGTACGCCGGAAGCGGAGTCTTACAAGGCTAGGATCGACGAAGCGGGCCTGTGGATCGGTGTTGACCTGCCTTCGCTGATCGAGAGGGTCTACGTTAGTCCGTCGGCAGCGCCGTGGTTTGCTGCTGTCGTGCGAGAAGTGACGATCAAGTACGGTTTCAATTTTCCAGTTCTCCAATCAACATTGGCAGAGCCGGCGGTTTACTGATTCATGACTCGAGCCTGAGCGCGCGCTATGCGCTCCCGGAATCCGCGAACTGTGACGCAACATTGCTATGTAGACGAGTCCACAGGATCGGGCCTAATTTCAACCGGCGCATGGTGCTACTAAGCTGTGGGTCGTGGGTTCGAGTTCCCGCAGGGCGCGCCATACTTTTCAGCGAAGAGTCGCGAGCGAGCAAATTCCCATGGCGCCGGTCTTCGATGCCGATTTCCGCTCCCGCTTGCGCGATCTGTTGACCTGGCGGCGCGACGTGCGCAGCTTCAGGCGCGAGCCTCTGCCGGAGGATGCCGTTCCCCGCCTGCTCGAGATCGCGATGCTTGCTCCCTCCGTCGGGCTCAGCCAGCCTTGGCGTTTCGTCACCGTCGAGGATGCGGCGAGACGATCCGCGATCCGCAAAAATTTCGAGCACTGCAACGCCGAGGCATTGGCGGCGCAAGCCTCCGAGAGGGCGGCCCTTTATGCCCGCCTCAAGCTTGCCGGCCTCGACGAGGCGCCATGCCACCTCGCCGTCTTCGCCGACCGCACGACCGCTCAAGGCCATGGGCTCGGGCGGCACACGATGCCGGAGATGATCGACTATTCGACCGTCGCGGCCGTCCATACCTTATGGCTTGCCGCGCGCGCCGAAGGCATCGGCATGGGCTGGGTCTCGATTCTCGACCCCGCCGAGATCGCGGCGACGCTCGAGGTGCCGGCGGAATGGAAATTCATCGGCTATTTCTGCCTCGGCTACCCGCAAGACGAGGACGACATACCCGCCTTGGAACGCGCCGCCTGGGAACGGCGTCGCGCCACCGCCTCCTTCCTGCTCAGGCGATAAGCGCGCAGCCGCGCTTTTCCGCCGGCGGTCACGCTCAATGCGGCAGGATCAGGCTGGCGACCAATATGCCGGCGGCGAGGACGAAGAGCACGGCGATCACGTCCCACGGCAGCGTGTTCGTTGCCTGGCTTTGAGCTTGTTTGCGAGGTTCCATCGGCGATCTCGGGTCTATCGATCTTCTGCGGCGTCGGCCGCGGGGGATCAGCTCTATGCCCGGACTTTTCTTTTCTTCATGGGCGCTACGGGTCGGTTCCTTGATCGAGGCCGGCCCTTGCCTTGGCAAAAATCGCCCGCGAGGCTAAAAGACTACAAAGCCAAATGAATTGCAAACGGCGCCTTGCATCTTCGCGCCGAACCGGACTGGACCGCAGCTTGCAGCGAGCTTTCCTCCTCTTGTCGGCAATCGCCGCCGCTTTCGCGGTCCTTGCGCCGAGCGCCGCATCGAATCTTCCCATGCCGCCCAACGAGGCGGCCTTCGTCAGCGCGGTGCAGGAGGCTACGGCGGCCTACGATGCGGCGCGCACCGATACGGCCAGGGAAGGCGCGCGGCTGCAGCGCCGCGGCGCCATCTGCTCAAATCTGCGCGGCACGCGCGGCGCCGTGAAGGAATGGGTCGGTCAGATCGTTCGTTTCGCCACGACCGACGACGGAAGCGGGATCCTGCTCGTCTCGGTCGCCGATCATGTGACGCTCGGCACCTGGGACAATCAGGCCGAGGACGAGCTCGCGGGCCATACGCTGATCCCGACCCGCTCGCCTCTCATCGACATGCTCGCCGCGATGAAGCCCGGGGAGACCATCATCTTCTCGGGCAGCTTCGTCTATGACCCGGTCGATTGCGCGCGCGAGCAGAGCCTTACGCTCGAGGGCTCGATGACCGATCCGGAATTCCTTTTCCGCTTCGAGAGCGCACGCAAGCCTTGACGGCGCTCGGCGCGCTCTCGCCTTCCCCCTAAAGCCCGAGATAGGCCTTGCGGATCTCGGGCAAGGCGGCAACCTCGCGCGCCGATCCCTCGGTGAAGACGCGCCCCTCCGCCAGCACATAGGCGTAATCGGCGATGGCCAAGGCCATATGGAGGTTCTGCTCGACGAGCAGGATGGTAAGCCCCTGGCGCTTCAGCAGGCGAAGCGTGCCGAAGAGCTGCTGGACCAGAAGCGGCGCCAGGCCGAGCGAGAGCTCGTCGATGACGAGGAGCTCGGGGTCGGCCATCAGCCCGCGCGCGATCGCCAGCATCTGCTGCTCGCCCCCGGAGAAGGTGCCGGCGCGTTGCTTGCGCCGCTCCTTGAGGCGCGGGAACAGCTCGTAGACGCGCGCGAAGTTCTCGCTTCTCCGACGCGCCGCGCGGGCCGAGAAGGCGCCCATCTCCAGATTCTCCTCGACCGTCATGGCGGCGAAGAGCTGCCTTCCCTCCGGCACGAGCACGAGGCCGCGCGCCGTCTTGGCATGGGGCGAAAGGCGCGTCACGTCGGCGCCCTTGAAGCGCACCTTTCCGCGCCAGGGCTTGAGGCTGCCCATGGCAGCGGCAAGCGTCGTGGTCTTGCCCGCGCCATTGGCGCCGAGGACGGTGGTCAGGCGGCCCTCATGGGCGGCGAGCGAGACCTCCCACAGCACCTGCAGCTCGCCATAGCCCGTCTCGATCGCTTCCAGCGCGAGGAGAGCTTCCGCCATCGCCTATGGCTCTCCCAGCAGCTTGAGCGCCATGGCGGGATCGCCGAGATAGGCCTCGATCACCTTCGGGTCGCTCGCCACCGCCGCGGGCGCGCCCTCTGCGAGCTTGCGGCCGAAGCTCAGCACCATCACCCGGTCCGACAGGCTCATGATCGCTTGCATGAGATGCTCGATGACGAGGATCGCGATGCCCATGCCGCGAATGCGGCGGATCACCTCGATCATGCGCTCGACCTCGGTGGGGTTGAGGCCGGCCAGCACCTCGTCGAGCAGCAGGAGACGCGGCCGCGCCGCGAGCGCGCGGGCCAGCTCGAGGCGCTTCTTGCCCGCGATGGTGAGGCCGCCCGCGAGCCGGTCCTTCATCTCGACCAGCCCGACGAGCTCAAGCGCCTCGAGCGCCGCCTCCCGCGCGCGCGCAAGCGACAAGGCCTCGCGTCCGAAGCAGGCTCCCACCATGCAGTTCTGCAGCACGCTCATGTCGCTGAGCGGCTTCACGAGCTGGAAACAGCGCGCCATGCCATGGCGCGCCACGCGATAGGGCGGCAGGCCGGTGATGTCGCGCCCGGCGAAGATCACCCTGCCCTCGTTCGGCCGCTCGACGCCGTTCAGCAGGTTGAAGATGGTGGATTTCCCGGCGCCATTGGGCCCGATCAGGCCGAAGATCTCGCCCTCGCGCAGCTCGAAATCGACCTTGTCGACGGCCTGCAAGCCGCCGAATCGCTTGCTCAATCCGATGGCTTCGAGGAGCGCCGTCATTCCAGCACCCGCCGCAGCCGCGGCCAGAGGCGGTAGAGCCAACCCATGAGGCCGCTTGGGGCAAAAAGGACGATGAGCAGCAGCAGGGCGCCCGCGACGACGAGCTGGAAATGCGAGAACGTGTCGGATGTCAGGAGCCAGCCGCGCAATTCCTCATAGAGATAGGCGCCGAGCGCGGCGCCGGTCACGGTGCCTTGTCCGCCCAGCATGAGCATGACGATGGCCTCGGTCGAGAGGGTGAGGTCGAAGGCCTGGTCGGGGTCGATCACGCCGCTCTTGAAGAAATAAAGCGCCCCGGCGGTGGCCGGCAGGAACGCCGAGATGCTGTAGACCATCGCCTTGTAGCGCGGCGTCGGAACGCCGAGCACGGCGGCGGCATCCTCGTCCTGCCCGATGGCGAGAAGGCCGAGGCCGAAGCGCGAGCTCTTGATCGCATAGGAGAGCAGCAGCGAAGCGCCCATCGCCAGCACGATCAGCTCATAGACGGTCCAAAGAGCCTGCGCCGGCCCGCCCAACGGGCCATAAGCATCGAGGGAGAGATAGAGGCCGGTGGCCCCGCCCCAGGGCGCGAAATTGGAGACGAACGCCTTGACCCCCTCGCTGATGCCGATCGTGGCGAGAGCGAAATAGGCGCCGCGGAGGCGTAAAATGACGAGGCCGAGCGCCAGGGCCGCGAGGCTCACGGCAAGACCGGCGACCAGAGCCGCGCCGAGCAGCGGCCAGCCGCGCGCGGTCGCCAGATAGACACCGATATAGCCGCCCAGCCCGAAGAAGACGATGTTGCCGAAATTGACGTAGCCGGCATAGCCGATCAGCAGATTGAGGTTGCTCGCCAGGATGATGTAGAGGGCCGCGAGGATCAGGCTCTCGCGCAGCTCGACATTGCCGTGCCACAGCGGCAGCAGAAAGGCCGCCGTCGCCGTCACAATGACCCAGAAGAACGGCCGGCGAAATATCATCCTCAGCCCGACTTGCGGGCGCTGAACAGCCCGCGCGGAAAGAGGAGGAGGACGAGGACGAAGAGCGCGAACTCGATGACGGGCGTCCAGCTCACATCGATGAAGGGCGTCGTCAGCCCCTCGAGCAGGCCGAGGAGCACGCCGCCGAAAAGCGCGCCGAGCGGCTGCCCGAGGCCGCCCAACACCGTCACGACGAAGCTTTTGAGCTGGTAGCTGCCGCCGGAGAGAATGGTGAAGGGAAAGAGCGTCGCGATCAGCGCGCCCGACGCGCCGGCAAGGGCGATGCCGAGGCCGAAGGAAAAGGCGAGCACGCGCGTCGTCGGGATGCCCATGAGCTCGGCCGCCGCGCGGTTGCCCGCGACCGCGCGCACCGCCTTGCCGAGCCGCGTGTAGCGCAGGAAGACATAGAGCGCGCCTGCGATGGCGACGGCGATCACCGCCGCCGCGATATGGGTGCCCGTGAAGGTATAGCCGCGCCAGGTCAGGCCCGGCAGCGTGACGTTCACATTGAAGGTGTTGGTGCTCCACAGCGCCGTGCCGATCCCGATCAGCATCATATTGACCGAGAAGGTGGCGAGCAGACTCATCAGCGGCGGCCGGCCCACCACGCGATGCACGGCCACGGCGTAGACGACGACGCCCGCGAGGAAGCCCAGGACCATGATCGGAGGAATGGCGAGGTAGGGCGTGAGCCCGAGCAGCGGCGAGAGCAGATAGAGCGCGAACATCCCCAGCGCCAGCATGGCGCCATGGGTCAGGTTGATCACGTTCATCACGCCCCAAATGAGCGTGAGCCCCATGGCGGCAAGGCCGTACACGGCGCCGACGAGGATGCCGTCGAGGATAGAGGCGAGAATGCCGGCCATGGCGCGCGGCCCCCTGCTGCGATCCCGCCCGTCCCAGAGACCGCGCCCGGGCGGCTCCGCCTTGGATCGCGTCAGCGCATCGGATAGGCGGCGTCGGCCGTCGCGGCCGACTTCGGCCAGACCACCTCTTTCACCAACTTGCCGTCCTTCATCTGCCATTGCGCGATGACCATCTCATGGCCGATCTGCAGCCCATGGTCCTTGGCATCGGTCGAGACCTTGAAGGGTCCGAAGAAGGTGGTCGTTGCGAGCGCATTGAGCGCATCGGTCACCTTCTCGGGATCGACCGAGCCCGCCTGCTCGATGGCGCGTTGCAGGACGAGGCCGCAGCCATAGCCGCCGGCGGCATGGTAGTCCGGCGCGATATTGAATTTCGCCGTGAAGGCGGCGGTGAAACCGGCGGGGGTGGGCCCGAAATCCGGCTTGTAGCTCGCCTGCGGCTCCCATTGCGAGGGCACCGAGATGCCGACCGCCGCCGCGCCCAGATCGGCGAATTGCGGGCTGTCGGGCGCCACCGACAAGGTCACCCATTTGAGGGCGACCTTCTGGTCGTTGATCTGGCGCGCGAGCGTCGTTCCGTCGACATAATGCCCGCCGCCGACCAGCGCGTCGGCCTTGGCCGAGACCATCTTGTTGATGATCGGGCCGAAATCCGTCGTGCTCGGATTGTAGGATTCGTCGAGCACGAGATCGACGCCGATCTCCTTGGCATGGGCCCGCGCGGCCGTGGCCGCCGCCTTGGAGAAGCCGTCGTCCGAATAGATGAGTGCCACCTGGGCCTTCGGATTCTTCGATTTCAGGACGTCGAGCGCGCTCGAGAGGTAATGGCCCGCCGGGGTATAGAGCTGGAAGAGATGCTTGTTGCCGAGCGTGTAGGTCTTCTCCTCGGCGGCGCCGCTCGTCACCATGACCTTGCCATATTGCTCGGAGATGATGGCTGCCGTGGCGGTGAGATTCGAGGAATAGGGGCTGAAGAGGAACTGCGCCTTGTCTTGCACGATGAGGCGCGCATAGAGCTGCTGCACGCGCGCGCCTTGCGACTCGTCATCGTAGCTGGCGAACCTGATCTGGTATTGCTTGCCGCCGGCCTTGATGCCGCCAGCCGCGTTCACCTGGTCGCGCCATAGCTCGAAGCCCTGCAGCTGGGCCGTGGCGTCGAGCGTAAGCGCGCCGGTATGGGACGCGGTGAAGCCGATCGTGACCGTGTCCTCGTCGGCGGCGTAAGCGGGCATGGCGAGGGCGAGCGCGGCCGCCAAGGCGCATCCGAGCAATTTCATCGGGATCCTCCCAGGATATTTTTGGCGCATCGCGTGCGTCGCGCCGCTTCTCTCGACCGCATCGTGCAACCGCGACGCTTGCGCGTCAACCGGCGCGGCTCGGCGGAATTCGCATTCGTCAATTGATCACAGGCCGCGCGTGGCACCGCCGTCGATGTCGATGAGCGAGCCATGCAGCCAGCGGCCGCGGGGCGACAGGATAAAGGCCGCCAGCGCGCCGATATCGGCCGGCTGTCCGATCCGCGTGGCGAAGCCCTCGACCAGCCGCGCCCGCGCGCCGGCCTCGTCGACGCCCTCCTCCTCGATCAGCTGATCGATGCGCGGTCGGAGCCGCGCCGTCTCGACCAGTCCGGGGTTGACGGCATTGACCTGCACCCCGTCGCGGCGGCCGATCTCGGCCAGGGCCTTGATGAAGGCGAGGCAGGCGGCATTGACCGAGGCGCCGATGGTGAAGTCGGCCGTAGGCGTCCGCGCTCCCACGCCCACGATCTGCAGGAGCGATCCGCCCCGCGCCTTGAGGAGCGGCCAGGCGAGGCGGCTGAGCCGGACATGGGCGAGGAATTTGAGCGCGAAGCCGTCGAGGAAGTCCGCGTCCGAAAGCGAAAAGAAATCGCCGCGCTTGGTGGCGCCGGCATTGTTGACCAGGATGTCGAACCGGCCGAAGCGCAGCGCCGCCGCGCCGATCAGCCCCTCGGCCGCCGCCGGATCGCGCAGATCGCCGGCGAATTGCTCGACCTCGGCCCCAAGTCCGCGGATCTCCCCCGCCACGCTCTCCAGCGCCGAGCGGTCGCGCCCGGTCAGGACGAGCCGGCAGCCCTCGGCCGCCAGGGCGAGCGCTATGCCACGGCCGATGCCGCGGCTCGAGCCGGTAATCACCGCGACCTTGCCTGCGAGCTCGAGCTGCATTCCGCCATTCCCCTTTTTTTGGCCGCCGGCCGGCGCGCCGCTCAGCTTTTGGGCAGCGGGCGCTTATGGGCGTGGATATTGGAGGCGTCGTGCCGTTTCAGAATCTCGCTCGCGCGACGGCGGCGCTCCTCGTCCTCGCCGCGGACCCAGAGCAGCACTTTTCCCTGCTTGAGCGCCTCGGCGAATTCACGCGTATGCGGCGTCGCCTGCAGCTCGGAGAGGAACTCGAACAGCGCCAGCCCGCCGACCCCTGCGGCGACCGCGCCCGCCACCGCCGCGCCCACGGGTCCCGAGGCGAGAAGGATGAGGCCCGCCGCGGTCAGAGGCTCGATATATTTCGCCTCGCCGACCAGCCCCGTAAGGGTGCGGCGCCAGGCGTCGTCCGGCTTGCGCTGCGCCGCGCTCAAAGAATCATGACTGTCGAGCACGGACAAATCGGTGCGCTCGAAGCCGGCCTTCAAGAGCTCGCCGATGGCCGCTTGGAGCGATTTGCGGTCGGCGAAAATCCCGACCACCTCCGTCACCCTCCCCGACTCCGCCGCGCCCGTCGTCTCCTTGCCGCGCGCCATCCCGACCTCGGTTCCGTTGCCCGCGCCTCATATAGCCCGAGCCGGGTCGGCTTGCCTAGCGCAGCAGCCCGGGGCTTTTCACAGCCCGGGGTTCTTCACAGCCCGGGGCTCTTCACAGCATTGTCATAGCCGCCGGCCTTTCACCTCTCGTACGATTGCCTATATCCGAGGCGTAGCGTGAGACATTGATCTCTCGCCACCAGAACTCCGACAAGGATTGTTGCGAGAGAGCGCCGACCTGTGGACGGTCGGGGGTCCTTCACTATCCACAGCCTTCGAGGAGAAGATCATGAAGAAGCTTCTGATGTCGACTGCAGTGGCGCTTGCTCTAGCCATCCTCCCGGCCTCCTCGAGCTGGGCGATGGGCCCGGCGGGCGTGGGCGACCAATACGGCCCCAACTCCACGACGAACGCCGGGACGGGCGCGCCGGCGGTCAATGGCAACACGGGCGTCAACGGCAATGCCGGCGTCAATAGCGGCGACACCGGGGCGAACGGCAACAGCGGCGCCAACGGAAATGTCGGCACCACTGGCAATGGTGTGAACGGCAATGCCGGCGTAAACGGCAACAGCGGCGTGAACGGCAACGCGGGGGTGAACGGCTCGGATGCAACTCATACCCAGTAAATCCCCGGCGGCCTAAGCGCGGCCGTCGCGCGTTCGCCGACGGCGAATCCTCTGCCAAGCAACCTTGCCTTCATCCCGCAAAGCAGAAAGGGCCCGGCTGTCACCAGCCGAGCCCTTCCGCGTTTCGCTCTGCGCTTCCGATCAGTAGCCGTAATAGGGGCTGTAATAGGGATCGGCATAGCCCGGCCCCGGGCCGTAGTCGTAATAATAGGGCGCGCCCAAGCCGAAATAGACGCCCGGGCCGACGCCCCAGCCCCAGCCGCCGTGATAATGGCCGTGCCAGCCGTGATCATGCCAGGCCGCTTGGGCCGGCACCGCGGCGACCAGCATGACCGTCGCGACCGCGGCGGCGCAAAGCAGCTTGGGCGCAGACGATAAGCGAAGCGATTTCAGCAGCGTCATTTGAACCTCCTAGCCAACGAAGGCGTTGCTGAAGGGATAGACCGAGCCCGCAGAGGCTACTTCCGACTGCGCCTATTACAAATCTGTGGCCGCCCAAGCGATCCAAATAACAGCGACGAGCGCACAAAGGATTAATGGATGGTCAGCATTTGACGATGATTGTTGATTTTTGCAGATTTGATCGGCCGCGACGCGGAGCTTTGCCAACGTGACGGCGAATTCTTTCGGCGCGGCGAGGGTCGTAATGCGATCGAAGCAGATTGTTCGATGGAGGATGGCGGCGTGGTGCCCGCTGCCGGACTCGAACCGGCACTCCCGGCTACAGGAAACGGATTTTAAGTCCGTTGCGTCTACCGATTCCGCCAAGCGGGCATGGGCATCAATCTATATCGAGGCGGGGCGGAAGCGCCAAGGCCAAAGGCGCATGAGAGGCTGCCGCGCGGCCGGCTAACCCGCCGCATCCTCGAGGATCTTGCCGCCGAGACCGCGCAGCATGGCCTTGAGCTCCCCGGCCGTGCGCTCGAGCGCCGCCGGGTCGGTGCCGCGAATGACGAGGCTCACGCCGAAGCGGCCCGCGCGGTAATAGGGATAGCTGCCGATCTCGACCTCGGGATGGCCCTCCTGGAGGGCGCCCAGCCCCGCCGCGATCGCCCCCTCCGGGAGGTCGGTCGCGACGACGCGCGAGAGCATCGGCGCGCCGCCCACGAGGCGGTGCTTGAGCGTCTGGAACATGGCCTGCATGATCGAAGGCACGCCCGCCAGCACGAAGACATTGCCGATCTGGAAGCCCGGCGCGCCGCTCACCGGATTGTCGATCAGCACCCCGCCCTCCGGCACATTGGCCATGCGCAGCCGCGCCTCGTTGAGCTCGATGCCGCGGTTGCGATATTGCCGCGCCAGCCGCTCGGCCGCCTCGGGATGGCGCAGCAGCGGTACCTCGAAGGCGCGCGCGATCGCCTCGGCCGTGATGTCGTCATGGGTCGGGCCGATGCCGCCGGTGGTGAAGACATAGTCGTAGAGGACGCGCAGCGCGTTCACCGCCGCGACGATGCGCGCCTCGATGTCGGGCACCACCCGCGCCTCGGCGAGCCTGATGCCGAGCTTGTTGAGCTCGACGGCGAGATAGGGCAGGTTCGCGTCCCGGGTGCGCCCGGACAAGACCTCGTTGCCGATGACGAGAACGGCGGCGCTGTAGGTCTTGGCGGGAGGTTGCGCGGCGGTTTCGTTCATGGCGCCTCAAGTGGGCAACGCGGAGGGGGCCATCCTAGCTCAAGCGGCGGCCGGGCGTGAGCGCGGCCCGTTGCCTGGCGGCCCGCCGCATCCCATATTAGCCGGCCGCCGGTTGCGAAACGATACGAGCGCAAAAGCCGGCAGGAATGCATTGAAAGAGCGGCCTCCGCCGCGATCTTCAGTGGCGGACCCGCGCGGCGACGGATAGAGTACGGACATGAACCAGATGGAACGAAGCCACCGGGTGCACCCGGAAGAGCAGCGGATCAAGATCCATCTCCCCGAGCATTTCGAGGGCATGCGGCGGGCGGGGCGGCTCGCGGCCGAAGTGCTGGATTTCATCACGCCCTACGCGAAGCCCGGCGTCACCACCGGCGAGCTCGACAGCCTCTGCCATGGCTTCATCCTCGATCATGGCGCCACCCCGGCGCCGCTCAACTACCGCGGCTTTCCGCGCTCGATCTGCACCTCGGTGAACCACGTCGTCTGCCACGGCATCCCGTCCGAGGACAAGCTGCTGCAGACGGGCGACATCCTCAACATCGACGTGACGGTGATCCTCGACGGCTGGCATGGCGACACCAGCCGCATGTACGAGATCGGCGAGATCAAGCTCAAGGCGCGGCGCCTCATCGACGTGACCTACGAAGCGATGATGCGCGGCATCGCCGTGGTGCGGCCCGGCGCCACGGTCGGCGACATCGGCCACGCCATCCAGAGCTATGCCGAGGCGCAGCGCTTCTCGGTGGTGCGAGATTTCTGCGGCCATGGGCTGGGGCGCATTTTCCACGACGCGCCGAGCATCCTCCATTTCGGCCATCCCGGCGAGGGGCCGGTGCTGCGCGAGGGCATGTTCTTCACCGTCGAGCCGATGATCAATGCCGGGCGTCATGCCGTGAAGATCCTGGGCGACGGCTGGACCGCCGTCACCAAGGACCGCTCCCTCTCGGCTCAGTTCGAGCATTCCATCGGCGTGACGGCGGACGGCCACGAGATCTTCACCCTCTCGCCCAAGGGTCTGCATCACCCGCCCTACAAGCTCTGATTCTCGCTCGGCAGGGAAGCCGCCGCCCCCGCGATGGACGAGCAGCCGGAAAAGCCCCACTATCTAGGCCATCGGCAGCGCCTCAGGGAAAGATTCGAGAAGGCCGGCGCCGAGGCGTTGGCCGATTACGAGTTGCTCGAGCTCCTGCTCTTCCTCGCCATCCCGCGCGGCGACGTGAAGCCTCTCGCCAAGCAGCTGCTCAAGCGCTTCGGCAGCCTCTCCGCCACGCTCGGCGCCGCGCCCAAGGAGCTGACCGGCGTCCCCGGCGTGGGACCCGCCACCGTGCGCCTCTTCAAGCTCGTCGAGGCGGCCGGCATCAGGCTGGGGCGCGAGGAGGTGCTGGAGCGGCCGGTCATCGGCAATTGGCGCCAGGTCCTCACCTATTGCCGCGCCAGCATGGCGAACAGCAAGGTCGAGCAGTTCCGCCTGCTCTTTCTCGACCGCAAGAACAAGGTGATCGCCGACGAGCTGCAGCAACGCGGCACCGTCGACCATACCCCCGTTTATCCGCGCGAGGTGGTGAAGCGGGCGCTCGAGCTCAGCGCCTCGGCCATCATCATGGTCCATAATCATCCCTCGGGCGATCCGACGCCCTCGCGCGCCGATATCGACATGACGCGCGAGGTGCGCGAGGCGGCCGAGAAGCTCGGCATCAGCCTGCATGACCATGTCATCGTCGCCAAGAGCGGCCATGCCAGCTTCAAGGCGCTCGGGCTGATCTGAGGGCCGCGCGGGGCGCCGCGCCTCAGCCTTTGCGCTCCCATTTACCGGCCGGGCTCTGCTGCCAATAGACCACCTCATGGCCGGCTTCGGCATAGGCCTTCCAACGCAGCCGCGCCGCGCCCACCGCTTCCGCGTCGTTGCCGTCGAAGAGCTCGAAGCAGCGCTGATAGCTCCCGACCTGCGTCGAGCGGGCGCCGTCCGCGAGGAGCAGGATTTCCGCGCCATTGGGATTCTCGTCGCGGCTCGTGAGCCAGACCGGCTGGTCGGTGGGGTAGCCGTCGCGCGCGCTGCCATGGGGCAGGAAGCCACGGTCGTCATAGGTCCAGAGGATGGCGTTGATCGCCTCGACCCGCTCCTCGGAGCCGAGCATGACGACGGCGCGCTTCTTCGCCGCCAGTACTTTCTCGAGCAGCGCCGGCAGCGCCTGGTCGAGCCTTTGCTGTTGCAGATGATAGAACCAGATCTCGGTCATGAGCGCGTGGAACCTTCGCCGCCCGCGGGCGCGCCTCTACCGCGCCTCGTAATTATCCGCCACCAGGCGATCGAGCAGCCGGACGCCGTAGGCGGTGCCGCCTTTGGGCGTGATGGGCGCGTCCTTGCTCGACCAGGCCATGCCGGCGATGTCGAGATGGGCCCAGGGCACCTCGCGAATGAAGCGCTGCAGGAACTGCGCCGCGGTGATGCTGCCGGCCGCGCGGTCGCCGGTATTCTTCATGTCGGCGGCTTCGGACTTGATGGCCTTGTCGTATTCCTCGCCGAGGGGCATGCGCCAGAGGCGCTCGCCCGTCGCCTGCCCCGCCGCCTTGAGCTTGTCGGCCAGCTCGTCGTCGTTCGAGAAGAGGCCGGCATATTCATGGCCGAGCGCCACGATGATGGCGCCGGTCAAGGTCGCCAGGTCGACGAGGAAGCGCGGCTTGAAGCGGTCTTGCGTGTACCAGAGCGCGTCGGCCAGCACGAGCCGGCCCTCGGCGTCGGTATTGATCACCTCGACGGTCTGCCCGGACATGGATTTCACGATGTCGCCCGGGCGCTGCGCCGTGCCCGAGGGCATGTTCTCGGCGAGCGCGGCCACGCCGACGACGTTCGCCCGGGCCTTGCGCCCGGCCAGCGCCTTCATGAGGCCGATCACCACCCCGGCCCCGGCCATGTCCCATTTCATGTCCTCCATGCCGGCAGCGGGCTTGAGCGAGATGCCGCCCGTATCGAAGGTGATGCCCTTGCCGACGAAGGCGACGGGGCGCTTGTCGGCAGCCTTCGGGTCGCCCTGCCATTGCATGACGAGAAGGCGCGGCGGACGCGCGCTGCCCTGCCCCACCCCGACCAAGGCGCCCATGCCGAGCTTCTTCATCTGCTTCTCGTCGAGCACCTCGACCTTGACGCCGAGCGCCTCGAGCGTCTTCGCCTGATCGGCCAAGCTCTCGGGATAGATCACGTTGGGCGGCTCGGAGACGAGGTCGCGGGTCATGAACACGCCGTCGGCGATCTTATCGAGCGGCTCGAAGGCGCGCCGCGCCGCCGCCGCCCCCGACACGCGGATCGAGAGCCGCTTCAGGCTCGGCTTGTCGTCGGGCTTCTCCTTGGTCAGATACTTGTCGAAGCGGTAGGCGCGCAGCCGCGCCCCGTAAGCGAGATTGGCGGCGAGCAGCGGCGGCGCGAGCTTGACGCCCTTGAGCTCATCGACCATCACCGCGGCCTCGGCCGCGCCCGTGCCCGACAGATGGGCGGCGATCCGCCCGCCGATCGCCTGCGCCGCCTGCTCGTCGATCGCGTCGGCCTTGCCCAGGCCCGCAAGCACGACGCGCGAGAGGGCGACGCCCTTGGGCGCCACCACCTCCGCGATCTGATCCTTCTTGCCCTTGAAGCGGCCGGCGCCCATCGCCTTGACCAGGCTGCCGCGCGTGGCCTTGTCGAGCGCGGCGGCGCTCGGCGTCAGCTTGCCGCCTTCGAGCACGCCGACAACGACCACGCCTTTGTCGGGCCGCTTCAATTCGCCGAAAACGATGTCCATGAAACCCTCATCGGAGGCTCGACGCTAAACGAGCATGCACTTTAGTCCAAAGCGGGCCAAAGCAAAGGCCGCATCGTGCGGAGGGATTACTTGCCGCCCGTCAGCTTCGCGACCGGCATCGAAAAAGTCACCCCGACGATCTCGGTGCCGGGATTGTAGTTGCCGAAAATCTTGCCCATGGACATATGGTGGAAGGCGAGGCCGACCCGGTAGTCTCCGTCGAAGCGATATTGAAAATCGAAGCCCGAGCGCGCCACGCCGGGACTGCCGAGATTCTTGCCCGACCCCCGGTCATAGGCGACGAGCGCGAAGGAAGGGGTGACGATGAAGCGGCGGTCGAACCAATAGGTATCGAGCCGGATTCCGGCGTAACCGTAAAAGCTCTCGTTCGTGGTCGCCGCGACGCCGATGAAGGGCTTGAATTTCCAGATGAAATAGCCGGAGCGATATTCCGCATCGAAGTTGTCCGAGGGTTTCCTATCCTGCAACACGTCGAAACGGCCGCCCTCGAGCGAAATGAAATCGGGCTCGTCCTCGCTCGGCGTCGGGACGAAGAGCGATTCGATGACGAGAAGCCCGCTTGCTATCCCGATGGCGACGGGTACCGGATCGGATGCGCGCGCCGCTCTGGGCGCCATCGCGGCCGACGACAACAAGACGACGCAGACGATCACAGCCAGACGATGCAGCATCCCCACCCCGCGATCGCGTTATTGTCCCCCGGGCAGCCATCTTAGCCGAGTTCGGCAATCCAGCAATGGCCTTGCGTGGCGAGGAATGCTTGAGCCTCCGCCTCGCCCTTGCTATTACCGGCCTGAAACCACGCGGGACCCGAGCCCAATTCCCTTGGCACAGACCGTCCACCGTGCGCGCGCTTGGCGAGCCGCATTTTGGCTCGCCCTCGCCGCCGCGATCGTGCTCGTCTCGCTCGACGGCGGCATCGACTTGTCCGTCAGCGGCTTGTTCTACCGCCCTGATCTGGGCTTCGTCGAGCGCGGCGACCCGCTGATCACGCTGCTGCGCGGCTCGACGCGCCTCACCGCCATCGCGATCGGGCTTTGGTTGATTTTTGCGCTCGTCTATCGCACCGTCCTCGACCGTCCGCTTTTGGGGCTGAGCCGGGCGGCAGTCGTTTACCTTTTGGCCGTGTTCCTGCTGCTGCCGGGATTGCTGGTGAACGGCATATTGAAGGAGCATTGGGGTCGGGCGAGACCCATCCAGGTGAGCGAGTTCGGCGGCGCCAAGCAATTCACGCTGCCGATCCTGCCCGCCCGGCAATGCGATCACAATTGCTCCTTCGTATCGGGCGAAGCATCGCTCGGCTTCGCGTTCGTCGCCTTCGGCTTCGTCGCCCGCACGAGCGGAAGGCGTCGCCTCGGCTTTGCCGCCGGTGCCGTGCTGGGCAGCGCCTTCGGTCTCATCCGCATCGTCCAGGGCGGACATTTTCTCTCGGACGTCGTCTATGCGGGCCTGCTGACGGTCCTGCTTGCCTGGCTGCTTTATCGCATCCTGATCGAGGACGGGCTGCTGGAGCGCGTCGGGGCTTGGCTGCAGCAGCGGTTCCGGCGCGGGCCGGGGATGGGCGCCTAGCCGTGCCCCTCCGCGACTATGCCCTGCTCCTGCTCTTGTGCTTGGCGCTCTATCTGCCCGGTCTCTCGGTCATTCCGCCGATCGATCGCGACGAAGCGCGTTTCGCCCAGGCGTCGCGCCAGATGCTGGAGAGCGGCGACTTCGTCACCATTCGATTCCAGAACGAGCTGCGCCTCAAGAAGCCGGTCGGGATTTATTGGCTGCAAGCGGCAAGCGCCGCCTTGTTCGACAAAGGCGGCGAGCCGCGCATTTGGCCCTACCGCCTGCCTTCCGTGATCGGCGCGGCGCTGGGAGCGTTGCTCACGGCCATGATCGGCGCCCGGCTCTTCGGCCGCCGCGCCGGGTTTTTGGCGGGCTTATTGATGGCGACGAGTTTGCTCCTCGGCATCGAAGCCCATCTCGCGGCGACAGACGCCGTCGAATTCGCGCTCATCGCCGCGGCGCAGCTTGCCCTCGCCGAGACCTGGCTCACGCGCGACCGCGTCGAGCCGCTTGGACATGGCAAGGCGATCCTGTTTTGGCTGGCTCTCGGCCTTGGCATATTGGTCAAGGGACCCATCAATCTTCTGGTCACGGGGCTGACCGCCGCCAGCTTATGCATCCTCGACCGCCGCGTCGCGTGGCTCGGCCGGCTCAGGCCTTGGCCCTATGGGCTGCTGACCCTCGCCGTGGTGGCGCCCTGGGGCATCGCGATCATGATCTCGACCCAGGGCGCATTCCTCGCGCAATCGGTGGGCCATGACCTGCTGGGAAAGGTTGCCGCGGCGCAAGAGGCGCACGGCGCGCCGCCCGGCTATTTCCTCGCCCTGTTCTGGGGCTGCTTCTGGCCGGCATCATTGCTGGCCGGCCTTGCCATACCCTGGATTTGGCGGCAGCGCCGCGAGCAAGCCGTGCAATTCTGCCTGGCCTGGCTCATCCCGAGCTGGATCGTCTTCGAGCTAGTGCCGACCAAGCTGCCCCATTACACGCTGCCGCTTTACCCCGCTCTCGCCTTGCTCGCCGCCGCGGCCGCCCTCGCCCCTTTGCCGCGGCCGACCGAATGGCGGGGCCGGCTGCTGTTCGGCCTGCTGGTCGCCGGCTGGATCGCCTTGACGCTCGCTTTCGCCGCGGCCTTGCCGCTCCTGCCGATCTATTTCGGCGGGGGGCCGAACGGCCTGACGATCCTCGCCGGCGTCGTCACGGCCATCCTCGAGCTCGCGGCGATGGGCTTCTATCTCGGAGGCCGGCGGCCGGCCGCGCTCGGGGCGGCGATTGCAGGCATGCTCCTTTTTTCCGGCACGCTCTACGACGTCGTGTTTCCCGGCCTCGATCGGATCTGGATCAATAAGCGGGTTGCCGAGGCCGTCGCCGCGACGAAGCCTTGCCCGAAGACCGTGGCGGTTCTTGCCGGCATCAGCGAGCCCAGCTTCGTCTTTCTCTTGGGCACGGCCACGCGTTTTACCGACGGCAAGGAGGCCGCCGAACTGCTGCTCGCCGATCCTTGCGCGCTCGCGCTGGTCGACCGTTCCTTCCTGCCGAGCTTCCTCGCACGCCTCGAACAGGCGGGCAAGACGGCCGAACCCCTCGCGAAGGTGGACGGCATCAATATTTCGCGCGGCAAGCGCGTCGAGTTGACTCTCTACGCGCGCGCGCATGCGGGGCAAGGGCCGTGACGCCGGGAAACCGTCGGTGGGCCGGCTGGGCATCGGCGAGCGTGGGGCTTGCCGTCATTCTCGTGCTTTGCATCGCCTATGTCGATGAACCGCTCGCACGCTGGACGGCGACGCTCGACCCGACTCTGAGGATGGCTTGCGCGCGCCTGACCCTGCTCGGCGATTCGAAATGGTATCTGATGCCGCTCGGGGTCGCGACTCCGCTCCTTTATCTCGCAAGCCGAGCCGCCCGCGACGACGATGCCGCCAGGCGATGGCGCAACATCATGTGGGGCGCGGCATTTCTTTTCCTTGCCATAGCCGTCTCGGGCCTGACCGCCGATCTGCTCAAGATCCTGTTCGGACGGCCGCGGCCGCCGCTTCTCCTGAGCGAGCAATATCCCGGTTGGCAGCCCTTCAGCCTGAAGGCCAAATTTCATAGCTTTCCTTCCGGTCATGCCAATACGGTCTTCGCCCTCGCGGCGGCGCTTGCCTGTCTCCTGAGGTCGGCACGCTGGCCGCTCTATGGCTTCGCGATCGCGATCGCCGCCACGCGAATCGTCATCGATGCGCATTATCTCGCCGACACCATCGCGGGCGCGGCACTTGCCTTGGTCACGACCGCGCTTCTCCGCGAGGTTTTCGCACGCCGCGGGCTGCTTTTCGCCCGCGCCGGCGCGCTTTCGCGGCGGGCAGCCGGAAGCACATGAAATCTTTCGCTTTCTCTCTATCCTTGGCGTGCGGGAACGGGGTATATAGCGCTCGATGAAGGGGTACAGCCGCTATATCTTCAAGCAGCTCTTCGTGGCGACCATGTTCGTCACCTTCTGCCTCACCTGCGCGATCTGGCTGACCCAATCGCTGCGCTATATCGAGCTGATCGTCAACCGCGGCATCTCGCTCGGCACGTTCCTCCGGCTTACGATGCTGCTCATGCCCAGCATCCTTTCCGTGGTGTTCCCGATCGCGCTCTTCTCGGCGGTGCTCTTCACTTACAATCGACTTTGGATGGACCGCGAGCTTATCGTGCTGCGCTCGATCGGGTTGAGCCAAGCGGCGCTCGCGCGGCCTGCCCTGGCCGTCGCGCTGCTCGTCGTCGGTTTCGGCTACGCCATCAATCTCTACTTCATGCCCGCCTCGTTCCAAGTGTTCAAGGACATGGAGTACGCCATCCGAAACAATTTCTCCGCCGTCCTGCTGCAGGAAGGCAAGTTCACCACCCTCGGCGAAGGCATCACCGTCTATGTGCGCGACCGCGCGCCGGACGGCGAGCTGCTCGGCATCCTCGTGCATGATTCGCGCCAGCCCGAGAAGCCGCTCACCTATGTCGCCGAGCGCGGCGCGCTCGTCGATACGCCGGGCGGTCCGCGCGTCGTGTTGTTCAACGGCGACCGTCAACAGGTCGAGCGCAGCGACGGCCGGCTGTCCATGCTGTATTTCAACAAATACAGCATCGATCTCGGCCTGCTCACGGAAAAGCTCGAGAGCCATTGGCGACGGCCCCAGGAGCGCTATCTGGAAGAGCTTCTGGCTCCCGATCCGAACAGCAAGTCGGATCAATTCTATTTCAGCTTGCTCATCACCGAGGGCCATCAACGGCTCGCCATGCCGTTCTATGCCATTACCTTCACGCTGATAGGCCTCGCGGCGCTGCTGTCGGGGGATTTCAACCGCAGGGGCCAGACGATCCGCGTGCTCGTCGCCGTCTTGTTGGTGATCATCCTTCAGGCCGCGGCGATCGGCGTCTCGAACCTGGCCGGCAAGAATTTGCTGCTGCTGCCGCTCGTCTATCTCAACGTCATCGTCCCGGCGATGATCGCGACGCTATACCTTATCCGCCCCCCACGTTGGCGATCCGCGCGGTCGGCCGACGAGCCGGCCGGCGCGACCGCCGCCCCGGCCTAAGCGGGCGCCGCCTTCCCGATGCGCATGTCGCTTACGCTCTCCACCTATCTTGGGCGCCAGTTCCTGATGGCGATGGGAGGCGTCTTCTGCGCCTTCGCGAGCGTCGCCTACCTGCTCGATTTCGTCGAGCTGCTGCGGCGTTCGCAATCCAAGGAGGACGCGACATTCAGCGTCCTTCTCGTCATGTCCTTGTACAAGCTGCCGACGCTCGCAGAGCAGATCCTGCCCTTCGCCATCCTGTTCGGCGGCATGCTGGCGTTCTGGCGCCTGACCCGCAATCAAGAGCTCGTCGTGGTGCGCGCGGCCGGCGTCTCGGTCTGGCAGTTCATCTTCCCGGGGCTATTGGTCGCCTTGCTCATCGGCCTGCTGAAGATCACGACCATGAACCCGATCGCGGCCGCCATGCTTTTCCACTACGAGGAGCTCGAGAGCAAATATCTCAAGGGCAAGACGAGCATCCTCGCCGTGTCGGAAACCGGCTTATGGCTGCGCCAGATGGATCCCGAAGGCGAATCGGTGGTGCATGCCCTCAAAGTCAATCCGCGAAACTTCGAGCTCAGCGACGTGATCATCTTCCTCTTCAAGGGAACCGACCATTTCGCGGCCCGCGTGGACGCCGCCACCGCCACCTTGGACAAGAATTTCTGGCGGCTGCAGAACGCCTGGATCACGGCGCCCGACCAGCCGGCGCGGTTCGAGAAGGACTATATGGTCAGAACCGCCCTGACCCTTGAGCAAATCCAGGACAGTTTCGCCTCGCCCGAATCGATCTCTTTCTGGGACCTGCCGCGCTTCATTCATCTTCTGCAGAAGGCAGGCTTCTCCGCGCTCCGGCAACGGCTCTATTTCGACCAGCTTCTCGCCGATCCGTTGCTGCTTTGCGCACTGGTGCTGATCGCCGCGACCTTCTCGCTGCGCCATCATCGGCGCGGCGGCGTGGTCCTCATCATACTGGCCGGCGTGATAACCGGCTTCCTTGTCTATTTCATCTCGGACGTGGTGCTCGCTCTCGGCCTCGCCTCGACGATCCCCGTGCCGCTGGCTGCCTGGACGCCGGCGGGCGCCAGTTTCCTGCTCGGCCTTGCGATGCTGTTTCACATCGAGGACGGCTGAGCCTTGCGCAGGCTCTCGCCTTTCGCGTTGATGCTGTTGCTTTCGGCCGCCGCTACAACGAGCTACGGCGCGCCGCCCACAGGCACGACCGGCCAGCCGGCGCTGATCTCGGCCGACCGTATCAGCCAGGATGACGAGCTCGGCATCATCGTCGCCAGCGGTCATGTCGAGATTTCGCAAGGCGACCGCATCATCCATGCCGATACGGTCACCTACAACCAGCGCACGGACATGGCGACCGCGTCGGGCAATGTGAGCATGCTGGACCCCGCGGGCGAAGTGGTGTTCGCGAACTACATGGAGCTCATAGGTGGTCTCAAGGACGGCGTGGCCCAGGGCTTCCGCATCCTGTTGACCGACCAGTCGCGTTTCGCGGCGGCCGGCGCGCGGCGCACGGGCGGCACGCTCATCGAGATGAGAAAAGCGGTCTATTCGCCTTGCGACCTATGCAAGGAGGATCCCGAACGCCCGCCGCTCTGGCAGATCAAGGCGGACCTCGTCGTGCACGACATGACGGACCACGAAATCTACTACGAGGATGCGCTGCTCGAGATGTTCGGCATCCCGGTCGCCTACACGCCCTATATCTCGGCGCCCGACCCGACCGTGAAGCGACGCAGCGGATTTCTACCCGCGACCTACGGCGTCAGCACGCAGACAGGCGAGATGCTCGCGCTGCCCTATTATTGGGCGGTCTCGCCGGATATCGACATGACCATCGCGCCGATATTTACGACGAAGGCGGGCGTCGTGGCCAACGGCGAATACCGCGAACGCTGGGGTGACGCGGAGCTCGAGATGGACGCGAGCCTGACGCAGTCCCACCGCTTCGACGAATTCGGCAACCCCAAGCCGGGCGAGGAGTTCCGCGGACATATCGTCGGCGACGCCGTGGTAAATATAGACGAAAACTGGAGGGCCGGCTTCGACGCGCAGCGCGAGAGCGATCCGACCTACCTCCTGTTCTACAAGATGCTCTGGCAGCCGCCGACGATCCTCACCAGCGACGCCTATGTCGAGAATTTCTTCGGCCGCTCTTACCAATCGGTCTTCGCCTACGACTTCCAGGACCTCCGCACTATGGTGAACAACCGCGAGCTGCCTATCGTCCTGCCGGTCTGGTCTCTTGAGTATGTCACCAAGCCCGGCCCGTATGGCGATTTCTGGACGGTGGAAACCAACGCATACGACATCGCGCGGATCAGCGGACCGGACACCAGGCGCATCTCCACGCGCGAGCAATGGCAGATCCCCTACACCTCCCCGCTCGGCGACACGACCACCTTCACGGCCAGCCTGCAGACCGACGGCTATGAGTCCTACGACGACGTCAATACGAACAATTCACAGTCGCTGCGCGGCAACCAAGAGCGGCTATCGGGGCGTATCTTGCCGCAGGCCAAGGTCGAGTGGCGCTGGCCCTGGGTGCGGGACGACGGCTTTGTCTCGGAGGTCATCGAGCCGCGGCTCGCCGTCATCGTGGGTCCGCAAGGGCGCAACAGCGCCATCATTCCGAATGAGGACAGTCTCGATTTCGAGTTGGACGAAGAGAACCTCTACAGCCTCAATCCCAATCCAGGAGACGACCGGGTGGACGGCGGCGACCGCATCGTCTACGGCTCGAAATTCGGCGCCTACGGGGCGAACGGCGGCAGCGCCTCGCTCTTCCTCGGCGAGCTCTATTCCTTCCAGCGCAATCATTCCTTCGACCCGGAAAGCGGCCTTAGCGGCAACGCATCGGACTATGTCGGCCTCCTCCAGATCAAGCCGCAGACCTTCGTCAATCTCTCCTACCGCTTCGATTTCGATCAGCAGAGCCTGAAGCCCCGGCGCACCGAGGTCAATCTCAGCGGCGGGCCGCCCATCCTCAGCGGCAATCTCGGCTACGCCTCGGATGCCGGCTTTCCCTCGGTGGGGATCAGCAGCGTGCAGCAGGCCTCATTCGGCTTCAGCTCGAAGTTCGCGCAATATTGGTCGCTCACCGGCAACGCGTTGTTCGACCTGCAGGCGGAGCAATTCCGCCTCATTCAATTCGGCGTGCAATATGCTGACGAATGCTTCACCCTCAAGGCCTCTATCTTCCATGACTACATCCACGTGGCCAATATCGTGCCCGGGACGACCTTCCTCGTCCAATTCATCTTCAAGAATCTCGGCGACACCAAATTCGGCGGCAGCTTCGGGGGTTCGACCGTCCCGAGCTCGGCGCGAGCGGCCGAATGAGGTGCTGGGCGCCAGGCCCGACATGGGGCTTGCTACGGCCGCGGACCATTTGCACCCTCCCAAGTCAGAGGCTATAACCTTCCCCTTGCGCGCGGAAATTTTCGTTATGGGTGGCGGCAACGTGAAAGCTGCATCTCTGGCTTCGTTCCTGGTCCTGGCAGGCTTGGCGTCGGCGCCGCTGGGCATCGCGCCCGCCTGGGCGCAGGGCGAGGAGGTCCACCGCATCGCGGCGGTCGTCAACGACCAGGTGATTTCCGCCTATGAGCTCCAGGGCCGCGTGAAGCTGGTGATCCTTTCCTCCTCGCTTCCCGATACGGCCGAGACCCATTCGCGGCTGGAGCGGCAGATCTTGCGCAGCATGATCGACGAGAGCCTCGAGCTGCAAGAAGCGAAGCGGCTCAACATCTCCGTGAACAAGAACGAAATCGACACCATGCTCGATCGCATCTCGAAGCAGAACAACATGACCCGCGACCAGTTCGAGGGCGTGCTGACCACGAACGCCGTCCCGCTTTCCGCGTTGACGGGGCAGATCAAGGCGGGGCTCGCCTGGAGCAAGCTGATCAATCAAAAAATCCGCCCCACCATCGAGATCGGCGACGACCAGATCCAGGAATATCTCGCCCGGCTGAAGGCCGACGAAAACAAGCCGGAAGTCCGCCTCGCCGAGATTTTCCTTTCCGTCGATTCGCCGGACCAGGACGAGTCGGTGCGTAAATCCGCGGAGCGCCTTGTCGAGCAGCTTCGCGCCGGAGCGAACTTCCCGGCGATCGCGCGCCAGTTCTCGCAAAGCACCACGGCAGCCGTCGGCGGCGACATGGGCTGGGTGCGGCCCAATTCGCTGCCGCCCGAGGTCGGCAAGGTCGCGGCGACGCTCAAGGTCGGCGAGCTCTCAGACCCGATCCGCACGGTTTCCGGCTATTACATCATCGCGTTGCGCGACGAGCGCACCAGCCCCATCAATACCGACGACGTGAAGCTCAAAATCGCCCATATCTTCCTGCCGGGCCCGCCCGACGCCACGCCCGCCCAGCTCTCGGGCTTGCGCTCGGTCGCCGAGACGGTGACCGATACCGCCGCGAGCTGCGCCGATTTCGCGGAATTCCGCAAGGATCTCCCCGACGCGCAGAGCGTGCTCCCGGATACGACGGAGGCCAAGGAGTTGGCGCCGGAAATCCGCAAGGCCGCTCTTTCTTTGCCCGACGGCAAGGCGAGCCAGCCGATCGAGGTCAATCACGGCGTCCTCGTGGTCATGGTCTGCTCTCGCGAAGGCGGCGGCCTGCCGGATCCCGAGGAGGTCCGCAGTCGCATCGGCCTCGAGAAGCTCGATCTGCTCGCGCGCCGCTATTTGCGCGACTTGCGCGTGGGCGCCTTCATCGATCTCAGGGCATGACGAGCCCGAGACGCGGCCTGCCGGTGGCGCTCACCATGGGCGAGCCCGCCGGGATCGGCGGCGAGATCGCGCTCAAGGCCTGGCTGGCGCGACGGCTGAAGCGAGTGCCGCCTTTCTTCGTCATCGACGATCCGGATCGGCTCGCGACATTGGCCGCGCGGCTCGGCCTGACCGTGCCGATCCGCCCCGTGGCCGAGCCCGAGGCGGCTCTAGCGGCTTATTCCGAGGCCCTTCCTGTATTGGCGGAGGCGCTGCCACAGGCGGTCGAGCCCGGCCAACCCAATCCCGCCAACGGCTCGACGGTCATCGCCGCCGTCGAGCGCGCGGTGGCGCTGACGCGCGCCGGTCGCGCCGCCGCGCTCGTCACCAATCCCATCCACAAGAAAAGCCTGTACGACGCCGGCTTTCGCTACCCCGGCCATACGGAGTTCCTGGCCGCTCTCGCCGACGCGCCGGCGCCGGTGATGATGCTTGCCGTGCCGGGACTTCGCGTCGTGCCGGTGACGATCCATCTGCCGCTCGCCGCGGCCCTCGCGCGTCTCGATCGCGCCGCCATCGTCCATTGCGGCCGGGTCACGGCCGCGGCCCTAACGCGCGACTTCGGCGTTGCCGAGCCTCGCCTGGCGGTCGCCGCGCTCAATCCGCATGCCGGCGAGGATGGCGGGCTCGGACAGGAAGAGCGCACCGTCATCGCCCCCGCCATCGCCGAGCTGCGCGCATCCGGCATCAAGGCGAGCGGTCCGGCGCCGGCCGATACCTTGTTTCATCCCCGGGCACGCGCCCGCTACGATGCGGCGCTTTGCATGTATCACGACCAAGCCTTGATCCCGCTAAAGACCATCGATTTCGAGCATGGTGTGAACGTGACGCTCGGGCTGCCGTTCGTACGCACCTCGCCCGATCATGGCACGGCCTTCGACATCGCCGGCAGCGGCACGGCGAGCCCCGAGAGCCTTATCGCCGCCTTGCGCATGGCGGGCGAGATGGCGGCGCGGCGTGCCGGCGGCGCCCTTCCGCGCCGCGCCTTTGGCTGAGGCCGCGCCGTCGCTGCCGCCACTGCGCGAGGTGATCGCGCGATACGGCCTCGACGCGCGTCGCTCGCTCGGCCAGCATTTCCTCCTCGACCTCAACCTGACCCGGCGCATCGCCCGCGCCGCCGGCGATATCCGCCAAGGCACGGTGATCGAGATAGGCCCCGGCCCAGGAGGCCTCACCCGCGCCCTGCTCGAAGGCGGCGCAGCCCGCGTCATCGCGATCGAGCGCGACGCCCGTTGCGTGAGCGCGCTCGCCGAGCTCGCGACGGCCTATGCCGGCCGGCTCGAGATCATCGAGGGCGATGCGCTCTCGATCGACGCCGCGCGCCTCGGCGCCCCGCCGCGCCGTATCGTCGCCAACCTTCCCTACAATATTTCGACCGTGCTGCTGGTGCGCTGGCTGGAGCGAATTGCCGCCTTCGAGAGCCTGACGCTGATGTTCCAACGAGAGGTCGCCGAGCGCCTCGCCGCAAAGCCGCAAAGCAAGGAATATGGCCGGCTCAGCGTGCTCGCCCAATGGCTTTGCGAGGTCACCTTACTTTTCAATATCGCCAAAGAAGCCTTTGTTCCACCACCGAAAATCATATCGACGCTGGTCCACCTGCAACCCCGCCCCAAGCCGCGCGCCGAGGCGCCGCTCCAAGCTCTTGAGGCCGTGACCGCTGCAGCCTTCGGTCAACGCCGCAAGATGCTGCGGTCGAGTCTCAAGAGGCTCGGCGCCGACCCGGCTCTGCTCTTGACCCAAGCCGGCATCGAGCCGACCAGGCGGGCGGAGGAGCTTTCGGTCGAGGAGTTTTGCGCGCTGGCACGGCTCTATGCGGCAACGGGTTCCGTCACCGCCCCTGCCGCAAGCCCTTGACGAAATCGGACAGGCCGACGAGGCGGTCGCGCCGCAACCGCTCGGCCTGGAGGATGGCCTCGACCTGCCGGATGCTATGGTCGATGTCGTCGTTCACGACGATATAGTCATATTCGGACCAATGGCTCATCTCGTCGGCGGCCTTGGCCATGCGGCCGGCGACGACCTCGGCGCTGTCGAGGGCGCGCGTATGGAGCCGGCGTTCGAGCTCGGCCGTCGACGGCGGCAGCACGAAGACGCTCACGAGATCGCTGCGGGCGCGCTCGCGGAGCTGCTGGGTGCCTTGCCAGTCGATATCGAACAGCACGTCGCGCCCCGCCGCCAATGCCGCCTCCGCGGGCCCTCGCGGCGTGCCGTAGTAGTGGCCGAAGACCTTGGCGTGCTCGAGAAGCTCCAGACGGTTCACCATGAGTCCGAACTCGGTCGCGTCGATGAAGCGATAATCGACGCCCTCCACCTCGCCATGCCGGCGCGGGCGAGTGGTGACGGAGACGGACATGATGAGGTTCGAATCGCGCGCCAGCAGGCGGCGCGAGATCGTGGTCTTGCCTGCGCCCGAAGGCGAGGACAGAACCAGCATGAAACCGCGGCGGCTGATGGTGAAGGGCGCCATGGCTACTCGACGTTCTGGACCTGCTCGCGGAGCTGCTCGACCGCGCCCTTGATTTCCAGGCCGATGCGCGTGAGCGCCATGTCCGAAGCCTTCGAGCAAAGCGTATTGGCCTCGCGGTTGAATTCCTGGCAGAGGAAGTCCAGCCGGCGTCCGACGGGGCCGCCCTGGGCCAGCAGCTCGCGCGCGGCGGCGATATGGCCGACGAGCCGGTCGAGCTCCTCGCGCACATCTCCCTTGGCGGCGATCAGCGCCGCTTCCTGGGCCAGGCGGTCCGGCGGCAGGGCGGGGTCGGCCTCGAGCAGGGCCGCGAGCTGCTCCTTGAGCCGCGCCTTCGCCGCCTCGGGCCTGAGGGCGGCGCTGCCCGTGGCGGCATGGGTCAGTCCCGTGATCGCTTCGAGATGGACTTCCAGAAGGGCGGCAAGTCGCGCCCCCTCGCCGCGCCGCGCCTCGACGAGCGCGTCGAGCGCCTGAAGGAGGGTGGCATTGATCCGCTCCATCCTGCGCTCGGCACTCGCCTCGTCCTCCGCCTCCTCGGCAGGCTCCACGACGCCGCGCACGGCGAGCAAGGCCTCGAGCCGCGGCGGCTCGGGAGCGACACGGCCTTCGAAATCGTCATGGAGGGCGAGCATCCGTTCGATGAGCGCGCGATCGATGCGCCAGCTCGCCTTGCCCTCGACGCGGCTGAGCGCCAGCGTCCCCGTAATCGAGCCGCGCTTGAAGCGCTCGCCCGCCGCCGTGCGCATTGCGGGCTCGAACCGGTCATAGCTGATGGGCAAGCGGCAGCGTATATCTAGGTTGCGCCCGTTGACGCTTCTGAATTCCCAGGCCCAGCCCAGCGTCTCGTCCTGACCCGTGGCCCGCGCAAACCCCGTCATGCTGGAAATCGCCACTAGTTCCCCGTAGGCTTATGGAGCGGCGCGCCGAGTTCCTACTATATCTTGAGGGTACGAGCCTCACAAGCCGCAAGCCAGGGGAGGACGGGATGATCGCGCCGCGCCATCTGCTCATTACGGGGGCCAGCAGCGGGATCGGAGAAGCCTTGGCGCTCGTCTATGCCGCCCCCGGAATCAAGCTCGCCCTTTGCGGGCGCGACTTCTCGCGCCTCGAGGCGGTATCCGCCGCCTGCCGCGCCAAGGGCGCCGAGGTCTCGGCGCGCGCGCTCGACGTCACCGACGAGGCGGCGGCGGCGGCCTGGATCGAGTCCGAAGATCAAGCCAAGCCGCTCGATCTGGTCATCGCCAATGCCGGCATCGCGATAAGCAGCCCGCGCGGCGAGACGCTGCCGCAGGCCAAAGAGATCTTCGCGATCAATATCGGCGGCGTGGTCAATACCGTCTATCCCGCGATCGCGCTCATGGAGACCCGACGGCGCGGGCAGATCGCGATCGTCAGCTCCCTCGCCTCCTTTCGCGGTTTTGCCATGGCGCCCGCCTATTGCGCGAGCAAGGCGGCGGTGCGAGTGCTCGGCGAAGGGTTGCGTTCTGGGCTGCGCGACGAGCGGGGTGGGCGTGACGGTGATATGCCCCGGCTTCGTGCGCAGCCGCATGACGGCGTCCAATAAATTCCCGATGCCGTTCCTGATGGATTCCGACCGCGCGGCGGAGATCGTCAAGCGCGGGCTTGCGCGAAACCGGCCGCGCATCTCCTTCCCTTGGCAGATGAGTGCCGCGATCGCATTGCTCATGGCTCTGCCGCTTCGCCTTACGGACGGGCTCGACAAAGGCCCGATGATGAAAAGGGACGCGGCGGCGCGCTAGTCGCGCGCTCGTTTTTGCACGGGATGCCGCTTCTGCATCCAGGGCGGCTGCAGCTTGGCGATGCGGGCATAGACGGGGCATGACTTCACGTGCGCACCCGGCAGATAGCCGATGCTCATCAGGAACTCGCCGGTGATCTCGCCGCCGGTGAAGACAAAGGTCTGCTTGAAGAGCTTGACCCATGCCTCCTTGGGCCGCGGATGATGCGCCTCGATCCAGGCCGCAAAGGAGCCGTGGCTCGCGCGCAAGCCTTGGATGCGCTTGGCGTTCTCGATCGCCGCGGCGACCTTGAGCCGGTTGCGGATGATGCCCTCGTCCGCCAAGAGGCGCGCCACGTCCTTGGCGCCGAAGCGCCGCGACCTTGTCGACCTCGAAGTCCTTGAAGGCGCGGCGGAAGCCTTCGCGCTTCTTGAGCATGGTGAGCCAATTGAGGCCGGCCTGATTGATCTCGAGCAGGAGCCGCTCGAAAAGCGCGCTCTCCTCCGTCAAGGGAAAGCCATATTCGCCGTCGTGATAGGGCCCGTGCCAGACATGGCCGGGCGCCGATGCGCAATAGCCCGGCAGCTCAGCCTCCGCGGAACGATATGAGGTTCGTGGTCGAAATCCAGAAGGCAACGGCCCAGATCACCGCGGCGATGCCGCTCGTGATCGCGATCTTGAGCCCGAGACGAGGTTTCACCGGCGCGCTCGTGGCATGGCCCTTCTCGGGATTGTCGGGGACATGCACTCCCCAAGGCAGCACCATGAAGAGCACCAGCCACCAGGTCACGACGTAGAACACCAACGCTTCGAAAAGCGTCATGGCTCAGACTTGCTCGAGCTCGACCAGGGTGCCGCAGAAATCCTTGGGGTGAAGGAAGAGCACGGGTTTGTCATGCGCACCGATCTTGGGCTCGCCGTCGCCGATCACGCGCAGGCCCTCGGCCACGAGCTTGTCGCGTGCCGCGATGATGTCCGCGACCTCAAAGCAGACATGGTGGATGCCGCCCGAAGCGTTGCGCGCGAGGAAACCTGCGATGGGCGAAGCCTCGCCCAGGGGCTGCAGAAGCTCGATCTTGGTGTTGGGCAGCTCCACGAACACGGTGGTGACGCCATGGGCCGGCTGGTCGACCGGCGGCGAGACCTTGGCGCCGAGCGTATCGCGATAGAGCGCACTCGCCGCGGCCAAATCGGGCACGGCGATGGCAACGTGATTGAGCCTGCCGATCATGGAATGCCGTCTCCTTTCGCGCGCTTCATGGGGATTATATACGCACGAGATGGACCTCGATCGAGGGCTTCTTGCCTCTCGCCTGCACGATGCTGCGCCGGATGGCGACCCGCACGGCCTCGCTAAGGGCCGCGTCGTCGCGCCGGATCGGCCGGGGCAGGTCCTCGATGACCTTCCTGATCGCCGACAGGGCCTCGCCGATGAGGCCGCTCGCCTGCTCGTCGCCAACCAGTCCCGGCAGCGCCAGCTTGGGCTCGGCCACGAGATCGCCGTCCTCATCCACCACGACCGTCGCCACCGCGGCCCCGTGCCAGACGAGACGCGCGCGGCTCTTGACCACGGCACCTCCCGCCGGAAGCAAGGCCGTCCCGTCGAGCACCAGGCGGCCGGCCTGGACCTGGCCGATGATCTCGGCCGGCCCCGGGGCGAGGCGCAGCATATCGCCATTCGTCACCACCACGGATTCGCGCACCTGGCAGGAGCGCGCGAAGCGCGCATGCTCGATCAGGTGACGCAGCTCGCCATGCACCGGAACCGCTATGCGCGGCCGCACCCAGGCGTACATCTCAGCCAGCTCGTCGCGCGCCGGATGGCCCGAGACATGGACGAATTCGTCATGCTCGGTGATGATCTCGACGCCGAGATGCGCGAGCGCGCCCTGCAGGCGGAAGATGGGCCGCTCGTTGCCCGGGATGATGCGCGAGGAGAAGATCGCCGTGTCGCCTTCCTCGAGCAGGATATGCGGATGGTCGCCGGCCGCCACGCGCGAGAGGGCGGAGCGCGGCTCGCCTTGGCTCCCCGTCATCGCCAGCACGATCTTGTCGCGCGGCAAGAAGGCGGCCTCGTCCTCGGCAAGGAAGCGGGGCGCATCCTTGAGATAGCCGTTCTCCAGCGCCGCCTCGTAGAAGCGCCAGAGCGAGCGGCCGACGAGCCCGGCCTGCCGCCCGTTCGCCTGCGCCACCGCGGCGACCGTTGCGAGCCGCGCCACGTTGCTCGCGAAGCAGGCGATCGCCACCCTCTGCTTGCAGCGCGCCACGAGATCCACCAGGCTGCGCCGCAAATCCGCTTCCGAGCCCGAGCTGCCCTCATGCAGCACGTTGGTTGAATCGCAAACCATCGCGAGGACGCCTTCCTCGCCGATGCGGCGCAAGCCCGCGACATCGGTGACGGCGCCGATCAAGGGATCGGGATCGATCTTCCAGTCGCCCGTATGGAGTACGGTGCCGAGCGGGGTGCGAATCGCCAACCCGTTCGGCTCCGGGATCGAATGAGTAAGCGTGATGAGCTCGAAATCGAACGGGCCCAGCGTGAAGCGGGCGCCGAGCGGCACGACGGTTATCGGCGCCGCCTCGGCGAGGCCAGCCTCCTCGAGCTTGCGGCGCAACACCGACGCCGTGAAGGGCGTGGCGAAGATCGGGCAACGCAGCAGCGACCATAGGTAGGGCACCGCGCCGATATGATCCTCGTGCGCGTGGGTGAGGACGATGCCGAGAAGATCCTCGCGCCGCTCGACGATGAAGGCCGGGTCGGGCATCACCACGTCGATGCCGGGCAGCCGGTCGTCGGCAAAGGTGATCCCGAGATCGACTATCACCCATTTGCCGCCATAGCCGTAGAGATTGAGGTTCATGCCGATCTCGCCTGCCCCGCCGAGCGGGAGGAAGACGAGCTCGCCGGGCGGCGCCGAGGCGGATTGCGGAAGCGGGGCGGCGCCGTCGCTCATCCGGCGTTCCGCCGATAGATCAGCCAGAGCCCCCGGAGCGTCAGCGTCTTGTCGATATGCTCGATCGCCTCCGTGGCGCCCTCGAAGAGCGAGGCGAGCCCGCCCGTCGCCACCACGCCCATGGGCTCGCCCCATTCCCGGCGAATACGCGCGACAAGGCCGTCGACGAGCCCCACATATCCCCAGAAAATGCCCGATTGCATGCAGGGGATGGTGCTTTTGCCTATAACGTTGGCCGGGCGCTCGATCCGCACGCTCGGCAGCTTCGCGGCCGCCATATGGAGCGCGCGCAACGAAAGATTGATGCCGGGCGCGATCACTCCGCCGCAATAGTTGCCGTCGCGATCCACCACGTCGAAGGTGGTGGCGGTGCCGAAATCGACCACGATGACCGGCGATTTGTAGCGCTCATGGGCGGCGACGGTGTTCACCAGCCGATCGGCGCCAACCTCCTCCGGCCGGTCGACGAGGGCGCGGGCGCCGATCTCGACGCCCGGCTCGCCGACAACGAGCGGCACGCTCTTGAAATAATGGCGCGCGAGACGGTCGAGATTGAAATGCGCCTCCGGCACGACGTTCGCGATGATCGTGGCGGTGACGGAATCGCGGCGGATGCCTTCGAGCGACATGAGCTGATCGAGCCAGACGAAATACTCATCCGCCGTGCGCGCGGGGTCGGTGGCGCTGCGCCAGACGCCGCGCATCTCCCCGTCGCTCCACACCGCGAACACGGTGTTGGTATTATTGCAGTTGATGGCGAGCAGCATGGCTGTCCTCACCCGTTGAGAGCGAATATATCCGCGGCGGTGATGCGGCGCCGGGCGCCGCCCTCGAGATCGAGCAGCAAGGCGCCGTCCTCGTCGAGATCGGCAAAGACGCCCTCGATCGTCTCGCTTTCGAGCCGCGCCCGCATGGGCAGGCCCTGGCGCCAGGCGCGCGCCAGCCACTCGCGCCTGATATCCGGCCAGCCATCGAGCAGCCAGGCAAGCCTGCGCACGAGAAACCGGCGGCAGAAGCCTTCGAGCAGCTCCGTCTCGGTCGTGCCCTCGCGCGCGCCCTCGGCGCGGAGGTCGCTTGCGGGAAACTCCGTGCCGTCCGGATGGCTCGTCACATTGACGCCTAATCCCAACACCAGCCAGTCGAGCCGGTCCGGTCCGAGAGCGGAGGATTCGAGCAGGATGCCGGAGACCTTGCGGCCATTGACGAGCAGGTCGTTGGGCCATTTTTGGCGGATCTCGGCGGCGGCGGGCAAGAGGCCCAGCAACGCGTCAGCGAGCGCCACCGCGGCGACCATGCCGAGCTGCGCGGCTTGCGCCAGGGCCGAGCCGGGCGGGCGCAAGACGAACGAGCAATAGAGATTGCCGCGCGGCGAGACGAAGCGCCGTCCTTGACGGCCGCGGCCGGCCGTCTGCTCGCGCGCCCAGACGACCGTGCCGTCCTCGGCGCCGGCGGCGGCCAGCGACTTCGCTTCGTCGTTCGTGCTGCCCACGCTGTCGAGGGCGATCAGCCGATAAGCCGGAGGAAGCCGGGGCCGCTCGCTCATCCGGCGAAGAGCGTCGCCGCCGCCAGCTTGGCGCCCGCCGCGAGCGGGGCCGGATAGGCGAAGAACAGCAACGTAAAGAGCCCCGTCACGACCAGCACGGTCGCCATGCCGCGCCCGATGGGCCGGTCGAAGCGCACCGTCGCCTCGTCGAAATACATGAGCTTCACGATACGGACATAATAGTAGGATCCCACCACGCTCGCGAGCACGCCGATCACGGCGAGGCCATAGAGCCTCGCCTCGATGGCGGCAAGGAAGACATAGAGCTTGCCGAAGAAGCCCGCCAGCGGCGGGATGCCGGCAAGGGAAAACATGAAGATCGCCATGGCGAGCGCCAGGAGAGGCTGGGTCCGCGCGAGCCCTGCGAGATCCTCGATGCGCTCGACCATGCGCCCCTTGATCCGCATGCAGAGTATGCAGGCGAAGGCACCGACCACCATGGCGACATAGATGGCCGTATAGATGAGCACGCTCTCGACGCCGACTTGGTTTCCGGCGGCAAGCCCGACCAGGATGTAGCCGATATTGGCGATCGAGCTGTAGGCCATGAGGCGCTTGATGTTGGTCTGGTTGATCGCCGCATAGGCGCCCAGCGCCATCGAGGCGATCGAGATGAAGATGACGATCTGCCGCCATTCCGCGACGAGCGGGCCGAACGGTCCGACCAAGACGCGCACGAAGAGCGCCACGGCGGCGATCTTGGGCGCAGCGGCGAAGAAGGCGGTGACGGTGGTCGGCGAGCCTTCGTAGACGTCGGGCGTCCACATATGGAAGGGTACGGCCGAGACCTTGAAGGCGAGCGCCGCGGCGACGAAGGCGATGCCGACGATGATGCCGAGCTGCGGCACCGCGCCATGGGCAAACATGTCCGCCAGCAGCGCGAAACGCGTCGTGCCGGCGAAGCCGTAGACGAGCGACGCCCCGTAAAGCAGGAGCCCCGAGCTCAAGGCGCCGAGCACGAAATATTTGAGACCGGCCTCGGTCGAGCGCACCGAATCGCGTTGGAAGGCGGCGAGGATATAGAGCGAAAGGCTCTGCAGCTCGAGGCCAAGATAGAGCGCGATCAGGTCGTTCGCCGAGATCATCATGAGCATGCCGAGCGTCGCGAAGACGAACAGCACGGGATATTCGAAGCGTCCCATCCGCTCGCGCTCGTTATAGTCGAGCGACATGACGAGCGTGAGGGCCGTGCCGGCGAGCACGAGCAGCTTCATGAAGGCGCCGAAGCGATCGATGACGAAAAGGCTCTGGAAGGCCACGGCGCTCCGCGCGGGCGTCACGGCGAGGACGAGGACGCCGGCGACGATGAAGGCCAGCACGGCGAGCCAGCTCAGCATGCGGGTCGAGCGGTCGCCCAGGAAGACGCCCAGCATGAGGAGAGCGAGGGCGCAAGCGGCGAGCCAAATCTCCGGCAGCGCCGGGGTCAGGATCGTCAAAAGGTCCAATTCTTCCCCCAGAAGCTAACGCAGCGGCAACGAGGCGACGGCGGCGCCATGGGTCCCTGCCATCGCCGCCTTGTATTCGCCGATCATGTGCATGACGGTCGCATGCATGGGATCGAGGAAGGAGGAGGGGTAGATGCCCATCCAGAGCACGACGACCGCCAAGGGCGCGAAGACCGCGACTTCGCGCGGGCTCAAATCCAGGATCGACAGGAGCTCGGACTTGGTCAGCTCGCCGAAGATCACCCGGCGATAAAGCCAGAGCATATAGGCGGCGCCCAGGATCATGCCGGTCGACGCGAGAGTCGCGACCCAGTATTGATCCGGAAGGTGCCGAGCAAGGCCATGAACTCGCCGACGAAGCCGCTGGTGCCGGGCAGCCCGATCGAGGCCAGCATGAACAGCATGAAGGCCGCGGCATAGAGCGGCATGCGATGCACCAGCCCGCCGTAGCTGGCGATGAGGCGGCTATGCATGCGGTCGTAGACCACGCCCACGCAGAGGAAGAGCGCCGCCGAGACCACGCCATGGCTCAGCATCTGGATCATTGCGCCCTCCACGCCCTGTTGGGTCAAGGCGAAGAGCCCCATGGTGACGATACCCATATGGGCGACCGAGGAATAGGCGATGAGCTTCTTCATGTCCTCCTGGGCGAGGGCGACGAGCGAGGTATAGATCACCGCGACGACAGAAAGCGTCCAGACGAGCGGCGTGAAATAGGTCGAGGCTTCCGGCAGCATCGGGATCGAGAAGCGGATGAAGCCGTAGCCGCCCATCTTGAGGAGCACGCCGGCGAGGATCACCGAGCCCGCCGTCGGCGCCTCGACATGGGCGTCGGGCAGCCAGGTATGGACGGGCCACATCGGCACCTTGACGGCGAAGGAGGCGAAAAAGGCGAGCCAGAGCCAAAGCTGCATGTCGTAGGCGAAGTGATGCCCCAGCGCCGTCGGTATGTCGGTCGTGCCCAGGTCGAAATAGATCGCCAGGATGGCGAGCAGCATCAGCACCGAGCCAAGCAAGGTGAAGAGGAAGAATTTGAAGGCCGAATAGACGCGCCGCGGTCCGCCCCAGACGCCGATAATAAGAAACATCGGGATCAGCACGCCCTCGAAGAACATGTAGAAGACGACGAAATCGAGCGCGCAGAACATCCCGATCATGATCGTTTCCATGACCAGGAAGGTGATCATGTACTCCTTGACCCTCATTCGGATCGAGTCCCAGCTCGCCAGGACGCAGAGCGGCGTGAGGAAGGTCGAGAGCAGCACGAAGAAAAGCGAGATGCCGTCTATGCCGAGATGGTAGCTGATGTTGAATGAGGGGATCCAGGCGGCCTGCTCGACGAATTGAAAGCCGTGGCTCGAGGAATCGAAGCGGAGCCATAGAACGAGCGACAGCAGGAAGGTCAAGAGCGAGGTCCAGAGCGCCGTCCAGCGCGCGTTTCGGGCCACCACCTCGGGCTCGCCCTGGACGAAGAAGATCAGCAGCGCGCCGAGCAGCGGCAGGAAGATGACGGCGCTGAGGAGCGGCAGATGGTCCGTCATCACCAGCCCCTCGCGGAGAGGAGATACCAGCTCACCAGGATCACCACGCCCACCAGCATCGCGAAGGCGTAGTGGTAGACATATCCCGTCTGCAGCCGCGCCGCGCGGCGCGCCACGCCCAAGGTCATCGCCGCGAGCCCGTCGGGGCCGAGCCCGTCGATCACCGCGCCGTCGCCTCCCTTCCAGAGGCCGCGGCCGATCGCCTTGGCGGGACGCACGAAAATCCGGTCATAGAGCTCGTCGAAATACCATTTGTTGTAGATGAAGAGATAAAGCGGCTTGAAGCGCTCGGCATAGATCGCCGGCAGCTCGGGACGGCGGATATAGAATTGCCAGGCGAGCGCGATCCCGGCGAGCCCGACGAGGGTGGGCAGGAGCTGCACCCATAAGGGTGCATGATGCGCTCCCTCCAACGCGTCATGGCCGGCGACGACCTTGATCGAGTCGGTCCAAAAGGCTTCGCGCCCGTCGCCCACGAAAGCGTCGAAGCCGACGAAGCCGGCCACGATCGCGCCCAGCGCCAGAACATAAAGCGGCATGATCATGATGCTCGGCGATTCATGGATATGCTTCTCGACGTGAGGGTCCACGCGGCTCTTGCCGTGGAAGGTCATGAAAAGGAGGCGCCAGGAATAGAACGCCGTCATGAAGGCCGCGATGACGCCGACGAGATAGGCGTAATCGCCGAGCCCGGTATGGGCGGCCCAGGCCGCCTCGAGCACCGTGTCCTTGGAATAATAGCCGGCGAAGGGGGGAATGCCCGCGAGCGCCAGGCTGCCGATCCACATGAGCGCGTAGGCGATCGGTATCTTGCGCCAGAGCCCTCCCATCTTGCGCATGTCCTGCTCGCCCGACACGGCATGGATCACCGCACCCGAGGCGAGGAAGAGCAGCGCCTTGAAGAAGGCATGGGTGGTGAGGTGGAACATCGCCGCCTGGTAGGCGGAGACGCCGGCCGCGAAGAACATGTAGCCGAGCTGGCTGCAGGTCGAATAGGCGATGACTCGCTTGATGTCGTTCTGCACGAGGCCGACGCTGGCGGCGAAGATGGCCGTGGTGGCGCCGACGAAGGTCACCATGCCGAGCGCGAAGGGCGCCAGCTCGAAAACCGGCGAAAGGCGGCAGACCATGAAGACGCCGGCCGTCACCATGGTCGCGGCATGGATGAGGGCGGAGACGGGCGTCGGCCCCTCCATCGCGTCGGGCAGCCAGGTATGCAGCCCGATCTGCGCCGATTTCCCCATCGCGCCGATGAAGAGCAGCACGCAAAGCGTATCGAGCGCGGGCAGGCGCATGCCGAGGAACTCGATCATCGTGGCCGCCTTGCCCGGCGCCGCGGCGAAGATGGTCTGCAGATCGACGGAATCGAACAGCAGGAAGACAGCGAAGATGCCGAGCGCGAAGCCGAAATCGCCCACCCGGTTGACGATGAAGGCCTTGATCGCCGCCGCGTTGGCCGCGGGCCGGTCGTACCAGAAGCCGATCAGGAGATAGGAGCAGAGCCCCACGCCTTCCCAGCCGAAATAAAGCTGCACCAAGTTGGGTGCCGTCACCAGCATCAGCATGGCGAAGGTGAAGAGGCTGAGATAGGCGAAGAAGCGCGGCACGCCCGGATCGCCCTGCATGTAGCCGATCGAGTACCAATGCACGACGCAGGAGACGACGGTGACCACGAACACCATCACGGCGGAGAGCGTGTCGAACTTGATCGCCCAGACGACCTGGAGCGAGCCCGACGCGATCCAAGTGAAGAAGGTGATCGTGCGGTCCTGATGCTCGAGCGCCACCTGCCAGAAGATCGCCAAGCCGCAGAGGGCGGCGAGCAGCATGGCGCCGCAGGTGACGATCTGCGCCCCGCGGTCGCGCAGGAAGGGGCCAAACAGGCCGGTCACGACGGCTGCGGCAAGCGGCAGGAATATGGCGGCGATGTAGATCACGCGTCCCCTAGCCCTTCATCACGTTGATGTCCTCGACCTCGATCGAGCCGCGGTTGCGGAAATAAATGACCAGGATGGCGAGCCCGATCGCCGCCTCCGCCGCCGCCACGGAGAGCACGAAGAGCGCGAAGACCTGCCCGACCAGATCGTCGAGCGCCGCCGAGAACGCGACGAGGTTGATGTTGACCGCGAGCAGCATGAGCTCGATCGACATCATGATGATGATGACGTTCTTGCGGTTGAGGAATATGCCGAAGATGCCGAGCGTGAAAAGGATGGCGGCGACGACGAGATAATGCGCGAGGCCGATGATCATAGCTCGACCCCGCCGCCGACCGGCATCTTGCGCACCTCGATCGTGCGCCGCGCGTCGCGCTGCCCCTGCGCGGCGATCTTCTGCCGCCTGACCCCCTCGCGATGGCGGTGGGTGAGCACGATGGCGCCGACCATCGACAACAGCAGGATGAAGCCCGCAGTCTGGAAGAGATAGGCATATTTCGTGTAGAGCACGAGGCCCAGCGCGCGCGTGTTGACGACATGGCCGAAGGCGGGGATGGGGTCGGTCAAGACATGCGCCGTCTGCGGCGCCAAGGACCAGGTCCCGGCGATCAGCCCGAGCTCGGCGAGGAGGATGAGCCCGATGACGAGGCCGATCGGCAGATAGCGCAGGAAGCCCTCGCGCAGCTCGACGAAATCGATGTCGAGCATCATGACGACGAAGAGGAAGAGCACAGCGACGGCACCGACATAGACGACGACCAGGATCATGGCGAGGAATTCGGCGCCGGCCAGCACGAAAAGGCCCGCCGCGTTGAAGAAGGCGAGGATGAGGAAGAGCACCGAATGCACCGGGTTGCGCGCCGCCACCACCATCACGCCCGAGGCGGTGATGACCACGGCGAAGACATAGAAGGCGATCGCCTGGATGATCATGCCGCCGCCCCGCTCGACCGGCCGGCGCGAACCGGCGGCATCGCGGGCCGCCCCCCATTCGCCATGAAGCTCATCGGCCGCTCAGCGATAAGGCGCATCGGCGGCGAGATTGGCCGCGATCTCGAGCTCCCAGCGATCGCCGTTGTCGAGCAGCTTCTGCTTGTCGTAGAGCAGCTCCTCGCGCGTCTCGGTGGCAAACTCGTAGTTCGGCCCCTCGACGATGGCATCCACTGGGCAGGCCTCCTGGCAGAGCCCGCAATAGATGCATTTCGTCATGTCGATATCGTAGCGCGTGGTGCGCCGGCTGCCGTCCGCGCGCGGCTCGGCCTCGATGGTGATGGCGAGCGCCGGGCAGATGGCCTCGCAAAGCTTGCAGGCTATGCAGCGCTCCTCGCCGTTGGGATAGCGGCGCAGCGCATGCTCGCCGCGGAAGCGCGGCGAGAGCGGCCCTTTCTCGAAGGGGTAGTTGAGCGTGACCTTGCGCCGGAAGAAATATTTCAGGGTCACCCACAAGCCCCAGAAGAGCTCGGCGAGCAGAATAGTCCGTGCCGTGCGGTCGAGAACCGCCATATCCGAAGCTCCTCGTTCATTCCGGCTGCCAGCATAGTCGCGGCCGGCGGCCAAGCAAGATCATCGAGCCTTATGTGATGGGCGCCCAACCCAGCGCCACCAACGCGCCGGCGGTCAGCACCACCCAGAACAGAGAGACCGGCAAGAACACCTTCCAACCGAGTCGCATGAGCTGGTCGTAACGATAGCGCGGGAAGGTGGCGCGAACCCAGAGCATGGCGAAGAGCATCAGGCAAATCTTGAGGATGAGCCAGATCGGGCCGGGAACCCAGGTGAAGGGCGCCACGCTCAACGGCGGCAGCCAGCCGCCGAGGAAAAGGATCGAGGTCATCGCGCTGATGAGAATCATGTTGGCATATTCGCCGAGGAAGAAGAGCGCGAAGGCGAGCGAGGAATATTCGACGTTGAAGCCCGCCACCAGCTCCGTTTCCGCCTCGGTCAGGTCGAAGGGCGCGCGGTTCGTCTCCGCCAGGCCCGAGACGAAAAAGATCACGAACATCGGCAGCAGTGGGAAGCAAAACCAAACCGTCCTTTGCGCCAGCACGATGTCGGAGAGATTGAGCGATCCGGCGCACAGCAGCACCGTGATCAGCACGAAGCCGATGGAGACCTCGTAGGACACCATCTGCGCGGCCGAGCGCAAGGCGCCGAGAAAGGCGTATTTCGAATTGCTCGCCCAGCCCGCCATGATGATGCCGTAGACGCCGAGCGAGGAGATCGCGAAGAGGTAGAGAATCCCGACATTGATGTTGGAAAGCACCACGCCCTTGTCGAAGGGGATCACCGCCCAGGCGACGAGCGAGAGGGTGAAGGTGATCACCGGCGCGGCGATGAAGACGATGCGGTTAGCGCCGCTCGGGATCACGGTCTCCTTGAAGACGAGCTTCACGCCGTCGGCGATCGGCTGCAATAGGCCGAAGGGCCCCACCACGTTGGGACCCTTGCGGAGCTGCATGGCGCCCAGCACCTTGCGCTCGGCATAGGTCAGATAGGCGACGCCCACCAGCAGCGGGATGATGATGGCAACGATCTCGAGCAGGATGCGGATCGTCGGCCAGGCATAGATGGTCCAGAACTCAGCCATCGGTGCCGGTCTTCCCGCCGATCGCGCCGAGGATCTCCGCGGCGCAACGCGCCATCGTCTCCGACGCGCGGCTGATCGGATCGGTCATGTAGTAATTTCCGATCGTGTTCTCGAAGGGCTCGACCCCGAGCTTGCCCTCCTTGCCGAAGGGACCCCACTCGGCCGGCGTGATCTCGTCAAGGCGCGAAAACGCCGGATGCGCGGCGGCGAGGCGGGCTTGGATTCCGGCCAGATTGTCATAAGGCAGCTTGCGGCCGAGCCGTTCGGAAAGCGCCCGGATGATCGTCCAATCCTCGCGCGCCTCGCCCGGCGGGAACGTCGCGCGCCGGGCCCGCTGCGCGCGCCCCTCGGTATTCACGTAGGTCGCGGTCTTCTCCGTATAGGCGGCGCCCGGCAGGATCACGTCCGCGCGGTGGGCGCCCGCATCGCCATGATGGCCCTGATAGACGACGAAGGCCTTGCCGAGCCGCGCCATGTCGATCTCGTCGGCGCCGAGGAGATAGACCAGTCCGATCTCGCCCTTCGACGCGCCGTCCAAGATCGAGACGAGGTCGCGGCCTTTCGCACCGGGCACGAAGCCGACATCGAGGCCGCCCACCCTCGCTGCGGCGCTCTGGAGGATGTTGAAGCCGTTCCAGCCTTCCTTGACGATGCCGAGCCCTTCGGCCAGGCGGCGCGCAAGTGCCAGTACCGCCGCCCCGTCGGGCCGCGCCAAGGCAGCCTGCCCGATGATCATCATGGGCCGCTTCGCCGCCTTCAGGCTCTCGGCGAAGCCCGGCCCGCCCTCGGCGAGCTTGGCCAGGCTCTCGGGCCCGGCGCCGAGATGCCGGTAGCGATAGGTCAGGTCGAAAGGCGCGCCGATGAGACCCACGGGGAAGGCGCCGGCGAGCCAGCGCTTGCGGATGCGCGCGTTGATGACCGGCGCCTCGCGGCGCGGATTGGAGCCGACGATCAGCAACGCATCCGCGCGGTCGATGCCGGCGATGCCGCTATTGAAGATATAGGAGGCGCGGCAAGCGGGATCGAGCGCGGCACCGTCCTGACGGCAATCGAGATGGGAGGAGCCGAGCGCCGTCATCAGCTCCTTCAGCGCCAGCATCGCCTCGGCGTCCGCGAGATCGCCCGCGATGGCTGCCATGCGCTCGCCGCCGAGCCTCTTCGCGCGATCGGCGATGGCGGCGAAGGCCTCGGCCCAGCTCGCCTCCTGCAGCTTGCCCTCGCGCCGCAGATAGGGCCGGTCGAGACGCTGGCGGCGCAACCCGTCGACGGCGAAACGGCTCTTGTCGCCGAGCCATTCCTCGTTCACCGCCTCGTTGAGGCGCGGCAGGATGCGCAAAACCTCAGGCCCGCGGGTATCGATGCGGATATTGCTCCCCACGGCGTCGAGCACATCGATCGATTGGGTCTTCCTCAGCTCCCAGGGCCGCGCCACGAAGGCGTAGGGCTTTGAGGTGAGCGCGCCGACCGGGCAGAGATCGATCACGTTCCCCGACAGCTCCGAGGTGATGGTCTTCTCGAGATAGGTGGTGATCTCCATTTGCTCGCCGCGGCCGACGGCGCCGATCTCTTCCGCGCCGGCCACCTCCGTCGCGAAGCGGATGCAGCGCGTGCAATGGATGCAGCGGGTCATGATCGTCTTGACCAGCGGCCCCATATATTTGTCCGTCACCGCGCGCTTGTTCTCTTCGTAGCGGCTATGGTCCATGCCGTAGGCCACGGCCTGGTCCTGCAGATCGCATTCGCCGCCCTGGTCGCAGATCGGGCAATCGAGCGGATGGTTGATGAGAAGGAACTCCATCACGCCCTTGCGCGCTTTCTTCACCATCGGCGTGTCGGTCTTGATCACCATGTTGTCGGCGCAAGGCATGGCGCAGGAGGCGATGGGCTTGGGCGATTTCTCCATCTCGACCAGGCACATGCGGCAATTCCCGGCGATCGAGAGCCGCTCGTGGTAGCAGAAGCGGGGGATCTCGATGCCGAGCTGCTCGCAGGCCTGGATCACCGTGGTGCCCGGGGCGACCTCGATCGCGCGTCCGTCGATGGTGAGCTTGGGCAAGGCCGGGCCCCTACTCCGCCGCCGCCGCGCCGATAGCGGCCTGCGCGACGTTGCTGCCATAGCGCGCCGCGATGCGGCGCTCGAGCTCGGGGCGGAAATGGCGGACGAGGCCTTGGATGGGCCAGGCCGCCGCGTCGCCAAAGGCGCAGATAGTATGGCCTTCGATCTCGGTCGTCACGTCCAGCAGCCGGTCGATCTCGGAAGGCTCGGCCTCGCCGCGCACGAGCCGCCGCATCACCCGCCATAGCCAGCCCGTTCCCTCGCGGCAGGGCGTGCATTGCCCGCAGCTTTCATGCATGTAGAAGAGCGAGAGCCGGGCGATCGCTTCGATGATGTCGGTGGACTTGTCCATCACGATCACGGCCGCGGTGCCGAGGCCCGACTTCACGTCGCGCAGCGAATCGAAATCCATCAGCACGCCGTCGCAGATGGGCTGCGGAATGCAGGGCACGGACGAGCCGCCCGGAATGACGGCCAACAGATTGTCCCAGCCGCCGCGCACCCCGCCGGCATGGCGCTCGACCAGCTCCTTGAGCGGGATGCCCATCTCCTCCTCGACATTGCAGGGCTGGTTCACATGGCCCGAGATGCAGAAAATCTTCGTGCCGGTGTTCTTGGGCCGGCCGATCGAGGCGAACCAGGAGGCGCCGCGCTTGCATATGTCGGGCGCGACGGCCACGGTTTCGACATTGGTGACGGTGGTGGGGCAGCCATAGACGCCGGCCGCCGCCGGGAAGGGCGGCTTCAAGCGCGGTTGGCCCTTCTTGCCCTCGAGGCTCTCCAGAAGGGCGGTCTCTTCGCCGCAGATATAGGCACCGGCGCCGCGATGGAGATAAATATCCAAATCCCAGCCCGAGCCCGAGGCGTTCTTGCCGATCAGCCCCGCGGCATAAGCCTCGTCGATGGCATGTTGGAGATGCAGCGCCTCGTTAAAAAACTCGCCGCGGATATAGATGTAGACCGTGTGGCTGCCCATGGCGAAGCCGGCGATCAGGCTGCCCTCGAGCAGCCGATGCGGCTCGAAGCGCAAGATGTCCCGATCCTTGCAAGTGCCGGGCTCGGATTCGTCGGCATTGACCACGAGATAATGCGGCCTGCCGTCCGACTGCTTGGGCATGAAGGACCATTTGAGACCGGCGGGGAAGCCGGCGCCGCCGCGGCCGCGCAAGTCGGACTTCTTGACCTCGTCGACGATCCAGTCGCGGCCCTTGAGCAGGATCTCCTTGGTGCCTCCCCAGATGCCCCGCTTGCGCGCCGCTTCAAGGCGCCAATCATGCTGGCCGTAGAGATTGGTGAAGATGCGGTCCTTGTCCTGCAGCATCACGCCCGCTCCGCCGCGCCCGGCGCGTCGAGGCTGGTGAGCCCGCCGACCGGCGCCGAATTCATTCGCTTGATCTGCGTGCCGTGCGGCACCTTCTCGCCGCGCGCGATGGCGTCGAGTATCGCCACCACGCGCTCGGGCGTTAGGTCCTCATAATAGTCGTCGTTGATCTGGACCACCGGCGCATTGACGCAGGCCGCCAGACATTCGACCTCGACGAGAGTGAATTTGCCGTCCGCCGTCGTCTCACCGATATCGATGCCGAGCCTTCGTCTGCAAGCGTCGCGTACCCCGTCCGAGCCGCGCAGCCAGCAGGGCGTGGTGCGGCAGAGCTGCACGAGGTGCCGCCCGACCGGCTTGAGGTTGAGCATGGTATAGAAGCTCGCCACCTCGTAGACGCGGATGACTGGCATGGCGAGCAGGCCCGCCACATGCTCGATCGCCGCGCGCGGCAGCCAGCCGCCCGACTGGCGCTGCGCCAAGTCGAGCAGCGCCAGCACCGCGCTCGCCTGCCAGCCCTCGGGATATTTCGCGATCTCGGTTTGCGCCTTCGCGCGGTTCTCCGGCGTGAAGGCGAAGCGCGCGGGCTGGGGGGGCGCCGTCCAGCTCACCGGTCGACCTCGCCGAAGACGATGTCCATCGAGCCCAGGATGGCCACGGCGTCGGCCAGCATATGGCCCTTGGACATGAAATCCATCGCCGCCAGATGAGCGAAGCCGGGTGCGCGGATATGGCAGCGATAGGGCCGGTTCGTGCCGTCCGACACGAGATATACGCCGAATTCGCCCTTGGGCGCCTCGACCACCGAATAGGTCTCGCCGGCCGGCACGTGGTAGCCCTCGCTATAGAGCTTGAAGAAATGGATGAGCGCCTCCATCGAGCGCTTCATCTCGCCGCGCGCGGGCGGGGTCAGTTTGTGATTGGGATCGACGACGGGACCGTCCGGCATCTTCTCGCAGCACTGCTCGATGATGCGCAGGCTCTGCCGCATCTCTTCGACGCGCACGAGATAGCGGTCGAAGCAGTCGCCATGCTTGCCGATGGGCACGTCGAAATCCATCTCGGCGTAAACGTCGTAGGGCTGAGCCTTGCGCAAATCCCAGGGAATGCCCGAGCCGCGGAGCATCGGCCCCGTGAAGCCCCAGTCGAGCGCATCTTTGCCGCTCACCACGCCGATATCGACCGTGCGCTGCTTGTAGATGCGGTTCTCGTTCAGCAGTCCTTCCAGATCATCGACGAATTTGGGAAAGAGCGCGGCCCATTGCATGATGGCGTCGATGGTCCCCGCCGGCATGTCCTGATGCACGCCGCCGGGGCGGAAATAGGCGGCATGGAAGCGCGCGCCCGAGACCCGTTCGTAGATCTCGAGCAGAATCTCGCGCTGCTCGAAGGCCCAGAGGATGGGCGTCATGGCGCCGACATCCATCGCGAAGGCGGTAACGCTGAGCAGATGGTTGAGGATGCGCGTGATCTCGGCGAAGAGCACGCGCACAAATTGGCCGCGCCGCGGCGGCGCGATGCCGAGCAGCTTCTCGACCGCAAGGGCAAAGGCGTGCTCCTGGCACATCGGCGAGACGTAGTCGAGCCGGTCGAAATAGGGCACGGCCTGGAGATAGGTCTTGTATTCGATCAGCTTCTCGGTGCCCCGATGGAGCAGCCCGATATGCGGATCGGCGCGCTCGATCACCTCGCCGTCCATCTCCAGCACCATGCGCAGCACGCCGTGCGCCGCCGGATGCTGGGGGCCGAAGTTCAACGTCATGTTCTTGATCTGCACTTCGGCCATCAGCGCTTCTCCGGCAGCCGCCCGGCCTTCTCGTCCCCCGGCAGGAGGACGGGGTGGGCCATGCCCTCCCATGGGCTCAGGAAATCGAAGCGGCGGAACTCCTGCGTCAGCTTCACCGGCTCGTAGACGACGCGCTTCTGCTCGTCGTCGTAACGCATCTCGACATAGCCGGTGAGGGGGAAGTCCTTACGCAGCGGATGGCCCTCGAAGCCATAGTCGGTGAGGATGCGGCGCAAATCCGGATGGTCGGAAAAGAACACGCCGTAAAGGTCCCAGGTCTCGCGCTCGAACCAGTTGGCCGTGCTGTAGACCGAGGTGACCGAAGGAACGGGCGTCGCCTCGTCCGTCGGCACCTTCACGCGCAGGCGCCGGTTATGCGTGAGGCTGAGCAGGTTGTAGACGACTTCGAAGCGCTCGGGGCGATCGGGATAATCGACGCCGCAGATGGTCACGAGCTGCTGGAAGGCGCATCGCGGATCGTCGCGCAGGAAGGTCATGAGCTCGACGAGCCCACCGCGCCGGGCGGTGAGCATAAGCTCGCCCAGGCGCTCCTCGACCTTGACGACCGCGCCCGGCAAGGCCGCGGAAACAAGCTCGCCGAGATTTACCCGCGCCTCATTCATGAGCCTTCCGCCCCGCTCGAGATCGCTAGCGCGCGATCGTGCTGGTGCGCCTGATCTTCTTCTGCAGCTGAAGGATGCCGTAGACGAGCGCCTCGGCGGTCGGCGGGCAGCCGGGCACGTAGATATCGACGGGAACGATGCGGTCGCAGCCCCGCACCACCGAGTAGGAATAATGGTAGTAACCGCCGCCATTGGCGCATGAGCCCATCGAGATGACCCAGCGCGGCTCGGCCATCTGGTCATAGACCTTGCGCAAGGCGGGGGCCATCTTGTTGCAGAGCGTGCCGGCGACGATCATCACGTCCGACTGGCGCGGACTGGCGCGCGGCATGGTGCCGAAGCGGTCCAGGTCGTAGCGGCTCATGAAGGCATGCATCATCTCGACGGCGCAGCAGGCGAGCCCGAAGGTCATGGGCCAAAGCGAGCCGGAGCGTGCCCAGCCGACGAGCTGGTCGAGGCTGGCGACGATGAAGCCCTTGTCGACAAGCTCATCCGTCGCGGCCTTGACGAGAAGGTCCTGCGCCGGACCCGGCGCGACAGGACCGAGGGAAGTGCCGCCGATCTTGCCCGGCTCTACTCCCATTCGAGCGCTCCCTTCTTCCACTCATAGACGAAGCCGATGGTGAGGACGAAAAGGAAGACCATCATCGACCAGAAGCCATAGACGCCGATCTTTCCCAGCGACACCGCCCAGGGGAAAAGAAAGGCAACTTCGAGATCGAAGATGATGAAGAGGATGGCGACCAGATAATAGCGCACGTCGAACTTGCTGCGCGCATCGCCGAAAGCGTCGAAGCCGCACTCATAGGCGGAGAGCTTCTCGGAATCGGGCTTCTGATGCGCCGCCACGAAGGGCAGGAGCGCCACGATCAACGAGATCGCGAAGGCGATGCCGAGAAAGATCAGGATCGGCAGATATTCGAGGAGCAGCTCTTCCATGATCTCTTGCCTAAGACGCAGATAGCATTCCGGCGTCGATCCTCAAGGCCCGCATCTTTTTTTGCACCGCGCCATGGCGTCGGACCGGCCCGTCCATGACGCAAAATCGCCCTACGAGCGGCTATCATAGGAACTGGTTCGCTCAAAGAAAAGAATAGTTTGGCGGATCAGCGTGATCATTTTTGCGGCATCGTGACGCGGGCTCCGGCGGCCTGGGAGTTGTGCGCCGCAGCGCGCGAATACCGGGTTCGCGGAAGCCCCTCGACGATATTGCCTTGAGGCGGGAATGGCGGGAGCGACGGGACTCGAACCCGCGGCCTCCGGCGTGACAGGCCGGCGCTCTAACCGACTGAGCTACGCCCCCGTGATCCTCGCCGTAGGGCCTGCAGGCTTTAGACCAGCGTCTCCGGGGTGTCAAGCAAGGCCAGGCGCGTCGCTACGCGCTCCGCCGCCGCCATCCCGCGCGCAAGCGGCCGACGATGCCGGCGGGGAAGAAATAGACGCTGAGCACGAAGAGCAGCCCGAGCCAGAGCAGCCAACGCTCGGGATCGAGCAGCCGTGGCAGAATCGGGATTCCGGCCGTCGCCTGGGCCATGAGCGTCATGGCGTCCTGCAGGTAATTCTGCACGATGATGAAGAACGCCGCGCCCAAGACCGCGCCGTAGAGCGTGCCCATGCCGCCGATCACCACCATGAGGAGGATATCGATCATGATGCCGAAGCCGAGCGTGGTGTCGGGACCGTTGTAGCGCAGCCAGATCGCCAGCAGGACCCCGGCCAAGGTGGCCACGACCGCGGCGGCCACGTTGGCGAGCGTGCGGTAGGTGACGATGCGATAGCCCAGCGCCTCGGCGCGGAACTCGTTCTCGCGGATCGCCTGGAGCACGCGGCCGAAGGGCGAGTTCACCAAGCGCAGCATGAGAAGGAAAAGAACGAGGGCAGCCGCGAAGACCAGGTAATAAGTGAGGAGCCGGCCGTTGACGACGATGCCGAACAGCCTCCCCTCGAGCAGCCGGTGGCTCGGCATCAAGAGCTCCGGCATGGCATAGGAGAGCCCGTCCTCCCCGCCGGTGAGCCAGGAGAGCTGGGACGCGAGTATGGCGAAGGCGCTCGCCACGGCAAGCGTGATCATGGCGAAAAAGATCGCTCTCACCCGCAGGCTGAAGAGCCCGATCATGAAGGCGAGCGTCACCGAGAGGAGAAGCGCCGCCAAGACGCCGAGCAGCAGCGCGCCCCAGCCCGGTCCCAGGCGCGACATGGCGATCGCCACCCCATAGCCGCCGAGCCCGAAGAACATGGTATGGGCGAAGGAGACGATTCCGGTATAGCCGAGCAGCAGATCGTAGCTCGCCACCAGCACGAGGTAGACGCAGATCTTGGCCGCGACGTTGAGCGAGCGCGTGCCGGGAAAGACGAAGGGCGCCGTCGCGAGCCCTACGAGAATGGCGAGCAGGAGGAAGGCGAGGATGCGGCTGCGCGGATAGTCGCCGGAGAGCAGCCTGTTCAGCATTCCGCTCCTCCTATTTCCGCCCGACGACATAGAGCCCGCGCGGCCGCCAGAGCAGAATCAGCACCATGAGCAGGATATTCGAGCCAAGCGCGAGCTTGGGTATCAGGAAGCCGGTATAGTTCGCGACCAGGCCCACCAGCAGGGCGCCGATGAAGCAGCCGCCGAGCGAGCCGAGCCCGCCGATGATGACGACGATGAAGATCAGCACCATCACCTGCATGCCCATGCCGGCCGTCGCCGTCTCCTGGTAGAGGCTCCACATCATGCCGCCGAGCCCGGCCAGCGCGGAGCCCGCGATGAAGACGCCGACGAAGAGCCTGCGGATACGGTAGCCGAGCGCCTCGACCATCTCGCCGTTCTCCACGCCCGCGCGGATAAGGAGCCCGATCTTGGTGCGATTGAGCAGAAGATGCAGGACGAGGAAGAGGACGAGCCCGACCGCGACCGCGACGAGGCGATAGCGCTCGATCGCCACCTGGCCGATGATGATCGCGCCCCTGAGCCCGACCGGCCGGAAGAGCTGAAGCTGATCGGGACCCCAGACGGCCTGGATGAGCTGCTCGACCACGATCAGCCCGCCGATGGTGACCAGGATCTGCTTCAGATGCTGGCCGTAGACCGGCATGATCACGAAGCGCTCGAAGACGTAGCCCAACAGCGCCGTCGCCGCCATCGCGCCGAGGATGCCGGGCACCAGCGCCGCCAGGTTGAGCCAGATGTTGTCGGCCGACATCCAGCCGATGAAGGGCGCCATCGCGGAGGCGGCCACGAAGGCGCCGACCGAGATGAAGGCGCCATGGCCGAAATTGATCACCCCCATGAGCCCGAAGACGAGGGTCAAGCCGGAAGCCATGATGAAGATCATCATGCCCATGGCGAGGCCCGCGACCGTCAGCGTGATCCAGGCCGGCAGATCGGCGACCAGGGGCAAGGCCAGCAGAGCCAGGACGGGCACCAGCAGCAAGGGCAGGATGTCGAGCCGCGCCGAGAGTGCGCCGGGCCTCCCTTCCTCGACGACCGGCTCGCTGCTGACGGTCATGGCGGCTATCCTCGCGTCTATTGATGGGAGGCGAGGCTGAGGCCGAGCAGCCGTTGCTGCAGGCCCTCGTCGTCGGCAAGCGCCGCCATGGAGCCGCGATGGACGACCCGCCCGTCATCCATCACGGCCACGTTGTCGCCCAACGCGCGCGCGACGCTGAAATTCTGCTCGACGAGGAGGATCGTCGTGTCGGTCGCCTTGAGCCTGCGCAACGCCTCGATCAGGTTGAGGATGATGACCGGCGCCAAACCTTTGGTGGGCTCGTCGATGAGCAGGAGCTTGCGCGGCTCGATCACGGCGCGGCTCACGGCGAGCATCTGCTTCTGCCCGCCCGAGAGCGCGCCCGCGGGCAGCGACCAGAATCTCTTCACGGCCGGGAAGAGCCCGAAGATCCATTCCAGCCGCCCTTCGTCCATCGGCCCGTCGCGCGCGGCGAGCAGCATGTTCTCGCGCACCGTGAGGTCGGCGAAGATGCCCATGTTCTCGGGCACATAGGCGATGCCGCGCCGGGCGATCTCGGGCGTGGACAGGCCGGTCAGCTCCTCGCCGTCGAAGACGATGCGACCGGCCGAGGCGCGCCAGAGCCCGAGGATCGTCCGCAAGGTGGTCGTCTTGCCGGCGCCGTTTCGCCCGAGAAGCATGGCGAGCGCCCCGCGCGGCACCTCCAAATCGACGCCCTGCAGGATGTGGTAATGGCCGATATGCGTATGAACCCCGGCGAGAGCAAGGAGCGGGGCGGCCGTCACGCGGCGCTCCCCACCACGCCGAGATAGGCCTCCTGCACGATGGGCGACGCGATCACCTCGGCTGGCTCGCCGTCGGCGACGAGGCGGCCCTGATGCAGCACGACGATGCGGTCGGCGAGCGAGCGGACGACATCCATCTTATGCTCGACGAGCAGGATCGTCCTTTCGCCCTCGGCCTTGATCTTGTGGATGATGTCGAGGATCACCGGCACCTCGTCGACGCTCATGCCGGCGGTGGGCTCGTCGAACATCATGATGTCGGGCTCAAGCGCCAGAAGGATGGCGACCTCGAGCTTGCGCTGATCGCCATGCGGCAGGGCCGCGGCGACTTGGCCACGCCTCTCGGCGAGGGCCACGCGATGCAGATAATGCTCCGCCTTCTCGATGAGCGCGCGGTGGACGCCCCACATCGAGAAGAGGTCGATGCCGAGGCGCGCGCGCGATTGCACGGCGAGGCGCACATTCTCGAGCACGGTCAAATTGGGAAAGAGGTTGGTGAGCTGGAAGGCGCGGCCGATGCCCCGACGCGCGCGCTCGGGCACCGACAATCCGGTCACGTCGTCGCCGAACAGCAGCACCCGCCCGGCGCTCGCGCGCAGCTGGCCCGAGATGAGGTTGAAATAGGTCGTCTTGCCGGCGCCGTTCGGGCCGACGATCGCCGTGAGCGTGCCCGGGCTGAAGGCGCAGCTAACGTCGTCGACCGCGGCGTGGCCGCCGAAACGAATCCCGAGGCCGCGCGTCTCCAGCGCGGGAGGCTCCGCGATCGCCGGGTCATCGCGCGGCGGTTCGAGCTCGTTTGCCACGGGGAGCATGGCGGCGCGTCTCTCCGTGATGGCCGATCTCGCCCGCCTTTCAGGGCGCGCGGGAGCGGCGGCGGCGGTCCCTCAGCGCTTGTTGCGAATCGGCAAGGGCATCTCGTCGATCGGGATCACGTTGACCAGCTCGATCGGATCCTCGTCCGTGGGATCCTTCTTCATATGCCAGTGATACATGACCTGCAGCGCCTGATGGTCCTCCTTGCGGAAGATCATCTTGCCCTTGGGCGTATCGAACTCCATCCCTTCCATCGTCGCGATGAGCTTCTCCGCATCGGTCGACCCGCCGGTCTTGTTGATGGCGGCGAGCACTGCCATCGCCGCCGCCATGCCGCCGGCGTCGAAGAAATCGGGCGGCCGATTGAAGCGTTTCTTATATTCCGCGACCAGCCAATCGTTCGCAGGGTTCTGGGGGAATTTGTAGTAGTAGTAGATGGCGCCCTCGAGCGCGGTGTATTTCTTCCAGCTTGCCATCACGGGCAGCAGATTGCCGCCGGGCGCCAGCTCGATGCCGTAGCGCTGCGGCTGCAGATCGGCGAGCTTGGTGAACGGGCTCGGCCCTGCCCAGGCGATGGCGATGATCTTGCGTCCAGGCTTGTCCTTGAGCGCGTCGAAGAGGCGCTGGGCGGAGGCGGTGAAATCGGTCGTCGTGACGGGGGCATATTCCTCGAATACCACCTTCGCTCTGTCGCCCGTCACGGCGGCGAGCGCCTCCTTCAAAGCGGCGATGCCGTCATGGCCGAAGGCATAATCCTGCGCGAGCGTCGCAATGGAAACGTCTTGCCCCTTGATGGTCGCGGCGCCGGCGAGCGCGTCCTGGGTCGAGTTTCGCGCGGTGCGGAAAATATAGCGGTTCCATTTGGCGCCGGTGATCGCGTCGGCAACGGCGGGCTCGACCACGAGAATCTTCTTATATTCCTCGGCGACCGGCAGCATGGCGAGCGCCGTGCCAGACGAGGTCGGGCCGACCGCGATGTCCGCGTCGTTGTCGCCGAAGGCCTCCGCCAAGAGAGCCTTGCCGACATCGGGTTTCGTCTGGCTGTCCTTGGTGATCACGACGATCTTGCGGCCCGCGATCGTCATGGTGCCTTGCGTGGCATATTCGAGGCCGAGCGTGAATCCCGCCTCGGTCTGCTTGGCATAGGCCTCGAGCGGGCCGGTCTTATCCAGGATCAGGGCGATCGTGATGTCCTTGGCCTGCGCCCCGGCGAGGGCTGCGCCGAGCAGCATTGCACAGCCCAGGGCCATGCCGAGCAACCGCTTCAACATGCAACCTCCTCTGTTCGACGTTATCGCGGCCTCTTTGCGCGGCGAGGCCGACGGCTTCTTCTCAAACCATGGCACGGCCGGCGGCCGCTGGTGCCTGCGGCGATGGTGGGCGGTGACGGACTCGAACCGCCGACATCCTGCGTGTAAAACAGGCGCTCTACCAGCTGAGCTAACCGCCCCGCCCGCTTGAGGCCTCCGGGCGGATGCTACAGGACGAGGCGGCCGAGACGCAACTCGCCGCAAGCGGCCCAGCGCGAGCGCGCGACACATCGCGCGCCTGCCTACGTGGCAGGGCGCGACCGTCAGCGGGCTCGGCTGATTAACGCGAAGCGCGCGGACGCCTCAGTTGACGGCGTCCTTCAGGCCCTTGCCCGCCTTGAACTTCGGCTGCTTCGACGCGGGGATCTGGATTTTCTCGCCGGTCCGCGGGTTGCGGCCCTCGGAGGCGGCGCGACGGGTCACGACGAAAGTGCCGAAACCGACCAGCCGGACCTCCTGGCCCGACTTGAGGGCGGCGGTGATCGAATTGAACACGCTGTCAACCGCCTTGGTCGCGTCGGTTTTCGACAGCCCAGTATGCTCGGCAACCGCCGCGATAAGATCGTTCTTGTTCACTATGGCCCCCTTCTGGACTTGAAGGTGAATTTGCGAATCTCTGGCATCGATCGTCAGAACCGGCCCAGAGTTTAAACTCCCCTTTCCGGGCCGTCAATTGAGCCCGGCAAGCGGACGGACGCCGCCGGTCCGTGCCGGCGGCGTCCCAAATCCGATCAATGCGTGACCACGCCGCCGCCGAGCTCGCCCGCAGGCGGAGGAGTGGGCGGTATGGAACGCACCTCCGCTTCCTCGTCCCATTCGATCGGCGAGAGCGGCCGCACGAGCGCTATCTTCAAGACATCGTCGGCCGTGCCGGCCGGGATGATATGGAGGTGGCGCTTCACATTGTCCGGGATCTCGGCGAGATCCTTTTCGTTCTCCTTCGGTATCACGACGGTCTTGATGCCGCCGCGCAAGGCCGCGAGAAGCTTCTCCTTGAGGCCGCCGATCGGCAGCACGCGCCCGCGCAAGGTGATCTCGCCCGTCATCGCCACGTCCCGGCGGACCGGGATGCCCGTCAGGACCGAGACGATCGAGGTGAGCATCGCGACGCCGGCCGAAGGACCATCCTTGGGCGTGGCGCCCTCGGGCACATGCACGTGGATGTCCTTCTTCTCGAACACGGTCGGCTTGACGCCGTACTGGGGCGCGCGGGAGCGCACATAGGACGCCGCCGCCTGCACCGATTCCTGCATCACGTCGCCGAGCTTGCCGGTGATCGTCATCTTGCCCTTGCCGGGCAGCATCACCGCCTCGATCGAGAGCAGCTCGCCCCCGACCTCGGTCCAGGCAAGGCCGGTGGTGATCCCCACCAGATCCTCGGCCTCGACCTCGCCATAGCGGAAGCGCCGCACGCCCGCGAACTTCTCGATGTTGCGCGCGGTGATATCGACCTTCTTGACCCCGTCGGCGAGGATCCTCTTGATCGCCTTGCGCGCGAGATTGGCGATCTCGCGCTCGAGATTGCGCACGCCGGCCTCGCGCGTGTAGTAGCGGATGAGGTCGCGGAGCGCGGTGTCGGAGATCGACCACTCGCCTGCCTTGAGCCCATGCTCCTTGAGCTGCTTGGGGATCAAGTGGCGCTCGGCGATCGCCACCTTCTCGTCCTCTGTATAGCCGGGAAGGCGGATGATCTCCATGCGGTCGAGCAGCGGCTGCGGCATGCGCATGGTGTTCGCCGTCGTGACGAACATGACGTCGGAGAGATCGTAGTCGACCTCGAGGTAGTGGTCGTTGAAGGTGAAGTTCTGCTCGGGATCGAGCACCTCCAGAAGTGCCGAGGAAGGATCGCCGCGCCAATCCGCGCCCAGCTTGTCGACCTCGTCGAGCAGGTAGAGCGGGTTGGACGACTTCGCCTTCTTCATGCCCTGGATGATCTTGCCCGGCATGGAGCCGATATAGGTGCGGCGGTGGCCCCTGATCTCGGCCTCGTCGCGCACGCCGCCCAAGGACATGCGCACGAAGTTGCGGCCCGTGGCGCGCGCGATCGAGCGGCCGAGCGAGGTCTTGCCCACGCCAGGCGGACCGACCAGGCAAAGGATCGGACCCTTCACCTTATGCATGCGCAGCTGGACCGCGAGATATTCGAGGATGCGCTCCTTGACCTTCTCGAGCCCGTAATGATCCTCGTTGAGGATCTTCTCCGCGAGCTTGATGTCGCGCTTGATCTTGGTCGTCTTCTTCCATGGGATCGAAAGCAGCCAATCGAGATAGTTGCGCACGACCGTCGCCTCGGCGGACATCGGACTCATGGTGCGCAGCTTCTTGAGCTCGCCGAGGGCCTTCTCGCGCGCTTCCTTCGAGAACTTGGTCTTCTTGATGCGCTCCTCGAGCTCGGACGCCTCGTCGCGCCCCTCCTCGATCTCGCCCAGCTCCTTCTGGATCGCCTTGAGCTGCTCGTTGAGGTAATATTCGCGCTGCGTCTTCTCCATCTGCCGCTTGACGCGGCTGCGGATGCGCTTCTCGACCTGCAGCACGCCGATCTCGCCTTCCATGAAGGCGTAGATGCGCTCGAGCCGCGCGGCCACCGTCGGCGCCTCCAAGAGCTCCTGCTTTTCCGGGATCTTGAGCGAGAGATGCGAGGCGACGGTGTCGGCCAGCTTGCCCGGGCTGTCGATCTGGTTGATCGAGACCAGCACCTCGGGCGGGATCTTGCGGTTGAGCTTGATGTATTGCTCGAACTGCGCCACCACCGAGCGCGAGAGCGCCTCGATCTCCTTGACCTCGCCCTCCTCCTCCGCGATCACCTCCGCGAAGCACTGGAAGAAGGCCTCGTTCTCGGTGAAGCGCACGATGCGGGCGCGCTGCGTGCCCTCCACCAGCACCTTGACCGTGCCGTCGGGCAGCTTCAAAAGCTGGAGCACCGTGCCGACGGTGCCGACCGAGAAGATATCGGCCGTCGTGGGATCGTCCTGCGAGGCGTTCTTCTGGGCGACCAGCAGAATCTGCTTGTCGTCCTTCATGACGTCCTCGAGCGCGCGCACCGACTTCTCGCGGCCGACGAAGAGCGGCACGATCATGTGGGGAAAGACCACGATATCCCGCAAGGGGAGTACCGGGTAGAGAGCGCCGTGCTGAAGTTCCAACATTCTACCTCTTCGACCGGTGCACTACCGGTGCCTGCTGCGCGTATGGGGGCCGAATTTCTGGGCGCGGCCGATCTATAAAGTGGAGATGTTAGCCCCCCGGATCAAGTACGGCATTGAGGCGCCAGCGCAATCCCGAAGAGCTGTGTTTTTTGCGTCCTCGGCCTGCCGGCAGCGGGAAACGCCAAAAAACGGCCGGAAGCTTGGGGATCGGCTCGGTTAACGCCGCCGCAAAGAGCGGCTCAACGCGGCGCCTCGGCCGGGTGCCGCGAAGGGGGCCGGTGCTCTTGCTTGGCTGCCGTCGGCGAAGTCGGCGCCCGAGTCGCGCTCAGGCGCTGCTCCCGACGTCGCTTTGGCGGTCGGCGTAGATATGGAGCGGCTTGGCGCGGCCCTCGACGACCTCGCGGTTGATGATGACCTCCTCCACCCCGTCCAGGCTCGGCAGATCGAACATGGTGTCGAGCAGGATGCCCTCCATGATGGAGCGTAGGCCGCGGGCGCCCGTCTTGCGCGCGATCGCCTTCTTCGAGATGCCGCGCATGGCGTCCTCGGTGAAGCCGAGCTTGACGCCTTCCATCTCGAAAAGACGCTGATACTGCTTCATGAGGGCGTTCTTCGGCTTGACCAGGATCTCGCAGAGCGCGTCCTCGTCGAGGTCCTCGAGCGTGGCGACGACCGGCAGGCGGCCGATGAACTCGGGGATGAGGCCGAACTTCAGCAGGTCCTCGGGCTCGACGTCGCGCAGGATCTCGCCCGTCTGGCGCTCGTCCGGGCCGCGCACATCGGCGCCGAAGCCGATCGAGCTGCCGCGCTGGCGCTGCGCGATGATCTTCTCCAGCCCGGCAAAGGCACCGCCGCAGATGAAGAGGATGTTGGTGGTGTCGACCTGCAGGAACTCCTGCTGGGGATGCTTGCGGCCGCCTTGGGGCGGCACGCTCGCGATCGTGCCCTCCATGATCTTGAGCAGCGCCTGCTGCACCCCCTCGCCCGACACGTCGCGCGTGATCGAGGGGTTGTCGGATTTGCGCGATATCTTGTCGACCTCGTCGATATAGACGATGCCGCGCTGCGCGCGCTCGACATTGTAGTCGGCCGACTGCAAGAGCTTGAGGATGATGTTCTCGACGTCCTCGCCGACATAGCCCGCCTCGGTCAAGGTCGTGGCGTCGGCCATGGTGAACGGCACGTCGATGATGCGCGCGAGCGTCTGGGCGAGCAGCGTCTTGCCGGAGCCGGTCGGGCCCACCAGCAGGATGTTCGACTTGGCGAGCTCGACGTCGTTGTTCTTGGTGCCGTGCGAGAGCCGCTTGTAGTGGTTATGGACGGCGACCGAGAGAACCTTCTTCGCGTGCGTCTGGCCGATGACGTAGTCGTCGAGCACGGCGCGGATGTCGCGCGGGCTCGGCACGCCGTCGCGCGAGCGCACGAGCGTGGTCTTGTGCTCCTCGCGGATGATGTCCATGCAGAGCTCGACGCATTCGTCGCAGATGAACACCGTCGGGCCCGCGATGAGCTTGCGGACCTCGTGCTGGCTCTTGCCGCAGAAGGAGCAGTAAAGGGTGTTCTTCGAATTGCCGCCGGAAGACTTGTTCATGCCGTTACCGCCGTCACGGGCCAGCCCTGCCGCAGAAGTGTCATGTTACCCGCGCGCCTCGTCCAGGGACAAATTAAAAAAAGGACCTCTTCTTCGCCCATCCGGCCGTCATCCTCGCGTCGCGGAAACCGGCCGCATCTTACCTCCATTAAATTAAACGCTGCCAGCTACTAATCAATATTCGGTTAATCACGGCCGCGAGAGCCGATTCGCGCCGGCGATTCACGGCTTGGTCGCAGCCTCCACCGCCTCCGCAAGCGCCGGGCGATGCGTCACCACCTCGTCGATCAGGCCGAAGACGCGCGCTTCCTCCGCCGAGAGAAACTTGTCGCGCTCGACCGCCTGCTCGATCACCTCGAGCGTCTGGCCGGTGTGCTTGACATATATCTGGTTCAAGCGCGCCCGCACCTGCAGGATCTCGCGCGCCTGGATTTCGATGTCCGTCGCCTGGCCCTGGGCGCCGCCGGAAGGCTGGTGGATCATGATGCGCGCGTTGGGCAGCGACATGCGCTTGCCCGCCGTGCCCGCCGCCAGCAGAAGAGAGCCCATGCTCGCGGCCTGGCCGATGCAAACCGTATTAATCTTCGGCCGGATATATTGCATCGTGTCGTAGATCGCGAGCCCCGCCGTCACCATGCCGCCCGGCGAGTTCACATAGAAGGCGATGTCCTTGTTCGGATTCGCCGATTCGAGATAGAGGAGCTGCGCGCAGATCAGGCTGGCGACCATATCGTTGACCGTGCCGGTCAGGAAGATGATGCGCTCCTGCAGAAGCCGCGAGTAAATATCGTAGGAGCGCTCGCCCCGATTGGTCTGCTCGACCACGATCGGGACGAGGTAATTCATCTCCATGCCATATCGATCAACCATTTAGATAACGTTCCTTCCTTCGTGCATTAGCATATGCGCCATTTCCAGCGCTGGCAAGCATTCTACCCCGCCGTCGCGGCCGCAGGAGCCTCGTCAGGATCCTTCATCAGCTCCTCGATCGAGACCGGCTTTTCCGTGGGCTTGGCCAGCTCGAGGATGAAATCGACCACCTTGGCCTCGAAGAGCGGCGCGCGAAGCTGCGCGAGCGCACCGGGCGTATTCTTGAAGAAGTCGAGCACTTGTCGTTCCTGCCCGGGGTGCCGCCGCGCCTCGTCGATCATGGCGCGGTTGATCTCCTCGGTCGGCACCGTGATGTTGTGCCGCCGCCCGACCTCGGACAACAGTAGACCAAGGCGCACACGCCGTTCGGCGATCGCGCGGTAATCGGCCTTGAGCTCTTCCTCGGTCTTGGCCGCATCCTCCGGATCGAGCTGGCCTTGCTTCTTGCTCTCCTCGAGCTGGCGCCAAATCTGCTCGAACTCGATATCGACCATGCCGACGGGCACGGGGAAATGATGGCGTTCGGCGAGCACGTCCAAGAGCGCGCGTTTCAGCCTGTTTTTGGCGATGTCGCCATATTGCGTCTCGAGCTGCCCGCGCACCGTCTTGCGCAGCGCTTCGAGATTTTCGAGGCCCATGTTCTTGGCAAGCTCGTCATCGACCTTGCTCGGCACGGGCAGCCGGACCTCCTTGACCGTGACCTCGAATTTGGCCTCCTTGCCGGCCAGCTTTTCGGCGCGATAATCGGCCGGAAAGGTGAGCTTGATGGTCTTGCTCTTGCCGGCTTTGAGCCCTTCGAGCTGCTCCTCGAAGCCGGGGATGAACTGATTTCGAGCCGAGCTCGAGATAATGCCCCTCCCCGGTGCCGCCGGGGAAGTCTTCGCCATCGATCGAGCCCTTATAATCGATGACGAGCACGTCGCCCTTCGCCGCCGCGTGATCGGCGGGCGCCGGCTCGGTCTTGCGATACTCGCTGGCCAGCCGCTCGAGCGTCTTGTCGACCTCCTCGTCGGCGACCTCGGCGGTCAGCCGCTCGAGCTTGACGGTGGCGAAGTCCATGGGCTCGATCTCGGGCAGCACCTCGACCGCCATGGTGTATTCGAGGTCCTTGCCCTTCACGAAATTCTTGAGCTCGATCTTGGGCTGCAGCGCCGGCTTGAGGCCGCGCTCCTCGATCGCCTTCTGCGAGCTGTCGTTGACGGCGCGCTCGAGCACCTCGCCCAGCACCGAATCGCCGAAGCGCTTCTTGAGGAGCGAGAACGGCACCTTGCCCGGACGGAAGCCCGGCAGGCGCACCTGCCCGGCCAGCTCGTTGAGCCGGTGATCGACCTTCGCGTCGATGTCGCTCGCGGAGAGGGTGACCGTCAGTTCGTGCTTCAGCCCCTCGACTGCCTTCTGCGTTATTTGCATCTCGTGTTCCGACAACCCCTGCGGCTAGATAGGAAGACAACCGGGACGGCGCAAGCCCGAGCGCCGCGCGACAAGAACCCGCGGCCCTACTGGTGCGGGCGGAGGGACTTGAACCCCCACGACCTTGCGATCACCAGAACCTAAATCTGGCGCGTCTACCAGTTCCGCCACGCCCGCGGCGCGAAGCGTTATGGCTAGCCGCTCCGGGAGGGGGCGTCAACGCCGGGTCGCTGTTCTTAAGCCGTCCTGGAGCGGGGTTCAAGAGCCGCGCCGGCGCGGGCGGACCCCGCGACCCGACTCGAAGACTGCGCTATTCGATAGTCGATGCGGCGTGAGTTAGTCTCTTAAACCATCGACGGGCATCGCGGATGTGCGGACGACGGGGATGCTGAATATCAGGCGAATGAGATCCGACTGCCGCTCGACATCGCATTTCTTCAGGACCGAGCTCAATTGGGTACGCAAGGTTGTGACCTGCACGCCGAATTCGACGGCAAGCTCGGTCAGCTTCCTGCCGCGCGCCAGGGCGGCGGCGAGGCGGCTCTCGGCCGATGACAGACCATAGAGTTCCGCCAACTCTCGCTCCGAGACGGGGTTTTCGTCGGGAGCGGACACAAATATCATCGCCATGGGAGCCTCGTGGCCGCCCAGCCCGGCCCTGACCGGTGCTACTCTCACGACATAAGGCGGCCGGCCGTCGCAGCGAGCAACCAGCATGCAGCCAGCCGACGCGCCGCCGCCGTTCGCGGCGGCGGCCTCGCCGATCAGGCAAGCGAGTTTGCTCGTCTCGAAGCTACGGCGGGCGCAAATATGTCCCTGGCGCATCGTCAACCCGTCCCCGATGCGCAGGATGCGCTCCCCTCCTGGTTGATCTCGACGATCCGACCGTCGCCGCGGGTGAAGATCACTCCCGCCGCGATGTGGTTGAGCCTGCCGCGCGTGATCGCCGAGCGATAGCCGGTGTCGATCAACCCGACATGCAGGCGGGCCGCATTGCGGAGCGGACCTAGAAGCGTTCGCGCCGCTTCCTTGTCGCCGGCGCGACGATTGTTATCGCCGATGGCGCGATGGAGTCCGAGGAGGACTCGATGCGACTGGCTCTCGTACAGCTTGCTGCCGAGAACGTCGCAAACGCCGCCCTTGCGGATAAAATCGTTGTACCACTCGTCGTGGCGCAGGACAGTTTGTGACAGACAATCGGAAATCCACATCAAGCTACCGCACTCTTGCTCTTCCAGGATCACCCGATATCGGTCGATGTTGCCGTAATGGGCCAGATAATCCGACCGGCTGCTGGTGAAGCTCCCCCACCAGGCGGCCGCGCTGACCTGTCCTGTAAGCTTGTTGACGAGCAGGTAGGTGGCGCCCGAAGCGCCGACATAGGCTGCCACCGCTTTCAGCGCGGCTGGAGTCAGCCGCTCGTCCAGTACGGCGTCGAAAATGCTCGCAACGATATTATCGTACGCCGCCGACGTCATGGCGCAATTTCGGTGAAGCTTCCGGACGATATGCCGCAGCTGTCATTTCATATCTGGGCCTTCAAGCCGTCGTTGGGAGGACAGCTATCTTTAGATGCGACGAACGTTGACCCACATTAGGTTGAATAAAATGGATTATATAGCGCCAAGCCTGGATCGATATCCTTCAAATAAAGGATCATCAACGTCCGCTGTCGAAACCAGACCTATCGACCCATTCGCGTCCCGGACCAGGCTTCAGGCGCGGCGCCAGCGCTCCGCCAGCGCCTTGGCCGCCGCGTCGAGGATGGCGTCCGCGTCGAGGCTGTAGGCGCGATAGAGGTCCGGCAGGGTTCCCGATTGGCCGAAATGATCGACGCCCAGGGCGCGGACGCGCTGGCGGGCGACCGAGCCGAGCCAGGAGAGCGTGGCGGGATGGCCATCGAGCACGGTGACCAGCGCTGCGTCTTCGGCGAGCGGCTCGAGCAGCCGCGCTATATGGCTTGCCTTGCCGCGCGCGCGCCAATCGGCATGGAGGCGGCTCGCCGAGGTGATGGCAAGCAGGCCGGCGCCCGCCACGTCCTCCTCGGCCTGACGATGGGCCTCGGCCGCCTCGGGGAGGATGGCGCCCATCGCGGCTATCGCGAGCTCGGAGCCCCGGGCAGGCGGCACCAGCCAATAGGCGCCGGCGATGATGTCGTCGGCGAGCGCGGCCGTGATTTTGCGCTCGGGCTGCGCCAGGACGCGCGTCGAGAGGCGGAGATAGACCGAGCCGCCCTCCGCCGCCTGCATATGCTCGAAGCTCCAGCGCATGATGGCCGCGAGCTCGTCGACGAAGGCGGGCTCGAAATATTCGAGTCCGGGCAAGCCGAGGCCGATCAACGGCGTGACGATCGACTGATGCGCGCCGCCCTCCGGCGCGAGCGTCAGGCCCGAAGGGGTCGCCACCAGGAGGAAGCGGGCGTCCTGGTAGCAGGCATAGTTGAGGGCATCGAGGCCGCGCTTGATGAAGGGGTCGTAGAGCGTCCCGATCGGGAGGAGGCGCGCGCCGAAGAGCGGCGCTGAGAGCCCGAGCGCCGCGAGCAGGATGAAGAGGTTATGCTCCGCGATGCCGAGCTCGATATGCTGGCCCTCGGGCGATTGCACCCAGCGCTGCGCGGAGACCACATGCTCCTCGCGGAATATGTCGGCGAGACTGTTGCGCGCGAAAATGCCGCGGCGATTGACCCAAGGACCGAGATTGGTGGAGACGGTGACGTCGGGCGAGCAGGTGACGATGCGCGCGGCGAGCTCGCTGTCCTGCCGCGCGATATCGTTGAGGATGCGGCCGAAGCCGTCCTGCGTCGCCATGCGCGGCTCGCGCGGCGCGGGAAAGGCGCTCGGCAGCGCGATCGGCGCCGTCTCGTAGCGGCGCGGGAAGCGCGCGGCGAAGGGCACGTCGGCGAGGAAGCGCTCGAGCCGCTCGCGGGGCAGATCGAGGCCGGTGAACTTGTCCCATTCCGCCCCGTCGGGAATCCGCATGGCCGCCTTGAAATGGGCCATCTGCTCGGGGTTCATCAACCCGGCATGATTGTCCTTATGGCCGGCGAAAGGCAGCCCGAAGCCCTTGATGGTATAGGCGATGAAGCAGGTCGGCTCGTCGCCGCGCGCGGCGTCGAAGGCCTCGAGCACCGTCGCCATGTCGTGGCCGGCGAGATTGGTCATCAGCGCCTGCAGCGCCGCGTCGTCGTGGCTCGCGAGGATGGCGCGCACGGCGGCGTCGCCGCCCAGATCCTGCTCGAGATGCGCGCGCCAGCCTTGCCCGCCCTTGAAGCAAAGGGCGGAGTAGAGCGTGTTGGGGCAGGCATCGATCCAGTCGCGCAGCGCCTCGCCTCCCGGCTTGGCGAAGGCGCTTTGCAGCTTGGTGCCGTATTTCAGCGTGACGACGCGCCAGCCCATCGAGAGGAACAAGCTGTCGATGCGGCTATAGAGACGGTCGGAGACGACGCTGTCGAGGCTCTGGCGGTTATAGTCGATCACCCACCAGACATTGCGGATGTCATGCTTCCAGCCTTCGAGCATGGCCTCGAAGACATTGCCCTCGTCAAGCTCCGCGTCGCCCAGCACCGCGACCATGCGGCCGCTGCGCGCCCCCCCGGGGCCCAGCTGCTTGAGCTGCACATAGTCTTGGACGAGCGCGGCGAAGCTCGTCATGGCGACGCCCAGCCCCACCGAGCCGGTCGAGAAATCGACGTCGTCCGCGTCCTTGGTCCGCGAGGGATAGGATTGCGCGCCCCCGAAGGCACGGAAGGCCTCGAGCTTCTCGCGGCTCTGATGGCCGAGGAGATATTGGATCGCGTGGAAGACGGGGCTGGCATGCGGCTTGACCGCCACCCGGTCCTCGGGCCGCAGAACGTGAAAATAAAGCGCGCTGAGAAGCGTCGCCACCGAGGCGGAGGAGGCTTGGTGGCCGCCGACCTTGAGCCCATCGGCACTGGGTCGCAGGTGGTTCGCCTGATGGATCATCCAGCTCGAGAGCCAAAGCGTCTTGCGCTCGAGCGCATCCAGGCAGGCCAGGATCTCAGGCGTCAGGCCCGCGACTGGTCCGGCGGGGCTAGAGGCCGTGTCGGGCATCCGCGGACTATACCGCCTCCCGGCAACGACGGCCAGGGCGCTCGGAGCGTGCTACCGCGTCAATGCAGCCTCGGTCCGGATTGTCTCAGCGCCGGATTGCATCGGCCATGGATTGCCGCGTCAACAGGAACGCGGCTGCACGACGATCCTTCGGTAGCTCAGCCCGCCGATTGCAGCGGTTGAGCCTCCGGCCGGTTGGCGGGAATATGCGGGCGGGGCTTCTCGACGATGCCGGCTTTTGCGCTGCCGCTCCGCCAGCCGAGGGCCGGCTCGACAAAGCGCGCGCAAAAGGCCCTGAGCCCCAGCGCGCGACGGTCTGCCCGGTAACTGGGATCGCCGGGACGCACCAGCATCAGGTCATACCCGACATGGGGAATGCCCCGAAGATCGAAGAACAGCGCAACGACGACCGCGGTCTCGCAAGTGCCGTCCGCCAGGAATTGTCGGTAACGCGAACCGATCGTGATGTCTTCCACTACCCTGCCGCGCCGCAAATAGGCGCTGGCAATCGCCCCCACCTGGTCGACCATCTGCTCTATTGCCCTCCCCCCGCCCGCTCGGGCATGCGAAGCATGGTAGCCAATATATATTTCGATTACAAGTAAACTCTATCAATACACTAGAGGAATATCCTCAGGCCATAAATCCTACCCCGAACGGTCTTGCAGAGGGGCCAATCAGCCCTTCACGAGCGACCTCACCGCTGTTGAGGCGGCTACCCGCCTTGCGCCGGTATAGGCCTCGTGGTTCGTCTCGATGTCGCTTTGCCGATAACGGTAATTGACCATCAAGCCATAAGACTGCGCGAGGCCTTTCTCGGAGCGATCGCCGAGCCAGTCGATGCGCTCGATGCGCGCGCCGTTCGAAAGATGGAAATGCGCGACCGGATCGAGGGCCGCGCCGCCTTCGCGCTTCTCCTGCAGGAGATAGCCCGCGCAAAGACGCATCAGCGGCGCGCGCAAGCTGCCCGCGATCGCCCAGTCCTCGTACCAAGACGGCAAATTGAGCAGCGCCTCGAGCAGATGATCGTTGCCGACCCCGAGCGGCAGGGCGGCAAGCGCCTTGCGCTCGGCCGGCAGGAGAAGCTCGCCCGTGGCCGACTTGAGCTCGCGCGTGAGCCAGGCGCGGAAGCCCGGCACGGGCGACAAGGTAGCGAAATATTTGAGATTGCGATGCTCCGCCGCCAGCAGATCGACCACGCGCTTGATCAGAAAGCCGCCGAATTGGATGCCCACCAGCCCGCGTTGCGCGTTCGAGATCGAGTAGAAGATGGCAGTGTCGGCCTTATGCGGATCCTGTACGGGCGCGTCGGGATCGAGCAGGTTCTGGATATTGTCGGCGAGCCCATTGACGAGCGCGACCTCGACGAAGATGAGCGGCTCGTCCGGCATGCGGGGATGGAAGAAGGCGAAGCAGCGGCGGTCGGAATCGAGTCGGTTCTTGAGATCGGTCCAATCGTGAATCTCATGGACGGCCTCGTAGGCGATGAGCTTCTCGAGCAGCGCGGCCGGCGAGTCCCAAGTGATGCGCCGCAACTCGAGGAAGCCCACGTCGAACCAGCCGGCGAGCAGCCCCTTGATGTCGCTCTCGAGCGCATCGAGCGCCGCGTCGCGCGCAGACCAGCCCAAAAGCTCGGCCCGCAGATCGACCAGGAACTTGACGCCTTCCGGCAAGCCGTTGAATTGCGTGAGAAGCTTGATCCGCGGCGGCTCGAAGGCCGCGCGCAGGGCCCGTTCCGCCTTGCGCCGGCCGGTTTCGTCCGTCTTGGGCACTTTGGCAAGCGCGGCGATGGCTTGGTCCACGGCATCTCGGTCGATGTCGAATCCCTCCGCGAGGATACGCAGGAAACGTTGCCGGCCCTGATGGCTCAGGGAGAGGTATGCGCGGCCCAGCGAGGCCGCGCGGACGCGCGCCGAGACTTCGCCGCCCCGGCCATCGAGACAATCCCGCATCAAGGCCGCGAGACGCGCCGCGTCCTCATCGGGCAAGTCCGGGTCGAAGGCGGGCTCGGCCGGCAAGGGTCCGCTCGTCGCCTTGGCGATCTCGTTCCAGGCGGAGCGCAGGTTACTCAGCGTTCTCTCTAAAAATCCATATTTCTCAATTGGTTTTTCTATGTCCCTCATAATTTACCTCAGCAAAATCTTGCCCGACCCATACGATCCTTGGACAACGCCGCTCAAGCGGCGCAGCACGGCACGCAGCGCGTCGGGCAGGTCCTCGGCGATCAGGCCCGGGCCGATCTCCGTCGCCGCTTCACCGTGAAGCCAGGCGGCCGCGGCCGCGGCCTCGAAGGGCGGCATGCCTTGCGCGACCAGCGCCAGCACGAAGCCGCTCAGCACGTCGCCCGAGCCCGCCGTGGCCAGCTCGGGCGGCGCGTTTTCGTTGATGATCGCCCGCCCGTCCGGCGCCGCGACGACGCTGTCGGCGCCCTTGAGAAGGATCACGGCCTTGCTTTTTTCCGCGGCGGCGCGCGCGCGCGCGGGCTTGTCGCCGCTTGCGTCGAAGATCCGACGAAACTCGCCCTCATGCGGCGTCATCACGACGGGGCCCTTGATCGCCGCGAACAGCGAGGACGGCACGCCCTCGAAGCAGCTTATGGCGTCGGCATCGAGCACGGTGGGACGGCCGGTCGCGAGGGCGGCGAGGACATGGGCACGTGTCCCCGCGGTCGCCTCGTTGCCGGGGCCCAGCAGATAGGCGGTCTTGTGCCGACGCTCGAGCACCGCTTCGAAGGCGGCGAGATCGCCGAAGCTTTCCGCAAGCAAGCCGGCGGCGGCGGCGAGATAGATGGGCTCGGTCCCGGGCGGTCCCGCCACGGTGACGAGGCCGGCCCCCGCCCTGAGGGCGGCGCGCGAAGCGAGCTTCGCCGCGCCCGTCATGCGGCCGCCCCCCACCACGAGGGCGTGGCCGCGACGGTATTTATGATCGAGCAAGCTCGGCCAATGATAGGCGGCCAGCCACAGCGCGGGGGCGTTGGCGAAAGTCTTGGGCGCGATCTCCCCCAGCACCGTCGGGGGGATGCCGATATCGCTTACCACGACCTCGCCGCAATACAGGCGCCCCGGCAGCAGCAAATGGCCGGGCTTGCGACGAAAGAAGGTGACGGTGAGGGCGGCGCGCGCGGCGGCGCCGAGAACCGCCCCGCTGTCGCCATGCAGGCCGCTCGGCACATCCACGGCGACGACGGCCACGCGACGCGCATCGAGCGCCTCGACGGCCGCGCGCGCGACGCCCTCGAGCGGCCGGCTCAGCCCGGCGCCGAACAATGCGTCGACGACGAGCTCGACGCCCTCGAGGATGGCCGGAGCGAAGGCCCCCGGCCCCAGCGCCTCGACCGGACCGTCCCACCGCGCGGCGGCCCCCGCCGCATCGCCCGCGAGCCGTCCCCGCTCGCCGAGCAGGGCGACGCGCACCGGCCAGCCCGCCTCGCGCAAATGGCGCGCGGCGACGAAGCCGTCGCCGCCGTTATTGCCGGGACCGCATAGCACCAATGTCGGGCGGACCGCGCTTCGGCCACGAACCGCGTCGGCGACCGCGCGGCCGGCGGCCTCCATCAACCGCTCGCCCGGCACCCCGCCGGCGACCGCCGCTCTGTCCGCGCGCGCCATCTCGCCCACGGTGAGCAGCGCAAGGTCGAGAGGGTCCGAAGGATGCATCTGAGGCGCGCTCGGTTGGGGCGGCAGGATGTTACCCGGTCTCTCGGCCGCGGCCAATGTCCGAGCGCCTCCCGGCCGCCTGGCGTTCACGGCAAGTCATCCTCATATTAATGTCGACATGCGAAGGCGCAGGAGCATCGTCGGTACCATGAGAGCGATCGTCGAACGGGCCAGGACGGCAGCCGTCATCATTTGCGGCATTGAACTCCTGGCGCTCGCGGCCTGCGCGCCGAGCCTGCCGCTCTATACCGCCTTCACGCCCTCGGTCGGCTACGGCTATGGCGAGCAGCAGCTCGGCGAAAATCGCTTCGAGGTGAGCTATGTCGCACCCAGCGATATCGGCTTCGCCACCTCCAAGGCGATGCGCGACGAGGTAGCGCAGAAGCGGGTGGCGCTGGCCTACGACATGGCGCTCTGGCGCGCTTCGGAGATCGCGCTGCAAAAGAGCTTTGCGGGCTTCACCGTGGTCGACAGGTCCAACGACCTGCAGGTCGTGCTCGGCAACGAATTCTACGAGCCGCCGCTTTATCCCACGATCGTTTGCGGGCCGTTCCATCCCGTTCATGCCGGCTGCTTTACCGCCTATGACTATTTCGCTCCGGCCTTTCCCTACGCGCGCATCGATGCGCGGGTCACGCTGAAGGTGGATTACGCGCGCGAGGCCAAGCCCGGCGCTTTCGACGCGAAGTCCACTCTCGAGCGGCTGAAGGCCGCCTACCCGACCGCATTGCTGGCGGGCCAGAACATCGAATAGCGGCGCTGAGACTATCCGGCCCTTGCCGCGCCTGCTAAACACAGCCCCGCCAAGGGAGGGAGCATGTCGGCCCGGCCGGTGATAAGCCTCGCTATAATGGCGCTCGCGGGCTGCGCGCAGCTGGCCGATGCGGTCAAACCGATCGAGCGCGGCCTGTCGCCCGCCCATAACGCCTCGAGCGTCGCCAACGGGCCGGCGGTCGTGGTCGACGCCCGCACGATCGAGGTGGCGGGCAGACGCTTCCAGCTTTACGGCATAGACGCGCCGGACCCGGACCAGATCTGCCAGACCGCTGCGAAGAAGGACTATCCCTGTGGCGTCGAGGCGCGGGACTATCTCGTCAAGCTCGTCGGCAAGAACGGCGGCGAATTGCGCGCCGCGCGGCCAGAACGAGTTCGACATGATGCTGGCCGTCTGCGCGGTCGGCCGCACCGACCTTGCCTTGGCCATGGTCGATGGGGGCTGGGCCATCGCCGACCGTCCACGCACGCTCTATTACGAGGAAATCGAGGTCGCCACGCGGGTCAAGAAGATCGGGCTTTGGCAGGGGCCGTTCGTGACGCCGCAAGAATGGCGCAATGGCGAGCGCGTCCCCGCCACGCGCTCGCTTCAGGAGCAGCAGCGGATCACGCCGTGAGCGGCGTCGCGCCTTGAGCCTCGGACGAGCGCAAGCAGCTCGGGCAGAGGCAGCGCGCGGCCGTCCCGGCGGAGACGGACGGCATCGGACGTCGCCTCGGCTCGCTCTTGCACCAGCAGTCGCCGAGAGGATCGCAGGGAAACGAGGCCCCGCAACGGCTGCAGGGCGAATTCGGGGCGGTGGCGTCGCTTCTCGCTTGCCCGGCCGTCATGGCGCGAAATGGCGGCGGTGCCAGCGCCAGGCGTCCTCGATCAGCCGCTCGAGCGAGGATCGACGCGGCCGCCAATCGAGGATGCGGCTCGCGGCCTCCGCGTCGGCGACGAGGATCGCGGGATCGCCGGATCGCCGCGGCGCGATCCGCTCCGGGATCGGCTGCCCCGTCACGACGCGCGCCGCCTGCAGCACCGCCCGCACCGAATGGCCGGCGGCGGTGCCGAGATTGAGCGCCGTCGTGGCGCCGCCGGCGCGCAGATAATCGAGAGCGCCGACATGCGCATCCGCGAGATCCATGACATGGATATAGTCCCGAATGCAGGTGCCGTCAGCCGTGTCGTAATCGTCGCCATAGACGAGCAGCTCGGCGCGGCGTCCCAGCGCCACATCCAGGATCAGCGGGATGAGATGGGTTTCGGGATCATGCGCCTCGCCGATCTCGCCCGCGGGGTCGGCCGCGGCGGCGTTGAAATAGCGCAGCGAGACCGAGCGAAGCCCATGCGCGGCCGAAAAATCGGCGAGTATGCGCTCGACCATCGCCTTGGTCGCGCCATATGGGCTGATCGGCGCAATCGCATGGTCCTCGGAGATCGGAACGCGGTGCGGAATGCCGTAGACGGCGGCGCTGCTCGAGAAGACGACCGTATCGATCTTTCGATCGCGCAAGATCTCCAGAAGCACGAGGCTCGCCGCGACGTTATTGCGATAATAGGAGGCGGGATCGCGTACCGAATCGCCGACGGCGATCAGGCCCGCGAAATGCATCGCCGCGGCCGGACGATATCGCTCGATCACCGCGGCAAGACGCGCGCGGTCGGCCAGTTCCCCGCGCTCGAGGGGCCCCCAGCGGACGGCCCATTCATGGCCCGTCGAGAGATTATCGTAGGCGACCGGCAGCCAGCCGCCTTCGGCCAGCCGCTTGCAAACATGGCTACCGAGATAGCCCGCGCCGCCGGTGACGAGCACGGCATCGGTCATGACAGGATGCTACAGGTCCCGAGCCCGCGTGCCATGCTCGCCCATCGGCGTCCAGTCGACGGTCTGTCCGGCAGCAGCCGGCCTCAATAGCCGTGCTGCGCCGCGAAGCCCTTGCCTTGCTCGAGCTCGCCTATCGCCTGGTTGATCAGACCCTCGGCGTTGGCCTTGTGACCGCCGAATACGTCGCGGGCATGGGCAAGCTGATTGAGCGCATTGTGAAGCGCGCCTTCGGCGCGATCGACCTCAAGATAACGACCTTGCGCGACGGTGCCTGCGGCAAACGAAAGCAAGCCGACCAAGCTAATTGCTGCGACAAGTTTTGTACGGTCTCTTGGCGTCATCGACCACTCCTGGTTTGAGGTAGCGATTTCCCACTCCCGCCGCCGAAGGATTTAGCGATATCGTCCGCTCGGCGCAACCGATCTCGTCCGGCAAGGACGAGGAATCTCAGCTCCGGCCGATGGGCAAGGCGACGAAGCTGAGATCGGCGCCGCGCGCGACCAGCAGCAGAATCGATTTCCGGCCGCTCTGGCGCGCCTTGTCGATCGCGCTGGCGACCTGGGTGGGCGCCGCCACGGCCTCCTGGTTGACCTCGACGATGACGTCGCCGGGCTGGATGCCCTTGTCGGCCGCCGCCTGGCCATCCTCGACCGCTGTGACGACCACTCCTTTGAGCGCCGAATTGATCTGGAACTGGTCCCGCAGTCCTTTCGACAAGGGGGCGAGCGACAGGCCGAGTTGCGGAAACTGCCTGGCGCCGGTCGGCTCGTCGGCCTTGCCCTTGGGCTCCTCGGGTTCGGAGCGCGTGGCTTCCTCCTCATCCTTGAGCTGCGCCACCTTGACCTTGAGCGCGAGCTTCTGCCCCTTTCGCCAGACCTCGATCGAGGCCGTCTTGCCGATCTCCGTGTCGGCGACGATGCGCGGCAGGTCGCGCATCTCGGCCACGTCCTTCCCGTCGAACCTGAGGATCACGTCCCCGACGTGAAGCCCTGCGCTGTCGGCTGGCCCCGGCGAGACGACGCTGGCGACAAGCGCGCCGGCGGGCTTGGGCAGGCCCATGGTCTCGGCGATCTCGCTCGTCACCTCCTGGATCCGCACGCCGATCCAACCGCGCAGGATATGCCCCGACTTGCGCAGCTCGCCCAGCACCGGCTGCGCGAGCGCGGAAGGAATGGCAAAGCCGATGCCCACGCTGCCGCCGGTCGGCGAGAAGATCGCCGAATTGATGCCGATCACCTCGCCCGCCATGTTGAACATCGGGCCCGCCGGAATTGCCCTTGTTGATGGGGGCGTCGGTCTGCAGGAACGTGTCGTAGCCGCCGTTCTCGAGCGAGCGGCCGCGCGCCGAAAGGATGCCCGAGGTGACCGTGCCGCCCAGGCCGAAGGCATTGCCGATCGCGACCACGCGATCACCCACGCGCGCCTTGTCCGAGTTGCCCCATTTGACGAAGGGCAACGGGTGGCCGGCCTCGACCTTGAGGAGCGCCAGATCGGTCTTGGGATCGCGACCGATAATCTTGGCCTTCAAGTTGCTGTCGGCCTCGTCCTGAAGCGTCACGCGAACCTCCTCGGCGTCGGCGATGACGTGATTGCAAGTGACGATGTAACCGGCCGGATCGATGAGGAAGCCCGAGCCGAGCGAGGTCACCTTGCGGGAGGGCTGCGACCGTTGGAGCTTGTCGGAGAAGTCCTTGAAGAACTTCTCGAGCGGGGAGCCGGGCGGGAATTGCGGCAGCTCCAAGCCGCTGCCATGGCTCGTCGAGGTCGTCGAGATATTGACGACGGCCGGAAGGAGCTTCTCCACCAGGTCGGCGAGGCTGTCTTGCGCAAGCGCCGGCGCGCCGCCCCATAGCAAGACCAGGGCCGCGACGGGCCCCAGCCAACCATGCGGGCCGCCACGGCGGGCGAGCCTGCCGCGCCCAACGAGCCATCCTCCAGCCATCGTCATTCTCTCGACTTGCCGCAGGAAGGGCATGAGCGCCGGAGCCAATCCTGCGAGGGGTTGATCGCCATCAAACATGGTCGGCATTCCCGATGCAAGAGGCTGCCGGCAAAACCGCGTGAAGCCCGCTCGAAACCGTGCGATAAACCGCGCGACGCCAGAGCTCTTGCAGGTCCACCCATGCGCGCGACGCTATTTTTCGCTGCCTTTGCCGGCTTCGTCGCCGTCGCGTTGGGCGCCTGGTCGGCTCACGGCGCCCAAAGCATGCTCGATCCGCAGGCGCTGGCCTGGCTCCATACCGGCATCGAGTACCAGATCTGGCATAGTCTCGCGCTCCTGGCCGTGGCCATCCTGATGGCGCTGAGACCGAGCCGTTTCCTCAACACCGCGGCGTTTTTCTTCGCCATCGGAATCCTGCTATTTTCCGGCAGCCTCGATGCGCTCGCGCTCAGCGGCAGGCGCGGCTTCGCGATGCTGACGCCGGTCGGCGGCACATGCCTCCTGATCGGCTGGATCATGCTCGCGATCCACGCCTGGTCGCTGCGGGGCGGGCCAAGACCGCCATCCGATCCCGCCAAGCCCCTGCCATAAGGCCGCCATGCCCGCCGAGCGCCTGAGCCCCCTCCTCGCCATATTCCTTACCGTCCTCGTCGATCTCGTCGGCTTCGGCATCATCATTCCGCTTCTGCCCTTCTATGCGGAGCATTTCCATGCCTCGCCGGATGTCGTCGCCTCGCTCATGGCGAGCTACTCCTTCACGCAATTCTTCTCGTCGCCGATTTGGGGCCGGTTGAGCGACCGCTATGGCCGCAAGCCGATCCTGCTCTCGAGCCTCGCCGGCATCGCCCTCGCCTATCTCTGGATCGGCTTTGCCCAAGAGCTGTGGCAGCTTTTTGCCGCGCGCGCGCTCGCGGGCGCGATGGCCGGCAATATCGCGGCCGCGCAAGCCTATATCGCCGACGTCACGCCGCCCGAAAAGCGCGCGCAGGGCATGGGGCTGATCGGCGCAGCCTTCGGTCTCGGATTCATCCTCGGGCCGGCCGCGGGCGGCCTGCTTGCCGGGCCCGACCCGGCCCATCCTCATGTCCTGGCGCCGGCCCTGGCCTCGACCGGCCTCTCGCTCGCAGCACTGCTCTTCGCGACGTTCTTCTTGCGCGAGTCTCTTGCTCCGGAGCAGCGCGCGAGCCGCGGAGCGGCGCCGCGCCCCGGGCGCATCCTGCTCCTGGCCGCCGCATGGCGCCGGCCCTCGTTGCGGCTTTCCGTCCTTTTGTTCTTTCTGGCGACTTTCGTCTTCGCCGGCATGGAATCGACCTTCGCCTTGTGGTCGGAGCGTCTTTTCCATTGGGGCGCCGAGCAGAACGGCTATGTCTTCGCCTATACCGGCATCGTCGCGGCCTTCGTCCAAGGCGTTCTGATCCGCCCGCTCGCTCCGCGTCTCGGCGAGGGCCGGCTGGTTCTGCTGGGCGCGCTCGCGCTCTGCGCCGGCCTTGCCCTCATCCCGGTCGCCAGCACGCTCGCGCCCCTCCTCGTCGCGATGGCCTTGCTCGCGCTCGGGGTGGGTTTCGTCAACCCTTCGCTCAGCAGCCTGATCTCCCTCGCCGCGGGCAAGGAGACGCAAGGCAGCGTGCTGGGCCTGTCGCAATCGGCCGCCAGCCTAGCTCGCATTCTGGGGCCCGTCTGGGCGGGGCTCGTCTTCGCCGGCTTTGGTCGGGACTGGCCTTTCATCTCGGGCGCCGTCATCATGGCGCTCGTGCTGATATTGGCGTTGCGCCTCCCGCGAGGCGGCGAAGGTTAGGCTGAGGCGCCGGAACGATGTTGCGCAGACGGTTTCTCAAGGGATCGGCGGCCGCGGCGTGGCTCGCGGCGACCTCGCGCCGGGGCCGCGCCGTCGAGCTTGCCGAGGATGGCGAGCCGATCGCCTTTCCTTCCGGCTTCCGCTGGGGCGCCTCGACCTCCGCCTATCAGATCGAGGGCGCGGTGAAGGAGGATGGGCGCGGCCCCTCCATCTGGGATGTTTTCTGCCGCGTCCCCGGCAAGATCGTGAACGGCGACACGGGCGACGTCGCCTGCGACCATTACCACCGCTATCGCGAGGATGTCGGCCTGCTCGACGCGGCGGGCTTCCGCGCCTACCGCTTCTCGACGGCCTGGCCCCGCATCCTTCCGGCCGGTACCGGCGCCGTGAACGGGCCGGGGCTCGATTTCTACGACCGGCTCGTCGATGCCCTGCTCGAGAAGAAGATCGAGCCGTGGCTCTGCCTCTATCATTGGGATTTGCCGCAGGCCTTGCAGGAGCGCGGCGGCTGGTTAGTGCGCGACATTGCCGAATGGTTCGCCGACTATGCACGGATCGCGGCAAGCCGGCTCGGCGACCGCGTCAAGCATTGGGCCATGTTCAACGAGCCCAATGTCCATGCGATTTTCGGGCACGGCTTCGGCCAGATGGCGCCCGGCATCACCGGCCGGCAGAACGTCATCGCCGCGATCCATCACCAGACCCTCGCGCAAGGCAAGGCGATCGCGGCGCTTCGCGCGGAGCACGGCGATCTCGCGCTCGGCACGGTCTTGAGCGTGCAGCCCTGCCTGCCGAGCTCGGACAGGCCCGACGATCGGCAGGCCGCGATCCTGTGGGACGCGGTGTGGAATCGAGCCTGCCTCGATCCGCTCATGCGCGGCCAATATCCCGATGCGCTCGCCGCCGATTACGCGCCCCTGGTCAAGCCCGGCGATCTCGAGGTCGCCAAGCAGCCGATCGATTTCCTCGGCATCAATTATTACGCGCCCATGCATCAGCGGGCGGACGCCAACGGGCTTTTCGGCACCAATTGGGGTCCTGCGCCGCAGGGCGTGAGCTATACAGGCATGGGCTGGCCGATCGAGCCCGAGGGTCTTTACACGCAGCTGATGGAGCTGCGCGAGGCCTATGGCAATCCCGTCGTCTATGTCACCGAGAACGGCGCCGCCTTCGAGGACAAGCCCGGGCCCGACGGCGTCGTCGAGGACAAGGAGCGCGTCGATTTCATCCGCGCGCATCTCCTCGCCGCGCGGCGCGCCATCGCCGACGGCGCCAATCTCAAGGGTTATTTCGTCTGGTCGCTGCTCGACAATTTCGAGTGGAGCTTCGGCTACTCCGAGCGCTTCGGCGTCATCCGCGTCGATTACCCGACGCAGCAGCGTGTCCCCAAAGCCTCCTATCGCTGGCTCGCCGCGCAAATAAAGGCGCAGCGGCCGGCCTAGCTCGCCGCCTGTCCGTTGTCGTTCGCGCCCAGCAATCCGGCAAGCAGATCGGGATGCTCGTCGAGGAGCCGGCGGCGCAAGGCCGCTATCTCCGGCCCTTCCAGATCGCGCGGGCGAGGCAGCTCCACCGCAAGGTCGAGCAGGACGCGCGCCGGCCGCGGCGAGAGAAACAGCACGCGATCGGCGACCGAGAGCGCCTCGCGCAGATCATGGGTGACGAAAAGCACGCTGGTCGGCCGGCGCGCCCAAAGCTCGAGCAGCAGCCGGCGCAGCCGATCGGCCGCCGGCGCGTCGAGCGAGAGGAAGGGCTCGTCGAGCAGCAGGAGCCGCGGCTCCGCCACGAAGGCGCGCGCCAAGGCGACGCGCCGCTGCATGCCGCCGGAGAGCGCGCGCGGATAGGCGTCGAGAAAGCCCTGCAGCTCCATCTCGGCGAGGAGCCGCTCGGCCGGCCCCGGCGACGGCCCGCTTTCCGGCAGGGCCAGACGCACGTTCTCGCGCACGGTGAGCCAGGGCATGAGCCGCGGCGTCTGGAACATATAGCCGAACGGCGCTTCGCGGCCGTCCGACAGGCGGATCTCGCCTTGGTAATCCCGGTCGAGACCGCTCACCAGATTGAGCAAGGTGGTCTTGCCGCAGCCGGAAGGGCCCAGGATGCAGGCGAACTGCCGCTCGGGCAGATCGAAGGCGAGGCCGGAATGGACCAGCGCCTCGTTGCCGGCATAGCGCTTCTCGGCGATGCGGACCTCGAGGGCGTTCACCGGCGCCATCCGGCGAGGCGCCGCTCGAGCGGGGCGAGGATCAGGCCCTCCACGAGGGCCACCACCGCCACGAAGGCGAAGGTGTAGGCAAGAATGCTGGTGATGTCGAAGTACTGAAAATAGACGCCGAGCTGAAAACCCACGCCGTTGCTGCGCCCGATCAGCTCGGCCACCAGCACGATCTTCCAGACGAGCGCCAAGCCGTTCCGCGCCGCCACCATGAAATAGGGATAGAGCTGCGGCAGATAGACCTTGGCGAGACGGCGGCGCATGCCGAGGCGGAGCACATCGGCGACCTGCAGAAGATCGCGATCGACCGCGCGCGCGCCCTCGCGCACCGTGACGACGACGATCGGCAGCTTGTTGAGCGCCACCGCGAGGATCGCCGCGGCCTCGGTCAGTCCGAGCCAGACATAGCAGAGGATCATCAACACGAGCGCGGGAATATTGAGGCCGAGCACCACCCAGCTGTCGAACAGGCGGTCGAGCCCGCGCCGCTCGCCCATCAAGATGCCGATCACCACGCCCGCCGCCATGGCGACGAGAAAACTCGCCGCCACGCGCATCAAGGTCATCCCGAGATTGAAGAGAAGCGCGCCATGGACCGTATGCCGGTAGAGACTCTCCGCCACCGCCCAAGGCGTGGGCAGCAGATGGCTCTGCGCGATCAGCGCCGCAGCCGACCATATCGCCAGCAGCAGCAGCACGGAGAGCGGACGCAGCAGTCCACCGAGCCTGTCGAGAGTTAGCGCGCCGGTCATGAGCGGGCGTCCCGGCTCAGAGGCCGCCGGCCCAAAAAGTTCCAGGCGCCAATCGGGTCTCGGGGCCAACCAGGTCCTGTCCGCCGATCTCGGCCAGCCGCTGGAGCAGCGTCTCGGCGGCCGCCAGCTGCTCGGGCCCGGTCGCTTCGGCGATGCCTTGCCGGTAGGAGTCGCGGAGCGCCGCGAGCGCCGCGTCGTCCTTCGCTTGGGTCAGGGGCAAGAGGCTCCGCCATTCCTCGTCGGAACGGGCGAGCAGCTCCTTGGCCTCGCGCGAGGCGGCGAGGAAGCCGCGCACCGCCTCGGCATTGGCGTCGGCCCAATGCTCGCTGAAGACCCAACCGATGAGCGGCAGCGGCGGCGTGATGCCCAAGGCGGGCAGCATGTCGGCGACCGTCAGCAGCGGCGTGACGCCCGTTCCGGCGAGCCTCGCGTTGTAGTTCCAGAAATTGAGCGCGGCCGGCAGGCTGCCCTTGAGGAGCAGCTCGTTGAGCAGCGGCGGCGCGCCGAACACGGGCTCGGCGTCGGACGCGGGATCGAAGCCTTGCGTCTTGCGCACATAGGCGCGGAAGATGAGCCAGCTCTTGTCGACCGGCCCGCCCGCGACGCCGATGCGCTTGCCCTTGAGATCGGCAAGCGTCTTGATCCCGGAATCGGGCCGCACCATGAGCGCGCCCGCCGCGGAGGAATGCGCGACGAAGGTATAATCCTCCCCGGCCGTGCGCTGATGCGAGACCCAGAGCCAATCGGTCACGATCATATCCACCGCTTTGCTTTGCAGCGCGACCGCAGTCGCGTCCTTGCCCGCGAGCTCGACCTGCTCGACATGCACGCCATGCTTCAGGTCGAGCTGGTGACGGCGGATGACGTCGAGCTCCCATTGCACGGTGCCGAATTTGAGCACGCCCACGCGCACGATCGGAGGATCGCCCGCGCGCGCGGACGCGCCGAGCATCGGCACGATCGCGAGGGCAGCGACAAGCGCCGCGCGGACGCGCGCCAGAGGTGCGGACCGCGATGGCGGAGAGAACGGTCTCACGGCTGCGGCAGGCGCTGCTCGATGCCGTATCCGGCATAGATGCGCTTCACGACGCCTTGGGCGAGCATGCGGTCGAGCGCCTGATTGACGGCGGCTACCAGCGCGTCGTCGGCATGGCGCATGCCGATGGCGAGCGACCAGTGCAGAAGCGGTACGGCTTCGAAAGCCCGCACGAAGCTCACCGGCGCCTCCCGATGAGTGAGATTGTAATAGCCGATCGAGACCGGCGTCACGAGCGCTGCATCGAGCTCGCCTTTGCCGACCGCCTCGATCATCTCGTCCTCGAAGGCGAAGGGGATGGTGCGCAAGCCCTGCTCGCCGAGGGTCACGCTGGCGACCGAGCCCACCATCGCGCCGACGCGCAGCTTCTTGCCCTTGAGGTCGTCATAGGAGCCGATTCCGCCAAGGCCTTGGCGCAACGCGATCGCTACGCCGCTCTCGTTATAGGGCCGAGAGAGGCGCATATGGCTCGCGGCGGCGATCTCCTGGTCCACGATCGTGTCGAGCAGGATATCGCAGTCGACGCGCGGCACCTGGTTGGCGAAGATCACCCAACCGACCTCGAAGCCGACGCCGAGCTCCTTCGCCAACGCCTCGCCGAGCTCGAGCTGGAAGCCGCGCTTCTCGCCGTTGCGGCTCGAAAAAGGCAGCGCGTTGGGGTTGGCGCAAAGCACGAGGCTGCCGCGCTCGCGGATCGAATCGAGCGGACGCGCCGGCGCGCGGGCGGAGAAGACGATTGCCGCGGACATGCTGAGCGCGGCGGCGAGCAAGCCGACGCAGGGGCGGATGCCTCCCATCAACTCGCCTCCGGCTTGAGATTGCGGATATAGGCGATGATGTCGCGAATGTCGGCCTCCGAGAGCGAGGCGCCGAAGGCCGGCATGCGGCCCGGCGAGCCATGCTGGACGCGGTTCATGATGAAGGCGTCGTCGCGCGCGGTGTTCATGAGCTGCGGACCCCTGGCCGCTTTGCGCCCGGCTCCCTCGTGGCACCAGCCGCAGCCGTTGGCGGCGAAGAGTTCGGCCCCGTGCTTGACCCGCGCCGCCGGATCGACCGTATCGGCCGCGCGCGCCGGCATCTCGATGCCGACAGCAAGAGCCGATGCGGCGGCAACAGCCATCGCGACGCCATAAAAGGTCCAGCGTTTCATCCTACGACGATGTGCGGTCGAATTGTCCCGGGACGGGTTGGCCGCACCCCCGTCCGATCGCGCGCCCTCGCAAGCCGGGCATAATAACTCACAAGGCGGTGGCCGGACAAGGACCGGAAATCGCTGGCGCGCGGCCGAAGGGGCGCGTCCCCGGCGCCCCCCTTGCGGGGCAGGCGCCGGAGCCGGATCGAAGGCCCGCTATTCCTTGGGCAACGCGTAGACGACCAGCGCGCCCGTGTCATGCTCCATATGCTTGTAGGGGCCGCCGAAGAGATCGGCGTAGCCGTCGCTGTCGAGGCTCATGCCGCCGGTCACGACCGCGATATATTGCTTTCCGCCGGCGGTATAGGTGACGATGCCGCCATTGTGCGTGGCGCCGTCATTGCCGTTCCAGAGATCCTTGCCGCTCGTGGCATCGAGCGCATGCAGCCATCCCCGCGCATCGGGCACGAAGACGAGGCCGCCCGCCGTGGAGAGCAGGCTCGCGAGTGGCGGCTCGGGGAAGTTGACCGACCATTTCACCTCCCCGCTGATCGGGTTGCGCGCGTCGACATGGCCGTGCGCCTTCTCGCCCGGCGGGTCCTTGAAGGTGAATTGCGCGCCGATATTGAGCTGCACCACCGGCTCGGTCACGGGATTGGTCTTCTGGATGTCGAGGTCCATGCACCATTCCTGGCCGATCTTGTAGTAGAGCCCGGTCTGCGGATCGTAGGTGCCCGAGGCCCAGCTTATGCCGCCGGCGATCGCGGGGCAGAGATTCTCCTCCTTGCCCGCGCCCACGTCGCGCCGCCCGATGAGCTCGCCCGTCTTCGGGTCGATGCTTTTCACGAAATTGCTGTTCTTGACGAGGTCGTAGACGTTCTCGATCTTGGCGTCGGCCCGGTCGTAGACGAAGATGTAGCCGCTCTTGTTGGCGTGAACGTAATATTTCTTCGTCGCCGCGGTCGACCGCGACGAACTCGCCGACGGCGCTGTCGAAGTCCCACGCGTCGTGCGGCAGCTCCTGATGGTAGAACTTGAGCGCGCCCGTGTCGGGATCGAGGGCGATCACCGAGGTGGTGTAGAGATTGTCGCCTGGCCTGGCGCCGTTATGCTTGAAATCGCTGCCCGACCAGTCGAAGAGCGGCGCGGGGTTCGCGGTGCCCCACCAGACGCTGTTGGTCTCCGCGTCATAGGTGCCGGGCATCCAGCCGCCGCCGCCGCCCGTGCGCCAGGTCTCGTTCTCCCAGGTCTTCATGGCCTCGGGCGTTCCCGCAACCGTCTGGAATTCCCATATTTTCTGGCCGGTCTTGGCGTCGATGCCGAAGATCGGGCCGCGGCCCGGCCACTCGCCGCCCTGGGCGCCGATGATCACCTTGTCCTTGACCGCGAGGGGCGCGCCGGTGAAGCCGACGGTCAGCTTCTCGGAGTTGATCAGCTTGGTCTCCCACACGACCTTGCCGCTGCTCTGGTCGAGCGCGAAGAGGCGGCCGTCGACGGTGCCGATATAGAGCTTGCCGTCGCTCATCGCCATGCCGCGGTTGTAGGGCGAGTGGGTTTGGCGCGCGATGAGGTCCTCGTTTAGCTTGGGCACGAAGGACCAGAGCACCTCGCCGGTGTCGCCCTTGAGCGCGAAGACCTTGCTGTAGGAGGCCGAGTAGTAAAGGATGCCGTCCTTCACCAAGGGCATGGACTGCACGCCGCGCGTCGAGCGGCCGACCTCGTGGATCCAAGCGATCTTGAGGTCCTTCACGTTGCCGGTGTCGATCTGATTGAGCGCGCTGTAGTGCCAGGACTTGTAGCTGCCGTGATAGGTCAGCCAATCGTTCGGGTCCTTGTCCGCGTTGAGCAGCGCCTGCGCGCTCTGCGCATGGGCCGGCGCGAGCGCCAGGCCCATGAGCCCCACCGCCGCCGCGACGAACATGGCTGCGGTGGTCATCAAGCTTTCCCTTATCTTCATTCCCCCGTTCCTCCCCATAGAGATTTGATGGATGGACGCGACAACGGCAGTTGCTCGATCCAGCGCCCTCCGAGGTTATATCTCCTCGGATATATCGCCTGATTGCAATTATGCAAGGAACAGCCGCATCGATGTCAAGACTCTATCGCAAAGCCAGGAAATTTCGATGGCGGGCGTCGCCGGCAGGCTGAAGCCGACCCAAAAAAAAGGCGGCGCCCCGAAGGACGCCGCCCTCATCACGTAACCCGAGCAGTCAGATCAGCTGCTCTTCATCGCCATCGCCGCCTTCACCGAATCGGCATTGATCGGCAGCGAGCGGACGCGCACGCCGACCGCGTTGAACACCGCATTGCCGATGGCGGGCGCCACGACCGTGACCGCGGGCTCGCCCACGCCGACCGGATGTCCGCCCGGCGTCAGGATGGTGATGTCGAGCTCCGGAATGTCGGCCATGCGGGCCGGCGTATAGCTGTCGTACATGTTCTGCTCGATGCCGCCATTCTTCATGGTGGCTTTCTCCAACGTGGCCAGGCTGAAACCCCAAAGCGTCGCGCCTTCCATCTGCGCGCGAGCGCCGTCGGGGTTGACCGTGATGCCGAGATCCGACACCACGGTGAGCTTCTGCACCTTGACCTCGCCGCTCGTCGGATTGACGGCGACTTGCGCCGCACAAGCCGTCCAGGTCGCGGTGCCCCGCTCCTGGGCACTGACGCAGGCGATGCCGATGCCGCTGTTCTTCGGCAGCTGCGTCACGCCATAGCCCGACTTGCCGGCCGCCAACTTGAGCACGTTGGCGAGCTTCTCCGCGCCACCGGCGTTCTTGCCCGCACCGTCCAGCATGGCCAGCCGCATGGCGACCGGATCCTGGCCGGTGGCGTGCGCGACTTCGTCCATGAAGCTCTCGACCGCCCAGAATGTCCAGCCGGGCGCGACCGAGCGAAGCTGGCCCGAAGGCGTCGCCTTCTGCGCCATCTCGTTGAGGAAGCTGCGCGCGGTGTGGTTCGGCACCGTATACCAATAGTCGGCGCCGTTCATGGTGAAGCCGTCGAGCGCCCCCTTCTTGTCGACCGAGGGGGTGAGGAACGCGGGGATGCCCCAGCGCTTGGTCGGCCAGGCGCAGACGACGTCCTGCTCCATGGCCACGATCTTGTTGTTCGCATCCACGCCCGCGCTGATCTTCTGGTAGGTGAGCGGCCTGGTGAAATCCATCACCATGTCGTCTTCGCGCGCATAGATGACCTTCACCGGCTTGCCGAGATCCTTGGCCGCCAAGGCCGCGGGGATCAGCATCTCGCCCTCCAGCCTGCGGCCGAAGCCGCCGCCTAGATAATGCTGATGGAGGACGACCTTCTTGGCATCGACGCCGAGTGCCGCGGCCACCAGTCCGATCGAACGCGTGGCGAACTGGTTGCCGTTGTAGAGATGCCAGGTATCGGTCTTTTCATCGTAGGAGGCCGTGGCGTTCATCGGCTCCAGCGGCGCGTGGATGTTGAGGGAGGTGAGATATTCCGCCTCCAATTTCTTCGTCGCCTTCCCCATGGCCGCGGCCGAGTTGCCGTCCTTGACGAACAGCAGTCCGGTCGAGCCGTCCTTCTGCAGGCGTTTCGCCTCGGCGATGATGGAGTTGCTCGACACGTTGGCGTTGGGGCCGAGATCGTAATCCACCTTGAGCGCATCGGCGGCCTTCTTCGCACCCCAATAGGTCGTGGCGACGGCGACGACCCAGCCCGTGATGCTCATCGTCTTGTCGTCGATCACGACGGCCTTGATGAAGCCCTTGACCTTCTTGGCCTCGCTGTCGTCGACCGACTTTACCGTGGCGCCGTAACGCACCGGCGGAACCTTGGTCCGGCCATAAAGCATGCCGGGAAGGTGCGCGTCGATGCCGTATTTCACCGTGCCGTTGGTCTTGCCGGGAATGTCGATCGAGGGCACGGACTTGGTGACGAACTTGTAGCTCGCCGGGGTCTTGAGGGTGATGGCCTTGAGCTCGTCGGCCGACCACACCTTGTTGGCCTTTCCGGAAGCCACGATCTTCGCGTAGCTGATCCACTTGCTCGAGCCGCTATGCATCACCCTCGAGTCCGAGGCGGTGCATTCGCTCGCCGGCACCTTCAGTATTTCGGAGCCCGCTTCGATCAAGGTGATGCGGCCCGCAGCACCCGCGCGCGACATGGCGTCGAAGTTGAAATTCGTGCTCCAGCTTCCGCCGGTGACGACCGCGCCGAGCACCGGGTCGACCAAGGTGGGATCGCCCGTCAGGTTGATGGTGATGTCCTTCCATGAGCATTCGAGCTCTTCCGCGACCATCTGCGCGATGGTCGAGGCGATGCGCTGGCCCATGTCGGCCTTGGCCACGTTGATGGTGACCTTGCCGGCCTTGTCGATGCTGTACCAGACCGTGGGGCCGAAGGCGGCCGGCATGCCTGCCGCCAGCGCTTCCTGCACCCCGCCGACCAGCTTCAGCGGGTCGACAAAGCCCATCACCAATCCGGTCGCGGCCGTGCCGACGAGAAAAGAACGTCGGGATACGCCATCGGGCGTCATCATGTTTCGTTGCTCCGTCATCGTTCCCTCCCCTAGGCCTGCATGTCCTTGGCCGCGCGCAAAACCGCGCGCTGAATGCGCGTGTAGGTCATGCAGCGGCAAAGGTTACCGTTCATGTTGTCGACGATTTCGGCGACCGTCGGGTTCTTGTTCTTCGCCAGCAGCGAAGCAGCCTGCATGATCTGGCCGGACTGGCAGTAGCCGCATTGCGGCACCTGCTCGGCGATCCACGCCTTCTGCAGCGGATGTTTGCTGCCGAGACCCTCGATCGTGGTGACCTTCTTGCCTGCCAACGACCCGACAGGGGTTTGGCAGGAGCGCACCGCCTCGCCGTTGACATGGACCGTACAGGCCCCACATAGGCCGGCGCCGCAGCCGAACTTCGTGCCGGTCATCTGCAGATGCTCGCGAATCACCCATAAGAGCGGGGTGTCGCTCTCCACATCGACTTGATGGCTATGCCCATTGATGATGACTGTGATCATGTTCCCTCCATGTGCTGCAGCGCCCTTCTGGACGGTGCATCTCCCGACGCCGCCAGAATGGGGCGTGTCGCATTCCCGTTCCTATGGACCTGGCCATCGCTTACCGCGGCGCTCTCCCTCGCCGCGTCGTTCCGGCATAGCCCCTTGGGAGTCCTGATTGCCGGTTCCTCCCGAATTGAAGAAACCTTACCAGATTTAAAATGATGACGCCAATGCCTTATCCGTGGGAAAGTTCCCACTATTTCGATATATTTATATGGATATAGCGATTAACATGGCTATATTTGAAGTAATACATCGCCTCTTCACGCCGCTAAAGAAGGCTCAGCGCGACGGCCGGACGGATGGGAGGCTCAGAAACGGAAGGCGCCGGCGAGATCGCCCACCTGCTCTTCGCGCTCGGGATTCAAAAGCGGCAGGCCGTAGCGCTCTTCGATGAATTTAAGGATCGAGGTCGTATCGTAGGGCGCATGATCCACGAAAGCCTCGCGGGCGAAGGGCGAGAGGAGGATCGTCGGGACGCGGCTGCCGGGCCCCCACCGATCGCGTTTGGGCGGCCCGACATGGTCCCAATAGCCTCCATTCTCGTCATAAGTGACGATGATCGCCGCATGAGCCCAGAGAGGCGCTTTGCCGGATCAATTCGACGACCTCGGATACCTTGTCGTCGCCCTTCGTCAGCTCGGCATAGCCGGGATGCTGATTCTCGTCGCCGAGCGGCTTCCAGAACACCACCGAAGGCAGGCTGTTCGCCCGGATCGCCGCGATCATCTCCTTCTCGTCCTTGAGATGCGCCGCCCGCGCCGTGGTGCCGTCGCCAAATTGCTTGAAATAGGCCAAAGGCTGATGGTGATATTGGAACAGGGGGTCGGGGTGGCCGGCGAGGGCGTCGTCCCAGCCGCCCGAATACCAGGCCCAGGCGATTCCCTTCTCGTCGAGCTGGTCGCCGATCGTCTTCAACCCCTCGAGCGGAGGCAACAGCCAGCGAGGGTCGGCGATCGAGGCCGGATGCGGCGCGTGGGTCGAATAGATCGTATTGACGGCGAAGCCGTCCGGCGTCACGGCCCCGTCTTTCACCAGATTGCCCGCCCCGTCGAGCTGGGCCGTGATCTCCGGCGGCGCCCCGGGATATCGCGGCGTGCAGGCGCAGACGAGCCAGAAATGATTCAGGAACGAGTCGCCGAAGGCGGCATGGAAGAAATTGTCCGCAAGCACGTAGCGCTTGGCGAGGCCCCAGAGCTTCGTCCTGCTGATGTCGTAATTGCCCATGGTGAGGCCGGCGGCGTCGGAATAGGCCGCGAACTTGTCCATCCTTCCGCCGTCGATCTGCGCCTGCTCTTGGTAGAAGCGATGCACGAGGTCGCCGGTCTTCTGGTCGATCGGCACATATTTGTCGATTTCGAAGGGGCGGTTCGGCAGGTCGGGCGGAAAGCGCGGATCGGGCGCGGGCGGCTTGCGCCCGACGTCGATCGCCGGCGGCAGCGTCGCGAAGACCTTGCCGTCCTTGTCGCGCTGGATCGCCCCGTCGCCCGCGTTCGCGAGGCCGTTCGCCCCGGGAAAGCGTCCGTACAGATTGTCGAAGCTATGGTTCTCCAGATAGATCACTATGATGTGATCGATCTGGGCGAGGCCCGCGGGTGACTCGGACCGGGCCGCCGCGGGCAGCAACCCAAGCGCCAGCGCGGCGCAAGCAACGACAAGCGTCGCTCGCTCGCGAGACCGCATTCTGATCTCCTCCCTTGTCGAGCATCCATGCCAGGAGCCCGCCCTGCCGGGACGACCATGGCGCGGCCTTTGCCGGCGCGCTAGCAAGGTTTCATGACAATGCCGTCATGGCAATTGCGCGGCGCGCCGCCGCCGCGACGATCAAGGCACCGATTTCGCCGCCGCCGCGGCATGTCGGGAGCGCCATAATGCAGGATCGGTGAAGCTGCCGGCCCACAGACCGGCGCCGGTGGCCTTGGCTTCCGCCTCGGGCTCGCCATAATCGAGACCGACGGGGTCGTTGATGACGGCCAAGCCATCGGCCACCATGGCACGGTTGAGCTCGGTCTCGCCGGCGAAGCAGAGTCCCGATAGGCCGCCCTGCGCGGCGCGCCCCGCCACGGTGCAGCGCACGGGCCGGCCGGCAATCAATGTGGCGAGCCTTTGCGCGGCCTCGCGCCCGCAAGGCCAATCCCTGCCGTCGCGTTGGCAAATCTGCTCGAGTCCCGGAGACAGCACGCCGACGAGGCGGACGAGGGTGCCTCGAAGGGCAAGAGTGCTGCCATCGACCACCCTTGCCGCGCTGACCAGGGAATCGTTTCCGCGGGCGTTCTCCTCTTGCGCCGTCGCCGCGCAGCATGACAAGAGCATGACCGAGGACGCAAAAAGGGCGGAAACCATCATTCGCATGGGCGGATAGTTAGGCAACCGGACGCCCCCTCTTCAAGGCCTCGCATGGCGAAATTCTGCCGTTCGGCGGGCCGTCATTCATAATTCATCAAGGATTTGCGGTGCAATTTAGGGCTGGCGTTCCGCGTCTCTGTCCGTGAGGTCAAGCGCAGGATAGGATGAACACGACGGTACGAGAGCCAACGCAAGGCACCTTGATGGAAACCCTCGCACGGGTGCTCGTGACGAGCGCGGACTTGCGTCGCGCGCGCGCCCTTGCCACGCGCCTGGCCGCCCGCGGCTACGCCACGATTCCGGCCGAGGCCGGCATGGGGGCGCTGAAGACGCTACGCGAGGCCCAGCCCGACCTCGTGGTCGTCGACGCCGAGGCCGACGGGCCGCGGGCGATCGCCCTTGCCGAGGGCGTCAAATCGAGCGCCGATACGCGCCATATTCCGGTTGCGATCCTGGCGCCCAAGGCGAATATGCAGTTCCGCCGCGCCTGCCTCGCCGCGGGCGCCGACGACGTGATCACCGGCGACGTTCCCGACGCGGTGCTGGTCGCGCGGCTCACGCCGCTCATCCGACTCGCCACCATGACCAACGAGCTGCGCGCCCGACGCGAGACCTTGCGCGACATGGGCATTCGGTTCGAGCCGAGCAAGATCGAGGCGGCATCGCGCGAGCCGAGCGTGCTCATGATGGCGACCGAGGCTACCGCCGCGGACGGCAAGGCCGTTGCCCGCGCCCTCGCGGACGATTGCCTGGTCTCCTTCAGCACCGACGTATTCGAGGCGGCGGAGCTGCTGATCGGCGCCAATTTCGACGCGCTCGCCATCGCCGCGGAAGACGAGGTCGAGCGGACGCTCTATCTCTGCTCGCATATCCGCAACAATCCGCGCCTCTTCAACCTGCCCATCCTGGTGATCGCCGACAAGAACAGCTTCCCTGATCCGGCGACGCCTTATCAGCGCGGCGCCTCGCTGGTGCTGCACCGCCCCCTCGACCCCGCCGAGCTCCACGATCAGGCGCTGACGCTCGCCCGCCGCCAACGCACCATCTACGCGGTGCGGCGCCAGCTCGCCGATTCGCTCGCCGAATTCGACGCGCGACGAGCCGACCGGGCTGTTCGCCCGCCCCTTCTTCGCCAGCCATCTGAGCCGCCTCATCGAGGCGGCGGGACTGTCGCAAAAGCCGCTCTCGCTCGTCCTCTTCGAGGTCGAGAACGTGGCCTGGTTCGAGCGTCAGTTCGGCGCGCCGGCGCGCGCCAGCGCCCTCCATCAGGTGGCGCGCTGGATCGCGGGCTTGGTGCGCGCCGAGGACATGCCGGCACGGGTCGAGGACGGCGCGATCGCCGTGGCGCTGCCGGACACCGGGCGCGAGGAAGCGCTCGTCGTGGCGCACCGCATCGCGGGCGTGCTGCTCAACACCAATTTCACGGTCGAGGATTTCGAAGGACGCCGACCCGCTCCGTGTCTGGCTCGGCACCGGCACCGCCTCGGCCGAGCCCGGCGACACGGTCGACGGGCTGATCGCCCGCGCCCGCGCCCATCTGCGCTGAGGCTTGCGGGCGTCCGGCCCTGCTTCCCAAGTAGGCCGGCTTGCCAAGCTTCGGGCCCAGGCCCGAGCATCTGGTTTTCGACCCCGGTCGGCGCTATCTTTTGCGCATGGACATCGACATCATCTCCGACAATGTCTGCCCCTGGTGCTTCATCGGCAAGCGTCGGCTCGAGCGCGCGCTCGCGATGGTGCCGCGACCCGAGGTTCGCATCGGCTGGCGGCCTTTCCAACTCAACCCCGACATGCCCGCCGACGGCATGGACCGGCGCGAATATATGCAGCGCAAGTTCGGCGAGGCGCGCGAGGGGCAGATTCACGCCATGCTGAGCGAGGCGGGGGCCGCCGAGGGGATCGAGTTCAACTTCGGCGCCATCAAGCGCATGCCGAACACCCTCGCTTCCCACCGCTTGCTGCGTTTCGCCGGCGAGCAAGGCTTCCAGCACGAGGCGGCTGAGGCCTTGTTCCAGGGCTTCTTCGTCGATGGCCGCGACATCGGCGACCGCGACAGCTTGCTCGAGATCGGAACGGAGGCCGGGCTCGATCGCGGGGCGCTCGGCGACTATCTCGAAAGCGGCCAAGGAACTCGAGGCGGTGCGATCGGAGGACGCGCTCGCGCGCCGCATGGGCATCAGCGGCGTGCCGACCTTCATCTTCGAGCGCAAATATATCGTCTCCGGGGCGCAATCGCCCGAAGCCTTCCTGCAGATCTTCGAGCGCCTCGCGGAAGAGACGGCGGGCGGCGACAGCGGATCGGCGGCCGAGGGCTGACGGCCCCATCGCTCGATCGACGCCTATCCGAGACACCGCTTTCCGGGATTCCTACGCCGCCTTGCCGGTCGCGTGCGCGACCGCCGCGATCTTGCGCAAGAGCTGCTGCACGCCCCGCACCCGCGCGGCGGTGTCGCTCCAATCGCCCCGCACGACGAGCCGCTGGTCCGGCCGCAGCTTCATGAGCGTCGCCTCGCGCGTCATCAACGTCACGAGGCCTTGCGGATTGGCGAAGCGGTTGCGGTGGAAGCCGACCACGGCGCCCTTCGGGCCGGCTTCGAGCCGTTCCACGCCGGCGTCCAGGCAGAGCCGCTTGATGGCCACGATCTTGAGCAGGTTCTCCACCTCGGCCGGCAGCGGGCCAAAGCGGTCGATGAGCTCGGCCGCGAAGCCGTCGATCTGCGCCTCGTCGATCAACCCGGCGATGCGGCGATAGAGCCCGAGGCGGACTGCGAGATCGCCGACATAGCTCTCGGGTATCAGCACGCTGGTGCCGAGCGAGATCTGCGGAGTCCAATCCGGCGGGGCCGCGGCCTCCGACCCGTCCTTGGCGGCCATCACCGCCTCCTCCAGCATCTGCTGATAGAGCTCGATGCCGACCTCGCGTATATGGCCCGACTGCTCCTCGCCCAGAAGATTGCCCGCCCCGCGTATGTCCATGTCGTGGCTCGCCAAGGTGAAGCCCGCGCCGAGCGCGTCGAGCGTCTGCATCACATGGAGACGCTTCTGCGCGGCCTCGGTCGGCGTCTTGCTCGGCGGCAAGGTGAGATAGGCGTAGGCGCGCGTCTTGGCGCGGCCCACGCGCCCACGCAGCTGATAGAGCTGCGACAGCCCGAACATGTCGGCGCGATGCATGACGAGCGTGTTGACCGACGGGATGTCGAGCCCCGATTCGATGATGTTGGTGCAAAGCAGCAGGTCGAACGCGCCGTCATAGAAGGCTGACATCACGGCCTCGAGCTCGGACGGCGTCATGCGGCCATGAGCCGTCGCGAAGGTGATCTCGGGCACGAGCTTGCGCAGGCGCTCCGCCATATCGGGCAGATCCTCGATGCGCGGGCAGACGTAATAGCTTTGCCCGCCTCGGAAATGCTCGCGCAGGAGCGCTTCGCGCACGACGACGGGATCGTAGGGCAGCACAAAGGTGCGCACCGCCAGCCGATCGACCGGCGGGGTCGCGATGATGCTCATGTCGCGCACGCCCGAGAGGGCGAGCTGGAGGGTGCGCGGAATGGGCGTGGCCGTGAGCGTCAGCACATGGACGTTGGCGCGGAACTGCTTCAGCCGCTCCTTCTGCTTGACGCCGAAATGCTGCTCCTCATCGACCACCAAGAGGCCGAGCCGCTTGAAGCCGATCTGCTTGCCGAGCAGCGCATGAGTGCCGACGACGATGTCGACGTTGCCTTCGAGGAGGCCGGCCTTGGTCTCGGCCGCCTCCTTGGGCCCGACCAGGCGCGAGAGCCGCGCGATGCGCAGGGGCAGCCCGGCGAAGCGGTCGCGGAAGCTGATGTAATGCTGGCGCGCGAGCAAGGTGGTGGGCACCACCACGGCGACCTGGAGGCCCGCCATGGCGACGAGGAAGGCGGCGCGCAGCGCCACTTCGGTCTTGCCGAAGCCGACATCGCCGCAGATGAGCCGATCCATGGGACGCCCCGAGGCGAGGTCGCGCGCCGTCTCGTCGATCGCCGCGAGCTGGTCCTCCGTCTCGGGATAGGGGAAGCGCGCGCAGAACTCGGCGTAGAGCCCCTCGGGCGGCAGCACCACTTCGCCGGCCTTGAGCTGGCGCTCGGCGGCGATCTTGATGAGCGTCTGCGCGATCTCGAGAATGCGCTTCTTGACGCGTGCCTTGCGGGACTGCCAGCCGGCCCCGCCCAGCTTGTCGAGCGGCGCGCCCGCCGTCTCCGCACCGAAGCGCGACAGCACCTCGATGTTCTCGACGGGAACGAAGAGCCGATCGCCGCCCTCATAGATGACGCGCAGGCAATCATGCGGCGCGCCCGCGACCGAGAGCGTCTCGAGACCGTCATAGCGTCCGATGCCGTGCTCGACATGAACCACGAGATCGCCCGGGGTAAGGACGGCGACTTCGGAGATGAAATTCTCGGCGCGCGCGCGCTTGCGGGCGGGCCGCACCATGCGGTCGCCGAGGATGTCCTGCTCGGCGATGACGGCGAGGCCGTCGCGGGTAAAGCCATGCTCGAGCCCGAGCACAACGAAGCCGGTGGTCGAGGGGTCGAACTCCGCAAGCCCGGACCACATCTCGAGCTGGGCAGAGCGCGCGAGCCCGTGCTCGCCGAGCAATGTCAGAAGTCGGTCCCGCGAGCCCTGGCTGTAGCCCGCAACGACGACGCGGCGGCCCGCGCGTTGCTCTGCCGCGATATGCTCGCGCACCGCATCGAACAGGTTGATGTCGGGATTGCTTCGGGCCTCGATAAAATCGCGTCCGATGCGCCCCCCGGCATCGATGGCTGCCGCGCCGTCGGGCGACTTGAAGGGCGAGAAGCCCGCCACCGGGCGCGCCGCCAAGAGCGCGTCCAGGCCGGCGCCATCGAGGAAGAGCCTCTCGGGCGGCACGGGCTTGTAGGCCGTCTTGGGCTCGGCATCGGCCAGCGTCCTTCGCGCGTCGTAGAACTCGGCGATGGTCTCCAGCCTCGTCGCGATCACGTCGTCCGCTTGGTGATCGAAGGTGACGGCGGCACCCGGAACATAATCGAGGAGGCTGTCGAGCCGCTCGTAGAAGAGCGGAAGCCAATGCTCCATGCCGATATGGGCACGCCCGGCGCTGATCGCCTCGTAAAGCGGGTCGGCGGGACCGACCGCGCCGAACAGCTCGCGGAACCCCATGCGGAAACGTTGGATCGACGCCTCGTCGAGCAGGACCTCGCTCATCGCCTTGAGCTCGAGCGCGCCAACCTTCGTCGTGCTGCGCTGGGAGACCGGATCGAAGCGGCGGATGGCTTCGACCTCGTCGCCGAAGAGATCGAGCCGCACCGGCTCCTGGCGGCCGGGCGGGAAAATATCGACGATGCCGCCGCGCAGCGCGTATTCGCCCGGCTCGCGGACCGTGTCGGCACGATGATAGCCGTTGCGCATGACGAACTGCGCGAAGGCCTCGCGCGGAAACGGCTCGCCGGACGCGACGCGGAAAACGGCGTCGCGGAAGGTCGCGACCGGCGGAACGCGCTGCATCAAGGCGCTGACCGTGGTGACGACGATCCGGCTTTGCGCCGGAGCCTCTTCGCGGGCGAGACGGGTCAGGCTGTCGATGCGCTGGCTCATCACCGCGCCGTTCGGCGACAGGCGATCGTAGGGGAGGCAGTCCCATGCGGGCAGCAACAGAACCTCGGGCTCGGGCGCAAAGAGAGCGAGCGCCTCGGCCATGCGGTTCATGCGAGCGTCGTCGCGCGCGACATGCAGCAGCGTGCGTGGGCGCGGGCCGCGGACGATCTCGCCCAGGAGCTGCGCGTCCATTCCCTCGGGCGCGCCGGCAATCAGCAATCGCCCAGGATGACTCAGAATTTCATTCTGTATCGTCAATATGTTAATTATCGACCTTGAAGTTCTTTATCAAGCTTATCACGGGATGGTCAAAAGCCGCAGGCAAAGGCTCCTGTCCCATGATCCAGCGATAGAGCTGAGGGTCCGCCACCTCGAGCAAGGCTTCGTAGCGGGCCAGCTCGTCCTCGTCCATGGCAGCGAGGTGGCGGTCCGCGAAGCCGCCGAGGAGGAGGTCCATTTCGCGCGTGCCGCGGTGCCAGCTGCGATAGCGGGCGCGCTTGCGGCGGTCGAGGTCGGCGTGCGTCATGTGCTCGCATCCATGCAGCCCAGCGCAGGATATAGGTTGCCCTGCCTGACTTGTCAGCCGGGGCAAGTCGGCGAGCGAATTTCGGATTCGCCACACTAGCAATCTGATGAATTTAGTGCGGTTCCCGGATTTGAAGTTCCTAAACGCGGATGCCATCGAAATCTTAGGAACTTCAAATCCACCACGCTAGGCCTGTTTCACAGGCATTTGAGCCAAGCCACGACGAGATCGGCCCCCAGCTTCGGCGTGTCGAGATGGTCGCCGTCGATCACGATATAGCGGTTGAGGCGATTCGGCGGGGCCTTGTCGAAGGCATAGTCCTTGCCAAGGGCGTAGGCCTGCTTGTCCCTTTCGCCGACGAGCCAGAAAAGCGGCACGCCCGGCTTCATCTTGGCCGCGTTCTTCGACATGATCTCGTCGCCGTCGGGATCGTAGTAGCTGAGCAATCTCACCGGCGTCGTGATCACGACGCCGGTCCAGACGGCGAGGTCCTTGTACATATCGATCTTGTCGCCCTGCCCCGCCGCGATCGCCTGGCGCATGTTGCCGACGATGGTGGCGAGCTCCTTCTCATATTCGGGGTTCTCGGGAACCAGGCCGGGCGACACGACCATCACGGCATCGACCCCGCCGCGCAAGGCGGCATAGCCGAGCGCCGCATTTCCGCCCATGCTGAAGCCGTCGATCACGACGCGGCGCACGCCCGTCTTCTTGAGCGTCACCACGGCGAGCGCGATCTCGTCCATCGACTCCTGGTAGGAGCGGTCGTAGGCCCGCGTCATCGACCAGGGCATGTTGGGCTCGACGACGCGGAACCCGGTGGCCTCGATCTTCTTGCGCTCGGGCTGCAAATAATAGTCGCCCGAGCCGGGCGGCGCGTCGGCCGAAGCGCCGCCCTGCCTGCCATGCAGCATGACCACGCCGGTCGAGGAAGGCGGATGTCCGCTCGCCTTGCAGGCGACGCCGGGGTCCGCCGCGAAGGCGCCCCCCGCCGCGAGCATCGCTGTCGCCAGCAGGAGAGGAGCGACGATCATCTTGGGCATGAGGGCCTCAAAGTCTCGCGAAGCCAGCTTGGCAAAGAGACGCTCGCCGGACGGGCTGCCGCCGCGTTTTGGCGATACCCTGCCGCGTCGGGATCATGCTAGCTTCCACGCCATGAAACCGGCGAACTTTACCCTTTCCAGCATTTTCCCCAATCCCTTCGCCCGCATCGAGTTCGAGGATGTCGAGGAGGTCAATCGCGCGATCCATGCCTATACGCTCGACCGCGAGCGATCCGGCAAGGTCAGCCGCGGCGACGAGGACAAGAGCATCACCGCTTGGGGCAATTGCTTCCAAATCCAGCTGACTCAGGATTTGCCGCCGCAGGTCGGCGAGCTGGTCCGGGCCGTCCAGCGCGCCATGGGACATTTCCTCAAGCAGATCGGGCTTGACAAGATCCCGGGACGCACGCGGACCAGCGGCTGGATCGTGCTCACGCGCGCGGGCGGTTATAACGCCCCCCACGCCCATCCGCACGGCACCTTCAGCACCATCTATCACGCGGTGGTGCCGGAAAAACCGTTCCCGCAAGGCTGTCTCGAATTCGTCAATCCGATCGGCACCCAGGCCTTTCACAGCTTCGGCACGGTCAACGAGGTGGTCCCCAGCAAGGCCGGCACGCTTTTCATCCTGCCGAGCTACCTCGTGCATTACGTGCATCCCTTCGAGGGGCCGGGCGAGCGGATCAGCCTCAATATCGATTTCTTTTTCGAGGGCGGGCCGGCGACCGCGGTAAGGCAAGACGCGTCCGCGGGTTGAAGGCGATCCTCGAGCGGCGATCCGCCAAAGCATGCGCCGCAGCGATCGCCGCGGAGCCCGACAGCGGCCCCGGGTCGAGCTCTACAGGTCCTTGGAGATGTAACGCGTCGCCGTGATCGGGCAGCCGCAGATGGGGCAGATTGCCTGGCGGGTGAGATAGGTGCCCGGCGTGCCGCTCTGCTTGGCGAGCTCCTGCTCGAGCAAGGCCTGGATGCGCGCATGCTCGGAATCCGAGCCGCAACGATTGGAGAACGCGACGCCGATCGCGCTTTGCGGCGAAACGGTCTCGAAGGCGAAGGCGCCCGCCCGACTCGCGTGGCCGACCGCGGCAACGGCGCCGCCGAGGGCAGCGCTGCTGAGCAGAAACGCGCGTCGGCTGAAATGCTTTTGTGCCATCTGGATAAATCCCGATTTCGTGGAACGGCGAATTATACCGGCCGGTCAACGCCCGGTGCAAGCAACCTCGGGGATTTTTTATGGAAACTTGCATGCCGGTGAGCAAATGCAGCGGCTCAAGCAATCATGCTGTAAGGAAGCTTGACGCCGGCCTGATGAATGGCCGCGTCGATTGCCATTCGGCAAGGCTCGGCCGGATCGGGATCGCGCCTCAGATCGAGGGCGAGGTCGCAAGCGACGCCATCAGCAGGAACAGCCCCGCGGCAATGACGACGAAGCCGCCGAAGAAGGCAAGGCCGCGCTCGATGCGACCATGCCAAGCCTCGTCGGCACCGGCGAGCCGTAGGCTCGCATGGCGCGACAGCACGGCAAGCGCGGCGAGCGCGGAAATCGTGATCCCGGTGCCGAGCGCCATGACGAAGGCGGCGACGACGCCCGTGACGAACATGCCCTGGGCGAGCGCGAAGAGCAGCACGAGGACGGCACCGGTGCAGGGCCGCATGCCCGTCGCCAGAAGGATCGCCGCATATTGTCGCGCCGAGGTCGCATTGCGCGGCGCCTCGCCGAGCTCCGGATGGTGGGCATGATGATGGCCGTGATGATGCATGCCGCCGCGCCACGCCGACAGCAGCATCCAGAGCCCGATCAGCACGATCGTGCCGTAGCTCGCCTGCTCGAGCCATTGACTGCCGGTATCGATCTCGATCCGCGTGAGGCCGAAGGCGAGTGCAAGCACGCCAACCATCGCCACCGCGGAGAGAGCCTGCACCAGCGACGCGGCGAAGGAAAGGATCACGCCCTTCACGATGCGGCTCCGGCTCGCTACGAGGTAGGAGGAGATCACGGCCTTGCCATGGCCCGGTCCCACGGCATGAAGCACGCCATAGAGCAGCGAGATGCCGTAGAGCACCAGAAGCGGCCAGGAGCTCGTCGCGCTATTGGCGTTGCGCACGGCCGCCGCGAGCGAACGATAAAGCTCCCGCTGCAGGCCATTGACGAAGGCGAAGAGGCCGTGCAGCAGCCCCGCGCCGCCGGCGTCGGCGCTCGCCAGCAACAGCAACGCCGCGACCAGCATAAGGCCGGCACAGCCGGCGGCAAGCCAGCGCCAGCGCGAGATCATCGGCAGGAGATCCTGATCAGGGTCGGAAAAGCGGTGCCGAAATAAAGGGGCGTGGTCTTGTCCTCCTGGCGCTGCTCGCCGCAACCTTGCGGCACGTCGCCGGCGAAGGCGACCTTATGCCCCTCGGCGAGCCCGATATCGACATAGTAAGTCTCATCATAAAGAAGAAAGCCGAAGGGCTCCTGGCTGGGATCGACCGCCGGCTTGACCGGCACGGAGAAATGATAGACGAGGCGCTTGCCCTTGACCTCCGCCGTGAAGTCGTCGACCGCGCTCACCCGTTGCCGTTTGCCGCCGATGTCGAGATAAGTGAAATAGCTGAAATTGCGCAGCGACTTCGAGCTCTGCGCGACGAGCCGCTTGAGCTCCGCGGCGTCGAGCCGGCCGCTATGGCTGCTGTCGAAATCCTCGATCGCCGACGCGGTGAAAATCTCGTCGAAGACCCAAGTGACCTGCATCGCATCGATCTTGCGGTCCTTGAACTTCAACGTCACGTCGGCATCCACCCAGACATGCGGATGGGCCGTCGCCGGCAGCGAACCCGCGGCAATCGCCGAAAGCAGCAAACACAGCGGAAGGAGGCGGCGACAATAGCGGACGAGAAGGACGGTCATAGAGCGCGCGGGTGGGGGTTGGGGAAGAAGCGAGCTTACGCCATCCGCTCGGCCGGCGCGACCCTGGCTGGATGAGGAGCGGGCTCGACGTCTGCATTGATATGTTATAACATTATCAAAATCGCCGGCCTTCGCAACTTCCCTCTTTGCCGCCGCACCGGAGATCCGGAATGAACAAGCTAGCCGCAGCCGCCACTCTCGCCATTTTCCTCGCTACGCCGGCTTGGGCGCAAAAGGCCCCCCAGCCCGTCGGTGTCGTCGCCGCCGAGAATTTCTACGGCGACGTGGCGAAGCAAATCGGCGGGCCGGAGGTCAAGGTCACCAGCATCATGAGCAATCCCGACCAGGATCCTCATCTCTTCGAGGCCAGCCCTTCCGTCGCGCGCGCGGTGTCGGCCGCGCGCATCGTGATCTACAGCGGCATCGATTACGACCCCTGGATGGAGAAGCTGATCGCAGCCGCACGCTCGGCCGATCGCAAGACGATCGTCGTGGCCGAGCTCCTGGGCAAAAAAACCGGCGACAATCCGCATATCTGGTATGATCCGGCCGCCATGCTCGCGCTCGCCAAATCGCTCTCCGCGGCGTTGGCTGCCGAGGATAGCGCGCACCAGGCTGATTACGAGCGGCGGCGCGCGCAATTCGAGGCGTCGATCGCGCCGATCCAGGCAATGATCGCCGAGCTGCGCGCGCGGCTGGCCGGCACCCCGGTCACGGCGACCGAGCCGATCTTCGGCTATATGTTCGAGGCGCTCGGCATGCAGGTGAGGAACAACGCGTTCCAGCTCGCGGTGATGAACAACACCGAGCCGAGCGCCTCCGACATCGCCGCCTTCGAGAACGACCTCAAGACCCGCCAGGTCAAGCTGCTGATCTACAACAGCCAGGCCACGGACCCGATCGCCGCGCGCATGGAGAAGATCGCCAAGGCCTCGCATGTGCCGGTTGTCGGCGCGACGGAGACCGAGCCTGCGGGCATGACCTACCAGAGCTGGATGCTGAGCGAGCTGAAGGCCGTCGACAAGGCGCTGCCGAAGCAGGGCCCGTGAACAGCATCGAACTCCGCAACGTCACCCTTGCGCTCGGCGGCCGGGCCATTTTGCACGGCGTGAGCCTGTCGGTCGGCGAGCGCGAGTTCGTCGGACTGCTGGGGCCGAACGGCTCCGGCAAGACCACGTTGATCCGCGCGATCCTCGGGCTGCTGCCGCCCGCAGTCGGCACCATCCGCGTGCTGGGCGCGCCGGCCGCCCGCGGCAATCCCGCGATCGGCTACCTGCCGCAGACGCGCGGCTCGTCCGGAAATCTCCGTCTCAGGGGCTGGGACTTCGTCGCGGCCGTGGTGAACGGCCATCGCCTCGGGCTGCCGCTGCTGGACAAGGCCGGACGCAAGGACGTCGATTGGGCGCTGGAGATGGTGGGCGGCAGCGAGCTTGCCCAGCGCCCCCTCGTCGAGACCTCGGGCGGCGAAAGGCAGCGCTTGCTGTTGGCGCAGGCGCTGGTCGGCCGCCCTCGCCTGCTGCTTCTCGACGAGCCGCTGATCAGCCTCGATCCCCATCATCAACGCGGTGTCGTCGAGCTGACCAAATCGCTCCAGGAGGAGCTCGGGATCACCGTGCTCTTCAGCGCCCACGAACTCAATCCTTTGCTCGGTGTGCTCGATCGCGTGCTCTATCTCGGCCGCGGGCAGGCGGCGCTCGGCTCGGTCGACGAGGTCATCACCGGGCCCGTGCTCTCGCGGCTCTATGGATCGGAGATCGATGTCGTGCGTCTCCGGGGACGCATCTTCATCATGTCAGGCGGGCACGACATGGAACATGACGAGCACCGTCACCATGCTTGACTATGATTTCATGCAGAACGCGTTCGCCGCCGCGAGCATCGTGGCGATCGTCGCCGGGTTGGTTGGCTATTTCCTCGTGTTGCGCGGACAGACCTTTGCCGGCCACGCTCTCGCCCATGTCGGATTCACCGGCGCCACGGGGGCCGTCCTGATCGGCATTCCGCCGCTTTGGGGCCTCATCCTGATGACCGTCGCGGGCGGCGTGGGCATGGGACTCATGGGCGAGCGCCTCACCAATCGCGACGTGGCGATCGGCGTCGTGCTCGCCTTCTCGCTCGGCCTCGGTCTCCTGTTCCTGCATTTTTTCACCGCCTATGCGACGCAAGCGACCGCGATCCTCTTCGGCAACGTCCTCGCGGTGGATGTGGAGACGGTCTGGATCCTGCTCGGTCTCGGCCTGCTCTCCCTGGCGGCGCTCGCCGTCATCTCGCGCCCGCTTCTCTTCGCAAGCCTGCAGCCCGAGCTGGCCGAGGCGAAGGGCGTGTCCTTGCGCCTCTATTCCGTCCTTTTCCTTGCCATCGTGGCGCTTGCCACCGCCGAATGCGCCCAGATTGTCGGCGTGCTGCTGGTCTTCGCCCTCATGGTCGGCCCGGCCGCAGCGGCGCAACGGCTCGCCACCAGCATCGGCTGGAGCCTGGCGCTCTCCGCCGCGCTGGCGCTTGCCAAGTCATGGCTCGGCTTGACATTGGCTTTCTACACGGACTGGCCGACCAGCTTCTGGATCAGCGCCCTCAGCGCCACCGTCTACCTCCTCGCCATGCTGCCCGTGGCCGAATGGCTGCGCCATGCGCGCGCGGCGAAACACGCCGACGATCCCGCGCAAGGCAAGGAGGCCATGCCGAGGATTTGACCGGCATATCGCGGGCATGTCGCGATGGCGTAAAATCCGCCCGTGAGATCGACGGCAACCTATCGCATCGCCTTGATCGTCCTGACGTTGCTGGCGGCCGCGACGGGACGGGCCGAAGCCGCCGCGTCGCAGCGCATGGTCATTCCGCCCGGCTGCTACAGCCTCTCGCCGGGCGATCACTACGATGTTCCCGCCTATTGTCTCGACCAGACCTTCTCCCCGCCCCCCTCGGGCGCCGACCTGTCCTACGCGCCGGCGAGCTTCGGCGATGCGGCGGTGCTGGTGCAAGGCGGCGTGCCGCTCACCCTCCAGGCGGCGTTGCAGCAGCATCTCGTCGCCGTCGAGGGTCTCGGCGACCATCGGCGCGTGCGGCTCAGAAACCTGGGTGCCGAGAAGATCCAGATCTGCATCCGCGCGCCGACCGTGGTGATGGGCAACGGCGACTACTACACCGGCGATCTGCCGCGGGTCTATGACGATATCGCGAAGATGCTGGCCCCGGCGCCCGCGGGGGCGACAGCTTCGAGCCCGACCGAGGAGATGGATCGCGAAGCCCACGACAAGCTGCAGCGCCGGCTCTGGGCGGCGGTCAATTCGGCCAAGGCGAAGAGCGAGGAGGATCGGCGCGAGCCCGATGCCGTGCGCGCGACCTATCCGAAGCCGGCCGAGCGCTTGCCGGCCGTGGCACCCGACCCCTCCAAATGCGCCGACCAGACGAGCGGCGTAGCGGTCTGCCAAGGCAAATAGCACCGCGCCTATTGCACGGCGATCGGGATGCGAATCTCGACAGTCGAGGCGACGGGCCTGCCGTTCTCGAGCGCGGGGAAGAAGCGCCAGCGCTTCAACGCCTCCAGCAATAGCCGGTTGAGCAGCGGCTCGCTCGTCGCTTCCACAAGCTCCACCTGGGCGCTGCCGTCGGCGGCGACGGTAAAACGCGCGAGCGCGACCCATTCCGTCTTGCGTCGGCGCAGCGCCTCGGGGATATCCGGCATCGGCTTGAAGATCGCCTGGGCGCCGCCTTTGCCGCCCGCGGACTCTTCGACGGGAGGTGCGCGCGATTGCTGCATCGTCGGCGCCGCCGTCGTCGGAGCGGTAGTTCGCCGGGACCGCGTTCGTCGGCGGCGACGGCGCGAACGACGGCGGTGGCGGGGCTCGCAGCGCGGGAACGCGCGCGGCCGGATTGCTTGTTATCGCCGGCGGCGGCGGCACATGCCTCTTCTCGGCCGGCGGCAGCGCCGATTTTTGCGGCGGCGTCATTGTCTGCGGCCGCGGAACCACCGGTGCGGCCGGCGCCGCCGGTGCAGAAACGGCGTCGGGCAGCTCCACGAGCTGCAGCTCGATCGGACGCCGAGGCGACAGGGCATTCGGCTCCGCGGTCAAGACATGGAGGAAAGCCGAGAGCGCGCATAACGACAGCGCCGCCGCGACCGGCAGGATAAAGGGAAGCCTTTTCCAGCCGTCGTCCTCGAAGCGCTCTCGCGCCACGGCGGCTTTACTCGCGCTTGACCGCGAAGAGGAAGCGCTCGGCGCCCGCCTCCCGCGCCCTCAGCATGGCCTGCACGACCACGCCGTTGGGCGCGGCCTTGTCCGCGTTCACGACGATCCTCGAAGTCCGGGCCCTGCATCAGGCCTTTCAGGACCGGCGCCATTGTCTCGATCGTGACCGAGGTCTCGTTCAGCAGGATGGCGCCATCGCGCGTAACGGTGAGGGTGATTGCCTTGTTCGCCTGCAAAGGCACGGCCTGCCCGCGCGGCAGGTCGACCGCGAGCGAATGCAGGTTCTGCAGCGAGAGCGACGCCAGCATGAAGGTGGCGAGCAGAAAGAACATCACGTCGATCATCGGGATGATCTCGATGCGTCCTTTGCGGCGCGCGCGGCTCTTACGCAGCTTCATGGGCCGCCTCCTGCTGGTCCAAGCGGATGCGGTCGGCGAGGCGCGTGCCGAGCCGCTCGATCTCATCCATCGCCCGCGCCGTCCGCTGCGAGAAGAAATTGAAGGCGAAAAGCGCGATCAGCGCGATGAAGAGGCCGACCGCCGTCGCGATCAGCGCCTCGGCGACGCCTCCCGTCACGCCGCCGGGATCGACGAGGCCTTGATTGCCGAATAGCTTGAACGCGCGCACCATGCCCGTGATCGTGCCGAGCAGGCCGAGGAGCGGCGCCGCCGTCACGATCGTCTCGAGAATCCAGAGCCAGCGCTCAAGCGCCTTCTCGATGAGGCTGGCCTCGTCCGCGGCGCGCGATTCGACCCACCAAGCCGGCCGCGTGCGGCTTTCCGCGAGGAGCGCCAGGAAGGCGCCGAAATAATTGTGCCGGCCGAACGCGCCGAGCTGTCGTTCCAGCTCCGTCCAGGAAAACCCATAGCTCTCGATGAGCGACAGGGTCGCCGCGGGCAGACGCAGCCGCGCGGCGAAGACGAAGCTCTTCTCGAGGATGATGACGGCGGCGAGGAGCGCGAGCCCCATGAGAGGATAGATCATCGCGCCGCCGCGCTCGAGCGTGGCGAAAAAGGCTTGCGGGTCGAGCAAAGGGCTACTCCTTTTTACCGCGCGATCGATCCGGTGCTCAGAAGAACTTCCGGAGCGCCGCATAGATCGCGCGGCGCGGGCCGTATTGCGGCGCGAAGACGCCGACGCCGGAACCGGACCGGATCTGATAAACACGATCGAACGCATTGATCAGGTTGATGCTCACTTCGAGCGGCCCGCCCGGGGCATTGTCGAAGCGACGCGAGATGGTGAAATTCACCTGCGTATAGGGCGTCACGGTGGCGCCGTTGGGGATCGTGCTATTGGTTCGCAGCCCGGAGCCGTAGATCAGATCGGCGCCGAAGCGCGTTCCCTGCCAGTTATAGGACAGGCCGGCCGAGCCGGTGACCCATTGGCTGTGATCGGTGTAGATGTAATTGCCCGCGATATAGGCAAGTTGCTGCGGCGTGAAATTGAATTGCTGCGAGGCGACCTGGGTGGCGCGCTCGCGCCCGACGGCGAGATTGCCGTAGATCGACCAGTTGCCGCGATTGTAGCTGGCGGTGAACTCGCCGCCGATGACGTTCGCATGGGCGTAATTGAACACCGACAGGATGATCGGCGCGCCGAACTGCCCCTCGTCGATCAAGTCGTGCGCGAGCTTGTAATAGGCGTCGACGCCGAGCTTCAGCCCGGGCAGGAAGACATGGTCCGCGCCGACGTCGAAATAATGCGAGCGTTCCGGCAGGATCGCCCCGTCCAAGGGCGGCGAAGCCGGCGTGTAGCCGGCGGGATAGCCGGTGGTGCCGGCGAATTTGGAGATCGCTTCCCCCGAGATCAGCTCCATCGCCGGCGGCGTGAAATAGCGTGAATAGCCGGCGTGAAAGGTGCTGTCGGAATCTGGCTTCCAGACGGCGTTGACACGCGGGCTCAGCTGCTCGGCGTCGGTATAGGCGTTCAGCACGTCGAAGCGGGCGCCGAAATTGAGCGTCAAGGTCGGCGTGAGCCTCCACTCATCCTGCATATATTCGCTATAGGTCCAGCCGGTCTTGCCGCTGCTTCCGCCGATCGTGAGCGGACTCGTGCCCACCGACGAGCAGTCCGGATTGAGGCAGGGAAAAACCTGCAACTCGGTGGCGGACGTGGCATGCTCGGCGGTGATGAGCGCGCCGAAGCGCAGCGTGTGATCGGCTGCGAGGCGATAGGTCGCGTCGGCCTGAATGCCTTCCGCGATGTCGGTGCGGGTCGCGGTTTGGGCGAGGCCATAGAACATCAGGTCGCCCACGCTGTCCGGCGTATAGGCCAAGTTGCTGTAACGCGCGAAGCCGGAGATCTGGAAATCGAGATCCTCCATCGATTTCAGATAGGACAGCGCCAGGTAATCGTTGCTCTCCTGCTGGCCCTCGCGCAGCAGCCCGGAATTGAAGCTGGTCTGGCTGTCATATTGGAAGGCCGGCGTCTGGCCGGGATTGTCCGGGATTTGGAACGAGCCTTGATAACCGCCCAGAATGACGCTGATCTTGCTGCTGGGATCGATGATGTCCTCGAGATAGGCGAAGAGGTGCCCCTGCCGGGTCAGATCATGGATCGGATGCGCCGAGCCGGTGGGATTCTCGATGCCGAGACTGTTCTGCAGATAGTCGGCCGCGATGTAATAGCTGAAGCTGCCGACCGAGGCGGCATATTCCGCGCTGGGTTCGAGCCAGCCATGGCTGCCGCCGTAGAAGCCGACCGACCCGCCCGGCTCGAAGGCGCCCGATTTGGTCTGGATGTCGACGATGCCGGTGGTCACCAGCCCGTATTGCGCGGGCAACGAGCCGGTGATCAGATCGATCGAGGAGGCGAAGCGCGAGGTCAGGCTCTGGCCGAAATAGCTGATGCCCTCGGGCAGGATCACGCCGTCGATGCGATATTGGATATTGGCATGGTCGTTGCGGAGGTGGATCTGGCCAAAGGAATCCTGGCTCACGCCCGGCGCCTGTAGCAGCGTCTGGTTCAGGGGAATATCCGCGCCGCCGGGCTGATCCTCGATCGCCTGCTCGGTCAGGCTATAGGTCGTGGCCCCGATCGGCGGCTCGATATTGTTCCGCGCCTCGGCGAGCTTTTGCGCCGTTAGCTGCAGATTGAGCGCCTCTTTCGACGCCATGACGACATCGCGATGGAGCTCGCCACCCGCGCCGAGGGTCACGACCTCGTTCGCTTCCTCGAAGCCCTCCTTGCCGACGAGGACCGCATAGGTGCCGGGCGCCAGGCCGGCGAAACCATAATGCCCGTCCGCCTTCGTCGCGACCGATGCCACTGTCGCGCCTTCCGCGCTCATCAATCTCACAACGGCGCCCTCGATCGGCCGTTCCAGCGCGTCGCGCACCACGCCTTCGAGCCGGGCGGCCCTATCGGCCTGCGCGCGCGATGCCTGAATGAGCAGGCCGAGGATCGCGATAATTCCGATGACGGCCACGGCGCTTCGACGCATTCCGTTCATCGGTTCCCCTTGGTCATTCGATACGTTATAACATTACATATTCGGCCCACAAGGATTTTGTTGCAACGTAACGTCGGGCCTCAGCCGGCCCGGCGCTCGACGGTGAGCGAGAGCGCCGGCGCGTTGCGCAAGGTCTGGAACACGACGCAATAACGCTCGGTCAGCTTGGTCAGGAGATCGATGCGCTCTGGCGGCTCATCGCACTCGAGATCGAAGCGGAGACGGATCGCGCGGAAGCCGACCGGCGCATCCTTGCCGACGCCGAGCGTGCCACGAACGTCGAGCTCGCCCTCGGCGGAGACCGTTCCGCCGCGCAGCTCCATGTCGAGCGCCGTCGCCACCGCTTTGAGCGTCACGCCGGCGCAGGCGACGAGCGCTTCGAGCAGCATATCGCCCGAGCAGGCCTGTAGCCCCGATCCGCCCGCGGCGGGATGCAGACCCGCCTCGACGATCGCGCGGCCCGTCTCGACGCGGCAGGCGATGCCGAGGCCATCGAGCGTGCCTTTCGCCATGAGGGTAATGACAGCGCTCGCCGGCGCGTTGCGGTACTTCTCCTTGAGCGGCGCCTGCAGCGCCTTCAGGGCTTCGCCATCCAATAATCTGTCTTCGGCCATGCGATACCACCCTCTTCAGCTTGATCTTGTCATTCCCGACGTCGTCCGGCACAACCTCATGCGGCGCCGTCGCGGCAGCGGCGGGAGCCTGCACCGAAACCCGCAGCGCGGCAAGCGGGCGCCGCTTCAGGGTCGCACGGAAGGGAAGCCATGCAGGAAAAGGAGCTGCGGCTTGCGCTGGTCTGCTTCGGTGGCATCTCGCTCGCCGTTTATATGCATGGCATCAGCAAGGAGATCTTGAAGCTGGCACGGGCCTCGAGTTCGGCTCCATGCCATCCATGACCGCGCCGCCCGTCTCGACGCGACCTTCTTCGACCGCGCCGACCCGAAAAATCCGGAATACGACACCGAGACGATTTATTTCGAGCTGTTGCGCGAGATCGGCCGCAAGCTCGACCTGCGCGTCGTCGTCGACATCATCGCCGGCGCGTCGGCCGGCGGCATCAACGGCACGATGCTGGCGCGCGCCCTCGCCCACGACCTTCCGATGGGGAGCTTGCGCGACCTTTGGCTCGAGCAGGCCGACGTGACCGAGCTCTTGGCGAGCGAGGCGCGCGCCAAGGCCTGGAGCAAGTGGTTCGTCACCCCTTTCATCTGGGGGCTGGCCGCGCTCAAGCTGGTGAGCGCGGAAAAGGACCCCGAGGTGCGCCGCAAGCTCTCGCTTTTCGTGCGCTCGCGCTGGTTCAAGCCCCCGCTGGACGGGCTGCGCATGTCCGCCCTCATGTATGACGCCATCACCAGCATGGGCGAGGCGGCGCGCCCCGATGCATCCTTGCTGCCGGCGGGGCAGGACCTCGACCTCTTCGTCACGCTGACCGATTTCTATGGCCATCGGCAGCTCATCCCGATCCACGACCCGCCCCTGATCGGCGAGGTCGAGCATCGCCATATACTCCACTTCAATTGCCGCGTTTGGGCGGACAGGCTGGTGGAGACCGACTTCGATCTCGCCAACGCGCCCTCCCTCGCCTTCGCCGCGCGCGCCACCTCATCCTTCCCCGGCGCCTTTCCGCCGGCGCGCATCGCCGAGATCGACCGCCTGCTGGCCAAGCGGGGAAAGGACTGGCCGCGACGGGCGGAGTTCATCGCGCGTAATTTCGAACCCTATCGCCGTGCCGGCTTCGATCCCGAGGACGCCTCCTTCATCGACGGCAGCGTCCTCATCAACAAGCCCTTCCGCGAGGCGATTCGCGCCATCAGCGGCCGCCCGGCCCATCGTCCGGTCGACCGCCGCATCGTCTATATCGATCCCGACCCCATCCAGATCGAAGCATCGGTTGTGCACCAGCCGCCCAGCTTCTTCGCGGCGTTGCGCGGCGCCCTCTCCGATATCCCGCGCAACGAGCCGATCAGCGACGAGCTCGGTTGGGTCGCCGGCTATAACGAGCGCGTGCGGCGGCGGCGCGCGATCATCCATGCGGCGCGGCCGCAGATCGCGCGGCTCGTCGCCGCCATCGCTCCCTTGCCCGACGATCGCGCCGCTACGGTCGAGGAAATCCGCGCCTGGCGCGAGGCGGTGAACGACCATGTCGCGCAGGATGCGGGCTTCGCCTATGAGGGCTATGTGCGGCTCAAGCTCGCCTCCGTGCTCGATTTCGCCGCCAACCTCATCGCCACCCTGTGCGGGGCGCCCAAGCACTCCCGCGCGGCGCAGGCGACGATGGAAATCATCGAAGCCTGGGCCGCGAGCCGGCACATCGTCTCAGCCGAGGGCCACAACCGGACCTTGTTGCGCGAAACGGCGGCGGAGGCCGGGCTGCCGCGCTGGGTTCGCTTCCTGCTCGCCTTCGATCTCCATTACCGCATACGCCGGCTGCATTTCATGATCCAAGGCCAGAACCGCATCTACCAGATGCTGAGCGATCCCGGCTGGAGCGGCATGGCGGGCGAGACGGTCAATGCCCTGAAGCGCGAGTTCTATCGCAGCCTCGTCGCGCTCAGGCGGCGCGAAAGCGCGTCTTTCGTCAGCCCCGAGACGCGAGCGCTCGCGCAGACGCTGTTCGCCACCCCGCCCTCGACCGATGAGACGCGCCGGACGCCGGACTACGCGCGCGGCTTCGTCGCGGAGCATGCCGAGAGGATCGATGCGCTGGTGCGGGCCCTGGCAGAGGAAATCGGGCTCGACGCCACGACCGAGGAGCTCGACCGGCTGCTGGCCCAACTCGATCCGGCCGCCTGGACGCAAGCCGCGCGGCGCGAGGTGCTGGTGAATTATCTCGGCTTCCCCTTCTGGGATCTGCTCACCTTCTCGCTGACGAGCTGGCGCGACGCCGGCGAGTTCGACGAGATTCTCGTCGACCGCATCAGCCCCGAGGACGCGCGCACCCTCGGCCATGGCGGCAAGCCGGGTCATGGCGGCAAGACGGTGCGGCTCAAAGGCGTCGAGTTCGGCCATTTCGGCGCCTTTCTCTCGCGCGCCTATCGCGAGCATGATTATCTCTGGGGGCGGCTCCAGGGCATCGACCGATTGATCGACATCATCTGCGACGCCGCCGGCATCGATCCGCGAAAGCCGGCAAAAGATGCGGGCGGCATCGATATCATTGGGCTCAAGCGACGCGCGTTCGAGATCGTCCTCCATGCCGAAGCCGAGCATCTGCCGAATTCGAGCGCGTTGATCGCAGGGCTGGCGCGCGAGGTGGCTGGGCTCAAGGGGTGACGCGCTTCGCCCCAAATAGCGGAAATTCCCGTTGCTTTTTTTACGCCGTATATTTACACTGTAAATCGTAATGCCTCCTTTCCGGATGGGAAGCCCGGCTTATGCCGAAGCGCGTCACCCATGCCGATGTCCAGGCCTTTCGCGAACGGCTTTGCAAGGCTGCGGAGCGGGCCTTTGCCGCGCGCGGGGTCGAGGGCGTCACCATGCGCCAGCTCGCCCAGGCCATCGGCTGCAGCCCCATGACGCCTTACCGCTATTTCCGCGACAAGGACGAGATCCTGGCCGCCGTGCGCGCCGCCGCCTTCGATCGCTTCGCGGCCGCCCTCGAGCAGGCGAACGCGGGACCGGGCGGCGCGCGGGCGCGGGCGCGCGCCGTGGGCGAGGCCTATCTCCGCTTCGCCTTCGCGGAGCCGCAGGCCTATCGCCTGATGTTCGATCTCACGCAACCCGACGAGGACCGCTTTCCCGATCTCGCGCGCGCGGGCGCCCGGGCGCGGCGCACCATGACCGCCTATGCCGAGGCCTTGGCGGCGGAAGGTGCGATCGACGCCGACCCGAAGCTGCTCGGCTATGTCTTCTGGGCGGCGGTGCATGGGCTCGTCGTGCTGCGTCTCGCCGGCAAGCTTCCCGCGCGGCCCGATTTCAAGACCATCCATGCGGAGATGATGCGCCTTCTTATCCGCGGCGCCGCCGACCGAGAGGCCGTCCTCGAACCAGCCAGAAGGAGGAAAACGTCATGAGCCAGCCCTTCCCCAAGACCCCGTTCCTCAGCGGCAATTACGCACCCATCCTCATGGAATGCGACGCGCCCGACTTGCCGGTCACGGGCGAGCTGCCCAAGGAGCTGCGCGGCACGTTCTACCGCAACGGCCCCAATCCGCAATTCGCGCCGCGCGACGCCTTCCATCACTGGTTCATCGGCGACGGCATGATCCACGCCTTCCGGATCGAGGAGGGCCGCGTCGCCTACCGCAACCGCTGGGTCCGCACGCCGAAATGGCAGCTCGAGCATGAGGCCGGCCGCGCCCTGTTCGGAAGCTGGGGCAACCCGATGACGAGCGACCCCTCGGTCATCGGCAAGGAAGGCGGCGTCGCCAATACCAATATCGTCTGGCATGGCGGGCGGCTCCTGGCGCTCGAGGAGGCGCATCGTCCCTTCGCGATCGATCCCGCGAGCCTGGCGCCGCTGGGCTATCTCGATCTCGACGGCGTCGCGCGCTTCACCGCGCATCCCAAGATCGATCCCGAGACGGGCGAGATGCTGTTCTTCGCCTATTCGGCCGGCGGCTTCTTCTCGCCCGCCATGCTTTTTGGCGTGGTCGATCGCGGCGGGCGGCTGACTAGGCTCGAGCGCTTCGACGCGCCCTTCGCCAGCATGGTGCATGACTTCATGGTGACGCGGGATCATGTGCTGTTCCCGATCCTGCCGCTGACCGGCAGCATGGAGCGTGCGATGGGCGGCAAGCCCGCTTATGCCTGGGAACCCGCGAAAGGAAGCCATGTCGGCGTCATGCGCCGGGACGGCTCGGTCAAGGACCTGCGCTGGTTCCGCTCCGAGGCTTGCTATGTCTTCCATCCGATGAATGCGCGCGAGGAGGGCGACAAGATCGTCGCCGAGGTGATGCAGTACGAAGCGGCGCCCCTCTTCCCCAATCCCGACGGCACGCCGGGCGACGCCCTCAAGGCGAAGGCGCGGCTGTGCCGCTGGACCTTCGATCTCGCCGGCAACAGCGACGAATTCCGCCGCGACTATATCGACGATCTCGCGGGCGAGTTCCCGCGGCTGGACGAGCGCTTCGCCGGGCTGCCCTATCGGCACGGTTACTATGCCTGCAGCATGGGGCAGTCGGACAAGGGGCTGTTCGATGCCCTCGCCCATCTCGATCTCGCCACGGGCCGCCGCGCGACCTATCGCCTGCCCGACGGCGATGCGATTTCCGAGCCGGTCTTTGTGCCGCGCGCAGCGGGGGCGGCCGAGGGCGACGGCTGGCTCCTCGCCGTCGCCTATCGCGGAGCCGAGAACCGCAGCGACCTCGTCGTCCTCGATGCGAGCGACCTGGCGCATGGCCCCATCGCGACGGCGGAGCTTTCCCATCGCGTGCCGCATGGGTTTCATGGTAATTGGCGCGCCGCGGCCTGAGAGAGCCGCCCCGCGCCGCGTCCGGCCAACCAAGGAGACCGCGCCGATGCCCATTCCCTCCGTGATGCAGGGCCGCTTGTCGCTCCCCGTCATCGGCGCGCCGCTCTTCATCGTCTCGGGTCCCGAGCTGGTGATCGCGCAATGCAAGGCCGGCGTCGTCGGCTCCTTCCCCGCGCTCAATGCGCGGCCCAAGGAGCTGCTCGAGGAATGGATTATCCGCATCAAGACCGAGCTTGCGGCTTTCGAGCGCGCCAATCCCGGCAAGCCCGTGGCGCCCTTCGCGGTCAACCAGATCGCCCACGCCTCCAACGACCGCCTCGCCCATGACGTGGAGATCTGCGTCAAGCATCGGGTGCCGATCATGATCACCAGCCTGCGACCGCCGGCCGAGGTGGTGCAGGCGGCGCATTCCTACGGCGGCATCGTGCTGCATGACGTGATCAGCCTGCGCCATGCCGAGAAAGCGGCCGAGCAGGGCGTGGACGGGCTCATCCTGGTCTGCGCCGGCGCGGGCGGTCATGCGGGCAGCTTGAGCCCCTTCGCCCTCGTGCCCGAGGTGCGGCGAATCTTCAAGGGCACGATCGTGCTGTCGGGCGCCTTGAGCACGGGACGCTCGGTGCTGGCGGCGCAGGCGGTGGGGGCCGACCTCGCCTATATCGGCACGCGCTTCATCGCCACGCGCGAGGCCAACGCGCCGGAGAGCTACAAGAAGATGATCGTCGAAGCCAAGGCGAGCGACATCGTCTATACCCCGCTCTTCACCGGGGTGCATGGCAACTACCTCAAGCCGAGCGTCGCCGCCGCCGGCCTCGACCCCGACAACCTGCCGAGCGCCGACAAGAGCAAGATGAATTTCGGCTCGGGCGGTAACATGAAGACCAAGGCCTGGCGCGACATCTGGAGCGCGGGCCAGGGAGTGGGGAGCGTCGATGACGCGCCGACGGTGGCCGAGCTCGTCGCGCGCCTGGAGGAGGAATATGAAGCCGCGCGGCTGAGCCTCGATGCCGCGGCGTTCAGGCGCCCGGCTATGCGGGCGTCGGCGCGCGAGGCGTAGGCGCCGTTCCGCCTTCGGCCATGCCGGCCGCGGCAAGGTCGGGCAGGATATCGACATATTCGAGACAGACGTCGATGACGGCCTGGCGCGTCAGCCGGCAGAACAAGGTCTCCGAGCTGTCGAAGCGCCCGGTCTCGAAATATTTGTTGGCCGGCGCGCCGCCGCCGCAGACGCCGAAATAGGCGCATTCGGCCTTGCAGCGCTCGATTCCACGCTCGATCTCGCCGTTGACCGCCTGGAAGAGCGCCGACTTGACCATGTCCTCGATCTCGTCCTCGAGGATATTGCCGATGACGAAATCGCCGTAAGCCTCGGCACGCACGCCCATGAGCTCGGGCGAGAAGGTGTAGCAAAGCCCCTTGGCATCGACGCCGAAGATGGAGAGCGGCCGCAGCTCGTCGCTGTCCACTTCCTCGCCGAAATGGCGGATGCGCGCGAGCCCGTTGTCCACCTCGCGCAGGCTCAATCTGCGCTGCGCGAGCTCGTTGAGCGATATCATCTGCTTGAGGAACAGCTTGAATTCGGCCGCCACCTCGCCGTAGTCGAGCGTCGAGCTTTTGTTGCCGCCCTCGATCTCCTCGATATTGAAGCCGACGCGGCTGATGCCATGCTCGAGGTAGAAATCGAACAGCTCCCGCGCCATGCCCAGCGATTCCTTGGTGAGCACGGTGATGACGTGGAAAGGGATGCCGGCCTCGGTCAGCCGACGCATGCCGGCCACGGTTTTCTCGAAGCTCGAGCCGCCGCTTCGCGTGACGCGGTATTTGTCGTTGAGCGGCTTCGGCCCGTCGACGCTGACGCCGACGCGCACGTTATGGCGCTTGAAGAAATCGCACCATGCGGCGTCGATCAAGGTGGCGTTGGTCTGAATGGCGTAGAAGATCTTGTCTTCGGGCCGGCGCACCGACTCGATGACGGCGAAAAGCTCCTCATAGAGCCTGATGGGGAGGGCGGTCGGCTCGCCCGCATGCCAGACGATGGGCAGAGGATGACCGGCATTGAAGCGCAGCGCCTTCGAAACGGCCGCGCGCACGATATCGGTCGTGATGCGCGCCTTGGAATCGCGGTCGGGAAGATAGCAATATTTGCAGTCGAGATTGCAGAACGGCGTCGGCTGCAGCACGAGCAGGTCGATGGTCGAAGGCCTCATTCGTTTCGCCAAATAAAACCGGGCATTCGAGCATTATGCCTAGGCCGCGCGCATCGGGCGCTGCGGCGTCAGGCGGCGACCTCTTCGCCGATCATGGCATCGTCGTGCTCGGCGGGCGGTGTCTCGACCGCGACGGGAATCAATGCGCTGTCGGCATAAAGCCGCGCGTCGCGCTCGACCTTCTTGCGGATACGATGCAGGTAGAGGTAGCAGGAGATCAGCTTGACGTGGGTCTCGACGGTCTCCCAGACCCGACGCGGATAGAACAAGAGCGGGTTCTCGCGCGGCAGACCCGGGCGGCGTTGACTGCGCAGCTTGCGGCGGAAGAAGCCGCCTTGCAGCGGGTGCAGGCCTTCCAGCACGAAGGTGAAATAGAATTCCATGACGTTGTTGACCAGCTTCACCGGCTTGATCCCCGAGGCCTTGGCGCGGCGGAACATGCGCTCGATATGCTCCGGCGAATAATAGAGATCGTAGGCCTTGCGGTAGATGCCATACCACTCCGCGTCGCTCATCGTCTGGTGGTGGGCGGTGACGTGCTCGAGATCGTACTTGTTCATGTCGGGGTCCATCCAGACCCCTTTCTTGTAGAGCGCCTGGTGGTCGGCCGAGCCCGGCAGCGGCGTGAGAATGAGGAATTCGAGAATGTCGACGGGGAGTTCCTCCTGCACGGTCTTGATGTCGCGCGCCAGCCGCTCGGGCGTGTCGTTCGGGAAACCCAGGATGTAACCGGCATAGGTGATGATCTTGTGCTTGCGCCATTCGAGAAACATCTGACGATATTCATGCACGCGGTTCTGCCGCTTGTTCGCCGCCAGGAGATTGTCGGGATTGATATTCTCTAGCCCGATATAGACATGCGTGCAGCCGGCGCGCGCCACCTTCTCGATGAAGTTGGGGATGCGGTGGCAGAGCGTATCGACCTGGATGAGGAACCTGAGGCTCAGCCCCTCCTTCTCGCGCATCTCGATTAGCCGGTCGAGAATCGGCTCCCAGTTGCGGTTGCGCGCGAAATTATCGTCGGTGATGAAGAAGCGGAAGACGCCTTGGGCGATATTGGCGCGCACCAGCCGCTCGACGTCGTCGGCGTCGCGCCAGCGCGACTTGCGGCCCTGCACGTTGATGATGGTGCAGAAGCTGCATTGGAATGGGCAGCCGCGCCCCGCGTCGAAGGCGCCGAAGGTCGCGGCGTAGCGGCGGACGATCTCCTTCGGCAGGAAGGGCGTCACCTGCTGCTGCAGGCCCGGAAGATCGTTCAGGTAGTTGTAGATCGGTTCCATCCGGCCGGCATAGGCATCGGCGAAGAGCCTGTCGAAGCGCCCCTCCGCCTCGCCCGCGAACAATGTTACGCCCATGTCGCGCGCGGCGGCGATGTCGGGGGGCAGCTCGGGCAGCATCGACATGCAGCCCGAGACGTGGAAGCCGCCGATGGCGACCTGAATGCCGGCGGCGCGGAACTGCGCGGCGATGTCAACCGCCCGCGGGAACTGGTTCGACTGCACGCCGATGAGGCAAACCAGGCCGCCATCGGCCTTCTTGATGCGCCGAATGATAGGCTTGATCGGGATGACCGTGTGGCATTCGTCGTAGGCGTTGAGCTCGAGCGCCACGTCGGGTCCGAGCACTTCACGTGCCGCGGCGTCCTGCGCGATGCCGTAAACGCAGGCGAGCGAGTTGGAAGGGATCCAGGACTTCAGCCACTGGATGACATAGCCGTCATTGTCGTAATGCGACGGCTTGATCAACTCGACGACGAAACGGCGTTTTCCCATGCCACGCCACCCCCCAAGCCAATCTTATTCGGCCGACCTTAACCTTTCGCTCGCGCAAAATAAAGCGCCACGCCGCCATGGATCGGCCGGCGCCGAGACTGCTCGCCGCGCTCGACCGCGCCTAAGCAAATAGGACGAGGAAGCCGCTGTAGCCGAATTAGAGATTCAGCCACATGCCGTTGCCCCAGTTATGCCAATTGTGCCAGTTGTTCCAATTGCCCCACGGCGCGGGAACGCCGATATTGAGCCATTGCGCCATGTTGAGAGCGCCGGCGCCCGGCTGAGCGGCCTTGATGAGCATTTGCTTGGCGGCGGCGATCCGATCCGCGAGCGAAGATTGATCGCCGGTATTGGCCTGCGCGGCGGGAGCGGCGAGAAAGGCGGCGATAGCCACCGGCACGATCGCTCGCGCGGAACGCGGCAGGAGCGCGGAAGACGTAGCGGCAACCAGCGACTTCGTGGAAATCTCGTCACACTTCGACATCGTTATTCTCCATCTCTCCCCGGCGGAGCGGTTGAAAAATATGGTATGTGTGAAAACACGCGAAGTCAATAAGCGCACTGGTGCGCGCATGGCAAATCGTCGCGAGATAACAATCTGTTAATATTGGAACATCATAAAAATGTCGCGCGACTCGTTGCTTAAAAAATCGGGTTCCGATGTGATTGATTTGTGGCCCCGGTCATTTCCAAGGCCGAATGCCGCTTCCTGCTCTCTCTCGCCCACCCTCGCCTCGCGCCTTGAATTCTCGCCGTCCCACGCCACCGCTCGCCTTGCCGAGATCCGCGTCGCGGGCTAGGGTCGCGCCTCGTTGCGCGGGCCAATAAAAAAGGGACGGCAAAAATGGAAATCACGGGCGAGTATCGCATCGCGGCGCCGCGCGAGAAGGTTTGGGAGGCGCTCAACGATCCCGAAGTGCTCAAGCAATGCATTCCGGGCTGCGAATCGCTCGAAAAGACCTCGCCGACCAGCTTCGCCGCCAAGGTCGTGATGCGGGTCGGGCCGGTAAAGGCCAGCTTTGCCGGCCAAGTGACGCTCTCCGATCTCGATCCTCCCAAGGGCTACAAGATATCGGGCGAAGGGAAGGGCGGCGCGGCGGGGTTCGCCAAGGGCGGCGCGGAAGTCACGCTCGAGGCGGTGGACGCCAATGTGACGATTCTTCGCTACAAGGCGACCGCCAATGTCGGCGGCAAGCTCGCGCAGATCGGCTCGCGCCTTATCGAGGGGACGGCCAAGAAGCTGTCCGACGATTTCTTCGGCGGCTTCGCGCGGCTCGTAGCGCCCGCGGCGCCGGAGGCGACGGCAGAGGGGCCCATGGCGCCGGCGGCGCCGAAACCGGCCATGGCAACCAAGGGCCTGCCGGCGACCGTCTGGATCGGCGCTGTTGTCGTCATCGTGATCGTTCTTCTGCTGATTTTCGTGCGCTGACGCCGGCCGCCGCGGCAAAAGACCTCACAGCTATCGCAGGGCGACACTTCGTGGCCGGTCGGCTTGACGGCCTATGGGCGACGTTCCTACACTGACCGCCAAGGAGCGCCCCTGCTTGCAGGGCCGCACAAAAATCGCAGCTTCGGGAGGGGCTATGGCTGTCACTGTATCTTTGACGGTGAACGGCAAGGCTGCTTCGGCAACGGTCGAGGCGCGCACTTTGCTGGTTCAATTGCTGCGCGAGAAACTGGGCCTGACGGGCACGCATGTCGGCTGCGATACCAGTCAATGCGGCGCCTGCGTCGTGATCGTCGACGGCCGCTCGGTGAAAAGCTGCACGCTGCTAGCGGTCCAGGCGCAAGGCGCGCAAGTCACCACCATCGAGGGGCTGGCGAAGGACGACAAGCTGCATCCCATGCAGGAAGCCTTCCGCGAGAATCACGGGCTGCAATGCGGCTTCTGCACGCCGGGCATGGTGCTGAGCGCCGTCGACCTGGTGAAGCACAATCCCAAGCCGAGCGAGCGCGAGGTGCGCGAATGGCTCGAGGGCAATATCTGCCGCTGCACGGGCTACCACAACATCGTGAAAGCGATCCAGGCGGGAGCCGCCGCCATGGGAGGAAAGTGACATGTCCGAGACCGGGATCGGCGCCGCGGTCCGGCGCAAGGAGGATGGCCGTTTCCTCACGGGCCGGGGGCGCTATACGGACGACATCAACCGTCCCAACCAGGCCTATGCTTATATCCTTCGCTCGCCGCACGCCCATGCGAAGATCAAATCGATCGACATAACGAAGGCCGCCGAGGCGCCGGGCGTGGTAGCGATTTTCACGGGCGCCGACATGGCCGCCGACAAGGTGGGCGGACTTCCCTGCGGCTGGCTCGTCCATAACAAGGACGGATCGCCCATGGTCGAGCCGCCGCATCCGCCGCTGGCGGTCGATCGCGTCCGCTATGTCGGCGACCAGGTCGCCCTGGTGATCGCCGACACGCGCGATCAGGCGAAGGATGCGGCCGAGCTGGTCGAGGTCGATTACGAGCCGTTGGCCGCCGTCGTCTCGCTGAAGGACGCTTTCAGGCCCGGCGGGCCGCAGATCTTCGAGCAGGCCGCCAACAACACCTGCTACGATTGGGAGATCGGCGACAAGGCGGCGGTCGATGCCGGATTCCAGAAGGCGAAATGGATTGCCAAGGTCGATCTCGTCAACAACCGGCTCGTGGCCAACCCCATCGAGCCGCGCGCGGCCGTCGCCGAATATGATCCGATCTCGGGCCAGTATACGCTCTACGACACGACGCAGAACCCGCATGTCATCCGTCTCCTGATGGGCGCTTTCGTGCTCGGGATTCCCGAGCACAAGCTGCGCATCGTGGCACCCGACGTGGGCGGCGGTTTCGGCACCAAGATCTTCCATTACGCCGAAGAGGCGATTCTGACCTGGGCGTCCAAGAAGGTGCCACGGCCGATCAAATGGACGGCCGACCGCTCCGAATCCTTCATCAGCGACGCGCATGGCCGGGACCATGTCACCCATGCCGAGCTCGCGCTCGACGGCGAGGGCAAATTTCTCGCGCTCAAGGTCGCGACCGTGGCGAACATGGGCGCCTATCTCTCGACCTTCGCGCCCGCTGTGCCGACTTTTCTCCACGCCACGCTGCTTGCCGGCTGCTACACCACTCCGGCGATCTACGCGAACGTGCGCGCGGTCTTCACCAACACCGTGCCCGTCGATGCCTATCGCGGCGCGGGGCGGCCCGAGGCGACTTATGTGCTCGAGCGGCTGGTCGACGAGGCGGCTCATATCAGCGGCATCGACCCGGTCGACCTCAGGCGGCGGAATTACATCCCCGCCGACAGGTTCCCCTACCAGACACCGGTCGCCGTCCAATACGACATCGGCAACTACCATGCGACGCTCGACCAATGCCTCAAGGCGGCGGACTACGCCGGCTTCGCCAAGCGGCGCGAGGAATCGAAGAAGCGCGGCAAGCTGCGCGGCCTCGGCATCATCAACTATATCGAGGCTTGCGGCGTGGCCCCCTCGGCGGTCGCGGGCGCGCTCGGCGCGCGGGCGGGGCTTTACGAATCCGCGGTGGTGCGTGTGCATCCGACGGGCTCGGTGACCGTGCTCACCGGCTCGCACTCGCACGGGCAGGGTCACGAGACGACCTTTGCCCAGCTCGTCTCCGAAACCCTCGGCGTCGGCATCGATGGTATCGAGATCGTCCATGGCGACACCGACAAGATGCCCTTCGGAATGGGCACCTACGGCTCGCGCTCGCTCGCGGTCGGCGGCTCCGCCATCCATCGGGCGATGGAGAAGGTCATCGCCAAGGGCAAGAAGATCGCGGCCCACCTGCTCGAGGCCTCGGAGGCCGATATCGAGTTCTCGAAAGGGGAGTTCCGCGTCGCCGGCACCGACAAGAAAAAGGCCTTCGGCGAGATCGCCCTCACGGCCTACATCCCGCATAACTACCCGGCCGGCCTCGAGCCCGGGTTGGAGGAGCAGGCCTTCTACGACCCGCTCAACTTCACCTATCCGGCCGGCACCTATATTAGCGAGGTGGAAGTCGATCCGGAGACCGGCAAGGTGACGATCGAGAACTTCACGGCGGCGGACGATTTCGGGCGCATCATCAATCCCATGATCGTCGCGGGACAGGTCCATGGCGGGCTGGCCCAGGGCATCGGGCAAGCCGTCCTCGAGGGCTGCGTCTATGATTCGAACGGTCAGCTGCTGTCCGGCTCCTTCATGGACTATGCCATGCCGCGCGCGACCGACCTGCCCTTCTTCAAGGTCGAAACGAGCGTGACGGAATGCACGCATAATCCGTTGGGCGTGAAGGGCTGCGGCGAGGCGGGCGCGATCGGCGCGCCGGCATGCATCATGACGGCGATCCTGAATGCGTTGCGCCCGCTGGGCGTGAAGACCCTCGACATGCCGGCCACGCCCGAGCGCGTCTGGCGCGCCATCCGAGCGGCGAAAATGCCGCAGGCCGCCGAGTAGGAGGAGCGAGCGATGTACGAATTCAACTATCACCGCCCGAGCTCGCTTGCCGAGGCGGCCAAGCTTCTCGGCGCCAGCGCCGACGCGAGAACTCATGGCCGGCGGCATGACCCTCATCCCCACCTTGAAGCAGCGCCTCGCCCGCCCCTCCGACCTGATCGACCTCGGCGGGTTGGCCGAGCTCAAGGGGATCAAGCGCGAGGGCAACAACATCGTGATCGGGGCAACGACGCTCCACAGCGACGTGGCGAACTCGGCCGAGGTCAAGAAGGCAATCCCCGCCCTGGCTTATCTCGCCTCGATCATCGGCGATCCCGCCGTGCGCAATCGCGGCACGATCGGCGGCTCGATCGCCAACGCCGACCCGGCGGCGGATTATCCGGCGGCCGTCCTAGCCCTCGACGCCACCGTCGCAACCAACAAGCGCAAGATCGCGGGCGGTGATTTATTCAAGGGCCTCTTCGAGACGGCGCTCGAGCCGGGCGAGATCATCACCTCGGTGAGCTTTCCGATCCCCGAGAGGGCGGGCTACGAGAAGTTCCGCAACCCCGCCTCGCGCTACGCCATCGTCGGCGTGTTCGTCGCCAAGACGGCCGGGGGCGTGCGCGTCGCGGTGACCGGCGCCGGGCCCTTCGCCTTTCGCGTCAAGGCCTTCGAGGAGGCGCTGAGCAGGAATTTCGCGCCCAAGGCGCTCGACGGCCTGACGGTGCCGGCGACGGGGCTCAATTCGGACATTCATGCCGGCGCCGATTATCGTGCGCATCTGGTGGGCGTGATTGCCCAGCGCGCCGTCGCGGCGGCGGGCTGAGCCGGCGCTGCCCTCCCGGCAATCGCGGCGGAGGGCTTGCGGGCGGACGACTTTCCGCCCATTTTATTCATGGCCCTTCCCTCGAATGAAGAACGATAGATGAGCCTTCCAAATTCGGTCGAGGCGGCGCAAGCGCTGCTCGAGCGCGGCGGCTATGTCGCCGACCGCAGTCTTGCGACCGCCGTCTTCCTCGCCCTCAAGCTCGGCCGGCCGCTCTTCCTCGAAGGCGAGGCGGGGGTGGGCAAGACCGAGATCGGCAAGGTGATGGCCGAGACGCTGGGCCGTCGCCTCGTTCGGCTGCAATGCTATGAGGGCCTCGACGCGGCCTCGGCCGTCTATGAATGGAACTATGCGCAGCAGATGATCGAGATCAGGCTTGCCGAGGCCGCGGGCCAGCATGACCGGGCGAGCCTGGGAAAGGACATCTTCTCCGAGCGCTTCCTCATCAAGCGGCCGCTTCTGCAGGCGCTCGAGCCCGGCAAGGGCGGCGCGCCGGTGCTTCTGATCGACGAGCTCGACCGCGCCGACGAGCCTTTCGAGGCCTATCTGCTCGAGGTGCTGTCGGACTTCCAGATCACCATCCCCGAGCTCGGCACCATCAAGGCGCCCGAGCCCCCCATCGTGGTGATCACCTCCAACCGCACGCGCGAAATCCACGACGCGCTCAAGCGGCGCTGCTTCTACTACTGGATCGACTACCCGGACGCCGCGCGCGAGCTCGAGATCTTGCGGCTCAAGGCTCCAGGCGCGGATATCGAGCTGTCGCGCCAGGTGGTGAGCTTCGTGCAGGCCTTGCGCAAGCGCGACCTGTTCAAGCTTCCCGGCATCGCGGAGACGATCGATTGGGCGCATGCCCTGACCCAGCTCGACGTCGTCCAGCTCGACCGCCAGTCCGTCGACAACACGCTCGGCGTGCTGCTCAAATACCAGGACGACATCGCCAAGATCCAGGGCAGCGAGGCGGCCGCCATCCTCGCCGAGATCCAGAGCGAGCTGGCCATCGCCGCGAGCCAGGCGGCGAAACGCCAGCAGGCATGAGCGGTCGCCCTCAGCCCCTCGAGGGCAAGCTCGTCGCCAATCTGATGCATTTCGGGCGCGTGCTGCGCGCCGCGGGGCTCCCCGTCGGCCCCGGCAAGGTGATCGACGCCGTCGAGGCCGTGCGCGCCGTCGGCATCGGGAACCGCGAGGATTTCTACTGGACCTTGCATGCGGTCTTCGTCAACCGGCGCGAGCAGCGGCCGATCTTCGACCAGGCTTTCCATGTGTTCTGGCGCAATCCGAAGCTGCTCCAGCGCATGATGGCGCTCCTGCTGCCGACTATCAAACTGCCCGAGGACGATCCCGGCAAGGAGCCCATGAGCCGCCGCCTCATGGAGGCGCTCGCCGGCCAAGACCCGGGCCGCGGACAAGGCGAGGAGGAGCCGCCCGAGCCCGAGATCGTGGCCGACGCCGCCATGACCTATTCCGACCGCGACATCCTGCAGAAGTCCGATTTCGAGCAAATGTCGGCCGACGAGATCAGGCGCGCCAAGGCGGCGATCGCGCGGCTGCGGCTGCCCATCATGGCGGTGCCGACCCGCCGCTTCCGTCCCGACGCCAGCGGCCGCCGCATCGACATGCGGGCGACCTTGCGCAGCTCGCTGCGCGGCGGCGGCCACAATATCGTCCTGCGCCGCCGCAGCCGGCGCGAGCGTCATCCGCCGCTCGTCGTTCTTTGCGACATCTCCGGCTCGATGAGCCGCTATTCGCGCATGCTGCTCCATTTCATGCATGCCCTCACCAACGACCGCGACCGGGTGCATACCTTTCTCTTCGGCACCCGGCTCACCAACATCACCCGCCATCTGCGCCAGCGCGATATCGATCTCGCGCTCGACCGCGTGGCGGGGGCAGTCGAGGACTGGTCCGGCGGCACGCGCATCGGCGCCTCGCTCAGGAGCTTCAACCATGTCTGGTCGCGCCGCGTGCTGGGCCAGGGTGCCGTGGTGCTCTTCATCTCGGACGGGCTCGACCGCGAAGGCGGCGAGGGTCTGACCGAGGAGATGGAGCGGCTGCATAAATCCTGCCGCCGCCTGATCTGGCTCAATCCGCTGTTGCGCTACGAGGGTTTCGAGCCCAAATCGCTCGGCATGAAGGCCATCCTGCCGCATGTTGACGATTTCCGCAGCGTGCATAATCTCGAAAGCCTGGAGCAGCTCGCCGAGGCCATCGGCAAGGAAGGCGCCCGGCGCCAGGAAGGCGTCTCGCGCTGGCTGGGAGGAAAGGCATGATCCCGCTCGATCCGCAGGGCGATATCCTCGACATCGCGCAGCATTGGCGCGTCGCGGGGCGCAAGGTCGCGCTCGCGACCGTCGTCGCCACTTGGGGCTCGTCGCCGCGGCCCGTTGGCAGCCAGCTCGCGGTCGACGAGAACGGCGCCATGGAGGGCTCCGTCTCCGGCGGCTGCATCGAGGGCGCCGTGGTCGGCGAGGCGATGGAGGTGATCAAGGACGGCAAGCCGCGTTTGCTCGATTTCGGCGTCAGCGACGAGCAGGCCTGGGAAGTCGGCCTCGCCTGCGGCGGCAAGATCAAGATTTATGTCGAGCGCGTGGAATGAAACGCGAGATCATCGAGACGCTCAACCGCGTGCGCGCCGAGAAGCGGCCGGCGGCGCTCGCGACCGATCTCAAGAGCGGCGCGCAGCTTCTCCTCACCCATGAGGATGCCATGGGCGATCTTGCGCTCGGCGCGGGCGCGCTCTCGGCCCTTCGCCGGTCGCTCGCCGAGGACGCGAGCGGGCCGCTCGAGCTGGAGGGGCGGCAGATTTTCGCCCAGGTCTTCAACCCGCCATTGCGCTTGGCGGTGGTGGGCGCCGTCCATATCGCCCAGCCGCTCGTGCCGATGGCGGCCCTCGCCGGCTTCGCCGTCACGGTGATCGACCCTAGGCGCGCCTTCGCCACCAGCCAGCGCTTTCCCGGCGTCGAGCTCACCCATGACTGGCCCGACGACGCCTTGAAACGGATGAAGCCCGATCGGCGCACCGCGATTGCGACCCTTACGCACGACCCCAAGATCGACGATCCGGCGCTCGAGGCGGCGCTGCGCTCGGATGCCTTCTATATCGGCGCGCTGGGGAGCAAGCGGACCCATGCGCGCCGGCTGGAACGCCTGCGCGCAAGCGGATTTTCGGAGGCCGAGCTCGCGCGCATCCATGGCCCGATCGGGCTCGCGCTGGGCGGGCGCTCGCCTGCCGAGATCGCCATCGCCATTCTGGCGCAGATCACGCAGGAGCGTCACGCCAAGCAAGCGGCCCGGGAGGCGGCGTGAAATTCGGCGCCATCCCGCTCGATGAGGCCGAGGGGGCGCTCTTGGCCCATGCGCTCAAGATCAATGGCATGGCCTTCAAGAAGGGACGCGTTCTCTCGCCCGACGATCTGGGCAAGCTGCGGGCCGCGGGCTATTCAAGCGTGACCGCCGCCCGCATCGAGCCGGGCGATCTGAGCGAGAACGATGGCGCCGCGGCCGTGGCCGCAGCCGCCATGGGACCGCATTTGACGGCCAGCCCCGCCTTCACCGGCCGCTGCAATCTCTTCGCCGAGACGCGCGGTCTCGCCGCGATCGACCGCTCGCGGATCGACCGCTTCAACCTCGTGGACGAGGCGCTCACCATCGCGACGGTGGCGCCATACGAGCCCGTCGAGCCGCGCCAGATGGTGGCGACGGTCAAGGTCATTCCCTTCGCCGTGCGGGCGGCGGTCGTCGAGCGCTGCGTCGCCATCGCGCGCGAGGGCGGGCCGCTCATCTCCGTGGTGCCGTTCAAGGCCAAGCGCGTCGGCCTGCTGCAGACCCGCCTGCCCGGCACCAAGGAGAGCGTACTCGACAAGGGCCGCGGAACGATCGCCGCGCGCTGCGAGGCCTTCGGCAGCCGCCTCGTCGCCGAGCTGCGTTGCGAGCATGACCCGGCGAAGGTGGCCGACGGCATCGCCCGGCTCCGCGCGCAAGGTTGCGATCTCGTGCTGATCGCCGGCGCCTCCGCCATCATCGATCGCCGCGACGTGATTCCCGCCGGGATCGTCGAGGCGGGCGGCGCGGTCGAGCATTTCGGGATGCCGGTCGATCCGGGCAATCTTCTGCTGCTGGGCCGTTTCGCCGACGGCGTCCCGGCGGTGGGGCTGCCGGGCTGCGCCCGCTCGCCCAAGTTCAACGGCTTCGATTGGGTGCTTCAGCGCCTGCTGGCCGACCTGCCGGTCGAGCGGGCGGACCTGGCTCGGCTCGGCGCCGGCGGCCTGCTCGCCGAGATCGAGACACGCGGCCTGCCGCGCGCCGAGGCGACCAAAGGCCCCTCGCCCTCCCCGGCGCGCGAGCCGCGTATCGCCGCTCTCATCCTCGCCGCCGGATTGTCGCGCCGCATGGGCAAGAACCTGAACAAGCTCGTGGCCGAGATAGACGGCGCGCCCATGGTCGCGCGCGTGGCGGACATTGTGCTCGCATCCAAGGCCTCGCCCGTGCTCGTGGTGACGGGCCATGAGGCAGCGAAGATCGAAGCGGCGCTCGCCGGGCGCAAGCTCGCTTTCGTGCATAATCCGGATTTCGCCGAGGGCTTGGCGAGCTCGCTGCGCCGCGGCATCGCGGCGCTGGCCGAGGACGTCGACGGCGCGCTCGTCATGCTCGGGGACATGCCGCGAATCAAGCCGAGCCACCTCGACCGGCTGATCGCCGCCTTCAACCCGCTCGAGGGCCGCGCCATTTGCGTGCCGACCTTCAACGGCAAGCGCGGCAATCCCGTGCTGTTCGGCCGCCGTTTCTTCGCCGAGATGTCGCGGGTGCGCGGCGACGTAGGGGCGCGCCATCTGATCGGCCAATATGCCGAGGCCGTGTGCGAGGTCGAGATGGGCGACGAGGGGGTGCTCATCGACATCGATTCGCCCGACAAGCTCGCCCGCCTGCGCGCGCAAGTCTGAGCCCGACGCGCCGCATCGGAGGGACCGCCTCGCTGTGGACGGCGTCAGCGGCTAGGCTGCAGCCTCTTGAGGAAATCGTCGATCGTCTCGCCGGCCCCCAGCTCGAAGAGCCCCTCATGCTCGCCGAGGGGGAAGCCAAGGAACTCCTTGGGCTCCGGCGCCGCCGCAAAAAGGCGCCGGCCGAACGCGATCGGGATGGTGCCGTCGCGCTCGCCGTGAAGCATCAGGATCGGCATTTTCACCCGGCCGATCTTGGCCATCGAAATCGAAGCGGTCGCGCAGCACCCAGCGCGCCGGCGTCCACCAATATTGATGGGCCGCGATATCGGGAAGCGAGGTGTAGGGCGCCTCGACGATGAGCGCCATTGCCGCACGCTCGAGCGCCATCTGCACGGCCACGCCCGTGCCGAGCAATTCGCCGTAAAGAACCGTCGAGGCGGGCGGCACGCCGAGGCTCGCGAGATGATCGAGCGCGGCGCGGGCGTCGGCGTAGACTCCCTCCTCGCTGGGCCAGCCGGGATTGCCGCTATAGCCGCGATAGCTCGTGAGCAGCATGCCGTAGCCGCGATCGAGCAGGAAACGCGCCTTGAACGCGCGGTCCGCCAAGGTGCCGGCATTGCCGTGGAAATAGACGATGGTGGGTCCGTCGTTCGCCGGCGCGTACCAGGCCTTTAGCGCGATTCCGTCCGCCGTGCGGTAATGCACGGGCCGCATCTCCGGCGCCTCGGATTCGGCCGGGTCGCCGATGGGCTGACGTGCGCTCGCGAACACGAGTCGACGCTGGAATAAATAGAGCATCGCGAGGATCGCGACATAGGCGGCGGCGACAGCCCAAAGCACGCTTCCGATCATCGCTTCCCTCGTGCAAGGACCGTCCCGATAGGCGGCCGCCATGCCGTGGCGAGACCTTAGCATGGGCCCCTCTCATGCGTCCGAAGCGGGCCTGCCCGCGTAATGTGATAGGCTTGGGCGGAGCAAGATTCGAGACGAGGCGCGTCTCGCGAGGAGTGGAGGATGGCCGTCGCAATCGACAGCCTCGCGCCGCGGCTTGGGGCGCGGCTCAATCCGGATGCCGTGGCGAAGCGCCTGCGCAGCGCGACGGGGCTCATTCTCTTCGCCTATGTGCTGACGCATCTCGTGAACGCCGCCTTGGGGGTCGTCTCGCTCCAAGCGCAAGAGGCGGGACGCGACGGCTTCATTCTGTTTTGGCGCAATCCCATCGGCAGCGCGGCGCTCTACGGCTCGCTCGTCATCCATGTCGGGCTCGCCTTCCGCGCGCTCTATCGGCGCCGCTCGCTGCGCATGCCGCCTTGGGAGGCTGCCCAGCTCCTGCTCGGGCTCGCCATCCCGCCCTTGCTCGTGGAGCATAACCTCGGCACGCGCCTGGCTGCCGCTCTGTTCGGCCTGCAGGATCATTATTTCTACGTCGATTTCGTTCTTTGGAAGCTCGCGCCGCTGGAGGGGCTGCGGCAGTCCGTGGCCTTGATCGTGGCTTGGCTGCATGGCTGCATCGGCCTGCATTTCTGGCTGCGGATCAGGCCCTGGTATCCCCGCGCCTTGCCCTATTTTTACGCCGTGGCGCTGCTGGTGCCGATCCTGGCCTTGCTCGGCGCCGCCAAGGCGGGGCAGGAAACCGTGGCGATCGCGCAAGACCCGACCGCCTTTCGCGCCGAACTCATCCGGCTTCATCTGCCGACGGCGGCCGAGGCGGCGCTGATCTACCGGCTCGAATATCGCTTTCTCGCGCTTTTCGCCGCGGCGCTCTTGGGCGTGCTTCTGGCGCGTTGGGTAAGGGCGGCACTCGAACGCCGTCGCGGCCTCGTGCGCGTGAGCTATCCCGGCGGCCGCGTCGTCGAGGCGCCGCCCGGCGCGACCCTGCTCGAGATCAGCCGCGCCGCCGGCATCCCGCATGCCTCGGTCTGCGGCGGGCGCGGGCGTTGCTCGACCTGCCGCGTGCGCGTCAGCGCCGGGCTCGAGAATCAGCCGCCGGCGAGCGAGGATGAGCAACGCCTGCTGCACCGCATCGGCGCGCCGGCCAATGTGCGGCTCGCCTGCCAGCTTCGACCGCGCGGCACGATCGACATGACGCCGCTGCTGCCGCCTTCCGCCACCGCGCGCGACGCGGGCGGCAAAACGCGCCACGCGGCAGGCGAGGAGCTCATGATCGCCATACTCTTCGCCGATCTGCGCGCCTTCACGCGTTTCGCCGAGCGCCGCCTGCCCTATGACGTGGTGTTCGTGCTCAACCGCTATTTCAGCGCCATGGGCTTGGCCATCGAACAAGCCGGCGGCAGGGTCGATAAATTCATCGGCGACGGCGTGATGGCGCTATTCGGCATCGACGAGGGTCCGGAGGCGGGATGCCGCCAGGCCTTGGCGGCCGCGCGCGCGATGGCTCAGCAGCTCGTCGAGCTCAACTATGCCCTCGCCCACGAGCTGCGCGAACCCTTGCGCATCGGGATCGGCATCCATGTCGGCCCCGCGATCGTCGGCGAGATGGGCTATGCCCGCGCGACGACGCTGACCGCGATCGGCGACGCCGTCAATACCGCCAGCCGGCTCGAGGCCATGACCAAGGACTATCGGGCGCAGCTCGTCATCTCGGAAAGAGTGGCGCAGAGAGCGGGCCTCGCGCCCGAGGCCTATCCGCGGCATGAGATCGCCGTGCGCGGCCGGCAGGAGCCGCTTGCCATCCTGGTGATCGAGGACGCGCTTACGCTGCCGGAGGCCGCCTCCCTCGGGGCGCAGAACCCGCCGAGGGCCGCCGCGGCGCCGGCTCGAACGTAAAAGACCTATGTCGGCGGGCTCGAGCCGGCGCTCAGCTTCCCTTCTTGGCGGCGATCGCGGCCTTGAGGTCGCGATATTCCTGGCAGCCGAAGGGGCAGAGCTTGTCGAGCCTGGCGAGCCGCTCCTGCGCCTTCGGCATGTCGCCGGTGAGAAGGTAGAGCTCGCCGAGATATTCGTTCGCCCCGAGATGCTCGGGATTGATCGCCAGCGCCTTCTCGTAGAAGCCGAGCGCGTCGGCATATTTGCCGAGCTTGCGGTTGGCGAAGCCGAGGCCGTTCCAGGCGTCGGCGTTCTTGGGGTCGCGCGCGACGACCTTTTGCAGCAGCGGGATCGCCTGCTCGTATTTATGCGCGTCGATCGCCATGGCGGCGGCGGTGAAGTCCGCGTCGCCCGTCGTCCCGCTCTCCCGGTCCATCATCGCCCAGGCGCCCGACGACGCCGCGAGCCAGACCGCGGTGACGGCCGCAAGGCCGAATTTCGTTCCGCTCGTCATGCTATGCTCTCCCTTCGTCGCTGCCGCCGGTCGGCGCGGCGGACCTAGATCCGTCGAGCCGGGCGGTGCAAACCGCTCCTTGCCGGGATTATACGCGCCGACTCGAGACGCTCGATGCCTCGCGGCGGGGTACGTCACGAAGATTTGAGCGTCCCGGCGGATCCCGGCTCCTCATCCGATGAAACCCTCCGCAGAGCAATAATATTCCATGGTTAAGGCTTTTTTGACATGCTCTATCGCAATGTTGCCGGAATCCGGCGATACATAGCCCGGAATTAGCGTCTTAGGGTCATGACAGCATGAGCAATTTACCGGCAGCCGAAGTCCGAACCGCCGCTCGAGGACCCGGCCGCCGTCGAGGTCTCTGCTGCCACGGCGGCAGCCGAGCCGGAATGGCGGCGCCAGGAGCCCGCTGGCGCATTCAGCCGGCGCAAGCTCCTCCGCATGCTGCGCCGTCACCGCATCCTCATGGCGGCGATGGTCGTCGCGATCACCGGCCTTGCCGCGGCGGTGGTGTTCAGCCTGACCCCGCTCTACCGGGCCGAGGCGACGCTTGTCGTTCAGCGCGATCGCGCCGGGCCGGCAGGTAGCGACGTCAATACGACCGAAGCCGCCGTGATCGGCTCGGAAGCCATCGCCGCCGAGGTCGTCAAGCGCCTCAATCTGGCGGCCAACCCGCTTTTCGCCGATGCGGCAAGCGCGGGGTCGTCGAGCCTGATCGAGAGCCTATTCGCGCCGCTCAAGGACATCCTCGCCAAGATCGGTCTCGGCTCGAAGCCGGGCACGGGAGCGGTGAACAACGACGCCGTCATCAATGCCTATCTCGCCGGGCTCTCCGTGCTGCCGAGCGATCGATCGAACGTCATCATCCTACGCTATTCCTCGCCCGATCCGCGGCTCGCGGCCACTGCCGTGAATGCCACCATCCAGCTCTATCTCGCGCAGCAGGCCTTGCTGCCCATGCAGCCGAAGCTGCCGAGCGAGACGCCCGCCCAGACGCCCGATGCCCGCATCAAGGAGCTCGGCGACAAGATCGCGGTCGAGCAAAAGCGCCTCGAGGACCTCGACCGCGCCAGCGCGGCGCTGCCGCCAGGCGGCGCGCTTTTCTACCAGCAGCAGCTCGCGCAGCTCAGCGAGCAGATCGTCCAGGCGCAGTCGGACGTCGCCGACGCGCAGTCGCGTTTCGACAAGGCGCAGCGCCTGGTGAACGCGTCGAGTCTCGGCGACGCGGACGTCGGTCTGCTCAATGATCCGGCGCTGGTGAGCTTGCGCGAGCAGGAGGTCAAGCAGCAGCACGACCTCGCCGATCTGAAGACGCAATATCGCGACTCCCACCCGAAGGTGAAGGACGCGACCGCGAATCTCGCAACCCTCCATGCCAGGGTCGCCGCCGAGATCAGGCGCGCAACGGATGGCTTGTCGAGCGCGCTCCAGGCGGCCAAGGCGCGCGAGAAGCGGCTCAATCAGGATGCCCGACGCATCGAGGGCCTGCTCAAGGACCAGGCGAACCTGCAGGGCACGCACGCCTCGGTCGAGAGCGAGCTCAAGGCCGACCGTGAGCTCTATCAGACGCTGCTGGCGCCGAAGAGCGCCCCGACGGACACGGCGAAGCAGGACGACACCCCCCTCGCCCGCCCGATCTCCCAGGCGACCGTGCCGACCGAGCCCTATTACCCGCGCCGCGCGCTGCTTATCGGCGCGGCCTTCGTCTTCTCGCTCGTGATCGCATTTGCTGGTCGCGGCCATCGCCGAATATTTCGACCGCGGCTTCCGGACCCTTGGCGAGCTCGAGCGCGCGAGCGGGCTCCTGGGCCTGGGTCTCGTGCCGTTCCTGCCGCGCTCGCTCAAGGGCAACCGCTCGCCTCATCACCGTGCCTTGGAGGAGCCGAACTCCACATATGGCGAGGCGATCCGCGCCTTGCGCACGAGCCTCCTCTTGAGCCACGGCACCAAGCAGCCCCGCGTCATCATGCTGACCTCCTCGATTCCCGGCGAGGGCAAGACGTCGACCGCCCTCGCCATCGCCACGAGCGCGGCGAAGGCCGGGCAGAAATGCATCCTGGTCGAATGCGACGTGCTGCGCCCGGCGCTCGCCGAGGCGATCGGCGCGAGCGAGGGCCCGGGTCTGGGTGACTTCTTCCTCGGCACGGCCGCGATCCCGGATCTGGTGCGGATCGACCCTCGCTCGGGCGCGCATTACATCATGGCGGGCAGGAATCCGGGCGACGCCAGCGACATGCTGACGAGCCCGGCGATGCGCCAGCTCATCGCCGTGCTGCGGCGGGTCTACGATCTCATCGTGCTGGATTCGCCGCCCGTCCTGCCCGTCTCGGATTCCCTGGTCCTGCAGCGGCTGGCGGACGATACGCTCTATCTCGTGCGCTGGCGCACCACGCCGCGCGACATCGTCTTCGCGGGATTGCGGCGGCTTTACGAGGCCGATGCCAAATTCGGCGGCGTGATCCTGACGCAAGTCGATGTGCGCAAGCATGCGCAGCTCGAGTTCGGCGCCTCGGGCGAGAACTACTACAGCGCCTACCGGCGCTACCATAGCGACGCGCGTTAGGCCGAGGCGGCCCTCAGGCCGGCCGCCGCCGCCGCGTCTCGCGATAGAGGATGAAGAGCCCGCAAGCGACGACGACGGCGCTGCCGGCCAGCACATGGATGCTCGGCACTTCGTGCCATACGAGATAGCCGAATATCCCCGCGAAGAGGATGCCGAGATAGTTGAAGATCCCGGCCACCGCGACGGGCGCCCGCCGGAAGGCCTGGGTCTGGAAATATTGCGCGAGCCCGCTCGTCACGCCGATCAAGGCCAGGATCGCGAAATCGACCGGCCCGGGAGTGCGCCAGAAAAACGGCAATGCCAGGCCGCTTGCCGCCGTGCAGACCAGCGCGAAATAGGCCGCGATGGTGATGGGATGCTCGGTGCGGCTCATCTGCCGCACGCTGATGACGGCGAGCGCGTAGGTGAGCGCGCTGCCCAACGCCGCGAGCGCGCCGGCCGTGAAGACGTCGTGGCCGGGGCGGGTGATGATCACGATGCCAAGGAAGCCGAGCAGGACCGCCGACCAGCGATAAGCCCCCACTCGCTCGCCGAGAAGCGGAACCGAGAGCGCCGTCATGAAGAGGGGGCTGGCGAAGGACAGGGCCGTGGCATCGGCCAGCAGCAGGACGCTCAAGGCATAGAAGATCAAGGTCATGGCGGTGAGGCCCGCCGCCCCGCGATAGAGATGCGAGGCGGGATAGCGGGTGCGCAGCAGCAAAATGCCGCCATTCATCCAGATCAGCAAGGCGGTCGGCAGAAGCGCGAAGATGTTGCGGAAGAAAACGACCTCGATCACCGGATATGTGGCGGCCGACCATTTCACCAGCGCACCCGCGGCGGAGAAAAGCGTGACGGAAGTGACCATGTTGGCGATGCCCAGGCCGACGGTCCGGTCTGCCGGCGCCAACGAACTCAATAGAGGCATGGGGGACCCAATTCGATTTCCAGGAGTGTGGCTTGCGCGGGTGGGATCTTGCCAGGACCAATTTGTCCAACCCCGGGCGGCCGCGATATCATCGCCCATATGCGGGCAGATGGGAGCGCAGCGATGAGACGCGCCTGGGCAGGGAGCCTGGCCATCGCCATCGGCATGGTGCCGATGCTGCAGGGCTGCGCCTCGAGCCCGCCGCCCGCGCGGCTCGACCCGACGACCGCCCTCTATGGCATGAGCAAGGCGCGGCTTGCCGATTGCGCCGGCCCGGCGGCGGCCAGCTCGAGCCTCGACGACGTCGAATATCTCGTCTACCGGACGCAACTCAAGATCGGCGGGACGGCGCTCGCGGATTTGCCGACGCTCCCCCTGGTAGGCTCGCTCGCGGTGGGCCAACCTGCCCACGACGTGGCCTGCGAGGCCACGGTCGTCCTGCGCCGCGACCGGGTCGAGGCGGTCACCTACCGGACTACGCCGCCGCAAAATGCGCCCGAGGCAGCCGCCATCTGCCGGCCGATTCTGCAATCCTGCCTTGCGCCAGGCGATTCCGGACCGGCCTCCTGACCGCTTTCAGGCTGCGAAAGCGTGGCCGTCGAAATCTCCCGCGCGCGACGATAGAATGCGCGACGTCAATTCGCCGAACGAGGATGAGTATGCTGGAGTCGATCGAGCATGATCGCTGGGCCGCTGCCGGCGATGCCGGGATCGAGCGAAGGGCCCTCGAGGCGCTCGAGGCAGGCGCGGTGTTGCTTTTGCCCCGCCTCACTTTCGCGCTCGAAGAAAGCGAGCGCGCTTTTCTCGATCCGGCGATCTCCGACGGACGCGCGAAGAACGTGAGCTACGATCCGAAAAGCGGTCGCGGCGGGGGCACGCGGCTCGAGGGCCGGGCGCGCAAGTCGCTCAACGCCATGATCGCGCGCTTCGCCGAGCGGAGCCAATCGCTCGTGCGCGGGCTGCTGCCCCGCTACGCCCCGCGGCTCGAGCTGGCGCGCACCAGCTTCCGACCTTGCGAGGTCGAGGACCGACCGCAGAATCTGCGCAAGGACGACCGCCGCCTGCATATCGACGCCTTCCCCTCGCAGCCCGTGCAAGGCCGGCGCATTCTCCGCATCTTCTGCAACGTCAATCCCCTGGGTCAGCCTCGCGTCTGGAACGTCGGCGAGCCCTTCGAGGATTTCGCCCCGCGCTTCGCGCCGCGGGTCAGGCGGCCGCTGCCCGGTGCCGGATGGCTGCTGCAGCGGCTCGGCATCACCAAGGGCCGCCGCACGGCCTATGACGGCGCCATGCTCCAGCTGCATGACTTGGTCAAGCTCGATTCCGACTATCAGCGCACGGCACCGCAGGGCCGCGTCGATCTCCCCGCCGGCGCGACATGGCTCGTCTTCACCGATAGGGTGCTCCACGCGGCTCTCGCCGGGCAGCATATCTTCGAGCAGACCTTCCTTTTGCCCGTGGACGCCATGCAGGATCAGCAACGCGCGCCGCTGCGAATCCTGGAGCGGCTGCTCGGGCGAAAGCTGACCTAATCCGATTTGCGATTTCGCCGTTCGATCGGCGCTTGAATTCGATCAAGCGCGCCAGGCGCGTCCGGCCTCCTTCTCGGCAAGCAGCACCTTGCAGGCGACCATCACGCGCATCCAGTCGGCGCGGCTCTCCACCTCGCCCGCATCCAACAAAGTGCGCGCCCAGCGCGATGCATAGTCGGGTGCGGCCCGCCCGGCTTGGTCCACGAGCGTTTCCGCGGTCCGCCAAATCTCCCGGCTGGTATGCATCGATGAATCCTCCTCTGCTCTCACTCTGCTCAGGCGTCGCTGTCACGACCGTAAGCGCGCCTTCGTCGAATTGCGTGCCGCCGCGACGCTCACCCTTGCACCGGACATGGGCTATCATGCCACGAGTTCAAGGACGCCTTGATTGCAACATCTGGGCATTTTGCGGGCGCGTCGAGTTGCGGTAGCGAAGCGACGCGGCGCCCACTGGCCGTCAAGAAGTTAGGGCTTATATCAAAAGTTGGACGAGGTCGCCGACCTCCCCTCTTGTTCAACATTACGAGGATCGAACAATGCCCCATATCGCGCTTGAAACGATTACCATTCCCGGCACGGAGCTCGCTCCCACGCGGATCGCGCTCGGGACTTGGGCGATCGGCGGCTGGATGTGGGGCGGAAAGGACGACCGGGAATCGATCCGCGCGATCCACGGCGCCGTTGATCGCGGCATAAACATTATCGATACCGCGCCGGTCTACGGATTCGGCCACGCGGAGGAGATCATCGGCCTGGCGCTGGCGGAGAGCGGCCGCCGGCAGAAGGTCCTCATCGCCACAAAAGTCGGGCTCGATTGGCGCGACAACCGGCCCTTCCGGAACGGCAGCAAGGCGCGGATCCAGAAGGAAATCGAGGATTCCCTTCGCCGGCTGCGCACCGATGTGATCGACATTTATCAGGTGCATTGGCCGGACCCGAACACGCCTATTGAGGAAACGGCCCAAACCCTCGCGGAGCTGCACCGGGCAGGCAAGATCCGGGCGATCGGCGTCAGCAATTTCACCACGCCGCAGATGGATGCCTTCCGCGCCGTCGCACCGTTGCATACCGTTCAGCCGCCGCACAATCTGTTCGAACGCGAAGCGGAGAAGGACGTCCTGCCCTATTGCCGCGACAACAACATAGCGACGCTCGCCTACGGCTCGTTATGCCGCGGTCTGTTGAGCGGCCGCATGAAGGCCGATACCAACTTCACTGGCGACGACCTGCGCCGCACCGATCCCAAGTTTCGGGCGCCGCGCTTCCAGCAATATCTCCATGCTGTCGAGCGGCTCGACGCGTTCGCGCGCGAGAATTACGGCAAGAGCGTGCTGCAGCTGGCGGTCCGTTGGGTGCTCGATCGGCAACCGCTCAGCATCGCCCTGTGGGGTGCAAGGCGGTCCGATCAGCTCGATCCGGTCGGCGAGGTCATGGGCTGGAAGCTCGATGCCGCCGCGTTGGCGAAGATCGACAGCATCGTCTCAGATTGCGTTCGCGATCCGGTCGGACCTGAATTCATGGCGCCGCCGACGCGGCTCGCCGCCTGAGCCGCGTCGCGACAGGCGCGAAGCGACGCGGCGCTCAAGAGGGACGCAAGCCGCGCTGATGCTCCAAGCGCGCGAGATCGGCCGGATCCATGCGCACGCGGAGATGGGCGTGGTGATCGTCGTCATGGCGGCTCAACACCTCGCCGCGGCGATAGAGCCAGGCGATCGTCGCACCGTCGGCCAGCTCGATATCGAGATCGACGACATCGCGTCCGAGCGCAAGCCGCTCGTCGAGCGCCTCGAGCAGCGCGTCGCAGCCCTCCCCGCTGACCGCGGAGGCGGGAACCAGGATGCAGTTGCTGCGCTTCAGCAGCTCGCGCAACGCAGCACGGCTTTCGGCGTCCAGCAGATCGATCTTGTTGAGCAATTCGATGAGCCCGTCCTCCACCGCGTCGGCGAGGCCAAGCTCGCGCAGCACCTTGTGCACGTCCTCGCGCTGCGCCTCGGTCTCCGGATGGGCGATGTCGCGGACATGGACGATGGCGTCGGCCTCGCGCACCTCCTCGAGGGTCGCGCGGAAGGCCGCCACCAGCTGCGTCGGCAAGTCGGAGATGAAACCGACGGTATCGGAGAGGATGATCTCGCGTCCCGAGGGCAGCGAAAGCGAACGCATGGTGGGATCGAGCGTGGCGAACAGCATGTTCTCGGCGAATTGGCGGGAGCTGGTCAGGCGGTTGAACAAAGTGGACTTGCCCGCGTTGGTGTAGCCGACCAGCGCCACGACCGGATAGGGCACGCGGCGGCGCGCGTTGCGATGGAGCGCGCGGGTGCGCGTGACGCCGGCGAGCTCACGCTTGAGCCTCATGATGCGGTCGTCGATCAGCCGGCGGTCGATCTCGATCTGGCTCTCGCCCGGGCCGCCGAGGAAGCCGAAGCCGCCCCGCTGGCGCTCGAGATGCGTCCAGCTCCGCACCAGCCGGCTGCGCTGATAGGTGAGATGGGCGAGCTCGACCTGCAGCCGCCCCTCGCGGGTTCGGGCGCGGGCGCCGAAGATTTCCAGAATGAGGGCGGTGCGATCGATGACCTTGCATTTCCAGGCGCGCTCGAGATTGCGCTGCTGCACCGGGCTCAAGGCGCCGTCGACGACTACGACGCCGATCTCGAGCGCCGCCACCAGCTCGCCGAGCCGCTCGACCGTTCCGGAGCCGAACAAGCCCGCCGAGCGCTGCTCGGCGAGGCGCACCACTTCGGCATGGACGACCTCGAGGGCGATCGCCTCGGCCAGCCCGACGGCCTCGGCGAGCCGCGCCTCGGGCGCGCGGCCATTGCCGCGCGCGTCTTTCAACGCCGGATGGAGCACGAGCGCGCGTTGGCTGTCGCTCGCCTTTCGCCGCCTCGACGGCGGATGCGCGCTGCTGCGACGAACGGAAGCGGTCAATTCATGCCTCGACCGCCTCCTTGTCCTGCTCGAACAACGCGATGGGACCGGTGGGCATCACAGTCGAGATCGCGTGCTTATAGACGAGCTGGGAGTGATGGTCGCGTCTCAGCAATACAGAGAAGTTATCGAACCAAGTAACAATTCCCTGCAACTTCACGCCATTGACAAGGAATATTGTAACCGGTGTCTTGTTCTTGCGGATATGATTTAGGAACACATCCTGCAAGTTTTGCGATTTTTCGGAGGACATGGATCGTTCCCCTCTTTTTGTTTGCGCTATTTCACCGATGCCCAGGCGGCGCCCGGCACTTTAACCTATATGGTCCCTGATAGCCCCCGGACAAGGGCGGCGAGCGCGGCGCAATCGGCAACTTCGCATTCCGGCGCGCAAGCGCTGAAATCGTCGCTGGCGCGGCCGTGACCCATCATGAGGATGGGCACGCAGCCGGCCGCGAGCGCGCAACGCATGTCGAGGGCCGTATCTCCCACGAGCCAAACCTCCCGGCCCGCGCCGATGCCGCTGCCCTCGAGCGCCAGCGTGACCGCGGCGGGATCCGGCTTGTCGCGCTCGGCATCGCCCGCTCCGATCAGGCGGTGGAAATGCCGCGTCCAGCCGAGATGCGCGACCTCCTTGCGGAGCAGCGCACCTTGCTTGTTGCTGACGACACCGAGATAGAAACCGTCGGCCGCGAGCGCGGCCAGCGTCTCCTCCGCACCGGGCAGCGCGGTCAGATGCTCGAGATGCTTCTCTTGGAACGCCTCGTAGAAGACTTGCCGCGCCTCCTGCCAACGCTCGCCGAACATGAGGGGAAAGGCGTCGCGCAGCGAATTCCCGCACCCGCCGCCGCGTCTCCTCCTCCGTCCAAGCCGGCTTGCCCATGGCGCGCATCGTCGCATTGACCGCATGCTCGATGCTGCGCCAATTGTCGACGAGCGTGCTGTCCCAATCGAAGAGCAAGGCGCGCGGACGCCGGAGCCGCACCGCAGGGACGACCGCCTCGGCGGGCCGCTTCGGCGTCATGGACTTGCGCCTTCGCCGTCGGCATAGTCGAGATAGATCTGGCGCAGCGCGCGCGCCATCTTGCCGGGCTTGCCGTCGGCGATCTTCTTGCCGTCGATCCGCGTCACGGCGAGAACCAGGGAAGTCGTGCTGGTGAGAAAGGCCTCGCGCGCCGCCTTGGCCTCGGCCACGGTGAAGGAGCGCTCCTTGAAGACGAGCCCCTTCCGGCGCGCGAGCTCGATGAGCGAGAGCCGAGTCACGCCGGAGAGGATGGCCGCGCCCAATCTTCGGGTCAGGAGATGACCCTCGCGCGAGACGATCCAGGCATTCGACGATGTGCCCTCGGTCACATGGCCCTCGCGATCGACGAGCCAAGCCTCGTATGCGCCCGCCTCTCGCGCCTCCTGCTTGCCCAGCACGTTGGGCAGCAACGAGACGGATTTGATGTCGCAGCGGCTCCAGCGGGTGTCGGGAATGGTGATGACGGCGACGCCTCGCTCGACGAGGACGGGCGATTGCGGCTTGACGCGGCGCGCCGTCAGCACGATCGAGGTCTCGCCCCGCGCCGGGAAGCCGTGGTCGCGCGGCGCCACGCCGCGCGTCATCTGGAGATAGAGGCTGCCGTCGCGGATATGATTGCGGCGGACGACCTCGCGCATGACGAGCCGCAAGGCTGCGTCCGACATGGCCGGCGCGATCCTCAGCTCGCGGAGCGAGCGGTCGAGGCGCGTGAAATGCGGCTTCTCGTCGATCAGCCTGCCGTTGCGGACCGCGATGACCTCGTAGACGCCGTCCGCGAACTGGTAGCCGCGGTCCTCGACATGGACCGCGGCCTCGCCATGCGGAACGTAGCGTCCGTTGACATAAGCGTAGCGGGTCACGGCATTAGGCGTCGAACGCCTGGCCCTTGTCGCTGGCGTGGACGCCCAGGGATTTCAGCTTGCGATGCAGGGCGGAGCGCTCCATGCCGATGAAGCTGGCGGTACGCGAGATGTTGCCGCCGAAGCGGGTCACCTGGGCGAACAGATATTGCCGCTCGAAAAGCTCGCGCGCGTCGCGCAAAGGCAAGCCCATGATCTCCCCCGCGCTGTCCCAACGCAGCACGGGCGGCGCAATGGCGCCGATCTCGGGCGGCAGCATGCCGGCGCGGATCGGCGTGCGCGGGTCGCCGGGCGCCATGATGAGGAGCCATTCGACGACGTTGCGCAGCTGCCGCACGTTGCCCGGCCAGTCATAGGCCTGCAGCGCCGCCATGGCGTCGTCGCCGATCGGGCGCTCGAACAGGCCCGAGGCATTCGCGCAACGCTGCATAAAGGAGCGCGCGAGCGCCGGAATGTCCTCGCGCCGCTCGCGCAAGGGCGCCACGCGCACCGGCACGACATTGAGACGATAATAGAGATCCTCGCGGAAGCGGCCCGCCGCGCTCTCGGCCTGCAGATCGCGCCCCGTGGAGGCAAGCACGCGGACGTCGACCTTGACTCGCGTATTGCCGCCGACGCGCTCGAAGGTCTGCTCCTGCAAGGCGCGCACGATCTTGCCTTGCGTCTCCATCGGCATATCCGCCACCTCGTCGAGCAGCAGCGTGCCGTTATGCGACAGCTCGAGCGTGCCGACCTTGGCGACGCCGCCGCGCGGACCGTTGGCCTCCTGGCCAAACAGCTCGACCTCGAGGTTCTCGGGCCGCATGGTCGCGCAATTGAGCACGACGAAGGGGCCCGAGGCGCGCCGCGAGCGCGTATGGATGAGGCGCGCGAGCACCTCCTTGCCCGAGCCGGCCGGCCCGGTGATGAGCACGCGGCTCCCGGTCGGCGCCACCTTCTCGACGGCCTGGCGAAGCTGGTTGGTCGCCGATGAAATGCCGATGAGCTCGAGCTCGCCGCCCGCGCGGATGCGCAACTCCTCGTTCTCGCGCCTGAGCCGCGCGGCCTCGATCGCGCGCTCGATCATGAGGAGGAGGCGGTCGGTCTTGAAGGGCTTCTCGATGAAGTCGTAGGCGCCGCGCTTGATGGCGCTGACTGCCGTCTCGATCGTCCCGTGGCCGCTGATCATGACGACCGGCACGTTCGGATTGTGCTCGCGGATCACGTCGAGCAGCGCAAGGCCGTCGAGCTCGCTGCCCTGCAGCCAGATATCGAGGATGACGAGGCTCGGCCGGCGTGTCTTGACCGCCGCCAGCGCCTCGGTGCTGTTTTCCGCCTCGCGCGTGTCGTAGCCTTCGTCCTTGAGGATATGGGCGATGAGAAGCCGGATGTCGGCCTCGTCGTCCACGATGAGAATGTCATGAGCCATGGGCTACCGTCTCCGACGCGATTGACGACATGCTTCCCGAAGTTGCGTCCTCGTCCGCGACCGCCAACTCGGGCAAGGTGAAGACGAGCCTGACCCGCGCGCCACAGCCTTCGCGATCCTCCAGGATCAGGTCGCTGTGATGATCCTCCATGATTTTCTTGACGATGGCGAGGCCGAGCCCGGTGCCCTTCTCGCGCGTCGTGACGTAAGGCTCAGTGAGGCGATCGCGATTCTCCAGCGGCAATCCCCTGCCATTGTCCTCGACCTCTATGGCGATCTGTCCCGAGCCCTGCACGATTCGCAGCACTATTTCGCCGCTCCGCGGCTTGACGCCTGCCTTGGCCTCAAGACCGTAAATGGAATCGGCGGCGTTCTGCAAGAGATTGATGAGCGCCTGGCTGATCTGCCGGGCGTCGCAACGAAAACGCACCGGTCCCGGCGGCAGCTCGAGCGAATAGTGGATATCGGGATTTCCGTCGCGCTGAAGGAAAAGCGCGCGCCGGCAGAGCTCCACGAGGTTTTCCTCCTTGAGCACGGGTGCCGGCATCCGCGCGAAGGCCGAGAACTCGTCGACCATGCGGCCGATATCGTCCACCTGGCGCACGATGGTATCGGTGCAGGTGAGAAAGGTTTCGGGGTCGCTCGAAATCTCCTTGAGATATTTGCGCTTGAGCCGCTCCGCCGAGAGTTGGATGGGCGTCAGCGGATTCTTGATCTCGTGCGCGATGCGCCGCGCCACGTCGCCCCAGGCCGCGCTCCGCTGCGCAGCGAGCAGATCGGAAATATCGTCGAACGTGACGACGAAGCCCTTGACTTCGCGGTTGGCGCGGTCGGCCGCGATGCGCACGAGGAGCGTGCGGGTACGGCCCCGGCGCTGGATCTTGACCTCGGCTTCGACGAGCCGCGCCGGCCGCCGCCGCGCGTCGCGCAAAAGCCCGGCCATCTCCGGCACCGCCTCCTCGAGGGGCTGTCCGATCATGCTTTCCGCGGTGGCGGCGAGAAGCTGGCAGGCCGAGCGGTTGGGCAGATTGACCCGGCCACGCTCGTCGAGACCGATGACGCCCGCCGACACACCCGCCAAAACGGCCTCCGTGAAGCGGCGTCGCGCATCGACCTGGCGGTTCGCCTCGATCAGCTCGCGACGCTGCTCCTCGAGCTGTCCGGTCATGCGGTTGAAGGCGCGGCTCAACGAGCCGATCTCGTCGGCCTTCGCCTCTTCCTCCGGCACGCGCGCCGTGAGATCGCCCGCGCGCACCCGCTCGGCCGCGCCGATCAGCGTCGAGATCGGCCGCACGAGCTGCGTCGCGAAATAGAGCCCGACCCACACGGCGGCGAGCAGCAGCAGCAGCGCCACCACGACGAATATAAGGACGAAGGTGATCTCGATGTCGGAGCGCGCCACCTCGAGCTGCCGATATTCGGCGAGGGCGGCCTGGGCGCGCTCGACATGCTGCAAGACGCCCGGCTCGACGAAACGTCCTACGAAAAGATAGGTGTCCGGCAGCATATCGCCGATCGTGTCCAATCGCACGATGGCGCGCACGCGGTCGTCGGATTCGCTGCGCAGCAGCGCGACGCCGCCCTTGCGCGCCTTCTCGACCGCCTGGGCCGGAATGGCCGAGCGTTGCATCGCGAAGCTGAGGCCCGTGCTGGCCAACACGCGGAAGCTGCTGTCGAAGACGACGGCCTCGGGCAGGGAGATCTGCATGGCCTCCTCGTTGAGGAGGCGCTCGAACTGCGCGATCTTCGCGGGGTCGCCGCCGACCAGCAGCGGCAGCCAGGGTTGCATGCGCTGGCTGAGCGTCAGCGCGTCCGCCTCGATCGTGCGCACATGCTCGTCGAGATAGGAGGTGGCCACCGCGACCAATTCCTTGATCGCCGTACTCACCTTGTCGCTGAACCAGGATTGCATGCCGAAATTGAGGAAGAAGGCCGAGAATACGGCGACGATGATGGTCGGCGTCACCGCCACCAGGCTGAAAAGCCCGACCAGCCTGATATGGAGGCGCGAGCCGGCCGAGCCGCGCCGCCGCTCGATCCAGACTTGCGTGATCCGCCAGGCCACCACCGCCGCCAGCAGCAGCAGGAGCACCAGGTCGATATAGAGCAGGACGACGACCACGCCGGGGCCCGTCTCGATCGGCAGCGATTTGGTGAGCGCGGCATAGGTTGCGCTGCCGGCGAGCGCGGCGGCGGCGGCGAGCGAGATGGCGAGCACCCGGCCCAAGCGGCTCCGCGTGGCCCAGTCCCCCCATCGTCGCACGATACTGCTCGTCTTATGGTCGGTTATTTCGACCGTCATCCTGCGTCTTTATCCACGGCAGCCTCCCGCGCCGTGACGCCCGCCCGAGCCCGGCCGGCGTCGCGCGCCTCTTCCGCGGACTCATTTTACGCCGCGTACGACCTGTATGTCCAATTCGCGTATCTTCTTGCGCAGAGTGTTGCGATTGAGGCCGAGGAGGCGCGCCGCCTTGATCTGATTGCCGCGCGTGGCGCCCAGCGTGAGAGAAAGCAGCGGCCGCTCCAGCTCGCGCAGAATGCGGTCGTAGAGCCCGGCAGCCGGCAGTCCGTCCTTGTGGGCGGCGAAATATTCCTTGAGATGGCGCTCGACCGAGGCGCCGAGGGAATCGTCCTCGGGCAACTCGGCCTCGCCCGCGGGCTGACTGACATCGGCGAGCTCCTGCTCGACCACATCGACGCCGATCACGTCCTGGGTGTAAAGGGCGGCCAGGCGCCGGATCAGGTTCTCCAGCTCGCGGACGTTGCCCGGCCAGCGATATTGCCGCAGCCGCTCCATGGCCGCCTGGTCGATGGTCTTGGGCAACAGGCCTTGCGCCGATATTTGCGTGAGGAAATGACGCACAAGCGCGGGGATGTCCTCGCTGCGCTCGCGCAAAGGCGGCAGACGGATCGGCACGACATTGAGGCGATAGAACAGATCCTCGCGGAACAGGCCCTGGCGGATATATTGCCGGAGATCGCGGTGCGTCGCCGCGATGATGCGCACGTCGGCGCGGATCGGCGTGCGGCCGCCGACCGTCGTGTACTCGCCCTCCTGAAGGACGCGCAGGAGACGCGTCTGCGCCTCGAGCGGCATGTCGCCGATCTCGTCGAGAAAGAGGGTGCCGCCATGGGCCTGCTCGAAGCGTCCGGCATAGCGCATGGCGGCGCCGGTGAAGGCGCCCTTCTCGTGGCCGAAGAGCTCGCTTTCGATAAGCTCGCGCGGGATCGCGGCCATGTTGATGGCGATGAAGGGTCCGCTGCGCCGCTTGCCGTAGTCGTGCAGCGCATGGGCGATGAGCTCCTTGCCCGTGCCGGATTCGCCGGTGATCATCACGGTGAGATCGGTGCCCATGAGGCGCGCGAGCACGCGATAGATCTCCTGCATCGCGGGCGAGCGTCCGATGAGCGGAAGCTGCTCCTCCGACTCGAGCGGCGGCGATTGCTCAGTCGCAGGCCGCGCGGTGAGGGCGCGCTCCACCGCCCCGATGAGCTCGCGCAGGTCGAAAGGCTTGGGGAGGTATTCGTAGGCGCCGCGCTCGGTCGCCTTCACCGCGGTGAGCAGGTTGTTTTGCGCGCTCATCACGATGATGCGCAGATCGGGCCTGATCTTCTTGATGCGCGGGATGAGATCGAGCCCGTTCTCGTCGGGCATCAGCACATCGGTGATGACGAGATCGCCCTCGCCGTCCGAAACCCAGCGCCACAGCGTGGCGGCGTTGCCGGCGGTTCGCACATTGTAGCCCAGCCGGCCAAGCGCCTGATTCAGCACGGTGCGGATGGCGCGGTCGTCGTCGGCGACGAGAATGGTCGCGTCGGTCATGCGCTCACTCCCCGGACCTGGCCGCGCTCTCCTGCTCGCGGCGGATCGGCAGCATCACCTTGAAAATCGTGCGGCGCGGCTCGCTGTCGAACTCGATGATCCCGCCATGATCGCCGACGATCTTGGCGACGAGGGCGAGGCCGAGGCCGCTGCCGTTGATCTTGGTTGTCACGAAGGGATCGAAGAGATGCGGCCGCAAGTCCTCGGGGATGCCCTCGCCATTGTCCTGCACGCTCACCACAAGGGGAAGCTGCAGGCGGCTTTCGCTGCCGGGCACGGCGAGCCGGACGCCCTGCTGATAGGCGGTCGAGAGAATGATCTCGGCACCCTTCTCGGGTGCCGCCTCGGCTGCGTTCTTGACCAGGTTGAGGAAGAGCTGGATCAGCAGATCGCGGTTGCCCTGCACCGGCGGCAGCGAAGGGTCGTAGTTCTCGATGAAGCGCACATGGCGCGCGAAGCCGTTCTGCGCCACCTTGCGCACATGCTCGAGCACGGCATGGATATTGACCGGTCCGCGCTCGATCGGGCGGCCGTCGGCGAAAACCTCCATGCGGTCGACCAGGGCGCAGATGCGATCCGTCTCGTCGCAGATGAGGCGGGTGAGTTCATGATCCTCGGGCGCCGCGCTCTGCTCCAATAGTTGGGCCGCGCCACGAATGCCGGAGAGCGGGTTCTTCACCTCGTGGGCCAGCAACGCGGCCATGGCGGTGACCGAGCGCGCGGCGTTGCGGTGGGTAAGCTGATGATCGATCTTGCGCGCGATCGACTGTTCGTGCAGCGACACCACGACGCAATCGGGCTGCTCGGGCAGCTGCTGCACCTGGGCGGCGACGAAATGATCGCCGATGCGCGGCGTATAGAGCGTTATGCCGTATTCCGAGACGCTGTTCGCGCCCGTGCGAACCTGCTCGATGAGCGAGAACAGCGGACTGTCGGGCGGCAGCAGCTCATCGAGGCGCCGCTCGAGGAGGGTCGTCGCGCTCGTGTCGAAGAACTGCTCCGCCGCCAAATTGGCATAGCGGATATGACCGGCCGGCCCGATGACGAGCGTGACGTTGGGGAGGGAGTTCAATACCGCGCTCGCGTCGAACGCCGGCGGCAGCGCGCCGCTCGTCTTCGGTATTCGCCTCAATTCGCGCTCGCGCGATTGAAGCTTCTGAACGGACTCGCGTGTCATCGATTGACTGCCTAAAATATAGGCATATCCCCCTTATGGCTACCGAATAAGCATAATGCTCCAAATCGGATTTATGACGCAAGTGCGAAATGAATTTGCCGGCCAAGCGAAGATGCGGCCGATCGCCGCGCGGAATCCCTAGGCGAGCAGCACGTCGGTGACGAATTTGACCCCCGGATAGGCCAGCGTGAGGAGCAAATAGGCCAGAAGAACAAAGCGCGCCGCGCGCCGGCCGCCGATGCCCGTCCTGGCCTCGACCAACAGCAGCAGCCCTATGAGAACAAACGCCAAAATCGAGAACAGCGTCTTGTGGTCGAGTACCAGCAGCCGGCCGGTCACGAAATATTCCGTCGCCATCCCCGTCGCGAGTCCCAGGCCGAGGACGATCTCGGAGGCGGCGAGAAGCCGCGCCTGCAATGTTTCGCATGCGGCGATCGCCGGCAGCATTTGATTGAGCGGGCCGGACTGCTTCCGCTTCAGCGCCCGCTCTTGGACCAGCACGGCGAAGCCGGCCACGGCGGCGATCGTCAAAAGCCCGTAGGTTATCAGCGAGACCAGCACATGGATCGCGAGCCAGGCCTCGGGCGCCGGCAGAAGCGGCCGTTCGGGCGCCGTCTCCCAAACGGCCGCCGCGATGCCGAGCAGGATGAGATAGCAGAGCAGAAGCGGCGTGAGCCGCCAGGCGTCGCGCGTGACGGCCGCAAGCACGGCAAAGAGCGCCAAGCTCACCGCCATGGTGAGCCAAAGCGCCCCCGAGAGTCCCGTGTTCCAGATCGGTGTGAGGGCCGTGAAGGCGCGCAGCAGCGGCCCCGCGAGCGCGACCGCGAGAAGCGCCCAATAGGCGGGTCCTCGGCCGAACTTTGTGCCGAGCGTGGCGAGGGTCGCGGGCACGAGCGCGAGGACGGCAGTAATGCTGAGCAGCAGGTTGACCGGCATGAATTCACTATAGCATCGTTCAAGCGGAGACGCAGGCTTGGCAAGGCTTGCGCGCGGCGATAGGGTGCGCCGCGTGTGGCTCTCATTGACAGGCAGGGAATGACCGGCTGCGTCGCCTTGGTGGTTGCCGGCGGGCGGGGCCAGCGGCTCGGCGGCGAGTTACCGAAACAATATCGTCCGCTCGGCGGCAGGCCGATGCTGCGTCATAGCGTCGAGACGTTCCGCCACCACTCGCGCGTCGGGCGCGTCCGCGTGGTGATCCATCCCGCCGATCGCGCTCTCTATGAACTTGCGATCGACGGCCTCGATCTGCTCGAGCCTTGCCTGGGCGGCGCCGAGCGCCAAGATTCGGCGCGGCTCGGGCTCGAGAGCCTCACGACGCTGGCGCCCGCGCGCGTGCTCATCCACGATGCAGCGCGGCCCTTCGTCGATGCTGCCACAATCGACCGGGTGCTCGACGCGCTCGATGGGCATGCCGGCGCCATCGCGGCGGTGCCGGTAATCGATACATTGAAGCGCGGCGAGAAGGGTCGCATCGCCGGCACGGTCGAGCGTGCCGGGCTCTGGCGCGCCCAGACGCCGCAGGCCTTCCGCTTTCCGGCGATCCTGGCGGCGCATCGGGCCGCGGCGGGCCTCGTTCTCACCGACGACGCCGCCGTCGCCGAGCGCGCCGGCATCGCGGTGGCGCTGGTGCCGGGCAGCGAGGAGAATCTCAAGGTGACGACGGAGGAGGACCTGCGCCGCGCCGAGCAGCGCCTCGCGACGGCGGCCGAAAGCCGCGTCGGCAGCGGTTTCGACGTGCATCAGTTCGGTCCCGGTCACGGCATCATGCTTTGCGGCCTCGAGTTGGCGCATGATCGCGGCCTGGTCGGCCATTCCGATGCCGATGTCGGGCTCCATGCCTTGACCGACGCGCTGCTCGGCGCCATCGCGGCCGGCGATATCGGCAGCCATTTCCCGCCTTCCGATCCGCGATGGCGCGGCGCTTCCTCCGAGCGCTTCCTGCGCCATGCCGCCGAGCTCGTCGCGAAACGCGGCGGTCGGATCGTCAATGTCGACCTGACCATCATCTGCGAGCGACCGAAAGTGGGGCCGCATCGCGCGGCGATGGCCGCCCGGGTCGCCGAAATCCTCGGCATCGCGGTCGAGCGCGTCAGCGTGAAAGCGACCACGACGGACCAGCTCGGCTTCACCGGGCGCGGCGAAGGCATGGCCGCGCAGGCCGTTGCCACGGTGCGGGTCGGCTAACCCATGACGTCGCGCCTCGCCTTGCGCAAGCCCGCGCTCCCCTTGTGGCATCCGGCGGCCCTGCTCGCGACCTGGTTCGGCGCCGGCCTGCTCCCGCTGGCGCCCGGCAGCTGGGGCTCGCTCGCGGCATTGCCGTTCGCCTGGGTGATCCTCACCATAGCGGGCCCATCGACGGGGCCCGCCGTGCTTCTGGTCGCCGCCGCGATCTGCTTCCTCATCGGCTGGTGGGCGACCTTCCTCTATATGCGCCACACGGATCGCAAGGACCCGAGCGAGGTGGTGATCGACGAGGTCTCGGCGCAGTGGCTCGCGCTCGTGGTGGCGAACCCGAGCGTCTGGTGGCATTGGCCGCTGGGCTTTCTCCTGTTCCGCATTTGCGACATCGTAAAGCCCTTCCCGGCCAATGCGATCGACCGGCGACCCAGCGCGTTTGCGGTGATGGCCGACGACACGGTCGCGGCGGTCTACGCGCTGTTCCTCCTCGCCATCGCCATTTTCGCGCGGCGATTTTTTCATGCTGCCTGAAGCATTATTGGTCTCGGCCGCGCGGGTCCTGGACGCCTGCCGAGGCGCCGCCATCCGTCTCGTGACCGTCGAATCCTGCACCGGCGGGCTCATCGCGGCGACGCTCACCGAGATTCCCGGAAGCTCCGACGTCGTCGAGCGCGGCTTCGTCACTTATTCCGACGAATCGAAGACGGAGCTGCTCGGCGTGCCGGCGGCGCTGATCGCCTCGCAGGGCGCCGTGAGCGAGCAGGTCGCGCGCGCCATGGCGGAGGGGGCGCTGGCGCGCGTCGCGGCGGCGGGGCTCGCTTTGTCCGTGACCGGCATCGCCGGTCCGGGCGGCGGCACGCCCGCGAAGCCGGTGGGGCTCGTCTTTCTTGCCGCGGCGCGGCGCGGCGGGCGGACGCTTTGCGAGCGGCATGTCTTTCCTGGGGAGCGTCGGGCCGTGCGCCTGGCATCGGTCGAGCGCGCGCTCGCCTTGGCGCTAGGCCAAGCGACGGGGCAAGGATAGGGAGATCGGAGCAACCTCCCCGCCCGCTCTTCCCAAGGCGGGAACGGCGGGCGAGGGTTGCGCGTGCGCGGCGTCTAGCGGCCGTAGGTGGCCGTGAAGGACGCCTTGGCGATCATGTTGGCATGGATCATGTAGCCGACCAGCGCGTCCGAGACGTTCCTCTTGAGCGGCAGCTTGTCGACCTTGAGCGAATAGATCGTGAAGATGTAGTGATGCGGCTGAGTCTCCCGGCGGCGGACAAGGGCCGCCATAGGCGGAACGCCGTAGTCGGTGATGCTCTGGATTGCGCCTTTGGGGCTTCTTGCCGTGCGGATTGCCGGCGCCGGTCGCGAGCGAGTTCACGCTCGGCGCAATGTTGAACATGACCCAATGCCACCAGCCGCTGCCGGTCGGCGCGTCGGGATCATAGACGGTGAGCGCGAAGCTCTTGGTATCGGCCGGCGCGTCCTTCCAGGCGAGGTTCGGCGAGACGTTCTCGCCGGTGCAACCGAAGCCCTTATAGACATTCTTGAGCGGAATCGTGCTGTCGGCCGCGACGTCCGAGCTGCTGAGGTCGAAGGCCCAGGCCTGGGTGCCGAGGCCGAAGGCAAAGACGGCCGTGAGCAGCCCCAACAATTTCAGTCTTTTCACGTTGCCTCCTCGTGCTTTTGGGTTATGGCTCTACCAACGATGGATTGAAGAATAGCGCAACATTATTGAAAAGACCACGAAGTCCTTAAGCATCGCCGCCGCGCCGCGCCGTGGCGAGGCCCGGCGCCGGGCTTCCATAAAGCGTCCGCGCGCGCGTCTCGAAGGCCTGCACCATGCGGCGCACGGCCTCGTTGAAAAGCACTCCTATGACCTTCTGCAGCATCCGCGAGCGGAACTCGAAATCGACGTAGAAATCGATCACGGTGCCGCCGTCGGCCTGCGGCTCGAACAGCCAGTGGTTGTTGAGATATTTGAACGGCCCCTCGTGGTAGCTGACATCGATGCGATTCGGGCGCGCGAGAGCCACGCGCGAGGTGAAGCGCTCGCGGATCATGCGCCAGCCGATGACCAGATCGGCATAAAGCACGTCGCCCTCGCGCCGCTTGATGCGCGCGGCCTTGCACCATGGCAGGAATTCGGGATAGCGCTCGATGTCGGCGACCAGCTCGAAGAGCTTATCCGCCGCGTAAGGCAGGCGCCGCCGCTCGGCGTGCGTGGGCATCGCGGGCGGCGTTCGCTCAGGACGGCGCGAGACGAGCGCCGCGCGCCGCGCGCAGCCGCGCGAAATCCTCACCCGCATGGTAGGAGGAGCGTGTCAGCGGCGAGGCGGCGATCATGAGAAAGCCCTTGCCGTAGGCCATCTTGGCGAGCGATTCGAACTCGCCCGGCGGAACGAAGCGCACGATCGCGGCATGCTTGGGCGTGGGTTGCAGATATTGCCCGATCGTGAGGAAATCCACCTCCGCCGCGCGCAGATCGTCCATCACCTGATGGACCTCCTGCAAGCTCTCGCCCAGCCCTACCATGAGGCCCGACTTGGTGAACATCGAGGGATCGAGCTGCTTCACGCGGTCGAGCAGCTTGAGCGAGGCGAAATAGCGCGCGCCGGGCCGGATTTCGGGGTAGAGGCGGGGCACGGTCTCGAGATTATGGTTGTAGACGTCGGGGCGCGCCTCGACGACGATCTCCGCGGCACCCGGCTTGCGCAGGAAATCGGGGGTCAGGACCTCGATCGTGGTCCGGGGCGTCGCGGCGCGCACGGCGCGGATGGTGCGCGCGAAATGCGCCGCCCCGCCGTCCGCAAGGTCGTCGCGATCGACCGAGGTGATGACGATATGCTCGAGGCCGAGGCGGGCCACGGCCTCCGCCACATGCTCGGGCTCATGCGGATCGAGCCTGTCGGGCAGCCCGGTCGCCACGTTGCAGAACGCGCAGGCGCGCGTGCAGACGCTGCCGAGAATCATCATCGTCGCATGCTTCTTGGCCCAGCATTCGCCGATATTGGGGCAGGCCGCCTCCTCGCAGACGGTATTGAGGTGAAGCGCACGCATGAGCTCGCGCGTCTCGTGATAGGCGCGGCTCACCGGCGCCTTAACGCGAATCCATTCCGGCTTGCGCTGGATGGGATGGTCCGGCCGGCCGGCCTTCTCGGGATGGCGTGGCCGCGCGGACGGCGACGGAGCGTCGATCACGGTTGCACTCCTCTCGCCTTAGAAATGGATGGCGCGACCGTAAGCGTCAAGCACGGCCTCGTGCATCATCTCGCTCAAGGTCGGATGCGGGAAAATGGCCTCGATGAGCTCGGCCTCGGTCGATTCGAGCGTCTTGGCGATGCCGAAGCCCTGGATCAGCTCGGTGACCTCGGCGCCGATCATATGCGCGCCCAACAGCTCGCCGGTCTTGGCGTCGAACACGGTCTTGACCATGCCCTCGGGCTCGCCCAGCGCGATCGCCTTGCCGTTGCCGATGAAGGGAAAGCGCCCCACCTTGACCGCGTGGCCCTTGGCCTTGGCCGCCGCCTCGGTGAGGCCGATGCTCGCCACCTGCGGCCGGCAATAGGTGCAGCCCGGGACGTTCTCGACCTTGAGCGGATGCACGTCGTTGACGCCGGCGATCTTCTCGACGCAGATCACTCCCTCATGGCTCGCCTTATGGGCAAGCCAAGGCGGCCCGACGAGATCGCCTATGGCGTAGACGCCCGGCTCGCCCGTCTCCAGCCATTCATTCACCACCACATGGGTCTTCTCGACGCGCAGCTTGGTGCCCTCGAGCCCGATATTCTCGACATTGCCGACGATGCCGACGGCGAGGATCACCCGCTCGAAGGACTGAGTGACGCGCTTGGCCGCGCCCGAGCCGTCCTTCACCTCGATCGCCGCCTCGACGCTTGCCGCGTTCTTCTTCAGGGAGGTCACGCTCGCCGAAGTCAGGATCTTGATGCCTTGCTTCTCGAAGGATTTGCGCGCGAAGGCCGAAATTTCCTCGTCCTCGACCGGAAGGATGCGCGGCAGCAGCTCGACAACGGTGACCTCGGCGCCCATGTCGCGATAGAAGCTCGCGAACTCGATGCCGATGGCGCCCGAGCCGACCACGAGGAGCGATTTCGGCAGGGCCTCGGGGATCATCGCCTCCTTGTAGGTCCAGACGAGCTTGCCGTCGGGCTCGAGCCCCGGCAAGGCGCGCGCCCGCGCGCCCGTCGCGAGAATGATGTGCTTCGCCGCGAGATCGGCGACGGGCTTGCCGTCCTTGGTGACGGCAAGCTTGCCCTTGCCCGCCAGCCGGCCATGGCCGTCGAACACCGGCACCTTGTTCTTCTTCAGCAGAAACTTCACGCCGGCCGAGAGCTGCGCCGCCACCTTGCGCGAGCGCTCGACCACTTTCTTGGCGTCATAGGAGACGCCTTGCACGCTCAGGCCGAAATCGCCGGCATGCTGCATCAGATGATAGACCTCCGAGCTGCGCAGCAGCGCCTTGGTCGGGATACAGCCCCAATTGAGGCAGATGCCGCCGAGATGCTCGCGCTCGACGAGCGCCGTCTTGAGGCCGAGCTGCGCCGCGCGGATGGCGGCGACATAGCCGCCGGGTCCGCCGCCCAGAACCACGAGATCGAAACTGCTCTCCGCCATCGCCCCGCTCCGTTCGATCGGGATTCGCCGGATGCGCCGGCTATAGCAGCATGGTGATCGGATCCTCGATGAGCTTCTTGAAGGCGGCGAGGAACTGGGCGCCGATGGCGCCGTCGACGACGCGATGGTCGACCGAGAGCGTACAGGTCATCACCGTCGCGATCGCCAACGCCTTGTCCTTGACGACGGGCCGCTCCTCTCCGACGCCGACCGCGAGGATGGCGCCTTGCGGCGGGTTCAGCACGGCGGCGAAATCGCGGATGCCATACATGCCGAGATTCGAGATCGAGAAGGTGCCGCCCTGGAATTCCTCGGGCTTGAGCTTGCCGTCGCGCGCGCGGGCCGCCAGATCGCGCATCTCGTTCGAAATCTCGGCCAGGCCCTTTTGATCGGCGCCGTGGATGACCGGCGTGATCAGGCCATTGGGGATGGCGACGGCGACCGAGATATCCGCGCGCTTGTAGAGCCTGATGGCGCTGTCGGTCCACGAGGCGTTCGCCGCCGGCACCTTGCGCAATGCCAAGGCCGAAGCGCGAATCACGAAATCATTGACCGAAAGCTTGTAGCCGCCCTCGCCCTCCGGCGCGCTGTCGTTGAGCTCCTTGCGCAGCTCGAGCAGCTTGTCGATCCGGCAATCGATTGAGAGATAGAAATGGGGCTGGGTCTGCTTCGCCTCCAGCAGGCGGCGCGCGATCACCTTGCGCATCGTGGTCAAAGGCAGCTCGGTGAACGGCGGTAGGCCCGGCAGCTCGATCGCCTTGCCCGGCTCGGCCGCCGGTGCTCGCAGCTTCTCTAAAGCACGCGGCGCGGCGCCTCCCGTCGCGACGGCCGCGTCGATATCGGCCTTCACGATCCGCCCGTGCGGGCCGCTGCCGGAGAGCCGCGCGAGATCGATCCCCGCCTCCTTGGCGAGGCGCCGGGCGAGCGGGCTCACCGCGATACGATCGGCGCCGTTGCCCTGGACCGAGCTTGGCGCGGCAGGCTTGGTCGGCGTGGCGCCCACTGGCGGAGGGGCCGGGGCAGCGGGTGACGGCGATTTGGCGGGCGTTGGGGCAGGCGCCGGGGCGGTCGCCTTGGCTTGTTCGGGCCGCGCGGCAGCGGGCGGAGCTGCCGGCTTGGCTGGCGGCTTCACATTGGCAAGCGCCGAGGCATCCTCGCCTTCGCCCAGCAGAAGCGCGATCGGCGTATTCACCGCCACGCCTTCGGCGCCCTCGGGCACCAGAAGCTTGCCGAGCTTCCCTTCGTCGACCGCCTCGACCTCCATGGTCGCCTTGTCGGTCTCGATCTCCGCGATCACGTCGCCGGATTTGACCTGATCGCCCTCATGCTTGAGCCAGCGGGCGATCTTGCCCTCCGTCATGGTCGGCGACAGAGCGGGCATCAGGATCTGGATCGGCATAACCCTTCCCTCTCCAAGGCGGGCCGGCGAAAACCGGTCAGGCGCGGTTGAGCGCCTGCTTCGCCGCCGCGACGATATTGTCGGCATGGGGCAAGGCGAGGCGCTCGAGGTTCGCGGCATAGGGCAAAGGCACGTCGACTCCCGTCACGCGGATCACCGGCGCGTCGAGCCAGTCGAAGGCCTCTTCCATCATCAGCGCGGCGAGCTCGGCGCCGATGCCGGCGAAGGGCCAGCCCTCCTCCACCGACACCAGCCGGTTGGTCTTCTTGACCGAGGCGACGATCATGCCCGCGTCGAGCGGCCTTATCGTGCGCAGGTTGATGATCTCTGCACTTATCCCTTCCTGCGCCAAGAGCTCGGCCGCCTCGAGCGCCCGATGCACCATGAGGGAGAAGGCGGTGATGGTGACGTCGGTTCCCGAGCGCTCGATCTTGGCGCGCCCGATCGGCACCAGGAAATCGGTGCTGTCCGGCAGCTCGAAGCTGTAGCCGTAGAGAATCTCGTTCTCCAGAAAGATGACCGGATTGGGATCGCGGATGGCGGATTTGAGCAGCCCCTTGGCGTCGGCCGCCGAATAGGGCGCTATGACCTTGAGTCCCGGCACATGGCCATACCAGCTGGCATAGCATTGCGAATGCTGGGCGCCGACGCGCGCGGCCGCGCCGTTGGGCCCGCGAAAGACGATCGGGCAGCCCATCTGGCCGCCCGACATATAGCGTGTCTTCGCGGCCGAGTTGATGATCTGGTCGATCGCCTGCATGGCGAAGTTCCAGGTCATGAACTCGACGATGGGCCGCAGGCCGTTGAACCCCGCGCCGACACCGAGGCCGGCGAAGCCCTGCTCGGTGATCGGCGTATCGATCACGCGCCGCTCGCCGAACTCCTCGAGCAGGCCTTGGCTGATCTTGTAGGCGCCCTGATATTGCGCGACCTCCTCGCCCATCAGGAAGACCGCGGGGTCGCGCCTCATCTCCTCGGCCATGGCGTCGCGCAGGGCTTCGCGCACGGTGCCTTTCTTGGTGGGGCCGGCATATTCGGGCTCGGGCGCCGGCGGCGGCGCGCTTGCCTCGAGCCTGCCCGGCGGCGAGGGCTTCGCCGCGGCCGGCTTGCTGTCCGGCGGCGCGCCGGGCGGCTGCGATTCCGCCGCGCGTTCCCGCCGCTCAGGCTGTTCGGCTTGCTTCGGCGGCGGGGCTTTCGGCGCGGCGGCCGCGGGAGCAGCGCCGGCCTCAGCCTTCTCGCCGTCCTCGAGCAGGAGCGCTATGGGCGTGTTGACCGCGACGCCCTCGGCACCTTCCGGCACGAGAATCTTCCCGAGCGTCCCCTCGTCCACCGCCTCGATCTCCATCGTCGCCTTGTCCGTCTCGATCTCCGCCAGAACCTCGCCCGGGCTCACCTTCTCGCCCTCATGCTTGACCCAGCGGGCGAGCTTGCCCTCGGTCATGGTGGGCGAGAGCGCCGGCATCAGAACTTGGATCGGCATGGCGTCCTTTCCCGATCTAGGCTTCGGCCAGCACGTCGATATAGAGCTCGGAAGGATCGGGCTCGGGGCTGTTCTGGGCAAATTCCGCGGCGACGGTGATCAAGTCCTTGACCTCGCGATCGACGATCTTGAGCGCCTCCTCGTCGATCGCCCGCGCGGCGATCAGCCGCCCGCGCAGATGATCGATCGGATCATGCTCCTGCCGCATCTTTTGCACTTCCTCCTTGGTGCGGTATTTGGCGGGATCGGACATGGAATGGCCGCGATAGCGGTAGGTGACCATCTCGAGGATATAAGGGCCCTTGCCGCTGCGCGCGAAGGCGACCGCCTCGACGCCCGCCTTGTAGACCGCCTCGACGTCCATGCCGTCCACTTGCGTGCCGGGAATGCCGTAGGCCTGGCCGCGATGGTAAAGGTCGGTGCGGGCGGAGGCGCGCTCGATCGAGGTGCCCATGCCGTATTTGTTGTTCTCGATCACATAGACGACGGGCAGCTTCCAGAGCTCGGCCATGTTGAAGGATTCGTAGACCTGGCCCTGATTGACCGCGCCGTCGCCGAGATAGGTCAGGCAGACCTTGTCCTCGCCGCGATAATGGAAGGCGAAGCCGATCCCGGTGCCGAGCGGCACCTGCGCGCCCACGATGCCGTGGCCGCCGAAGAAATTCTTCTCGCGGCTGAACATATGCATCGAGCCGCCCTTGCCCTTGGAATAGCCGTCGCGCCGGCCCAAGAGCTCGGCCATCACGCCCTTGGGGTCCATCTCGCAGGCCAGCATATGGCCGTGGTCGCGATAGCTCGTGATGACCGCGTCGCCCGGCGAAAGCGCCGCTTGCATGCCCACCACCACGGCTTCCTGGCCGATATAGAGATGGCAGAAGCCGCCGATGAGCCCCATGCCGTAGAGCTGGCCCGCCTTCTCCTCGAAACGGCGGATCAGCAGCATTTTGCGATAGAAGCGCAACAGCTGCTCGGCCGCGACGGCCTGGGGAGACGCCCGCTTCGCGCGCGCGTTCTTGACGCTTGCCATGATGCCTCCCTCAGACGGCGGCGCGAGCAGCGAGCCGGGCCTTCGAGCGTTACGGTCTATTGTTAATCCGCAGGCGTGACATATTCAAGGAAGCGCGCGGCCGAAAATCCAGTTATCGCAATGCACAAGATAGATTTAACTGCAATCGCGTTAAAACAATAAAAATCGCGTCGGCGCCGGTTTCGCGATAGCGCTCCTGCGCCTCCATAACTTCGGCAAAGAGATCTTGTTTGATCGATCGCGCCCTCAGCCGTCAAGGCTGGGCGTCGCTCTTGGGCATGCGGATGACGATCTCGTCGGGCCGGCCGAAATTGAGCAGGATACGCGCCCGCTCCTCCAGCATGTCCGGATCGATCCTGTTGGGACGCAACAGCGCGGCGCGCGCCTCGAGGGTCTGGCGCTGGTCGGTCAGCGCCTTGAGGCTGGCATTCGCCAGATCGATCTTCTGCGTGAGGCCCCACCAGGCATTGATGCCATGCTCGCCCTCGACGGCGTGATACATGAAATAGATCGAAAGGCAGGCCAGCACCGCCTGGGCGGCGATGCCGGGAATGCGCCGTTGGATCTCGCGCGCGAGGCTCATGGCGTGGATCGAATCACACTCGATTCGACTCGGTCAACATATATTTCGAAAATCTCTGGGACGGGCGGATTTCCGCCACGGAACGCTTCGATCAGCGGAATGCGCCGCGCCCCGCATAGCGCGCCGTCGGGCCCAGCTCCTCCTCGATGCGGATGAGCTGGTTGTATTTGGCGAGCCGGTCCGAGCGCGAGAGCGAGCCCGTCTTGATCTGCCCGCAATTGGTGGCGACCGCGAGATCGGCGATGGTCGCATCCTCGGTCTCGCCCGAACGATGCGAGATCACGGCGCGATAGCCCGCCTTGTGCGTGATCTCGACGGCGGCAAGCGTCTCGCTCAAGCTGCCGATCTGATTGAGCTTGATCAGCACGGCATTGGCGATGCCGCGCGCGATGCCGTCCTTGATGCGCGACCGGGTTGGTGACGAAGACATCGTCGCCCACGAGCTGGATCTTGCCGCCGAGCGCCTCGGTCAGCGCCTTCCACCCGTCGAGATCGTCCTCGGCCATGCCGTCCTCGAGCGAGAGGATCGGATAGCGCTTGACCAGCGCCTGGTAATATTTGATCAACCCCGCCGCATCCAGCTTCTTGCCCTCGCCCTCGAGCAGATATTTGCCCTTCTTGTAGAACTCGCTCGCCGCGGCATCGAGGGCCAGCGCCACCTCCTCGCCCGGGCGATAGCCCGCCGCTTCGATCGCCTTCACGATGAAGCCAAGCGCCTCGTCCGCGCTCTTCAGATTGGGGGCGAAGCCGCCCTCGTCGCCGACGTTGGTATTGTGCCCGGCATCCTTGAGCCGCCGTTTGAGCGCGTGGAACACCTCGGCGCCCATGCGCACCGCGTCGGCCATCGTCGCCGCCGCGACGGGCACGATCATGAATTCCTGGATGTCGATCGGGTTGTCGGCATGCACGCCGCCATTGATGATGTTCATCTGCGGCACGGGAGCAGATTCGCATGCACGCCGCCGATATAGCGGTAGAGCGGCAGGCCCGTCTCCTCCGCCGCCGCCTTGGCCGTGGCGAGGCTCACGCCCAATATCGCGTTGGCGCCGAGGCGGCTCTTGTTGGGCGTGCCGTCGAGCTTCGCCAGGAGATCGTCGATATGGAGCTGCTCCTCCGCGTCGAGGCCGGAGAGCGCGTCGAAAATCTCGCCGTTGACGGCCTCGACCGCCTTGAGCACGCCCTTGCCGTCATAGCGCTCCTTGTCGCCGTCGCGCAGCTCGACCGCCTCATGCTTGCCCGTCGAGGCGCCCGAGGGCACCGCGGCGCGGCCCATGACGCCGCTCTCCAGCACGACGTCGACCTCGACTGTCGGGTTGCCTCGGCTGTCCAATATCTCGCGCCCGCGGATATCGGTGATGGCGGTCATGGGCGGTCCCTCATGAAACCTCGAGCGGGTGCGCCTTGGCGAGGCGATCGAATTCGAGCAACGTCTTGAGCAGCGCCGGCAGGTCCTCGAGCTTGACCATGTTGGGCCCGTCGGAAGGCGCCTTGTCAGGATCCTGATGGGTCTCGAGAAAGACGGCGGCGACGCCCACCGCGACGGCGGCGCGGGCAAGAACGGGCACGAATTCGCGCTGGCCCCCGCTCGTGGTCCCCTGCCCGCCCGGCTGCTGCACGGAATGGGTGGCGTCGAAGACGATGGGAAAGCCCGTCCGCGCCATGAGCGGGATCGCGCGCATGTCGGAGACGAGCGTGTTGTAGCCGAAGGAGACGCCGCGCTCGGTCAGCAGAACGCTCTCGTTGCCCTCGTGGGTGATCTTGGCGACGACGTTCGCCATGTCCCAAGGGGCGAGGAATTGGCCTTTCTTGACGTTGATCGCGCGGCCGGTGCGCGCCGCGGCGACCAGCAGGTCCGTCTGCCGGCAGAGGAAGGCGGGGATCTGAAGCACGTCGACCGCCTGCGCCGCGATGGCGCATTGCGCGGGCTCATGCACGTCGGTCAGCACGGGGCAGCCGCGCAGCTCACGGACCTCGGCGAGGATCGGCAGGCTCTCGGAGAGACCGATGCCGCGCTCGCTCGCGATCGAGGTGCGGTTCGCCTTGTCGAAGGAGGTCTTGTAGATGAGGCCGATGCCGAGCCGGTCGGTGATCTCCTTGATCGCCGCCGACATCTCGAGCGCATGCTGGCGCGATTCGAGCGCGCAAGGACCGGCGATGAGCGTGATCGGCCGATCGTTGCCGAGGGTGAGATCGCCGATGTGGACATGATGGGGCGCGGTCATGGCGGGGGGAAACTATCAGCCTGCCGGCGCGGGCGCCACAGCAACCGGCTTTAGACGAGCCGGCTTTGCGCCACCGCCGCCTTGATGAAGGAGGTGAATAGCGGATGCGGCTCGAGCGGCTTCGATTTGAGCTCGGGATGGAATTGCACGCCGATGAACCAGGGATGGCTCGGGATCTCGACGATCTCCGGCAGCTCGCCGTCGGGCGACATGCCGGAGAAGCGCAAGCCCGCCTTCTCGAGCTGGCTCTTGTAGTTGATGTTGACCTCGTAGCGATGGCGGTGGCGCTCGCTGATGCGGTCCGCGCCGTAGACCTCGCGCACGCGGCTGCCCTCGGCGAGGATGCAATCATAGGCGCCGAGCCGCATGGTGCCGCCCAGATTGTCGCCGATCGCGCGCATCTCGCGCTGGTTCCCGCGCATCCATTCGGTCAGCAGCCCGACCACCGGATGCGGCGTCGAGCCGAACTCGGTCGAGCCCGCGCCTGCGAGCCCCGCCTCGTGGCGCGCCGCCTCGATCACCGCCATCTGCATGCCGAAGCAGATGCCGAAATAGGGCACCTTCCGCTCGCGCGCGAAGCGCGCCGCCTCGATCTTGCCCTCGGTGCCGCGTCCGCCGAAGCCGCCCGGCACGAGGATGCCATGCACGCCTTCGAGATGCTGGATCGTATCGTCGCGCTCGAAGATCTCTGAATCGATCCAGTTCATGTTGACGCGCACCTGGTTGGCGACACCGCCGTGAATCAGCGCTTCCAGCAGCGATTTGTAGGAATCGGGAAGGTGCGTGTATTTGCCGACGACGGCGATGGTCACCTCGCCCTCGGGATGATGGATGCGCTCGACCAGGTTCTGCCAGCGCTCGAGCTCGGGCTCGGCCTCCTGCTTGACGGCGAAATGCCGCATGACCTGGTTGTCGAAGCCCTCGGCGTGGTAGCGCAGCGGCACCTCGTAGATCGAGGTCACGTCGAGCGCCTGGATCACGCATTCCTCGCGCACATTGCAGAAGAGCGCGATCTTGCGGCGCTCGCCCAAGGGGATCGGCCGCTCGCTGCGGCAAAGAATGATGTCGGGCTTGATGCCGACGCTCTGCAGCTCCTTGACCGAATGCTGGGTGGGCTTCGTCTTGATCTCGTGCGAGCTCGCGATATAGGGCACGAGCGTGAGATGCACGAACATGGTGCGCTCGGGCCCGAGCTCGTTGCCGAGCTGGCGGATCGCCTCGAGGAAGGGCAGCCCCTCGATGTCGCCCACCGTGCCGCCGATCTCGCAGAGCACGAAATCGGCGCCGCCCGCATCCGCCAGGATGAAATCCTTGATGGCGTCGGTGATATGCGGGATCACCTGCACGGTGGCGCCGAGATAGTCGCCGCGCCGCTCGCGCGCGATCACGTCGGAATAGATGCGTCCCGTCGTGATGTTGTCGCTGCGCCGCGAGGGCACGCCGGTGAAGCGCTCGTAATGGCCGAGATCGAGGTCGGTCTCGGCGCCGTCGTCGGTGACGTAGACCTCGCCATGCTGATAGGGGCTCATCGTCCCCGGATCGACATTGATGTAGGGGTCGAGCTTGCGCAGCCGCACCGTGAAGCCGCGCGCCTGGAGAAGCGCGCCGAGCGACGCCGACGCGATGCCTTTGCCGAGGGAGGAGACCACGCCGCCGGTAATGAAGATGTACCGCTGCATGGACCTAAACTATATCCGCGGCCGCGCCGATGCCCAAGCGAAAGAGGCGGCCCGAAGACCGCCTCGCGTGAAATAATTGCCTTGACAGGATTCTCACTTTGCGACCGGCGGCGACGGAGTCTGCGAGGCCGGCGGCGACGCCGGAGCCGCCGTGCCCGGCTGAGCGCCTGTGGCGGCCGGGGCGGCCGCGGGTGCCATGGGAGGGGCGGGGCTCGCCGGCTGGGCGGGCGGCTGGGCCGGCGCCCCAGGCACAACAGTCCCGTGGGCGGCCGGCGGCTCGAGGATCGAGCGACGCTGCGGCGCATGGCTCGCGAGGAAGGCCAGGATCAGGCTCGTCGCCATGAAGCAGGCGGCGAGGATCGCCGTGGTCCGGGTCAGGAGGTTGGCGGCGCCGCGGCCGGTCATGAAGCCGCCCATCCCGCCCCCGCCGCCGATGCCGAGCGCGCCGCCCTCGCTACGCTGCAACAGCACCGTGACGATGAGCGCCAGGGCAATAATCAAATGAATCACTACAACGACAGCCGTCATCGTCCTGGATCACTCTATTGGGGGATTGCCGTCCAGGGCGGATATAGCGATTCGCGCGCGGCTCCGCCAGTGCCGAGTTGCCGCGAGGCCTGGTGTCGTGGATTTGCAGTTCCTAAGATTTCGATGCGAATTTCGGATTCGCCGCACTAGCGCCGGGCCGCGCGGCAGGCTTGCGCAATGGCGAGAAAGGATTGGGCCTTGAGGCTCGCGCTTCCGACGAGCGCTCCCTCGACCTCGGGCAAGGAGAGGATGGCGCCGGCGTTGTCGCCATCGACCGAGCCGCCATAGATGACACGCGGGCCGTCATAATCGCCCTTCCCGCCGGCGAGCTCGCTCCGGATCATGGCGTGGACCGCCGCGATCTCCTGGGGGTTGGGGGTGCGCCCGCTGCCGATGGCCCAGACCGGCTCATAGGCGACGACGATATCGGCGACATTTCCGCTTGCGGGCAGCGACTGCGCGAGCTGGCGCCGCACCACCTCGAAGGCTCGGCCGGAGCGGCGCTCGGCCTCCGTCTCGCCGACGCAGAGGATGGCAACCAGCCCGGCGCGGCGCGCGGCCGCGATTTTGGCCCGCACCTGCTCGCTCGTCTCGCCATGGCCGCCGCGCCGCTCGGAATGGCCCAGGATGACGTAGCGGCAGCCCGCCTCGGCGAGCATCTCGGCGCTGATGTCGCCGGTATGGGCCCCGCTCGGCTCGGCATGGCAATCCTGCCCGCCGACGGCAATGACGCTGCCGCGAAGCAACTCCGCCACCCGGCTCAGGAGCGTCGCCGGCGGACAGACCAAAAGCTCGCAGGGCAGGGTCGCGCCGGCCAGTCCGGACTTGATGGCCGAGACGAGCGCGAGCCCGTCGAGCCCCTGCCCGCCCGGGCCGAGCCCGTTCATCTTCCAGTTGCCGGCGATCAAAGGGAGACGTGCCATGCTTCCGCGGGAAAGAGAGCGAGGACGGAGGCTCTTACCATAGGGCCGGCGGGTGCTGCCAGCGATGGCGGCGGCAGGCCGCCATCTTGCCCGGAAATCGCATGTTGCCGCGCCCCGAGCGCACTTCTATGATGCGCGCCGCCTCGCCGCGCAGGCGTGGGAAGCCCGATTTGTCAACATCTTAGCAAGGCGATTTTCGATCGATGCCGGAGCAGCGGACTACGCTCAAGACCATCCTGACGCGCATCATCTTCAGCATCATGCTCGGCATGCTGATCGTGAGTTTCGCCATCTGGGGTATCGGCGACATCTTCCGTGCCGCCGGGAACCGCAAGGCGCTGGCCGAGGTGGGGTCCGTGCAAATCTCGCCGCAGCAATTCCAAGAGACCTATAAGCGCGAGCTGCGCCGACTGCAGAATGCCGTGGGCGAGCCGATCGACGCGCAACGGGCGCGCGAGCTGCGCGTGCCGCAGCGCGTGCTGCAGGACATGATCGCGCGCGTGCTGTTCGAGCTTGCGGCGCGCGACGCCGGCGTGGCGGTCGGCGATCCCGTGGTGCGCCAGGCCATCGTCAACAATCCCGCCTTCCACGACGCCGACGGGAAATTCGACCGCGAGCGCTTCGAGGCGCTGGTCAGCAATGCCGGCTACAACGAGGACGGCTTCATCGACCTCATGCGCCACGACCTCGCGCGGGCGCAGGTGACGGACGCGGTGATCGCCGGGGCCACCGTCCCCCCCGAGCAGGCGGAGGCGATCTACCGATATCGCAACGAGCGCCGCGTCGCCGAGATTCTTACCGTCACGGCCTCCTCGATCAAGAACGTACCCCAGCCGAGCGACGCCGACCTCGCCGCCTATCACAAGGATCATGCGGAGCAATTCACCGCGCCCGAATACCGCACCGTCGCGGCGGTGCATCTGACCCCGGCCGAGCTCGCGCCGCAGCTCCAGGTTCCGGAGGACAAGATCAAGGAAGAGTATGAGGCGCGCGCCGCGGAGTTCCAGGCTCCCGAGCAGCGCGCCGCGCGCCAGATCCTGGTCGGCGACGAGGCTAAGGCCAAGGAGGTGCAGGATCTTCTGGCCAAGGGCACCAGCTTCGAGGACGCGGCGAAGAAGGTGACCGGCCAGCCGCCGATCGATCTCGGCATGGTGCAGGAGAGCGATTTCCTCGGCGGGCCGGAGCTGGCCCAGGCGGTGTTCGCGCTCAAGTCGGGCGAGGCGACCGCGCCGGTCCATACGGCGCTCGGCTGGCATATCGTCCAGGTCACCAAGGTCGAGCCGGCGCGGAGCAAGACGCTCGCCGAAGTGCATGACCAGATCCTGCATGATCTGCAGATGCACGAGGCGAACGACACGATCTACAGCCTCGGCAACAAGCTGCAAGATCTGCTCGGCGGCGGCACCACCCTCGAGGAGGCGGCGAAGAAGCTCAAGCTGAAGCTCATCCAGGTCGCCGCGGTGGACGGCGAGGGCAAGGGCCCGGACGGCAAACCCGTGCCCGACCTGCCGCAAAGCCCGAAGTTCATCCAGACGGTCTTCTCGAGCCAGGCGGGCCCGGTGAGCGATCTCATCGACGACGGCAATGGCGGCTATCTTGTCATCCGGGTCGACAAGGTCACGCCGAGCGCGCTGCGGCCGCTCGCCGAGGTACGCGACCAGGTAGCCAAGGCCTGGCAGGACGAAGAACGCCGGCGCGAGGCGGAAAAGACCGCGGCCGCCCTGCTCGACCGCGCCAAGGGCGGCGCCGCGCTCGGCACGCTCGCCCAGGAGGGCGGCTATCCCTTTACGGTGATCAAGCCCGTCACCCGCACGGGCGAGGGCGCGGGAATAAATCTCCCGCCCGAGCTCGTCGCCGCGCTCTTCGCCGCCAAGCCGGGCGAGGTGGTGAAGGCGTCGGCGCCCACGGGCGCGATGATCGCGAAGCTCACCGAGATCGTCCCCGCCGATCCCAAGGCCGACCCGGTCGGCCTCGCCAAGCTGCGAGAGCAGCTGCGCGGCGCCGCCGACACGGACCTGCTCGATTCCTACGAGGAGGCCTTGAGCCGGCGCTATGGGGTCGAGATCAACAGCGGCTTGCTCGACAGCCTGACCGGCTCATGAGCCTCCAGCCGGAGTTTGCGGACTTCGCCGCGCGATACGCGGCGGGGGGCGCCCAGGTGGCGTGGACGACGCTGATCGCCGACCTCGACACGCCCGTCTCGGCCATGCTCAAGCTGGCCGATGGGCGGCCCAACGCATTCCTTTTCGAATCGGTCGAGCGCGGCGTGCGCAACCGCTATTCCTTCGTCGGGCTGAAGCCGGACCTCATCTGGCGCTGCCGCGGCGGCCGCGCCGAGATCAATCGCCGGGCCCGCATCGACCCCGACGCCTTCGTCGCCGCGCGCGAACCGCCGCTCGAAGCCTTGCGCGCGCTCGTCGCGGAATGCCGTTTCGAGCTGCCGCCGGGCCTGCCTCCCATGGCGTCGGGGCTCTTCGGCTATATGGGTTACGACATGGTGCGCCAGACGGAGCGCCTGCCCGACGCCAATCCCGACAAGCTCGGCCTGCCCGAGGCCCTGTTCCTGCGCCCGACCGTCGTCGCGGTCTTCGACAGCCTCGAGGACACGGTGACGCTGTTCACGCCGGTCTGGCCCGAGGCGGGTGTCGGCGCCGAGCGAGCCTACGATCTGGCGCGCGAGCGGCTGCACGACCTGATCGCGGATTTCGAGCGCAGCGTGAGCTACCGCCGGGAGAGCGGCAGCGGGCCCGCCGCGCTCGAGGAGCCGCGCTCGAACATGACGCGCGAGGCCTATCACCTGGCGGTCGAGCGCGCGAAGGACTATATCCGCGCGGGCGACATCTTCCAGGTCGTGCCCTCGCAGCGCTTCGCCGTTCCTTTTCGCCTGCCGCCCTTCGCGCTCTACCGCGCCTTGCGGCGTCTCAACCCCTCGCCCTTTCTTTTCTTCCTCGATTTGGGCGCCTTCGCCGTGGTGGGCTCGAGCCCCGAGATCCTGGTGCGCCTGCGCGAGGGCGTGGTGACCATCCGCCCCATCGCCGGCACGCGCCCGCGCGGGCGCGACGCCGCCGAGGACAAGGCGCTGGCGCAGGAGCTCATCGCCGATCCCAAGGAGCTGGCCGAGCATCTCATGCTGCTCGACCTGGCGCGCAACGACGTGGGCCGCGTGGCCGCGGTGGGCACGGTGCGGGTAACCGAGAAGATGGCGATCGAGCATTACTCGCACGTCATGCATATCGTCTCGAACGTCGAGGGCAGGCTCGATCCGCGGCACGATGCCATCGACACGCTGATGGCCGGCTTTCCCGCAGGGACCGTGTCGGGCGCGCCCAAGATCCGCGCCATGGAGATCATCGACGAGCTGGAGAGCGAGCGGCGCGGCGTCTATGGCGGCGCGGTCGGCTATTTCGCCGCGAACGGCGCGATGGACACCTGCATCGCCCTACGCACGGCGGTCGTCAAGGACGGCATCATGTACGTGCAGGCCGGCGGCGGCGTGGTGGCCGACAGCGATCCCGAGGCCGAGTATCAGGAGACGCGCAGCAAGGCGCGCGCGCTCATCCGCGCCGCCGAGGAGGCGGTGCGCTTCGCCGAGCGGCGATAGGGCGTGCAGCCATAAACGAAGAGAAGCCTTCATCCGGCGGGAATGTCGCTATAATGAACTATGACGTCACTGATTTCGCATCGGCTGAGGGGTAGATCGGCGAGCAAAGGGCGGCGGCGATGAGCCCGAACGTGCTTTTGGTGTCTCCGAAGTTCAATCCGAACTCGTTCTGGAGCCTGCAGGCGGCTTGCGATTTCTATGGCGCGCGCTGTCCGGCGCCGCCGCTCGGGCTGATCACGGTCGCGGCGATGTTGCCCCGCGACTGGAACGTTCGCTTGATCAACCGGAACGCAGAAGAGCTGACCGCGCGCGACCTCGATTGGGCCGACATGGTCATGACCGGCGGCATGTTGCCGCAGCAGCAGGACACCCTCGAAGTCATGGCGGCTGTGCGGCGCGCGCGGCAAGCCGACGGTGGTCGGCGGTCCCGACCCGATGTCGAGCCCCGAGGTCTATCGCGATGCCGATTTCCTGGTGCTCGGCGAAGCCGAGGGACTCATCGACCAGTTCATCGCGGCGTGGCGGAGTGGCGCGCGAAAGGGCGTGTTCGAGGGCGAGAAGTTTCAGGCCGATGTCACCAAGAGCCCGGTGCCGCGCTTCGATCTCATCGACGCCAGGCATTATCTCCATGTCGGCGTGCAGTTCTCGCGCGGCTGCCCCTTCAATTGCGAGTTCTGCGACATCATCGAGCTCTACGGCCGCGTTCCGCGCGCCAAGACCAATGAGCAGATGCTGCCGCGAGTTGGACGCGCTCTATCTCACCGGCTACCGTGGCCACGTTTCTTTCGTCGACGACAACATGATAGGCAACAAGAAGGCGCTGAAGCGGCTTCTGCCGGCGCTGGCGGAATGGCAGAGGCGCAGGCGCTATCCGTTCGAATTCTCGACCGAAGCGTCGATGAACTTGGCGGACGACGACGAGCTGCTTGCGATGATGCGCGCGGCCAATTTCTTCCTGGTGTTCATCGGCATCGAGAGTCCCGACACGGAGACGCTGATCTCGACGCAGAAGAAGCAGAACACGCGACGAAGCCTCGCCGACAGCGTTCACAAGGTCTATGCCGCGGGGATGATCGTGATCGCCGGTTTCATCGTCGGCTTCGACACCGAAAAGTCCGGCTCCGGCGTCGCCGAGGCCATGATCGATTGCATCGAGGCGACCAGCATCCCGATCTGCATGGTCGGACTGCTGACCGCGCTGCCGAACACGCAACTGACGCGGCGGCTGCAACGCGAAGGGCGGTTGCTGCCGATCGACATGGCCGGCGGCGACCAATGTACCAGCGGGCTCAATTTCGTGACGCTGCGGCCACGCCGGGAAATCCTCGCGGATTACAGATTGGTGCTGGAACGCGTCTATCGACCAGCCGCCTATTTCGAGCGCTTGCGAACCATGGCGCGCACGCTCGACCGGCCGGTCTATTCGCGGCCGTCGCTGAAAGGCCTGGCGCGGGCGCTAAGCCTGTTGGCCCGTCTCGCCTGGCTGATGACCGTGCAGCGACGCGAATTGCGGCCCTATTTCTGGGGTACCTTGACCGACACCGCGCGCCATAAAATCGGCAACCTGCAATATGTCGTCGTCGAAATGATCCTTTATCTGCATCTCGGCCGGTTTGCGCGCTTCGTGATCGCGGAATTGGAGCGGCAGCGAATGTGAGCCCGGGTGCGCGAGGCTTGCGTGCCGGGTCGTCGCCAGAATCGCTCTCGAAGGGGACCTTACGGTGCTTGGACTGCGAGGGGCCGTTCTTCGCTCATTCCCGACTATCGCCGTTCGCGCTCCGAGGCTGCCCGCCCATTCGGCGAATATCGTCGGCCTCCCGCTTGAAAGCCGAATCTCGGATGGCGCCCATCGCCTTATTTCGGCATTCCAAGAATATCAGATTTTTGCTCATCAATTTGGACTTTAGAGACTCTTCCTCGATCGTCAGCGGAGCGTCGTTCTCGTTAGATTTGTCGTTGAGCTTGGCAAGTACAAAGCGGTCTTGCCGGCTCAGATTGACGCATTGAGGCATCAATGTCTCCTCGATTTCCCGTTCGAAGGCCGCCTTCCGGATATCGTCGAGCATATTCTTTTTGCAGGAAAGAAAGTCTTCGGCCTGGGCAGAAGATCGAGCCCTAAGAGCCTGATCCCCCCCCACTGGCGAAGCTCCCTCGCCGTCTGCCGATTCGATTTGCCGTTCTTGGTCCATGCTGTCGCCGGCACATTTGGCGCGCAATATTTCCGCAATCGACGGAACTGGCCCCATGAGGTGGCGAGCCTTGTTATTGGCTTCCCGCCATGTGACGACATAGGAATTCTGCAAATTTGCCGACATCATCTTTTCGATCCAGGAAGCATCGACCTCCATGTTTTGCAGGTACGCAGCGACCTTGAGCATCTCTTGCTTTAGCGCTGTCTCATATCCGACGCCGGAGAGTTTGCCCGACAGCTCCGCGAGAATGTACGGCCTATGCAAGACCAGGTAATTGCCAAACCGGTCGATTCCCCCCGCATAGACCAGGAAACATGCGCTGGCGCAAATCACGTTCTTCCAATTGTCTGCCAAAACCGAGCTGCGGGGCGGATGATCGGTGTCCCATACCGGGGCGACTGTCTTCAGCCGCAGCCGACGGATCATGGTTCCCAGCTTCATCGCCTCGTCGACGTCCCCACCCGTCGACATCAGGTAGACGGTGTCGATAGCAGGCCCATAGATCATGTAGAAATCTAGCAATTTGGTGAGTAATCGTGCCGCGTCTCCGGGAACGATGTCGCCTTCGACCTTCATTCCCCAACGAAATTGGCCATCCGTGCCCCGCGCCTGCTCGATCGTGGCGGCGTTCGCCGACCCGGACCACAAGCCGACGATCAATACGGCGATCAGATGATGGAAGCTCAGGTATCACCCCATAGCGATGGTGCGGCTACGAATGCGCCTCACGCGGATTCTTCGAGCGCCGGTGAAGCTGCAGGTCACATCGGGCGCCGGCTTGATGCAGCTTAATGCGTAAAAGGCGTATTGTCGATTTGCCTTCCGCCTTGGTAGTCCCCTAATTCGACCCGCCGCCACTAGAAGGAAAATTGGCCCCGTTCAGCCAAGAGCCTCCGTCATACGACCTTAACAGAACAGGGCTATCTTGCGGGCCGTAGCCGCCAATCGCGACTACTGTCCACGTCAGTCCTATGCCTACTACCCCGCCGTGCTCGGCACCGGGCCGGCGGGGGTTTTTCCGATATAAAGGCGCAAGCGCCGCGTCATTGCCGGCGCGGCTGGTGCGCTTCAGCCAACTTCCGTCGATCCGCAAGGTAAGAAAACAAAATAGCGCCAGCAGCCCTTGGCGGGTGGCAGCCATACACGACGGCACGGACGCATTCTCATCGACGGGGCATGCCCGCCCTCGCCTTTCGCGCCTCTGCGCGGCCTGCTATACAGGACTTCGCCCGTCGGGAGAGCGTGGGGAAGCAATCATCGATGTTTCTGCTGATCGACAACTATGACAGCTTTACCTACAACCTCGTCCATTACTTGGGCGAGCTCGGCGCCGCCACCGACGTGCGCCGGAACGACGCGCTCGGCGTCGACGAGGCGCTCGCGCTGGCGCCCGACGGCATCATCCTCTCGCCCGGCCCCTGCGACCCCGACCGCGCCGGCATCTGCCTGGCGCTGATCCGCGCCGCCGCGGGACGCCTTCCGATCCTCGGCGTCTGCCTCGGCCATCAGGCGATCGGCCAAGCCTTCGGCGGCAGGGTCATACGCGGCCCGGCGCCCATGCATGGCAAGGTGAGCGAGATCCATCACGACGGCAGCGCCCTCTTTCGCGGCCTGCCCGACCCCTTCCGCGCCACGCGCTATCATTCGCTCGTGGTCGAGCGCGAGAGCCTGCCAGGCGAGCTCGAGATCGCGGCCGAGAGCGCGGACGGCGTGATCATGGGATTGCGGCATCGGCGCTATCCGATCTGGGGCGTGCAATTCCATCCCGAGAGCATCGAGACGACCGAAGGCCACCGCCTGCTCGGCAATTTCCTCGCCCTCGCCAAGGGGCCCGGCGCGGTCGCGGCATGACGGGCGACATCACCGACCTGAAGGCGCTGCTCGGCCATGTCGCGGTCGGCAAGCCGCTCGACCGCGCGCAAGCCGAGCTCGCTTTCGACATCATCATGTCCGGCAACGCCACGCCGTCGCAGATGGGCGGCTTTCTGATGGCCCTGCGCGTGCGCGGAGAGACCGTCGAGGAGATCACCGGCGCGGCGACGATCATGCGCGCCAAGGCCCATCGCGTGAAGGCGCCGGCGGGCGCCATGGACGTGGTCGGCACCGGCGGCGACGCGGCCGGGACTTTCAACGTCTCGACCGCCAGCGCCATCGTCGTGGCCGGCTGCGGCGTGCCGGTCGCCAAGCATGGCAACCGCGCCTTCTCGTCGCGCTCGGGCGCGGCCGACGTGCTGGCGGCGCTCGGCGTCAATCTGGAGGCGGACTACCCGGTCGTCGAACGCGCCATCGCCGAGATCGGCATCGGCTTCATGATGGCCCCGCGCTATCACAGCGCCATGCGCAATGTCGGGCCGACGCGGGTCGAGCTCGGCACCCGCACCATCTTCAACCTGCTCGGCCCCTTGTCCAACCCCGCTTTGGTCCGCCGCTATCTGATCGGCACCTATGCGCGCGAATGGGTCGAGCCCATGGCGCGGGTGCTGGGGAATCTCGGGGCCGAGCATGCCTGGGTGGTGCATGGCTCGGACGGGCTCGACGAGCTCACCCTCACCGGCCCGAGCTTCGTCAGCGAGCTCAAGGACGGCAAGGTCAGGAGCTTCGAGGTCTCGCCCGAGGATGCCGACCTGCCCCGGGCCGAGCTCGCCGAGCTGAAAGGCGCCGACCCGGCCTTCAACGCGAACGCCATGGCCGGCATGCTGGGCGGCGAGCCGGGCCCGTTCCGCGATTTCGTGCTCTATAACAGCGCGGCCGCCCTCATCGTCGCGGGCAAGGCCGCCGATCTGCGCCAAGGCGTGAGCCTGGCCGCGCGCTCCATCGATTCGGGCCATGCGCGGTCGATCCTCGCGCGCCTCATCGCCCTCACCAACGAGCAGGAGCCGGGGGCATGACCGTGCTGAGCCGCATTTGCGACGACAAGCGGCGCGAGATCGAGCGACGCAAGGCGGCAAAGCCGCTTGCCGAGCTCGAGGGAGAGCTGGCGCGCGCCTCGACGCCCCGCGGCTTCGCCAAGGCGCTTGCCGCTACCGTCGCCGCCGGCCGCTATGGCTTGATTGCCGAGATCAAGCGCGCCTCGCCCAGCAAGGGCCTGATCCGCGCGGATTTCGATCCGCCAAGCCTCGCCCGGGCCTATGAGGCGGGGGGCGCCACATGCCTCTCGGTGCTGACCGACGCGCCCTATTTCCAGGGAAAGGACGAGCATCTTGCGGCGGCGCGGGCGGCAACGAGCCTGCCGGTGCTGCGCAAGGACTTCACCCTCGACCCCTATCAGGTCGTCGAGGCCCGCGCGCTCGGCGCCGATTGCATCCTGTTGATCATGGCCGCGCTCGACGACGCGACTGCCCGCACCCTCGCCGACCTCGCGGCCGGCCTCGATATGGACGTATTGGTGGAAGTGCATGATGCCGAGGAGCTGCGCCGCGCAGTCGCATTGCCATGTCAACTGATCGGCATCAACAACAGGGATCTCAAGAGCTTGCATGTTGATCTGTCAACCACCCTGCGCCTCGCGCCGTTGATACCGCTGGATCGGCTCGCGGTCGCCGAGAGCGGCCTGCGCTCTCCGGGCGATCTGGCAAGCCTCGCGGCCATCGGAGTCCGCTGCTTCCTCGTCGGCGAGCAGCTCATGGTGCAACCCGACGTCGAGGCGGCTACGCGCGCCCTCCTGGCCCGGCCTGCGCCGCGCCGGCAAGCCGCCGGCTAAGGGCGAAATGGGCGACCTCACCCATTTCGATTCCGAGGGCAAGGCCGTGATGGTCGACGTCGCCGCCAAGCCCGCGACCGAGCGCGTCGCCGTAGCCAAAGGATCGGTGCTGATGCGGCCGGAGACCTTGCAGCGAATCCAGGCGGGCGGCATGAAGAAGGGCGACGTGCTGGCCGTGGCGCGCCTTGCCGGCATCATGGGCGCGAAGCGCACAGCCGAGCTGATCCCGCTCTGCCATCCGCTCGGGCTCGACGCGGTGGAGCTCGATCTCGCCTGCGATGCGGCGCGAAACGCCGTGGACATCACCGCCCGCTGCAAGCTTACCGGCCGCACGGGCGTCGAAATGGAGGCCTTGACCGCCGTCGCCGTGGCCGCCCTCACCGTCTACGACATGTGCAAGGCCATCGACCGCGGCATGCGTTTGACCGACATAAGGCTGATTCATAAATCTGGCGGCAAGTCAGGTACTTACGATTCGAAGTCATGATCTCGGTTGAAGAGGCCCTGAGTCGCATTCTGGAGGGCTTCTCGCCCCTCGCCGCCGAATCGGTGAGCGTCGCCGATGCGTTGGGCCGCGCCTTGGCCGAGGATGCCGTCGCGCGGGTCACTCAGCCGCCCGTCGATGTCTCGGCGATGGACGGCTATGCGGTTCGCGTGGCGGACGTCGGCAAGGTGCCGGCGGTTTTGCACCGCGTGGGCGAAGCACCGGCCGGCGGGGCGTATGGGGGAAGGCTCGGCCCGGGCGAGGTGGTGCGCATTTTCACCGGCGCGCCTCTGCCCGCGGGCGCCGACGGCATCGTGATCCAGGAAGACACGCAAGCCGAAGGCGAGGCCGTGACGATCCTCGCGGCGCCGCTGGCGGGCCGCCATATCCGCAAAGCGGGTCTCGATTTCAGGGAGGGCGAGGTCGGCATCCGCGCGCCCCGCCGGCTCACCCCGCGCGATATCGGGCTTGCCGCGGCGATGAACCTGCCATGGCTCAAGGTGCGGCGCCGACCGCGCATCGCCATTCTCGCGACCGGAGACGAGGTGGTGATGCCGGGAGACCCGATCGGAGCAAACCAGATCGTGAGTTCCAACGCCCTTGCCTTGGCCGCCGCCGTCACCGCCTGGGGCGGGGAGCCGATCAATCTCGGCATCGCCGCCGACACGCGCGAATCGCTTCAGGCGCTGGCCGCGGGTGCGCGCGGCGCGGATGTTCTCGTCACTACCGGCGGCGCTTCGGTCGGCGAGCATGATCTCGTACAGTCGGCCTTGGCAGAGCGCGGGCTCGCCCTCGATTTCTGGAAGATCGCCATGCGCCCGGGCAAGCCGCTCATGTTCGGCCGGCTGGGCGAGACGGCACTGTTGGGGGTGCCCGGAAATCCCGGTTTCCTCGATGATTTGCGCGCTTTTGTTCTTGAAGCCCGCGATGGAGCGCATGCTGGGTCTAGCCGCCGACAGCCTTCCGACTGCGACGGCACGGTTGGGCTGCGATCTCGCGAAGAACGACCTCCGGCAGGACTATCTTCGGGCCCGCTTGGCACGCGCCGGCGATGGCAGCCTCGTCGCCACGCCATTCGAGATCCAGGACAGCTCCAATCTGGCCCGGCTGCAGCAGGCGCAATGCCTCGTCATCCGCCCGCCTCATGCGCCAGCGGCCAAAAAGGGCGATTCCGTGCCCATTTTGCCTTTGGAAGGGCCGAGCGCGTTGATTTGATGGCGCCGACGGCGCGGGTGGCCGTCGCGACGATATGCGAGATCGATCGATAATCTATTGATACTAAGCCATAATGCTGCTTGGGTTCACGCCTTCCTGCGTATTCGGTTGTGTTCTTGTCATAAATTTCTTCTAAAAGTGGAGGAGAGATTAAGGCTTGACGGCGGACGCGAACCAAACTAGAACATGCGGAGACGTTTTGCTTTTGTTCTAGATATTGTGGCTCCGCTATAGGAGAGGCGTAAATGCTGACGAAAAAGCAACGTGAGCTCCTCCTGTTCATCGAGCGCCGGCTTCGCGAGAGCGGCGTCTCCCCCTCCTTCGAGGAAATGAAGGACGCCCTACAGCTCCGCTCGAAATCGGGCATTCACCGCCTGATCACCGGCCTCGAGGAGCGCGGCTTCATCCGCCGCCTGGCTCATCGCGCCCGCGCCTTGGAAGTGTTGCGCCTGCCCGAGACGGCAGCGGCCCAGGGCCGCGGCGGCGAGTTCGCGCCCAAGGTAATCGAGGGCAGCTTCCGCAATCGTCTCGGCGGCGCGCCGGCAAGCGGCGCGGACGAGGCGATCGAATTGCCGCTCTATGGCAAGATCGCCGCCGGCACGCCGATCGAGGCGCTGCGCGATCATTCCAATACGCTGAACTTTCCGGCCAGCCTGCTCGGCAAGGGCGACTACTACGCGCTCGAGGTCGAGGGCAATTCGATGATCGACGCCGGTATCCTCGACGGCGACATCGTCGTCATCAAGCGCAACGACACCGCCGAGAACGGCGACATCGTCGTGGCGCTCATCGACGACAACGAGGTCACCTTGAAGCGGCTGCGCCGCAAGGGCGATTCCATCGCGCTCGAGCCCGCCAACAAGAAATACGAGACGCGCATTTTCGGCCCCGACCGCGTCCATGTGCAAGGCCGGCTGGTGAATCTGCTGAGGCGGTATTAGCGTTTAGTCTCCCTCACGGCGCATCTTCCGGCGTCGGGTCCGGCTCTGGCTCAGGCTCGAGAGAAACCGGTGCGGCTTTGCTTTGTGGCGTCAAGCGGGTTGCACCCCTCTCTCGCGAAGATGGCTCGGCCGGCACCCAGGGGCGCTGCCCGCGCCAATCCGAGACCGTTTCGACGCGCACCTCGTCCGGGCCGAGCCAGAACGCATGGCCGCCGCGCCGCCAGAGATCGAAGCGGTCGACCGCCACGCTTGCCGAAGGGCAGCCGTGGCGCAAGGGCACGGCGCTTACCACCACCGTCGCCTCCCGGCAATCGTCGGCCAACGCCTCGCGCTCGTGCGCCAGCGCCACCACCTGCCCCTTCGCGCGATAGATGCAGCCGAGCTCGTCGCAACGCAGCCGGCCGTCCGCGCTCGGCTCCTGGTCGGGCCAGGTGAGGCGCTGGGTCTGGCCGGCCTGGCGCAGCAGCGTGTCGGCATCGAATTCGCTGCCGCGTCCGGCCGAGAGCAGCAGGCTGCCGTCGGCGGTCGCCACGGCGAAGAGCTTACCGTCGCCCGAGGCGATCACGTCCGGTCGCGGGACGAGCCAGATCGTGGCGAGGCCGATCGCGACGGCCGCAAGCCCGCCCCAGCGCCAAGGCCTTTGCCAGAGGCATAGCCAGAGCCCGCCCAGGCTGATGAGAACGAGCCCCCAGACCGGCATGGCCGGCAGAATCGCGACCGAGCCGGGCCAGCCGGAGACCATCTTGGCCGAGGCGATCACGGTATCTAGGCCCCAACCCATCGGCCGCAGCGCGATGGTTTCGAGGCCGAAGGGCATCAGCGCGTAGCAAATGATCGCCCAGGGCATCACCCAAAGCGCGGTTACCGGCACCGCGATCAGATTGGCCACCACGCCATAGGCGGCGAGGCGGTCGAAATGAAAGAGCGAATAGGGGATGGTGGCAAAGCCGGTAATCAGGCTGGTGAAGGCGATGCCGAGGAGGTAGCGCGCCGGCAAGCGCCACCAGCCCTCGCCGCTCCAGCCGATAAGCCGCATCCTCAACGCTTCATAGGCGGCGACCAGCGCCACCACGGCGCCGAACGACATCTGGAAGCTGGGGCCCAGCAAGCTCTCCGGCTGGAGCAGAAGGATCGCCGCGGCCGCCCAGGCGACGAGCCGCATCGAGATCGCCACGCGGTCGAGAATGATGCCGAGCAGCACCACGCCCGCCATGATGAAGGCGCGCTCGGTCGGCACGTTCGCGCCGGTGATGCAGAGGTAGCAGAAGGCGCCGACCAGCGCCGCGCCCGCCGCCCATTTCTTGATCGGGTAGCGCAAGGCGATCGGCGGCACGAGCGCCAGAAATGCGCGCAAGCCGAAGAAGAGCGCGCCCGTCACCATGCCGAGATGCAGCCCCGCGATGGCCAGGAGATGGGCGAGTCCGGAATTGCGCATCGCCTCCACGACGTCGAGCGGGATCGCGCCGCGCTCGCCGGTCATGAGAGCGGCGGCGATGCCGCCGGCCGGACCCGGCAAGCCGGCAACGACGCGAGCCGCGATATGGTCGCGCAGCGAAACGAGCCAGAGGCGCGGACCGCTCGGCGCCGCCCGCATGATCTCGCCATGGCCATAGGCATAACCGACGGCGCCGAGCCCGAGGAAAAACGCATGGCGCTGGAAGTCGAAGGCGCCGGGCGCCACGGGGGCGCCGGGCGGCAGCAGCACGGCGGTGATCTTGAGCCGATCGCCCGGAGCCGGATCGCCGCCGCCGCTCCCCAAGCGGATGCGGACGCGGCGCGGGGTCCCCTCCGCGCCCAGCCCCTCGACGACGAGGCCATCGAGGGTGACGCGGGTGCCGTTCGCGCGGCGCTCGACCTCGATCACCCGCCCGCTCACCGTGACGGGACCCAGCCGATGGTCCAGCCTTGGAGCCGCGACTTGCGCCGTACGCCATTCCGCCGCCGAGAACCCAAGGGCGAGAAAGCCGAGCGCGATCGCCGCCGCGCGCGAGCCGGATTCTCGACTACTCAATATCGCCGCAAGCGCTGCGACCAGGACGGCCGGCCCGATCCAAAGCGGGGGCTCGATCTTGAGTGCGAAATAGACCCCCACCCCCGCGCCCAAAAAGGCCGGCAGCCAGAGCGGCCAACGCTCCTTCTCGGCGAGGAGCTCGTCGAGCGCCCATCGCGCCGCACTGCTCAAGCCAGCGCGGACGACCGGCTCCTCGCTTTCCGCGGCGTCCCAATCCGCCACCTCTTCCCTCCCCTGGGAAGCGCGTCCGGCGCCGATCCCGAACCCGTACAGACGGCCCGGAGGCGATATGCTACATGAGCGGCACCGATCCTGACGAGAGGAAGACGCCGCCGCATGACCGTGACAGTGCGCTTTGCCCCCTCACCCACCGGCTATCTCCATATCGGCGGCGCGCGTACGGCGCTCTTCAACTGGCTTTATGCCCGCCACTGCGGCGGGCGCTTCCTGCTCCGCGTCGAGGACACGGATCGCGCGCGCTCCACCGAGGCCGCCACCCACGCGATCCTCGACGGGCTTCGATGGCTCGGGCTCGAATGGGATGGAGAGGTGATACATCAATTCGCCCGCGCCGCGCGCCATGCCGAGATCGCGCGCCAGCTTCTGGCCCAGGGTCATGCCTATTATTGCTATGCCACCCAGGAGGAGCTCGCCGCAATGCGCGAGAAGGCGCGCGCCGAGGGCAAGCCGCTGCGCTATGACGGGCGTTGGCGCGATCGCGACCCCGCCGAGGCGCCCCCGGGCGTTCCGCCGGTGATCCGGCTCAAGGCGCCGACGACGGGCGAAACGGTGATCCAGGATCTCGTCCAGGGCGAGGTCCGTGTGTCGAACGAGCAGCTCGACGATATGGTCCTGCTGCGCGCCGACGGCACTCCCACCTACATGCTGTCGGTCGTGGTCGACGATCACGACATGGCAATCACGCATGTGATCCGCGGCGACGATCATTTGACCAACGCCTTCCGCCAGCTGCAGCTCTACCGGGCGCTCGACTGGCCGGCGCCGGCATTCGCCCATATCCCGCTCATCCATGGTCCCGACGGCGCCAAGCTCTCCAAGCGCCATGGAGCGCTCGGCGTCGACGCCTATCGGGACAAGGGCTATCTGCCCGAGGCCTTGCGCAATTATCTCCTCCGCCTCGGCTGGGCGCATGGCGACGACGAGATCATCTCCACCGAGCAGGCGATCGCCTGGTTCGACATCAAGGACGTGGGGCGCTCGGCCGCGCGCTTCGATTTCGCCAAGCTCGACAGCGTGAACGCGCATTATCTGCGCGAGAGCCCGAATGCAAGGCTGGTCGAGCTGCTGGAGCCCTTTCTCGCCAAGCTACTGCCGGCGCCCCTCGACGCCGCGCAAAAGGCCAGGCTCGAGCGCGCCATGGACGGGCTCAAGCAGCGCGCGCGCACGCTCGTCGATCTGGCCGACGCGGCGGCCTTCTATATTCGCGCCAGGCCGATCCCGCTCGATGGCAAGGCCGCAGCCCTGCTCGACGAGGCCGCGCGCGCGCGCGTTGCTCGCCTGATACCCCTATTGCCCGCGCCCGAGAATTGGACGGCGCCGGAACTCGAGGCCGCGGTCCGGCGTTTGGCCGACAGCGAGGGGGGCAAGCTCGGCGCCGTCGCCCAACCGCTGCGCGCGGCGCTCACCGGTGCTACCATATCTCCAGGGATTTTCGAGGTCATGGAGTTGTTGGGACGCGAGGAGGTCATTGGCCGCTTGCTTGATGTTGCGGTTGCGAAAAATCGGCCCAATCGGTTTGATTTCTTTACCGCAGTGCAGTATTTTCACTCTACGCGGCTGGACTGCTTTTCCGAGCGTCAGCGGGAGGGAGCGAAATAATGAGCAACCTGAAATCCGTCCCACAACATGATGAAACCGCTACGTTAATTGATAATGTCACGGGCAAGTCGGTGGAGCTGCCCATCATCGGCGGCGCGATCGGGCCGCGCGTGGTGGACATCCGCTCCCTCTATGGCGGCACCGAGATGTTCACCTACGACCCCGGCTTCACCTCGACCGCGAGCTGCGAATCCAAAATCACCTATATCGACGGCGATCAGGGCATCCTGCTCCATCGCGGCTATCCCATCGAGGAGCTCGCCGAGCATAGCGACTTCCTCGAGGTGGCCTATCTGCTGCTCAATGGCGAGCTGCCCGACGCCGGCGAGAAGACGCAATTCCTCGACGCGATTACCCATCACACGATGGTGCACGAGCAATTGGCGATGTTCTATCGCGGCTTCCGGCGCGACGCGCATCCCATGGCGGTGATGGTGGGCGTGGTCGGCGCGCTCGCCGCCTTCTACCATGACAGCACCGACATCACCGATCCGCAGCATCGTAAGATCGCCTCGCACCGATTGATCGCCAAGATGCCGACGATTGCGGCCTGGGCCTACAAATATACTCTCGGCCAGCCCTTCGTTTATCCCTGGAACGCGCTGACCTATGCCGAGAACTTCCTGCGCATGACCTTCGCCGTGCCCGCCGAGGAGTACAAGATCAACCCGGTGATGGCCAAGGCGATGGACAAGATCTTCATCCTCCACGCCGATCACGAGCAGAACGCATCGACTTCCACGGTGCGGCTCGCCGGTTCGAGCGGCGCCAATCCCTTCGCCTGCATCGCCGCGGGCATCGCCTCGCTCTGGGGGCCCGCGCATGGCGGCGCCAACGAGGCGGTCCTCAATATGCTGCAGCAAATCGGCAGCAAGGACAAGATTCCCGAATATATCAAGCGCGCGAAGGACAAGGACGACCCCTTCCGACTCATGGGCTTCGGACACCGCGTCTACAAGAACTACGATCCGCGCGCCAACGTGTTGCGGCGCAGCTGCCGCGAGGTGCTGGAGGAGCTCGGAGTGAAGAAGGAGCCGCTGCTCGACATCGCCATGGAGCTGGAGCGCATCGCGCTCGAGGACGATTATTTCGTCCAGCACAAGCTCTATCCCAACGTCGACTTCTACTCGGGCATCATCCTCAAGGCGATGGGCTTCCCGACCAGCATGTTCACCGCGCTCTTCGCAGTCGCGCGCACCACGGGCTGGGTCGCGCAGTGGAACGAGATGATCGAGGATCCCTCGCAGAAGATCGGCCGGCCGCGGCAGCTCTACACGGGCGCCCCGCTGCGCCATTACGTTCCGGTCGAGGAGCGCGCCTGACGCAAGGCGGGCGCCGGCCGCTCAGTCCCGCTCGATCAACTCGATCTTGTAGCCGTCGGGATCCTCGACGAACGCGATGACGGTGCTGCCATGCTTCATCGGCCCCGGCGGGCGCGGAAATCTTGACGCCCTCCCTGGCGAGCCGCTCGCAAGCCCCATGAATGTCCCGCACGGCGATCGCCAGATGGCCGAAGGCCTCGCCCAGCGCATAGGGCTCCTTCCTCGGCCAGTTATAAGTGAGCTCGATCACCGTCGAGGCCTCCTCTTCGCCGTAGCCGACGAAGGCGAGCGTGAATTCTCCGCTCGGATAATCCTTCCTGCGCAACAGCTTCATGCCGAGGAGGCGCGTGTAGAAATCGAGCGATTTCTCCAGATCGCGCACCCGCAGCATGGTGTGAAGCAGACGGGAGTGCTCGAACCCGCTTCCCTGCCGTTTGCCCGCCAAAGTGTCGCTGATCGTCATGGGCCAACTCCTGTTGATTCGGTGGCGCTCTCGATGCGCCTGTCCGGCGAAAATATTCCCTGCCGGGTCATTACGCTACCGCCCGCGCGGGCTGCCGGCATTCCGCTATCGCCTTGAGGACGGTGCGCGCCGCGCGCGTGCTGGGCGGCGGCCCGTCGAGGCCGAGACGCTGCAGCACCTCCGCTGCACCCTCGAGCTGAGCGCGCCTCGCGTCGGGGTCGCGCAGCAAATGGGCGACGGCGGGCGCCAGAAGGGAAGGCCGGCATTTGCCGAGGAGAAATTCCGGGACCAGCTCCCGTCCGAGCATCAGATTGATCAGGCAGGCATAACGGAAGCGCGCCAGGATGGGTCGGCCGAAGAAGGCGGTCAGCGGATTGACGCGATAGGCGATGACCATGGGCGTGCGCGCGATCGCGAGCTCGAGGCTTATGGTGCCAGAGGCGGCGAGCGCTGCGTCCGCCGCCGCCAATGCATCGTATTTCTCGTCCTGACCCCTGACGACGACAGCCGGCACGGGCCAGCCGGCGGCAGCCCGGGCAACCTGGTCGGCGACGGTAGCGACTGTCGGAACCGCCACGCGCAAGTCGGGGAAGTCGCGCTTGAGCAGCCGCAAGGTCTCGGCAAAGACGGGCATCAGCCGCGTGGTCTCGCCGCGCCGGCTTCCCGGCAGCACGGCCAGGAGCGGCGCGTCCGGCGGAATGCCATGGCGCGCCCGAAAGCCGGCCCCATCGCCCCGATCGGCCCCCTCCTCCAGCACCGGATGGCCGACGAAGCTGGTCGCGAGGCCATGGCGCTCGAAATAAGGCGGCTCGAAAGGAAGCAAGGTCATCATATGGTCGAGGAAGCCCGCGACATATCGAGCCTTCCAGGGCCGCCAGGCCCAAACCATCGGCGCCACGTAATGAATGAGCGGGATGCCTTCGCCCTTGAGCTGGCGCTCGACGCGGAAGCAGAAGCCGGTCGCGTCGACCGAGACGACCGCCGAGGGCCGCAGGCGGCGGATGCGCGCCACCGTCTCCCGCACGCGGCGCAGCACGCGCGGAATGCTGGGAATGACCTCGGCCACGCCCATGATCGAGAGTTCGGCCATGGGGAACTGGCTGCGCAGCCCCTCTCCCGCCATGCGCTCGCCGCCGATCCCCTCGAAGCGCGCCATGCCGTTGGTTTCGCGCTTGAGCGCCGCCATCAGCCGCGCGCCCAGCGCGTCGCCCGACGGCTCGCCGGCCATGATGAAGATGAGCGGGGCGTCCATTTCGCCGGCCGCCGGCGGCGGCGCTGGCGACCTCATTCCGGCACGCTGATGCCGAGCACGAAGAGGCCGGTCTGGTCGGCGGTTCGCGCTACGGCCTCGCGATCGATGACGAGCGCCGCGCCGGCTTCGACCGCGATGCCGCGCAGCCCGGCGGCCTTGGCGTTCTGGATCGTGCGCGGCCCGATCGCCGGCAGATCGACGCGGCGCTCTTGCCCCGGCTTCTTGACCTTGACGAGCACCCCGCCCGGTCCCTTGCGCTTGAGCTTTCCGGCGCGCTCGATCATGGCGTCCGTGCCCTCGACCGCCTCGACGGCCAGCACGATGCCTTGCTGCACGATGGCGCCCTGACCCACGTCGACCCGTCCCACCGCCTTCGCCACCTCGACGCCGCGCTCGATATCCTGAAGCGCCTGCTGGTCGGGCACGAAGCGGCCATAGGCGCCTTCGGTCGCGAGCAAATCGCGATCGATCGTCTCCGGCCCGACCACGCGGAAGCCGAGGCCCTCGGCCCAACGCACGGCGGCCGAATGGAGCGAATCGTCGCGGGCGAATTTCGGGCCGATCTCGAGGAGGAAGCGCAGCATCTGCGCATCGGGGAGCATTTCGAGAATGCTGGGGCGATGGAAGCGGCCGGCCAGCACCACCTCCTCGACCTCGTTGGCGCGCAAGAGCCGCACCGCTTCGCCGAGGGCGCCGATGCGAACCCAAGCGTGGGGGGCCGCGGCGATCTGCTCCTCCTCCGCCTGGCCCTTGACCGCGACGACGAAGACATCGCGCCCTTCCTTGCGACAGGCTTCGATAAGCCGCGCCGGCAAGGCGCCGCCGCCCGCGAGAATGCCGAGCCTACTCGACATCCTCCGGCCGCGGCTGGCAGATGGCGCGGCTCGAATCGGCGCGAATGAAGGAGACGATCTCCATCACGACCTCGTTGTCGTGATAGATCTCCTCCACGTCCAACAGCCGCTCCGTCATGGTGCCCTCCTGGGCAAAGAGCAGCCGATAGGCGGTGCGCAATGCGTGGATCTCGTCGCGGCTAAAGCCGCGACGCTTGAGCCCGATGATGTTCAGCCCGCCGAGGCGCGCGCGATTTCCCATGACGGTGCCGTAGGGGATGACGTCGTTCTCGACCCCCGACATGCCGCCGATCATGGCGTGGCGGCCGATGCGGCAGAATTGATGCACCGCGCAAAGCCCGCCGAGGAAGGCCCAGTCGCCCACCTCCACATGCCCGCCGAGGGTGGCGTTATTCACCATCACCACATGGTCGCCGAGCCGGCAGTCATGCGCGACATGGACACCGGCCATGAACAGGCAATGGCTGCCGACGCGCGTGACCATACCGCCGCCGGCGGTGCCCGGATTCATGGTGACATATTCGCGGATCATGTTGGACGCGCCGATGACGAGTTCGGATGGCTCCCCCTTGTATTTCAGATCCTGCGGGATCTGCCCGATCGAGGCGAAGGGAAAGATGACGGTGTCCTCGCCCACGGTGGTGCGCCCGTCGATCACGACATGCGCGCTGACCTGCACCCGCTCCTTGAGGCGCACGTGAGGGCCGATGACCGCGTAGGGACCGATCTCGACGCCCGCGCCAAGCTCGGCCCGGCGGTCGACGATCGCGCTCGGATGGATGCCGCCGCGCGGCGCCTTGCTGCGGTCGAGCGCCGTCATCGCGCTAGCCTTCGAGGATCATGGCGCCGAAGGTGGCCTCGGCGACCAAGGCGTCGCCTACGCGCGCCTCGGCGCGGAACTTCCAAACCATGCCCCTGTGCTTATGCTTGATCACAAGGATGCGCAAGGTGTCGCCCGGCCCGACGGGGCGGCGAAAGCGCGCGTCGTCGACAGTCATGAAATAGACGAGCTTGCCCTCGGCCGAGGCGCCCAGCGAATGGACCACGAGCACCGCGGCCGTCTGGGCCATCGCCTCGATGATGAGCACACCCGGCATCACGGGGCGTTGCGGGAAATGGCCTTGGAAATAAGGCTCGTTGATCGAGACGTTCTTGATGCCTACCGCGCTCACATTGGCGACCGCGTCGACGACCCGGTCGATCATCAGGAACGGGTAGCGATGCGGGATCATCCGCATCACCCCGTTGATGTCGATCTCGACTGGAGCCGCGCTCGTCGCCGTAGCTTCCATGGTGACGTTGTCCAATTCTACCCGCTCGCCGCAACCGGAACCATTGCCGGCCGGGCGATCGACCGGGCCGCAGCCGGCCTGCCGGCAAGATTAGTGCCCGATCCTAAGCAATTTATCAATGATTCCGCCGCATCGCGCCGCGCCGGCAGCGACGCGGGCGGCGGCGGGCGGCCCGGCAGGGCTTCGCGGCGCGCTCACCCTCAGTCCTTCGGCACTTGGACGGTGACCGTCGGCAGTTTCGTATTGAGCCGCTTCAGCACGTCGGCCGTGATGTCGAGCTCGGGCGCAGCATGGATCACGTCCGCGCGCGTGAGCACGAGCGTGAGGTTCATCTCCTTCGCGATCTGATCGACGACCTGCACGAGCGCCGTGCGAATCTGCTCCGCGGCCCCGCTGTCGATCTCGGCCAGCTTGCGCCGGCGTGCTTGGAGCTCGCGCTCGAAGGCGGCGACCTTCTGCTGAAAGTCGCGCTGCTTCTGCTGCAGCGCGTCGGCCGCGAGCGTGGCGCGCTGCTGCTCGAGATCCTGCTGCTCCTTCTCGAGCTTGTCCTTCTCGGCGGTGAGCGCTTGGTCGTAGGTCTTGCCGATCTTCTCGATCTGGCTCCGCACGGCCTTCGCCGCCTCGGAGTTCTGCATGATCTGCCCCGTATCGACGACCGCGACGGTGGGTACCCGCTTCTGCGCCCAAGCGGGCGAGACGGGTGCCAAGACGAGCATGGATAGCAGCAAGCTGCATAGAACGATGAACGTGCGCTGCATGTGCGATTCCTGACTTTGCTATGAAGATGCCGATTCTAGAACCGGGTGCCGAAGCTGAAGTAGAGCAACTGCTTCTTATCGTACGGTTCGCGTTTCACCGGATAGGCGAGGTCGACCTGGATGGGACCGAAGGGCGACTTCCAGGAGATGCCGAAGCCCGGCGAGATTCGAATTGAATTGATGTCGTGGAGAGGGATGTTGGCGATATTGTCCGTTTGCCACAGGCTGCCCGCATCGACGAAGACATGGCCGAGGATGCCGAACTCCTTGGGCAGACCGATGGGGAAGGAAAGCTGAGCAGTGGCAACATAATATTTCAGGCCGCCGATCTCGTCGCCGGTCACGGCATCCTGCGGGCCAACGCCGCCGGTATAGAAGCCGCGCAGATTTTGCCCACCCAGGTAGAAGCGATCGAGCAGCGGGACGTCCCGGCCGAACTCGGTCATGATCCCGCCTTCGGCCGTGAAGCTGGCTACCCACTGGTCCGCGATGGGATAGTAGGTCCCGCCGGCCACTTTATTGCTCAAGAACAACGCGTTGCCGCCAAGGCCGGCAAAGCCCACGTCATATTTCAGGAAATAGCCGCGCGTCGGATCCTGCCGGTTGTCGCGCTTGTCCCACATCAGCGTCTGCCCCACCTCGGAGGTCGAATATGAGCCCTGCTCGGCCATCAGATATGGGGAGGTGTCGGATATGTTGCCGATCGTGTCCTGGCGTATGGTGTAGCTCCAGGTTTGCGTGAGATCGGGAATTACTTCGTAACCCGCCTTGGCCACCGCTCCGACCGCGTGCTGGCGGAAATTGGCTTCGCCGTAGTAGTCGGTGCGCGTGTAAAACAGGTCCGCCGAGGTCGCGATTTTGGTATCCATGAAATAGGGGTCGGAAGCGTTGAGGTCGACCTGTTGCTGCCGTTGCGAGAGCTCGAAATTGGCACCCAGGCCATAGCCGCGGCCGAGGAAATTCGAACTCGTTGATGCCGAAGTCGCCGATCGCGCCCTCGTAGGTGGAAAATCCGGCGCCGAGCGAGATCTGACCCGTGGGCTGCTCCTTGACGTCCACGTTGACGATGGTGGTGTCGGGCTGCGAGCCGGGGGTGTTGCTGATGTCGGACGATTCGAAATAGCCGAGGTTCTTGAGCCGGCGGCGAGATTCCTCGATCTTCGCCGTGCTGTACGCGTCGCCCTCGGCGAATTGCAGCTCGCGCAGGATCACCTTGTCGATGGTACGCGTGTTGCCCTTGATGTTGATGCGCTCGACATAGACGCGCGGGCCTTGCTGCACGTCGAAGAGGATATCGATCGTCCTCTTGTCCCTGTTCCGGGTCACGCGCGGGCGCACGTCGACGAAGGCGTAGCCGAGATTGCCCAGATGGTTCGAGATCTTGGTGACGCCGTCCTCGACCAGATCGGCGTTGTACCAGGTTCCTTCGCGAATGGTGAGCAGGTCGGCCAGCTCTTGAGCGTCGACCTCCTTGACCGCGCTTTTCACCATCACCTTGCCGAACTCGTAACGATCTCCCTCGTCCAACGTGAAGGTCACGTAGAAGCCCTCGTCGTTGGGCGCGAGCTCGGCCACCGCCGAAACCACGCGGAAGTCGGCATAGCCCTCGGAAAGGTAGAACTTGCGCAAAAGCTCGCGATCGTAGTTGAGCCGGTCGGCGTCATAGGTGTCGCTCGAGCTCAGGAACTTCCACCAGGCATATTCGGAGGTCTGCACCTTCTCCCGCAGGCGGGTGTCGCTGAAGGCATGGTTGCCGATGAAGCTGATGCGCGTCACATGCGTCTTGTCGCCCTCGTGGATCTCGTAGACCAGATCGACGCGGTTCTCGGGCTGGACGATCACCTTGGGCTCGACCGTCGCGCCGAACCGGCCGTTCTTGCGATAAACATCGAGGATCCGCTTGACGTCCTCCTGCACCTTGGTCCGAGTATAGACCGAGCGCGGCTTGAGCTGGATCTCGCCGTTGAGGGTCTTGTCTTCGACCTTGCTGTTCCCTTCGAAGGCGATGCGGTTGATGATCGGATTCTCGACGACGTGGACGATGAGCGTGGTCTCCTCCCGCCGCAACGTCACGTCCGCATAAAGCCCGGTCGCGAACAGCGCCTTCAGCGATTCATCCATCTTGTCGGGATCGAAGCGATCGCCGAGCTGCAGGGTGAGATAGGACCGCACGGTCGACGGCTCGATGCGCTGGCTGCCCTCGATGCGGATCTGCCGGATGATGTCGGCGGAATCGGGCGTCGGCGCGGGCCCGGGCGCGGGCGTACCAATGGGATTGTCGAGCGACGATTTGGGCGGATTGTCGAGCGGCGATTTGGGCGCGCCGCCCAGGCCGGTCTCGGGAAGCAACGGGGTGGTGCCGAGCGAGGGCTGGGCCGATGTCTGGGTCTGGCTCGCTGCGGGCGCAGGCGGCAGCAAGAATATTACCGCCAGGCCGAGGCCGAGCGCATACCCATAGGTCAATCGCACCGAATAGCTCCCCTGTCGATTGCTATTTCTTTTTGGAAGTTTAAGGACTTAGCCGGCTACGAACTGAATAAGTGGACCAAGTCGTTCCAGGTCGCAAAGATCATCAAGAGCAATATCAAAGTCAGGCCGATCCGGAAACCGTAATCCTGCGTGCGCGGGCCGAGCGGGCGACGGCGCACTGCCTCGACCGAATAGAACAGAAGATGACCGCCGTCGAGCATGGGAATCGGAAAGAGGTTAATGAGGCCGAGATTGAGCGACAGCACGGCCAAGAACCATACGGTCGACACCACGCCGCCTTGCGCGACTTCGCCGGACATCTCCGCGATGCGCAAGGGCCCGCCCAGCTCCTCGGTGGTGCGCACCCCGATGATCATCTGGCCCATCGCCTTGAGCGTGGCGCCGGTGAGGAAAACAGCCTCCTCGCCCGAGCGCCAAAGCGCGGTGAGCGGGTCGTAGCGGACATAATCGACGCCGCCGCTGCGCAGCCCGAGGCGGCCGATGCGGTATTTATGACCCAGATTGTCGGTCTGCTCGACCACTTGGGGCGTGGCGTGAAGCGTCACGGCCGATTTGTCGCGCAGTACCTCGATGGCGAGGGGCGCGCCGAGATTGACCTCGACGATCTGTTGCAGCTGCTGAAAGCGCGTGATGGCGCTGCCGTTGATGGCCGTCACGCGGTCGCCCGGCTCGAATCCCGCCTTGGCGGCCGGGCTGTCGGGCACCACCTGGCCCACCACGGGCGAGGTGTAGGGCTGACCCACGATGGTGAAGAGGCAGGCGAGCGCCACGAGGGCGAAAAGGAAATTGGCGAAGGGTCCGGCAGCGACGATCGCGGCGCGCTTGCCGAGCGACTTATGCTGGAAGGATACCGCGCGCTGCTCGGGCGACATCTCGTCGAGGCCCTCGCTCGGCATGCTCGCGGCATTGGCGTCGCCGAACATCTTGACGTAGCCCCCGAAAGGGAGAGCGCTGACCTTCCACCGCGTCTGCCGCCGGTCGGTCCAGCCGATGAGCTCGGGCCCGAAGCCGATCGAGAACACCTCCACGCGCACGCCCGCCCAGCGCGCCACGAGGAAATGGCCCATCTCGTGCACATAGACGAGCACCGTGAGGACGAGGACGAAAGGGACGGCATAGTGCCAGGCGACGGAGAGTAGATGCATCAACAAGGTCGGATCCTCATCGCTTCGGGCGGTTATTCGGGTCGCGGGAGGCCGGCGACGAGGTTGCGCGCAACCTCGCGCGCCCCCGCATCGGCCTCGCGCACCTGCGCCAGGCTGGTGAGGGGCGCATTCGCGATGGCCCCGAGCGCATCCTCGACCACCCGCACGATGTCGAGGAAACGAATACGGCGCGCGAGAAAGGCCTCCACCGCCATTTCGTTAGCCGCATTGAGGATTGTGGGCGCATTGCCGCCGCTTTGCAAGGCTCGCCGCGCCACCTGGAGCGCGGGAAAGCGCTCGAAGTCCGGCGGCTCGAAGGTCAACGTGCTGGCGACGGCGAAATCGAGCCGCTTCGACGGCGTCGTCATGCGGCTCGGCCAGGCGAGCGCGTAGCCTATCGGCGTCCGCATGTCGGGCGTGCCGAGCTGGGCCAGTACCGAGCCGTCGATATATTCGACCATGCTGTGCACGACGGACTGGGGATGGATGACGATCTCGATCCTATCCTCGGGCAGCGGGAAGAGGTGCGAGGCCTCGATGACTTCGAGGCCCTTGTTCATCATGGTTGCCGAATCGACCGAGATCTTCGCGCCCATCGACCAGTTGGGGTGGGCGACCGCCTGCTCGGGCGTGACCCGGCCAAGCTGCGAGCGATCGATGGTGCGGAAGGGACCCCCGGACGCCGTGAGGACGATGCGCTCGACCGCCTCGGGCCGCGCGAAATCGAAGACCTGGAAGATGGCGCTATGCTCGGAATCGACCGGCAGCAACGTGGCCCCGGCCCGTTCGATCGCCGCCATGACGATGTCGCCGGCGCAAACGAGCGTCTCCTTGTTGGCGAGCCCCACGATCGCGCCGCGCTCGAGCGCCGCCAAGGTGCCCTCGAGGCCGGCCGCGCCCACGATGGCCGCCATGACCCATTCGGCCGGCCGGCGCGCGGCCTCGACCACGGCCTCGGGGCCGGCGGCGACCTCGACGCCGCAGCCCGCGAGCGCGCTCTTGAGCGCCTTGTAATGGGTCGCATCGGCGATCACGGCGAGCTCGGGGCGCAGGCGGCGCGCCTGATCGGCGAGCCGCTCGACGTTCTTCGCCGCGGTCAGCGCCACGACCTCGAAGCTTGCCGGATCGCGTTCGACGAGATCGAGCGTGTTGCAGCCGACCGAGCCCGTCGAGCCCAGCACGGTGATGCGGCGCGGGGCCGCTTGCGCGCGCGGCGCATTGCGCTCGATCGTCACCGCCATGCCAGCACACCGCCTCTCGCCGCCAGCTCGATGAGGGCCACCGCGGGGCCCACCGCCAAGAGACCGTCCACCCGGTCGAACAGGCCGCCATGGCCGGGGATGAGGCCGCTCATATCCTTGACCTGGAAATGACGCTTGATCGCCAATTCCGCGAGATCGCCGGCCACCGCGAACAAAGCGATTAGAATGCTCAATGCCGCCGCGGGCCCGGGCGAGGCCTGGGTGAAGATCTCCATGGCCGCCGCCCCCGCGGCCACCGCCGCCAGCACGCCGCCCGCAAGCCCAGACCAGGTCTTGTTGGGGCTCACGCGCGGCCAGAGCTTGGGGCCGCCGACCAGCCGACCGGCGGCATAGGCGCCGATATCCGTCGCCCACACCACGAGAAACACCCAGAGCATGGTGCGCCAGCCGGCCTCGCCGCGCAGCCAGACGAGGGACACTGCCGGCAAGCCGATATAGCACGCGCCGACGCCGCGCCAGAACGCGCGCGCCGGGCCCTCGAACCATCCGCTCGCGAGACCCAGGGCCGCGGCGAGCGCCACCAGCAGCAAGGCGAAGGCCGGGCGATCGAGCGCGGCGAAAGCGATTGCGGCGAGCAGCGGAAGCGCCAGCGCAAGGCCCGTCGGGCCGAATCCGGCGCCGCCGCACAGCCGGTCCCATTCCCAGGCGAGGGCGGCCGCGCCGAGCGCCACCAGACAGGCGAACGACCCCTGGCTCCAAACGATGGCGGCGACCGCGAGCGGCGCCAGCACGAGGCCCGAGACGAGCCGCAGGTGCAAGGCGCGCGTGGGATTCTCAGCCACGGCTGGTGCCATAGCGGCGCTCGCGTCCGTGAAATTCCTCGATGGCATGCTCGAGATCGGCCTTGCCGAAATCGGGCCACAGCGTGTCGAGGAAGACGAACTCGGCATAGGCCGACTGCCAGAGCAGGAAATTGGAGAGCCGCCGCTCGCCGCTGGTGCGGATGACAAGGTCGGGATCGGGGATGCCGGCGGTCCACAGGCAGTCGCCGATCGCCGCTTCGTCGATCTCCTGCGGCGCGCGGCGGCCGGCCTTCGCATCCTCCGCGAGCCGCCGCGCCGCCTGGATGATGTCCTGCCGCCCGCCGTAGGAGAGCGCCACGACGAGCGTCAGCTTGTCGTTGTCGCAAGTGAGCCTCTCGGCCGCCTCGATCATGCCGACGATATCGGGAGCGAGCTTCGCGCGATCGCCGATCACGGCGAGGCGGACGCCGTTCTCGTGCAGCGCGGCCACCTCGGCGCGCAGATAGAGCCGCAGCAGCCCCATGAGATCGTCGATCTCCTGCAGCGGCCGGCGCCAATTCTCCGACGAGAAGCCGAACAGCGTCAGGTAGCCGATGCCGAGCTCGACCGCGCTCTCGACCGTGCGGCGCACGGCCTCGGCGCCGCGCTTGTGGCCGGCCGTGCGCGGCAGGCCGCGGGCCTTGGCCCAGCGTCCGTTGCCGTCCATCACGATCGCCACATGGGCGAGCGGCGAGGCGGTCGTCGAGGAGGAGCGCAGCGCCTTCATCGTCAGACCTGCATGATCTCCTTTTCCTTCTGCGCGAGCTGCTCGTCGATCTTGGTGATGCAGCCGTCGGTGAGCTTCTGGATCGCGTCCGAGCGCTTGCGATGCTCGTCCTCGGAAATCTCGCGCTCCTTCTCCAGCCGCTTCAAATGCTCCATCCCGTCGCGGCGCACGTTGCGCACGGCGACGCGCGCCTGCTCGGCATATTTATGCGCGACCTTGGAGAGCTCGGCGCGCCGCTCGCGGCTGAGCTCGGGGATGGGCACGCGGATCAAGGTCGATTCCGCCTGCGGGTTGAGGCCGAGGCCCGATTCGCGGATCGCCTTGTCGACCGCCGAGGAGAGCGTCTTGTCCCAGACCTGGACCGTGATGAGCCGCGGCTCGGGCACGCCGATGGTGGCGACCTGGTTGAGCGGCAGCAGCCCGCCATAGGCGCTCACCTGAATGGGCTCGAGCAAACTCGCCGAGGCACGCCCCGTCCGCAAGCCGCCGAACTCCTTGCGCAGCACCTCCAAGGCGCCGTCCATGCGCCGTTGCAGGCCCTTGATGTCATGCTCGCTCACGCCAGGCCCCTGTCCGCTGCTCCCGGGAGGTCGATCGCCGATCCCACTGCGTCAATCACTGATCAAGGTGTATTTGCCCCGCCCCCGCACCACCTCGGCGAAGGCGCCGGGATTGTGCAAGGAAAATATCAGGATTGGAATGTGATTTTCGCGGGTGAGCGCGATCGCCGAGGCGTCCATGACGCGGAGATCGCGCGACAGCACGTCCATATAGTTCAGATGGTCATAGCGGACGGCGTCCTTCACCTTCACCGGATCGGCCGAATAGACGCCGTCGACCTTGGTGCCCTTGAGCAGCAGGTCGCAGCCCATCTCGGAGGCGCGTAGCGCCGCGGCCGTATCGGTGGTGAAGAAGGGATTGCCCGTGCCGGCGGCGAAGATCACCACGCGGCCCTTCTCGAGATGGCGGATGGCGCGCCGGCGGATATAGGGCTCGCAGACGCTTTGCATGGGGATGGCCGAGAGCACGCGCGTCTCGAGGCCCAGCCCCTCGAGCGTGCTCTGCATGGCAAGCCCGTTCATCACGGTCGCCAGCATGCCGATATAGTCGGCGCCGGCGCGCGCCATGCCGTGGACGCTGCCCTCGAGCCCGCGGAAGATGTTGCCGCCGCCGATGACGAGGCAGATCTCGACGCCGAGCGCGTGCACGGCGCGGATATCCTCGGCGATGGCGCTGAGCGTGTCCCAATCGAGCCCGGATTGGCGCTTGCCGAGCAGGGCTTCGCCCGAGATCTTGAGGAGCACGCGGCGATAGCGGAGCTTGCCCGCGATGGGCTTCCCCTTGCGAGGCTCGCCGCCGCGCGCCGCTTTATGGGCCGGGAGGAGTTTCGCTTTGCTCGGCATGATGGGCTTGCGTTACCTCCGGCTAGCGCCTGCGCCCGCCCTTCCTGGGGCGAGCCGCGCCGAGATTATAGCGCATGCGGCGGCCGGAACCGGCCTCAGCTCGTCATTTGGGCGACTTCCGCCGCCAGGTCATGGCGCGGCTTCTCGATGCCCTCGCCCAGCGCGAAGCGCAGGAAGGAGGCGACGCGCACCGGCGCGCCGATCGATTTGGACGCCGCCGCCACCGCCTTGGCGACGCTCGTCCCCGGCTCGACGACGAAATCCTGCTCGAGCAGCACGACCTCCTGATAGTATTTGCGCAAGCGGCCCTCGAGCATCTTCTGCACGATCTCCTCGGGCTTGCCGCTGGCGCGCGCCTGCTCCGCCAGCACGTTGCGCTCGCGCTCGAGCTGCGCCGGATCGAGGCTCGCCACGTCGAGCGCCTGGGGATTGGCCGCCGCCACATGCATGGCGAGCTGCTTGCCGAAGGCGGCGAGCTTCGCGCCGTCGCCGGTCGATTCGAGGGCCACGAGCACGCCGATGCGCCCGAGGCCCGGCGCCACCTGGCCATGGACATAGCTCGCCACCACGCCCTTATCCACCTTGAGCGCGCCCGCGCGGCGCAAGGCCATATGCTCGCCGATGGTGGCGACGAGGTGGGTCAGCTCCTCCGCGATGGTGCGGCCGCTGGGGTGCTTGCGCGCGGTGATGGCGTCGAGCGCGCCTTCGAGCTCGACCGCCGCCTGCGTCACCTCGCGCGTGAAGCTCTGGAAGGCCTCGGTGCGGGCGACGAAATCGGTCTCCGAATTGACCTCGACGAGCGCGCCGACATTGCCCTTGACCGCGGCGCCGACGAGCCCCTCGGAGGCCACGCGCCCGGCCTTCTTCGCCGCCGCGGCGAGGCCCTTCTTGCGCAGCCAGTCGACGGCCGCCTCGAGCGCGCCGCCGGTCTCGGCCAGCGCCTTCTTGCAGTCCATCATGCCGGCGCCCGTCTTCTCGCGCAGCTCCTTCACGAGCGTGGCGCTGATCTCGGTCATGGTTCACCTCTTTCCTGAACAGATTGCTCGGTCGAGCCTTCGGGCGCGGCGCGCGGCTTCCCCGCGATCAGGCGTTGGGCGCGGCCTCTTGCCCTGCTTCGCCGGAGGCGGCCTCGCCCGCCCGGGCGGCCCAGGGCTCTTCGAGCGCGGGCGAGACTTCGTCCTCCTCGCCCGCGTCGGGCAGCTGCTCCTGCGGGGCTTGCGCCGAGCCGCCGATATCGACGCCCGAGGCGATCATCTGCTCCTGCAGGCCCGAGAGCACGGCGTTCGCCACCAGCTCGCAATAGAGCCTTATGGCGCGCTGCGAATTGTCGTTGCCCGGAATGGGATGGTCGACGCCCATGGGGTCGGAGTTGCTGTCGATCACCGCGACGACGGGGATGGCGAGCTTGCGCGCCTCGGCCACCGCGATCGCCTCCTTGTTGGTGTCGATGACGAAGAGGATGTCGGGCAGCCCGCCCATCTCCTTGATGCCGCCGAGCGCGCGCTCGAGCTTGTCGCGCTCGCGCGTGAGATGGAGCTGCTCCTTCTTGGTGAGGCCGAGCCCTTCCTGGCCGAGCTGCTCGTCGAGCGCGCGCAGGCGCTTGATCGAATGGGAGATGGTCTTCCAGTTGGTCAGCATGCCGCCGAGCCAGCGGTGATTGACGTAATACTGGCCGCAACGCTTGGCCTCCTCGGCCACGATGTCGGCGGCCTGGCGCTTGGTGCCGACGAACATGACGCGGCCGTTATTGGCCGCCACGTCGCGCACGACCTGGAGCGCGCGCTGCAACAACGGCACGGTCTGCTGCAGGTCGATGATATGGATGTTGTTGCGGATGCCGAAGATGAAGGGCGCCATCTTCGGGTTCCAGCGCCGGGTCTGGTGGCCGAAATGCACGCCCGCCTCGAGCAGCTGGCGCATGGAGAATTGCGGAGTCGCCATGGGGTTCGATCCTTTTCCGGTTGCACCGCCGCGGGCCTATGCGCCGGACCATCCCAGGGGCTCCTGGGGGAGGCCGGCCACCGGAGCGAGCGACCGGGATTTCTCCCCGACCGACCGCATGCCCGCGTGAGGTTTTAAGTGCGCCTGAAATAGCGGCTGGGGCGCGGAAATGCAAGGGGGACGGGGGAGAGGGTCAGGATGGGTTCGTGAGACGCGAAGGCCGATTTGGCCTGCATTGTCGATGGGCTCGGGCCAGATCGGCCGTGATCGAAGAAGCCCGGCATATTAACATACAACTTGACTGAGCGACCGGGGGCAGCTCAAGCGACCGCCAACTCCAGATAAGGAGGACCGCAATGGTCAGAACCCACGAGCCAGGCCAAGCCGTTTTCAGATCGGTCCTGCCCGAAGACATCGACTGGAAGCCGTTCCCGGCCTTCCCACCGGCGGTCCGACTGGCAGTCCTTGTTGGAGACCCCACTCAACCGGGGCCTTACGTCATCAGAGTCAAGGTGCCGTCCGACGTGAAGCTGATGCCGCACAAGCACCCAGAAGACCGGATCTACACGGTGATGTCGGGTGTCTTCTATATCGGTCTCGGCGACAAATTCGACGGCGACAATGTGAAAGCCTACCCGCCCGGCTGCCTGGTTATCTTGCCGGGCAATACCGCCCACTTCCATTGGGCAAAATCCGGGGAGTACGTCACGCAAGTGACGGCGATCGGGCCGCTCGGCCTTGAATATCTGAACGCGAAAGACGATCCGCGGAACAACAGCTCTTAGAAGAAGTTCGGCGCGCATCCGCGACGATGAGCGCGCTGGCGACGCCTGGGCCGATCCCAGCAGGAGCTATGACCGGGTCGTGCTGCACAAGGGCGAAATTCCACATTTTCGCCGCGAGGCAGGCGGTGATAGGATCGGCATGAACGATCTCCCGGGGGCCCGCTGTGGCATCGGATCAAGTCAAGCGCAAGCTGGCGGCGATTCTCGCGGCGGACGTTGTGGGCTATTCGCGGCTCGCGAGCGCCGACGAGGACCGCACCCTGGCGCGGCTCAGGGCGCTGCGGAGCGACCTGATCGACCCCACGATCGCCGTGCATCACGGCCGCGTGGTGAAACGCACCGGCGACGGCATTCTCATCGAGTTCCGCAGCGTGGTCGACGCGGTGCGCTGCGCGATCGAGGCGCAGAACGGCATGGTCGAGCGCAATGCCGGGCTACCGCCCGAGCAGCGCATCGAGTTCCGCGTCGGCATTCATCTCGGCGACGTGGTGGAGGAGAGCGACGGCGATCTGATGGGCGACGGCATCAACATCGCTGCACGGCTCGAGGGCATCGCCGAGCCGGGCAAGATCTGTCTTTCGGACGACGCCTATCGCCAGGTCAAGGCGCGGCTCGATCTCGCAGTGAGCGATCTCGGCGAGACGCAACTGAAGAACATCGCAGAGCCGATGCGGGTGTATTCCCTCGAGGTCGGCAGGCCGGCCCAGGCGAAGCCGGTGGCGCCGGCAAAGCCGACTGCGGCTTCGACGCCGCCGCGTCTCTCGATCGTGGTGCTGCCATTCACCAATCTCGGCGGCGATCCGCAGCAGGACTATTTTGTCGATGGCGTGACCGAGAGCCTGACCACGGACCTGTCGCGCGTCAGCGGCTCCTTCGTGATCGCGTCGCAACACGGCTTTCACCTACAAGGGAAAGCCTGTCGATTTGAAGCAGATCGGCCGCGAGTTGAACGTGCGCTATGTCCTCGAAGGCTCGGTGCAGCGCGGCGGCAACCGCATGCGCGTCAATGTCCAGCTCATCGATGCCGAGACCGGCAACCATCTATGGGCCGAGCGCTTCGACAAGCCCTTGGCTGACCTGTTCGATATGCAGGACGAGATCGTCGCGCGGCTTGCCAGTCAATTGGGCACGCAGATGGTCGAGGCCGAGGCGCGGCGAGCGGAACGTGGCACCGCACCCCGATTCGATGGACCTCTATTTCCAGGGCATGGCGTAGCGTGAATAGGGGAATGACACCAGAGAATCTGGCACAAGCACGCGGCTATTTCGAACGGGCGCTGGCACTCGATCCAAACAACATTGAGGCGACGGTAGGTACGGCCTCTGTCGATACATGGGTTGGAGGAGCTCTTTTTGCTGGCGATCGGGCTGCGCGCCTCGCGGCTGCAGAAGCGACCCTGGCCAAGGTGCTGTCGCTCGCGCCGAATCATGCCCTGGCCCACTATCTGTTGGGTTGCATCCAAATCTTCACGAAACGCGCGGCCCAAGGCATCGCCGAATGCGAGCGGGCCTTGGCACTGGATCGAAATTTGGCCTTTGCTCACGGACAAATCGGCACCGCCAAAATCTTCGTCGGGCGCGGCGAAGAAACCGAGGCGCATATCCACGAGGCGCTCCGCCTCAGTCCTAACGATTCGAACGCCTATGCGTCGATGTTCATTGGCGGAGCGGCCAAGCTCTATCTCGGCAGCGACGAGGAAGCGGTCGCGTGGTTTCGTCGCAGCGTCGAGACCAACCGAAATTTTCCTTCCACGCAATTCTATCTCGCCGCTGCCCTGGCGCATCTCGGCCGGCTCGACGAGGCGCGGGCCGCGACCCAAGCGGGACTTGCGCTCGATCCGACTTTCACCGTGTCCCGCTTCCGCGTCGGCGCGTCGAGCGACAATCCGACCTATCTCGCGCAGCGCGAGCGTATCTATGACGGCATGCGCAAGGCCGGGGTGCCGGAGGGATGAGCGCCAGGCGATTTTGGCACTGAACGAGGCGCTGTTGTATTCGACGACGCGACATAGGTAGGTCCGCTTTGAGTCAAAGGCGGACCATGGGCCAAATTCGCGGATAGTATTTGCCAGCCTCACCGCGACCCTCATGGCATGATGGCACGGTGCCGATCGCGTTGAAGGGCAAGCCGTTGATGATCTTGTTGCCGATGGCGCGATAGACGGCGCGTTGTGCTTCACGTCCGGGAGCAGGCAGATGCGCGCCATCCGACGGCCGGCGATCGACCCGCTGCGGTCACGCCCTCCATGTCGCGGATATCAACCGCCGAATTCCGCCCGCGGTCGCTTTGCCCGCCTCGCCCGTGGCCGTTATAATCTTGTAAGCTTTGCGGTCACCGGATCTGGCGCAGGATCTGCCGAGGCATGTCCTTTCCCTATCATGACAAATTATGGACGGACGCCGCCTCCTATTTGTCGGCGCGCATCCGCGACGATGAGCGCGTGCTGGCGCCCGATATCTTCTGGTGGCTCTTTCCCCGCATCTACCGCTATGGCGACCCCTGGGCCGATCCCGCGAGGCGCTACGATTGGGTCGTGCTGCACAAAGGCGAGATGCAGCATCTGCCGCGCGCGTTCCTCGATGAAGTTGCCGTCGGCATGGCGCCGGTTTTCGCCAACGACGTGTTCGTGATCTGGGCGGCGGCCCCCGTGGGCGGGCCGGTCGGCGCGGACTCGGATCACGTGAAGTCCTTCTACGAGCGCCTGACGAGCCTGACGGAGACGCAGCCGCCGCCCGCGGATCTCATCAACATGCCCGAAGCCCACGCCGTCGCGCGCTTCGTCGATCTCGACGACGACGGCCTGCGCGCGGCCATGAACGAGCTCTACCGCCGCGGCGGCTATCTCTATCCCACCCTGCGCGACCAGGCCTATGACCAGGAGGTCAACCGCCAGCTCGCGGCGCTGTTCGGCGACGGGCGCGGCAAGACGATCCTCGATCTCTGCTGCGGCAGCGGCCGGCGCCTGGCCGCGCTATCGCCCGATTGCCGGCTGATCGGCATCGACATCGCCGACGTCGCCGTCGAGATGGCGGCATCGGCGCATCGCGAGCGTCCTCATCTGAGCTTCCGCGCGATGGATGCGCATCGCCTCGATTTCTCCTGACGCCATGTTCGATGCGGTGCTTTTCCTCGATGCGATCGAGCATGTGCGGGACGCGGCGCGGGTGATCCTCGAAGGCGGGCGGGTGCTCAAGCCGGGGGGCGAGTTCGTGGTGACCTTCGCGAACCGCAACAGCGTCAATCAGATCATGACCCGCAAGCTCGGCTATCCCGAGTTCGTCACCAATTTTCAGCATTTCCGCGAGTTCACCCTCGAGGAGATGCGCGACCTCCTCGCCGCGGGAGGGATGACGGTCACCGGCTCGGCCGGGAATACTGCTTTATCCCTATTGGGGCGTGCCGCGCCTCGACGAGGCGGTGCGGGAATTGACGGACAAGGATCCCGAGGTGGTCGAGCTGTTCCGCGTGCTGGGCGAGAGGGCGGGCGCCGAATTTGCCTATTCGGGCATCGTGACGGCGCGCAAGGCGGCCGCAGCGGTGTAGCGCCGCCGGCGTAGGGCTGTCCGGCGAAACCCCGCGCGACCTTACCGAAGTCCACGCCGCTCGAAGGGCGCGCGGAGCGGGAGCCTATCTCCTCGCGGGGCTCATGAAGCGCGCGCCGATCACGATGGACGCCGCCAGCAATCCCGCGATTGCGGCGAGCGAAGTTCCGGCCGCCGCGAGCGCGCCGGTCGCCGCCCAGCTTACCGACGAAAGCGCCTCTGCGAAGGTGGCGATGCGGGACGAGGTTTGGCGGCGCCGGAAGTGGCTGCGCCTCGCCTGGACGCGGAACCAGAGCTGGATCGCGGTGGCCGAAGCGGCCGCAACCGCAATTCCGGCGGCGGTGACGAGGGCATCGCGGTACGAGAGGAACGCCATCGCCAAAACGAGGGGCGCGAAGACGAGAGCGATGCCGCCGGCGACGGCTTCGATCTTGGCGCGCATCAATTGGCGCTCGAGCACGGGCGCCGTCGCCACGAGATCGGGCGCGTCCTCCCCGGAAATGGCGAGCCAGGCAAGACCGCCCGCGAGCTGCCCCGCCGCCATGATCAAGACCGGCGCGAGCAGAGCGAGAGCGCCTACGCCTTGCGCGAAGTTCCTCCAGAGAAGCAGCACCGGCGGCAGCAGATAGAGCAGCTGCAACAGGGTCTGCGACAGGAGCCAGGGATCGCGCAGCAACAGGGTCCCTTCCTTGTGCCGCAAGGCTTGGCTCGCCGACCTCAACCGAAAGCCGGTTCTGCCGCGGCGCCGCGGCGCCGCAATATGCGAGACGCCGGCCGCGGCGATTGCATGGCGACTGATCCGCGGCGCGAAATACGCCACCGACGCGGCAAGCATGAGCAGGCTCGCGCCGAGCATGGCGGCAAGCGCCGTCGCGTCGCCGAGGATCGCGCGAGCCGGCCACCAGACGATGCTGTCGGTCCCGGGCATGCTATCGACCACCCAGGTCGATTGCAGGAGGGTGATGCGAAAGAAGGTGCCGCGGGAGAGGATCGCCGCGATCTGGAGGCCGATGACCGCTCCCGCGCCGATGACGGCGGCCAGGATCTGCGCGGCCAGCCGTGTCAGCTTCGGGCCGATCGTTTGAAAGAGCGCCGTCGCGAGGCCGACCGCCAGCGCGGTCGTGCTCAGCCCGATGGCCGCGACGACGCCGTAGGCACCCAGCCACCGCAATCCGCCGCGCGCCGCCAGCACATCGACGAAGGGCGTTGCGATGAGCGACGGCATCAGAATGAGCGAGAGCGCGACCGCGGCGATGCGGAGCGAAAAGAGCTTCCGCGCATCGACGGGCGAAGAGAGGATGAGATCGAGATCCGAGCGCGCGTAGAATACCCGGGTCACGAATTCGACCGCCTGCGAAAGAATGAGCGACGACGACAGGAAGGCGCAGCCGGTGACGACCACGAGCACAGTTTTATCCGGGTCGGCGCCGACCTCCGCGTAGCGCGCGACCATGAAATAAGCGAAGAGATGCATGACGAGCAGGAACGCCACGAGCCCGATCACGATGGTCGCGGCGCGCGGCCGCCGCCCGGCCGTCACGATCGACAGCCAGTCCCGCCAGGCGAGACGCAATTCATGCCGCGCGAGCCACACCCATGTGCAGCTTGGACTCATGGCGCGGCCGCCATTTGGTCGACCAGCGCGAGAAAGGTATCCTCGAGGCTCGTCCCGCTTTTCCCAGCCTGTCTCCGAAGCTCCTCCAGCGTGCCTTCGGCGATGAGCCGGCCGCCGGCGATGACGCCGATCCGATCGGCCATGCGCTCGGCCACCTCCAGGATATGGGTGGTCATGATGACCGTGCTGCCGGCGCGGACGCGCTGCCGCAGCACATCTTTGACGAGGCGCGACGAGCCCGCGTCGAGCCCCGTGAGAGGCTCGTCGAGTATGATCAGCTTCGGCTCATGCACGAGCGCGCCGGCGAGGGCCACCTTCTGCCGCATGCCTTTCGAGAAGCTCTCGCAGCGCTCGTGGGCATTCGCCTCGAGGCCAAGCCAACGAAGCAGGCTCCAGGCGCGCGCTTCGCCGAGCGCCCTGTCGACGCTCCATAGCCCGGCCACGAATTCGAGATATTCGAAGGCCGTCAGCTTGTCATAGATCATGGGCTCTTCCGAGAGCCAAGCCGTGATCCGCTTGGCCGCGATCGGGTCTGCCAGCGCGTCGATGCCGAATATCGAGATCGAGCCGCTATCGGGCCGCAGCAGCCCGGTTACCATCCGCAAGGTGGTGGTCTTGCCGGCGCCGTTGGGCCCGAGCAGCGTGTAGAACTCGCCGGCGGCGACGGAGAGATCCAACCCGTCCACGGCAGGACGACCGTATCGCTTGGAAAGGCCTCGCAGCTCGAGGGCGGCCGCCGAGGGGTTACTCGAAAGGTCGGGCGGCGCGGGCTGCGATTTCAGGACAAAATTCACCCCGACAACTTAGTCGCGAGTGGTTTCCCGTTCGTAAATGCGGCGGCGGCGGTTCGCTGGCTGAGCCGCCGCGACACCGGGTCGAGCCCGCTTCACTCAATGCGGCCCCCAGGGCATGATCGGCACGGTGCTGATCGCGTTGAAGGGCGAGCCGTTGATGATTTTGCTGCTGATGGCGAGATAGACCAGCGCGTTGTGCTTCGGGTCGGGCATCCGATAGATGCGCGTCGCCTTGAAGAAGATGCTCGTCTTCTCGCTGAACGCCTCCTCGCGCTCGGGCAGCTTCGTGATGTCGACGGTTATGGGGCCCGTCTGGCGGCAGGCGATCGAGAAATTCGAAGGGTCTTCGTTGAGGCCGAGCGGCTGGCCCCATCCGCCTTTTCGCGCTTGGGAGATGTAGCAGATGACCCCCGGCACCTTGGGGTCGCTGAACTCGCTGACGCACACCTTGTCGTTCGGCGACAGGAAGTTGAACGTCGTGCTGACGCAAGCCAAATCGTCCGCCCGTGCCGCGCCCGAGCTTGCGAGCAGCAGCACCGCCGCCGCCGCCAAGTACCACCTCATTTGCACGATCGTATCTCCCTTAGCTTCCGTGAAGATCCAACGAGCTTCTGGCTCATGGCGCACCCCCTCACCCTCCCTCTTTCCTTGCCAGAAACGCCGGGCGGAAATGGCTGCCGACGAGGAGCCGCAGGCGCCCCGGCAGGCCGAAGCTCTCGACCGCGCGGAAGCCTGCTTCGCGTAATAGTGCCTCCATATGGGCGGGGAGGAAGCTGTGCGGATGGCCCTCGACCAGAAGCGAGCCCGGCTGCCGCCGGCGCGTGAATTGCTCGAAGCGCAAGCGGCCGGCGAGCGAGAGGCAATCGACGCCGACCAGCACCGCTCCGCCGGGCCTGAGCGCCTTATGGGCGTTGCGCAGGATGGCGAGCGGATCGCGCACATGGTCGAGCACGTTGTACGTCACCGCCGTGTCGAACTCGCCCGCGAAGCCGAGCGCCTCGCCCGGGCGCTGGAGATATTCGCCTTCGCGCGCCAGCTCGTCGGTCCATTCGACGAGCTTGGCGGCCCAGCCGCTTTGCGCGAGCGCCGTGTCCATGAGCGCCACGCGCGGCAACGGCTCGAGCTTGACCAGCCGCCGGATGGCGCTTTTGTCGCGATAGAAGGAGGCGACGGCGATGCCGAGCGGGCCGCAGCCGATCTCGAGCACCTCCTTGCCGCGAAAGAGCGCCGCGAGCCGCGCCTCGTCGATGAGCGCCAGGAACTCGGGCTTCTCGGCGAGGATGCGCAACAGCTCCGGCAGGTTCATGCCGCGCCAATAATCGAGCTCGGCGGCCTGGGCGCGCTCCCAGCGCTCGGCGCTGATCGCCTGGCTCATGCCTCGCCCTCGCGATCGCCCCCGCCCTGCTCCTTGCCGAGCGCTTCGAGCACGGCATCGCGGATCTTCGGCGGCTGCTGGTCGAGCGCGCGTCTCATCGACTTCAGGCTCCGCCGCAGCTCGTAGACCTGATCGAGGAGGGAGAGCACGAGCGGCACCAGATCTTCGCCCACGCCGATCTCGCGCCGCAGATCGTAGATGAGATGGACGCGCGCCACGTCGATCTCCTGGAACAGCCAGCCGCCGCCCTCGCCCGGCTCGGGACGCACCCAGCGCCGCTCGATCCAGCTGGTGAGCTCGATCGCTTCGAGATCGGGAAACAACGCCAGGATGCGCTCGACCGGCATCATGGCTTCAGCATCCCCTTGCGCGGATCGAAGGGGTGGCGCGGCGTCCAGCCCTTGAGGAACTCGGCGAGCTCCGGCTCGTCGGTATGCGGCACGATGACCTCGAGCTCGACATATTGATCGCCGCCCTTGATGCCGCGTCCCTTGAGCCGCAGCCGCGTGCCGGTGCCGGAATTGGGCGGGATGGCGAGATTGACCTGGCCCTTGATCGTCGGCACCGCGACCTTGGCGCCGAGCACGGCCTCCTTGAGCGTCACCGGCAAGGTCATGATCACGTCGTTGCCCTGCCGGCGGAAGAGCTGATGGGGCGCCACGCTCACCTCGATGAGTGCATCGCCTGGCGGCCCTTCGCCGATGCCCGGCCGCCCCTGCCCCTTGAGCCGCAGCACCTGCCCGTCCGTGAGGCCGGGCGGAATGGTCACGTCGAGCGTGCGGCCGTCGGGCAGCGTCAGTCGGCGCACCGCGCCGTTGGCAGCATCGAGGAAATCGACCATGAGCGTGTAATGCGCGTCGCCGCCTTGCGCATTGGCGCTGCGCCGCGCGAATTCGCGGAAGGCCTCGCCGAACAGGCTCTCGAGCTCTTCGTCGCCGAAATTGGCCTCGGAGCGGTATTTGCCGCCGCCGGGATGGTCGCCGAAATCGCGATAGAAATGTCGCGCCTGCGGTTTCTCGGCGCCGCTCGCGTCGATCTCGCCGCGATCGAAGCGGCCGCGCTTCTCGGCGTCGGAGAGCAGCGAATAGGCGGCGTTGATCGCCTTGAAGCGCTCCTCGGCCTCGGGCTTGCCCGGATTGATGTCGGGATGGTGGCGCTTCGCCAGCTTGCGGTAGGCCGCGCGGATGGCCTCCTCGGTGGCGTTGCGCTCGACGCCGAGCGTTTTATAGGGATCGTCCATCGCGGCGCAGAATATCGGGCCGCGGTCGCCGCTGCCAGCGGCACTATCGAGATGGCGGTGAAGGAGCCCGCGCCTCAGTAGTGCTTGGCACGCCAGATATGGCCGCTTGCCCGGTTCTGCGCGCCCTGGATGCCGCGTTGCGCGCGCCAACCGACATGGCCGAAGGCGCCGGCATAGGCCTGGCGACCGGCGATGCGTCCTTGTTGCCATTCCAGCCGGCCGGCCTGGCGGGTGGTCAAGCTGCCGCCCGCGACGCCCTGCTGGATGCGGCTTTGCTGATTGATGTCGCGCTGCACGTCTGCCTGCAGACGCTGGCTCGACAGGCTGTTCGGGTTGCCGGTGACGCCGTTGTGCTTGAGATCGTAGATCGCGGTGCTCTCGCGATTTTGCTCCGCCTGGATATGAGCGGCCTCGGCCGGCGACAGATTGCCGTTGCGATCCGCCCGAGCTTCGCTGCGGTCGATCGCGGCCTCGCCCTGCTCGAGCCGCGCGGCCTCGCCCGTGCTCAGCGCGCCGCTCTTCAGGCCCTGCTCGATGCGCTCCTGCTGGTTCACATCGCGCTGGACCTCGCTGTCCACCGTCTGCGCGTAGGCGGGCGCCAGCGAGCAGCCGATGCCGAACGCGGTCGCGAAAGCCATTCTTCGCAGCATGACCCCCTCCTCTGCCGCCGCCGAGAGCGGCAATCGCCGCCGCCGGCGCGCGTCTCCTCGGTCGACGCCGTTCTCAGCTAATCATTCCCATCATGAATGAGGTCTGAACGATTCGCCTCGGGCCGGCGCGGGTTATGATTAACCCGGCGGCACGCCTTGCGGCTCAGCCCCAGACTTCCCGCGCCGTCTCGACGATCAGCCGGAGCTTGGCGATCTCTTCGTCGACCGTGAGCGCGTTGCCCTCGAGGGTGGAGGAGAAACCGCATTGCGGGCTGAGGCAGAGCTGCTCGAGCGGCACGTATTTGGCGGCCTCGTCGATGCGGCGCTTGAGATCGTCCTTGCGCTCGAGCGCGCCTTTCTTCGTCGTGACCAGGCCGAGCACCACCATCTTGCCCTTGGGCACGAAGCGCAGCGGCTCGAACCCGCCGGACCGGGCGTCGTCATATTCGAGGAAGAAGCCGTCGACCTTGAGCCGGCCGAAGAGCGCCTCGGCGACATGGTCGTAGCCGCCGGACGCCACCCAGGAGGAGCGGAAATTGCCGCGGCACATATGGGTGCAGACGGTCATGCCGGCGGGCTTGTCGGCGAGGGCCTGGTTGATGACCTCGATATAGGTGATGTGCTGCGCCTCGGGATCGCCGCCGAGATGGGCGATGTGCTCGCGCTGCGCCGGATCGTTGAGATAGGCGAGGCTCGTGTCGTCGAGCTGAAGATAGGTGCAGCCGAGCTTGTAGAGCTCGGCGATCTCCTTGGCATAGACCTGCGCGAGGTCGTTCCAGAACCCCTTCAGGTCGGGATAGACGCCCGCGTCGATGGCGGCGCGGCCGCCGCGGTAATGCATCATGCTGGGCGAGGGGATGGTGAGCTTCGGCGTCGCCTTGGCGACCGATTTGAGATAGAGGAAATCCTCGCCGAAGATGCATTTGCCGAGCTTGAGCTTGCCCGCCACGCGCAGCGCCGCCGGCGTGAACTCGATGCCGCCCTTCTCGTTCTTGAACTGGACCTTCATATTGTCCTGCGACTTTTCGACGCCGCCGACCTGATAGATGAAATCCATATGCCAGGAGGCGCGGCGGAACTCGCCGTCGGTGACCCCCTCGAGACCGATCTCCTCCTGCATCTTGACCGCCTTGCCGATCGCCGCGTCCTCGATGCGGCGAAGGTCGGCCGCCGCGATCTTGCCCGCCTTGAGGTCCTCGCGCGCTTGCAGAACCTCCTTGGGACGCAGCAGGCTGCCGACATGATCGGCGCGGAATGGCGGCTTCTTCGTGCGACTCATCGAACTTCTCCTTATTCTTGGGGCGCGAGCGGCGGCTTGCGTCGATCGCGCGGCGCGCACAAATTATCCCGCCGATGACGGCGCGACAATGGCCGCGTCGCCCACTCGCGAGGCTCGCCGAGTGGGACGCGCGGCGTGGGAAAGAAAACATTGGAAGCCAGGACGGAGGAGCGATTCATGGACATGATCGGCGGCGAGACCACCCGCCGCGAGCTGCTGCTGGCGCCGCTGCTTGCAGCCTTGCCCGCCGCGTTGCTCGCCAGGCGCGCGGAAGGTGCGACCCTCGATCCGACCATGACGATCGTCCGCCTGCCGGAGGAGATCAGATGGGAGACGCCGCCCGGCTTTCCCGCCCGCAGCGTCGAGATGGCGCCGCTTTGGAGCAAGACTTCCGAGGAGGGGCTCTATTTCACACTGGTCAAATGGCATCCCGGCTATATGAGCGCGCCGCACTGGTACGCGACCGACCGATGTTGCGTCGTGCTGTCCGGCACCTGGTGGGTGGCGAGCGGCGGCAGGTTCGATCCCGAGAACACCGTGCCCGTGCCGCCCGGCAGCTTCGTCCGGCGTGTGGCGCGAACGCCGCATTACGACGGCGTCAAGCGGACCGACAAGCATCCGGCGGTGATCGCGATCTGCGGCATCGGGCCGATCAAGATCATGCTGACCGACGAGAGCAAGCCGGGCTGGCGCAGAGTTTGAACCACCGGCGGTCCCGGGCCGCCTGTCGAAAGGATCGCCGATGTCGCAACGCAAACGGCTCACGGCCTTGAAGCTCGCGGCGCCGACGCGCGCCAAGCTCGATGCGGACATGCGGGCATATTTCGCGAAATGCGACGAGAAGCTCGGCTTCGTGCCCAACGTGCTGCGCGCCTACAGCTTCAACCAGGACAAGCTGCGCGGCTTCGTCGCCATGTATAACGAGCTGATGCTCGGCGCATCCGGACTCAGCAGGCTCGAGCGCGAGATGATCGCGGTCGTCGTCTCGTCGATCAATCACTGCTTCTATTGCCTGGTCGCGCATGGCGCCGGCGTGCGCGAGCTGTCGGGCGACCCGCGGCTGGGCGAGCTGATGGCGATGAACTACCGGGCGGCCGAGCTCCCCGCGAAGCAGCGCGCCATGCTCGACTTCGCGGCCAAGCTCACCGAGACCCCGGACAAGATGGGCGAATCGGATCGGCAGGCGCTGCGCAAGGCAGGGTGGAGCGAGGCCGACATCTGGGACATCGCCGCGACCGCGTCATTCTTCAACATGTCGAACCGCATGGCCGCGGCGACCGAGATGACGCCGAACGACGAGTATCACGGCAAGGCGCGTTAGTCGGCGCGCCCGCGCGCCGATCCGGTCCGGCGCGGGCGGACGGACAAGCTCAGCGACCGTCTCGCGTCGGCGGATTGTCCTGCGGGTTCGGCTGCTCGCGCGGCGGAAACTCCTCCGGGGCGGGCTGGGCGGGCTCGCGCGGCCCCTTCTTCTCCGGTTCCTGTTGTCCCTTATGGCGCGGGTCCTGCGGCCTCGCGGGCGATTGGCGGTCGGGCAGATCCTGCTCGTCGGTCGATGACATCTCTCGCTCCCATGCTGATCGAGGCCTGTGGCGGAGCTTCAACGCCCGATCGCCATGGAAGTTCCCGCGAGGGGGGCAGCGTCGCGCGAGCGCAGGGATCAACTCGGGTTTTCGAGCACCTGCCGAAGCCTCGCGGCCAACGCCGCGAAGGTGAACGGCCTGCTTTCGGATAGATTGCTAGTGTGGCTTTGAATCCGAAATTCGCTCGCGCACTTGCCCCGAGCTATGGCGAATTTCGGATTCGCCACACCGGCCCTGGCTGGCCTCGACGCCGCGCGACGATCGGCCGGAATGCTCCGGTCCGATCGTCATGCGCGATCCGAGCCGCGTTGGCTAGAACAAGTTGAAGTTATAATTCAGGCCGACGCGGATGATGCTGCCATGCGGGTCAAAGCGGAAGCTCGACTGGAAGATCGGCGGCGGGCCGCCGCTGAAAGGCGAGTTGATGGTGTGGCTGCCGAGATCGTAATAGAGGTACTCGGCCTTTACCGACCATACCCCCGAGCCCAGCATGCCTCCTCCAATCCCCATCCCCGCAAGCCGATATTCGACACCGGCGCCCGCGGCCCAGCCGAGCTGGAGGGCCGAGCCGGAGGTCGGGTAGTTGCTGACGGTGACATACTTGAACTCCGCCTTGTAGTTGACGTCGCCATAAGCCAGACCGCCGGTGCCATAGAAGAACCAGTTGTCCATGACAAAGCCGCCGCGCACCCGGACCGTGCCCAGCATGTCTATGTCTTCTTGCCCGAAGACGAAGTTTCCGGGATTTGCGCCGCCACTATTGTTTTGCGCCACCCCGGCTCCGGTGATCTGTCCCTTGCCGCTGATGTCGCCGCCGTCAATGTCGGCCTCGACGCCGATCGCCCAAGACGGGCCGAATTGCCAGGTATAGCCGAGCTGAGCGCCGCCGAGACCGCCGCTCGTGTCGTTGTTGAGCCCAAAGTTACGGCTCGAAAGCGGATTGCCGGCGGGCAAGCCGCTCTCGCTGGCGTCCGACGAGCCGAACGACCCGCCGCCATTGATGCCGATATTGAGTCCGGTCCAGCCACCGGAGGCCATGGGCATGGGCTGGGCGGAGGCCGAGCCGGCGATGGCGAGCACCGCCAGGGCAACACTGGCCGCTAATGTTATCTTCGTCATGAGACACCCCCTGATGAGCTTCACGCGCGCCAGCTGGTGAGCCAAGCCCTTCCGAAGCCTCGGCCTACAGCGAAAGCTTACGTTGCGGTTAAATAATTCCCAATTTGCCGCCCAAGTCAAGCCTGGCCCGAATCTTTGGCGACCGCGTCCAACGGAATGCGTTTCGTAGCGACAAATTGGACACAGGGCCTAAAATTCGACACAGGACCAAGCGTGCGTATACAGAGTTCGCGATGGACTCGAAGAAAGAGTTAGCGTAAGATTAGTTTAATTAAGTTTGTCAGAGCTAGAGCAAGGGGGGTTACGTGAGCCAGACGAAGCGCCGCGGTGCGAGCCGTGCGGCCGGCCATTCGAGCAATGAGCAGACCCCTGTGACAGCGCGCCAGATTTGGCGCTCGGCCCAGCCTCAGCCGCATAGCCGGCTCAAGGTCGCCCTGCTGGCCTCGACCCTGCTGACGACGCCCGCGGTGGCCTTCGCCCAGGTGGCGTCGACGACGTTGCCCACGGGGGGCAGCGTGGCGAGCGGGCAGGCCTCGATCAGCCGCTCGGGCTCGACCCTGGACATCACCCAGACGAGCTCGAAGGCGATCATCAACTGGTCGAGCTTCAGCATCGGCTCGGGCGCCACGGTCGATTTCATCCAGCCGAGCGCCTCCTCGATCGCGCTCAACCGCGTGCTGGGCGGGGCGGCGTCGCAGATCTTCGGCGCGCTCAACGCCAACGGCCAGGTCTTCCTGATCAATCCGGCGGGCATCACCTTCGGGCAGGGGGCGAGCGTCAATGTGGGCGGTCTGGTGGCCTCGACCATGGGGATCACGGACGAGAACTTCCTGGCGGGGAACTACGTCTTCCAGCGCGACGGCTCGACCGGCGCGATCGTCAACAAGGGCACGCTCACGGCGGGGTCGGGGGGCTATATCGGGCTGCTCGCGCCCGAGGTGATCAACAAGGGTGTGATCACGGCCACGCTGGGCACGGTGGCCCTGGCGGCGGGGGAGGCGGTGACGCTCGATTTCTCGGGCGACGGGCTGGTCGGCATCTCGGTCGATCCGGCGCAGGTGCGGACCCTGATCGCGAACCACAATCTGATCGCGGCCCCCGACGGGCGCGTGCTGATGTCGGCGCAAGCGGCGGACACGCTGCTGGGCGGGGTGATCAACAACAGTGGCGCGATCGAGGCGGATTCGCTCTCGCAGGGGCCGGGCGGCTCGATCTCCCTCCTCGCCTCCAACACGATAAATCTGGGCGCCGGCGGCAGCCTCGACGCGGGCAATGGCGGCCAGGTGTCGGTGATCTCGGGCGGCACCACCAATCTGGCGGGCAGCATCGCGGCCCCCGGCGGCCAGGTCGAGACCTCGGGCAACGTGCTGAATTTCGGCACCGGCCTCACGGTCACGACGGGGAACTGGCTGCTCGATCCCTACGACCTCGAACTCACCGCGTCCGCGGCGACGGCCATCTCCACCGCGTTGGCGAGCGGCAACGTGCTGGTGCAGACGACGGCGAGCTCGGCCACCACCGGCTTCGACGGCAACGCCAACTCGAGCGGCAACGGCGACATCATCGTCGATTCGGCGGACCATCAGCTGGAGCAGCGGCAATACGCTGACCTTGAGCGCCTATCGCGACATCATGGTCGATGCGAGCATCACGCACAGCGGCAGCCACAATGCCGGGCTCGTGCTCAACACCGACACGGGCGGCGGGCAGAACGGCCTCTTCGTCAACTACAACAACGGCGGCGTGGTGACCCTGCGGGCGAACGATTCGCTCAACTCTTCGCGGCGCGGCAAGCCGGAAATGCCTACACGCTGATCACGAGCCTTGCCCAATTGGAGACCATCGACGGCGCACCCAATCTGGCCGGCAATTACGCGCTCGACTTCAATGCCAATCTCACCTCCGTCACTTGGACCCCCATCGGCAGCACGGGGACGCCCTTCACCGGCAACTTCGAGGGGCTGGGCCATAAAATCAGCAATCTCATGGTCACCGGCACGAGTTATCTCGGGCTCTTCGGCGACAGCAGCGGCACCCTCAACGACGTGACCTTGCTCAACGTCACCATCGACGCCACCAGCTATATCGGCGGGCTGGTCGGTTACAACTCGGGCACCGTCAACAACAGCATCGTCAAAGGCGGCAGCGTCACCGGCACCAGCTATGTCGGCGGGCTGGTGGGCGAGCAATATGGCGGCCTCGTCAACCAGAGCTCGGCCGTGGGCAGCCTCACGGTCAGCGGCGGCAGCGGCGCCTCCGATATCGGCGGGCTGGTGGGCTACAACGACTTCGGCATCCTGAGCAACGACAGCGCCAGCGCCACGGTCAGCGGCGGCAGCGACAGCTACGAAATCGGCGGGCTGGTGGGCGAGAGCGATTACGGCAACATCACCCGCAGCACCGCCTCGGGCTCGGTCTCGGGCGGCAGCGGCAGCTCCGATATCGGCGGGCTGGTGGGCCTCAATTACGAGGGCTTGATCGCCTTCAGCGGCGCCAGCGGCAATGTGTCGGGCGGCAGCGGCAGCACCGATATCGGCGGGCTGGTGGGATACAACGATGCCGACAGCCAACGCCGAGATCCTTTCGAGCACCGCCACGGGCAACGTCTCGGGCGGCAGCGGCAGCTCCTATATCGGCGGGCTGGTGGGATATAACGGCGCCTTCGAAGGCACCGCCCTGATCCAGCAAAGCACCGCCACCGGCTCGGTCTCGGGCGGCAGCGGCAGCTCCTATATCGGCGGGCTGGTGGGCGGGAACTATGCCGAGGACGGCAAGGCCGAGATCCTGCAAAGCACCGCCACCGGCAATGTCTCGGGCGGCAGCGGCAGCGCGGATATCGGCGGGCTGGTGGGCGAGAACAGTTCCAGTGATGGCCTTAGGCGAGATCCTGTCGAGCGGCGCCAGCGGCAATGTCTCGGGCGACAGCGGCAGCTCGGATATCGGCGGGCTGGTCGGGTACAATGACGATCTGGTCGGCGCGAGCACCGCCACCGGCTCAGTGTCGGGCGGCAGCGGCAGCGAGGATATCGGCGGGCTGGTGGGCTACAACGACGGAACCATCCTCTCGAGCATCGCCAAAAAAGGCTCGGTCAGCGGCGGCAGCGGCAGCTCCTATATCGGCGGGCTGGTGGGCTACAACGACGGCTATATCAGCGCGAGCATCGCCAAGGGCAATGTCACCGGCGGCAGCGGCAGCGCCTATATCGGCGGGCTGGTGGGCGAGAACGACGGCGACGGCGAGATCTTGTCGAGCAGCGCCACCGGCAATGTCACCGACGGCAACTCCTATATCGGCGGGCTGGTGGGCTACAACGACGAGGGCTTCATCAGCGCCAGCAGCGCCTCGGGCTCGGTCTCGGCCGGCAGCGGCAGCTCCTTTATCGGCGGGCTGGTCGGCGAGAACTACGACGGCACCATCCTCAACAGCAAGGCGAGCGGCAACGTCTCGGCCGGCAGCGGCAGCTCCTATATCGGCGGGCTGGTGGGATATAACTATGGCCACCGAGGGCACCGCCCAAATCTATCAAAGCACCGCCACCGGCAATGTCTCGGCCGGCAGCGGCAGCGGCTATATCGGCGGGCTGGTGGGCGCGAACTATGGCTCCGCTTTCGCCACCGCCGAAATCCTGCAAAGCACCGCCACCGGCAGCGTCTCGGCCAGCTACAGCGGAGATATCGGCGGGCTGGTGGGATACAACGAGAGCGTCGACGAGAGCATCGCCCAGATCGTGCAAAGCACCGCCACGGGCTCGGTCACCGGCTTCGACGTCGACACCATAGGCGGCCTCGTGGGATATAATGGCTCCGGCGGAACCGTCGCCCAGGGCCTTGCCACGGGCGGGGTAAGCGCCGGCGCCAGCGAGGACCTCGGCGGGCTGGTCGGTTACAACGACGGCCAGATCCTGGACAGCAAGGCGACCGGCGCGGTCACCGACGCAGTCGAGCAGCTTTATCGGCGGGCTGGTGGGCTATAACGAGGGCTTCATCTACCAGAGCACCGCCACCGGCAAGGTCTCGGGCGGCGACGGCGCCGAGGGAATCGGCGGGCTGGTCGGCTGGAACGACGGCGAGATCGAGTTGAGCACCGCCACCGGCAAGGTCTCGGGCGGCAGCGGCAGCTGGGATATCGGCGGGCTGGTCGGTTTCAACACGGACTACATCACCGCGAGCACCGCCACCGGCAGCGTCTCGGGCGGCAACTACAGCTACGATATCGGCGGCCTGGTCGGTTGGAACGAGGACGAGATCGTCTCGAGCAAAGCCACCGGCAATGTCTCGGGCGGCAGCGAGCAGCTCCTATATCGGCGGGCTGGTGGGCTTCAACGGAGGGGACGCGGCCTACATCGCCTACAGCACCGCCACCGGCAATGTCTCGGGCGGCAGCGGCAGCGCCTATATCGGCGGGCTCGTCGGGGCGAATGGGTATTCCGACGAGTCTACGGGCGAGATCGTGATGAGCACCGCCACCGGCAATGTCTCGGGCGGCAACTACAGCTCCTATATCGGCGGGCTGGTGGGCGACGGAGGCGAGGGCTTCATCGCCTCGAGCACCGCCACCGGCAATGTCACCGGCGGCAAGAACAGCTACGCTATCGGCGGGCTGGCGGGCGGCAACGAGTTTAGCGTGGACTTCGGCCCCTCGGAAATCTACTCGAGCACCGCCACCGGCTCGGTCACCGGCGTCAACGGCAGCGGCGACACCGGCAGCTACGATATCGGCGGGCTGGTGGGCTACAACGCGGGCTTCATCGCCAACAGCACCGCCACCGGCAATGTCTCGGGCGGCAACAACAACAACTCCATCGGCGGGTTGGTCGGCTACAACGCTACCGCCCCCTACGACGACATCGACGAGTACGTAGGCACGATCGTCGGGAGCCACGCCACCGGCTCGGTCACCGGCGGCAACGGCGCCTACGGCATCGGCGGGCTGGTGGGCAACAATGACGGGTTTGTCAGCACGAGCTACGCCACCGGCAATGTCACCGGCGGCAGCAACAGCTCCTATCTCGGCGGCCTCGTGGGATGGAATTCCGGCGAACCGGAGGAAGTCGACATTCAAGACCGACGGTGACCAGCAGGCAGCGGCTTCGGCACCGTCACCGTCAGCTTCGCCACGGGCAACGTGATCGGCGGCAGCGGCAGCTCGGAGGTCGGCGGGCTGGCGGGCTATAACGACGGCCTACATCAGCGACACCTACGCCACCGGCTCGGTCAATGTCGTCCCGACCGGCGGCGGCGCCTGCGGCTGCGGCGGCAGCGGCGGCACAGCCGGACCCGACAAATATGTCGGCGGGCTGGTGGGCTACAATGACGACGACGGCGACGATCAGCAACAGCTACGCCGCCGGCTCGGTCGGCGGCACCGGCGCCACCATCGGCGGGCTGATCGGCGGCAATTTCGGCGAGGCCGACGACAGCTTCTGGGACAAGACGACCACGGGCCACAACAACGGGGTCGGCTCCGTCTCGACCGGCGTGCTGAACAGCGTGACCGGCTTGAACGACGCCCAAATGAGGACCCAGTCCTACTTCGCCAATGTCGGCTGGTCCTTCCCCTTCATCTGGGAAAGCGGCGCCAACGGCACCGCCAGCTATCCCTATTTCAACGCGATCTTCTATCCCGCCTTCGCCGGCGCGCCGATTTCCGTTCGCCCCCGGCGAATAGCGCCGAGAGCGCGAATTCGTTCCCCCATGGCCGGCCTCTTGCCGGCCATGGCTTTTTATGGGCGGCGCGAGCGCCAAGTCGCGGCCCTCGCAGGCCGCTCCCGGCTGGACTCGGCAAGAAAGAAGGCGTAGCATCGACTTAATCCATCATCACCGAACGAATTTTGGTCAGGGGGTTCCATGAGCCAGACGAAGCGCTGCG
>CAWJFP010000041.1:0-122424 GCA_963842155.1 uncultured Pseudomonadota bacterium
GGATTTAGGCGCGAGGGGGCGTCCTCGGGCTTCGGCTTCTCAACCAGCCCCTTGGCCGCCATCAGCCTGCCGCGGCCGATCCCGTTGTTGCGCGCGGCGTCGAGGATGCCGTAACGCGAGACATGCGCCCGCGGCACCTCCATGGTGGCGACGAGGTTGCCGCCCACTTCCGCATGCGCCTCGATCATCTGCTTGAGGCAGGGCTTGTCGGCGAGAATGAGGTCGTCGGCGAGCAGGACAGCGAAAGGCTCGTCCCCGATCAGGCTGCGCGCGCACCACACCGCATGGCCCAGCCCCAGCGGCTCCTGTTGGCGCAGGTAAGCCACCTGCCCCGGCGGAAGAAGGAAGCGATCGATCTCGTCGAGCTCGCGCTGCTTGCCGCGCGCGGCAAGCTGGCTCTCCAGCTCGATGGAATGGTCGAAATGATCCTCGATCGCGCTCTTGCCGCGCCCCGTGATGAAGATCAGCTCCTCGATGCCGGCGGCGCGCGCCTCCTCGACTGCATATTGGATAAGCGGCTTGTCCACGACCGGCAGCATCTCCTTGGGCATGGCCTTGGTGGCCGGGAGAAACCGCGTGCCGAGCCCGCCTACAGGGAACACCGCCTTGCGAATGCCCTGAACCATCACGTTGTCTCCTGATAGGCGCGAGCCGCTGCGCGTCACCGAGATAGACGCGACAGCACTGCTCGTATTCCCCCGATCCTCGGCGAATTTCCGGCGCTGCCCGCGTCGGCCATAGCTCTTCAACATTTTGCAAACAAAGAATGAAATTCGGAAAATTGCACGTCCTTCGCAGATGCAATATAAATATTATGCCGCAGTGCAATATGGGGAATAAACTTCCCCATCCTGCGTCGATAGTTCCAGCGTGGGGTGTCAGGGACCCCGTCTCGAGATGCCGGGGCAATCGCCGGCGACCGCTGCGATAGAGAACCCGCCAACCTGCCGGACCTGCAATCGAGTTTCAGGAATCCGCGCAGCGCGGCAAGAACCGACGATGTTGTGACATTTATCTGACGCGATCACGGAATTTTCACGGCGGCACGATATTCGCTAGGCGCACATGCTGAGAAAAAGAGGCGGCGGACCTGCCGGATGAGGGCTTGGTCGGCGGAAGGGCGATTGCGAGCGAACGAGATCAACGGAAGAGGCGATGAAACCGACTTGGCGGCACCACTCGGCTCTTTGGCTTGGGCTCGTCTTGCTGGCGGGCTGCAGCGGCGGCCCCGCTCGGGAGACGCAGCAGGCGGCAGCCGGTATGCCTGCGCCCGCGCCGGCCGTGGCCGTTGCCGTGGCGCCGACTCTCCCGCCGCCGCAGCCGCCGCCACAGCAGCAGGCCGTGGTGCGCAAGCCGGCGCCCGTCGCTGCGGCCGCAGGCCACGAGGATGTGATCCAGAAGCGGCTGATCGGCCGCGACGAGGCGGAGCTCCGCGCTCTTCTGGGACCGCCCGCGATGGAGGAGGAACATTCGCCAGGCAAGACGCTGCGCTACAGCGGCGCGCGTTGCAGGCTTGCGCTCGCGCTTTATCCCGACGTTGAAACACGCGTCTACAAGGCGCTCAGCTATGAGGTGACCGGCGATGACATCACTCCTGAGGGAAAACGACTTTGCCTGGCGGCGCTCGCGGGCGCTCGGGCAAGGTAACGAGGTCGGGCGGAGCGCGGAGACGGGCGCGGAAGGCGCGGCCGGAGCGGCGCGGATCAGGCTGGTGCTGGTGGACGACGACGAGCCGTTCCGCGAGGCGGCCTCGGGCGAGCTCGGCGACATGGGCTTCGAGGTGGTGGCGCTCGACGGCGGCCGCGCGCTGCTGGATTATTTCGAGCGAGGCAACAGCGCCGACGTGATCGTGCTCGACTGGAAGATGCCGGGCGGGGCGGGCATCGATCTTTTGCCCCAGCTGCGCGGCCGCGGCATCAAGCTGCCCGTGCTCTTCCTCACCGGCGTGCCGGCCGCCGCCTATGAGCGCCAGGCGCTCGACGGCGGCGCGCTCGACTTCATCGACAAGACGCGGGGTGCGGCGATCCTGGCCAAGCGGGTGCGGCTGGTGGTCGAGGCGGGCAAGCGGCCGCCCGAGCTGCCGGTGGACGAGGTGGTGGAGCGCGGGCGCCTCACGCTCAGGCCCAAGGTGAGCCGGGCCTATTGGGACGGCCGGGATATCGGCCTCACGGTGACGGAGTTCAACATCGTCAAGCTGCTGGTGAGCTGCGCGGGCGACCATGTCACCTACCGCGCGATCTACGACTGCGTGCATCGCGCGGGCTTCCTCGCGGGCAGCGGGGAGAACGGCTATCGCACCAACGTGCGCTCCTCGGTCAAACGCATCCGCAACAAGTTCCGGGCCGTCGATGGCGATTTCTCCGAGATCGAGAATTTCCCCGCCTTCGGATATCGCTGGCGGGGCGCAGTTTCTTCACTCTGAGCGCGCCGATCCTGCAAGCGCGGCGCTCGGCGCCGCGCCGCGCAGCGCCGGTTGGCAGCCCGCTCTCGGGCGGGTCGCGCGAGGGCAAGCGAGGCTTTGGCTGCCGCTATTCCGATGGCGTGCGCTCTGGCGCCTGCAGAAGCGGGTGGCTGCCTCCCTCACCCTCAAGCTCATCCTCCTGGTCGGCATTTTCATCGCCCTGCCGATCGTCCTCTACGGCCAGTTCGAGAACGCCGACCGCGCGACGCGTGAGCTGGTGACCCGCTCGCTCCAGCATCGCGGCTGGCTGATCGCCGAGGCGCTCAAGCCCGTGCTGGCGGCGCAGAAGGGCGTGCCCACGGGCGACTCGCTCAACGCGGCGCTGGCCAAGTTCGCCGACGATGGCACCCGCCTCCAGCTTCTGCTGCGCCCCGCCGCAAGCGCGAGCGGAGGATTCTTCTATGTCGCCTCCGCGCCGCGCAGCGGCGCAGAGGAGACCGGCGCCCAGCTCGACAGCCTGCAGAAGCACGGCATCCTCTGGAATCTGTCGGAGAGCTGCAGCTGGGATCAGGAGAAGGAGTTCCGCTACGCGCAGCCCAACGGACAGGTGGAGGTGCTGAGCTCGGTCATCCCCATCCTCACCGACGGCGACTGTTGGGTGCTGATCTCTTCGCACGCCACGACGGACTATCTCGATACCTCGATCGGCCGCCCCTATTGGCAGACGCGCGAGGTGCGAATCGCCGCCATCATCTATCTCGGCGTCGCGGGATTGGCGGCCCTCGTCGCCTTGAGTGTGCGGCGCAATCTGCGGCATTTCCGCGAGGTGGCGCGCGAGGTCCGCAGCGGGCGCGCCGGCGAGCGCTCCTTTGCCGCGCAGAACATCCTGCCCGAGCTATCGAGCGTCGCCGAGGACTTCGACATGCTGGTGCATGATCTGCAGGCAGTGGCGCGGGAGATAAGGCAGACGGCCGAGGACAATGCCCATTCCTTCAAAGGGCCCATCGCCACCATCCAATCGTCGATCGAGCCGCTGAAGCAGCTCGTGCCGCAGGAGAACGCGCGGGCGCGGCGCGCCATGGAGCTTATCGAATCCTCGCTCGACCGCTTCAAGTCGCTCGTGGCGTCGTCGCAGATGCTCGACAATCACCGTGCCGACCTGATCGCCGGGCCGCGCCCGCCGATCGATCTCACCATGCTGGTCGCCGACCTGCTCCGCCGCTACCGCGAGGTGGTGGCCGAACGCGGCGTGCGGCTTATGCGCCGACTCGACGACAGGGTGATCGTGCGCGCGGGCCGTGGCGTGCTCGAGGTGGTGGTCGAGAACATCCTGACGAACGCCATCAGCTTCGCGCCGCCTGGCAGCGTCATCGTGGTCACCCTCCATCGTGGGCGCCGCGAGGCCGAGCTGCGCATCGAGGACGAAGGGCCGGGCATCGATCCGGCCAAGATCGACCGGGTGTTCGAGCGCTATTACTCGCAACGCCCTCAACTCGAGGCGGCCAAAGGCCAAGGTGGCGAAAGCGCCGGAGCGGGCCATTCCGGCCTTGGCCTCTGGATCGTTCGGCGCGACCTGGAGGCGTTGGGCGGCAGCGTCCGCCTGGCAAACCGCGCGACCGGGGGGCTCAGCGTCCGCATCACTCTTCCCGCCAACGGCAGGGCCGTGGCATGAGCGCCTCGGCCTGCGGCGGCGGCGCCGGGCGCCGGAATTTGCCTCTCCGCGATGGCGGGCCGCGCGCCCGGCCGCGCGTCGGGCGTTAGCGCGCGAGGCCGGCGGATCCATGCGCTTGCCGCTCGCCCGCGCGCATGCTTATCCTCGCGCGACGACGGCCGTCTCGGCGGGCGGTTCGGCGACCGGCGCGGCCTTTCCTTTCCCTGATGCGAGCCAGAGCCCATGACGCAGCATCAAGCCTTGGCCTTGGCGCTCATCGGCGGGATGCTGGCGCTCTTCCTCTGGGACCGGCTGCGCTACGACATGGTGGCGCTGATCGCCCTTCTCGCCGCCATCGCGGTCGGCATCGTGCCCTTCGACAAGGCCTTCTCGGGCTTCGGCAACTCGCTGCTGCCGCTCATCGCCTCGGCGCTGGTGGTGAGCGCTGCGGTGGACCGTTCGGGCGTCGTCCAGGCGGTGCTGCAGCCGCTCAGGTGGCTCATGCGCTCGCCCTCGCTCGAGGTGGCCGCGCTCGTGACGGCGGTGGCCTTCTTCTCCGCCGTGATCAAGAATATCGGCGCCCTCGCCATCTTCCTTCCCATCGCCATGCAGACGGCCAAGCGCAGCGACCGCTCGGTCTCCGAGCTGCTGATGCCGCTTTCCTTCGCTTCCCTCGTCGGCGGGATGATGACCCTCATCGGCACCTCGCCCAATCTCATCATCTCGAGCATCAGGCAGGAGCTGACGGGCGCGCCCTATTCGATGTTCGCCTTCACGCCGGTCGGACTCGGCATCACCTTGATCGGGATTCTTTTCCTCAGCTTCGGCTGGCGCCTCATTCCGGTGCGCCGCAAGATCCAGGACGGCGCCGACATGCCCTTCCACCTCGAGGACTATCTCAGCGAGGCGAAACTGCCGGCGACCTCCTCGGTGGTGGGCAAGACGGTCGGCGAGCTCGAGAGCCTGTCGGACGGGGACATCACCGTGACCGCCATCATTCGCGAGGGCAACCGCCGTTACGTGCCGTCGAGCAACTGGGTGCTGTTCGCGGGAGACGTGGTGGTGCTCGAATCCGACCCGCATTCCCTCGACAAGTTCGTCGCGACGGCGCAGCTCGAGCTCATCGGCAGCGAGGACATCCGGGAGGAAGGCACGAATCCGACCGACATCGACGTGGTCGAGGCGGTCATCAAGGCGAATTCGCGGATGATCGGCGCCTCGCCGATCATGCTCCGCTTGCGCGAGCGCTTCGGCGTCAATCTCCTCGCCGTGAGCCGCGGCGGCAAGCGTAACCGCGCGCGGCTCCATGACGTGCTCTTCGAGGAAGGCGACGTGGTGGTGCTGCAAGGCAGGGCCGGGACCATGCCCGACACGCTGGCGAGCCTCGGCTGCCTACCGCTCGCCGGCCGCAATCTCCAGCTCGGCCGGCCGCGCAAGGTCTGGCCTCCGCTCGCCATTCTCGCCCTCTGCGTCGCGCTGTCGGCGACCGAATATGTGCCGGCGCCGATCGCCTTCATGACCGGCGCCGTTCTCATCGGGCTCTTCCGCGTGCTCAGCCTGCAGGAGATCTACGATGCCATCGATTGGCCGATCCTTATCTTGCTCGGCTCGCTCATTCCGGTGGGCGAGGCGGTGCGCGACACGGGCACGACCGATCTCATCGCGGGCTGGCTCTCCGGCGTCTCGTCGCTGATCCCGGTCCCGGGCATGCTCGCCATGCTGCTGGTCATCACCATGGCGCTCACGCCGCTCTTGCATCACGCGGCGGCCGTCATCGTGATGGGACCGGTCGCGGCAAGTCTCGCGCGCAGGCTCGGCCTTCATATCGATCCTTTTCTCATGGTCGTCGCGGTCGGCGCCTCTTGCGACTTCCTTTCGCCCATCGGCCATCAATGCAATGCACTGGTCATGGGTCCGGGCGAATATCGCTTCGCGGATTACTGGCGCCTCGGCCTGCCCTTGTCGCTTTTGGTCGTGGTCCTGGGCGTGCCCTTGATCCTGCTATTCTGGCCGCTGCGCTGAATTCGCTTGCGCTGAATTCGCTCGGCGGCGCTCTTGCGAACGCCGCCGAGAATTTGCCGGCAGGATGGAGCGCGGCGCAGCGCCGCCCGCGCCTCAGTGGATGGCGGCGGGGCGGCGCGCTTGTGGGAGGGAGGAGGGAGGGGCGCCGGCCTGGCGGCGCAGCGGGGCGGGACGACGCTCGCCATCCATGGAGCGGCGCAGCGCCTCGCGCCCGCGCGAGAGGCGGGACATCACGGTGCCGAGCGGCACCTGGAGCACCGCGGCCGCTTCCTGATAGCTCATGCCCTCGAGCCCGATCAGCAGCACCACCTCGCGCTGCTCGTCGGGCAGCTGGGCGAGGCCGCGCTGCAGGTCGCGCAGCTCCAAGGCGGCGGGCTGCGAGGCGGGGTGGGAGAGATAGGTCACTACCGTATCGAGATCGACCTGGGTACCGGCGCGCCGGCGCGCGGCCAGGCGGTCGACATGGACGTTGTGGAGGATGGTGAAGAGGTAGGCGCGCGGGTCGCGGATGGCTTGCCAGAAATGGCGGCGCGCCAGCGCGCGCGTAAGGCATTCCTGGACGAGCTCCTCGGCGTCATGGGGGTTGCTGATGAGCGCGCGCGCATAGCGCCGCAGGTCGAGAATATGGCGGTCGATGGCTTGTTCGAGACGGCTCATGGCTGTTCCTTCCCATTTATTGCATTGGCAGGCCGGCGGATGCCCTTCCGCGGGCGCGGACGCTCTCGAAGATCGTATACAAAGCTGTCAAAGAGAGAGCGCCTGAACGCAATAGAAAGATAGGCACTGCCAATGCCCGAGAGCAACTGGGGGAAATATGTAGGTCGGTGACAAAAATGTGGGAGGAGAAGAGGAGGGTGTAAACGGCAAGTTGCGTGGGAGGATATTTCTATGATTGGCGGGCAGAATATAAATTACTGGCAAAATCAGATCGCTATCTGCTACGAATATTTATACGATCTCTATTACCTTCTCCAATACTTGTCGCGCCAGCTCTTCGTGGCTTAACGATTCCAAGGCCTTAAGAATGGCGGCCTATTCTGTATTGACTAGATACGGGGTTGAATTTCAAAAGACCCCCTACATCTAGCGATGCGGCAAACTCAGCAATCAAATTGCCCCAGCCTGCGCGCCAAGCAGGGCCGCCTTACCTGGGTGCCGGCGCGGGGCCTGTTTTCTCGCTCGCGACCGGCCTGGTTTTCCGCCCTCGGGCATGACGCCTGAGAGACATATCTCGACCGCTGACGCGTGACTTCCTTGCGCCCGATTGCCGCCTGCCATAACTTGATGAGCAAGAAAGAAGCGGATCGTTCTTTGACAGGCGACCGTGACGGATGCAATCTGAGGCGCTGGAGCTTTTGCTGCGACGGGCTCCCGTATCCTCGCAACCTCCGGGGGAAACGACATGGCCAAGACAGTATCCAAGCGCAAGAGGAAACCGGCTTCCAAGAGCAAGGCGGTCCGGAGCAAGGCGCCGAGGAAGGCGAAGCGGACGACCGCCGCGCGCGCGCGAACCGCGTCGCGCACGGCAAAGCGCCGACCGGCTCGCGGCAAAACGGCGCGGAAGCCGGCGGCGCGCGCGGCGACGAAGCGGCGCACCACCACGCGGCGCAGTGCGACGGCAAGGCGAGCGTCCGCCCTGAAGCGTCCAGCGAAGCGCGCGGCGCGCGGCGCGCGTACCGCCACCCGCAAGACGGTACGCAAGGCGACTTCCACTGCCCGCAAGGCTGGCTCGACCATACGCAAAGCGGCTTCGACCGCCCGCAAAGCGAGCTCGACGGCGAGCTCGACGGCCGGCAAGGCGACGCGCAGCGTCGCGAAGGTGGTCAGCACGGTCACCAAGGCCGTGACCGACGCGGCATCGAGCGTCGTTGCCCATGTGCCGTTGCCGCCGACCTTGAAGCCGGCGGCAAGCCCAGCCCCCACGCCGAGGCCCGCCGCGCCGCCGGTGCCGCCGCGTCCGACATTTTCGCCCAGCCACTACGGAACGCCCGGCACGACCCATGGACCGGGCGGCTCCTATGGCGGCACGGGCGGCTCGCAAGGCACCGGTGGCTCACAAGGCACTGGCGGCTCGCAAGGCGCCGGCACAGGCCATAGCTCGACCCACTGGCCCGGCGGCGGCTCGGGCGGCGGTTCGTCAGGCTCGGGGGGAAGCTCGAACAGCTGAAGGCCGGCGGCAAGAGCGCGTGCGGCTTGCCCCTCCCGCGGAATTCGCTAGAGCGTTTTCACGTCGAGTGGAAACGCGAAAAGTCCGAGGCACCGCACGCGCGGTGCCTCCACTTGTGTGGTGAAAAAATGCGGGCCGGTTGCCCGCAGGCGCTCGAGCGGCCGGAGGCAAGATATGCTGGAGCGATTCCGCGTGAGCGGATATCGCGCCAGCGCCAGGCGGTCCCGCCGGGGGACCCTAGCGCTGCCGCCGCGCCCTTAAATGCATCGTCAAGCTTTGACGACGCCGTCGAGCCAGGCGACGAGGTCGCGCGTCGCCTCCTCGCGGTTTGTCTCGTTGAAGAGCTCGTGCCGCGCCTCGGGGTAGAAGCGGTGGGTGACGCGCGCGAGGCCCGCGCTTCGATAGGCGCCGAGCAGTCGCACGAGGCCCTTCGTATCCTCCGAGACCGGATCGCGGCTGCCGGCGACGACGTAGATGGGCAAGCTCTTCGGGATGCGCGCCTGGCGCGCGGGCCGCGCCACTTCGGGCAGCGCGTCGAGCAGATCGATCCAGAGCTGCACCGATGAATTGAAGCCGCAAAGCGGGTCGGCGACATATTTGTCCACTTCCGCGGGATCGCGCGAGAGCCAGTCGAAATCGGTGCGGGCGGGGGCGAACTTCTTGTTGAAGCCGCCGAAGGTGAGCGCGCGGATGAGCGCGCTGCGCCCGCGCAGGCCGAGGCGGAGACGCTCGATGCGCGCGACGAGCCGCCCGAGCGCCGCGAGCGGCGGCGGCTTGCCGCTTGCGCCGGAGAGCACGACGCCGGCCAGCCCCTCGCCATGCTCGCTGATGAATTGCTGCGCGAGGGTGGCCCCCATGGAATGGCCGAGCAGGACGATCGGCAGGCCGGGCTGCTCGCCGGCGATGTGGCGATTGACGCGTTGAATATCCTCGAGGCATAGGCGCCAGCCGTCTTGCGCGGCAAAGAAGCCGAGCTCGTCGCGGCTTTTGGCCGTGCGCCCGTGGCCGCGCTGGTCATGGACATAGACGGCATAGGCGGCTTGGGTCAGCGCCGAGGCCAGCCGCTCATAACGCGCGCCATGCTCGGCCAGGCCATGGACGATCTGGACCGCCGCCTTGGCCGGCCTGTCGGGCAACCAGCGATGGACGAAGAGCTCGACCCCTCCCGGCGCCGCGAGCGTGAATGTCGATGACTGCATCCCCGTCCCCGTCCGTTGTCGGGCTCGAGCGGCGAGCCGCCACGGTGCTGCAAGAAAGTCTAGTCGAACGTCCTCATGGCTCGCGAGGCGCGGCGTCGAGCCGCGCTCCTCACCATGAAGATTCTAGTCTACCTCGCCCTGAGGAGGCGGCGCAGCCGCCGTCTCGTAGGGCGAGGTCCTATATTGCCACAATATACGACGAGGCGAACGCTTGCCCTGGCAGGGAACCCGCGCTGCCGGTCACGACTGGGCCTGGTGCTGGCCTTGCATGCCCTCGGCCTCGAAATGCGCAACGGGCTCGACATCGACGCGGACCTCGAGATGCTGCTTGCCGCCGCCGATGAGCACGCCGCGCAGCGGGCTCACATCGTCGTAATCGCGGCCCCAGGCGAGCGTGATGAAATCGGTCGAGCCGAGGCGGCCGTTGGTGGGATCGAGATCGAGCCAGAGCGCGTCGCCGCACCAGAGGGAGAGCCAGGCATGGGAGGCGTCGACGCCGACGAGGCGCGGCGAGCCGGGCGGCGGCAGGGTGCGCAGATAGCCGCTTACGTAACGCGCGGCGAGGCCGAGCGCGCGCAGGCAGCCGATCGCAAGATGGGCGAAGTCCTGGCAGACGCCGCGCCGCGTCGCCAAAACTTGCGCGAGCGGCGTCGTGATGGTGGTCGCGACGGAATCGAAGACGAACTCGCGATGGATGCGCTGGATGAGGTCGTGCGCGGCGGCGCCGATCGACCTCCCGGGCAGAAAGGACGGGCGCGCATATTCGGCGAGCTCGGGCAGCAGCGGCACAAGCCGCGAGCCGTAGGCCAGGCGGCTCGCGGCGGTGGCTTCGGGCTCGGCAGCGGCGCGAATCTCGGCGACGACGCTCTCCCAAGGCGGCGTTGCCGCCAAATCGGGGAACGCCGGCGGTGCCACCTCGACCTCGAGCTCGGTGCGCACGATCAGGCTGCGATGGGGCGCCTCGATGGCGAAATAGGTCGCGGGATTGCCGAAATAATCGAGATGCTCCGCCAGCACCGTCGGCGCCGGCGCGACCGTCACGCGGTGAGCGAGACAATGCTGCCGGCCGCGCTCGCGCGGCTTGAGGTGGAGCAGATGATGGGCGAGCAGGATATCGTCGCCATAACGATAGATCGTCGCATGATGGATGCGGTAGCGCATCGCGGCATCGGGGCCTTCGCTCACTGCCGGCTCCCCGAGAGCGCGGACCGATCAAGCCGGGCGCGCATAGGCATAGGTGAAATAGGCATGAGCGAGCCGGTCGGAGATCTCCGGCAGCAGCAGGTCGAGATGCGCGAAGGCGGTGCGGAGCTGGCCGGCCTCGCCGGCATGCGCGGCCTGCCCGCTTCCCGGCGCCACCATGGCGATGATCTCCGGCAGCATGGCCTCGGCCGCCGCCACGAGCTCGCGCGTGCGCTCCGCGCTTACGCGGCCCGCGCCCGCCACCGCACCCGCCCGCGGCAAGGCGGCGAGATGCCCGTCCAGCGCGGCGAGCTGGAAGAGCAGGCTGCGCGGATCGCTATGGCTCGTCAGCACGGCGTTGAGCACGGCGAAGCGGTCCGAGATCCAATCGGGCCGTGAGCCTGTGGGTCCCCGCGCGCCCGTCAGGGAGAGAATGGCGGAGAGCAGGCGGCGATCCTCGGCCAGACGCGGTGCGGCGCTCCTGAAGGCCGGCGCCTCCGACGCGCCGCGCAGGATCGCCACCAGATGGATCGCGCGCTCGAGCCGCTTGCCGATCTCGAGGAAGCGCCAGCCCGCGTCGCGCGGCATCGCCTCCTCGACCGCGCCCCAAAGAGCCGCTCCCAAGGTCACCAGCTCGTCGAGACGCAGAAGGAGCTGCACCGGCGTGACGGCGCCGGAGGGCAGCGGCGATTGCCCTGCATAGGCCGTCACCGCGCGCCAGCAATCCGGCGGCAGCCGGTCGCGCACGCCGCTCGCCGCGCGATGGAGATGCTGGAGGTTGGCCTGCACGCCCGCGGGATGCTCGGCGTCGGCGAGCGCCGCCTCGACGAGCGGCGTGAGCGCCGGCGGCGCGCCTTGCGCCAGATCGGCCGGCATCAGGCGCAGCCAGATGCCGAGATTGAGGAGCGGCTCGACGTCGTGCGCGGTCCACATGCGCGCGGCGTCGGTCAGGCCCGAGACGAGCGAGCGCAACAGCCGCACGATGCCGTCCGTGCGCTCCGCATAGCGGCCGAGCCAGAACAGGCCGGAGGCCGCCCGGCTGGAGAGCTCGCTCGCGGGCGCGCGCCGTGCCGCCGCTTCCGAGAGCGTCACCACGTTGCCGCCCCGTTCGGCCGCAGCGCCCGCCAGCACCCAGGTATCCTTGCTGCCGCCGCCGCGCTGCATCGAGACGATGAGCCGGTCGGCTACGGGCGAGATGCGCGTCAGCCCGCCCGGCATGACGACGAAGCCGCGCGGCCCGGCCGCGACGAAGACGCGCAAGACCAATGGTCGCGGCTCGAGCCTGTCATTGACCCAGGCCGGGGCGCTCGAAAGCGCCACGCGCTCCTGGCCCACGAAATCGAGCGGGCGCGCGGCGATGCGCGCAGCCAGGTCCCGGCGCTCGGCCGGCGTCAGCTCGGGACCGAAGCTCGGCTCCCAGCCGGGCGCCGCCGCGGAGGGCTTGATGACGAGCTTCGCCATATTGTCGAGCACATAGCGCCGCTCGGCCGCACCGCCGCACCACCAACTCGCGAGATCGGGCAGGAGCAGCGCTTCGCCCAAGAGCGCGCGGCTGATCGCCGGCAGGAAGGGCTTGACGGCGGCCGCCTGCAGAATGCCGCTACCCAAAGCGTTGGCGATGGTGACCTTGCCGGCGCGCGCCGCCTCGGTCAGGCCCGCTATGCCGAGGGCGCTGTCGGGCCTGAGCTCGAGCGGGTCGGAGAAGCTGCCGTCGAGCCGGCGCAGGATGACGTCGACGGGCTCGAGCGCGCTGACCGTCTTGAGGAAGACGCGCCGGTCGCGCACCGTGAGGTCGGCGCCCTCGACAAGATTCACCCCGAGCGTCTGCGCCAGATAGGCATGCTCGACATAGGTCTCGTTGAAAGGCCCGGGCGTGAGCAGCACGATGCGCGGCGGCGTCCCGGCGCCCGCAGCGGGCGGCGCCAAGGCCGTCAACCCGTCGCGCAGGGCGACGAAGAAGGGGGCCAGCGATTCGACCGGCTGCTCGGCGAGGCAATCCGCCAGCACGCGGCCGGTCACGCTGCGGTTCTCCAACGCATAGCCCGCCCCGCTCGGCGCCTCGGTGCGGTCGGCCAGCACCCACCAGCCGCCGTCCGCCCCGCGCGCCAGATCGACCGCATAGAGATGCAGATAGATGCCGCCCGGCGGCTCGATATCGTGGCAGGGACGCAGGAAGCTCGAATCGCTCTCGAGCAGGCTCGGCGGCAGGCGGCCGGACGCGACCATGCGCTGCGGGCCGTAGATGTCGGCGAGCAGCGCGTTCAGCAGGCGCGCGCGCTGCTCGACGCCGCGCTCGATCAGCCGCCATTCCTCGGCCGGGATGAGGAAGGGGATGAGGTCGAGCGGCCATAGCCGCTCGCCGCCGCGCGGATCGCCGTAGATCGTGTAGGTGACGCCGTTCTCCCGCAGGAGCCGCAGCGCCTCGTCGTGACGCTCGCCGAGGCGCTCGCGCCCGAGCGGCTCGAGCCGCGCCATAAGCGGCCGCCAATAGGGCCTCACCTGGCCGTTCGCCGCCAGGATCTCGTCATGCGAGGAGCCCGGCCGATAGCCGAGCGGAGACGGCGCGGAATCAGACACGGCGCAGATCCAGGGTAAGCGGGAAATCGGGATTGGCGGCCGGCTCCTTGAGCTGCATCGGCGCCGGCGTATGGCCGCTGGGCTGGAAACGCGCGAGCCGGCGTCCCTCCGCCTCATGGGCGTTGACCGGGCGGGTGATGAAATTGCGCCCACCCGGATGGCTCACATGATAAGTGCAGCCGCCGATCGAGCGGCTCGACCAGAGATCGACCAGGTCGAACACCAGGGGTCCATGCGGCGGGATCGTCGGGTGAAGGGCCGAGGGCGGCTGCCAGGCGCGGAAGCGCAGGCCGGCGACGAACTCGCCCTCGACGCCGGTGGGATGGAGGGGCAGGCGCCAGCCGTTGCAGGCGACCGCATGGCGCTCGCCGACCATGCCCTTCACGCGCACCTGCAGCCGCTCGAGCGAGCTATCGACGAAACGCACCGTGCCTCCGCCGCCGGGCTCCTCGCCCAGCACGTGCCAAGGCTCGAGCGCATGCCGGATCTCGAGCTGGATGCCGCGCAGCGCGACCGCGCCATGCACGGGAAAGCGGAAATTGAGGTGGGGCGCGAACCAGGCCCCCTCGAAGGGATAGCCGCTCGCGGCCAACTCGCCGACGATGTCGTTCAAATCCTCCTCGACGAAATGCGGCAGCATGAAGCGGTCATGCAGCTCCGTGCCCCAGCGCACCAGCCTGTTGGCGTAAGGCGCGCGCCAGAAGCGCGCGATGAGCGCGCGCAGCAGGAGCTGCTGGGTCAGGCTCATCTCGGCGTGGGGCGGCATCTCGAAATTGCGCAGCTCGACGAGGCCGAGCCGGCCGCTCGCGCTGTCGGGCGAATAGAGCTTGTCGATGCAGAACTCGGTGCGATGGACGTTGCCCTGCACGTCGGCGAGCGTGTGGCGCAAGGCGCGGTCGACGAGCCAGGGCGGCGGATTTTCGCCGGCGCGCTCGATCTGCCGGAAGGCGATCTCGAGCTCGTAGAGCGCGTCGTCGCGCGCCTCGTCGACGCGCGGCGCCTGGCTGGTCGGGCCGATGAAGAGGCCGGAGAACAAATAGGACAGCGCGGGGTGGTTCTGCCAATAGCTGATCAGGCTGCGCAGCAGGTCGGGGCGGCGCAGGAAGGGGCTCTCGGCCGGCGTGGCCCCGCCCACCACCAGGTGATTGCCGCCGCCGGTGCCGACATGGCGGCCGTCGATCATGAACTTCTCGGTGCAGAGCCGCGTCTGCCGGGCCTCGTCGTAAAGGCGCGGTGATGGTGCCGACGAGATCCCGCCAGTTCGCGGCGGGATGGATGTTGACCTCGATCACGCCGGGATCGGGGGTGACGGCGATCGAGTTGAGGCGCGGGTCGCGCGGCGGGGCATAGCCCTCGATGACGACGGGAAGGCCGGTCTCGACCGCCGTCTCCTCGATCGCGGCGACGAGATCGAGATAATCCTCGAGCGCCGCCATGGGCGGCATGAAGACATAGAGGTTGCCGCCGCGCGGCTCGACGCAGAGCGCCGTGCGCACGACCCATTCGGCCGAGCGCCCCGCCTCGAGCTGTTCCTTGCGCAGCGTCGCCATCGCGGCCTGGCGCTCGCGCGGCTCGGTGCGGCCCTTATGCTCGGCCGGCTGCGCGCGCTCGCGCGGCGGCAGCGGCGGCCGCTCCGCGAAGGGGTCCGGCTCGATCACGTAAGGATAGTCCTCGGGCGCCACCCAAGGCAGCGAGGAGAGCGGCAGCCGGTAGCCGAGCGCACTGTCGCCCGGCGCGAGGAAGACGCGCTCGCCGCGCAGCGGCCAATCGCTCGAAAGCCAGACCGGCCCGCTATCCTCATGACGGCGGTCGATGGGAAGGGCGAAGCCGATGGGCTTGTCGAGCCCGCGCTCGAACACGCGCGCGAGCCGCGCGCGCTCCTCCGCGTCCTCGAGCTTGCTGTCGAGCGGATCGACATTGACGGGAAGCTGGCGCTCGCGCCGGATATATTGCCATGGATCCTCGAAAGCGGTGCGAATCGCCTCGGGATCGATGGCGAGGCGCCGGGCGAGCGCCGTGATGAAGCGCTCCGCCTCTGCCGCCCCGAAGCCGTGATCGATATTCTCGCGCGCGAGCAGCTCGCCGTTCGCCCAGATGGCATCGCCGTCGCGCCGCCAGAAGGCGGTGAGGGCCCAGCGCGGCAGGCTCTCGCCCGGATACCATTTGCCCTGGCCGAAATGAAGCAGCCCGCCGGGGGCGAAGCGGCGCAGCAGCCGGTAGATGAGATCGGCCGCGAGGCGGCGCTTGGCCGGCCCGAGTGCCGCCACGTTCCACTCGTCTCCGTCCATGTCGTCGATCGAGACGAAGGTCGGCTCGCCGCCCATGGTGAGACGCACGTCGCCCGACGCGAGCTCGCGATCGACGACATGGCCGAGCGCCTCGATCGCGGACCATTGCGCTGCCGTATAGGGCTTGGTGGTGCGCGGCGCCTCGGCGATGCGCGCCACCTCCATGACATGGTCGAACGACACCTCGCAAGGCTCGACCGCGCCGCTGACGGGTGCGGCACTCGCCGCATCGGGCGTGCAGGCGAGCGGGATATGGCCCTCGCCCGCAAGCAGCCCCGAGGTGGGATCGAGCCCGATCCAGCCCGCGCCCGGCAGATAGACCTCGGTCCAGGCGTGGAGATCGGTGAAGTCGCGTAAAGGCCCGACGGGGCCGTCGAGCGGCTTCTGATCCGGCACGAGCTGGATCAGATAGCCCGAGGCGAAGCGCGCGGCCAAGCCGATATGGCGCAGGACCTGGACGAGGAGCCAGCCCGAATCGCGGCAGGCGCCGCGGCCGAGAGCGAGCGTTTCCTCGCAAGTCTGCAGGCCCGGCTCGAGCCTGATCACATAGCCCACGCGCTCCTGGACCTTGCGGTTGAGGGCGACGAGGAAATCGATGGTGGCCTGCTTCCGAAGATCGACCGCGGCGAGGAAGCTCTTCAGCAAGGGGCCTGCCGGCTCGGTCTCCAGATAGGGGCGCAGCTCGCGGGCCAGTGCGGGTTCGTAAACGAAGGGGAAGCTGTCGGCGCTCTTCTCGAGGAAGAAATCGAACGGGTTGATGATCGCCATCTCGGCCACCAGACCGACCTCGATGACGAACTCGCGCGTCGGCTCGGGGAAGACGAAGCGGGCGAGATAGTTCGATTGCGGGTCCTGCTGCCAGTTGAGGAAATGCTGCGGCGGCTTGACCTTGAGCGAATAGCTCAGGATCGGCGTGCGGCAATGCGGCGCCGGGCGCAGCCGCACTGTCTGCGGACCGAGATGGACCAGACGATCATAGCGGTAGCGCGTCCGGTGCGTTAGGGCGACCTGTATGGCCATCAGCTTCCTACCAATGGCAGCTTTCGCCGCAATTCGACAAGAGGTAGAATATCATCCCGCAGTGCAGCAAAACCAGAGGCAACATCTGCGGGCTTGAACAGCCGTCGAAAACTCGCGGCCACGGGCCGGCATTGTCCGGAAAGCCGATCCGAGGCAGAATTCGAACACTGGCGGCCAGCTGGGAAATGCCGGGTGAAAGTTACGCTGACGACAGGCCCGTCGACGCAGTCCACCCCGGGACCCGCAAGCGTCTTGCCGCTCGCGAGCGCTCCCGGCGGCGCAAACCCGCTGGCGCGAACGGCCGATCCTCGCAGCGTCGCCTGCAAGATCTGCGGCGGCGCGTCGCCGCTCGCCGGGATTGCGGACTTCAACAAGCATTGTCCGGTGCCGGGCAATATGCGGCTGCCGCTCTCGGGCATCCCGGTCTATTACCGGCAATGCATGGCCTGCGGTTTCTTCTTCACCGATCAGTTCGACCGCTGGAGCAACGCGGAATTCCTCGCCCACATCTATAACGAGCGCTATCGCGACGTCGATCCCGACTGCGTCGAGCTGCGGCCGCGCAACAACGCGAACATGCTCGCCCAGCAGTTCGGCATCCATCGGCATCGGCTGTCATGCCTCGATTTCGGCGGCGGCGACGGCAAGCTTGCCGACTACCTGCGCAAGCTCGGCTTCATCGATGCCCGTTCCTACGATCCGTTCACGCCAGGCGCCGATGCGCTCCCGACCGAGCGCTTCAATCTCGTCACCTGCTTCGAAGTGGTGGAGCATGTGCCCGATCCCAAACGCACCGTCGCGGCCCTTGCGCAGGCCATCGCCGAAGACGGAATGGTGTTGTTCTCGACCCTCGTCCTGCCGGCCGATTTCGCGAAGCGCGGCGTGAGCTGGTGGTACGTAGCGCCGCGCAACGGCCACATCTCGCTCTATTCCCGGCATTCGCTTGCCGCTGCTGTGGGGAGCGCTCGGTTTCACCTTCGTCTCGTTCAACGAAGACATGCACGCCGCCTGGCGCCGCCCGCCCGAGTTCGCGGCGCATCTCGTGACGAGCAGCTGAGCGCCGCCTTCCGCCGCGACAAGGGCGGACTGGGTCGCCATCCAGGCGGCAAGCGCCCTTGAAACGAGGCCGGCGCGCCAGCCGACAATCCTCTTGCCGTGACGAAAATCCTTTGTTGTTATGGCGACTTGGACACCGCCCGGGTCATGAGGGCGCGCGATAAGCCTGGCCGTGAAGCAGGCATCCCGTGGGGAGAAAACCATGTTCAGTCAAATTCTCGACCCGACCGGCAATCTTTTCGTTACCTGGCTGGTGGCGCTGGTGCCGGTGGTCCTGCTGCTGGTGCTGCTCGCCGTCTTCCGCATCTCGGCCTGGCTCGCCACCTTGATCGGCTCGCTGGTGACCTTGGCGCTTGCCACGTTGGTCTGGGGCATGCCCTTCGACGACGGGCTGCATGCCTATGTTTACGGCTCGGCGACGGGCGTCTGGGCGGTCGATTGGATCACCGTCTGGGGCGTCATGCTGTTCAACACGCTGATGGTGACCGGCGTCTTCGAAAAATTCCGACGCTGGCTCATCGCGCAAGGCACGGCCGACGTGCGCGTGCAGACCATCCTCTTCGCCTGGGCCTTCGGCGCCTTGCTCGAGGGGCTGGTCGGCTTCGGCTACCCCTGGGCCTTCGTGGCGCCCATCCTGATCACGCTCGGCATTCCCGATCTCGATGCGATCCGCGTCGCGGCGATCGCCAACAACGCGCCGGTCTCCTATGGCGCGCTCGGCGCGCCCATCATCGCGCTGGCGGCGGTGACGTCCGGCACGCTCGGCGTGCCGGCGAACCAGCTCCTGCTGCAGCTTTCCGGCTCTGTCGGCCATATCGTCGCGGTGCTGGCGCTGTTGCCGCCTTGGATCCTGCTCTACCTGGTTAGCGGACGCGAGGGCATGTGGGGCGCCTGGCCGCTCGCCATCGTCGGCTCGCTCGGCTATATCGCCGGGCAGCTTCCCGTCGCCGTCTATCTCGGTCCCTATCTGCCGGATGTGGCCGGCGCCATCGTCTGCTTCGTGGCGCTCATGCTGCTGCTGCGCGTCTGGCGGCCCGCGACCGTGCTGGGCTATGGCGGCAAGCCCGTGTCGCAAGCCGATCAGCTCCGCCTCGCGGGCGGCGAGCACGGCCTTGCAACCGGCGAGGTTTTGCAGGCCTGGCTGCCCTTCATCGTGCTCATCGTCGTGGTCGTGCTCTGGACGGGGCCCTGGTCGCCCTTACCCGCCTATGTGCCCCTCAAGCTCTCGGTCGTGGCACTCTCCTCGATCAGCGCCGGCGCCAAAGTGACCGCGGCCTTCAACTGGGCGCCCGCGGTCGGCGGCTCGGCCATCCTGGTATCCTGGATCCTGGTGGCGCTGCTGTTGCGGCTGTCCGCCGCGCAGCTCCGCGAGGTGGTGCAGAAGACCTTCCACCAGATGTGGGGCGCCTGCCTCGTCGGCGTCTTCATCTTCGGCCTGGCCTTCGTATTCAACTTCTCGGGCATGGCGGCCTCGCTCGCCTTCGCCTTCTCCAAGATCGGCGTCTGGTTCATCGTCGTGGCGCCGATATTGGGCTGGATCGGCGTGGCGCTGTCGGGCTCCAACACCTCGACCAACGCGATGTTCGGCGCCTTCCAGACGGCGGTCGGCAAGCTGCTCGGCTTCCCGCTCCTCCTACTGCCCTCGCTCAATTCGGTGGGGGCGGAGATCGGCAAGCCGGTCGCCCCGCAAACAGCGAGCGTCGGCGTCTCCACCTCGCGCTTCGTGCGCAACGAGGGCGCCGTGATCCGCCATAACATGGGCTGGACATTCATCCTCCTCATCTATCTCATCGTGATCGGCGTGGCGTTCTATCTCTTCGCGCCCGACGTGATGGTGTTCGGCAAGACGTAGGAAGGCGGCGGGAGATGGGGCGCGGGAAAGGGAGCGGATGAGCGAGTTCGAGGCGCCCCATCACGAGGGCCATGAGGGGCAGTCCGGGCCGCTCGCCCGCTGGGTGGCGGTCTTCACCGCCATCATCGCCACGCTCGGCGCCGTCATCGGCCACGAGGCGGGGGAGACCGCCAATAAGGCGATCCTGCTCAAGAACGAGGCGATCCTGAAGAAGGCCGACGCGGCCGACCAATGGAGCTACTACCAGGCGGTCAGCACCAAGGCCCATCTCATGGAGCTGGCGCTCGCGGTGGCCCCGCCCGAGAAGACCGGCGGCTTCCAGGGCAAGCTCGACAAGTACAACCAGCAGAAGGAGGAAATCTCGGCCAAGGCGCAGGAGCTCGAGAAGGCCTCCGCCGCCGCCAACGCCGAGAGCACGCGCTTGGCCGAGCCGCGCGAGCGGCTGATGTTGGCGCTCGCGCTCATCGAAATCGCGATTGCCGTGGGCTCCGTCACCGTCCTGAGCCGCCAAAAATGGCTCTTCGCCTTCGCGCTCGCAGGCGGGCTTGGCGGGCTTGCGATCGCCGTGGCGGCGCTCCTAACCCTATAGACGGCAAGGGCGTTCCAATTTTGTCCACATCCCCTCGTTGATAAGCCGCGCTGGCGGCGTTAATCTGGTCGCGCCCGGGATGGTAGGACCGGGCTGTAATAAACCGATAAGGTAGGCTTTGACGTCGGCCGGCGATCGGTAATCGACGACGGATCGCTCGGCTTCGGAAATTCGGTGGGAGACCTGTCATGACGTTGCTGCAGAGGCTTGCTCTTTGGTTCAGCCCCTGGAGGGGGCATTTTCTGGAATTGCGCCGAGTCGAGGCCGCCCAGGCGATCATTCGCAGCGTGCGCCAGGATATCGGCAATAGCGGCGGTTCCCTTCCGGCGGAGAAATGGAGCCTCATCGCGGCGCAAATCCGGATGCTCGTCGACTTCGTGCGTCAATATCAGCTTCTCGGCCCCTTGCCGCCGGCAGGCGCGCAAGGCGGTGCCGACGAGCGGGAAGCGATCCTGCTGCGGCTGACCGACAGTCTCGCGACCAGCTCGCTCGCCATGTTGTCGCCGGCGCTCGAGGATATCGACCGTCTGCTCGAGATCAGGGCCTCCATGTGGGGCGACGTGAGCCATTGGGGCGTCCATTATATCGAGCAAGGCGCGAGCGCACTGGCGGTGGCCGGCGCGGTTCCGCCAGGCGGTTCGACGATATCGCCGCGTTACGGCAGCGAGGGCTTCGCGCCCAGCGAGGCGGCGCTCCTCGCCTCGCTCACGGAAAAATTCTACGGTTCCTGGGCCTTCCGCTTGGTGGGCATCGCGCTCTTCGCATCCGTCATCCTCGCCGGGCTCGGCACCTTCATCCTCGGGGGGCAAGAGCTACGGCTCAGCGACGGCATCGAGCGGGCGGTGAAGAATGCCAAAAGCGACATCACCGACATAACCAAGACCGCGCATGACGACCTCGACGGCCAACGCAAAACGCTGGCCGTCGCGCTCGAGGCGCTCGATCGCAGCCGACAGGAACTCGCCGACCAGATCGAGCGCGGCAAGACCGACGTTCAAAGCAGGATCGGCGAATTCACCCGCGATACCGACAGGCTCAAGACCGAGGTCATCAGCAAGGTGGTGTTCGATCTCCGCCAGCAACTCGACAAGCAGGAAAGCGGCTTCAAGGACGAGCTCAATGCCGCCTTGGCCAAGGTGCGCGACCAGGACGTGGCGAGCCTCAAGGAGAATGTCTCGAACGTCGCGATGATCCTGCATCAGTTCAACGACGATCTGGTCAAGGATAGCGACGATCTGCGCCAGATCGGCCCCAAGCTCGATCTCCTGCGTGCGCAAGCCCAGGAATCGTCGCAGCTCGCCGCAACGCTCAAGTCGATCAAAAGCGACCAAGACGCGATCCACAACGCGGCGCTCGAAGTGGCCGACCAAGTGCGCCTCGTCCACCAGCAGGAGGACGCGGCGCAGAAGTCGGCCGCCGATTCCGAGCAGCTGCGCAGCAAGACGATCGGGACGTTGCAGCCGCTGGCCGAGGCACTGGCGACCCAGCAGAAGGTGATCGCCGGCCTGCAGACAAAGCTCCAATCGACCACGCAAGGCATGGCCGAGCTCGAATCGGGGATCGGGCAGCAGCAGGCGGAACTCGCCAAAGCGAAACAGAGCGCCGTCGATCTCGCGCACGTTGACGACAGTGTTAAAGCGTCGGAGGACAGCATCAAGACGCTCGCATCGCGTCTCGCCGCGCTCGACACGCAGCTCGCCGATCTCGAGACTCACGCGAAGAAGGCGTCGGAAAGCTTGACGGTAGCGACGGCGCCGCCGCCGGCCGCGACGAGCGCTGGCTCCAACGGGACCATGGTGAACGGCGCGGGCACCACGCCCGCCAATACTGCGGCGCGGGCGACACCGGCTGCCGGCTCAAGCTCCACGGCAAAGCCCCCGACGCTCACCGAGGAGCATCTCAGCCTCGATCAATGGAAGGTCATCCAGCGCTCGCTCGAGAAGCAGGGCTTCGACCCGGGCGACGTCGACGGGCATCCCGGCGACAAAACGCGCCAAGCCATCCGCTCCTACCAGGCCCAGGCGGGTTCGAAGCAGACCGGCCATCTGCTGCCCGAGGAGATCGCGCAGCTGATGCAAGGACGGTAATGGCCATGGCTCTCCCTCGCCGCGCCCTGATCAGGGGCCTCGCCGCCGGTTTGCCGCTGGGCGCCGTGCTGGCGGATGCGCGTCTCGCCGCGGCCGTGGCGGCGGGACTGGAGACCGTCTCGATCACCACGGCCGGCGGACGCAAGGCGAGTGCGGCGCTCGCGCTGCCCGACAAGACGCCGGCGCCGAGCGTGATGCTGATCCATGAATGGTGGGGCCTCAACGACCAGATCAAATCGGTCGCGGCCGAGCTGGCGAAGGAGGGCTATGTCGCCCTCGCCATCGACCTCTATGACGGCAAGGTGGCGCAATCGACCGACGAGGCGCAGACCCTCATGCAGGCGATCGATCCCGCGGCGGCGACCGACATTTGCGCGAGCTGGATCGACTGGCTGCGGAAATATCCCAAAGGGCGACGGCAAGCTCGCCACCATCGGCTGGTGCTTCGGCGGCGGCTGGTCGCTCAACGCCTCGCTCGCGCGGCCGGTGGATGCGACGGTGATCTATTACGGCAATGTGCGGAAATCGGCGGCCGAGCTTGGCGCCCTCAAGGGGCCGGTTTTGCTGCATTACGGCCTGCAGGATCAATATATCAACACGGCCATGGTGCAGGGCTTCGAGGCCGCGGCCAAAGAGGCCGGCAAAAGCGTGACGGTCTACGGCTATGACGCGGGTCACGCCTTCGCCAATCCGACCGGCGCCAATTATCACCAGTCCGACGCCCAGCTCGCCTGGCAACGCACGCTCGCGTTCCTGAAGCAATATGATTAGGCGCAAACGACATTGAGTTAGCGGTCGTTCCGGAGGCCGAGGCGAGCCCCCGGTACTTTAGCGTGCCGGTTCGCGCTTCAGCGTCGCGCGCCGGCGCGACGGGGCCTTGCCGCGGCGGCGATCTTCTCCGGCGCGTCCTCGAAGAGCTCGGCGAGCTTCTCCAGCATGGTGCCGCCGAGCTGCTCGGCATCGACGATGGTGACGGCGCGGCTGTAATAGCGCGTCACGTCGTGCCCGATGCCGATGGCGACGAGCTCGACCGGCGAGTAGGCCTCGATCCATCTGATGACGTCGCGCAGATGGCGCTCGAGATAATTGCCGGGATTGACCGACAAGGTGGAATCGTCGACCGGCGCGCCGTCGGAGATCACCATCAGGATGCGGCGCTGCTCGGAGCGCGCGAGGAGGCGATTATGCGCCCATAGAAGCGCCTCGCCGTCGATGTTCTCCTTGAGGATGCCCTCGCGCAGCATGAGGCCGAGGCTCTTGCGCGCGCGCCGCCAGGGCGCGTCGGCGGCCTTGTAGATGATATGGCGCAGATCGTTGAGCCGGCCGGGATTGGCGGGCTTGCCGGCGCCGAGCCAGCGCTCGCGCGACTGCCCGCCCTTCCAGGCGCGCGTGGTGAAGCCCAGGATCTCCACCTTCACCGCGCAGCGCTCGAGCGTGCGGGCGAGGATGTCGGCGCTCATCGCGGCGACGGTGATCGGCCGGCCGCGCATGGAGCCCGAATTGTCGATCAGCAGGGTCACCACCGTGTCGCGGAACTCGGTCTCGCGCTCGAGCTTGTAGGAAAGCGGATAGACCGGGTTGACCACGACGCGCGACAGCCGCGCCGTGTCGAGGATGCCCTCCTCGACGTCGAAGTCCCAGGCGCGCGTCTGCTTGGCCATGAGGCGGCGCTGCAGGCGGTTGGCGAGCCGCGTGATGACGCCCTGCAGATGGGAAAGCTGCTGGTCGAGATGGGTCCTGAGCCGCGTCAGCTCCTGCGGATCGCACAGCTTGTCGGCCTCGACCGTCTCGTCGAAGTCGCCGGTGAAGGCCTTGTAGGGCGGCTCGCCGCGGTCGTTGCGCAGACTGCCTTGCGGACGCATGGAGCGGCCTGGCCGGGCGGAATCCTCCTCGCCCGTGCCGGGCATGAGTTCGCCCTCGCTCTCGCCGGCGTCGCCGTCCGCCCCCTCGCCGCCCGCGCCCTCGTCGACCTCCTGCGCCATGCCGCTCGCCGCACTTTGCCCGTCGCCCTCGCCGGCCTCGGCCTGGGCGTCGGTCGCCGCGTCCTCGGTCGAGGACTGGTCCGTCTCGGGCTCGCTCTCGGCCGCGTCCTCCTCGTCGAGCTCGAGGTCGCGGATGAGGCGGCGCGCGACGTCGGCGTAGGCCGCCTGGTCGTCGAGCCGATGGGCGAGCGCCGACAAGTCCTTGGCGATGCGGCCCTCGATCGAGGAGCGCCAGAGATCGACCATGTGGTGCGCCGCGGGCGGCGTCGCCGCGTTCATCAGGCTCTCGCGCGCGAGGAGCCCGACCACGTCGGCCAGCGGCGCCTCCTCGCGGCTATGCACCCTGCCATAGCCGCGCAGCCGGCATTGCTCGACGAGCGCCGCGCAGAGGTTGCTTTGCACCCCCGCCATGTGGCGCGCGCCGAGCGCCTCGACCCGCACCTGCTCGACCGCGTCGAAGATGGCGCGGGAGAGCGGGCCCGCGGGCTGGCGGCGGGCATGAAGCGCCGCGTCGTGATGGCGGAGGCGCAAGGCGAAGCTGTCCGCCTCGCCGCGCACCACGGCGGCCTCGTCGGCCGGCAGCTCGCGCGAGGGCATGGGGAGGCGCGCCTGGTTGCCGACCAGCGCCGGACGGTCGGGCGTGAAGCTCACGCTCACCTCGGGCCGGTGCGACATCGCGCGCATGGTCGCCGCCGTCACCTGGCGAAAGGCCTCGAGCGGGTTGTCCTTCTGCCGGTCGGGCGGCATGAGGGGCCTCAGGCGAGGTGCGGCTTCACGAGCGAGCCGGGGATCTCGGTGCCGAGGCAGCGCTGGTAATATTCCGCCACGATCGAGCGCTCCGCCTCGTCGCATTTGTTGAGGAAGGTGGCGCGGAAGGCGAAGGCGACGTCGTGGAAGATCTCCGCGTTCTCGGCCCAGGTGATGACGGTGCGCGGCGACATCACGGTCGAGATGTCGCCGGCGATGAAGCCGCTGCGCGTCAGGTCGGCGAGCGAGACCATGGCATCGACGAGCTTGCGGCCCGCCTCGTTGTCGTAGGCCGGGACCTTGGCCAGCACGATCTTGGTCTCCTCGTCATGCGGCAGATAGTTGAGCGTGGCCACGATGTTCCAGCGGTCCATCTGGCCCTGGTTGATCTGCTGCGTGCCGTGATAGAGGCCGGTCGTGTCGCCCAAGCCGATGGTGTTGGTGGTCGAGAACAGGCGGAAGGCGGCGTGCGGCCGGATGACGCGGTTCTGGTCGAGGAGCGTGAGCTTGCCCTCGACCTCGAGCACGCGCTGGATCACGAACATCACGTCGGGGCGGCCGGCGTCGTACTCGTCGAAGACGAGCGCCGTCGGATGCTGGATCGCCCAGGGCAGCAGCCCCTCGCGGAACTCGGTGACCTGCTTGCCCTCGCGGATCACGATGGCGTCCTTGCCGACGAGGTCGATGCGGCTCACATGGCTGTCGAGATTGACGCGGATGCAGGGCCAGTTGAGGCGCGCGGCGACCTGCTCGATATGGGTCGATTTGCCGGTGCCGTGATAGCCCTGGATCATGACGCGGCGGTTGTAGGCGAAGCCCGCCAGGATGGCGAGCGTGGTATCGCGGTCGAAGCGATAGACCTCGTCCACCGTGGGCACGAGCTCGGTCGTCTGGCTGAAGGCGGGCACGTCCATATCGATGTCGATGCCGAAGGTCTGCCGCACCGAGATCTTGATGTCCGGCATGTCGATCAGCGGGGACTCCAGCGTCCCGGCCGGGTTGGTTGAGGTCATCGAGCTAATCCAGCGGTTGGGGAGATCTATTCGCTATCACGCCAGGGCGCCGCTTTTCAAGGTCGTGTAGGCCTGGATGATCACCCGCAAGCGCTCCTCGGCCTGCTTGTCGCCGCCGTTGGCGTCCGGATGGTGGCGCTTCACGAGCTCCTTGTAGCGCGCCTTGAGGGCGATGAGGGTGACCGGCGCCTCGAGCTCGAAGAGGGCGAGCGCCTCGGCCTCGGGCCCGCGCGGCGCCGCGCGGCGCGCTTCGGCGCGCCCCGGATCGGAAGCGCCGAAGAGATTGAAATAGTCGCGATAGCGCTGCGAATCCAGCCTCGCCTCGTGCCGGGAGGTGGAACCGAGCGGCCAGCTGGGGCGCTGCCAGACGGTGTCGCGGCGGATTTGCGCCTCGATCTCGCTTTGGCTCATGCCGCGATAGAAGTCCCATTGGCGGTTATAGTCGCGCACATGGTCGAGGCAGAACCAGTAATAGTCGCTCAAGCGGTCGCGCCCCTTGGGCGCGCGATAGAGCCCCTCGCCCGAGCAGTCCGGATGATCGCAGACCCTGATCGGGGGCGCGTCCTCCAGCCCCCAGTAATCCGGCCCATTATGCGTGGCCTTCTCCATCCGCCCAGTATGGGGTCGGGCGTGCCCGCAAGCAAGACCGCGAAGGGCGGGTGGCGCATGCGCGCGGCGGGCGCGAACGCGACGCTCGCGCCCGCGCGATTGACGGCGCGGCCGAAAGCGGCCATCTCTCATCGATCCGAGAGATCATTCCGCCGAGGACCCGCCATGACGACCGCGCACCGCATCGAGGAGAAGCTCAAGGCCGCGTTGGCGCCCGAGCGGCTCACCATCACCGACGAATCCCATCTCCATCACGGCCATGCCGGCACGCGGCCGGGCGGGGAGACGCATTTCCGCGTCGAGATCGTCGCGGCCGCCTTCGAGGGGCTGCCGCGGCTCGCGCGCCAGCGCCGGGTCTACGAGATCCTGAAGGACGAGCTCGCGGCGCAGGTCCATGCCTTGTCGCTCGCCACCCTAACGCCGGTGGAACACAACAAAGCTGTCCTCGCTCTTCGAGACGGCGGCTTCGCCGCCTCCTCGGAGTGAGGGCAACTCGAGAGTCCCGCTCACCTCCCCGTATAGAAGGCCGGCCAGGAGCGCTTCACCACCTCGCCGTCGCTGCGCATGGCGTGGCAGCTGTCGATGAGATCGGGCTTGCGCGGCGTGGCCGCAGGCGCCGCGCGCGCGGCCGCCTCGCGCTTGGCGCGCTGGGGGTAGACGGTCTGGTAGGCGGTGGTGGCGAGCGGACCCAAAAGCTCGACCAGATGAGTGCAGCCGTTGGTCCGGCCCAGCAGCTCATGCACGCGGCGCCGCCATCCCGCGCCGATGCGGATGCCCTTGAGCGCCTCGAAGCGCGGCGTCACCTCGGGACATGCACGGAAAGGAAAATGGTCGCTCGCCGCCTCGGCCGCGTGGATCAGCAGATCGTCGTCGACCGTGAGGCGCAGCCACATCTCATGCACCGGCGTGCCGGGCGCCACGACGCCGCGATAATCGTTCTCGAATTGATGGCTCTTCGTATCGACCAGATGGCCCTCGATGTCCCACAGCCCGTCGGCGCGGCGATAGCCCCGACAGACGATCTCGCGCAAATGCATGGGCTCGCGCGTCACGGCAGGGGTGAGCGGCATGGGGCTCGGTCTCCGGTTGATGCTGCAGTGCGATATATGCCGGGCCAGAGAGCCGGTCAAGCCGCGCTGCTGCTTGCCGTCAAAGTCGCGGACGGCGTCACGCGGATGAGGGTGATCTGGTTGCGATGGCGACGCAGCACTTCGAAGCGGAAGCCGTGGAAGGTGAAGACCTGGCCGGCATCGGGGATCATGCGCGCCTCGCGCAGCACGAGGCCCGCGACGGTCGCGGCCTCCTCCTCGGGCAGGCGCCAGTCGAACTCGCGGTTCAGGTCGCGGAGGGTGACGGCGCCGTCGACGAGGTAGCTGCCGCCCGGCTCGGCGCGCACGCCGGTCACCGGCACGTCATGCTCGTCGGCGATGTCGCCCACGATCTCCTCGAGGATGTCCTCGAGCGCCACCAGGCCGAGGAAGCTGCCATATTCGTCCACCACCAGCGCCACATGCTCGCGCCGGCGGCGGAAGGCCTGGAGCTGGTCCAAGAGCCGCGTCGTGTCCGGGATGAACCAGGGCTTGGCGGCGAGCGACATGATGTCGAGCTTGTCGACCTCGCCTTGATGCTGGCGCACGGCGCGCAGCAGGCTCTTGGCATGCAGCACACCCACGATGTTGTCCGGGTTGCCGCGCCAAAGCGGGATGCGCGTATGCTGGCTCTCGACCACCTGGTCGATGACGGCGACGGTGCCGAGATCGGCGTCGATCGCCACCACGTTCTTGCGATGGACCATGATCTGCCCGACCTCGACGTCGGCGAGGTCGAGCACGCTGCGCAGCATGCGGCGCTCATGGAGGGTCTCGGGCGCCGGTCCGCGATGCAGCTCGATCGCGCCGCGCAGCTCCTGCTCCTGCTGCTCGCCCGTGATGTCGGTCGCGACCTTCGCGCCGAACAGGCGGAAGATGCCGCGCACCAGCGCTGCGAGCGCGAGCGTCACCGGCGCCAGCGCCCAGACCACGCCACGGAGTATGGGCGCCAGCCTGAGGGCGAGCCGATCGGCGTGGTGGATGGCGTAGCTCTTGGGCAGCACCTCGGCGAAGAGCAGCACGACGACGGTCATGGCAATGGTGGCATAGGCCACGCCCGCGCTGCCGAACCAGGCGATGAGGATGCTGGTGGCAAGGGCGGAGGCGAGGATGGTTGTGAGGTTGTTGCCGAGCAGGATGGCGCCGATCAGGCGCTCCTTCTCCGCCCGCAGCCGGTTGACGATGAGCGCGCGCTTGTCGCCCTCCTCCTCGAGCGTATGCATGCGCGCGCGCGAGGCGGCGGTGACGGCGGTCTCGGAGGCCGAGAAGAAGGCCGAGGCCAGCAGCAACACCAGGATCAGCGCCAGCATCCCGACCAAGGTCGCGTCGATGCCGGAGAGAAGCGCCGTCACGGCCTATGCCTCACGCTGCCACGGCGCGGTCGAGCAGCGCGCGCACCTGGTCGGGCTCGACCTCGGTCGCGACGAAGGCCTGGCCGATGCCGCGCGCGAGCACGAAGCGCGTCTTGCCGTCGCGCACCTTCTTGTCGCGCGACATATGGGCGAGGAGCGCGTCCGGATCGACGCGGCCGAGGCCCGCATGGCCGAGCTCGGTCGGCAGGCCGACGGCCGCGAGATGGCGCCGCGCGCGCGCCGCGTCCTCGGGCGGGCAGAGGCCGAGCCTGACCGAGAGATCGAAGGCCAGCACCATGCCGAGCGCCACCGCCTCGCCATGCAGCAGCTCGGGCCCGAAATCCATCTCGGCCTCGAGCGCATGGCCGAAAGTATGGCCGAGATTGAGCAGCGCGCGCTCGCCGCTCTCGCGCTCGTCGGCCGCGACGATCGCCGCCTTGATGGCGCAGCTCCTGACCACCGCCGCGCGCCGCAATGCCTCGTCGCCCGCGACGAGCGCCGCTCCATGTTCCTCGAGCCAGGCGAAGAAGGTCGCGTCCCTGGCGAGCCCGTATTTGACCACCTCGGCGTAGCCGGCGAGGAACTCGCGGCGCGGCAGGCTGGCGAGGGTCGCGATATCGGCGAGCACCAGGCGGGGCTGATAGAAGCTTCCGACGAGGTTCTTGCCGTAACGCGTATTGATGCCCGTCTTGCCACCGACCGCGCTGTCGACCTGGGCAAGCAGTGTCGTCGGCAGCTGGATGAAGGGCAGGCCGCGCAGCGCGATCGAGGCGGCGAAGCCGGCGATGTCGCCCACCACGCCGCCGCCGAGTGCCAAGATGGCGGTCGAGCGCTCGATCTTGGCTTCGAGCAGGCGATCGAGCAGGCGCTCGAGCGGAGCGAACTCCTTGGTCGCTTCGCCGGGCGGGAGCGCTATCGTCTGGCGGGCGATGGCGGCGCGGTCGAGCGAGGCCTCGAGCGCCGGAAGATGGAGCCGAGCCACGGTCTCGTCCGTCACCACGACGACGCGCGAGCGCTGCAGCAGCGGCTTCATCAGCGCGCCGGCTTCGTTCAAGAGCCCGGCGCCGACGAGAATATCGTAGCTGCGCGCGCCGAGCGCCACGGAAAGCGTCTCATGCTTGCTCATGACGCGCTCGCCGGGGCGCGGCTCTCGCCGCTCCTGCCGAGATGGCGGCCGAGCGCCTCCACCACGCAGTCGAGGGTCGCTTCGGGCGGGCCGTCGAGGCTGTCCACAACGATGTCGGCCTCGGCATAGACGGGATAGCGCTCGGCGATCAGGCGCTCGAGGATGGCGCGGCGGTTGCCCTGCTTGAGCAGCGGCCGGCTGTCGCGCCGGGAGACGCGGCGCAGCAGGAGATCGAGCTCGGCGCGGAGCCAGATCGAGACGCCGCGCTCGCGGATCTTGGCGCGCGTACGCGGGTCCATGAAGGCGCCGCCCCCCGTCGCCAGCACATGGACCGGATCGTCGAGCAGCCTCTCGATCACGCGCCGCTCGCCCTCGCGGAAATAGGCCTCGCCATGCTGCGCGAAAATCTCCTCGATGCTGCTGCGCGCGGCGGCCTCGATCTCCTGGTCGGCGTCGACGAACGGCAAGCCGAAGCGCGCGGCGAGGCGCTTGCCGATATAGCTCTTGCCCGCGCCCATCAATCCGACGAGAACGATGGTCTTCGCGGGCGCAGGAAGCGTTTGCGGCGCGGTCATGATGTTGGATCGCTCGAAATCATGCTATGGTCAAGGTCCACGGCGCGGTCGCGCGCGGTCCCGGAAACCGCGCGAGCCCGGCCGAATGAGGCCGGGGATGCCGTAAATTCGCCACAGTGGAACTCTACCACAAAAGCCAAACGCCGGTCGCAGCGTTCCGCGCCACGGGCGCGGGGGTCGGCGACACGGCCACAAATACGGCGGCCGCTCCCGCACGGGAGATACCGGCCACCGCGGCGCCCTCCGAACCGAACCAGCCTGACGGACCTCCATGGGCAGACTGTTCCGCATCCTCTTTCTCCTTATCCTTCTGTTGATCGTGGGCGGCGCCGTGCTGCTCGCCGCCTGGCGCATCCCGGCGCCCACCGCGAAGGTCGAGAAGGTCATTCCCAATGACCGGTTCCCGCGCTAGGCGCAAGCTCGGGCTGATGCTGCTGGGGCTGCTGGCGGCACCAGCGGCGGCGGCGGAGCGGCCGACCCAGCTGGCCCAGGCCGGGGCGCCGATCCAGCTTCTTCCGCCGGGCCATCCCGGCGCGGTCGAGCAGGCCCCCCTCACCGCCCCCCCGTCCAATACGGTGACGCCCAATAGCGTCACGCCAAACACGGTCACGCCCAATAGCGTCGCTCCGGGCACGGTCACGCCAGTGACGCCCGCGGGCGCCCTCGCGCCGGCCAATCCGACGGGGCCCAAGGGCATCGAGGTGAATCGCCTCGCCGGCATCGACGTCGATACGCTCGGCACCCTCGATCCGCAAAGCGGCGGCCTCGGCCTCGAGCTCTGGCGCGGCATGAAGCGGGCCGAGCTCCAAGCCTTGATCCCGGCGCTCCCCGAGGCGCTGCCTTCCAGCACCTTGCGCGACCTGCAGCGCCGGCTCCTGCTTTCGACCGCCGCGGCGCCGGAGGGCCCGCCCGAGGAAGGGCCGTCGATCGCCGCATTGCGCGCGCGCAAGCTCGCCGCCATGGGCGCGACCGAGGATCTCCACGCCCTCGCCTCCATCCTGCCGAGCCGCATCGATGATGAGGGCCTCGCCCGCAGCCGGGTCGAGGCGAACTTCCTCGGCGCCGACAACAATGCCGCCTGCATAGAGACCAAGGCGCTGATCCATCGCTACCACGACGTTTTCTGGCAGAAGGCGCTGATCTTCTGCCAGCTCGTGGACGGCAAGCATGAGGAAGCCGAGATGGGCCTGAGCCTCCTGCGCGATCAGGGCGACGGCAAGGATGCGGCCTTCTTCGCGCTCGCCGACCGGCTGGGCGGCAACCACGCGGCCAAAATCGCCGCCCTCGCGCAGCCCACGCCTCTCCTGCTTGCCATGCTGGCCACCGCCAAGGAGGGACTGCCGGCCGATTCGGCGCGCAGCTTCGAGACCGCGACCATCCGCACCCTCGCGGTCAGCAATCTGGCGCCGCCCGAGCTCCGCCTCGCCGCGGCGGAACGCGCCGGCGCGATCGGGCTGCTCGATGCGAGCGAGCTCGGCGCGGTCTACGACAAGGTGGCGTTGTCCACGGCCGATCTGGCGAACCCCATCGCCAAGGCGCGCGCCGAGTACGGCCCGCATGCGCGGGCCTTGCTCTACCATGCGGCCAAGGCGCAGAAATCCATGCCGGCACGCGCCGAGATCATCACCGCCGCACTCCTGCTCGCGCGTGGCACGAGCGCCTATTCGATCGCCGTTCTGGCCAATCTGCCCCTCATGGGCGACATCCATCCGGCGCCCGAATTCGCCGGCTTCGCCCTCGAGGCGGGGCGCGCGCTCTACTTCGCCGGACATGGCGATGCGGCCGAGGCCTGGCTGCAGTTCGCCAGGCAGAACGCCCATGGGAGCCAGCAGGCCGCCGAAGCCGCCATCGGTCTATGGCCTTATGCGCGCCTTGCCGGATCGAAGCTCGCGCCGCTGGACGCGAGTGCCCTCACGGCCTGGCGCGCGACGCAAACGGATGTGGCGCCCGATATCGCCGCCAAGCGCGCGGCGCGTCTCTTCGGCCTGCTCGGCGCCTTCGGCGACAAGCTGCCGCTGGAGGCATGGCAGCCGCTCTACGCGCAGGCGCTGGAGCCCGAATCCGCCGCCATGCCGTCAGTCGCCTCGTGGCATGGGATCGCGGAGGCCTCCGCGGCGGCGCGCGGCGAGAGCCTGATCATGATCCTGCTCGCGCTCGGCGACCGCGCGCCGCAGGACATGAACCCGCTCGCGGTGATCGCCGCCGTCGAGGCGCTGCGCCGGCTCGGCCTCGAATCGGGCGCGCGCCAGCTCGCCATCGAAGCGGCGATCGCGGGCGGCATCTGAGTCCCATGCCCGCGACGCCGCCCGCTTCGGGCGTCTCCCGCAAAGACGGCGGCAAGGGACGCCGCGGGCGGCCGCGCAAGCTTGCGGCGCCGCTCGATCGTCATATCGAGGCTTTTCTCGAGATGCTGGTCGCCGAGCGCGGCGCCGCGCGCAACACGGTCGAGGCCTATCGGCGCGATCTGGCCGACCTAGCCGCGTTCCTCGCGCGGCGCAAGCTGCAGACCTATGCGGCGGACGACAGGGTATTGCGCGACTATCTCGGGCGCGCGGCGCGCGCCGGGCTCGCCCCGCGCACCACGGCGCGCCGGCTTTCGGCCCTCCGGCAGTTCCATCGCTTCCTTTATATCGAGGGCATCCGACCCGACGATCCCTCGAGCGCGCTCGACAGTCCGCGCCTGGGCAGGACGCTGCCCAAATATCTCGCCGAGGGCGAGGTGGAGGCGTTGCTCGAGGCGGCGCGGGCGCGGCCGGGCGCGCAGGGCCTGCGCCTCGCGGCGCTCCTCGAGCTGCTCTACGCCACCGGCTTGCGCGTCTCAGAACTCGTCGGGCTGCCGCTTGCGGCCCTCGCGCGCGACCGGCGGCTCGTCACGGTGCGCGGCAAAGGCGACAAGGAGCGGCTGGTGCCGCTCGGCGGCGCGGCGCGCGGCGCGCTCGAGCGTTGGCTGCCGGCGCGGCAGGAGGCGCTCGGCAAAGGCGCCTCGCGCTTCCTCTTCCCCTCGGGCGCGTGGCAGGGCCACTTGACGCGCCACCGCTTCGGCCAGCTCTTGAAGGAGCTCGCGGCCGAGGCCGGGCTCGATCCCGCGAAGGTCTCGCCCCATGTGCTGCGCCACGCCTTCGCCACGCATCTTCTCGCCCATGGCGCCGATCTGCGCAGCGTCCAGCGCCTGCTCGGCCATGCCGACATCAGCACCACGCAGATCTACACCCATGTGCTGGAGGAGCGTCTTCGGCGCCTCGTGCGCGAGCATCACCCTCTGGCCAAGCGCGATGCGGGTTAGCTCCAATCAACATTCATTTCATTGTCATTCCGGAAGCTTAGGCGAGCCCGGAAAAGCGCGCGCTTTTCCGGCTTGCGAGCCTTGCTATACGGAATCCATGGCGATACCGGCGCCGACCTAACCATGGATTCCGAATCGCGCAAATCCTTGTTGCACAACGATTTGCTTGTCCGAAATGACGAACCGAAAATCAATGTCGGGTCGCCCTAGATTGACTGCGCGTCTGCGGCGGCGCTTAAAGCAGATCGCGGAGCTGGGCCACCAGCGGCGCGTCGGCGGGCAGCATGGGATAGTCGCCGAGCCGCGCCGGCAATACCCATTTGAGCTCTTGCCCCTCGCGCGGGCGCGCGGTGCCGCGCCAGACGCGACAGGCAAAAAGCGGCATCAAGAGATGGAAGTCGTCGTAGCGGTGCGAGGCGAAGGCCAAAGGTGCCAGGCAGCTTTGCGCCGTGTCGATGCCGAGCTCCTCCCTGAGCTCGCGGATGAGGGCCGCCTCCGGCGTCTCGCCCTCGCGCAGCTTGCCGCCGGGAAATTCCCACAAGCCCGCCATCTCCTTGCCCGGCGGACGGCGGGCGAGCAGGACCCTGCCGTCGCGATCGATCAGCGCCACGGCCGCGACGAGGAGGACCGGCAGCGCCGTAGACGGCGGCTGCGGCAGGTCGGCGCAGCCGCTCACGCCGCCGCCTCAGCTGCGATAGCTGCCGTTGATGCGGATATAACCATCGGTCAGGTCGCAGCTCCATATCGTGGCGCGGCCGCGGCCGACGCCGACATCGATAGCGATCTCGATCTCGCGCCCCTTCATATGGGCGACGACGGGGGCCTCGTCATAGCCGGGCCGCCGCGCCCCGCCCTCGGTCACCTGCACGCCGCCGATGGCGATGGCGAGCTTGTCGCGGTCCGCCTTCTCGCCCGACTTGCCGACCGCCATGACGATGCGGCCCCAATTGGCGTCCTCGCCGGCGATCGCGGTCTTGACCAAAGGCGAGTTGGCGACGGCGAGCCCGATCCGCCGCGCCGCGCGCCGCGAGGCGGCGCCGGAGACGTTCACCGTGAAGAACTTGCTCGCGCCCTCGCCGTCGCGCGCCACCTGCTGGGCGAGATCGATGAGCACCCTATCGAGGGCGCGGCGGAAGGCCGCCAGCAGCGGATCGCCGGCCGAGACAGGCGCCGGGTTGGGCCGCCGGCCTGTCGCGCAGAGGAGAAGCGTGTCGCTCGTCGAGGTGTCGCCGTCGACGGTTATGCAGTTGAAGGAGCGATCGGCGCCGCGCGCGAGGAGACGCTGGAGCACGGGCGCCGGGATGGTCGCGTCGGTGAAGACGAAGCCCAGCATGGTCGCCATGTCGGGCGCGATCATGCCCGAGCCCTTGGCGATGCCGTTGATGGTGACCTCGACCCCGCCGATGCGCGCCTTGCCCGTGGCGCCCTTGGGAAAAGTGTCGGTCGTCATGATCGCCGTGGCCGCCGCGGTCCAGCCATCGGCCTCGAGCTTCGCGCGAAGGGCGGGCAGCGCATCGCAGATCTTCTGCTCCGGCAAGGGCTCGCCGATCACGCCGGTCGAGGCGACCATCACCGCTTCGGGGGCGCAGCCGACGAGCTGCGCCACGGCTTGGGCGGTGCGCGCGACCGCGGCATCGCCCGCCCGGCCGGTGAAGGCGTTGGCATTGCCCGAATTCACGATGATCGCGCGCGCCTCGCCCTGGGGCAGCACGCGGCGGCACCAATCCACGGGCGCCGCGGCGGTCGAGGAGCGCGTGAAGACGCCCGCGACGGTGCTGCCGGGCGCGAGCTCGGCCAAAAAGAGATCGGTGCGCCCGCTATAGCGGATGCCCGCCGCCATGGCGCCGAGCCGCACGCCGTCGAGCGGCGGCAGCACGGCGAAATGCGCCGGGGCCAAGGGCGAACGCGCGATCATGCCTTACGGCTTCGGCGCGGACGGCTTCGCCTCGGGCGTCGCGGCCTTGCCGCCCTCCTCCTCCTCCTTCATCGGCGTGCCGTCGAGGTTGAAGCGGGTGATCTTCGCCTTGGCCTGCAGCTCCTTGATGATGTCGCCGACGAGATCGCGGCTCGCCTCCTGGGTGATTTCCGCCTTGGCCTCCTCGAAGCTCGGCGGCTTCGAGGTGCGCGCGGCCTCGACCTTGATGACGTGCCAGCCGAACTGCGATTTGATCGGCGTCTTGGTATATTCGCCCGGCTTCAGCTTGAAGGCCGCTTCGGCGAACTCCGGCACCACGTCGCCGCGCTTGATATAGCCGAGATCGCCGCCCTGGTCCGACGAGGGGCCGCTCGAATGCTTCTTGGCGAGCTCGGCAAAGTCGGCGCCGCCGTCGAGCTCCTTGATCACCGCCTTGGCCTCGTCCTCGGTCTTGAGCAGGATCTGGCGCACCTTGACCTCGGGCTCGGAGGGGTTGTCCTTGAGATATTGCTGGTAGCGCTGTTGCAGATAGGCGTCGGTGAGCCGCGCCTTGAGCGTGCGCTCGATATAGACGCTGCGGACGATCTGGTCCTCGGCGCGTTTGAGCCGCTCCTTGACCTCGGGGTCGTTCTGCAGGCCTTCCTTGCGGCCGGCGTCCGTCATCAGCATGCCGTCGATCACCCGGTCGAGCAGCGGGCGGTAGATCACGTCGAGCGGATAGGACTGATATTGCGCCGGCAGGTCCTGCCGCGCCGCCTCGACCGCGGCGCGATGGATCTCGGTGCCGTTGACGACGGCCACGACCGGATCGCCCGCCGGCGCGGGGGACTGAGGCGCGCCCGCCGCGGGCTTCCCGGCGGTTTGGGCGAAGCCAGGCCCGGCCGCGAGCAAGGACGGCAGTGCCGCGAGCGCAAGGACCGCGAGCGCGGTCCGGGCGATGCTCAATGTCATGTTTGTCCTCTAAAGGGTACGGTCAGCCGGAGGAATCCCGGGCACCGCGCCGTCCGTCAGGGTGTCCGCGCGCGGATAAAGCATATCGCGGCGCGGGGAACAAGGGGCGCTGCGCTTCAGGCGTTGCCTAGCCTTCTCATTGACAGTGGGGGGCCGGCCGCTTATCTCTGCAACATAGCCGGCGCCGCAGAGGCCGCGGCGCGGCTTTTTTCGTGTGTCTTCGAGGACCGCCTCATGATCGGCGCCATTGCCCGGCGGCTGTTCGGCTCCGCCAACGATCGATTCGTGAAAAGCCTCAGGCCGGACGTCGAGGCCATCAACGCGCTCGAGCCCGAGGTCGCGGCGCTCGACGACGAGGGGCTGCGCGCCCGCACCGCTTGGCTCAGGCAGCGGCTCGCCGACGGCGAGCGCCTCGACGACCTCCTGCACGACGCCTTCGCCACCGTGCGCGAGGCCGCCAAGCGCACTCTCGGCCAGCGCCATTTCGACGTGCAGCTCATGGGCGGCATCGTGCTCCATCGCGGCATGATCGCCGAGATGAAGACGGGCGAGGGCAAGACCTTGGTGGCGACGCTCGCCGCCTACCTCAACGCGCTGCCGGGCAAGGGCCTCCATATCGTCACGGTCAACGACTATCTCGCCAAGCGCGACGCCGAGTGGATGGGGCAGATCTACCGCTTCCTCGGCCTCTCCGTCGGCTGCATCGTGCATGGCCTCTCGGACGCCGAGCGGCGCGAAGCCTATCTCGCCGACATCACCTACGGCACCAACAACGAGCTCGGCTTCGACTATCTGCGCGACAACATCAGCAAGATCCGCGCCGACGAGATGGTGCATCGGCCGTTCAGCTACGCCATCGTCGACGAGGTCGACAACATCCTGATCGACGAGGCGCGCACGCCCCTCATCATTTCCGGTCCCGCCGAGGACAGCTCCGAGCTCTACGTCAAGATCAACGCCTACATTCCGCATCTCGTGGCCGAAGACTACGAGAAGGACGAGAAGGCGCGGCAGGTCACGCTCACCGAAGCGGGCATCGAGCATATCGAGCAGATCCTGCGCGAGGCGGGGCTGGTGAAGCTGGGCGGCCTCTACGACGTGGCCAACATCTCGGTCCTCCACCATGTCACCCAGGCGCTGCGCGCGCACAAGCTCTTCCAGCGCGACACCGATTACATCGTGCGGGCCGGCAAGGTCGTCATCATCGACGAGTTCACCGGGCGCATGATGGAGGGGCGGCGCTATTCCGAGGGGCTGCACCAGGCGCTCGAGGCCAAGGAAGGGGTCGAGGTGCAGACCGAGAACCAGACCCTGGCCTCGATCACCTTCCAGAACTATTTCCGCATCTATCCCAAGCTCGCCGGCATGACCGGCACCGCCATGACCGAGGCGGAGGAGCTGGCCGACATCTACAAGCTCGAGGTGGTCGAGATCCCGACCAACCTGCCTTGCATCCGCAAGGACATGGACGACGAGGTCTACCGCACGGCGCGCGAGAAGTACGAGGCGATCATCACCTTCATCGAGGAGGCGCGCGCGAAGCAGCAGCCGGTCCTGGTCGGCACGGTCTCGATCGAGAAGTCCGAGCTGCTCGCCGAGCTGCTCAAGAAGCGCGGCATCCCGCATCAGGTGCTGAACGCGCGCTATCACGAGCAGGAGGCCTACATCATCGCGCAGGCCGGCCGGCCCGGCGGGGTGACGATCGCCACCAACATGGCGGGACGCGGCACCGACATCCAGCTCGGCGGCAATGTCGAGATGTGGGTGAAGCAGGAGCTGGCGCCGATCGAGGACCCCGAGCTCAAGACGCGCAAGGAGGCCGAGATCCGCGCCGAGGTCGCGCGCGGCCGGGAGGCCGTGCTGGCCGCGGGCGGGCTTCTCGTCGTGGGCACAGAGCGCCATGAGAGCCGGCGCATCGACAACCAGCTGCGCGGCCGCTCGGGCCGCCAGGGCGATCCGGGCGCGTCGAAGTTCTTCCTCTCCCTCGAGGACGACCTCATGCGCATCTTCGGCTCGGAGCGCATGGACGGCATGCTGCAGCGCCTCGGCCTCAAGGACGGCGAGGCGATCATCCATCCTTGGATCAACAAGGCGCTGGAAAAGGCGCAGCAGAAGGTCGAGGCGCGCAACTTCGACATCCGCAAGAACGTCGTCAAGTTCGACGACGTGATGAACGACCAGCGCAAGGTGATCTACGAGCAGCGCCGCGAGCTCATGGAGCTCGACGACGTCGCGGGCATGGTCGACGGCATGCGCCAGGACGTGATCCGGACGCTGGTCGCCAAATGCGTGCCCGAGCATTCCTATCCCGAGCAATGGGACGTGAAGGCGCTGCATGAGGAGAGCTTGCGTCTCCTCGCCCTCGACCTGCCGGTCGAGGAATGGGCCAAGGAGGAAGGCATCGCCGGCGACGACGTGATCGGCCGCCTCGAGCAGGCGAGCGCCTCCAGGATGGCCGAGAAGGTCGCCCGCTACAGCGCCGACATCATGCGGATGGCGGAGAAGAGCATCCTCTTGCAGATCCTCGACCAAGTCTGGAAGGAGCATCTGCTCTCGCTCGACCATCTCCGCCAGGCCATCGGGCTGCGCGCCTACGGCCAGCGCGATCCGCTCATCGAGTACAAGCGCGAGGCCTTCAACCTCTTCGAGGACATGCTGGTGCGCCTGCGCGAGACGGTGACGAGCGTGCTCTGCCATCTCGAGCTGCGCTTCACCGCGCCCGAGGAGCTGATGCCGCAGCGCCCGCCGCAGAGGCTCGAGGAGCGCCATGACGAGCTGGCTCTATTCGAGGCCTCGCTCGGGCCCGGCGCCGCGGCGCTGCCGCGCGATACCGCCCCCTTGCCGAGCATCCGTCCCGTCCGCGCCGAGCCCGGCACGCCGCCGCCCGCGGCCGGCATGGAGTGGTACGAGCCGACCGGGCGCTGGGTCAATCCCAACGACAGCCGCACCTGGGGCAAGGTGCCGCGCAACGCGCTCTGCCCTTGCGGCTCGGGCCGCAAGCATAAGCATTGCCACGGCCGCGCCTGAGGCGCGTCCTAGCCGCGCCCGAGCGGCGCGCCGCCGGCCGTCAATTTGACGCCGACAGCCCCATCTCGAGGAATTTCGCGCGGCGCTTGGCGCGCAGCTGGTTGCCGTCCATGCGCTCGAGGCGCAGCAGCGTCTCCTCGAGCGCCTCGCCGACGGCCGCGATCGCCGTCGCCTTGTCGCGATGCGCGCCGCCGAGCGGCTCGGGAATCACCTTGTCGACGACGCCGAGCCGCAGCAGGTCCTGGGCCGTCAGCTTGAGCGCCTCGGCCGCCTCCTGCACATGCTCGCCGTCGCGCCACAGGATCGAGCCGCAGCCCTCGGGCGAGATCACCGAATAGACCGCGTGCTCGAGCATGAGCACCGCATTGGCGGCCCCGATGGCGATGGCGCCGCCCGAGCCGCCCTCGCCGATCACCACGCTCACCAGCGGCACGCGCAGGTCGAGGGACACGTCGATCGAGCGCGCGATCGCCTCCGCCTGGCCCCGCGCCTCGGCGTCGATGCCGGGATAGGCGCCCTTGGTGTCGATCATGGTGACGACGGGAAGGCGGAAGCGCTCGGCGAGCCGCATGAGCCGCTGCGCCTTGCGATAGCCCTCGGGCCGCGCCGAGCCGAAGCTGTGGCGCACGCGGCTCGCAGTGTCCCAACCGCGCTCCTGCCCGATGAGCATGACCGGGCGGCCGCGGAAGCGCCCCAGCCCGCCCGATACCGCGAGATCGTCCGCGAAGGCGCGGTCGCCGGCGAGCGGGGTGAACTCCTCGATCAGCGCGGCCGCATAGGCGGCGAAGCTGGGCCGATCGAGATGCCGCGCCACCTGGACCTTCTGCCAGGCAGTAAGCTTGCTATAGGTCTGGCGCAGCAGGCGCTCGAGCTTGGCCTGGAGCCGCGCCACCTCCTCGGCGATGTTGATGTCGGCGCCATCGGAGAGATGCCGCAGCTCCTCGATCTTGGCCTCGAGCTCGGCGATTGGCTTCTCGAAATCGAGGTAGGTCTGCATGGGACTAGCTAGCACGACCCGACATGCTGCAAGCAACGGCCGCGCGGCTGAGCAGTTGCGATGGTCGAGAGCAGGTTCCGGCGCCCATTCCAAAGCCTAATTCGTCATGGCCGGCCGTCGGGCCGGCCATCCACGACTTGCATTCAGCGTAAAGAAAGACGTGGACCACCGGCACAAGGCCGGTGGCGACAGTTTTGGTTGTTTTGACAGGCGCGTTCCACAATCAAGATGCCTTAACTGGACGGCCGTGGCACGAGGCCGGCGGTGACAGATCGCGCTTCGGATGGCGCAGAGGCCTGCTGCCGCGAACGCTCAGGCCGCGCCGACCTGCTTCGCCTTCTCGACCAGCACCTGCGCCTGCTTGATCGAGGCGATGTCGATGAGCCGGCCGTCGAGCGAGACGGCGCCCTTGCCTTCCTTCTGCGCCTGGCCCATGGCCTCGATGATGCGCTGCGCCTTCTTCACGTCCGCCTCGCTCGGGCTGAACACCTCGTTGGCCAGCGCGATCTGACTCGGATGGATCGCCCATTTGCCCTCGCAGCCCAGCACGGCCGCGCGCCGGCCTTGGGCGCGGAAGCCGTCGGGGTCGGAGAAATCCCCGAACGGGCCGTCGATCGGCCGCAAGCCATTGGCGCGCGCCGCCACCACCATGCGCGCGATGGCGTAGTGCCACATGTCGCCCCAATGGAGCTGGCGGTTGCCTTTCTCGTCCTTGTCGGTCAGCACGGCGTAGTCGGGGTTGGGGCCGCCGATATTGGTCGTGCGCGCGCGCGTCGAGGCGGCATAGTCGGCGACGCCGAAATGGAGCGATTCGAGGCGCGGGCTCGCCCCGGCGATGGCCTCGACGTTCTGCATGCCGAGCGCGGTCTCGATGATGAGCTCGAAGCCGATGCGCTTCTTGCGCCCCTTGGCCGCCTCGATCTGGGTGACCAGCATGTCGAGGGCATAGACGTCGGACGGCGTCCCCACCTTGGGGATCATGATGAGGTCGAGCCGCTCGCCCGTCTGCTCCAGCACGTCCACCACGTCGCGATACATGTAATGGGTGTCGAGGCCGTTGATGCGCACCGAAAGGGTCTTCTTGCCCCAATCGATGTCGTTGATGGCCTGGATCACGTTCTTGCGCGCCTGCGGCTTCTCGTCGGGCGCCACCGCGTCCTCGAGATCGAGGAAGACCACGTCGGCGGGACCCGCCGCCGCTTTCTCGAACAGCTTCGGATTGCTGCCCGGTACCGCGAGCTCGCTGCGGTTGAGCCGCGCGCGCGCCTGCTCGACGATCTTGAAGCTCATCCTGACCTCGCTTCCGCCCACCGGCGCTGGCGGCCCGCGCGATTGCCCGAGGCCGGCCGGGGAAGCGCCAAACCTAGCCGCGCGGTCGCGGCAAAGTCAACCGGGCGCATGACTTGGGCCGCTGCCGGAGCGCTCAGCCGCGCGGCGGCCGCACCTTGTCGCCGGCGGGATGCTCGGCTGTGCCGAGCGCTGTGGCGAGGCGCGTCCCGGCGCTGCCGGGGCGCAAGGGACGCTGCTGTGAGCTGTGGGGCGCCCAGCCGGTGAGATAGATCACCTGAAAGCGCGCGGGCACCCGTCCGTCGGCCAAGGCGAAGCGCTCGGCATAGATCGCGGCGGCGCGCAGCAAGGTGGCGCGGCGGCTGAAGCCCTTGCGCCGCGCAGCGACGGCGTTGCTCTCGCCCATGCCGCGCAGATCGCGCATCAGCGCGAGCGCATCGGGATAGCTGACCGTGATCTCGTCGCGATCGACCAGCGGCAGCGCGAAGCCGGCACGCTGCAAGAGCGCGCCCGCGTCGCGCAGATCGGCGAAGGGCGAGAGCCGGGGCGAGACGCCCCCCTCCTCCGCGAGCTCGGCCTCGATGAACGCGGTGCGCAGCTCGGCCAGGCTCTCGCCGCCCAGCATGGCGGCGAGAAAGAGCCCGTCCGGCTTAAGCGCCGCGCGGAGCTGGATGAGCGCGCCGGGCAGGTCGTTGACCCAATGCAGGCTGAGATTGCTCAAGACGAGATCGAGGCGCGCCTCGCCCACGGGCAGGGCCTCCTCGTCGGCGACGAGGGCGAGGCCACCCGCCCGCCGCGCCATGGCGAGGGAGAGATCGAGCTGGACCAGGCGCTCGATGCCGCCGCGCCCGCGCAAGAGCCGCCCCAGCTCGCCGCCATGGCAGCCGAGATCGAGCGCCACGGGAAAACGCCGCTTGGTATCGTCGAGCCGGTCGAGCAGCCGCTCGCCCACTTCTCGAAAGAGAAAGTCGTGCTGCTCAAGCGAACGCGCCGCGCGCTCGCGGTGGCGCCGCACCTGCTTGCGGTCGAAGGGGCCCATTTCCCCACTCATGGCGCATGATGGCATGGGCGACGCCGCACGGCTATCGGACCCGGCTCCCCTTCCCGCCCGGAACTTTTTCGCCCCGGCGCGCATCCAAGCTCAGGTAACGCGCGAATCCATCGCGCCTGATCCGCGCTTTTGCACAAGGAGCAACCCCATGTCTCCCATCCTCCAGCCCACTTTCCGCCTTGGACGCCGTCTGTTCCTCTCCAGCGCCGGGCAAGCCGCTTTTTCCGCGACGGCCGTCGCCTTGCTGGCGGGCCGCGAAAGCCTCGCCGCGGCTTCCGGCGACGCCGCGAAGGACGTGAATATCCTCAATGCGGCGCTCGGCGCCGAGCAGGAGGCGATCGCGGCCTATCAGCTTGGCGCCGATAGCGGCCTTTTGCAGAAGCCCGTCCTGGCCTTGGCGGTGACCTTCCAAGGCCAGCACAAGGCTCATGCCGATCTGCTCGCGGCCACGGTCAGGAAGCTGGGCGGGACGCCCGTCGCGGCCAAGAGCATGGCCGACTATCATTTCCCCGCCGAGAAGCTCAAGAGCCAGGACGACGTGCTGCGCTTCGCCGCCGGTCTCGAAAAAGGCGCGGTGAGCGCCTATCTCGGCGCCATTCCGATATTTGGCAACCGCGACCTCGCCAAGGCCGCCGGCAGCATCCTGGGCGACGAGGCGATGCATTGGGCCATCCTGCGCAACGCGCTCGGCGAAACGCCCGTGCCGGCGGCCTTCGTCGCCTGATCTGCCGTTGCGCCGACCCCCGGCCGGCGCAAGCCGCCGGCCGGGAGACCCTCATCGATGATCGGGAACCGTCATGCGCGGAAGGCATTTGCTTGCAACACTCCTGCCGATGCTGGCGGTTGCGGCGGCGCTCGCGGCCCAGCCGGTCGGCGATCCTCAGCGCGGGAAGGCGATCTACGAGCGCTGCGCCGCTTGCCATTCGATCGACCGCGACCGCACCGGCCCGCATCATGCCGGCCTCTTCGGCCGGCGCGCCGGAAGCCTGCCGGGCTTCCCCTATTCCGAGGCGATGAAGAAAGCGGGCGAGAAGGGGCTCGTCTGGAACGAGAAGAGCTTGAACGAATTCTTGCGGGACCCGCTCGCTTATGTCCCGGGCACGCTGATGGGCTATGACGGCATCAAGGACGCCCAGGAGCGCGCCGATCTCATCGCCTATTTGAAGCAGGCGACGAAATAAAGCCCGCCGCGGTCAGGCAGGCGCCGCGACGGCCAAGCCGAGTCGCGCCAGGACGCGCTCGTTGATCCGGTCGCAACGGGCGCCCGCGAAGGGAAATGCGCCCTCAAGCATGCCGCCGAGCTCGCGGCTCAAGGCTTCGCGCAGCAGGCGCTTCGCGCGATGATGGCGGGTCTTCACGGTCTCCGCGAGGATGCCGAGGCACGCGGCCGTCTCCTCGACGCTTAGCTGCTCGACGGCACGCAGGATGAAGACCGTGCGGAAATTGGCGGGAAGGGCGTCGATGGCGCTCTCGACGAGGCGGCGGATCTCCGCCCGCGCCGCCTGCCCCTCCGGGCTGGGGAGGGTGGATGACGACGCGGCGGCACTTCCACTCATCGCCTCTTGATCGGCGCATTCGAGCTCGGCGGTGGGACGCCGGCGCCGCAGCCGGCCCAATGATTCGTTCATGATGATTCGCGTGAGCCAGGTCGCAAGGCTCGCTTCGCCCCTGAAGGCGTCGAGACGGGTGAAGGCGCGCAAATAGGTCTCCTGCACCGCGTCCTCGGCTTCGGCGTCGTCGCGCAGGATGCTGCGCGCGAGGCGGTAAAGCCGGCGGTTGTTGCGACGCATGATCGCCGCGAAGGCGGCGCCCTCGCCGGCCAGCGCCGAGGCGACGAGCTGGCCGTCGCTGACGGCGGGTGGGGGCGGCGGTTCGGCAAAGGCCATGGGCGTCCTCGCATGAAGATGCATCGATGTAGGATGCGCCGAGGCCGGAAAAGGTTCCCGGCGCGGCCGCCGAGGATCGCAGGGGCCCGTTTCCCCGCTCATGGCGCATCATGGCATGGCCCAGGCGCAGCTGCCACCGGGCCCGGTCGATGATCGGCGATGTCGTTAACGATAAGACAATTTTTGAGTGTGATGCTCCCGCCATCCAAGGGATATCAGATGCGAGGAGAGCGACATGCCGCGCACACCCGTGATCCTGTATGCGCCTGTTTTCATGGCGATCGCCGCTTTCGCCGCGCCCGTGCTGGCGAAGGAGACGCTGCCCGACCGCGCCAAGCTTTCCTACGAGGAGAACGTCACCATCAACATGATCTGCTCGCAAGGCGGACATGCGAGCGATTCGCGCTATGAGAGCTGCGTCCATGACCAGCTCGTCCAGCTCATGGCCCATCCCACGCCCGATCGCTCCAGCCTCAGCAATGCCCGCTTTCTGGCCGTGCAGAAGCAATGCTCGGACTATCGGCTCTCCGGCTTCGCCGAATATAACGATTGCATCAAACAGGCCATGGCGGCGCCCGCGCCCAAGGGCGGCAACTCCCCGTCCTCGCCCGGCGAGGAGCTGTCGACCAATTTCGCCGCCATCATCGCGAAGGCTCCCGCCGCCAAGCCAGTGGCGGCAACTCCCGTCGTGGCGGCGCCGCTTCCCCTCCCCGCAACCGTCCTGCCGCGGCGTCCAGCCGAGCTCCGCAATGCGGCGCTGACGCCCGCCGATCTTTATAAGCGGGTCGAGGGCTCCATCTATATCGTGGTGGCCGCCGCGTCGTTGGCCGACGTGCAGTCGCGCGAATTCATGATCGGCTCGGCCGTCGCCGTCGCGCCGCATCTGTTGCTGACCAACTGCCACGTCGTGCGAGGCCGAGCCATCATCAAGCTCGTGCAGGACGAGACGGTCGGCGATGCCAAGCTGGCGGCGAGCGACGACAAGGTGGACCGCTGCGTGCTGAGCGCCCCCGGTCTCACCCTGCGGCCGGTCGCCGGCCTGCGCGGCTTCGGCGAGCTGGCGGTGGGCGAGCATATCTTCGCGGTCGGCACGCCGCTCGGCCTGGCCCGCACGCTGAGCGAGGGGCTGATCTCGGGCCTTCGCCGCACAGAGGAGCGCAACCTGATCCAGGTCTCGGCGCCGATCTCGCCAGGATCCTCGGGCGGCGGGCTGTTCGACGAGCGCGGCAATCTGATCGGCATCACCACGCTCGCCTCGATCGCCGTCGGGCAAAACCTCAACTTCGCAGTCGCGGCGGCGGATTTCTGGAATTAGACGTCACCGCGCGGCGGCGAGCGCTTCCTGCGGCGGCTGCATGCGCTCGAGCCGCTCGCCGGGGAAGAGATAGATCGCCTCGCGGCCGATGAGATAGACGCGCAAGCGCTCGCGGAAGAGCCCGGCGACGGCGGGATCGAGCGCGTCGAGCCCGCCGGTATAGGCGCCGAAGGCCGGGATCACCAACCGCGCCCCGTCGCTCACGAAGCAACGGCCCGAGATGCGCCGGCCGCGCACGCGCACCGCCGCCTTGGGATGGAAATGGCCGCAAACCTCGCCCGACCGATAATCCTGCCCCGGCTCGTGGCGCAGGGTAAGCGGCGGCAGCGCGAGCTCGCGCGCGACCCTACCGCCGAAGACCGAAGGCGGCGCCGGATCGTGATTGCCCGCCACCCAGACCCAGTCATGCTCCTTGACGAGGCGGACGAGGCGCTCGACGTCGGCCGGGTTCATCCGCTCGGCGGCCGCCGCGTCATGGAAGCTGTCGCCGAGCGCCACCACCCGGCGCGGGCGATAGCGGCGGATCACCACGGCCAGCCGGTCGATGGTGGCGCGCGTGTCGTAGGGCGGCAGGAGGCGGCCGCGCGCGGCGAAGCCCGAGCCCTTCTCGAGATGGAGATCGGCCACGACGAGCGTCGCCTCCTCCGGCCACCAGAGGGCGCCCGAGGGATCGAGGGTGAGCTTGGCGCCGTTGAGGGTCAGAGCGGTCAATCACGCCTCGCGATAGATCCCTTCCCGTCGGGAGAAGGGCGGATGGGGAACATCGCCTTCATCCTCTACAGCAGCGCGCCTTGCGGGTCCGGCGCGGCCACGGCCTCCGCGATCAATTCCGCCGCCGCCTCGTCCAGGAGCGCGTCTACGGCACCGCCATGGACGCCGACCCGCCCGAGCTCGAGCATCGCCGGCACGGCGAGCGGAGAAACGCGCTTCAGCCGGCGCACCGTGATATGTCCCGCGACTCGCGTCAGCATTTCGGCCAAGCGACGCACGTCCGTCAAGCCGCTTGCGACGTCGGCGCGGGTGGCGCGCAGCAGAATATGGTTCGGCTCGTGCCGGCGCAGCACGTCGTAGATGAGATCGGCGTTGAACAACACCTGGCGCGAGGTCTTCTGCTGGCCGGGATGGCGGCGCTCGATCAGGCCCGCGATGACGGCGACATTGCGGAAGCTGCGCTTCAGCATGGTCGATTCGGCCATCCAGGCCTCGAGATCGTCGCCCAGCATGTCGCGGTCGAAGAGCGCGTCCACGTCGCGCGGCGGCGCGAGGCAGGAGACGGCGAGGCAATAATCGCTGGCCGCGAAGCCGAGCGGCCCGCAGCCCGCGCGCTCCAGCCGCCGCGTCAGCAGCATCCCCAGCGTCTGATGCGCGTTGCGCCCCTCGAAGCAATAGGCGACGAGGAAGCATTTGCCGCCGCGCGGGAAGATCTCGACCAGCAGACCCTCGGGCAGGGGCAGGACCGAGCGGCTCTGCTGCAGCTCGAGCCATTCCATTACCTCGGGCGGCAGGCCGCGCCAAAGGGCGGGCGAGGCGATGAGCGCGCGTACCCGGCGGGCGAGATTGGTGGTGAGCGGCAGCCGCCCGCCCTCATAGGTCGGCACCTGGGGCTCCCCGCCCGAGGCGCGCACCGTCTCGACCACGGTCTGCCGTATGCCCTCGAAGCGCAGAAGCTCGCCCGCGAAGATGAAGGCGTCGCCGGGCATGAGGCCCTGCACGAACCATTCCTCGACCTCGCCCAGCATGCGCCCGCCCTTGAGCCGCACCTTGAGCATGGGCGCCTCGACGATGGTGCCGATATTCATGCGGTAGCGCTTCACCACGGCGGGCGAGGCAGGATGGTAACGGCCGGTCTCGTCGAGGCTGAGCCTGCGGAAACGCTCATAGCCGCCGAGCGCGTAGCCGCCCTGGGCGACGAAGCCGAGCACGTCGTCGAAATCGCGCCGCGCCAAGGCGGCATAGGGTGCCGCGCGGCGCACCTCGCGATAGAGCGCGTCCGCGCTGAAGCCGCCGCCCGCCGCCATGCCGGTGATATGCTGCGCCAGCACGTCGAGCGCGCCCTCGCGGCGCGGATCGCCGTCGAGGTCGCCTTCGTGGATCGCCTCGCTGGCGGCGCGGCATTCCAGGAGCTCGAAGCGGTTGCCCGGCACGAGTACGGCGCGGCTCGGCCGGTCGAGCCGGTGGTTCGAGCGCCCGATGCGCTGCAGGAGCCGGCTCGCCCCCTTGGGCGCGCCCACCTGCACCACGAGATCGACCGCGCCCCAATCGATGCCGAGATCGAGCGAGCTCGTCGCCACCACTGCCTTGAGCGCGCCGCGCGCCATGGCGGCCTCCACCTTGCGGCGCTGCTCGACGGCGAGGCTGCCGTGATGCAAGGCGATCGGTAGATTCGCCTCGTTGATGCGCCACAGCGCATGGAACAAGAGTTCGGCCTGGGCGCGCGTATTGACGAAAAGGATGGTGGTGCCCGCCTCCGCGATCGCCTTCATGAGATCGGGCGCGGCATGGAGCGCCATATGGCCGGCCCAGGGCATGCGCGCGCCCGGAACGAGGATCGAGATCTCGGGCTCGGGCCCGGGCGCTCCTTTGACCAGCCGCACGGGCGCTCTGGCCGCCGAGCCCTCGCGCGAGAGCCAATCGAGCAGGATCGCCGGCTCGGCCACCGTGGCCGAGAGCCCCACCCGCCGCGCGCACGGCGCCAGGCTCGCGAGCCGCGCCAGGCCGAGGGCGAGCAGATCGCCGCGCTTGTTGCCGGCGAGCGCGTGAAGCTCGTCCAGGATCACGGTCGAGAGCTCGGCGAATATGCGTTCCGCGTCCGGATAGGACAAGAGAAGGGCGAGCGATTCGGGCGTGGTGAGCAGGAGCTGCGGCGGCGAGCGGCGCTGGCGGTCGCGCCGCGCCTGCGGCGTGTCGCCGGTGCGCGTTTCGGCCTTCACGGCGAGGCCCATCTCGGCGATCGGGCCCATGAGATTGCGCTGGATATCGACGGCGAGCGCCTTGAGGGGCGAGATATAAAGGCTGTGCAGCCCTTGGGCCGGCCGCTCGGCAAGCTCGACCAGCGCGGGAAGGAAGCCGGCGAGCGTCTTGCCGGCGCCGGTGGGTGCGACGAGGAGCGTCGATTCGCCGGCGCGCGCCGCCGCCAGCATCTCGAGCTGATGGGGGAAGGGCCGCCAGCCGCGCGCCGCGAACCAGCCGGCAAAGGGCTCGGGCAGGCGCTGGATCGGCAAGGCGGCAAGGTTCACGCCATTACTATAGCAAGGGCGGGAGCTTAGGCAGCAAGAAGCAACTCTGCTGCGTCACCAGCGGGACCACAGCGTGGCCAATCGAGTCGATTCCAAAGCGTGTTCGCCAGTCGTCAAAAGGCACATGCAGTGATCTGACGATGACAGCGCTCCAACAGTCCTAGTCACGCCCAAAATCCGCGCTCCTTCAGGACCTGGGCGAGCGGATATTCTACTTTTGTCGCAAGTTCCTTCACCTCCTCTGGTTTCAGACGAATGTCAGCATCCACCATGAAGTCGGAGGCCTCGAACTTGTCGAGCGTCCGTATCAAGAGGGCGGCGTGCATCTTTAGCCGCGGGGCAATGTCCTGAATGGTTTCATACGCGCCTTGGGCAGTCGACGCCCCGTCAGCGAGCCGCCCAAAGTCCAGAGCAAGTGTGTAGAACAGGACAACGGTCTTGATGAGTTCCGGAGGGAGCCGGCCAAGTTCTGCCGCGATCTGTCGATATACGATCGCATCAGTTACTACCATCGAACCTGGCTGGATTGGGCCGCCACTCACGACAGTAGCACCCTTCCCGCGAGCCTCCTTAAGCTGCTCGAGCGTGCGTTCAACCGCGAATTTCTGACGATTCGCCGCATCGAGCACCGCATAGATCTCTGCCCTTAGCCCAGCCGTCAATCGCCGTAAATGTTCCTTTTCCTGCCCAGCCCGCTCAGCCCGCGCATCGCGAAGTGCGAATCGGCGTTGCCAAGCCGGCACCCATATTGCGACAAGGATCGCGACGACAGAGCCGATAGCCTGAACCCAAGCCGCTGCGCCCGAATCGGATAGCCATCTCGACATCGCTCATTCCTTCGCTCGCTCCAACGCGCATTTTGTAGTGGAGTTGTCGCGTATTTACGACGAGGGCTCAGGATCGACAAAGCGCACCGATCGCCCACGCTCCTCAAAGAATTTCCGTTCTCGCGCAATCCCAGCGCTCTGCTCCCAGCCCTCAAGACGAACGACAACTATCTCATCGCAGAACTCCATGAATGCTTCATCGAAGTGTACCCAAAATGCAGAGCCTAATGTTGAGCCCCCGCCAGCCAAGAAGAGGTCTATGGGATGGGTCATTGTCACGGGGCTAAAAACTACATTACCTCCTCTGATGAGTTCCGCGGCGGCCCTGGTTGCAGCGTGGAAGCGTTCTTTCCGGATCGCGGGGTCAGGATGAGTATAAGGGCATGCCAAATAGATGATCTTTGTTTTATCACTCATGTCTTCTTCCCGATGGTCATTGACACTGATATACGATTTCTGGTCCCTGTGAATGAGAAAGGACGCGTCATGTCGCCGCGAGAGAATTCAGTCAAGCAACTCTGCGAATTATACAATGTGGTGACCGGTCTCGCATTGGCTTACGCAATCACAAAACTGATCGATTCTTCCGCTAAATATATGCCAATTAAAACCGGCCACATCTCCCTCTTTCTAGCGTTTCTTGTTACCATCATTCCATTTCACCAGGGCGCAGTTCGCCACCTTTACGCAACCTACGTGGAAGGCGGTGGCAGCACGCGCATAAAAAGAGGGGCCCTCGCACTTGATTTCGTTATATTGTTCTTGGAGGCGTGTCTGTTCGTAGCGCTCGCCGCGTTAGTTGAACATGCGAGCGCGTTTGCGATCATGATTGCCGCGTTATTCTTACTCGATTGCTTTTGGGGTTTCCTGTCGCATCTCGCTTTTACCGGGGCCCAGGCTCAGAACACAGAGAGAAAGTGGTCGCTCATCAATCTCATAGCCACATCGGTGATTATCCTCCTCATTATCGTCGGCCCGCATATATTTGGCGATTGGACTGTTGAAGCTGAGGGGATTTTATTCCTCGTTTGCGCCTTGCGGAGCGTGGCAGACTATGCTTGGGCGTGGAACTTCTACTACCCCGATAAGGGATAAGCGGCGCAGATCAGCGGAGGGACCGCAGCGCAGTTCCGGTCAAGCGCCGGATGCCGTGTTCGCATAGAATCCATGCCTGGAATTGGCACGGGTGCGAAGCACTTCCTCATGACGCTGACCAACAAGGCCCTTTGGGTAATCGAACGCAACCTTGACCGCCCGCTCACGCTCGGCGAGATCGCCGATGCTTGCGGCGTATCGAGCTATCATCTGGCCCATGCGTTCGACGCGAGCACCGGGACGTCTCCGTGATACAGTATGTCCGCGGGCGCCGCTTGAGCGCCGCGGCCCAAGCATTGGCGACCGGGGCGCCGGACATACTCGATCTCGCGCTCGAGACCGGTTACGGCTCGCACGAGGCCTTCTCGCGCGCCTTTCGTGCCCAGCTCGGCACAACCCCGGAGACGGTGCGGCGCAATCGAAGCACGGAGGATTTGCCGATGATCAAACCTATGCGAATTCCCGAGGGCAGCGGCGTCGAGCTCGAGCCGCCCCGGTTCCTGGCGGGCGCGCCGATGCTTGTCGTCGGGCTCGCGGCGCGTCAGTCGTTCGCGACGCCGGAAGCCATCCCCGCGCAATGGCAAAGGTTCATGGCCGTTTACGGCGAAATCCCCAATAAGACGAGCCCGATTCCCCTCGGCATCAGCGCGAACATGGACGACGAGGGAAATTTCGACTATGTCTGCGCCGCCCAAGTTTCGAAATTCTCGGCGACGCCGCGCGGATTGATCGAAATGCGCATCCCTGCGCAGGCATACGCGGTCTTCCAGCATCGCGATCATATATCCAAGATCGCGGCCACCTATTCCGCGATCTGGAACGATTGGCTGCCGGAGCGTGGCCGGCGCGTTGCCGAGGGCGCCAGTCTCGAGCGTCATCTCGAAACCTTCGATCCGCGGACCGGACTGGGCGGGGTCGAGATATGGATACCGCTCGCGGACGCGACGTGATCTCGGTCGCCTCACCGGCCCGCTGACGCTCGCTTCCCCTCCCGCGGTTGGGGAGAGGGAAACTTTGCCCGCGCGCGATTTCGCGCTAATAGCTGGGCGATGATCGCGCCCGAGGCCCCCCTCCCTCACCCTCCCTCTCATAGAAGAAGCGAAGCGGCCGAGCCGGCGCGGCTCGTCTCCTCCTTCGTCATGCTCTGGCTCGTCGGCGTCGCCCTGCGCGTAACGGTACTGGCCGTGCCGCCGGTGCTGCCGCTGCTGCATGCGGATCTCCAGCTCTCGGAGACCGACGTCGGCATTCTTTCGAGCCTACCCTTGGCCCTCTTCGCCGCCGCCGCCGTGCCGGGCTCCCTCCTGATCGCGCGCTACGGCGCGCGCGCGACGCTTTTGGCGGGGCTGCTGCTCGCGGCCGTCGCCTCGGCCTTGCGCGGCGCCGTCCCGAGCCTGCTCTGGCTCGATCTGGCAACGATCCTCATGGCGGCGGGCATCGCGATCATGCAGCCCTCGCTGCCGCCCTTGGTGCGCCAATGGACGCCGCGCTCGATCGGCTTCTCCACCGCGCTCTACACCAACGGGCTTCTCGTGGGCGAGATCCTGGTCGTCTCGCTCACCATACCCCTGCTTCCCCACCTTGGCGGAAGCTGGCGGCTCGACTTTCTGTTCTGGTCGCTGCCCGTGCTCATCACGGGGCTGCTCCTGCCGCTCCTCGCGCCGCGCGCGACGGCGCCCCAGCCGCATTTGGCGCTTGGCGCCCCGCGGCGCTGGTGGCCCGACTGGCGCAAGCCCTTCATCTGGCGGCTCGGGCTCATGATGGGTAGCGTCAACAGCATCTATTTCGGCACCAACGCCTTCCTGCCGGATTATCTGACCGCGATGGGGCGGCCCGAGCTCATCGGCACGGCGCTCTCCACCTTGAACCTTGCGCAGCTTCCCGCCTCCTTCCTCATGCTTGCCTTCACCGACCGCCTCGCGCTCCGCGCCCGGCCCTATGTCGTCGCCGGCATTGCGATCGTCATCAGCGTGGCGGGCATCGTCCTCATGCCGGGGCCCGCGATCATCGTCTGGGCCGGGGTGATCGGCTTCGCCAATGCCGTGCTCTTGATCCTGACATTGGCGCTGCCGCCACTGACGAGCGCGCCCGGGGACGAGCATCGCACCTCGGCGGGGATGTTCACCATCAGCTATGGCTGCGCCGTGGCCGTGCCCATCCTGGGCGGCGCCGTCTGGGACGCGACCGGCCTGCCACCCTTGGCCCTCGCTCCCATAGCGCTTTGCGGCCTCGGCATCGCCCTGCTCGCCGCCAGCGCGGACCTCGCGCACCACAGGCATTGAGCCAGCGCGCGGCCTCCAGCGCGCCTGATTCTCCTTGCATCGGCGCCGAGCTGTTGAAAACATAGAGGCGATCAATAGCCGTGCGCGAAGGCGCGCTCCGCCGCAGCGGACGAAGCCGTCGCGCAGCCGCCGGGGCCCAAGCGGCGAAATAAGGTCAGGGAGACGCCAGTGAGCCAGAACGCGCCTCGATGCGCCGCCCTTGTCGGGCCTTATGCCAGCGGCAAGACCACCTTGCTCGAGAGCCTGCTCTTCATCACCGGCGCTATCCCGCGCAAGGGCTCGGTGCGCGACGGCACCAGCGTCGGCGACGCGGCGCCCGAGGCGCGCGCGCGCCAGATGAGCGCCGAGGTCAATCTCGCCAGCACGAGCTTCCTCGGCGACAAATGGAGCTTCCTCGACTGCCCCGGCTCGATCGAGTTCGTGCAGGAGGCGCGCAACGCGCTGATGGTGGCGGACGCGGCGGTCATCGTCTGCGAGCCGGCCGTCGAGCGCGCGGTGGCCGTGGCGCCAATCCTCAAATTCCTCGACGACAATCAGATCCCCCACATGATGTTCATCAACAAGATGGACACTTCCGCAAGCCGGGTGCGCGAGGTGCTGGCGGCGCTGCAGGCCGTCTCGAGCCGGCCGCTCGTGCTGCGCCAAGTGCCGATCCGGGACGGCGAGGATGCCATCACCGGCTATGTCGATCTGGTGAGCGAGCGCGCCTACAAATACAAGCCCGGCGACGCTTCCGACCTCGTCGCCATCCCGGAATCGGAGCAGGCGCGCGAGAAGCAGAGCCGGCAGGAGCTGCTCGAGACGCTGGCCGATTTCGACGACGCGCTGATGGAGCAGCTGCTCGAGGACGTCGTGCCGCCGCGCGAGGTGATCTACAAGCAGCTCACCCGCACCCTTCAGGAAGACAAGCTCGTGCCCGTCTTCCTCGGCGCCGCCGATCGCGACCATGGCGTGCGCCGGCTCCTTAAGGCGCTGCGCCACGAGGTGCCGTCCCCGCGGGTCACGGCGGAGCGCCGCGGCATCGCCGAGGCGGGCGAGGCTTGCGCGCGCGTCTTCAAGACCCTCCATATGCCGCACACGGGCAAGCTGTCCTTTTTGCGCATCTGGCGCGGCGAGTTCGCCGACGGACAGACGGCGGACGGCGAGCGCATCGGCGGCATCTTCGCCATGCTCGGCCATCAGCAGCATAAGCAGCCCAAGGCCGGCGCGGGCGAGACGCTCGCGTTCGGCCGCATGGAGAAGCTGCGCACGGGCCGGCTGGTGACGCCCTCGGGCAAGCCGCCCGCGGACCCGGCGCCTTGGCCCGAGCCGATCAAGCCGCTCTACTCGGCGGCCCTCCAGGCCGAGAACCGCCAGGACGAGGTCAAGCTCACGGGGGCGATCCAGAAGCTGACCGAGGAGGACCCCTCGCTCTCCTTCGAGCAGACCGCGGACACGCATGAGCTGCTGCTCTGGGGCCAGGGCGAGATGCATCTCCAGCTCGCCATCGACCGGCTGAGGGAGAAATACCACCTCAAGGTCAAGATCAGGCCGCCGCAGATCCCCTACAAGGAGACCATCCGCAAGACGGTCGTCCAACACGCCCGGCACAAGAAGCAGTCGGGCGGCCACGGGCAGTTCGGCGACGTGAAGATCGAGATCAGGCCGCGGCCGCACGGCGCGGGCTTCGAGTTCATCGACAAGATCGTCGGCGGCGCCATCCCGCGCCAGTTCATCCCCTCGGTCGAGCAAGGCGTGCGCGACTATCTGGCGCGCGGGCCGCTCGGCTTCCAGGTGGTGGATATCGCCGTCACCCTGCTCGATGGCCAATTCCATACCGTCGACAGCTCGGACATGGCCTTCCGCACGGCGGCGCGCATGGCCATGGCCGAGGGCATGCCGAAGGCCGATCCGGTGCTGCTGGAGCCCATTCTCGAGGTCACGATCTCGGCGCCGAACGAGTTCACCGCGAATGTGCAGCGGCTCATCACCGGACGGCGCGGGCAGATCCTGGCCTTTCAGCCCAAGGAAGGCTGGAAGGGATGGGACGAGACCACCGCCCATATCCCGCAATCCGAGATCCGCGACATGATCATCGAGTTGCGCTCGCTCTCCTACGGCGTCGGCACCTTCGCCTGGAAGTTCGACCATCTGCACGAGCTCACGGGCCGCGAGGCCGAGCATGTCGTGAGCCAGCGCAAGGCCGAGCTGCACCCGGCGTGAGACGCCGAAACGAGGATTTAAGGTCCCCTCACCGGCACCGCTCGGCGGCGGGCCGGTGAGGACGCGCGGATTTACATGCGACAGCGCTACTCCGCCACCTTCTTGTCCTCGGCGTAGATCTTGTTGATGAGCTCGGCCGCGAGGTTGAAGGCCGGCAGGCCGCGGAAGAGGAAGGCCAGGCCCGCGGTGGCATGCAGCTCGGCCTTGCTGGCGCCCGCCCGCATGGCGGCGCGGCCGTGATATTCGGCCGCGGGGGAAATATGGGAGAGCAGGAGGCCGAACAGGATGAGCTGCGCCGTCTTCACGTCCATGCATTTGGGATACATGGCGTGGTCGCGGATCCGCTCGACCATGTCGAGGAGCTCGGGGTCGACTTCGAGGCCGAGCCTGATGCGCTCCTTGATGCGCGGGGGGACGAAGCCGATCAGCTCCTGGTAGATCGCCTCGTACTGCTTCTGGCTCGGTCTTTTCTGCTTCGACCTTTTCTGCTTCGACGCTTGCTTCGACATGGCACCCTCGCGTTTGGACGGGGCGCGAGCATAGCGGCGGCCGGCGAATGGGCAAAAGAGATTTGCGCAAGAGTGGGCAAATCGTTCGATTGCCCAACAATTTGCGCTGTACTCCGCCCGATCGCGCGCTACACTATGCGCTGCCGGGCCGGATAGGGCCAAGTTCTTCCGGCCCGGCTCGCGACAGGGAACAACGGCTGTAACGGCCGAGGCGGTCTCGGGAGGATCGTATGAAACTCATCAAATTGCCGCTTATGGCGGCATTCGCGCTGCTCTGCGCCGGCGCGGCCCAGGCGGCGGACATCAAGATCGGCGTCGTGGCCAGCTTCTCCGGCGTCAACGCCGAATATGGCGACCAGATCATGCGGGCGATCGATCTCTATATGCACGCCCATGCCGACCAGCTCGGCGCCAACAAGATCGAGATCATCAAGCGCGATTCCGGCCCGCCCACGGGCGCCGGCGCCAAGACGCAAGTGCAGGAGCTGATCACGCGCGATCACGTCAATCTGCTGATGGGCTTCATCTTCTCGCCCGACGCCATCGCCAGCGCTCCGCTCGCCACCGAGGCGAAGGTGCCGATGATCATCGTCAATGCCGGCACGGCCTGGATCACCAAGCTCTCGCCCTATATCGCGCGCACCTCGTTCTCGATGTGGGACGCCGCCTATCCCATGGGCGGCTATGCGGCCAAAACGCTCGGCTGCAAGACGGCCATCGTCGGCTACACCGACTATCCGCCGGGCAAGGACAGCCTGGAGGCGTTCAAGACCGGCTTCGAGAAGGCGGGCGGCAAGGTGATGGACGCGATCCCGATGGGGAGCCCGGCCCAGGTGCCCGACTTCACGCCCTTCCTGCAGAAGGTCAAGGACGAGAAGCCGGACTGTCTCTATGTCTTCGTGCCGGCCGGCGTGCATGCCGCGGCGCTGGTCAAGACCTACGGCGATCTCGGCCTGCGCGCGGCGGGCGTCAAGCTGATCGGCCCGCTCGACATCATCGACGACACCAAGCTCCAGGGCATGGGCGACGCGGCGGTCGGCATGATCGTGATGGGTCACTACGCGGCCGACTACAAGAACCCGGCCAACGTCGCCTTCGTCAATGCCTGGCGCGCCGCCTATGGCGACAAACTGCCGCCCGACTTCATGGCGGTGGCCGCCTGGGATGGCATGGCCGCGGTCTATCACGTCATCGAGGCGCTGCACGGCGATCTGCAAGCGGACGCGGTGATGAAGGCGCTCGAAGGTTGGAAGTTCGACAGCCCGCGCGGCCCGATCGAGATCGACCCCGAGACGCGCGACATCATCCAGGACGAGCATGCCGAGGAGGTGGTCAAGGAGGGCGATCATCTCGGCGTCAAGGTGCTGGAGGTGATCCCGGCCGTGAAGGATCCCTGCAAGGAGCTCAAAGTCGGCAAATGCGGCGGCTGAGCTAGCCGGCCGCGCTCGGACAGGAAGCGGGACCGCCGCCGCGCCAGCCAGCGCGACGGCGGTTTTGCTTATGCCCTCGAAGGCTCTTGCCGAGCCGTTCCGGCCGGTGGAATAAGGAGGCTTGCGGCGCCCTTCGCGGATGGACGCCGCCGCGAGGGAAGCCAGGAGCCAAGCCGTGCAGCAGCTCGCCAACGCCGTCGGCCATATCCTGTTCGACGGGCTGGCCTATGCCATGATCCTCTTCATCATCTCCGTGGGGCTTTCCGTGACCATGGGGCTGATGGGATTCATCAATCTGGCGCATGGCGCCTTCGCCATGGCGGGCGGCTACGTCATGGTGACCCTCATCGACGACGCGGGCGTGCCGTTCCTCTTGGCGCTCGTGCTCGCCGCTTTGATCGTGGCGCTTCTGAGCGTGCCCTTCGAGCGACTGCTCTATGCGCGGCTCTACCGCGCGAGCGAGCTCGACCAGGTGCTCCTCACCATCGGGCTCGTCTTCATGGCCATCGCCGGCTTCACCTTCGTCTATGGGCCGGAGCCGCAGAACCTGCGCGTCCCGGCCTTCCTCTCCGGACGGGTCGAGCTCGGCGCCGTCGCCTTTCCCGCCTATCGCGGCTTCATGATCTTTGTGGGCGCTATCCTGGTCGCCGCCCTCATGTTGGGCTTCGAGCGCACCGGCCTCGGCGCCAAGATCCGCGCCGCGGTCGACAACCGCCGCATGGCGCAATCGATCGGCATCGATGTCGACCGCCTCTTCACCCTCACCTTCGCGCTCGGCAGCGGCCTCGCCGCCTTGGGCGGCGGGCTCGCGGTGAACATCGTCGGGCTGACGCCGAGCTTCGCCATCCAGTATCTCGTGCTCTTCCTCATCGTCGTCTCGGTCGGCGGACTCGGCAGCATCCGCGGCACCTTTCTCGCGGCGCTCGTGCTCGGCATCGTCGACAATGGCGGCAAATATCTCTACCCGACGGGCGGCGCCTTCTTCCTCTATGCCGCGACCATCCTGCTCCTGCTGCTGCGGCCCACGGGCCTCCATGGGCGCGACTGAGGCCCTGACGGGCGAGAGCGAGCGCGCCGCGGCATTTCTGCTGCGGCGTCATCGTTTCCGCGCTTTCGAGGCGCTGCCTTGGCTGGCGGCGCTCGGCGCCTTCTTCCTCTTTCCCGACTATCTCGCGCTCGGCACGCAGATCCTGATCATGGCGCTCTTCGCCCTCTCGCTCGACCTCATCCTGGGCTTTGCCGGGATCGTGACCTTGGGCCACGCCGCCTTCTTCGGAACGGGCGCCTATGTCGCGGGCCTCTTGGCCGCGCGGTACGGCTGGGGCGAGCCCTTGACGGGCCTGCTGGCGGCGGCGGCCGTCGCGGGTGCGTTGGGCCTCGTCTCCGGCTGGTTCCTGCTGCGCTATCGCGGACTCACCTTGCTCATGCTGACGCTCGCCACCGCCATCATGCTGCAAGAGCTCGGCAACAGCTTCCCCGAGATCACCGGCGGCTTCGACGGGCTCAACAACATCGATGTCTGGCCGCTTTTCGGCCGCTTCGACTACGACATCTACAGCCGCACCTATTACCTTTATGCCCTGGGCGTGCTTGTCCTCCTCTTCTTCCTGGTCCGCCGCATCACCTATTCGCCCTTCGGCCAGGCGCTGACGGGCATCCGCGAGAATGTGCGGCGCATGCACGCCATCGGCTCGCCGGTGCATGGCCGCCTGGTGACCGTCTACACGATCTCGGCCGCCGTCGCCGGGGTGGCCGGCGGGCTCTACGCGCAATCGAACGCCTTCGTGACCTTGACCGCGATCGGCTTCGACCGCTCGGCGAGCGTGCTGGTCATGCTCATTTTGGGCGGCACGGGGCGGCTCTATGGCGCGCTGATCGGCGCCGCGGTCTATATGATCCTCGAGGACAGCCTCGCCAAGCTGAGCCCCGAGTTCTGGATCTTCGGCATCGGCCTTCTCCTGGTGCTGACCGTGCTGTTCGCCCGCAACGGCTTGATCGGGCTGCTGGACCAGGCGGCGCGCTTCGCCGCCCGCATCTTGAAAAAGCGATGACGCCGCTCGTGCTCGAGACGCGCGGGCTCAGCAAGAGCTTCGGCGCGCTCCCCGTGGCGCGCGACATCTCGTTGGCATTGCCGCGCGGCGCGCGTCAGGCCCTCATCGGCCCCAACGGCGCAGGCAAGACGAGCCTCGTCAATCTGGTGACGGGGGCGTTGCGGCCCTCGGCCGGCAGCGTGCTGCTGCTGGGCGAGGACATCACGCGGCTCCCACAGGCGGCGCGCGCGCGGCGCGGCATGGCGCGCACCTTCCAGATCAACCAGCTCTTCCGCGGGCTGAGCGTGCTGGAGAATGTCTGCCTCGCCATCGGCGAGCGCATCGGCGCTTGCAACAATCTATGGCGCCCCGCGGGCAGCGCGCCCGCCGTGATCGCGGAGGCCGTGGCACTGCTCGACGAGCTCAAGCTCGCCGGCGACGCGCTGAAGCCGGTCAAGGAGCTCTCCTACGGCCGCCAGCGCCTCGTCGAGATCGCCATCGCGCTCGCCCAGCGGCCCAAGGTGCTCCTGCTCGACGAGCCCGCCGCCGGCGTGCCCTCGACGGAGAGCCACATCATCCTCGACCTGCTCGACCGGCTCGACGAGGATATCGCCATCCTCATCATCGAGCATGACATGGACGTGGTGTTCCGCTTCGCCAAGCGCATCACCGTGCTCGTCGCCGGCTCCGTGCTCGCCGAGGGCGCGCCCGAGGAGATCGCGGCCGATGAGCGGGTGCGCGCGGTCTATCTCGGCGAGGCCGGCCATGGCTGAGGCGCCCCCGCTCCTCGAGCTCGACGGCGTCTCGGCGGGCTATGGCGAGACGGTGGTGCTCGAGGATTTGCGCCTCGCCATCGCGGCGGGCGAGAGCGTGAGCCTCATCGGCCGCAATGGCGTGGGCAAGACGACGCTCCTCGCCACCGTCATGGGCCACACCAACCTGCATGGCGGGCGCCTCAAGCTCGCGGGCGACGACATCTCGGCCACGCCGACCCATCGCCGCGCCCGCGCGGGCCTCGGCTATGTGCCGCAGGAGCGCGAGATCTTTCCCTCGCTCACGGTGCGCGAGAATCTCGAGGTCGCCGCGCGGCCGGGACACTGGACGCTCGCCGGGGTCTTCGCGCTCTTCCCGCGCCTGCACGAGCGCCAGACCAACCACGGCAATCAGCTCTCCGGCGGCGAGCAGCAGATGCTGGCGATCGGCCGCGCGCTGGTCGGCAACCCGCGTCTCGTGCTGATGGACGAGCCTTCCGAAGGCCTGGCGCCCGTCATCGTCGAAGAGCTCGCCCGCGTGCTCTACCGCCTGCGCGAGAGCGAGGGGCTGACCCTCCTTCTCGTCGAGCAGAACCTGCGCCTGGCGCTCGATCTCTCGCCGCGCACCGTCGTCATGGATCGCGGCCGCATCGTCTATGACGGGGAGAGCGCGCATCTCCGCCGCGACCGCGCCGCGCTCGACGCGCTGATCGGGGTGAGCGGGAGGTAGCTGCCCCTCTCATGGTTCGAGACACGCGGCTTGCCGCCGCGCCCCTCCCCATCAGGTTGTATATGTTTATGGTAAATGATCATCGCGCTGAGGAGGCGGCGCAGTCGCCGTCTCTCGAAGCGCAAGGGCGACGTCATGCTTTTTTCGCACCCCGGCTAGTGCCCTCGCGGGGAGACGTGCTTCCGCGCCGGGCGGTTCACCAGGATGATGGCGACGCCCACCAGAAGCGCGCCGACGATCTGCAAGGGCGCGAAGCGCTCGTGCAGCAGCAGCACGGCCGCGAGCACGGTGAAGACCGGCTCGACGTTGAGGATGGTCGAAGTCTTCACCGCGCCGATGAGGGCGAGCGCCAGATAGAAGCCCACCATCCCCATGGTGGCCGCGAGAGGCAAGGCGCCGAGCGCCCACCAGCCCGCCTCGCTGCGCGGCAAGGCGAAGCCGCCCGTGAGCAGGCCGCCCACGAGGAACACGACCGCCGCGACCAGCGAGACATGGAAGGCGAGCGCGAGGCTTCCCATGCTGCGCAGCAGGCGTTGGCTGGTGACGGCGGTAAGCGCCACGCCGTTGGCGCCCACGAAGGCGAGGACGAGGCCGCGCCAATCGAGCTCGGCGAAAGTCACGTTCACCGCGAGCCCGACGCCGAGCAGTCCGGCCAAGAGAGCGAACGCCTTGTCGCGCTGGAGCGCGCGGCGCTCGATGAGGAAGGCCATGAGCCCCACGAGCAGCGGGTTCAGATAGAAGATCAGCACCGCAAGGCTCACCGGAATATATTGCACGGCGCCGAGATAGCCGAAGCTGTAGACGGCGACGAGCAGCCCGATGGCGATGGCGCGAAGCGTCAGCGCCCGAGGCAGCCAGGGCCGCTCGCCGCGCAGGCGGAACCAGAGATAGAGCAGGCAGCTCGCCGTCACATAGCGCACGGCCAGCACGGTCACGGCGGTGCCGCCATCGTCATAGACGAGGCGCGCGAGCGTGACCGCGCCGGCGAAGCACAGGGCCGTCGCCACCACGAGCGCAGCACCGCCCAGCGCGCGCCAGGGCGAAGACGCCGGAGCGGCCATGTCCACGTTCATCCGCGCCTGGCCGCGACGCGGCCCGCGGGGACGCCGCCCTCGCCCCGCCGCACCAGGAGAACTGCCGCGAGCACCAGCGCCGCGCCCAGGCCCTGAAGCAGGTTCGGCCGCTCCTCGAGCACGAGGATGGCGAGGGCGATGGTCAGGATCGGCTCGAGATTCATTGCCGCCGCCGTTGCCACGGCGCCGGCCCGCCCGATCGCCGCCATCAGCATGAGCTGTCCCAGCATGTAGGACGCGATCAGCCCGCCGACCGCCACCCAACCGATGCCGCCATGGGGCCAGCTCGGTCCGCCGACCAGCGCCAGATTCACCAGGAAGAGGGCGACGGCGCCGAGCATGATGTGGAGATTGAGGCGCCCGCTATCGACCCGCAGCAGCAGCCGCGCCGAGCTCGTCACCATCGAGGCCATGCCCAAGCTGCCAAGCCCGGCGAGCGCCACCCCCCGCCAGTCGGGCGGCGTGGCCGTCCAAGGATCGAGAGCGAGCGCCAAGCCGAGGAAGCCCAGGGCTAGCGCCGAAACCCGCCAGACGCCGAGCCGCTCGCGGCCGCCGATCCATTCGATGAGCCCGACCAGGAGTGGATAGGTGTAGATCACCAGGACCGCTACGGAGACGGGGATATATTGCAGCGAGCCCAGGAAGCCGAACGAGGTCAGGAAGAAGAAGCCGCCGATGCCGAGCCCGATCAGCCGCTCGCGCCGCGGCAGGATCGGCCAATGCCCGCGGGCCGCGAAGGCGAGAAGCAGTACCAGGAGCAAGCAGCCGAAACGCGCGACATTGACCGTGGGCGCGTCGGCGCCATGCGCGAAGGCGATACGCGCGCAGACCGTGTTGACGCTGAATGAGGCGGCGCAGGCCACGGCGAAACCCACCCCGCCGCGGCGCAGGGATGCGGCCATGGCGGAGTCGGCAGTCGTCGGGAAGGCATGGCCTCGGGAAGGCATGGCAGGCATGGCGAGTTGCAAAGCGGGCGAGCATAGGGAGCCGCCTTGCGCGCGACAACAGGCTTGGCGGGCGCGAGTCCGGCGTCCATGGCAGGCTCAAGGGCGTGGCTCGAGGGCTGGACGACGCAAGGCGCAGATGCCATAGTCCGCGCCGACGGATTTCGTGCGGGTCGCGCGGATTTGGCGCATGGTGACGACGATAATGGACTCGAACGCGCGCGCATGAGCATCGGCACCCGTCTCTATACCTGGCTGCGCGGCGAGCTGGTCGGCAGCGACAAGTCGGGCAACCGCTATTTCCGCGAGAAGGGCGGCGTGCTGCGCGACGTGGGCGGGCTCGCGGTCGAGCGGCGCTGGGTGATCTACCAGGGCGAGGCCGAGGGCTCGAAGGTGCCGCCCGTCTGGCATGCCTGGCTGCATCACACGACCGACACGCCGCCGCTCGAGGACCCGCCGAAGCGGCCCTGGATCAAGCCGCATCTGCCCAACCTCACCGGCACGCCCATGGCCTACCGGCCGCCCGGTCACGAGCTAAGCGGCGGCCACCGCCCCAAGTCCACCGGGGAATACGAGCCCTGGCGGCCGGAATAAGCAAGCGAGGAGGCCCGCCTTGGCGATCAAACGCGATAGCCTCGACATCCTGGTCGGCCTGCTCGCCCTCGCCGCCTGGGCCGGCTTCGTCGTCTTCGCTTTCAACGTCAATCAACATGAGGTGAGCGGCTATAGCCTTTATGCCAACTTCGCCCATATCGACGGGCTCGCCACTCATGCCGACGTGCGGCTCGCCGGCATTCGCGTGGGCGAAGTGACCGACGAGAGCTTCCTGCCCAAGACCGACCAGGCGCGGATCACCATGGTGATCCAGCCCGGCGTCGACATTCCCTCCGACAGCGCCGCGCTCGTGGCCAGCGACGGCCTTTTCGGCAGCAAGTTCATCAAGATCGATCCGGGCGGCGATACCGAGGCGCTCAAGCCGGGGCAGAGCTTCTCCTATGTCCAGGATTCGGTCGATTTCGAGCGTCTGCTGCAGCGTGTGGTGGCCGCCGCGGAGGCGCAGCGCAAGGCGGCGGCGGCGAAGACGCCGCCCGGCAAGAGCGATTAGGACGGGGAGCAGCGCCATGCTGGGAAAGCATCTGGTCGAGACCATCATGGGCGGCTTCGTCCTGCTCGTCGCCGCCATCTTCCTGGGCTTCGCCTATGTGAGCGCCGATCTCGCGCCCTCTGGCGGCTATCCGGTCACGGCCGAATTCAGCTCGGTCGACGGCCTCACCGTCGGCAGCGACGTGCGCATCGGCGGGGTCAAGGTCGGCGTCGTGACCGGCCAGACGGTCGATCTCAAGGATTTCCGCGCCGTCGTACATATGAACCTTCAGCCGGTCGTGCGGCTGCCGGTGGATTCCAAGGCGATCGTCGCGAGCGCGGGCCTGCTCGGCGGCAAATATGTCAAGATCGAGCCCGGCCATGACCCGGCGGTGATCAAGCCCGACGGCGAGATCAAGAACACCGAAGGCGCCGTGGTGCTCGAGGAGCTGCTGGGCAGGATCATCTTCCTCGCCACCGGCGATCAGGGCTCCCAGGGGCAAGGCCAGGCCCAGCCGGCAGGTCAGGCCCCGGGGGGCCAGGCCCCGGGGGGCCAGACCCCGGGCGGCCCGATCCAGGAGCAGAAGCCGGCGCCGGGCGCGCAGCCGAACCAGGGGCAGGGCCAAGGGACGAGCGGTGGCGAGCCCGCGAAATAGCGCAGGCGGTGCCGCGCCGGCCCAACGCTGGGACCCGGAGCGCTATGCCCGCACTGCGGGCTTCGTCGCCGAGCTGGGCGCGACCGTGCGCGAGCTGCTGGCGCCGCGGCCCGGCGAGCGCATCCTCGATCTCGGCTGCGGCGAGGGCGCCCTCACCCGCCGCATCGCCGCTGCAGGCGCCCAAGTCGTCGGCATCGACGCGAGCGCGGAGCAGGTGGCGGCGGCGAGGGCCGCAGGCCTCGATGCGCGGGTCGGCGACGCGGCGCGGCTCGAATTTTCCCGGACCTTCGACGCCGTCTTCAGCAACGCGGCGCTCCATTGGGTCAAGGACGCGGACGGCGTGATCGCGGGCGTCGCGCGCGCCTTGCGGCCGGGCGGCCGCTTCGTCGGCGAGATGGGCGGGCAAGGCAATGTCGAGCGCGTGCGCCGGGCGCTGATCGCGGCGCTCGACCGGCGCGGCCTCGACGGCGCCGCCGCCGATCCCTGGTATTTTCCGAGCGCCGAGGACTATCGCGCCCGGCTCGAGGCCCATGGCTTCCGCTTGCGTTCGCTCGCGCTCATTCCCCGCCCCACGCCGATCCCGACCGGCATCGACGGCTGGCTCGCCAATTTCGGCGACGGCTTCCTCGCACGGCTCGCGCCGGCGGAGCGGCAAGCGGCGCGCGCCGAGATCGCGGCCGAGCTGGCGCCTTTTCTCGCGGACCAGCAGGGTCGCTGGACGGTCGACTATGTGCGGCTTCGTTTCGCCGCATTCTTGCCGGAGATTTGAGGGGAAGCGTCCGTTGCCGGAAAGGCGCGCGAAGGAGGCGGCGTTGAGGAAAGCGAACAAGGCGCCCGAGCTTCCCGTCTGGCGCACGCCGGAGGGCGAGGCCTTGTCTTGCGTCGAGAAGATCAAGGTCCTCAACGAGAATCTGCGCGAGATCCAGGAGCTGGCGCAGGAGGCGCTCGAGGATGCCGTGCTGATGGGCGCCGACGAGGGCCAGCTGCGCGAGACGCTCGCGCGGCTCGTCGCCGCGATCGAGAACCCCTACCCTAAAAAGACGTGACATGCGCGCCCGATTGATTTGCGCGCTCCTGGCGCTTGCCCTCGCCTTGCCCGCTTCCGCCGAGGAAAGCTGGATCGAGGAGCAGACCGCGCTGCTGCAGGGCCTCGACAAGGTGACGGCACGCATCTCGACGCTCGAGGTGAGGCTGGGCAAGCCCGCGCGCTTCGGCACCCTCGACATCACCTTGCGCGCCTGCCGCAAGCATCCGCCCGAGGAGCCGCCCGAGGCGGCCGCCTTCCTCGAGATCCGCGACGTGGTCCCGGACGAGCCGCCGAAGCTCATCTTCAGCGGCTGGATGTTCGCCTCGAGCCCCGCGCTCTCGGCTCTCCAGCACCCGGTCTATGACGTCTGGATGGTCGACTGCAAGAATCCGAGCAAGGCGCCCTCGGGCAAGTCCGGCTGAAACTCGGCGCTCTTGCGCAAGGCGGCGGCGAGACGGCGGCGATATTCCGCGCGCGACACCTCGAAGGCGCCGAACTGCCGCAGATGGCGCGTGATGAACTGCGTGTCGAGCAGCGAGTAGCCGCCGAGATTGAGCCGCGCCACCAGATGCACGAGCGCCACCTTGCTCGCGTCGGCCACGCGGCTGAACATGCTCTCGCCGAAGAAGGCGGCGTTGAGCGCCACGCCGTAGAGCCCGCCGACGAGTTCGCCCCCGAGCCAGCATTCGACCGAGTGGGCCGCGCCGAGCTCGAAGAGATCGCCATAGAGCCGCTCGATATCGTCGTTGATCCAGCTGTCCGGCCGATCGCGACGCAGCTCGGCGCAGCGCGCGATCACCTCGCGGAAGGCCGTGTCGACGCGCACCTCGAAGCTTTGCGCGCGCACCGTGCGGCGCAGCCGGCGCGGCACGTGGAACTGCTCGGGCAGGATGATGCCGCGCCATTCCGGATCGAGCCAGTAGAGCTGCCGGCTCGATCGGCTGTCCGCCATCGGAAAAATGCCGACGGCATAGGCGCGCAGCAGCAGCTCCGGCGTGAGCTCGGTCATGCCGGCGATTATAATGCGAAAAAAAGCGGGAAGGGAGATGAGGGAGCGGAGCGTTCAGCCGACAAGGACGCCGAGCAGGAGCAGCGAGAGGAGGGCGAGGATTCCCTGCAGCAGCGTTCCGGCGCCGTGCAGCGCCAAGCCCCGCGCCGGGGTGAGCCGCGCGTTCGCCGTGACCAGCCAGAAAAACCCGTCATTCAGATTCGACCCGCTCATCGCGCCGGCGCCCACGGCGACGACGGCCAGCGCCCGGCCGGTGTCGCTGGCGAGCCCGAGAGGTGCGAGGAGCGGCGCCACCATGCCGGCCGCGGTAATGGCGGCGACGAGGGAAGAGCCTTGCAGGCATTTGACCAGCGCCGCGACGGCGAAGGGCAGCGCGAGGCCGCCGCGCCAATCGAGCAGCGGCTCGGCCAGGAGCTCGGCCATGCCCGTCTCCTGGATCAGCTTTTGCAGGGCGCCGCCCGCGCCGACCAGCAGCAGAAGATCGGCCGCGCCGGCGATGGCTTGGCCGGCCCAGCCCTGCTGCGAAAGCACCTCGGCGTCCCAGCGCCAGGTCAGCAGCAAGGCGATGCCGACTCCGACGACGAGGAGGATCGCCGGTCGCCCCAGCCCGAGCAGCAGCTCCCGCGTCGGCCCGCCGCCGAAGGGCTCGCTCGGGATCTCGCCGAGCGACTGCACCATCAGCAGCAGGACCATCGCCAGGACGGGCAGCAGGAGCGCCGCGACGACGCGCGGCGAGGCCTTTTGTTCGACGCCCGGCGGCGCAGCGGCGCGGGGTACCGGGTCGGGCATCGGCCCCTCGACGACGAGACGGCGTCCGGCCAGGCGCGCGAAGACCGCTCCTGCCGCGGCGGCGAGCGCCGCGACGGGGGCGCCGAAGGCGAGGACGCGAAACGGATCGGCGGCGAGGATGGCGGCCGCGGCGATCGGGCAAGGCGCGGGCAGCAGCATGCCGTGGCTCGCCGACAGGCCGAGCCCCAGCGTGATCGAAGAGACCGCGTTCTCGCGCCGCGACCCCGCCGCGACGGCCTGGCGAAAAGGCATCAGCGCGGCGAAGGCGGCGGCAGGCGAGGCGGCAATACCGGCAACGAAGCCGAGTGCGGCCATCAACGCCGACATGCGTCCGCCTACGCCCCAGTCGGCGAAAACGGCGGCGAGACGCGCGGAGGCGCCGCTCCCCGCCCCGATGGCGCCGATGATCGCCGCCGCGACGATGACGAGCCCGACGGAATTGAGCGTCTCAACGAAGCCCGCGCTATAGGCGTTGCCGATCAAGCTGAGCTTCTCGTCGCAGGCAAGCCCAAAGGCCATCACCGCCAGGGTCATGGCGATGAAGGGATGGATGCGTAGCGGCCCGGACGCGATCACGACGGCGAGCACGGCGAGCAGCAGATAGGCGGCGAAATCGACGGGCATGGGGGAAGCCGGCTGCGGTAACAGAACGGTAAGCGAAAAGAGGCGGGCGCGGAGAATTGAGCCCTAACCGCGGCGCGAAAGGGTGTCAAGCGCGGCGGCAGCGATATACGCGGCGCTCTAATCGCAATATCGGACAAGGAGCGATTGCCCGGCATCTGCGTCTGCCGATATTGTCGCCGCGATGACAGCCCCGCGCCAGTCGCCCACTCGGAATTCGCCCGGAAGCTTCTTCCGGCAGCCTGCGGCCCCTCGCCGCGCGCTGCTCGCTTTCTTTTTTCGGATATCGGCGCTCGCCTGGTTGCTGCTTGCTGCGCTGCCGACGCTCGCCGCCGAGGCTGCCGATCCAGCCTCCGCTCCGCCCGGCTTCATCCATGTCGAGGGCAAGGGCTTCGTCGCGCCGGACGGGCGGCCCTTCATCCCCAGGGGCATCGGGCTCGGCAATTGGCTGATGCCCGAAGGCTATATGTTCAAGTTCCATCACGCGCTCTCGCCGCGCCAGATCGACGCCGGCGTCGCGCGGGTGCTGGGCAGCGAGGGCGCCGCCGTCTTCTGGCAGCGCTTCCGCGACAGCTATGTCGCCGAGGAGGATATCCGTTTCATCAAGTCGGCCGGCTTCAACCTGGTGCGCGTGCCGCTGCATTACGCGCTCTTCCTCGATGGGGCGGAGGCGGCGCGCTTCGAGGGGCCGGGCTACGCTTTGCTCGACCGCGTGATCGCCTGGAGCCATGAAGCGGGCTTGCGCGTGATCCTCGATCTCCATGCGGGCCCCGGCGGGCAGACGGGCGTCAACCACGACGACGGCACAGGCTATCCGCTCATGCTCTATCTGCCGCGCTATCGCGCGCTCACCGTGGCGCTTTGGCGCCATCTCGCCGAGCGCTACCGCGACGAGCCCGCGGTGCTCGGCTACGACCTGCTCAACGAGCCGATCTCGCCCTATCACGACATCGATTATCTCAACGTCAGGCTCGAGCCGCTCTATCGCCAGATCGCCGCCGCCATCCGCGCGGTCGACCCCCATCACGTGATCTTCATCGCCGCGCCGCAATGGAGCACGAATTTCTCGCCCTTCGGCCCGCCCTTCCTCTCCAATGTCGCCTACACCTATCACAAGTTCTGGTGCAGCACGCGGCTCGACGCCATCCAGGAATATCTCAATTTCAGCAACCGCTATAACGTGCCGATCTTCCTGGGTGAGACCGGCGAGCTCAGCGATGAATGGAACGCCGCCTTCCGGCGGCTCAACGAGGCGCACAATATCGGCTGGTCGTTCTGGACCTACAAGAACCTCGACACGAGCTCGACCGTGGTGTCGGTGAAGCGCCCGCCGGGATGGGACGCCGTCATCGCCTTCGCCGACGGGACGGCGGGGCCCGACGAGAGCCCGCCCTCGCGCAAGCAAGCGGCGGCGGCCCTCGCGGCCTATCTCGACGATATCCGCATCGAGAACGCCAACATCAATTGGAGCTATCTCGCTTCGCTCGGCTTGGGGCCGAAGATCGGCCTCGGGCCGAAGCAATAGGGCGCAGTCCCGTTGCCTCCCCTCAAAACCTGAACATCTCCATCAGGTCCCCGATCGCGGGGCCGTTCTTTGGCGCATAGGGGTTGCGCGAATCGGCGACCGGGTTCGGCAGGTTGTCGCGGCTGCGCGGGCTGAGCGGCGCCATGCCCCAGTTGCGCTCGATGAATTTCAGGATCGAGACATGGTCGGCGTAACCATGGGCGACCCGTCCGCCCTCGGCGAAGGGCGAGACGGCGATGAGCGGCACGCGCGTGCCGTCGCCGAAGAAATCGAGCGGCTGGACATAGCCCGAATCCCAATAGCCGCCGCCCTCGTCGAAGGTGACGAGGATGGCCGTGCCCGCCCAGAGCTCGGGCTTGCCCTCGACCGCCGTCACCAGCTTGGCCACGAAGGATTCGAAAAGACCGAGCTTGGAGGAGGCCGGATGGCCGTCATTGAGGCCGCTCGGCTTGACGAAGGCGACGGCGGGCAGCGCATCGCGCGCGATGTCGTCATAAAGGCGGGAGAGGTCGCCGATATGCTCGGCGCGCCGCGCGGCGCTTGCCATGATCGAGGCCGTATATTGCAGGAAATTGCAGATGTTGCAGTAGAGCGCGCTGCGCGGATCCTTGAGATAGGCGTCCCAGCCCTCGCCGTAATAGCGGAAGGAGACGCCCTTCTCGATGCAGCGCGTCGCCGATGGTGCGCAGGCTCGAGGGCGGCACCGTGAAGGGATTGGCCGTGGCAGGCGCGCCGCCGCCGAGATAGCCCGGATCGTAATTATTGACGAGATAGTAATGGCCGGGCGCGCAATTGGGGCGCGGCCGCGCGGGCAGCGCTGCCAGATAGGCCAGGATCGGCGCCACGCCCGGCTGCGTCGCGTCGGCGCAGGCGACGTAGGAGCCGCCGCTATAGCCGTCCTGCTTGTAATAATTATTGGTGCCCGGCTGCGGGTCGGGGTCCTCGATCTGGTTCGCGGGCGGCGTCGCGGCTTTGCCATGGCCGTCGCTGAACCAGATCATGTCGCCGCTGCCGAGCATGATATGGTTGGCGCCGGTGCCGCCATTCACCGCCTGATGGTAATTGTCGCCGAGCGCGAAGCGGTCGGCCAGCGCCTTGAGATAGGGCAGGTCGCCGCGCGCGACATTGTAGAATCCCATCGCGGTCGAGCCCTCGCCGGTGCTTTGCTCGGTGAAATGGGCGCGGCGCCGCTTCCCGTTGCTGCCGGCGCCGACCGTCACCTCGACCCAGGGAAAGAGATCCATGCGGCAGCCGCTGGGGTTGGTTGCGTCGGCCGCGGCCGCGCTGCAATCCATCTGCTGCCACATCTGGAAGAAGCGGTGCACCGGGCTCGCCGCATAGGCGTCATAGGGGATCGCCGGGCGTAAGCTGGTAGGGCCCGTTGGGCAGCGCCGAGGCATTGGGAAGCCTTCTGTCGATCGCATGTCGCGGCAGGCCCGTGGCCCCGCTGAGCAGGAGCGGCAGATCGGCCGGCAGGATGCCGTTGTCGAGCGCCGCCGCCTCGGCGAGCGTGCGAAAGGGTGGCACGTTGCCGTCGCCCGCGGCCTCGGGCGCGCCGTCGGTCATGGCCGGCGGCAGGATGGCGTAGGGCTCCTTATGCGCGGGCGCGGATTCGTAGCGCTCGGTCACCTCGGCGCGATATTGCAACGCCGCGGCGAAGGTGGGGCCGGGCGAGCCGTCTTCCTTGACGATGCCCTCGGAGAGCAGGTTGCGCACCGTCTGGCCCGGCCGCGGCTGGTAGGTCGCGAAGAGATGATCGAAGCTGCGGTTTTCGCCGATGATGACGATGACATGCTTGATCGGCGTCGCGGTCGCCGCGTCCTCGGGCTGCAAGGGCGCCGCATGCGCCGCCGCCGCGAGGGCAAGGGCGACGGCCGGCGACGCGCGCAAGGCCCTGAGCCAGGGATTCGTCCGAGGGGCTTTTTGCATTGCGGCACCTCGATCCGGCAAAGCGAGACGCGGCGAGCGGCGTCTCCGTCGGAAAATGCTACTCCAGCCGCATGGCGCTTTCGTGAAGCGGCGCCCGAGGACGCTACCGCGTGATTCCGACGAAGCGCTCGAGCCAATGGATGTCGTAGGCGCCGTTGATGAAGTCGTTGTTGGTCACCAGGCGGCGATGGAGCGGGATCGTGGTGTCGATCCCGCCGATGACATATTCGTCGAGCGCGCGCTTCAAGCGCAGCAGGCATTCGTTGCGCGTCTGGCCGTGCACGATCAGCTTGGCGACCAGGCTGTCGTAATAGGGCGGCACGACATAGCCCGTATAAAGCCCCGAATCGATCCTCACGCCGAGGCCGCCCGGCACATGATAGTCGGCGACGCGCCCGGGCGAGGGGGTGAAGGTCTCCGGGTTCTCGGCGTTGATGCGGCATTCGATGGCATGGCCCGAGAGCCTGATCTCCGCCTGCTCGAGCTCGAGCGGCGCGCCCGCCCCGATGCGGATCTGCTCGCGCACCAGGTCGATGCCGCTCACCATCTCCGTGACCGGGTGCTCGACCTGCAGCCGCGTGTTCATCTCGATGAAATAGAACTGCCCGTCCTCGTAGAGATATTCCATCGTGCCGAGGTTGCGGTAGCCGAGCTCCGCCAGCGCCTCGCAGGAGACGCGGCCGATATGCGCGCGCGCCTCCGCGTTGAGCGCGGGCGAGGGCGCCTCCTCGAGGAGCTTCTGGTGGCTGCGCTGCAGCGAGCAGTCGCGCTCGCCGACATGGAGCACCTTGCCTTTGCCGTCGGCGATGATCTGCACCTCGATATGCCGGGGATGGGAGAGATATTTCTCGAGATAGAGCGTCTGGTCGCCGAAGGCGGCGAGCGCCTCGGCGCGCGCCAGGCGGAAGGCCTCGCCCAGATGCTTGGGCGAATCGGCGACCTTCATGCCCTTGCCGCCGCCGCCGCCCGACGCCTTGATCAGCACGGGATAAGTGATGCGCTGCGCCACCTCGAGCGCCTCGTCCGCGTCGCGCAAGGGTCCCGCCGAGCCCGGCACCACCGGCACGCCGAGGCCTTGGAGCGCCGCCTTGGCGCGCATCTTGTCGCCCATCAGGGCGATATGCGCAGGCGCCGGACCGATGAAGGTGATGCCGTGCTCCTCGACGATCTCCGCGAACTTGGCGTTCTCCGAAAGGAAGCCGTAGCCGGGATGGATGGCGTCGGAATTGGTGATGGTGGCGGCGGAGATGATGGCGGGGATGTTGAGATAGCTCTCGCGCGCGGACGGCGGGCCGATGCAGACGCTCTCGTCGGCGAGCCGCACATGCATGGCGTCGGCGTCGGCGGTCGAATGCACCGCGACCGTGGAAATGCCCATCTCCTTGCAGGCGCGCTGGATGCGGAGCGCGATCTCGCCTCGGTTCGCGATGAGCACCTTCTCGAACATGCGGTCGAGCCTGATCGGCGCTATTCGAGGATCATCAGCGCGGCGCCGTACTCGACGGGCGCGCCGTTCTCGACCAGCACGCGGAGGATGCGGCCGGCGCGCGGCGCCGTCACCGGGTTCATCACCTTCATCGCCTCGAGCACGAGGAGGATCTGGCCCTGCTTCACCTGGTCGCCCGGATTGACGAAATGCGGCGCGCCCGGCTCGGGCTGCAGATAGACGGTGCCGACCATGGGCGAGACCACGGCGCCGGGATGGCTCGCGTCGAATGCCGGCTCGGAAACGCTCTCGGCCTGCGACGCCGCGACGGCAGCGGCCGCGGCTGGCGCGGTTGCGGCGGGCGATGCGGCGCCCGGCTGGCGCGCCACGCGGATGCGCCAATCCTCCGCCTGATATTCGAGCTCGGTGAGCCCCGTCTCGTCGAGCAGCTCGGCGAGCCGGCGCACCAGCTCGGCGTCGATCTCGGCCTTCGCCATCAGACGGCGCCCACCGGGCGGGCGAGTTTCGCCATCGCATGCAGCGCGAGCAGATAGCCCTGCGCGCCGAAGCCGCAGATGATGCCGCGCGCCGCGCGCGAGACATAGGAATGATGGCGGAACTCCTCGCGCTGGAAAATGTTGCTCAAATGCACCTCGATGATCGGCATGTCGACCGCCCGGAGCGCGTCGAGGATGGCGATCGAGGTGTGGGTATAGGCGCCGGCATTGACGATGAGCCCGGAATAGCGGCCGCGCGCCTCCTGGATCCACTCGACCAGCTCGCCCTCGTGGTTGGATTGGCGGAACTCGAGGTCGAGCCCCAGCTCGCGCGCCTGCACGCGGGCCGCCGTCTCGATGTCGGCCAGCGTCTCGCGGCCATAGACCTCGATCTCGCGCTTGCCCAGAAGATTGAGGTTCGGCCCGTTCAGGACCAGCACCTTCAAGGTCATTTCAGCGGTCCCGTCATGGCATCACAGTTCCTGCCGGCTCGCCCGCCGCGCCGCCGGATTGGGCCGGCTTGAGGCCGGGAGGCCGGCAGAAACCTTGGGCCCGGTTATAACATGGCGCAAGGCCGGCGCAAACGAGCGCTCCGGCCGGGTGTTCCTCATCCGGTCGCATGATCGCATGAGTAAATTCCGAGGGTTCCTCCACCACCTTGCAAAATGCCATCAAGGCGATGGCCGGAACGCGCGCAGGGGGAGGAACGACAATGATGGAAGCTTCCTATCTCATCGAGCTCAACATCCGACATTATCGGGAACTGCTGAACCGCGACGGCCTGACGGAAGGGCAGCGGTCGCAGGTCATGAAGCTGCTCGCCGACGCGCAGATGAAATTGCTCCTTGCCGTCGAGGAAGAATCGGAGCGCGGGCGCGAAGGCGGCCTCTGCGCCGACTGACGGCCGCCACTCATGAGCCGTTTTTTCCCGCTTTGAATTCTTTGCCGCGTCTTCGTCCGTGATATAACGAGCTTGGGAATTTCCCGCCGCCATGCCGCGATGCCGGCGGTATATTGTAGTAGATGAAATCGAGCGCCTGCGCATGGCATGGCATTTAAGGCGCTGGTTCTTCCGCCTCCTGATCTTTGTCGACCTGCCGCTCCTGATTCTGCTCGGCGCGCTTTGGCTCTGGCTCGAGACCTCGCTGCCCCAGACCGAGGGCCAGGTCACCCTCGCCGGCCCGCAAGCGCCGATCGAGATCCTGCGCGACCGCTATGGCATCCCGCATATCTTCGCCCGGAGCGAAGCCGACGCCGCCTTCGCGCTCGGCTATGTCCATGCCCAGGACCGGCTCTGGCAAATGGATCAGGCGCGCCGCGCGGGGCGCGGCCGGCTTTCCGAGCTGTTCGGCGAGGCGACCCTGCCCATCGACCGTCTCATGCGCACGCTCGGCATCGGCCGCATCGCGGAAGCGGCGGCGGCGAGGCTCGACGTCGACACCCGCGCGCAGCTCGAGAGCTACACGGCCGGCGTCAACGGCTATATCCAGCATCATCGCGGCCTCTGGCCGCCCGAATTCCTCATGCTGAGCGCGAGCCCCGAGCCCTGGCTCGTCTCGGATTCGCTCGTCGCCGCCAAGCTGATCGCGGTGCAGCTGAGCGGCCATCATGCGCGCATCCTGGAACGCGCACGGCTCCTGAAGCGCCTCTCGCCCGCGGAGGTCGACCAGCTCTGGCCCGCCTATCCGGACGACGCCGCGAGGACGCTCGCCCAGGGCGGCGGCGGGCGGGAGCTCGCGGAAGGCCTGCCGCCCGCGGCGCTCGACGCGGCCTTCTCCGCATTGGGCGCAGGCGGCGCCTCGAATGCCTGGGCCGTCGACGGCGCCCATAGCGAGACGGGCGGACCGCTCCTCGCCAACGACCTTCATTCCGCCTTCTCTTTGCCGGTCGCCTGGTATCTCGCCACCATCGACACGCCGGCGCTCCATCTCGCGGGCGCGACAACGCCGGGGCTTCCCGTGCTGCTGCTCGGCCATAACGACCGCATCGCCTGGGGCTGGGCCACGACCGGCGGCGACGTGGAGGATTACTTCGTCGAGCGGCTCGATCCGAACGACCCGGACCGCTACGAGGCTCCCGAGGGCGAGCGGCAGATCGCGAGCCGCGTCGAGACCATCGCGGTCCGCCGCGCCAAGTCCGAAAGCCTGACGGTACGCGAGACGCGCCACGGGCCGGTGATGTCCGACCTCTTCGATGCTCCTTCCGAGGTCCTCGCGCGCGGCACGCTCTTCGCCCTCGCCGCCCCCTGGCTCGACCCTGCAAGCAAGAGTGTCGAGAGTCTCTTTCGCCTCGGAGAGGCGCGCGATTGGGCCGGCTTCACCGCGGCGCTTGAGCCCTACACGGCGCCGCAGGAGAATTTCCTCTATGCCGACCGCGACGGAAATATCGGCTTCTATACGGCCGGCGCGGTGCCGCTGCGCAAAGCGGGCGATGGCCGCTTTCCCGTGCCGGGCTGGAGCGGCGATCATGATTGGGCGGGGTTCATTCCTTTCGCGGCATTGCCCCACGCGCTGAATCCCGCTTCGGGCCGTCTGATCAACGCCAACAATCGCGTGACCCCGCCGGGCTACCCCTATCTCATCACCCGCGACGGTTGGGACCCGCCTTTTCGCGCCGAGCGCATCGCGGCGCTGCTCGACGCCGCGCCGAAGGCGAGCCTGGAGAGCTTCGGCTCCATCCAGGCGGACCATCTCTCCCTCGCCGCGCGCCTCCTGCTGCCGCGTCTGCTCGAAGCGGCGACGCCGGACCAAGCGGCCGGGCCCGTCATCGCGCGACTCAGGGGCTGGGACGGCAGGATGGACGAGACGCGGCCCGAGCCGCTGATCTTCGAGACCTGGCTGCGCGAGCTCAACCGCGGCCTTTTCGCCGAGCCCCTCGGGGAGGGCTTCAACGAGTTCTGGGGCTTGCGGCCGGAGCTCATCGCCTCGGTCTTCGCCGACCATCCGGCCTGGTGCGCCAAGGGAGCTCCGCCCGCGCCCGGCGATTGCCGCGCCCGCGCCGGCGAGGCCTTGGCGCGCGCGATGGCTTGGCTCGGCGCGCGCTATGGCGGCGACCCTGCCGCCTGGCGCTGGGGCGAGGCCCATCGGGCCGAGTTCCGCCACCGCCTCTTCCATCAGGTCCCCATCGCCAACCGCATGGTCGATATCGGCTTCCCCATGGGCGGCGACGAATACACGGTCGATCGCACCAGCTCCGCCATCGCCGACGAGGCGGAGCCCTTCGCCGACGTCTTCGGTGCTAGCTTCCGCGCGGTCTACGACCTCACCGATCTCGGCCGCTCGCGCTTCATCATCGCCACCGGCGAATCCGGCAATCCGCTCTCCCGCCATTTCGGCGATCTGGCGAAGCTCTGGCGCGACTTCGTCTATATCCGTCTCGACCAGGACCGCGACGCCCTGTTGCGCGCGGGCGAGGGCCGCCTCGCCTTGCTGCCGCCGTGAGCGGCCGCGCGGCCTGCGCGCCGTGCAGGGCAATCGCTTGATTTGGCGGGACTTCTCCACTTGAAGCGCAGCAGCGACTTTCATATAGTGCGGCGCCCTTAAGCCAGAAAATTTGGAGCTGCGGATGCTTCGGCCCACTCTTCCTCCCGGTTACCGGCCGAGTGACGACGAGCCCTTCATGAACGAGCGGCAGCGCGAATATTTCCGCCAGAAGCTCCTCGGATGGCGGGAGGATCTGTTGCGCGAATCCTCGCTCACCTTGACCCATCTCCAGGAAGAGAGCCTGGCCGAGCCCGATCTTGCCGACCGCGCCACGCTCGAGACCGACCGCTCGCTCGAGCTCAGGACGCGCGACCGCGAACGCAAGCTCATCGCCAAGATCGACGACGCGCTGCGCCGCATCGACGACGGTACTTACGGCTATTGCGAGGAGACGGCCGAGCCGATCGGGCTGCGCCGGCTCGAGGCGCGTCCCATCGCGACCCTCTCGATCGAGGCGCAGGAGCGCCATGAGCGCCTCGAGCGCATCCAGCGCGAGGAGTAGGCGCGGCAGCGCGGATTTAACGATTTTCGCCACTTGTTCCGCGGCCGCCCATGGCAAAATCCCCGGAAATCCGCCGAATCCCCGCTTCCGCCGATCGCTCCAATTTTACGGGAATTTAACGCATCGCCTCTAGGTTTGTTGACGCGGAGCGTTGCCCGCGACGGCAGAAGTTTGAGAGGGAGCGATGGCTATCGATAAAACCATGCCGATCCTCATCGTCGACGATTACAAGACGATGCTGCGTATCGTCCGCAACCTATTGCGGCAGATCGGCTTCGAGAACGTCGACGAAGCGACCGACGGCGATACCGCGTTGCGCAAGCTGCAGGACAAGCCCTATGGGCTGGTGATTTCCGATTGGAACATGGAGCCCATGACCGGACTCGATCTCCTGCGCAAGATGCGCGCGGACATGAAGCTCAAGAACCTGCCCTTCATCATGGTCACGGCCGAGAGCAAGACCGACAACGTGCTCATGGCCCGCGAGGCGGGCGTCAGCAACTACATCGTGAAGCCGTTCAACGCGGCCACGCTGAAGACCAAGCTGACTTCCGTGCTCGGCGCATTCTAGGGGGCTGTCATGGCAATGCGGATTGCCGGCGCTGTGGCGCCGCCGATCGAGCGGGCTGAGCACGGGCAGGCGGAGCAGCAAGCGGCCGACGGCGCGGACAAGGCCAAAAGGCTTGTCGAGGACGTATTCGGCAACCTGAAGGGCGAGGTGTCGCAGGCCGAGGCCCGGCTCGGGCGCGAGTTCGAGCGCCTGGCTCATTTCATCGAGGCCGCCAAGAGCGAAATCGCCACGCTCAGGCCGGACGACATCAGCCGCCACCATCTCCCCAAGGTCGCGACCGAGCTCGACGCCATCGCCGAAGCGATGGAGCGGGCGACCAACACCATCATGGGCGCGGCGGAGACGATCGAGAGCATCGCCGCCGCGAGCCTTGCGCCGGCGCAGGCGACGCAGGTCACCGAGGCCATCACCGCGATCTACGAGGCCTGCGGCTTCCAGGACATCTCCGGCCAGCGCATCACCAAGGTGGTGCAGACGCTGCAATGCATCGACGACCGGGTGACGGTGCTGGTGGCCTCGATCGAGCAGGAGCTCGCCAAGCAGGCGGTCGAGGAGCCCGCGGCACCCGAGGAGCGCCAGGGCTATGCCGGCGAACATGAGATATTGAGCGGCCCGCAAAGCGGGGCCGCGGCGCCGAGCCAGGCCGAGATCGACCGCTTGCTTTCCTCGTTGAACAACGCCCCGAAGGACGCGGCCTGAGCTTAAGCCGTCTCCTTGGCGTCGGGCGCGGCCGGACCTTCGGAGCGATCGCCGCGCAACCCCTCTGACCGCGAATTTTCCCCGCCCGCCCCGCCGCCGGTGGCGTTCTCCGCCTGTATCCGGGTGAAGACTTCACGGCGCAGCACGGTCGCCTCCGGCGGAAAGGTAAAGCCGAGCTTGACCGCCTTGCCGCGCACTTCGACGACGGTAAGCTCGATCTTGTCGTTGATGACGACCGATTCTCCGATCTTGCGCGTCAGATAAAGCATCGTCCCACCCTGGCCCCGGCGGCGGCATGGTTTCGGCGCGACTGCCCTTGCTGCACCGCACCAAATTATCGGCTTTACGATTTGTTAACAATAGCTGGTCATTAGCAGTAGGCCGGCGCGACATGGCATAGGCCCGGCGGCGCAGGTTTGATCGGCCCCGATTCCCGGAGGCCCCCGTGCCGGGGCCTGATAATATGGTGAAGGGACGGCGGCGCGAGGTAGAATGATGGCGATGACAGGCTCTCGCGGAAGGCGTTGCGCGCTCGCGGGCGGGCTCGCGGCCGGATTTGCGGCGGCGGCGGGGCCGGTCTGGGCGCTCGGCGCCGGGGGCGGCGTCGCGAGCGTCGGCGGCGTGCTCTCCGTGCTGCTAGCCGTCGCCCTCGCCGCAGCGCTTGTCTACACGATCGATCGCGGGCGCAAGGCCGAAACCGAGGCGTTCAACCGTGCGATCGACGTGCTCGAGAAGCCTTTCGCGCTGGTCGGCGCCGACGGCAAGTCCCTCTACGCCAATGCGGCTCTCTTGGCGCTCTTCGGGAAGGAGGGCGCCGAGCGTCCCTTCGCGGCCCTCGAGCTCTGGCTCGCGACCGATCCCGCGGGGGCGGAGAAGCTGGCCCAGCTCGTCGACCATCACAAGACCGGCACGGGTGGCCAGCTCGAGCTCGAACTGGCTCGCGCCGAAGGACGGCGCGAGAGCCTCCTCGTCTCTATCCTACCGCTGCCCGGAACCTCGCGGCGCAGCCTGCTCGGCGTCGAAGACATCACCTCGCGCCGCGCCATGGAGCAGATCATCCGCCAGGAGGAGCAGCGGCTCTTCGAGTTCCTGGAGAACGCGCCGGTTGGCTTCTACTCGGCCGACGCCGAGGGGCGCTTCCGCTTCGTCAACCACACGCTGGCGGAGTGGCTCGACACCACGGTGGCCGCGCTCCTGACGGGCGAGCGCCGGCTCGGCGATTTCCTCGTCGGCCTGCCGGGCGCGGTCCCCTACGACGCCTTCGGTGGCGGCGAATGGCGCGGCGAGGTTGCCTTCCGCGGCCTGCAGGGGCGCTCCTTCAAGGCCTTCCTCAGCCAATCGATCGTCAAGGGCGACCACCCTGGCGAGCTGCGCGCCCGCGCCGTGGTGCGCGATCTCACGCCCGAGGTCGAATGGGCGGAGGCGCTCAAGCTCTCCGAGCAGCGCTTCCACCGCTTCTTCGAGGACGCCCCGGTGGGGATCGCGCTCCTCGACGAGGATGCGCGCGTCATCGAGGGCAATCGCAGCTTCCACGCCATGGTCGGCGGCACGACGGCCGTCGCGGGGCGGCCCTTCCTCGAGCTCATGGCGCCGGGCGACCGCGCCGACGCCGAGGCGCGGCTGCTCGCCGCACTCGCCGGCGAGGCCGACCCCGCGCCCTTCGACGTGCGGCTCGAGGGCGAGGGGCGCGAGAGCGTGGGCTCGCTCTTCGTCAACCGCTTCGAATACGCCCATGACCGTCCCGCCGGGCTCATCGTCCATGCTCTCGACACCACCGAGCAGAAACGCCTCGAAGTGCAGTTCGCGCAGTCGCAGAAGATGCAGGCGGTGGGTCAGCTCGCCGGCGGCATCGCGCACGACTTCAACAATCTGCTCACCGCCATGATCGGCTTCTGCGATCTTTTGCTGCTGCGTCACCGCCCGGGCGAGCAGTCCTTCGCCGACGTCATGCAGATCAAGCAGAACGCCAACCGCGCCGCCAATCTGGTGCGCCAGCTGCTCGCCTTCTCGCGCCGGCAGACGCTGCAGCCCAAGGTGTTCAACGTCACCGACGTGCTGGCCGAGCTCACCCATCTGCTGCAGCGCCTCATCGGCGAGAACATCGCCCTCACTCTGGTGCATGGGCGCGATCTGGGGCCGGTGCGCGTCGATCAGGGCCAGTTCGAGCAGGTCATCATCAACCTCGTGGTCAATGCGCGCGACGCCATGGGCGGCGGCGGCCAGCTCACCATCCGCACCGCCAACGTCTCGCGCGCCGAGGTGGCCCGCGCCGGCCATGAGCTGATGACGGCGGGCGAATATGTGCTCATCGAGGTGCGCGACACCGGTCACGGCATCCCCAAGGAGATCATCGGGCGCATCTTCGAGCCCTTCTTCTCGACCAAGGAGGTGGGCCAGGGCACGGGGCTCGGCCTCTCCACCGTCTATGGCATCGTCAAGCAGACGGGCGGCTACATCTTCGTCGACAGCGCGCCCGGCCGCGGCGCCTGCTTCAAGGTCTATCTGCCCCGCCATATGGGCGAGGCGGCGGAAACAAGCATTGCGGCGCTGGCCGCGGCACCGCGCGAGGGCGGCGATCTCACCGGCGTCGGCAGGGTGCTGCTCGTCGAGGACGAGGATGCGGTGCGCCTCTTCAGCGCCCGCGCGCTGCGCAATAAAGGCTATGAGGTGTTCGAGGCCTCCAGCGGCGAGGGGGCGCTCGAGCTCCTCAAGGCGGCGGAGCGGCCCATCGACCTGCTCATCACCGACATCGTCATGCCGCGCATGGACGGGCCGACCCTCATCCGCGAGGTGCGCGAGGCGCGGCCGAGCATCAAGGTCATCTGCATCTCGGGCTACGCCGAGGACGGCTTCCGCAAGAAGCTCGACCAGGGCGCCGACATCTTCTTCCTGCCCAAGCCCTTCAGCCTCAACCAGCTTGCCGGCAAGGTGAAGGAAGTGATGGGCCAGGAGACGCGCGTCGCGTGAGGGGAGGCGTTAGAGCGACATCCGCTGAGGCGGAATCGCTCGAGCAATTCTCGCCGGCCGCTCAAGCGCCTGCGGGCAACCGGCCCGCATTTTTTCACGACACAAGCGGAGGCACCGCATACGCGGTGCCGCGGGCTTTTCGCGTTCTCACGTGACGTGAAAACGCTCTACCCGCCGCTTAACCGTCGCAGCCGGACGAGCTTGATGATGTCCTTGTAGAGGAAGCGCTCCTCGAGGAGGGCGAGGCCGGCCGCCGCCGCGTGGCGCGCCGGATCGCGTTCGAAGGAGGCGCCGAAGGCCAGGCGCACCCAAGGAGCCCAGAGCCGCATGACAAGCCGGCGCAAGGGCCTTCGCGAATAGACGTAATCGAGCAGCCTGATCTCGCCTTGCGGCTTGAGGATGCGGCCAAGCTCGCGGAGTGCCGGCAATTGGCTTTCCTCGGGCAGCACGCAGAAGAGGAAGCTCGCGATCACGAAATCGAAGCGTCCGTCGGGAAAGCCGGTCGCCGTCACCTCGGCCTGACGCAGCTCGACCGCGACGCCGAGCCTTGCTTGCCGCGCGCGCGCGCGTTCCAGCATTCGCGCGCTGCGGTCGATCGCCGCCAGTCGCGCCCCTTTCGGATAGAAGGGCATGTTGCGCCCCGTGCCCGCGCCGGCATCGAGGATATCGCCCCGGCTGTCGGCGAAGAGCAGGGGGCGGATGCGCCGGTAGCGGAAATATTCGAAGGGAAGATCGAGGAGATCGTAGAAGCGCGCGACCCGGCCATAGGCTCCGCTGTCCGCCATGGATCGGCCTCTCCGCCAAACCGGCTTCGCGCTCGCGCGAAAGAGCCCTGGGACCGCGCCGGCGCGAGCGCCGCCGGAATGGAAGACGCCTAACGCCGACCCTTCGCCTTGGGCTTGGCCGGCCGCGCCTTGACCGCGGGCTTGGCCCGTCTTGCCGAGGTCGCGGGCCGATGGGCGGCCGCGGCCGCCTTGCGCGGCGGCGCTTTCGCCGCCGGCTTGAGGGCGGGCTTCGACTGCGGCAGCTCGCTCGCCGAGTTGGCCGGTATCCAGTTCTTGCGGTCGAGCCTTTGGACGAGCTCCTGCAAGCGCTCCGCGACGTGGCGGCGCAAGACGAGCGTGTCCGTGCTGCCGTCGATGAGCGCGAGCTTGATCACCAGATAATCGCGGTCGTTCGCCCAGTCGTAGCTGACGACGACACGGTCACGGCGAAATGCCGCGGGGGCATCGAGATGGACGAGGATCGGTCGCTTCTTCTCGAATTCCAACTGATGGACGCCGGACATCGCCGTCTCCGTTTTATCGGGCCATTGCTGAAGCCCGTTGTAATTTAAGCGGAATAAGGGCTTTCGTCATCAGGACAATTGCGTTTTCGTTAGAACGATGCAGGAACAGAATGAAAATTTATCCACAGGAGCTGAAGATTTCTTGGGCGACCAACTCTGGTATACCAACAATAGGATGATTTCCGCTCCTCAAAGAGAACAGTTGCGGAACAGAACAAAATATGTACAATTGCCTCGGGCGACCTTGGGGGTGCGTCGGTTGCGCCTCGCTGGGCCCTATGGGATAAGGAGGCTCATCAATGTCGAATGTGGCGATTCGTCTCGTACAGCAAGAAAGCATGGACAAGAACAAGGCTCTCGATGCCGCGTTGAGCCAGATCGAGCGGGCCTTCGGCAAGGGCTCGATCATGCGGCTCGGCCAGCGCGAGATGGCGGTCGAGACGGAGGTAGTGTCGACCGGCTCGCTCGGCCTCGACATAGCGCTCGGCATCGGCGGCCTGCCGCGCGGGCGCGTGGTCGAGATCTACGGTCCCGAGAGCTCGGGCAAGACCACCCTGGCGCTCCAGGTCATCGCCGAATCGCAGAAGCAGGGCGGCACTTGCGCCTTCATCGATGCCGAGCATGCGCTCGATCCGAGCTACGCCAAGAAGCTCGGCGTCGACGTCGAGAATCTCCTCATCTCGCAGCCCGACGCGGGCGAGCAGGCGCTCGAGATCGCCGACACCCTGGTGCGCTCGGGCGCGGTCGACGTGCTGGTGGTGGACAGCGTGGCGGCACTGGTGCCGCGCGCCGAGCTCGAGGGCGAGATGGGCGACACCCATGTCGGCCTCCATGCCCGGCTGATGAGCCAGGCGCTGCGCAAGCTCACCAGCTCGATCTCGCGCTCGCAATGCCTCGTCATCTTCATCAACCAGATCCGCATGAAGATCGGCGTGATGTTCGGCAGCCCCGAGACCACGACCGGCGGCCATGCGCTCAAATTCTACGCCTCCGTGCGGCTCGACATCCGCCGCATCGGCGCGATCAACGACCGCGACGAGGTGGTGGGCAACCAGACCCGCGTGAAGGTGGTCAAGAACAAGCTCGCCCCGCCTTTCAAGATGGTCGAGTTCGACATCATGTATGGCGAGGGCATCTCCAAGACGGGCGAGCTCATCGATCTCGGCGTCAAGGCCGGCATCGTCGCCAAGTCGGGCTCCTGGTTCTCCTATGACGGGCAACGCATCGGCCAGGGCCGCGAGAACGCCAAGCAGTTCCTGCGCGAGAACAAGGACCTGGCCGCGACGATCGAGCGCGCCATCCGGCAGAATGCCGGGCTCATCGCCAGCGCCATGATCGCCACCTCCGAGGAAAGCGAGCCGGCCGCGGCGGCAGGCGAATAGTCCTCGTGCGGCTCCGGCGCCGCGCTTCTCGGCAAATCTTGCCTGCGCTTCCCGGCCAGGCGGCGCGGCCCCTTCGGGGCCGCGCTCATTTTTGCGGGTCGCGCCACCCTCTGCTAGGGCTTCCCCTCCTCCTTGGCGCGGCGAGCGAGGGCCGTTTCGGCCGCCTTGGCGATGCGCTCGAGGAATGCGGCGGCGTCGGCACCTTGCGCCGGATCCGACGCCCATTGGCGAATTTGCGCCGGCGCCCGCTTGCCGTAGCGGGTGAGCCAAATCTCGGCCAGCACGGTAAGATCGCGTTCTTCCATGATCATATGGCCTCCATTCTTGCGCGGAGCTCGCCTCGTAAAGAGTCCTTGACCCCGCTCCAGTCATGAGCGCGATTGGTCCAATAAAACGGAACGGAGGAAGTCGCTACGGGCTCGGCGACATCGGCAGGCTGATAATCAACAGTCGCAATATTTCCCCAGATCATCCGCGCTTTTTGCGGGCGCTCGCGCTTTGCCACGCAAAAGTCATCGTCTATTATTTTCTCACCGAAATCGCTCTCGCCGAGTTCGATTAGTTCCATCGAATACTCGGTTTTGGCGCTTTATATGCGTCTTGGGCTCGGCGCCGGGCAGAGCTGCGCAAGGCGCAAGGCGGCCCGTAGAGAAGGAGCCGCACAAGGCGGCGCGCCTCGCTTGCTGGACAGGCTCCGCCCGCGCAGGTTAGAAAGCCTCTTCGTTTCGCACTGCGCGCGCCGCGGGGCGGGTCGCTTTCGGCCGCCGGCTCCGGCCGCTGGCGTGACGCCCACCCGAGCCCTACTTGAGAAGCATGACGACCGCGAACGAGATCCGCACGGCCTTTCTCGAGTTCTTCCGCCGGAACGACCACCGGGTCGTGCCCTCGAGCCCGCTCGTGCCGCGCAACGATCCCACGCTGCTTTTCACCAATGCCGGCATGGTGCAGTTCAAGAACGTCTTCACCGGGGCCGAGAAGCGCGACTATGTGCGCGCCGCCACGGCGCAGAAATGCCTGCGCGCCGGCGGCAAGCATAACGACCTCGAGAATGTCGGCTATACCGCGCGCCACCATACCTTCTTCGAGATGCTCGGCAATTTCTCCTTCGGCGACTATTTCAAGGAGCGCGCCATCGAGCTGGCCTGGACGCTGATCACCAAGGAGTTCGGCGTCCCGGCCGACCGCCTCATCGCAACCGTCTATGCCGAGGACGACGACGCCTACGCGCTGTGGAAGAAGATCGCTCGCCTGCCCGAGAGCCGCATCCTCCGCATCGCGACGGCGGACAATTTCTGGGCCATGGGCGATACCGGGCCCTGCGGCCCCTGCTCGGAGATCTTCTACGATCACGGCGAAGGCATACCGGGCGGCCCCCCCGGCAGCGCGGAGGCCGAAGGCGACCGCTTCGTCGAGATCTGGAACCTCGTCTTCATGCAGTACGAGCAGCTTGCTCCCGGCAAGCGGCTCGATTTGCCGCGGCCCTCGATCGATACCGGCATGGGGCTCGAGCGCATCGCCGCGGTGCTGCAGGGCAAGCACGACAATTACGACATCGATCTCTTTCGCGGCCTCATCGAGGCCTCGGCCGAGGCGAGCCGTACCGCGCCCGACGGCCCGCATGCCGTCTCGCACCGCGTCATCGCCGACCATCTGCGCGCGAGCTCCTTCCTGATCGCGGACGGCGTGCTGCCCTCGAACGAGGGCCGCGGCTACGTGCTGCGCCGGATCATGCGCCGCGCGATGCGCCATGCCCATATGCTGGGGGCGACCGAGCCTTTGATGTGGCGCCTCGTGCCGGCGCTGGTCGAGCGCATGGGTGCGGCCTATCCCGAGCTCATCCGCGCGGACGCGCTCATCACCGAGACCTTGCGTCTCGAGGAGACGCGCTTCAAGGAGATGCTGGGCCGCGGCCTCAAGCTGCTGGAGGAGGCGACCGCCTCGCTCGGCCTCGGCCAGCCTTTGCCGGGCGAGGTCGCCTTCAAGCTCTACGACACCTTCGGCTTTCCGCTCGACCTCACGCAGGATGTCTTGCGCGGGCTCGGCCGCGGCGTCGACAGCGAGGGTTTCAACGCCGCCATGGAGCGCCAGCGCCAGGAGGCGCGCCGCGCCTGGTCGGGCTCGGGCGAGCAGGCGACCGAGCGCGTCTGGTTCGAGCTGCGCGAGCGTTGCGGCGCCACCGAGTTCCTGGGCTACGACACCACCTCGGCCGAGGGCATCGTCCAGGCCATCCTCCTCGACGGCAAGGAGGTCGAGAAGGCCGAAGCAGGCGCGCGAACCGCCGAGGCCGAGATCGCCCTCATCCTCAACCAGACGCCCTTCTACGCCGAATTGGGCGGCCAAATGGGCGATAGCGGCGTGATCTTCGCGCCAAGCGGCCTCGAGCTCGCCGTCACGGACGTGCAGAAGAAGGCCGACGGGCTCTTTGTCCATTTCGGCCGCTTGCAAAAGGGCAAGATCGCGCTGGGCCAGGCCGTCGAGCTGCGCGTCGATGGCGAGCGGCGCGACCGGCTCCGTGCCAATCATTCGGCCACCCATCTGCTGCACGAGGCGTTGCGCCGGGTCTTGGGCGAGCATGTCACGCAGAAGGGCTCGCTCGTGGCGCCCGACAGGCTGCGCTTCGATTTCAGCCACCCCAAGGCGATGACGCAGGAGGAGCTGCGCGCGGTCGAGGCCCTGGTCAATCACCGCGTGCGCCAGAACGGCGAGGTGGCGACGCGCCTCATGACGCCGGACCAGGCGGTCGAGGGCGGCGCGCTTGCGCTCTTCGGCGAGAAATACGGCGAGGAGGTGCGCGTCGTCTCGATGGGCGAGGACGGCGAGCGCGCCTTCTCGACCGAGCTTTGCGGCGGCACCCACGTGCGCCGCACGGGGGATATCGGCTTCTTCAAGATCACCAACGAGACGGCCCTCGCCGCCGGCGTGCGCCGCATCGAGGCGCTGACCGGCGAGGCCGCGGTGGACTATATCGAGGCGGAGGAGGCCATCCTGCGCGACGCCGCCGCCGCGCTCAAGGTGGCGCCGCCCGAGCTGCCGCAGCGCCTGGCGAGCCTCGTCGAGGAGCGCAAGCGCCTCGAGCGCGAGCTATCGGACTTGAGGCGCAAGCTCGCCGCTGGCGGCTCGACGGGGCAGGCGCCCGCCGCGCGCGAGGTGGGCGGCATCCTTTATGCCGCGCGGCTCTTGGACGGCGTGCCGGCACGCGAGCTCAAGGCCATGGCGGACGCGCTCAAGAAGCAGGTCGGCTCGGGCGTGGTCGCCATCGCCGCCGAGGCCGAAGGCAAGGCCTCGCTCGTGGTGGGCGTCACCGACGACCTGACCGACCGGTTGAGCGCCGTCGATTTCGTGCGCGTGGGCGCGGAGAAGCTCGGCGGCAAGGGCGGCGGCGGCCGCCCCGACATGGCGCAGGCCGGCGGCCCCGACGTGGCCGCGCGCCAGGCGGCGCTCGACGCCATCGAGGCTGCCCTCGCGGCGCTTGCCGCCCGCGCCGCCTGAGGCGCAGCCCTTCCCTTTGCAAGCCAGGAGATCACATGCGTTTCGAGGGTACGGAAAGTTACGTCGCGACCGAGGATCTGATGATCGCGGTCAATGCCGCGATCACGCTCGAGCGGCCGCTGCTGGTCAAGGGCGAGCCGGGCACCGGCAAGACCATCCTCGCCCATGAGATCGCCAAGGCGCTCGGGAAGCACCTCATCACCTGGCATATCAAATCCACCACCAAGGCGCAGCAGGGCCTCTATGAATATGACGCCGTGTCGCGGCTCCGGGATTCGCAGCTCGGCGACGGGCGCGTGCACGAAATCAAGAACTACATCCAGCGCGGCAAGCTGTGGGAGGCCTTCGACGCGGGCGAGAAGCCGGTATTGCTGATCGACGAGATCGACAAGGCCGATATCGAGTTTCCCAACGATCTGCTGCTCGAGCTCGACCGCATGGAGTTCTACGTCTACGAGACGAGGCAGACCGTCGTCGCCCGCCAGCGCCCCATCGTCATCATCACCTCGAACAACGAGAAGGAGCTGCCCGACGCCTTCCTGCGCCGCTGCTTCTTCCATTACATCCGCTTCCCCGACCGCGAGACGATGGAGCGCATCGTCGCGGTGCATTATCCGAACGTGAAGGCGGAGCTGGTGCGCGAGGCGCTCAATCTCTTCTACGACATCCGCCAGGCGCCGGGGCTCAAGAAGAAGCCCTCGACCTCCGAGCTGCTCGACTGGCTCAAGCTGCTGATGGCGGAGGAGATGCCGCCCGAGGCGTTGCGGAGCAAGGAGCTCGGCAAGGTCATCCCGCCGCTCTATGGCGCGCTGCTCAAGAACGAGCAGGACGTGCATCAGCTCGAGCGCATCGCCTTCCTCGCGCGCGCCGAGCGGCGCAACTGAGCGGCGCGGGGCGTCCTAGATGTTCGCCCGCTTCTTCCTCGAGCTGCGCGACGCCCATCTGCCGGTCTCCTTGCGCGAATATCTCACGCTCATCGAGGCGGTCAAAGCGGGCCTGGCCGAGCATTCCGTCGAGGATTTCTACTATCTCTCGCGCGCGGCGCTGGTGAAGGACGAGCGTCATCTCGACAAGTTCGACCGCGTCTTCGGCCATGTCTTTCGCGGCCTCGAGACGCCGCCCGGCGAGGCGGCCGAGATTCCGGAGGCATGGCTCAAGCAGCTCGCCGAGCTCATGCTGACCGACGAAGAAAAAGCGCAGATCGAGGCCATGGGCGGGCTCGAGAAGCTGATGGAGACCTTGCGCCAGCGCCTGGCCGAGCAGCAGGAACGTCATGAGGGCGGCAAGAAATGGATCGGCACCGCCGGCACCTCGCCCTACGGCGCCTACGGCTACAACCCCGAAGGCGTGCGCATCGGCCAGGAAGGCAATCGCAACAGCCGCGCCGTCAAGGTGTGGGACAAGCGCGAGTTCCAGAATCTCGACGACCAGGTCGAGCTCGGCACGCGCAACATCAAGCTCGCCTTGCGCCGGCTGCGCCGCTTCGCGCGCGAGGGCGCCGAGCTCGAGCTCGATTTGCCCGATACCATCCGCTCGACCGCGCGCAACGCCGGCTATCTCGACCTCGTCTTCGTGCCCGAGCGTCATAACACGGTCAAGGTGCTGCTGCTGCTCGACGTGGGCGGCTCGATGTTCCCCCATGTCAAGCTCTGCGAGGAGCTGTTCTCGGCCGCGCGCGCCGAGTTCAAGCATCTCGAGTTCTTCTATTTCCACAATTGCGTCTATGAAGGCTTGTGGAAGGACAACCGCCGGCGCAATAGCGAGCGCACGCCGACCTTCGAGCTCATGCATACCTTCCCCTCGGACTACAAGCTGATCTTCGTGGGCGACGCCTCGATGAGCCCCTACGAGATCGCGGCACCCGGCGGCAGCGTCGAGCATTGGAACGAGGAGCCCGGCCAGGCCTGGCTCGAGCGGCTCCTGCATGTCTACGAGCATGCCGTCTGGCTCAACCCCGTGCCCGAGCATCACTGGCCCTATACGCAGTCGATCGACATGATGCGCAAGGTGATGGCGGGGCGGATGTATCCCCTCACCCTCGAAGGCCTCGACCGCGCGATCAGGGAATTGCGAAGGTAGCGGCGATCCAAGCGCGGGCCTTGGCTTTGTGAACGGTTCTCCCTCGAAATCGGCGCGATACGCTTACCCAAACGCGCTTGTTCTGCTATTTTGTCCAGGGCCGGCGGAGGGGCCGCCATTTGCGACAGGTCGGCTAGAGCAGGATGCGATGAAATCGAACCGCTCTCCTAACCGTCACCCTCGGGCTTGTCCCGAGGGTCCAGGGATTGCCGGGACAAGCCCGGCAATGACGAGGAGAGGGGTGATTCCACCTCATCGAATTTCGCTCTAGGTTCCTCCGAAGATAGTTCAACCAGTCCCTTGCGGCAGCGGGATCATGCCGGACGCGCCATCGAGCTTTTGCCGGACTTACGCCGATCCGGAATACAACCTCCAGCGGCCCGCCGATGTGGGCGTCGTCATGCCCACGATCCTGCGCCCGGAGATCAAGGACGCGCTCGAATTCGGTCTTCGCGCAGGATTACGCCGGGCGCATCCATGTGATGGTCGGGGTCGACAAGCCGATGGCCGGCGGTTTGGCGGCGGTGGAGGCGATCTGCGGCCGGCATCCGCCCAATTGCGCCGTGACCCTGTTCTATCCGGGCTATTCCACCTCGGTTTGGCATGGCGGGCTGCATCCTTCGCGCGACGGCGGTACGCTGCGCACGAGCCTCAGCTATCTCGTCAACAGCTCCAAGGTCGCCTATCTCGACGACGACAACTGGTGGCATCCATCGCATCTGCGAACCCTGCTGGCGGCAATCCAGGGCCATCAGTGGGCCTGGTCGCTGCGCTGGTACGTTCATCAGGAGACGCGCCAGCCGCTTTGCGTCGACGAATGGGAATCGATCGGCCCCGACAAGGGCTATTTCAAGCCCCAAGGCGGCTGGGTCGATCCCAACTGCCTCATGATCGACAAGATGGCCTGCGAGCCGATCCTGCGCTTATGGTCGCTGCCGCCCCAGGGCACGCGGGAGGCCGTCATGGCCGACCGGGTGGTTTTCCATCATCTGTCGAGGAGCTTCCGGGGTGCCGGGACCAACGCCGCGACGGTCTATTACACCCTCGCCGCGCACGACCTCATGCAGCCGATACGCCAATCCTGGATCGACGCCGTTCGCGCCGCGAAAGCCGCCGGCGAGGCGGGTTAGCCCGCGGGCTGCGGTTGCCGGCGCCGGGCGCTCGGGCGAGAGTTCCGCTCAGTGCCCCGCCATATGGCGGCCGATCACCGTGAGGTCGGCCGTCGCGGCCGGCGTCTCATGCACCAGCCTGCCGCCGAACATCACCACCACCCGGTCGGCGAGCTCCAAAAGCTCGTCGAGATCCTCGCTCACCAGCAGCACGGCCGCACCTCGGTTGCGCGCCTCCATGATCTGGGCGTGGATGTCGGCCACGGCGGCGAAATCGAGCCCGAAGCAGGGGTTGGCGGCGATCAGGAGATTGACCTCCGAGCCGAGCTCGCGGGCGAGCACGGCGCGCTGCACATTGCCGCCCGAGAGCGTGCCGATCGGCGCCTCGGGCGAGGGCGTCTTGACGCGATAGCGCGCGATCAAGCCGCGCGCCGCCTCGCGCATAGCGCCGGGATTGAGCCACCAGCCGGCGGCAGCGAAGGGCGCCCGGTCGAAATCGCGCAGCAGCATGTTCTCGGCCACGCTCATCCTGGGCGCGCAGGCGTTGCGCAATGGCTCCTCGGGCAGCAGCGAGAGCTTGTGCCGCCGCACCTCCTCGCGCCCGGCATGGAAGGGCACGCCCTGCACGCGGATCTCGCCGCTCTCGGCCAGGCGCTGGCCCGCCAGCACCTCGACGAGCTCGCGCTGCCCGTTGCCCGAGACCCCGGCGATGCCGACGATCTCCCCGCCCCTCACCGTGAGGCTGACCCCGTTGACCGCCGGCCGGCCGCTCTCGTCGAGCGCCTGGAGGGCCGCGATCTCGATGCGCGGGTCCCCGAGCCTGCCGTTGCGCCCCGCCGGCTCCGGCAGCTCCTGCGCGCCGATCATCATTTGCGCCATGCGGTCGGGGGTGAGCATGGCGACCATGCCGCCGCCCGCGAGCCGCCCGCGGCGCAGCACGGTCACCTCGTCGGCGAAGGCGAGCACCTCGCGGAACTTGTGCGTGATCATCAGCACGGTGAGCCGGCCCGCGCGCGTCATCGCATGCAGCATGCCGAGCATCTCGTCGGCCTCGGCGCGGGTCAGGACCGAGGTCGGCTCGTCGAGGATGAGGAAGCGCCGCTCGAGATAGAGCTGCTTCAGGATCTCGGTCTTCTGCTTCTCGCCCGCGGCGAGCTCGGCCACCGGCTTGTCGAGCGGGATCTTGAAGGGCATGCGGCCGAGGAAGCTCTCGAGGCCGGCGCGCTCGCGGCGCCAGTCGATGACGGCGGGCAGATCGGCGCGCGCCAGCACCAGGTTCTCGGCCACCGTCATGTTCGGCACGAGGGTGAAATGCTGATAGACCATGCCGAGCCCGAGGGCATGGGCGTCGCGCGGGCTGGCGATCTCGCGCTCGCGGTCGCCTACGATGAGCTGGCCGGAATCGGGCCGGTAATAGCCCATGATGCATTTGACGAGCGTGCTCTTGCCGGCGCCGTTCTCGCCCAGAAGCGCATGGAAGACGCCCGACTTCACCTTCATCGATACGTCGTCGAGCGCCTTGAGCTCGCCGAAGCTCTTCGAGATGCCGACCGTCTCGATGCCGAAGCTCTCGCGCGGCGCCTCGATCACAGGATCGCCTCGAGGAAGGCGCTCGAGCCGGCGACCGCGCCGAACACCCCGCCCTGCATCTTGACCATCTTCACGGCATGGTCGTGATTGCCCTTGTCGGTGGCGCCGCAGCAGTCCTCCAGCAGCAGGCATTCGAAGCCGCGGTCGTTGGCCTCGCGCATCGTGGTATGGACGCAGACGTCGGTGGTGATGCCGGTCAGCACGATATTGTCGATGCCGCGCACGCGCAGCATCAGCTCGAGATCGGTCGCGCAGAAGGAGCCCTTGCCCGGCTTGTCGATGACGGGCTCGCCCGAGAGCGGCGCCAGCTCGGGGATGATCTCCCAGCCCGGCTCGCCGCGCACCAGGATGCGGCCGCAGGGCCCCGGATCGCCGATGCCGGCGCCGATCCGGCGCGAGCGCCAGCGCTTGTTGGCGGGAAGGTCGGAGAGGTCGGGCCGGTGGCCCTCGCGCGTGTGAAGGATGTGAAAGCCCTTGGCGCGAATGGCGGCGAGCAGTGCCGCGATCGGCTCGATGGGCGCGCGGGTCAGCGAGATGTCGTAGCCCATCCGGTCGACATAGCCGCCGACGCCGCAAAAGTCGGTCTGCATGTCGATGACGATGAGGGCGGTGTTCTGCGGGCCGGAGATCGCCGTTATAGGGCCAGGGATAGGGATCGGCGCGAACATAGGTCTCCACCATGGCGGCTGCTCCCCGTCATTTCATGACGCTGAGCTCGCCCGGCGCGCCGACAAGCGTCCGTTGCGGCGAGCAGGTGATGATCATGATGAGCAGCGTGAGGATGTAGGGCATGGCGTTGAAGAGGTAGTAGCCCTGCGTGACGCCGACCGATTGGAGCGACGGGCCGAGCGCGCCGGCGCCGCCGAAGAGCAGCGAGGCGTAGAGGCAGCGCATGGGATTCCAGCGCGCGAAGATGACGAGCGCCACCGCGGTGATGCCCTGGCCGCTGGACAGCCGCTCGTTCCAGCTCCCCGGATAATAGAGCGAGAGGAAGGAGCCGCCGACCCCGCCCAGGAAGCCGCCGAAGGCGGTCGCGAAGAGCCGCACCCTGTTGACCGAATAGCCCATGGCGCGGGCCGCGTCGGCGCTGTCGCCGACCGTGCGCAGGATGAGGCCCCAGCGCGTGTTCCTGAAGCCCCAGACCAGCGCCGGGGCGAGCAGCAGGCCGATGATGAAAAGCACGTTGATCTGCAGCGCCGAGCGGAGCTGCGGGCTGCTGGCCCACCAGCCGAGATCGAGCGAGGGCAGGTTCGGCGCCTGGGGCTGGATGAAGGGCTTGCCGAGGAAGAAGGCGAGGCCGATGCCGAACAGCATGAGCGCGATGCCGACGGCGATGTCGTTGACCCGCTCGAGGCCGCAGATGAGGGCGTGCAGGCAGCCCATGAGCGTGCCCGCCACCCCCGCCGCGAGCACGCCGAGCCAGGGCGAGCCGGTGAGATAGGAGGTGGCGTAGCCGCTCATGGCGCCCATCACGAGCGTGCCTTCGAGGCCGAGATTGATGCGGCCGCTTTTCTCGGTCACGCATTCGCCCAGGCTCACGAAGAGAAAGGGCGTGCTGACGCGGATGGCGCCGGCGAGCACGGCGACCGGAACGCTGAGCCAGCCGAGGGAAGTGGCGTCCGCCATGGTCAGACCGCCGGCGCCAGCAGCGCCGCGCGGCGGGGCAGGCGGAGCCGGCCGTAGAGCGCCTCGCTCGCGAGGATGGTGACGAAGATGATCCCCTGCAGCACGAGCACGGCCGCGTCGGGCAGATCGAGCCGGCGTTGCAGCAGGCCCCCGCTCGCGCCGATGCCGCCCAGCAGGATCGCCACGGGGATGATGGCGAGGGGGTTATGGCGCGCGAGGAAGGAGACGAGGATGCCGGTGAAGCCGTAGCCCGCGGCGATATTGGCGTTGGCCTGGCCCTGCACCGCCGCGACCTCGAGCATGCCGGCGAGCCCCGCGGTCGAGCCGGCGAGGAAGCAGGTGACGAGGATGATGCGCCCGACCTTGATGCCGACCATCTTGGCGGCGCGCAGATTGCCGCCGATGAGGCGCACCGAGAAGCCGAACACCGTGTGATAGAGGAGGATATAGGCGAGGACGCAGGCGACGAGCCCGAAGACGAGGCCCCAATGCACCTCCATGCCGGGGATGTTGCCGATCATGTAGGCGTCGCCGATCGGCGGGGTGGAGGGCTTGTTGAGGCTATGCGGGTCGCGCATCGGCCCCTCGACGAGCTGGTTCAAGATGGCGATGGCGATATAGACCAGCAGCAGGCTCGAGATCGTCTCGTTGACGCCGCGGTAATGGCGCAAGCCGCCGGCGAGCGCCACCCAGAAGCCGCCGACCGCCATGCCGACGGCCGCCATCAGGAGCTGCGCAAGCAAGGGCGGCGCGCCCTGGACGGCGAGCGCGGCCGCCGTCGCCGCGAGCCCGCCCATCACGAGGGCGCCCTCGCCCCCGATCACCACCATGCCGAGATGGGCGGGCAGCGCCGTCGAGAGCGCGGTGAGGATGAGCGGCGCCGCGCGCGTGAGCGTGTTCTGCCAGGAGAACCAGGAGCCGAAGGCGCCCACATACATGAGCCAATAGGTGTCGAGCGGATTGACCGAGGCGCAGGCGACGAAGATGCCGAACAAGAGGAGCGAGACGGCAAGCGCTATGAGCGGGACGAGCACCGCCTCGGCCCCGCGCTCGAGCCTGCCGCCGATCGCGCTCAGCATCCTCGCACCGGAGCCGCTGCGCGGCATTTCGACTGCCAAGCACGGCCAGTTCATGCAACCACCGATCGTCATGCCCGGCCTTGTGCCGGGCATCCACGTCTTTCTTCCGGCAATCAAGACGTGGATGGCCGGCACGGGGGCCGGCCATGACCGTCTGGGCTTTGGAGCGGGCGCCCGGATCTCTCCTCGATCGTCACAACAGCTAAACCGGATCAATCGCCCTCTCCTGACCGGATGGCTTCGAGATGACGGTTTCTCAGGAGGTCGAGCCGAGCACGCCCTCGACGAGGAAGCTCATCGATTCGAGCCAGACGTCCGTCTGCGTGTAGGCCTTGCCGCCCGCGATCACCATGTTGCCCTTGTTGTCCTCGATCGGGCCCTTGAAGATGACATAGTCGCCGGCCATGAGCTTGGCCTTGACCGCGTCGGCATGCTTGCGCGCCGTCTCGCTGACCTGCGCGCTGTAAGGCGAGGTCTTGACGATATGCTCCTTCAAGCCGCCGCGCACGAAATTGGGGATGGTGCCGCCCGTCATCTGCGTCTTGACGAATTTGGGATAGAGCGATTCCCAGTTCCACTCCGCGCCGGTGAGATAGCCCTTGGGCGCGAGCTTGGCCTGGTTCACGTGGTAGCCGCAGATCATGATGCCGTGCGCCTCGGCCGTCTCGACCACCACCTTGGGGCTGTCGACATGGCAGGTGATGACGTCGACGCCTTGGTCGATGAGCCCGTTGGTCGCCTCGGCCTCCTTGACGGGAAGCGACCAGTCGCCGGTGAAGATCACTTGCGTCGTCGCGTTGGGGTTCGCCATCTTGGCGCCGAGGGTGAAGGCGTTGATGTTGCGCAGCACCTGCGGGATGGGCTTGGCGGCGACGAAGCCGAGCTTGTTCGATTTCGTCGTATAGCCGGCGACGATGCCGGAGAGATGCTGGCATTCGTCGATATAGCCGAAATAGCTCGCCGCGTTCTTCGGGGTCCTTGTCGGTCCACAGCCCGCCGCAATGCTCGAAGCGGACATCGGCATATTTCTTCGCCAGGGTCAGCACATGGGGGTTGTAATAGCCGAAGGAGGTGGGGAAGAGCAGCGTCGCGCCGTCGAGATTGATCATCGACTCCATGGTCTTCTCGACCGCGACCGTCTCGGGGACGTTCTCCTCCTCCAGCACCTTGACCCCCGCCATCTTCTTGACGGCGGCGGCACCTTGCGCATGGGCCTGGTTGTAGCCGAAATCGTCGCGCGGCCCGACATAGATGAAGCCCACGGCGAACTCCTTGGCGAAGGCCCGGTGGATGCCGAGGTCGCCGGCGAGCGCGCCGCCCGCGACGATCGCCGCTCCCTTGAGCAGGCCGCGGCGGGAGATGGAGGAACGGTCCGACATAGCTGGCTCCTTTGCGTGGTTCGTTGACGTGATGCGACATGGCACGTCGGCTCGGCCAATGGCCGAGCCGGCGCCCGCGCGCCACCCTGAGATCCCTCATTGGCAAGCCCCGTGCCAAGCACGGACACCAAGGTCAATCCATTGATTCAGAGAGAGGAATCCGGCGCGACGGCGATCCGGACTGGAAAGGCGGGCGAGGCCCCGTGATCAGAGTTTGTGCAGTGCATCGGAAAGGGCCGGAATCCCTGCCCAATTTCCTTTCGCGACCTATTGGCGGCCGCGGCGCGCGCGCCGATGGCGCTTAGGCGCGCCGTCGGCGCGGCCCCGCCGGTGGCGCCGCTCATTGACGGCAGGATTGTCGAACATCTTGTATACAGAAGGGCTTAGGGGGCGGAACCGCCGACGGCGCATCCTGAAGGACCGCGCCCATGTCTGCTTAAACCGCTCGCCGACCTTCGCGACGGTCCGCAAGAGCGCCGATCAAAATTTGGGCAAAAGTTCCCTCGCCCGCGCGGCGGCGCGCTCGCCCCTCCGGCCCGACCGGTGCGGTCGCGAAGTGATCCGGGCCCGCGTGCTATCCGCTGTTGCGCTTGAGGAAGCTCAGCGTCTTTTCGTTGAACTCGGCGACGTTCTCGTAGATGGGCGCATGGGCGCAGCCCTCGAAGACGACCATCTCGCTGCGGCCGATGCCGCTCTTCATCGCCTCGGCGAAGCGGGTCGAGGTGACGACGTCATGGCGGCCGAAGGTGATTTGGGTCGGGGCCTTGATCTTGGCGAGCGCGGCTAGGGCGTCGTGGCCGATCACCGCATCCGATTGGCGCCGGAAGGCGTCGAGCGGCTGCGCCGGACGTCCGCGCACGAAGGCGGCGAGCGCATCGATATAGTCGGGCTTCGCCGCATAGAGCTCGGGCGTGAAGCACCAGGGGAAGATGCCCTGGATCACCATCTCGGTGACGCTGCCCAGGCCCTTGGCGATGGTCTGCCAGCCTTGCACCACGGCCTTGAGAAAGGGGTCCGTCTTGGTCCAGCCGCTATGGAGCGACAGCGATTTGACTTTTTGCGGGTGCTTGGCGGCGAGCCACATGCCGGTCGCAGCACCCAATGACAGGCCGGACACATGCGCCCGCTCGACGCCGATCGCCGTCATGAAGGCGGCGACGTCGTCGGCGAACATCGTTGTCGAGTAGCTGCCGGCCGGCTTGTCGCTCTCGCCGGCACCGCGCGGATCGAGCGATATGCAGGTGAACTGCTTGGCGTAGTCCGCGACCTGAAAAGCGTAGCAGGCATTGTCCGCCGCCAGATAGGGAATGAGGACGAGCGGCTCGCCCGTGCCCTGCTGCTCGTAATTCATGGTGATGTCGTTGACCTTGACCTTAGGCATCGCGCTAACCTCCCTTATGGTTCTTCTCGCCCGGTATTCGCCTTCATTTAGGCATTAAGCGGAAGCGAGCGATAGCCCCTCGCCGCCGGGCAACGGGTGGGGGCAACTTTAGCCGACACCGCCCGGGCGGCCCCGCCGTTTTGTCATGCAGGCCCGATAGGCTAGTCTCCAAGGTGCCTCTCGGCACCGGCAACGGAGCGGGGAGGACGGAGCATGAGCCGCATGGTCAGCCGCGCGCATATGCTGAAGGAGGAGCTCGTGGGCCGCGCCGCGGCGCTCGCCCGCGCGCGGCTGCCGCCCGCCAAGGCGGATTGGGCCGAGCGCTTCATCGCCCTCTATTACGCCAACGTGCCGCCCGACGACGTGCTCGACCAGGAGGTCGAGCAGCTCTACGGCGCTGCGCTCGCGCTGTTCAATTTCGGCGCGCGGCGCGCGCACGGCGCGCCCAAGCTCCGCGTCTATAATCCGCGCTACGAGGATCATGGCTGGCGCTCGCGCCATATGGTCATCGAGATCGTCAACGACGACATGCCGTTCCTGGTCAATTCGGTGAGCTTGGAGCTCAACCGGCGCGAGTTGGCACTCCATCTCGTCATCCATCCCATCCTGCGCGTGAAGCGCGACGCGAAGGGCGATCTTCTCGAGTTCCATGGGCCGCACGAGAAGAACGAGGGCTCGCCCGGCGAGTTCCATGCCGAATCCTTCATGCATGTCGAGGTCGATGCGCGGACCGCGCCCGAGGCGCTGGAGGAAATTCGCGCCGGGCTCGAGGCGGTGCTCGCCGACGTGCGCGCGGCCGTCGAGGATTGGCGGCCGATGCGCGCCAAGCTCGCCGATATCCTCGCAAGCCTCGCGAGCGCGCCCCCGCCACGTCCGCCCGAGGAGGTCGAGGAGGCCCAGGCCTTCCTCGACTGGGTCGATCATGACCATTTCACCTATCTGGGCTATCGCGAATATGTTTTCGTCGCCGGCGCGCAAGGGCTGGCGCGGATCGAGGTGGTGCCGGGCAGCGGGCTCGGGCTCTTGCGCGGCGAGGGCGAGCAGGTCTTCAGCAATCGGCGCGATCTCGCTGCATTGGCGCCCGCGGTGCGCGAGTTCCTGCTCGAGCCGCGCGTCCTCTCCGTCAACAAGGCGACGCGCCGCTCGACCGTGCACCGGCCGAGCGCGCTCGACGTCATCACCGTCAAGAAATTCAGCGCCGACGGCAAGGTGGCGGGCGAGCGGCTCTTCGTTGGGCTCTATACCTCGGCCGCCTATGCCAGCGCGCCGCGCTATATCCCGCTATTGCGGCGCAAGGTGGCGAGCGTCGTGGCGCGCTCGGGCTTCGAGCCCTCGAGCCATGACGGCAAGGCGCTCCAGCATATCCTCGAGACCTACCCGCGCGACGAGCTCCTGCAGATCGACGAGGACGCGCTCTACGACATCGCGATGGGCATCCTCCATCTGCAGGAGCGCCAGCGCATCGCGCTCTTCGTGCGGGCCGATCCCTTCGGGCGCTTCGTCTCCTGCCTCGTCTTCGTGCCGCGCGAGCGCTATTCGGCGGAGCTCAGCGAACGCATCGGCCGCATCCTCGCCCAAGCGCTCGGCGGCCGCATCGAAAGCCTGGCGCCGGAGCTCGGCGAGGAGACGCTCCTCGCCCGCATCCATGTCGTCGTGGCGACCGAGGCGGGTGCGCCGCGCGAGATTCGCGTGGCGGAGATCGAGGCCAAGCTCGTCGAGGCCGCGCGCTCCTGGAGCGACGGGCTCAAGGAAGCGCTCGTCGACGCCCATGGCGAGGAGCAGGGCCTGCGCCTCTTCCGGCGCTACGCCGCGGCTTTCCCCACCGACTATCGCGAGCGCTTCAGGCCGCCGCACGCGCTCGTGGATATCCGCAAGATCGAGGCCCTGCTCTCGAAAGGCGGCATCGAGACGCAGCTCTACCGTCCGCTCGAGGCGCCCGAGAGCGAGCTGCGCTTCAAGATCTACAATGCGCTGAAGCCCGTGGCGCTCTCCGACGTCCTGCCGGTGCTCGAGGATATGGGCCTGCGCATGATCCAGGAGGTGCCCTTCCTGGTCGAGCCGCGCGAGGGCGGTGCCGTCTATATCCATGATTTCGGCATGCAGCGCGCGGACGGCGGCGCCGTCGAGCTCGAGCCGCTGAAGCGCCCGTTCCGCGAGGCCTTCGCGCGCGTCTGGGCGGGCGAGATGGAGGCCGACGGCTTCAACCGCCTCGTCCTCTTGGCCGGGCTTGCCTGGCGCGAGATCGTGCTGCTGCGCGCCTTCTGCAAATATCTGCGCCAGGCCGGCATCCCCTTCAGCAACGCCTATATGGAAGACACGCTCGCGCATAATCCGGCGCTCGCGCGGCTCATCGTCGAGCTTTTCCTCGCCCGCTTCGACCCGGCGCACCAGGAGGGGGCGGAGGCGCGCGCGGCGGCACTCGAGGCGAGGATCGAGCAGGCGCTGGAGGCGGTCGAGAGCCTCGACGAGGACCGCATCATCCGCCGCTTCGTCAATCTCGTCGCCTCGAGCCTGCGCACCAACTATTTCCAGACGGGCGCCGACGGCAAGCCCAAGCCCTATCTCTCGATCAAGCTCGACAGCCGGAAGGTGGCCGAGCTGCCGGAGCCGCGCCCGCTGTTCGAGATCACGGTCTATGCGCCGCGCATGGAGGGCATCCATCTGCGCGGCGGCAAGGTGGCGCGCGGCGGCATCCGCTGGTCGGACCGCAAGGAGGATTTCCGCACCGAGATCCTCGAGCTCATGAAGACGCAGATGGTGAAGAACACCGTCATCGTGCCGGTGGGCTCCAAGGGCGGCTTCGTCGTCAAGCGCCCGCCGCCCGCGGACGCCGGGCGCGAGGTTCTGATGACGGAGGTCGTCGCCTGCTACCAGACGCTGATGCGCGGGCTCCTCGACTTGACCGACAACGTCGTGAAGGGCCATGTCGTGCCGCCCAAGGACGTCGTGCGGCTCGATCCCGACGATCCCTATCTCGTCGTCGCCGCCGACAAGGGCACCGCGACCTTCTCCGATATCGCCAATTCGGTGAGCCGCGACGAATATCATTTCTGGCTCGACGACGCCTTCGCCTCGGGCGGCTCGGCAGGCTACGACCATAAGAAGATGGGCATCACCGCGCGCGGCGCCTGGGAGGGGGTGAAGCGGCATTTCCGCGAGCTCGGCCGCGACATCCAGAGCGAGGATTTCACCGTCGTCGGCATCGGCGACATGTCGGGCGACGTGTTCGGCAACGGCATGCTGCTCTCGCCCCATATCAAGCTCGTCGCCGCCTTCAACCATCTGCATGTCTTCATCGATCCCGAGCCCGATCCGACGAAGAGCCTGGCCGAGCGCCGCCGGCTCTTCGAGCTGCCGCGCTCGAGCTGGGCCGACTACGACGCCGCGCTGATCTCGCCCGGCGGCGGCGTCTTCGAGCGCAAGGCGAAATCGATTCCCGTGAGCGCCGAGGCGCGCCGCCTCTTCGGCATCGAGCGCGCGCATCTCACCCCGGCCGAGCTCATCCAGGCCCTCCTCCGCGCGCCCGTCGACCTGCTCTGGTTCGGCGGCATCGGCACCTACGTCAAGGCCGCGCGCGAGAGCCACGCCGCGGCGGGCGACCGCACCAACGACGCGCTCCGCGTCGATGCCGAGAGCCTGCGCGCCAAGGTGATCGGCGAGGGCGCCAATCTCGGCGTGACGCAGGCGGGGCGCGTCGCCTACGCGCTCGCGGGCGGCCGCATCAACACCGACGCGATCGACAATTCCGCCGGCGTCGATACCTCCGACCACGAGGTCAACATCAAGATCCTGCTGGGCGACGTGGTGGCGCGCGGCGACATGACGATGAAGCAGCGCGATATCCTGCTGCAGAGCATGACGGACGAAGTGGCCGAGCTCGTGCTGCGCGACAATTATCTCCAGACCCAGGCGATTAGCATGGCAGAGGCCGAGGGCCTCGGCTTGCTCGATGCGCAGATCCTGCTCATGCGGCGCCTCGAGCGCGCCGGCCTCCTCCATCGCGCCATCGAGGCGCTGCCCTCCGACGACGCGCTCGCCGAGCGCGCCGCCGCCGGGCGCGGGCTTACGCGGCCCGAGCTCGCCGTGCTGATGGGCTATGCCAAGCTCGACCTCTATGACCGGCTGCTGGCGAGCGGCCTGCCCGACGATCCGGCCTATCTCGACGATCTGGTCCGCTATTTCCCCAAGCCCTTGCGCGAGAATTACCGCGCCGCCATCGAGCGGCATGGGCTGCGCCGCGAGATCATCGCGACCCATGTGACCAACAGCCTGGTGAACCGCGCGGGCGCCACCTTCGCCGCCGCCCTCGAGGAGAAGAGCGGCCTCGCCGCTCCCGACGCGGCGCGCGCCTATTCCATCGCGCGCGAGCTCTTCGATCTGCGCGCGCTGTGGAACGAGATCGAGGCGCTCGACAACAAGGTGCCCGCGGCGGCGCAAAGCGCCATGCTGGTCGCCATCCGCCACGTCGTCGAGCGGGTGAGCCAATGGCTGCTCGCCCATGGCCGCCATCCGCTCGACGTGGCGGCGCTCGCCGCCGACTACAAGCCCGGGATCGCGGCGCTCGGGGCCGGGCTCGACAAGATCCTCAGCGAGGAGGACCGGGCGCGGCTCGAGGAGAGCGTCAACGCCTATCTCTTCAAAGGCGTGCCGGCGCCGCTCGCGCACAAGGTGGCCGGGCTCGATTTCCTCGTCGCCGGCTGCGACATCGTGCGCGGCGCGGCCTCGGACAGCGCCGCGGTCGAGGAGGTCGGCCGCATCCATTTCGCCGTGGGCGCCCGTTTCGGCATCGACTGGCTGCGCGCCGCGGCCGAGGGGCTGCCGAGCCAGGGCCATTGGGAGAAGCTCGCCACCGCCGCCATCATCGACGATCTCTACGCGCTGCAAAGCGAGCTCGTCGGCCGCGTGCTCGCCGCCGCCGCCGGGGCGCCTAAAGGCGAGGCCGGCGGCAAGGACGGCACGATCGAGGCCTGGATCGCGCCGCGCGCCGCCGCCGTGAAGCGGGTGGATGCGCTCATCGCCGATATCCGCGCGGCCGGCCAGCCCGGCCTCGCCATGCTGGCGGTCGCCAACCGCCAGCTCCGCGGACTCCTCGCGGGCGGGGAGTGAGACGTCGCGCCGGCGCCGCCCGCGCGACGTCCTAAAGAATCTGTTAACCGACCGTCCCTATGCTGGGGCGCGCAATCGCCGCAGCGAGGAAGACCGCACCATGCCGCTCGCTTTGAACCGGTCGGGAACCGTCGCCCCATCGGGGAACCCCTGGACGCCGCAGCTCATCGTGAAATACGGGCTGCCGGCCTGGCTCCTCGCCAATCTCGCCGCGACGGCGCTTTATTTCCTTCTCGCTCTCGTGGTCAGCCGTTTCTTCGCGGCCTATGGCCTGTTCCCGGCGCCCATTTGGCTGCCGGCGGGCATTGCGACCGTCGCGGCCATGATCGGCGGCGTGCGCATGCTGCCGGGACTCTTTCTCGGCTCGTTCCTCGCCAACGATCTCCTGTTCGCGCCGCCCCTTCAGGTCACCGCGATCATCTCCGCGACGAACGCGCTGGGCCCGGTGGCGGGCGCGCTTGCGCTCATCCGGCTGCGGCCCAAGGGCGGCCTCTTCACCTCCTTCGCCGGGATCGTGGCATTCCTGCTCTGCACGACCTTCCTCTCCCCCGCGATCAGCGCCACGGGCGGCGCTTTCGCCATGGCGATCGGCCACTCGACCGATTGGACGCTGTTTTATTCGACTTGGGTGAATTGGTGGCTGACCGATAGCGGCGGGACGCTTTATCTGGCGCCCGCGCTTGTGCTCTGGCTGCGGCTCGAAGGGGAATCGGACGCCCATCTGAGCGGCGTGAACAAAGGCTTCGGACGCCGCGACTTGGCCGTTTGGGGCTGGATCGCCCTGGTGAGCCTCGTGCTCTTCCTTACGCCGCCGCTGCATGGCAGCAATATCCGCTGGGCGTTCCCCTTCCTTCTCGTCGTACCGCTCTCCTGGATCGCCTTGCGCATGTCGCTGCGCTCGGCCTATACGCTCGTTTCCCTTGTCGCGATCATGGCCACCGCCGGCACGGTCGCCGGCTATGGTCCCTTCCAGAACCACGCGCTCGCCAATCCGCTCCAGCTCGTGGGCACGCTCGTCGTGCTGCTGGCGATGAACGTGCTGACCATCGTGGCGCTGGTGAGCGAGCGTTACGAGGCGGAGAACGCCAACAAGGTCAAGTCGATGTTTCTCGCCAAGACCAGTCACGAATTGCGCACGCCGCTCAACGCCATCATCGGCTTCTCCTCGCTCCTCGAGCAGCCGGAGCCGGGCCCGCCGACGAGCGCGGAAAAATACGCCGAGTACGCCCGGATCATTCAGTCGAGCGGCGAGTATCTGCTGGCCTTGATCAACGATCTGCTCGAAATGTCGAAAATCGAAGCCGGACGAATCGAGCTCAGCGACGAGCCGCTCTCCCTCGGCCTGGCGCTCGACGAGGCGCTCGCCTTGATCGAGTTCCAGGCGCGGGCGAAATCGATCTCGCTGCGCAAGGACGTGGCGCGCGCGAGCCCCATGGTCAAAGCCGACGCCAAGGCCTTGCGGCAGGTGCTGCTCAATCTGCTCTCCAACGCGGTCAAGTTCACGCCCGAAGGCGGCGAGATCGGCGTCGCGGCCACGGTGACTGCCGAAGGCGAGCTCGTCATTCGCGTCTCGGACAGCGGCATCGGCATTCCCGCCGACGCGCTGGAGCGCGTCTTCCTGCCCTTCGAGCGGGCCCATCGCGACGCCACACGCAAGATCGAGGGCACCGGCCTCGGGCTCTCGATCGCGCGGGGCCTCGTCGAGCTGCATGGCGGCCGCATTACGCTGGAGAGCAAGGTCGGCGCGGGCACGGTTGTCACGATCACGCTCCCCGCCCACCGCGTCTCCTGGCCGCAAGCCGCGCTCGCGCCGCGGCCGCTCGCCGCCGCCTCCTCGGCGTGAGGGCAACTCGTTCAAAATATAAGCATCCCGGCGAGGATGGCGAGCCGCTCGGCGGCACCGCCCACCGCCGCTTCGTTGACCGGAGCCGGCACGGGTCTTAATCTTTTGGCTCCGCGCCATCCGATGCAGCGGATCGGAAAAAGGGGGCCGGTCATGACATGGCGGGATGGACTCGCGCCGCGCTCGCATCTCGGCAAGCGCGGCCTTGCTCGCCCCTCCGCGACAGGCCTCGGACAAGCCGCCCTCCTGCTGGTGCTCGCGGCCTTCCTCGCCGCGCCCGCGTCCGAGCCAGGCATCGACCGTCGCCCGAGCCTCGTCGATCGTCTCGCCGCGGCAAAGGACAGGCTCGCCAAGCAAGCACTGCCGACCGCACCGTCGCCGCGCCTCGCGCAATGGCTCAATTTCCTGCCCTGGGGCAATGGCTGGGACAATTGGTCGAATCATTGAGAGGCGAGCGCCGCCCGGCCCGCGCGCTCATCGCCTGGTGCCTCTATGATTTCGGCGTCGCCGCTTGGCCGGTGGTAATCGCGACCTTCGTCTTCGGCACCTATTACACCAAGGCGATCGCGTCGGCGCCCGAGACGGGCACGCAGGAATGGGGTGCCGCGCTCTCCCTCGCCGGCCTCGCGGTGGCGATCCTCGGCCCGGTCCTCGGCGCCGTCGCCGATTTCGCGGGGCGGCGCAAGCCCTGGATCGCAGGCTTCGCGCTCGTCACTGTCGCGGCGACGGCGCTCCTCTGGTATTCGCGGCCCTCGCACGAGGTTGCCTTCCGCACGCTTCTCCTCGTGGCGCTCGGCAGCGTCGCCTACGAGTTCGGCCTCATCTTCTACAACGCCATGCTGCGCGACCTGGTGCCGCCCGAGCGGATGGGGCGGCTCTCGGGCTGGGGCTGGGGGCTCGGCTATGTCGGCGGGCTCCTCTGCCTCGTCATCGCGCTCGAGGGGCTGGTGCGCGCCTCCCCACCCCCCTTCGGCCTCGACAAGGCCGCGGCGGAGCCGGTGAGGGCCACGGCCATTCTCGTGGCGCTCTGGTTCGGCCTTTTCACGCTGCCGCTTTTCGCCTTCGTGCCCGACCGTCCGCCGAGCGGACGCGGGCTCGCCGCCGCCGCGCGCGAGGGGCTACGCAGCCTCGGCCACCGCCTGCGCGCTTTGCCCCGCGAGCGCGATCTCTTCCGCTTTCTCCTCGCGCGCATGATCTATGCCGACGGGCTCAACACTCTTTTCATCTTCGGCGGCATTTTCGCCGCCGGGCGCTATGGCCTCTCCCTCGAGCAGGTCATCCTCTTCGCCATCGCCATCAACGCGACGGCGGGCCTGGGCGCGGTGTCGCTCGCTTGGCTCGATGACTGGCTCGGCTCCAAGCCCACCATCGCGATCTCGCTTCTAGGCCTCATCCTCTTGGGCGGCGGGACGCTTCTCACGCGCGATCCGCGCTGGTTCTGGATCCTCGGGCTCGGGCTCGGCGTCTTCGTGGGTCCGGCGCAGTCGGCGAGCCGCACCCTCATGGCGCGCATGGCGCCCAAGGGCCTCGAGGCCGAGATGTTCGGGCTCTATGCCTTGACGGGCCGCATCACCGCCTTCACCGGCCCGGCGCTCTATGGCTGGGCGGTGGCGCATTTCGCGAGCCAGGCGGCCGGCATGGCGACGGTGCTGCTCTACCTCGCGGCGGGGCTCGCGCTGCTGCTTTGGGTCAAGGCGCCGAGATAACCGGCGTTATTGCGCGCGCAGGAAGCCCACGATCTCCTGCGCCTCGGCGAGGATGGGAGCGGCGATGGCGCGGGCGCGCCCGACGCCCTTCCGCAGCACCGCATCGACGAAGCCGGGATCGGACTTGAGCCGCTTCATCTCGGCGCCGATCGGCCCCAGCACGGAGACCGCGAGCGCCGCCAGCTCGTCCTTGAACTTGGCGAAGAGCGCGCCCTCGAAGCGGGCGCAAACCTCGGCCGCACTCTGGTCGGCGAGCGCGGCATAGATGCCGACCAGGTTCTGCGCCTCCGGCCGCCCCTCGAGCGCCGTGGCGTCGCCCGGCAGCGGATGGGGATCGGTCTTGGCCTTGCGAATCTTCTGCGCGATCGAATCGGCGTCGTCGGTCATGTTGATGCGCGAATAATCCGAGGGGTCCGACTTGCTCATCTTCTTGGTGCCGTCGCGCAGGCTCATCACGCGGCTCGCCTCGCCCAGGATCAAGGGCTCGATGAGAGGGAAGAAATCCACCTTGAAGTCGCTGTTGAACTTCTGCGCGATGTCGCGGCAGAGCTCGAGATGCTGCTTCTGGTCCTCGCCCACCGGCACATGGGTCGCCTTGTAGGCCAGGATGTCGGCCGCCATCAGGTTGGGATAGACATAGAGCCCGACGGAAGCGTTCTCGCGATGCTTGCCCGCCTTCTCCTTGAACTGCGTCATGCGGTTGAGCCAGCCCATCCGCGCCACGCAATTGAAGATCCAGGCGAGCTCGGCATGGGCCGGGACCTGGCTCTGGTTGAACAGGATGCAGCGCTCGGCGTCGATGCCGGCGGCGATCATCCCCGCCGCCACCTCGCGCGTATTGGCGCGCAGCTCGGCCGGCTCCTGCCACAGCGTGATGGCATGGAGATCGACGACGCAGAAGATGCAGTCATATTCCCGCTGCAGCCGCACCCAATTGCGGATCGCGCCCAGATAATTGCCGAGATGCAGGTTGCCGGTGGGCTGGACGCCCGAGAAGATGCGGTTCATGAGGGGGGCTCCGTGGAGGGGCGCGCGGATTTACGGCGGCCGGTCTAGAGCATGATCCGATCATATCGAATCCGGATCATGCTCTAGAATCGCTGGTTTTGTAGCATTTTCTTCGGCAAAGCGGCACCCGCTTTGCCGGAAAATGCTCTGGGCGGGGTCAAGGCGCGCCGCGCCGAAACACGCGGCGGAGGAGACCGAGCTCGGCGGCGCCGAGCGCCAGCGCCGCGACGCCGTAGAGCGACGCGCCGCCGGCGACGAGGAGCGCCAGCGAAGCGGCCTTGACGAGCGTGCCGGCGGCGAAATAGGGCGCGAGCCATCTCGCCGCGAGGAGGAGGCCCGCCGCCATGAGGGCGCTCGCCAGCACCGCGCGCGGCACGCGGCGACGGAAGCCGGCGTCGAGGCCGAAATGGCCGTGGCGCCTGAGCCAATAGCTCAGCATGAGGACATTGACCCAGGCGGCGATCGAGCTCGCGAGCGCGATGCCGGTCGAGCCCATGAAGCGGATCAAGGTGAGGCTCAGCGCGATATTGGCGAGCACCGCGAGCACCGCCGCGCGCACGGGCGTGGCCGTATCCTCGCGCGCGAAGAAGGCCGGGGCGAGGGACTTGACCACGACATAGGCGGGCAGGCCCAAGGCATAGGCGGCGAGTGCGGCGGCCGTCGAGCGCGCCGCGTCGGGTCCGAAGGCGCCGCGCTCGAACAGCACGACGGTGAGCGGGCTCGCGATGGCGGCGAGCGCCGCCGCCGCGGGCAAGGTGAGGAAAAGGGCGAGCTCGAGCGCGCGGTTCTGGCTCTCGACCGCGCCCAGGAGATCGCCCGCGCGCAAGCGGCGCGCAAGCTCGGGCAGCAGCACCGTGCCGATCGCCGTGCCGATCACGCCGAGCGGGAGCTGATAGAGCCGGTCGGCGTAATAGAGGCTCGCCACGGCACCCGTCGGCAGAAGCGAGGCGATCATGGTGCCGACGACGATATTGATCTGGATGACGCCCGCGCCGAAGGCACCCGGCAGCATGAGGCGCAAGAGCCGCCTGACCTCGGGGGTGAGCCGCGGCCAGGGCAGCGGCGGCAGCAGCCCCGCCCGCGCGGCCGAGAAGGCGAGCCAGAGGAACTGCCCCACCCCCGCCACGGCGACGGCCCAGGCGAGCGCATGGCCGGTATCGCCGACCCAGGCCCTCGGCAGCAGCAGCGCCGCGATGAGCGTCAAGTTGAGCAGCACGGGCGACACGGCCGCCGCGCCGAAGCGGTAATGGGTGTTGAGCATGCCGCCCAAGAGCGCCACCAGCGCCATGAAGAGGAGATAGGGGAAGGTGATGCGGCTCAATTGCACGGCGAGCGCGTATTTCGCGGGATCGCCCAGGAAGCCGGGGGCGAAGAGCGCCATGAGCCAAGGCATGGCGGCGAGCGCTACGAGGGTGACGACGAGGAGGGCCGCGAGCAGGACGGCCAGCACCTCGGCCGCGAAGTCGAGCGCCGCCTTGGCCCCGCGCTCCTCGATGGCACGGGCATAGAGCGGCACGAAGGCGACGGAGAAGGCGCCCTCCGCCACCAGGTTGCGGAAGAGGTTGGGGAAGCGGAAGGCGACGACGAAGGCGTCCGCCACCGGCCCGGCGCCGAGTGCCGCCGCGATCATCATGTCACGGATGAAGCCCAGGATGCGGCTCGCCATGGTGAAGCCGCCGACGAGCGCGCTGGATCGGAGAAGCGCCATGGCGCCTAATTCAAATTCAAACCGTCATCGCCGGCCCCCGTGCCGGCGATCCACGACTTCTTTGTTGCGGCAAAGAAAGACGTAGACCACCGGCACAAGGCCGGTGGTGACGGTTTTTGCTGTTTTGACAGATGCGTTCCAAAACCAAAAAACCGGAACTGGACAGCCGCGCGCTTGCGCGGGAATGACGATGAGATATGCGGTTCGCTTTTGATCGGCCTCCCCTACCCCGCCTTGGCGACGGCCGACTTGCGCGGGGGTGCGCCGCGAGATGTCGCGGGAGAGGCCGAGGCGGGTGCGGCGCCGACCAGCACGGCCAAGAGCCGCTCGCGGATCGACTTCAGCTTCGTCATATGCTCGATCTTCATGCCGAACACGTCCTTGACGTAGAAGACGTCGACCACGCGCTCGCCATAGGTCGATATCTTGGCCGAGGAGATCTGCAGGTTGAGGTCGGTGATGGCGCGGGTCAGCGCATAGAGCAGGCCCGGCCGGTCGCGCCCGTTGACCTCGATCACCGTATGGGTGGCGCTCGCCTTGTTGTCGATGAGGGCGCGTGGCGGCACCTGGAAGACGTCGGTGCGGCTCGGCAGGCTGCGCCGCCCCACGGCCGCGACCTCCTCGGGCCAGAGGCGGCCGGCGAGGCTGCGGTCGATGATGGCGGCGAGGCGCGCGAGCTTGTCGGAGCGCTCGAGCGCGCCGCCCTGCGCGTCCTGGATGAGGAAGCTGTCGAGCGCCATGCCGGTCGAGAGCGTGAAGATGCGCGCGTCCACGATATTGCCGCCGGCGACCGCGATGGCGCCGGCGATCTTGGCGAAGAGCCCGGCATGGTCGGCGGTGTAGACCGTGAGCTCGGTCACCGCGCGCGGGGAATCGATGCGCCAGTCGAGCGCCACCGGCGTGCCCTCGCGCTCCGCCCGGCGCAGGATGCGGGCGTGGCGCGCCAAGGTCGCGATATCGAGCGCCAGCCAATAGGCCGCGGGGGCGCGCGCGAGATGAGCCGCGAAATCCTCCTCGCTCCAATCGGCGAGCTCGCGCCTGAGCGCCTCCTGCACCGCCTTCACGCGCGCGCCGCTGGCGCTCGCGCCGAGCCCGCCCGTCAGCAGCTCCTCGGTGCGGTAGTAAAGCTCGCGCAAGAGCGTGGCCTTCCAATTGTTGAACACCTTGGGGCCGGTCGCGCGCATGTCGGCGACGGTGAGCACGAGGAGGAGGCGCAGCCGCTCGGGCGATTGCACGAGGGCCGCGAAATCGCTGATGGTCTGCGGATCGCCGAGGTCGCGCTTCTGCGCCGTCATGCTCATGGCGAGGTGATAGCGCACCAGCCAGGCGACGGTCTCCGTCTCCTCAGGCGAGAGCCCGAGCCGCGGGCAGAGCTTGTGCGCGACCCCGGCACCCAGGTTCGAATGGTCGCCGCCGCGGCCCTTGGCGATGTCGTGCAGCATGAGCGAGATATAGAGCACGCGGCGCGACAGGACCTTGCCGACGATCTCGCTCGAGAGCGGATGGGCCTCCTTCTCCTTGCCCTGCTCGATCGCGTGCAGCAGGCCGATGGCGCGGATGGTGTGCTCGTCCACGGTATAGACATGATACATGTCGTATTGCATCTGCGCGACGACGCGGCCGAAATCGGTGATGAAGCGGCCGAACACGCCCGCCTCGTTGAGCCGGCGCAAGGTGGTCTCCGGATCGTTGGGCGAGGTCAGCATCTCGAGGAAAAGGCGGTTCGCCTCGGGATCGGCCCTCAGCTTCGCATCGACGAGGCGCAGGCTGCGCCTAACCGCGCGCAAGGCGCGGGGATGGATGTCGAGCCCATGCTTCTGCGCCACATGGAAGAGCGCCAGAAGCTTGACCGGATCCTTGGCGAAGACCTGCTCGTCCTCGATGGTGACGCGATCGCCCTCGATGGGGAAGCCGTCGAGGTCGCGCCGGCGCCGCAAGAGGCCGCGCAGGCGGAACTTGGGCGGGCGGCGTTGCTCGGCCTCGATCGCCGCGCAGAAGATGCGCGTCAGGTCGCCCACGTCCTTGGCGACGAGATAGTAATGCTTCATCAGGCGCTCGACGCCCTGGGTGCCGGCATGGTCGCGATAGCCCAGGAGGCGCGCGATCTCGGGCTCTACCTCGAAGGTGAGCCGCTCTTCCGGCCGGCCGGTCAGCCAATGAAGCGCGCAGCGCAGGGTCCAGAGGAAGTCCTGCGCCTTCTGGAAGGCGGCATGCTCCTCCTCGGTCAGCACGCCGAGCCCCACCAGCTCGTGGATGTCGTCGACGCGGTAGAGATATTTGGCGATCCAGAAGAGCGTATGAAGGTCGCGCAAGCCGCCCTTGCCCTCCTTGATGTTGGGCTCGAGCACGTAGCGCGAATCGCCCATGCGCTGATGGCGCTCGTCGCGCTCGGCGAGCTTCTCCCGGACGAAGGCCATGCCGCTTCCGGCCATCACCTCCGCAGCGAAGCGCCGGCGCAGCTCGGCGAAGAGCGCGGCCTCGCCCGTGAGGAAGCGCGATTCGAGGATCGCCGTGCGGATCGTGATGTCGGCCCTCGAGCGGCGGATCGAGTCGTCGACCGAGCGCGTGGCATGGCCGACCTTGAGCCCCAGGTCCCACAGCAGATAGAGCATCCACTCCACCACCTGCTCGGTATGGGGGCTCGCCTTGTAGGAGAGGAGGAAAAGGAGGTCGATGTCGGAGAAGGGGGCGAGCTCGCCGCGGCCATAGCCGCCGACCGCGACCACCGCCATGCGCTCGCCCTCGGTCGGATTGGGCAGCGGATAGGCCTTCTCGGTGGCCAGCTCGTGCAGCGAGCGGATGAGCTGGTCCATGAGGAAGCTCAATCCCCGCACCGCGGCGGTGCCCGAGGGCTGTGCCTCGAAGCGCCGGCGCAGCTCCTCGCGGCCCTTGTCGAGCGCCGCCCTGAAAAGCGCGAGCGCGCCCGCACGCAGCTCCTCGGGCCCCCGCGCGCGCGCCGCCAGCGCCTCGAGCTCGACCGATAGCGTGCGGCGGCTGATGATCTTGCGGGGGTCGGATATCTCGTTCATGGCGCGTATATAGCCTGGGCGCTTATATAGCCTGAAGTACTTACGAAGTGGTAATCTGCCACAGGACCCGCCAGGGGGTACATGACATTCCCGGGGGCCGTCCCTTCGCGAGGATCGAGAGATGAGGCAAATTCTTCGACCGGCCGGGCGGCTTGCGCTCGCGGCGGGGCTCGCGCTGGCCCTCTTCGGGCCGGCGCTGGCGCTCGACCTCGTGCCCCAAGACGAGGACGTGACGACGCCGGGCTCGGGGCTCGCGCTCACGCCTGGCGGCGCCGCGCTCGTCAATTCCCATACCGTCCTCCACGGCGACGTCATCACCGTCCGGCTCGAGGACCAGGGCGACCACTTCCGAGTCGAGCGGGTCGAGCTCTTGGGGCCGGGCGGGATAAGCGTGATTGCGAACGACCTCACGCGGCAGGTGGAACATAAAATCGGCTTCGCGTCGGACGGCAAGCCCGACGACAACGGGGTCGGGCTCAAGGGCGAAAACGGCACCGCCGGGCTGACCTTCGGCAAGACCACCGACCATCGCGGCGCCAATTACGACGACGTGAAGCTCGCCATCACCCGCGCCCATGTGCGGGTGCCGAACCTCGCCGCCTACAAAGCCGACGTGACGCAATGGAAGTTCCGCATCCGGCTGCTCGACGACGGCGGGACCAACCTGACCATGGAGATCCCGGCGCCCGCGCCGCAATGACCTCGCGCAGGGCGCGGAAAAACGCGTTCGAGCATCCCCATAGGTCGAGACCCGCAGGCCTTGAGCCCGCGCTCTTCACCGCACCCGCATCGTCACCTCCGCGCAAGCGAGGGTCCATGGACCGTCGGATGCCCGCTTTCGCGGGAATGACGATGCGATAATCGGTTCAATTCCAATGGGTCGCGCTCTCAAGCCTCTCACTCCTCCCCGCGCAGGAGCGCCTTGAGGCGGTAGAGCGTCTCGAGCGCCTCCTTGGGCGAAAGCTCGTCGGGCCGCAGCGCTGCCAGCGCCGCCTCGGCGAGCGAGGGGCCTTTCGCGGCCGGCGCCGCGCGCACGGCGTTGAAGAGCGGCAGGTCCTCGGCGAGACGTGAGAGGGACGCCGCCTGCTCGCTCGTCTCGAGCGTGCGCAGCACCTCCTCCGCCCGCTCGATCACCGCGGCGGGCAGGCCAGCGAGTCGCGCCACATGGATGCCGTAGGAGCGGTCGGCCACGCCGGGCGCCAGCTCGTGGAGGAACACCACCTCGTTTTGCCATTCCTTGACTCGCATGGCATGGCGGGCGAGCGAATCGAGCCGGCCTGCGAGCGCGGTCAGCTCGTGATAATGGGTGGCGAAGAGGGCGCGGCAGCCATTCACGTCATGGAGATGCTCGAGCGTCGCCCAGGCGATGGAGAGCCCGTCGAAGGTCGCCGTGCCGCGGCCGATCTCGTCGAGGATGACGAGGGAGCGGGGCCCCGCCTGGTTGAGGATGGCCGCGGTCTCGACCATCTCGACCATGAAGGTGGAGCGCCCGCGCGCCAGATCGTCCGCCGCCCCCACCCGGCTGAAGAGCCGGTCGACCACGCCGATATGGGCCGCCTCGGCCGGCACGTAGGAGCCGATCTGGGCGAGGATGGCGATGAGCGCGTTCTGGCGCAGGAAGGTGCTCTTCCCCGCCATGTTGGGGCCGGTGATGAGCCAGAGCCGCTGCGCGGGCGCCAGATCGCAATCGTTGGCGACGAAGCCGCCTCCCTCGCTCGCCTCGAGCGCCGCCTCCACCACCGGATGCCGCCCGCCGCGCACGGCGAAGGCGAGGCTCTCATCGACGAGCGGCCGGCAATAGCGCCGGTCCGCGGCGAGCGCCGCCAGCCCCGCCGCGAGGTCGAGCGTGGCGAGCGCGCGCGCCGCGGCGGCCACGTCATCGGCCCGCGCCAGCACCTCGCCCGCGAGGTCGTCGAACAGCCTGAGCTCGAGCGCCAAGGCCTTCTCCGCCGAGCGGCTGATCTTCTCCTCGAGCTCGGCAAGCTCGGTCGTGGTGAAGCGCGCGGCGCTGGCGATGGTCTGGCGATGGATGAAGCGGCCGCCCGCCCCGCTCGGCATCTTGTCGGCATGGGTCGTGGTGACCTCGATGAAATAGCCGAGCAGATTGTTATGCTTGATCTTGAGCGAGGCGATGCCGGTCTCGGCGCGATAGCGTCCTTCGAGCGCCAGGATGAGGCGCCGGCTCTCGTCGCGCAAGGAACGCTGCTCGTCGAGGCCGGAGTGATAGCCGGCCGCGATGAAGCCGCCCTCGCGCGCGGCGAGCGGCAGGGTCGCGTCGAGTGCGCGGGCCAGCCGCTCGATCAGCACCTCATGCTCGCCGAGGGCCGTCAGCGCCGCGCGGATGCCGTCGGGCGGCGCGGCGAGCCCTCCCGCCCCCAAGGCCGGATCGCCCAAGGCGATGCGCAGCTCCGCCGCTTCGCGCAAGCCCTCGCGGATGGCGGCGAGATCGCGCGGGCCGCCGCGTCCCAGCGCGAGGCGCGACAGCGCGCGCTCGAGATCGGGCGCGCGGGCGAGAATGGCGCGCGCCGCCTCGCGCAAGCCCTCGCGGCCGAGGAAGAAGCCGACCATGTCGAGCCGGCGGCCGATCGCCGCGGGCTCGGTCAGAGGCCCCGCCAGATAGGCGGCCAGCAGCCGCGCGCCTGCCGCCGTGACGGTACGGTCGATGACCGCGAGCAGGCTGCCCTTGCGCTCGCCCGCGAGACTGCGCTCGAGCTCGAGATTGCGCCTTGTCGCGGCGTCGATCTCGAGCAGCGAGCCTTCGCGCAGTTCCTGCAGCCGGCCGAGCCGTGGCAGGCGCCCCTTCTGGGTGAGCTCGACATAATCGAGCAGCGCGCCGGCGGCCGCGAGCGCCGCGCGGCCGAACTGCCCGAGCCCGTCGAGCGCCTTCACCCGGTAATGGGCCTCGAGCCGGCGCCGTCCGTTCTCGCTGTCGAAACGCGCGGCGGGCTGCGGCGTGAGCGCCGTCTTCCAATCGCCGAACAGCTCGTGGAGCTCGGGCCGCGCGAGCAGCCGCTCGGAGAGGATGATCTCGCCCGGCTCGAGCCGCGCCAAGGCCGCGCCGAGCCCGGCCTCCGTCGCCGCCTGGACCTGGAAATCGCCCGTCGACATGTCGAGCCAGGCGAGCGCCAGCTCGCCGCCCACCTCGGCCAGCGCGGCGAGGTAATTATGGCGGCGCGCGTCGAGGAGAGAATCCTCGCTCAAGGTGCCGGGGGTGATGATGCGCACCACGTCGCGGCGCATGAGCGCCTTGCCGCCGCGGCGCTTGGCCTCGACGGGCTCCTCCATCTGCTCGCAGACGGCGACCCGGAAGCCCTGGCGGATCAGCCGCGCGAGATAGGAATCGGCGGCATGGACGGGCACGCCGCACATGGGGATGTCGCCGCCCTCGTGCCGGCCGCGCCGCGTGAGGGTGATATCGAGCGCGCGCGAGGCCTTGAGCGCGTCCTCGAAGAAGAGCTCGTAGAAATCGCCCATGCGGTAGAAGAGCAGACAATCGGGGTGGGCGCGCTTGACCTCGAGATATTGCGCCATCATGGGCGTGGTGGTCTCGAGCAGCGGCGGCGACGCGCGGTCGCCGGCGGGAGCGGACGGGCCGGGCGCGGGCGGCGGCTTTGGCGCCTCGCTCGGGGCCGGCTCGGGGCGGGTTTCGGCCTGGGACGGCAAGCTCTTCGTCCGTTCAAGCGGGAGGGGAAAAGGCGTCGGCCAAGGATAGCACGCGCCGCGCTTGCGCCGCCATCGAGCGCTTGCGGGCGGGTGGTGATCGGCATGCTTGCCGACCGGCGTCGTTTCGACCGACTTGGCCCAAGCCAGGGACGATCACCGGCTGATCGATTCCGTCGCGTCGTGGAAGCGCTTCCGCAATTCGGGCAACAAACGCAAGGCTGGCTCCCATTGCGAAAGCCGCAATTTCGCGCCGCGCTCGTCGGTCTTCTCCAAGGCTCTACGGGCCTCGACGTAGGAACAGAGCTTCGGCACCATATGTCGGTATTCGGCATCACGCAGCACTATGCGTTGGTGATGTATGTCATGCTGATCCGGGAACTGGCTGCATAGAAAGCGATAGGCCGCCAGTTCGTTGATCAGAATTACAATAGTACGTTCCGCCTTTTCCGGTTCGAACTCGACCAGATCGGTGATCGCATGGCGCGCACTCTCCAGGCCGAGGAACAGCATGTAGACGACATTGCGCGCTGCCTCGTGCCAAGCCCCGGCTGCTGGCGCCTTGTTCGACGTCGGTTCCAAATCAGCGGGCTGCGGCTTGATCTCGGCCAGCGCCCGCATCGAATCGCGAACCGCCTTCATGTAGGTATAGAATTCGGTGATATTGATCACGACCCTCGCTTCCAAGGTCTGTAGGTCTTTTGTGTTGTTCTCGAACACCGGGAAATAGTTTTCCTGCGAGGAGAACTGGTGCTCCGGCAGCTGCGGCATGCCGGTGCCTGCTGGTTCCACGGGAGGGCCATGGTCGAACTTCTCGACGCATCCGTGGACCGTGTCGACAACCGCGGCAACCCGGCAGAGCGTGCTGACCTCGCAGGCGAACAAATCGACTACGCCGAGCCGCGTGCTGCCGACCTGGTAGGCCCAGGCGAGAACCGCGCCGAAAACGGCGAGCACGGGCGCGAAAAAGGTAAGGAAATTGCCGACTATGACAAACGGACTGTGGCGCCAGGTCCAGGCTGTCTTGGAGGCTTCGTTCTCGATCGAGAGCGAAAGGCCAACGACAAGGACCAAGTAAACGGCGATGAGGGCAAACACGATGATCAGCCGAAGATCTTTGACGTGTTGCGAATCGAATAACCGATCCACGGTGGCGGCCTGATCGCCGGTCTGCAGCAGGAACGGGATGGGCGCCAGCATTCGCTTGGTGATGTCGCCCCCGCCCTGGCCCGGCATCGGGTAAGCACGCGCTGCACTCTGCATTCGCACGCTCCTATTGATAGAGGAATCGCCTATTGTCTCTCCTGGATTCCGACTATTACCAATTCGTATATAACCGGGAGTCTTGATCAACCTCAACGATAAAAAATACTACAGATACACGGAATACGCGATCAATCCATCCGACTATGGCTGCGGTCCTATGAGCACGGACCCTAGCTTGCGCCCATGGTGACGGCGAACGAGCTTGCCGCCGCTTGGGCTGCCGCGCGGCTGCCTTTCGAGGCGCCGGTCTTCGACGTGGGCGGCGTGCTCATCGCGCATGACAACGACCCGCTTTATTGCCGCCTGGCCGCGCATTGCCACGGCCCGAGAGCTTCCGCTTCCCGCGGAAGCAACGGATTGTTGCCGTCACGACTCTTCGTCGATATTGATGGTCCGCAGGTTCGAGAGCATGCGAACGAGATCGACCTGTCGTTCGACGCCCACTTTCTTCAGGACCATGCTGAGCTGGGTTCGCAAGGTCGAGATCTTGAGCGCGAACTCCTGGGCGATATCCTGCAAGGTCTTTCCGGTCATGAGTGCTGCCGCCAAGCGGCTCTCCGCCGGCGACATGCCGAAGAGCTCGGCGATGTCCTTCGCGGACAAGGAGTGCGCTTCCGGGTTGCCGATCAGGACCATGGCCAAGGGACGATCATAGGCCGCCAGTTTTGCCTCGAGCGGCGCCACCGTCACGATATAAGGCCACTGGCGACGGGCGTTTCCCACGAGCATGCGCGCTATGGTCGTTGCGCCCGGTTTTTCTACCGCGGCGGCGGCGATGAGCTCGGCGAGCTTCGTGCTCTCGAAGCTGCGCTGCGCGCTTAAGCGGCCGTTTCGGATCATCAAGCCATCTTCCCGTCGAAGGATGCGCTCGGCGCTGCGGTTCATTCCAACGGGCCGCCCGTCGCGGTCGGTGAGAACGGCGCCCACATCGAGGTGATCGAAGGCATGGAGCGCCACGGAATTCAATTGTTGCGTCCGCTCGACGACCCGTCGCTCCAGCTCCTCGTTCAGCTCCTTCAATGTTTGCTTGGCCTGCTTGAGCTCCGGCGTTTCGACGATCTCCCACTCCCCTTTTCGCCGGACGATCGCGGACTGATGTGCGAGCGCGACATCCAGGATCTCGCGAGGACCGCTCGCGGCGAGCGGATAGCTGCACAACACGGTCATGCGCTGGCTGACGACGGTCCGGTTGAGATCCCGCTCGTAGTCGCAGAAATCCTTCCAGTACTTTGTCGCCAACCAGAACGAATTGCCGCTGACCCTCATTCCCGGGTAGCCTTTGGCGAGCGCACCATGAAGCTTTTGGCGCCAGCCGTCGGTAATTCGCTGCAGGCTGAAATGATTGCCTTTGAGATACCATTCGCGGCCTGAAAGAATCTCGAAGCCCCCGTCGGCCAGGGATCGATCGAAGCTGGGAATCGCCTTCCTCAGGGCATTTTTGGCGTCTCGCATCGTCAGCGGCTCGGAAACCGCCCACACGCAAAATTCCTTGCTTTCCGCTCCGGCCTCGAAATAGGGGATTACCGTATCGAGCAGATCGTCCTTCGTCTCATAGAACACGCAAACATGCGACCCCCAGGGCATATGGCCCAGCGCGTCGATTCCCGTTTTCCTCAGATCGGTCGTCATGGCGCCAAGCTCCCCTATGGACCCGGGATCCTTGCTTGCGCCCATGATTCATTTTTCTTTTATTCGAGCCGGCATTTGTCTCATAGCCGGCGGCCGCTGAATGCACGGTCTTGCATCCGTAGGATGCGCCCGGCCGGCGCCGCGCGCAAGCCAAATTCAGGGACGACCGCCGCCTGCCCACGCGATCATGGGCGAAAGCTTTTGAATCCGCGTTCCCCGGATGATGCAGTGAATTCTCGCGAGGTCGGTCGGATCTTGTATTATTATTAGCATGTTATCCACGATCTGACCGGACTGACATGGCGAAGCCGCATGGCCACTACATCACGTTCCAGCTCGCCGAGGTCGCGGTGACGCCGGGCATGTTCCACGATATCCTGCGTCTCGACCCGCGCGCGTCGTCGACCAACTTTTAGAATCGAGAATCATGAAAAAGCCGGGCGCGAGCCAAGGCCAATCGGCATCGGAGCTGATCTCGAAAAGAATCGCCGAACTCGGGGACTGGCGCGGGGAAACCCTCAGCAGAATGCGCAAGCTCATCAAGAAAGTGGACCCGGACGTCGTCGAGGAGTGGAAGTGGAGGGGCACTCCGACATGGTCGCACGACGGCATCATCTGCACCGGCGAATCCTACAAGAACGTCGTGAAGCTTACCTTCGCCAAGGGCGCGTCTCTCAAGGATCCGGCCCGTCTCTTCAACGCGAGCCTCGACGGAAACACACGCCGCGCGATCGACATCCACGAAGGAGAAGAAGTCGACGCGACCGCCTTCAAGGCGCTCGTTCGCCAAGCGGTCGCCTTCAACAGTTCCGGCAAGTCGCAACCTTCGAAGAAAGCGAAGTCCTAATCTAAGAGCCGATCCAAAAAATTGTTGAGTCTGGAGAATCGGATTTAAAACCGGGCACGGCCCAGGCTATGCTGCCCACCATGGATGGACGACCGCCGAGACGTGCACCGAGCGTGACCGACCAGGAGGTGCTGCAGATGCACGCCTCGGGCCGGCCGGGCAAGATCGAGATCCGCGCGACCAAGCCGCTCACCACGCAGCGCGACCTGTCGCTCGCCTATTCGCCGGGCGTGGCCGTGCCCTGCCGCGAGATCGCGCGCGACCCCTCGCTCGTCTACGACTACACGGCCAAGGGCAATCTGGTCGCGATAGTCACCAACGGCTCGGCCGTGCTGGGCCTGGGCGATCTCGGCGCGCTCGCCGCCAAGCCGGTGATGGAGGGCAAGGCCGTCCTCTTCAAGCGCTTCGCCGACATCGACGGCATCGACCTCGAGGTCTCCACCCACGACGTGGACGAGTTCGTCAACTGCGTGCGCTATCTCGGCGCCTCCTGGGGCGGCATCAATCTCGAGGACATCAAGGCGCCGGAATGCTTCATGATCGAGGAGCGGCTGCGCGCGCTCCTCGACATCCCCGTCTTCCACGACGACCAGCATGGCACCGCGATCATCGCGGCCGCCGGCCTGATCAACGCGCTCGCGCTGACCGGACGCGAGCTCGGGCGCGCGCGCATGGTGGTGAACGGCGCGGGTGCGGCGGCCATCGCCTGCGCCGATCTCCTGGTGCGCATGGGCATGCCGGCCGCGAACATCATCCTCTGCGACAGCAAGGGGGTGATCTATCGCGGGCGCAAGGAGGGCATGAACCAGTGGAAATCGACCTATGCGCAGGAAACCAAGCTGCGCAGCCTCGCGGACGCGCTCGAGGGCGCCGATGTGCTGTTCGGCCTCTCGATCAAGGGCGCGGTGAGCCAGGCCATGGTCGGGACCATGGCGGCGAAGCCCATCATCTTCGCCATGGCGAACCCCGATCCCGAGATCACGCCCGAGGAGGTGCGGGCGGTGCGCGAGGACGCCATCATCGCCACCGGCCGCTCCGATTATCCGAACCAGATCAACAACGTCCTCGGCTTCCCCTATATCTTCCGCGGCGCGCTCGACGTGCGCGCCTCCACCATCAATGACGAGATGAAGATCGCCGCGGCCCACGCGCTGGCGGCGCTCGCGCGCGAGGACGTTCCCGACGAGGTGGCGGCGGCTTACGCCGGCGAGCGCCTGCGCTTCGGGCGCGACTACATCATCCCCACGCCCTTCGATCCGCGCCTCATCGTGGCCGTGCCCATGGCGGTGGCGCAAGCCGCGATGGATTCGGGCGTGGCGCGGCGGCCCGTCATCGACGTGAACGGCTATCGCCGCGAGCTCGCCGCCCGGCTCGATCCGCTCGCCTCCAGCCTGCAATTCATCTTCGAGGCGGTGCGCGCCAATCCGCGCCGCATCGTCTTCGCCGAGGGCGAGGAGGAGCGCACCATCCGCGCCGCCTTGACCTTCCGGCAGAACGGCTTCGGCACGCCCGTCCTCATCGGGCGCGAGGACCGCGTGCGCGAGAGCATGGCGGCGGCGGGGCTCGCGGGCGTCGAGCCCATCGAGATCCACAATGCGCGGCTGAGCCGCCTCAACGAGCGCTATACGGACTATCTCTACAAGCGGCTCCAGCGCCAGGGCTTCCTCGAGCGCGACTGCCAGCGCATGGTGAACCAGAACCGCAACGTCTTCGCCGCCTGCATGGTGGCGCTGGGCGAGGCGGACGGGCTGGTGACCGGCCTCACGCGCAACTTCGCCACGGCTTACGAGGACATCATGCAGGCGATCGATCCGGCCGAAGGCCAGCTCGTGTTCGGCCTCTCGGTCGTGGTAGCGCGCGGGCGCACCGTCCTCATCGCCGACACCCAGGTGCATGAGCGCCCCACCCCGCACCAGCTCGCCGACATCGCGCAGCAGGCGGCGGCCAAGGCGCGCCAGCTCGGCCACGAGCCGCGCGTGGCGCTGTGCTCCTTCTCGAGCTTCGGCAATTCGCGCCAGGCGCGCGCGGCCGAATC